>CAVRFQ010000012.1:0-1175451 GCA_963720415.1 uncultured Solirubrobacteraceae bacterium | reverse complement strand
GATCGTCACGATTGCGGCGGTCGCGAGCAGGGTGAGCAGGACCAGCGCGAAGCGCATCGAGCCCTGGCGGTGGGTCTTCACGGCACGGCGGCGGCGGGAGCGCTGCTCGGCATGGCGGCGCAGGCGCTCCTGGCGCTCACGATCCTCCTCGATCTCCTCGAAGAAGGCCTCTTCGATCTCGGAGATGCTCTGCCGCATCCGCATAGGAGCGGAAGATTAGCGGCAGAGCTCCATAAGGGTCAGACCTTGGCGGCGTCCTCGGCCTCGTCGTAGACCTTGATGAACCGCAGGTAGTTGTCGGCGATCTGCGTGGCGGCCGTATCGCGGTCGAGGTCGCCGGCCAGGAAGCCCTTGAGGGCGTCCCACCAGATCGACCGGCCGATGGCGAAGCCGACCATGCCCTCCACGGGCGCGGCCTGGCGAAGCCAGTGGTCGACCTTCTCGTCGCTCGCGCCCCGGCCCAGGAGCACGGAGACGACGCCCTCGCGGCCCTCGCCCTTGCGCGTCTCGTCGACGAGCATCTGCGCGTCCTCGGTCGTGTCGACGCCCTCGATCTTCCAGATGTCGACCTCGATCCCGAAGTTCAGGATGTTCTCGATCGACTGGCGCATCAGCTCGGGGCGCAGCTCCGCGTCGTAGCGGTCCGTGTCGCCGCCGACCTGCTCCAGCTGGGCGTCCTCGGCCGGCACCAGCAGCTCGAAGAGGAACTTGCGGTCGTTGGCGTGCAGCCAGTCGGCGAGCTCCTTGAGGCGGCCGAGCTGGCGCTCGTTCATCTCCGCGTCGCCGTCAGGGTTGTAACGGACCAGCACCTTCGAGAACTTCGGGTCGAAGTCGAGGATGTGCTGCCCGAAGTCGCTCCCGAACTGGAAGTCGAACTCGTTCTGGCCCGACTTCTCGACCGGCATCGAGAGCGAGAGGCCGTGCTCGCGGGCGAGCTTGGGCACGTCGCCGCCGAACTGCTCGTCGACGAGGACGCCCGCCGTAGAGGCGTCGATCCCGCGCTGTACCGCCTTCTCCATGCCCTCGAAGACGAGCCGCTTGGCATCGGTGATCGTCTTCGTCTCCTCCGGAGTCGGGTCGCCTTCGATCCCGAACATCTTCTTCTGGAAGGAGCCCCGGTGGTCGAAGGCGAGGATGTAGAGCTTGCCGTCGTATCCGAGCGCCATTGTGCGCAACCCCTGTTCGAACGTCGTTTCGCTTTCCGGGCTCGTACTGTACGCGGCCGATGGAGCCGAAGTTCACCGGCCCCAGCTTCACGATCGGGATCGAGGAGGAGCTCATGATCCTCGACTCGGAGAGCCTGGCGCTGGCCAACGCGATCGAAGCGGTGCTCGAGGAGCACGGCGAGGACGACAACGTCAAGCCGGAGCTGCTCGAGTCGGTGCTCGAGATCGCCACCTCGCCGCACTCCGACGTGCACGCGGCGGGCGAGGAGCTGCGCACGCTGCGCCGCGCGGTGACCGAGGCGGCCGCCAAGCGGGACCTGTGCATCGGCTCGGCGGGCACGCACCCGTTCGCCATGTGGGAGGATCAGCGCGTCTCCTCCCGGCCGCGCTACCGCGAGCTGGTGCAGGCGCTGCGCTTCGTGGCGCGCCAGGAGATCATCTTCGGGCTGCACGTGCACGTCGGGGTCGACGACCCCGACAAGGCGATCCACATCGTCAACGGCATGCGCGTGCACGTGCCGATCCTCTTCGCGCTGGCTGCCAACTCGCCGTTCTGGCGCGCCGACGCGACCGGCTTCGCCTCCACGCGGATGCCGATCTTCCGCGCCTTCCCGCGGGTCGGCATCCCGCCGTACTACGAGGACTGGGCCGACTTCGACCGCCGGATCGGCTTCATGATCGAATCGGGCGTGATCGACGACTACACGTTCCTCTGGTACGACGTCCGCCCGCACCCGAACTTCGGGACCGTGGAGATCCGCGCCATGGACGCCCAGACGCGGGTGGAGCACACGCTGGCGCTGGCGGCGCTCACCCAGGCGATGGTCAAGGAGCTCTCCGACCACTACGAGGCGGGCAAGAAGCTGGCGCGCTATCCGTACGAGATGCTCGACGAGAACAAGTGGCTCGCGGCGCGGCACGGGATGGAGGGCGATCTCGTCGATCTGCCCGAGCGCCGGCTGGTGCCCGCGAAGGAGCTCGGCGAGCGGTTGTTCGACCGGTTGCGCGAGCACGCGCAGGACCTCGGATCGGGCGATGAGTTCGAGGCGCTGCGCGACATCCTGGACGGCGGGAACGGCGCTCAGCGCCAGCGCGTGGTCTACGAGGCCAACCACGACTACGCCGAGGTCATGAAAGAGATCGTCGAGGCGACGAGCCACGCGTAGAATCGTTGGTCCATGGCCAGCGGCCCGGACCTGTTCGTCGTCTGCAAGAAGTGCGGCAGCGAGGTTTCTCCGTACATCACGGAGTGCCCGTACTGCGGTACGCGGCTGCGCAAACGGGCGCCGAAGCTCGAGCGCGGGGGCGTGCCGAAGGAGCCGAAGGTCTCGCGCCGGCGGCGTCCGACGCTCGGTCGCCTCAAGCCGGGGGAGATCCCCGGCATCCGCGCGGACCGGCGGCCCTACGTCACGATCTCGCTGGTCCTGGCGTCGATCATCGTCACCCTGGGCGCCCGCGCGGGCATCTGGCGGATCGACGAGCTGGTCCTGCTCTTCGACTCGACGGACGAGTACTACCGGACCGTCACCACGCTGTTCGTCTACGGGTCGACGGGCTACGAGGTCATCGCGCTCGGCTCGATCTTCCTCTTCGGCTGGCTGCTGGAGCGCCGCCACGGCCCCTGGGCCGTGCTGCTCGTGTTCTTCGCGGCCGGCGCGGGCGGCATGTTCCTCGCCATCGCCGGCGACGACGTCCTCGTCGCCTCGGGCGGCAACGGCGCCGCGCTCGGCCTGCTCGCCGCGTGGGCGATGCGCGACATCCTCGGCCGCCGCCGCGGCGTCGAGGACGACTCGGACCTGCTCGGCGCGCTGGCGATCGCCGCCGTGCTGATCCTGCTGCCCCTGGCCACCGAGGAGGCCAGCGCGCTGGCCGGCCTGGGCGGCGGCATCATCGGCGTCATCCTCGGCGCGATCCTCGCGCGGCTGCCCGAGCGCTAGGCCCGCTCCTATGATGGGCGGTCCGTGCCCGAAAGCCACTCCGATGCCGAGATCGACGCCGCGATCGAGGCCCTGAGCGATCCGGACCGTCTCGAGGAGGCGCAGCGGCTGGTGGCGGCCAAGGCGCCGCAGCTCCAGCGCATCCTCGACACGGCGCTCGAGGCGGCCGGCTGGTACGGCACCGCCCACGAGGCCGAGGTGCTCAAGGCCGCCGGCAAGCCGGACACCGACGAGCGGGTCACCGCCGTGCGGGCCCTGGTCGCCGACGAGTCGCGCGTGAGCATGCTCGTGGGCGTGGCGGTCGGGTATGAGCTGGCCCAGATCTTGACGAGAGGAGAAACCTGATGGCAGTCGACATCCGCTTCCTGGGGCAGTCCTGCTTCGAGCTGAAAGCGGGCGGGGCGACCGTGCTCACGGACCCGTTCCTGAGCGGCAACCCGCTCGCCGCCGCGTCCGCCGACGAGGTCGAGGCCGACGCGATCCTGCTCACCCACGGCCACGGCGACCACCTCGGCGACACGGTCGACATCGCCAAGCGCACCGGCGCGACGGTGCTCGCCATCGTCGAGCTGGCCGGGGAGATCTCCGGCAACGGCGTCGAGAACGTGGTCGACCCGAACCTCGGCGGCACTGTCCAGTTCGACTGGGGCTGGGTGAAGCTCGTGCCGGCCTGGCACACGGCCGTGTCGCCGAGCGGCACCCCGCACACGCCCGCCGGGCTGCTGATCCACATCGGCGACCGGCTCATCTACCACCTGGGCGACACCTGCCTGTTCAGCGACATGCAGCTGATCGCGCGGCGCGGCGACAAGGTCGACCTCGCGCTGGTGCCGATCGGCGGCCACTACACGATGGACCGCTACGACGCCGTGACCGCGGTGGAGTTCATCCAGCCGCAGCAGGTCATCCCGTGCCACTACAACACCTTCCCGCCGATCGAGACCGACGCCGAGGCCTTCAAGTCCGACGTGCAGAACGCGGGCTTCTCGCAGGTCGTCATCGTCGAGCCGGGCGGGACCCACAGGCTCAAGTGACCCACGCGATCGTTCTCATCGAGGCCGAGCGCTCCCAGATGGAGCAGCTCGGCGGGGCGCTGGCCGACGTCGACGGCGTGGCCGAGGTGTACTCGGTCACCGGCGAGTGGGACTTCGTCGCGATGCTGCGGGTGCGGGACCCGCAGGAGGTCGCCGACGTCGTGACGCACCGGTTCGCCGCGGTCGCCGGCATCAGGCGCACGCAGACGATGGTCGCCTTCGAGGTCTTCTCCCAGCACGACCTCGAGGCGCTCTTCTCGATCGGCAACTAGGTGCTGCGCCGATCTTGGCTGGTCCTGCTCGTCGCCGCCGCCGTCGCGGGCTGCGGCGACGACGAGGCGGCGGCGCCGCAGGCGACGCCGGCCCCCGAGGCGAGCGCGGTCCCCACGGAGGAGCCGGCCGCGACCGCGACGCCGACCGCGTCGGCCACGCCGACCGCGACCGAGCAGCCGCCGCCGGAGGAGCAGGAGGGCGGCGCTGGCGACGAGGAGGCGGCGCGCGTGCCCGTGCGGTTCACGGTCTCCGCCGAGGGCGTCGACCCGCCGCAGGTCTCCGTCCCGGCCTTCCTGGCGATCGAGCTCGTCGTGCGCAACGACACGGACGCGCCGGTCACGGCGCGCCTGGACGGCGTCGAGCCCCTCTCCGCCAACCCCGGCGAGACGGTCCGCGCGGAGAT
The DNA here is from genome assembly GCA_963720415.1 of uncultured Solirubrobacteraceae bacterium. Classification (GTDB taxonomy): domain Bacteria; phylum Actinomycetota; class Thermoleophilia; order Solirubrobacterales; family Solirubrobacteraceae; genus DASSUW01. Next base: position 1,170,638 of record CAVRFQ010000012.1, on the reverse strand, counting down.
CGACGGCCGCCGTCCGGGCCGCTATCCCGTGAGCTTCGGCGAGGCGGGAGACGCGCTGCTGGTCACCGGCGTCGAGCCCGGACCGTAGCGGTACGCTCGCCGCATGGGCGAGCGAACGGAGCGGACCGACTTCCAGGCCACGAGCGACCCGGGGCTGCTCGCCTCCGCCGACCGCGGCGAGGCGAGGCTCCTCGACTACCGGCAGCTCTACGAGCTGTGGGAGCGCCAGCAGTGGGCGACGCAGGACCTGGACTTCACGCAGGACCGCATCGACTGGCACGAGCGCATCCCCGAGGAGGAGCGCTTCCAGCGCATGTACGGCCTGTCGTCGTTCTTCGTCGGCGAGCAGCGCGTCGCGGCCGAGCTCGGCCCGATGATGCGCGCCGCGCCCGACGAGGAGATGCGCCTGTTCCTCTGCACGCAGATCGCCGACGAGGCGCGCCACGTGGCGTTCTTCGATCGCTTCTACCGCGAGGTGGGCGTGCTCGAGTCGGACACGCTCGAGGAGCGGCTGCGCGAGACGTCCGAGCACCTGAACGCCGAGTTCGGCGTCCTGTTCGACGAGATGCTCCGCTCACGGGTCGACCGGCTGGCCGCCGAGCCCGAGGACCTCGAGACCCTGGTCGAGGCCGTGACGCTCTACCACATGGTCCTCGAGGGCATGCTCGCGCTGACGGGGCAGCACTTCATCATGGACTTCAACGAGCGCCAGGGCACGCTGCCGGGCTTCGTGGCCGGCTTCACCCTGGTGGCGCGGGACGAGCATCGCCACGTGGCCTTCGGCGCGCGCTTCCTGCGCGACATGGTCCGCCGCGACCCGCGCTACATCGAGGCGATCCAGCGCACGCTGGTCGAGGTCGGCCCGGTGGCCGACGGCGTGCTCAGGCCGCACTGGATGGAGGGCGGGGACGACGAGATGACGCTGTTCGGCGTGACCGTGGCCGAGACGCGCGCGTTCGCCATGAAGGCGCTCGAGCGGCGGATGAAGGTCATCGGGCTGCTGCAGGCCGCGTAGGGACGAACCCCGGCATTGAGGGAGGGACCGGGAGGGGGTGCATTTCTGCAACATCGGCGCGCCGCGAGGGGCGCGGCTGCACTTTCGCACCGTATAGGTGCACAACTGCAGCCACGCCGCCCACGACGACGGAAAGCTGCAGAAATGCACCCCAGCCTCCCTACCCAGCGCAGTTGCCGTTCTGGGCCCTAGTGGATCCGAGAGCCGAGCGGGACCTCGGCGTCGGGCGCGAGCAGGATCACGCGCCCCTCCGAGTCGGAGGCCCCGAGGCACAGGACCTCCGAGCGCACCGGGCCGATCTGGCGCGGCGGGAAGTTGACCACCGCGACGATCAGCCGGCCCTCGAGCTCCTCGCGGGAGTAGTTGGTGACCTGCGCCGAGGAGCGCTTGACGCCGATCTCCTCGCCGAAGTCGATCGTGAGCTTCCAGGCGGGCTTGCGGGCCTCGGGGAAGTCGGCGACCTCGATCACGCGGCCGACCCGCATGTCGACGGCCAGGAAGTCGTCGAACTCGAGCAACTACGGGCCGGGCGTCGGCGTCGGAGTCGGCTCGGGGGTCGGCTCCGGCGTGGGCGTCGGAGTCGGCTCGGGCGTCGGCGTCGGGGTCGGCGTCGGACCCGGGGGCTCGGGCGTGGGAGCCGGCACGGGGTCCGTGGGCGCCGGCGTGGTGGACGGCGGCGGCGACGGCAGGACGACGACCGGCGGCAGCGGCGCGGTCGGCGCGATGGCGCCGTCCGACCCGTCGGCCGAGCCGGTGGTGTCGGTCGGCAGCGCGGTGGTCTCGCTCTCGTGCTGCTCGGTGACGGCGGCGGGCGTCGGGGTCGGCGTGGGCGTGGCTCGCGCTGGCCTTCGCCTCGGCGCCCGGCTTCTCGGCGCGCTCCTTCTTGCGCGGCTCGTAGCGGTCGCCCTCGGAGCTCGGCTGGGCGGCCGGCGGCGCCGGGGCGGCGGCGGCCGGAGCCACGGGCACTGCGGGCGCGGCGGCGGCGATCGCGACGCTGGCCTTGGCGCGCGGCTTGGTGCGGACGTGCTGGACCTCGACGGCGCCGGCGGTGACGATCGCGGCGGCCGCGAGGCCGGCCACGGTCTTGGTCGCCAGCGTGCTCAGGCCCGCCTGGGCGGCCGCGGCGCCGGCGCCGGCGGCCGCGCTGGAGGCGGCAGCTCCGCCGCCGCCCGCGGCGGCCGACGTGCCGAGGTGCGCGAGCAGCGTCTTCTTGAGCAGGAAGAGCGGGCCGACCGGGAACAGCGCGGCCAGGGCCTTGTTGGTCTGGCGCAGCTGCTTGCGGAACGTCGCGCAGCGATCGCAGGTGCGCAGGTGGCGGCGGACCGGCGCGCTCGTGCGCGCGAGCCCTTCGGCGACCTCGCCCAGCTCGATGCGGACCTCCTCGCAGGAGAGCAGGCGCGCCTCGGCGGCCTCGGCGAGCGAGACGCGGGCGCGCACGAGCAGCGACTTGACCGACGGGACGGTGGTCTCCATCGCCTCGGCGATCTGGTCGTACGACAGCGCGTCGATCTCCCGCAGCAGCAGCGCGGTGCGCTGGGTCTCCGGGAGCTCCTGGACGTCGGCGATCAGCAGGCGGAAGTCCTCGCGCCGGTGGACCTTGTCCGCGGTCGTCTGGCCGTGCTCGGACAGGTGGATGTCCATCGAGTCGACGCCGACCGCCTGCGTGCGCCGCAGGTGGTTGAGCGACCGGTTGCGCGCGATCCGGTAGAGCCACGGCCGGACGTTGATCTCGCGGCTGTCGGCCAGGATCGCGTTGAAGGCGGCCGCGAACACCTCCTGCAGCACGTCCTCGGCGTCCTCCTTCGAGGACAGCATGTGGCGGCAGAATGCGAGCAGCCGCGCCTGGTACCGGGCCACCAGCGCCTCGAACGCGTTGTGGTTGCCACGCCGCACGAGCGTGATCAGACGTTCGTCGGATTGCAGGCGCAATAACGGCGAGCGCCCGTGCATGCCGGTCACACCGGCCTGGTGATGAAGTGCGGAAGCTTCCAAAACGAGGAAGAGGTCTCGTCGCGGAAGAACTCGGACGCGACGAGAAAGTTGCGTCGGTTCGAGGGTAGCGACCCGGGAATCCGCCGCTCGTGCTGGGCGAAGACGACCAGCTAGCGCTTCGGCCCGACGAAGGCGTCGAGTTTCGCGACCTCGGATCTGCGGGCGATCGCCACCTGCGGGGCGTTCACCGGAGGTCTCGTGTGGGAACACATGTTCGCATTGGATGCGGATGGATCCCGATTAGGATTCGCTCCGAGCCCGGGTAGACAAACTGGCAAAGTCCGCGCCCTTAAAAGGCGTTGCTCGCGAGAGCGCTGTGGGTTCGAGTCCCACCCCGGGTATGCGCGCGGCGGATTACGGGGCGTGTGGGTTCGAGTCCCACCCCGGGTATGCAGCACCCCCCTCGCCGGTCGGCAGGGGGAGCTCGGCCTCCACCATCGTGCCCTCGCCCTCCGGGCTGCGGATCCAGAGCCGGCCGTCGAAGACGGCGAGGCGGTCGGCCAGGCCGAGGAGGCCGCTGCCGTCCGGCCGCGCGCCGCCGACCCCGTCGTCGCACACCTGGATGAGCAGCAGGCCGTTCGCCTCCCGGACCCGCACGATCGCCTTCGTCGCCCCGGCGTGCTTGGCCACGTTGGTCAGCGACTCCGCGACGATGTAGTACGCGGTCGCCTCGACCGGGGTGGGCAGCCGCTCCACGGCCACGTGGTACTCGACCGGCACCGGCATCCTCGAGGCCAGCGCGTCGACCCCGGCGACGAGGCCGCCGTGGGCGAGCACCGCCGGGAGCAGGCCGTGCACGAGCTCGCGCAGCTCGACGTTCGCGCGCTCGGCCTGCTCGAGCGCCTCGCGAACGAGCTTCGCGGCCGCGCTGCCGGCCTCGAGGGCCCGGCTGGCCAGCTTCAGCGTGATCACCGTGTGGACCAGCCGCTGCTGCGCGCCGTCGTGCAGGTCGCGCGACACCCGCCGGCGCTCCTCGTCGGCGGCGGCCACGATCCGCGCGCGCGAGGCCGCGAGGTCCACCCGCGCGTCGATGTTCGAGATCGCGGTGGCCACGAGCTCGGTGAACTCGCCGATCCTGCGCCTCGATGTCGACCGGCAGGAGCTCGGCCCGTCGCGAGACGGCCACCAGCGCGCCCCAGAGCCGGCCGTCGACGATGACCGGCGAGCCGACCCCCGAGCGCACGCCGAGGCCGCGCGCGTGGTCTCCGATCGCCCCCGAGGCCTTGCCGTAGTCGTCGATGCGGGCCGACCGTCCGCTGTGCAGCACGCGCGTGGCGACGTTCTCGCCCTCCAGCGCGATCCGCGTGCCGACCGGGAGCAGCGCCTCGTCCGCGCCCCAGTCCGCGACGACGGTGGCGGTCGCCCCGGGCTCGAAGCGGTACAGCGTCCCGCCGTCGACGCGCAGCAGCCGCCCGACCTCCTCGGCGACCGCCGCGAAGACGTCCGTGGGGGAGGAGCCGCGCGCGACCACCGTCGCCACGCGGCGGAGCGCCGCCTGCTCGCCGGCCAGGCGGTCGATCTCGGCCCGCGCCTGCGCGTTCGAGATCGCGGTGCCGACGAGCTCGGTGAAGGCCGCGATCCGGGACTCGGCGTCCACCTGGAGCGGCGCCTCCTCCTTCGCCGAGGCGATCATCACGCCCCACAGCCGCTGGTCGACGACGATCGGCGCGCCCACCGAGGAGGACAGCCCCAGGCCGCGGATGCGGGTGGCGACGTCGCCCGTCGCCCGCTCGTAGCCCGACATCCGCGCCGGGCGCCCGGACCGGAGCACCTGGCCGGCCACGCTCCCGCCCTCGAGGTTCACGCGCGTGCCGAGCGGGACGTGCTCGCCGGTCGCGCTCCAGGCGGCGATCGCCGTCGCCGTCCCGTCCGGCTCGTACCGCGCGATGTGCGCGGCGGCGACGCCGAGCAGCCGCCCCACCTCGCGCGCGACCGCCGCGAAGAGCGCCGCCGGCGGCACGCCGCGCGCGACGAGCGTCGCCACGCGCCGCAGGGCGGCCTGCTCGTCGGCCAGCCGCGTGTACTCGTCGCGCGTAGCGGTGTTCGAGAAGGCGGCGCCGATCAGCGCCGAGAACTCGGCCAGGCGCTCCTCGATGCCAGGAGGCGGCGGGGCGTCCCAGAGGCACGTCGCCATCACGCCCCAGACCTCGCCGTCGACGAGCAGCGGGGCGCCCGCGGCGGAGGTGATCCCGTGCGCTCGCGCGGCGTCGGCGATCGCTCCGGGCATGTCGGCGTAGGCCTCGATCCGCACCGGGCGGCCGGTCTCCTTGACCAGCGTCGAGATCGTCGGGCCGTCGAGCGGCCACTGCGTCCCGGCCTCGAACGGGTTCGGCCGGTCGGCCCAGGCGCCGATCACGCTCACCGAGCCGTCGGCCTCGTAGCGCGAGAGCTCGACCAGCGGCAGCCCGAGCAGCGACGCGACCTCCTGCGCGATCGCCGCGAACACCTCGCTCGACGCCGCGCCGCCGGCGACCAGCGCGGCGACCCTTCTGAGCGACGCCTGCATCGCGTCGCGCTCGTGCCACGCCGCGTCTTTGAACAGGAGCACGGCGCCGGGACCGTCGTCCAGCTCGATCGGGACCGAGACGTGCGGCGTCCCGAGCAGGTCCCCGGCGAGCTCCACGGCGGCGTCGTTGGCGAACCGGACCCGGCGCTCGTCGTCGACGATCACGATCGGCTGCGCGGCCGCGTGCAGGACGACCGCGAGGAGATCCTCGGCGGCGACCCCCAGGCCCTCCAAGTCGATCGGAAAACGTTTCACGGGTGCCCTCCAGGGCTGCGCCGAGTCTACGCGAGCGTCGCGGCGGGTTCCCGAGAGAACCCCGGCCCTTGAGGTTGAGGGCGTTCCGCGTAATCGTTCACTCCATGCAAGCGGTGAGATGCCTGGAGTGCGGGGCGACGCGGTGGACGCTGTCCGGCGCCTCGCTCGAGCACCTGCTCGACGAGCCGTGCGAGATCTGCGGCGGCGAGGTCGCGGTCGAGCGCCGGCGCCCGGGCACCCGCGCCACCCGGCTGGTGGTCGAACGGCGCGAGGCGTCCGTCCGGGAACCGGGCTGAGCGAGCTCCGCGTCCGCCTCCAGCCACGCGCGCGCCGCGACGAGGTCGCCGGCGAGCGCGGCGACGCCGTGCTGATCCGCGTCACCGCCCCGCCCGTCGACGGCAAGGCCAACGACGCGCTCTGCCGGCTGGTCGCGAAGGCCGCCGGCGTCGCGCCCACGCGCGTGCGCGTGATCCGCGGCCACACGGCGCGCGACAAGGTGCTCGCCGTGGAAGGGGTCGACGAGCGCGCGCTGCGGGCCGCGCTCGGCCTCACTGTGTGAAGCGGATCACACGTTTTCGCAAGTTTCCGCGCCTCCCGGCGTTGGGGCACCCGGGAAGGGAGCAGGAGGAACTTGCGAGGAACAGCCCCACTGGCGCGGATCGCCGCGCTCATCGGTCTCGCCGCCGCGATCGCGCTCATCGCGGTCCTGCTGCTGCGCGGGGCCGGCGGCGGCTACGAGGTGACGGCGCGGTTCGAGAACGCCTCCCAGCTCGTCAAGGGCAACCTGGTGCAGGTCTCCGGCCTCCCCGCCGGCAAGGTCGAGGACATCCGCGTGACCGACGACGGTCAGGCCGAGCTCACCCTCAGCATCGACGAGGACTACGCGCCGCTGCGGCAGGGGACGCTCGCGACGGTCCGCCTGGCGTCGCTCTCGGGCGTCGCCAACCGCTACATCGACCTGCGGCTGCCCGGCGGCGAGCAGCCCGCGATCCCCGACGGCGGCACGATCCGGCAGGAGAGCACGACCACGGCGGTCGACCTCGACGAGATCTTCAACACGCTCGACGAGCCGACCCGCAAGGACCTGCAGCGCCTGATCAAGGGCCTCGACGCCCAGCACGAGGGCCAGGGCGAGCAGATGAACGCGGGCCTGCTCTACCTCAACCCGTCGCTCTCGGCGTCCTCGCGGCTCTTCCGCGAGCTCAACAGCGACTCGAAGCTGCTCGAGCGCTTCGTCGTCTCCTCCTCGCAGCTCGTCACCGACCTCGCCGACCGCCGCGACGACCTCGCCGGGCTCGTCGACGACCTCGCGACGACGACCGACGCGATCGGCTCCGAGCAGGAGGCGCTGCGCGACTCCGTCGAGCAGCTGCCGGCCTTCATGCGCCGCGCCAACACGACCTTCCTCAACCTGCGCGCCGCGCTCGACGACGTCGAGCCGCTCGTGGACGACTCCAAGCCGGTGGCCAAGAAGCTGCGGCCGTTCCTCGCCGAGCTGCGCCCGCTGGCGCGTGACGCGAAGCCGACCTTCCAGGACCTCAGCAAGCTCCTGAAGGCACCCGGCGAGGGCAACGACCTGATCGACCTCACCAACGCCCAGCCGGCGCTGCGCGACATCGCGGTCGGCGAGGTCGAGGAGAACGGCGAGGAGCGCGAGGGCGCGTTCCCGGCCTCGGCCACCGCGTTCGAGCAGGCCACGCCGCAGCTCGCGCACATCCGGCCCTACACGGTCGACCTGCTCGGCTGGTTCGACGACTTCAGTCACTCCGGCACCTACGACGCGCTCGGCGCCGCCTCGCGCGTCGGCATCCACGCCAGCGCGTTCGCGCTGCTCGAGGGCCAGCTCACGCCCGTCCCGCCGGAGCTGCGCGACGACGTCTTCCAGGCCGTCGCGTCGACCGACCAGCGCAACCGCTGCCCCGGCGGCGGCGACCACAAGTCCCAGGACGGCAGCCGGCCCTGGAAGCCGACCCCGGACTTCAACTGCGACCCGAGCCAGACGCTCCCCGGCGGCTGATGCTGCGGCTCCTCGCCATCGTGCTCGTGCTGGGCTCCGTCGCCGCGACGGTGGCCGTCGCGTCCGCGGGCTCGCAGGACACGCCGGCGGGCTCGGAGTACACGGTCGAGCTCGACAACGCGTTCGGCATCGTCGACGGCGCCGACGTCAAGGTCGCCGGCGTCCGCGCCGGCCACGTCACCGGCATGCGGGTCGACAAGCGCAGCAAGCGCGCGCTGATCGACTTCACCATCACCCAGGACGGCTTCGGCTCGCTGCGCTCGGACGCGTTCTGCGAGACCCGCCCGCAGTCGCTGATCGGCGAGTACTTCGTCGACTGCCGGCCCGGCACCGACGCCGAGCGCCTGAAGCCCGGGGCGACGATCCCCGTCGCTCAGACCGCCTCGACGATCCCCATCGACCTCATCAACAACGTCATGCGCCGCCCGTACCGCGAGCGGCTCGGGATCATCCTCAGCGAGCTGGGCGCCGGCGTCGGCGGCCGCGCCGAGGACATCCAGGCGACGCTGGCGCGCGCCGTCCCCGCCCTGCGCGAGACCGACCGCGTGCTGGCCATCCTCGCCGACCAGAACCAGGTGCTCGGCAACCTCACGCGCGACGCCGACGCCGTGATCGGCGACCTCGCGGAGAACCGCGAGGACGTCGGCCGCTTCGTCACCGAGACGCGACAGACCGCGAGCGCATCGGCCGAGCGCCGGGCGGACATCGCGGCGAGCCTGCAGCGCCTCCCGGCCTTCCTGCGCGAGCTCGAGCCGACGATGGCCAAGCTCGGAGAGGCCGCCGACGCGCAGTCGCCCGCGCTCGCCGACCTCGACCAGTCCGCCGACCAGCTCGCCACCCTGCTCGAGCGGCTCCCCGAGTTCTCCGACTCCAGCCGCACCGGCTTCAAGTCGCTGTCGGAGCTCTCGAAGGACGGCCGCCCGGCGATGCGCGCGGCGAGGCCGACGATCGCGCAGCTCAACGCCGCGGCCAAGAAGGCGCCCGAGCTCGGCAACAACCTCGCGATCGTGCTCGAGCACCTCGACGACCGCGACTTCGCGGTCGAGAAGGACCCGCGCTCGCCCGGCGGCAAGGGCTACACCGGCTTCGAGGCGCTCCTCCAGTACGTCTACGACCAGACGATGGCGATCAACGCCTTCGACTCCAACGGCTACATGCTGAAGGTGAACCTCTTCCTGTCCGAGTGCTCGGACTACCAGAGCCTCGCCTCGCTGAAGGAGAAGCTGAAGGAGGACGCCGGCTTCTACCAGCGCTGCGCCGCCATCCTCGGGGCGCACCAGCCCGGCATCACGCAGGCCGACCCGTCGTTCACCGGCGCGCAGAAGGGCGCCGAGCACCACCTCCCGGCGGCGAAGAAGCAGGAGAAGAAGAAGGAGCTCCCGGCCAAGGCCGAGCCGCCCAAGGAGCTCCCGAAGCTCGACAAGGAGCAGCGCAAGGCGGCGGAGAAGCTCGCGGAGCAGATCGAGGACACGCTCGGCATCGAGCTCCCGCAGCTGCCGCAGGGCCCCGGCATCCCCGCGCTCCCGATCCCGCTCCCGACGCTCCCCCAGGCGGTGCCGGGCGCCGCGGACGCCCAGCAGCTCCTCGACTTCCTGCTCGCGCCATGAGGAGCACGGCCTCCAACCCGGTCCTGATCGGCGCCGTGACCGTGCTGGTCACCACGGTCGCCGTCTTCCTGGCCTACAACGCCAACCAGGGACTGCCGTTCGTGCCGACCACGACGGTCAAGGTGCGCGTCGCGAACGGCGCGAACCTCGTCACGGGCAACGAGGTCCGCTCCGGCGGCGCGCGCATCGGCGTCGTGACCGACATGCGGCCGGTCGAGCTCGAGGACGGAACGGGCGGCGCCGAGCTCACGCTCGAGCTCGACAAGGCGCACGGCGACCTCCCGCGCGACTCGACGATGCGCATCCGGCCGCGGTCGGCGCTCGGCCTCAAGTACGTCGAGATCACCAAGGGATCCAGCGACGAGGACTTCCAGAACGGCGACACCGTGCCCGCCACGCAGGCCTCGGCCTCGACCGAGCTCGACGAGGTCTACGAGATGTTCGACGAGCCCACGCGCAAGGCCGCCCAGGAGAACCTGCGCGGCTTCGGCGACAGCTTCGCGGGCCGCGGCCAGTCCGTCGGACGTACGCTCGAGGAGCTGCCGCCGCTGCTCGGCTCGCTCGAGCCGGTCATGCAGGCGCTGGCCGAGCCGGAGACCGACCTCGACGGCTTCGTGAAGGAGCTGGGCGACGCCGCGCGCATCATCGCGCCGGTGTCGGAGCAGAACGCGGCGCTGTTCAGCGGGATGGCCGACACGTTCGAGGCGCTCGGCCGCGACGAGGAAGCGCTCAAGGCGCTGATCTCCAAGTCGCCCTCGACGCTGGACACCGGCGTCCAGTCGTTCCGCGCCCAGCAGCCGTTCCTCACGGACCTGACCGCCTTCTCGCGCGACTTCGCGGGCGCCACCGAGGAGCTCAAGGGCGCGCTCCCGCCGCTCAACGGCGCGGTGAGCGAGGGCACGCCGGTGCTGCAGCGCGTGCCCGCGCTCAACGAGGAGGCGCGCAAGACGCTGGTGACGCTGCGCGAGCTGGCCGAGGCGCCCGGCACCAACGCCGCGCTGCGCGGCCTCACCGCGACCGTGACGACGCTCAACCCGCAGCTGCGCTTCTACGGCCCGTACGTGACGGTCTGCAACTCCTGGAACACCTTCTTCACGTACCTGGCCGAGCACTTCTCCGAGCCCGACACCACGGGCTCCGCCCAGCGCGCGCTCGTGAACACCACGGGCCGCCAGGAGGACTCGCTCGGCTCGATGGGCGCCGACGAGCCCGCCAACGGCGAGGGCGTCATCGAGGGCACGCCGCAGTACGCGCAGGACCAGCCGTACGGCGCCGCCGTGGCGCCCGACGGCCGTGCCGACTGCGAGGCCGGCCAGCGCGGCTTCGTCGAGGACCAGGCGCGCTTCTTCCCCGACAGGTACAAGATCGCCCGCGACCCGCGGTCGCCCGGCCTGCAGGGCCCGACGTTCACCGGCCGCCCGCGCGTGCCCAAGGGCCAGACCTTCACGTCCGAGCCCGAGACCGGCGAGTACGCCGACATGCCGAGGAGCGAGCGGCCGTGAGGAAGCTCTCCAACCCCGTGATCGGCATCGTCGCGGTCGCCGTGATCGCAGTGGTCGTCTTCCTCGGCTGGACCAAGGAGATCCCGCTGCGCTCGCACTACGAGGTCCGCGCGGCGTTCGCCACCTCCAACAACCTGCGGCCGGGCTCGCCGGTGCGCATCTCCGGGGTCGAGGTCGGCAAGGTCACGTCCGTCGAGCCGGCCGAGCGCGGCGCCGTCGTGACGATGCGCATCTCCGACAAGGGCCGCCCGGTGCGCAGCGACGCGACGGCCAAGATCCGGCCGCGCATCTTCCTCGAGGGCAACTTCTTCGTCGACCTCACCGCCGGCACGCCGGCCGCGGAGGAGCTCGAGGACGGCGCGACGATCCCGGTGCAGCAGACCGCGACGCCGGTCCAGCTCGACGAGGTCATCACCGCGCTCGAGTCCGACACCCGCGACGACCTCAAGATCCTCCTGCGCGAGTACGGCAAGGGCCTCGAGGGCGCCGGCGCGCAGGGCTTCCGGAACTCGATCCCGTACTGGGAGCCGGCCTACCGCGACCAGGCGATCGTCGCCGACGCCGCGCGCGGCGAGACCGGGCGCGACCTCTCGGGCTACGTGAAGCACGCGGGCGCGACGGCCAAGGCGCTCGACCGCAACCGCGCGCAGCTCAAGGCGCTGATCACCGACTTCCATACCACGGCCGGCGCCTTCGCGAGCGAGGAAGAGAGCCTGCGCCGCGCGGTCGCCGAGCTGCCGGACACGCTGCGCGCCTCGATGCCGGCGCTTGCCGCGCTCAACGAGGCGTTCCCGCCGCTGCGCGCGCTGGCCACCGAGCTGCGGCCGGGCGTGCAGAGCTCCGAGGAGACGCTCGACGTCGCGATCCCGTTCGTGCGCGAGCTGCGCGGCCTGATGTCCGAGGACGAGCTGCGCGGCCTGGCCGCCGACCTCGAGCCGACCGTTCCCGACCTCGCGAAGCTCGTGGAGCGCAGCCTGCCGCTCTACCGCCAGGTGCGCCGAGCGGCGAGCTGCCAGAACGACGTCATCCACCCGTGGACGATGGACACGGTGCCCGACGAGCGGTTCCCGCCCTCGGGCAAGGTCTACGAGGAGGCTCCCAAGCCGCTGCCCGGGCTCGCGGGCGAGAGCCGGTCGGCCGACGCCAACGGCTCGTGGTTCCGCGTGCTCGCCGCCGGCGGCAAGAACCTCGTGACCTTCGCGCCCGGCGTGTTCGGCACGACGCCCGAGCCGCTGCTCGGCGCCAACCCGCCCAAGCCCACCAAGCGCCCGCCGCTCGACGCCGGCGTGCCGTGCGAGACCCAGCAGTCGCCGGACCTGCGCACCAACCCGGCCGCGCCGCCGCCGCAGCGGCAGGCCGACACGGGCTCGGCCGCGTTCCAGGCGCGCTACGACAAGGCCCGCGGCACGGCCGTGGACTGGCTGCGCAAGCAGCTCAAGGCCGAGGGGCTCGAGGACCTCCTGAAGGTCGCCGACAACGACGTCACCAAGGCGCTCGTCGACCAGCTCACGAAGGCGACGACGCGATGAAGGCCGTCCGCAAGCACCTGCGCGAGGTCGTCGCCGTGCTCGGCCTGGTGGCCGTGACCGCCGGCGTGACCCTCTACATCCTCGACAACCAGCGCATGCGCTTCCCGTGGGAGGCGTCGCCGCTGCGGCTCAGCGCCGAGCTCTCGACCGCCCAGGCCGTGACGCCCGGCCAGGGTCAGACCGTGCGCGTGGCGGGCGTGCGGGTCGGCGACATCGGCGAGGTCGACCTCGCCGACGGCAAGGCCGTGGTCGAGATGGTCATCGACCCCGAGTACGAAGGCATGATCCGCACCGACGCGACCGCGCTCCTGCGGCCCCGCACCGGCCTGAAGGACATGTTCATCGACCTCGAGCCGGGGACCGACGACGCGCCCGCCGCCGGCGAGGACTTCACCGTGCCGATCTCGGCGACGGCGCCGGACGTGAACCCCGACGAGATCCTCGCCGAGCTCGACGCCGACACGCGCGACTACCTGAAGCTGCTGATCGGCGACGCCGGGCGCGGCCTCGAGGGCCGCGGCCTCGACCTGCGCGAGCTGCTGCGGCGCTTCGAGCCCACGCACCGCGACCTCGCGCGGGTGAACTCGCAGGTCGCCAAGCGGCGCAAGAACCTGCGCCACCTCGTCACGTCGCTCAACACGCTCAACGCCGAGCTCGCCTCGCGCGGCGACGATCTCGCCGGGCTGGTCGACTCCTCGGCGGCCGTCATGCGCTCGTTCGCGTCCGAGCAGGCGAACGTGTCCGACGCCGTCGGCGAGCTTCCGGGCGCGCTGGCCACGACCACCGCCACGATGGGCAAGCTCGAGCGCTACGGCACGCTGCTCGGCCCGACCGCCGAGAAGCTGCGCCCGGCGGCGCGCGCGCTGGCCCCGGCCAACGACGCGCTGCGGCCGCTGGCGCGCGAGGCGATGCCGCTGCTGCGCGACGACATCCGCCCGTTCGTGCGCGAGGCGCGCCCCGTGGCGCGCGACCTGCGGCCGGCCGCCCAGAACCTCTCGAAGGCGACGCCGGCGCTGACGCGCTCGTTCACCAAGCTCAACCGCTTCCTCAACCTGGTCGCCCTGAACCCGAACGGCCGCGAGGACCCGGACGACGCCGCGCGGCAGGAGGGCTACCTGTTCTGGGTCGCGTGGGCGCAGCACATGGCCACGCAGCTCTTCTCCAACTCCGACGCCCACGGCACGTTCCGGCCGGTCACCGTCGCGGCGCCCTGCGCGACGATCGAGCAGCTCGTGGTCGAGGAGCCGGAGCTGGAGTTCCTCTCGATGCTGACCCCGATCCTCACCGACTCCGCGGCCTGCGCGAGCGAGTGATGAACAAGGCCGCGCCCTCACTCTCCCGCATCCTCGTCATGGTCGGCTTCGCGCTGTCCTGCTTCGCGCTGCTGCTCTTCCTCTGGCTGTCGTTCGGCGGGGCGATCCCGCTCAAGCCGCAGGGCTACCGGGTGCAGGTCGCGTTCCCCGAGGCGACCACGCTGGCCACCGAGGCCGACGTCCGGATCGCAGGCGTGTCGGTCGGCAAGGTCCGGCAGATCGAGGCGGGCGACAACCGCACGGTGGCGACGATCGAGCTCGACCGCGAGTTCGCGCCGTTGCAGGCCGACTCGCAGGCGATGCTGCGCCAGAAGACGCTGCTGGGGGAGACCTACGTCGAGCTCTCGCCGGGCCCCGGGGAACGGATGCTGCCCGAGGGCGGGCGGCTGGCCGACGCGCGGGTCGCCGACACCGTGCAGCTCGACGAGATCTTCGACTCGCTCGACCCGGCCACACGTGAGGCGTTCCGCGGCTGGCAGCAGGAGCTGGGCAAGGGCATCGAAGGCCGCGGCCGCGACTTCAACGACGCGCTCGGGACGCTGCCGGGCTTCGCGGCCGACGCCTCGGACGTGCTGCAGGTGCTCGACGCGCAGGAGGCGGCGCTGCAGCGGCTGGTCAAGAACACCGGCGTGACCTTCGGGGCGCTGACCGAGAACGAGCAGCAGCTGCGGACGCTGATCACCGCGTCGGAGCGCACGTTCTCCGCGACGGCTTCGCGCAACGAGGCCCTCGCCGAGGCGGTGCGCATCTTCCCGACCTTCCTCGACGAGTCAAAGGCGACGCTGTCGCGGCTCGAGGGCTTCTCGACCGACACCCGGCCGCTGGTGCAGGACCTGCGCCCGGTGGCGCAGGACCTGAAGCCGACGCTCGCCGACCTGCGCGACACGGCGCCGCACCTCGAGAAGTTCTTCCGCGACCTCGACCCGCTCATCAAGGCGTCCGAGAAGGGGCTGCCGGCGGCGCGCGAGACGCTCGAGGGCGCGGGCCCGCTGCTGGCCCGCATGCACCCGTTCCTCGGCCAGCTCAACCCGATGCTCCAGTACCTCGAGATGTCGCAGCTGCAGGTCTCGGACTTCATCTCCTACGGCGCGGCCGCGCTGGCCGACACGACCGTCTCCAAGGGCGGCGGCGTCGGCCACTACCTGCGCCAGTTCGGCCCGCTCGGCGCCGAGAGCGCGGCGATCTACCCGGAGCGACTGCGCACGAACCGCGGCGAGACGTACGTCGGGCCCGAGCACCTCTTCGGGCCGGAGGCGATGCAGTACCTCATGTCGCCGTCGTCGGACTGCCGCAACGCCGGCGGCCAGACCGCGCCGTCCGACGGGACGCCCGGCTGCTGGAAGGCGGACGCGCAGAAGTTCCAGGGCCGCATCCAGGGCGACTTCCCGCACATCGAGGCGGCGGACTACCTGAAGGGCGACTGAGCGGGCTCTAGGCCGCGACGCGGGCCGCGGCGGTGGTGAAACCGGTGAGGATGGCCTCGGCGAGGCCGCGGTTGCCGGAGAAGTCGAGCTCGTCCGGCGAGCCGCCGGGGCCGAGCGCGCGGACCCAGCCGGCGGTGCTGCCGCTCACGGTCGCGGTGGCGCTCTCTTCGGACGCGCCCTCCTCGATCTCCACGCGCCCGCCGCGGGCGACGAGGCGGTAATGGCGCTCCGGCTGCTCGTCGCCGTTGGCCTCCACGACCAGCTCCACGGTGCCCTCGACGCCGCGCGGCGGCTCGATGAGCCCGGGGGCGAGGCGGAAGACCGCGCCGATGTTGACGTCCTCGCCCGGGCGCGGGGCGCTCCACACCCAGTCGTAGCCCCAGCGCGCGAGCGCGCCGACCACGGGCATCAGCTCACGCGAGCGCTCGGTGAGCTCGTAGTCGACCCGCGGCGGCACCTCGCGGTAGCGCTGGCGGGTGAGCAGTCCGTCGGCCACCATCCGGTTCAGCCGCGAGCGCAGCTGCTCGGTGGAGATGCCCGGGAGCACGCGCTGCAGCTCCACGAAGCGCCGCGGGCCGGCGGCGAGGTCCCGGATGATCAGCAACGTCCACTTGTCGCCCACCAGGTCGAGGGCGCGCGCGTCCGGCGACCACTGGTCGTAGGGATGGCGCTTTGGGGGCGGGACGTTGGGTATCTCAGGGCCTCTCAGCGGGGATTTTCCGGAGCATACTCCGACTCCGGACGGCAGGTTTCATGTGATGGACATTCCGCCTAAGGTCCGGACCCGGACAACCCTATTCGTACGGGCACGCAAGTTTTCCTCCTGGCGGCCGTTGATACCGGAAGCGGGGCGCCGAAACGCGCCGAAAAGCAAGGATTTCCGGCAGATCGAGGACTTACATGGGCGAGCTCATCAGACTCGCGGAGCGCAGGCAGGCGCGCCGCGCACGACCGCGAAGGCGGTCCGAGTCCCTGCGCGCCGAGTTCCTGTTCGACCTCGCATGCCCCTTCACGTACCTCGTGGCGGAGCGGATCGACCGGGCGTTCGACGACGTGACGTGGACGCCGGCGTCGACCACCACGCTGCGCGGCGGTTCACTGGCGTCCGACGAGGCCGCGCTGTCGGGCGTACGCGAGGCCGCCGAGGGGCGGGCCGAGACGCTGCGCCTGCCCCTCGAGTGGCCTGAGAGCTGGCCGAACGAGGTTCCGGCCGCGATGCGGGTCGCGTCGCACGCCGCCGAGAACGGCCGCGGCGCGGCCTTCGTGCTCGCCGCGGGCCGGCTCGCGTTCTGCGGCGGCTTCGACCTCGACGATCCCGAGATCCTGGCCGAGGCGGCCGGGGCCGCGGGGCTGGCGCTCGACGACTGCCTCCAGGCGGCCGGCGATCGCGGTCGTGACGGCGCCATCGAGACGGCGGGTCGCCGCCTGCTGGCGGTGGGCGCCGACCGGTTGCCGGCGCTGCGGATCGGGCGCGCGATGTACTGGGGCGAGTCCCAGGTGGCCGAGGCCACGGCCGTCGCGCGGCTGCAGGCCGCCGCGGCCTGCCGGCGCTAGCTCAGTACGGCGTCACGAGACCCGCGAGGATCTGCTCGTCGAGCTCCTCGCGCGGCTGCTGGACGGCTTCCGGCCGGCGACGGGCAACCAGGAACGGCTCCTCGCGATCGGACTCGGAGAGCAGCAGCTCGAGATCGCTGTCCCGGATCTGGATGTCGTTCTCCATGGGGGCGACCCTAGCCGCGCCTGTGCCTCACCTCACGGGTGACCGGCGTCCAACCCCCCGGCCGGGGGGTAGATTGCCGCGCCATGACGGTTGAGACCACGGCGCTCCACGGTGGGCGGCTGGTCGCCCGCCGCCTCAAGGCATACGGCGTCAGCAAGCTCTTCACGCTCTCGGGCGGTCACCTGTTCTCGATCTACGACGGCTGCCGGGCCGAGGGGATCGACATCGTGGACGTGCGCCACGAGGCCTCCGCCACCTTCGCCGCCGAGGGCTGGGCGAAGGTCACCCGGGAGCCGGGCGTGGCGGCGCTGACCGCCGGTCCGGGCGTGACCAACGGCATGAGCGCGATGGCGAGCGCGCAGTCCAACCACTCGCCGGTGCTCGTGCTCGGCGGCCGCGCTCCCGCCATGCGCTGGGGGCAGGGGTCGCTCCAGGAGATCGACCACGTGCCGTTCGTGCGCCCGCTGGTCAAGCTCGCCGCCACCGCGGGCGCCACGGCGGAGATCCCGGGGCTCATCGACGACGCCTGGTCGGTCATGCGCCGCGACCATCCGGGGCCGGCGTTCCTGGACTTCCCGCTCGACGTGGTGTTCATGGAGGCCGAGGAGGCGCCGCTGCCCGACCTCCGTCCGGTCGCGCGGCCCGCGGCCGAGCAGGCCGCCCTCGATCGCGCTGTGACGCTCCTGCGCGACGCCGACCGCCCGGTGATCATGGCCGGCACGAACCTCTACTGGGGCCACGGCGAGGACGCGCTCCGCGCGCTGTCCGAGGCGGCCGGCATCCCGGTGTTCCTCAACGGCCTCGCGCGCGGCTGCCTGCCCGCCGACCATCCGAACTTCTTCTCGCGGGCGAGGAGCGCAGGGCTCAAGGGGGCGGACCTGGCGCTGGTCGTCGGCGTGCCGATGGACTTCCGGCTCGGCTTCGGCGGCGCGTTCGGCGACGAGACGGAGATCGTGGCCATCGACCTCGCGGAGCCGGAGCGCGACCATCCGCGCGAGGTCGCCGCCGAGTGCTACGGCGACGTCGCGGCGACGCTGGGCGCGCTGGCCGCGGCCGGCGGGACCGACACGAGCGGCTGGCTCTCGCACCTGCGCGAGGTCGAGGACTCCAAGCGGGCCGCGGAGGCCGAGCTGTTCGCCGACGACCGCGCTCCGCTGCACCCGATGCGCCTCTACGGCGAGCTGGCCCAGGTGCTCGACCGCGACGCGATCGTCGTCGGCGACGGCGGCGACTTCGTGTCCTACGCCGGCCGGGTGGTCTCCTCCTACGAGCCTGGCTGCTGGCTCGACCCGGGCCCGTTCGGCTGCCTCGGCAGCGGTCCCGGCTACGCCCTGGCGGCCAAGCTCGCGCATCCCGAGCGCCAGGTCGTGCTCCTGCTCGGCGACGGCGCCTTCGGCTTCTCGGGGATGGAGTTCGACACGCTCGCGCGCCACGGCGTCAGCGTGGTCGGCGTGATGGGCAACAACGGGATCTGGGCGCTCGAGAAGCATCCGATGGAGTACCTCTACGGCTACTCGGTCGCGGCCGAGCTGACGCCCGAGACGCGCTACGACCAGATGGTCGAGGCGCTCGGCGGTCACGGCGAGCTCGTGCGCTCGCCGGGCGAGCTGCGGCCGGCGCTCGAGCGCGCCTTCGCGGCGACCGGGCCGACGCTGATCAACGTGCTGACGGACCCCTCGGTCGCCTACCCGCGCTCCGCCAACCTGGCCTGAGCGACGAAGATCCCGTCCACCTGCAGCATCTGACCCGAGCGGCGGTCGTCGAGCACGCACTCGAACCCAGCCGGCCGGAAGCCGCGGTCACGAAGCCAGTCGACCGCCTCGTAGAAGAGCGGCCCTGTCTCGTAGAGCGGGACGAGTGACAACTCGAGCTCCACGAAGAGACACTCGTTCACCGCGGACTCCCCGCCGCGAAGGACATCGAGCTCAGCACCTTGCACGTCGATCTTCAGGTACGTCGACAGGGCGCCCGAGGAGAGGCGCGCCCAGAGCGAATCCAACCGCTCGACTTCGACTTCCTCGCGCCTCGCGAAAGCCGATTCCGGCGCGGCGTCGACGTGGCGACGCATGACATTGAGGAGCGAACTGGCGCGGTCGTCGGCAGCGATGTTGAGGTTGGCGCGGCTCGGACGGTCGCCAAGCGCGAGGCGATGAGTGGCGAGCAATCGCGCTCGCCGCTCACCGGGTCCGAACGACGCACCGGGGAGGCCGAAGTTGCTCATGCCGGACATCCCACATCCTGAGCGGACGGTCGACCATCGCCCGTTCGGACCCTTGTCGGGGTGAGGGCCTCATCCCTCGACCGGCAGGCGCGCGACGCCGCGCGTGTTGTGGGTCGGGACCCGCTCGACCGGGCCGGCGATGCGGTACTCGGGGAGCGCGGTCAGGACCTCCTCGAGCACGATCCGGCCCTCGAGGCGGGCGAGCGGGGCGCCGAGGCAGTGGTGGATGCCCTCGCCGAACGCGAGGTTGCGCTGCGGCTCGCGCGTGAGGTCGAGCTCGTCGGGACGGTCCCAGCGGCGCTCGTCGCGGTTCGCGGCGCCCCAGAGGAGCATCACGCGCGCGCCCTCCGGGATCCGCTCGCCGTGGAGCTCGACCGTCTCGGTGGCCGTGCGGACCTGGTGCTGGACGGGCGACTCGAAGCGCAGCAGCTCCTCGACGGCCCCCGGGAGGAGCGCGGGGTCGGCGGCGAGCAGCGCGCGCTGGTCCGGGTGGTCGTGCAGCGTGACGAGCGCGTTCCCGATGAAGTCCGCCACGGTCTCGGTGCCCGCGACGAACAGGAGCACGCAGAGCCCGTGGAGCTCGCCCTCGTGGAGCGTGCCGGCGCGGACGATGTCGGTCATCAGGTCGGCTCGCGGGTCGGCCCGGCGCCGCTCGGCCGTCTCGGCGAGGATCGCGCCGAGCTCGGCCGCCGCCTGAGCGGGCCCGTGGCCGACGGTCTCGCTGCCCGGCTCGCGGTGGATCACGCGCCCGAGCAGCCGGGCCAGGGCCGCCGGATCGACGTGGTCGATGCCGAGCAGCCGCGCGATCACGCCGACCGGGACCGTCCAGGCGAGCTCCTCGGCGGCGTCGAACGTCCCGGCGCCCGCGCAGCGCCGCACCGCGCGCCGGACGTCCTCCCGCACCGGCGTCTCGAGCTCACGCACGCACGCCGGCGTGAAGGAGTGCCGGACGATCCGGCGCAGCCGGTCGTGGCCCGGCGGGTCGGCCGAGATGAAGTTCCCGGGCCCGGTGAGCGAGAGCGTGTCGTCGAGGTTCACGCCGCGGGCGCTCGAGTACGTGGTCCAGTCGCGGGCGGCCGCCTGGACGTCGGCGAAGCGCGACAGCGCCCAGAAGTCGCGGCGCTCGTTGCGGTACGCGGGCGCCTCGGCGCGGAGGCGGGCGTAGACGGCGTAGAGATCGACGCCGTGGTCGGCGAGCGGGTCGAACATCCAGTGAACCTATCACTGGTTCACTGGCTGGCGCTCCGAACGTCAACGTCAACCCGGCTGGGTAGGGCGGGTGGTGCATGACGTCAACCGGGCGCCGGCCTGACGGTGTCGGTTGACGTTGCGCACCTCTGTGGTGCGGAACGTCGACGGGGCTCGCCGGGAGGCCCGCTTCCCTACCCAGCGGGGGTTGACGTTCGCGGGGGGTTGATGTTCGCCGGGGCGACACGACCCCACATAAACGTGAAGCCGCCCGCGGCGGGGGCGGGCGGCTTCAAGTTGGCCCCGTCAGGACGGGCAGGGGTACGTGCCTTAGGGGGCCTATTTGGGTGGCCCGGACGGCGGGAGGCGCCGATGATGCGGCATCGCCCGGACCTATGGCGTCGTTGGGACGGCGGCGGGAGGCACGACCGCCCTTTCCGACGCGATGCAGTATCCACCCAGGCGCGAACCCGCGGCAATCGAACAAGTGTCCATGGCTCTCCTGGACCGGTTCAGGCGTCCAGGGCGACGCCCCAGAGGATGTCCCGCTCGGACACCTGGACGCCGTCGAGGCCGAACGCGGCGAGCGCCTCGAGGAGGATCGAGACCCCCGCGACGATGGTCGGCGCGCGGGCCGGATCGAGGCCCTGGATCTCGCGCCGCTCGGCCAGCGGGACCGCCGCCAGCCGGTCGCGGAGCTCGCCGAGCCGCTCGACCGTCATCGAATGCCCCTCGACCTCCGTGCGGTCGTGCTCGGGGAGCGCGAGATCGATCGCCGCGAGCTGGGTCGCCGTGCCGCCGACGCCCACGCCGGCCTTCGGCTGCCCGAGGACCTCGGACGGCACCGCCTCGGCGAAAGCGCCGCGGGCGTCCTCGCCCAGCGCGGCCAGCTCACCCGCCGTCGGCGGGTCGGAGTGCAGGTGACGCTCGCTGTGGCGGACCACGCCGACCTGGGTCGAGACGTGGAAGCCGACGTCGCTGCCGGCGCCGACGACCAGCTCGGTGGAGCCGCCGCCGATGTCGATGACGAGCAGCGGCTCGCCGGCCGGCCGCGTGGCGGTCGCGCCCATGAACGTCAGCCGCGCCTCCTCGTCGCCCGAGAGCGTCGCGGCCTCGAGCCCGTAGCGGTCGCGCACCACGGCGGCGAACTCGTCGCCGTTGGCGGCGTCGCGCACCGCCGAGGTCATGACCGCCGTGCGCACGCCGGCGCCCGAGATGCCCTCGGCGTACTCGTCGAGCGCCGCGAACACGCGCGCCTGCGGCTCGTCGCCGAGCCGCCCGGTGGCGTCGACGCCCTCGCCCAGCCGCGTGACGATCGATTCGCGCCGGAGCTCGCGCAGCTCGCCGCCGCTGACCTCGGCCACGAGCAGCCGGGTGGAGTTGGTGCCGATGTCGACGACCGCGACGCGGGTCACGTGACCTCGTGCGGCATCGGGTCGCCGGCCAGCGCGGCCAGCAGGTTCTCGACGGCCATGGCGGCCATCTTGGCACGCGTCCGCACGGTCGCCGAGCCGATGTGCGGCACGACGAGCAGGTTGGGCGAGTCGAGCAGCGGATGGTCGGCGGGCAGCGGCTCGGGGTCGGTGACGTCGAGCGCCGCGCCGGCGATCGCGCCGTCGTGCAGCGCGGTGCGCAGCGCGTCCTGGTCGACCACCCCGCCGCGCGCGGTGTTGACGAGCAGCGCCGAGGCCTTCATCCGGGCCAGGGCGGCGTCGTCGATCAGGTGCCGCGTGTCCGGCGTGAGCGGCGTGTGGAGCGACACCACGTCGGCCCGCTCGAGCAGCTCCTCGAGCGACACGCCGCTCGACCGCGAGCTGTGGAGGATCTCCATCCCGAAGCCCTCGCCGCGCCGGGCCATCGCCTGGCCGATCCTGCCCCAGCCGACGATGCCGAGCGTGGCGCCCGCGAGCTCGACCCCGAGGTCTCCGGCCGGCTCCCACGTCCTCCACCCGCCGTCGCGCACCAGCTCGGCGCCCGGGACGATCCGCCGCGCCAGCGCCAGGAGCAGCGCGAACGCGAGGTCGGCGGTCGCGTCGGTCAGCACGTCCGGCGTGTTGCCGACCGGGATGCCGCGCTCACTGCACGCCTGCACGTCGATGTTGTCGGTCCCGACGCCCATGTTCGCCACGGCCCGCAGGGCGGGCGCGGCGTCGAGCAGCGCGTCGTCCACGCGGTCGGTGATGAGGGTGAGCAATCCCTCCGTCCCGCCCACCAGCGCCCGCAGCTCCTCCGGCGTCGGGGGCATCTCGTCCTGCCACTCGTGTACCTCGTGCGCCGCGCGCAGGTCGTCGAGTGCCGGGAACGGCAGCTTCCGCGTCACGAATACCTTGGCCATGTCGCAGGGCATTCTCCCGGCATGGGCCGCATCCGCGTCGGCTGCTCCGGCTGGCAGTACGCCAGCTGGCGCGAGCGCTTCTACCCCAAAGGGCTGCCGCAGCGGCGCTGGCTCGAGCACTACGCGACCGTGTTCGACACCGTCGAGGTCAACTCGACCTTCTACCGGCTCGCGAAGCCGGAGGCCGTCGCCGGCTGGGTCGAGCAGACGCCGCCCGGCTTCGCCTTCGCCGCCAAGGCGAGCCAGTACCTCACGCACATGAAGCGGCTGACCGGCATCGAGGAGGGCATCGGGCGCTTCTACGAGGGGATCGCGCCGCTCGCCGCGTCGCCCAAGCTCGGGCCGGTCCTGTGGCAGCTTCCCGAGCGGTTCAAGCGGGACATCCCGCGGCTCGCCGGGGCGCTCGACGTCCTGCCCGACGGCCGGCACGCCTTCGAGCTCCGCCACCCGAGCTGGTTCGAGGACGACGAGGCGCTCGAGCTGCTGCGCTGGCACAAGGCGGCCCTGTGCGTCGGGGACCACCCCGAGCGGCCGTGGCAGCCCTGGGTGACGACCACCGACTGGTCCTTCGTGCGGTTCCACTACGGCGCCCGCGGGCGGCGCGGCAACTACAGCGAGACGGAGCTGCGCGAGCTCGCGCAGCGCGTGGCCGAGCTCGCGGGCGACGGCTACGTCTACTTCAACAACGACTGGGAGGGCTTCGCTGTCAAGAACGCCCTCCGGCTGCGAGCATTGCTCTCGTGACGGCGCTGCACGAGGACGCCATGCGCGAGGCCATCGCGGCCGACGGCGAGGCCCACCGCGCGCTGCTCGCCGGCGCGGACGCGCGCGAGCCGCTGCGGCGCGCGGCGGCGAGCTACCGCACGTCGTGGGAGGCGGCGCCGCCGCGCAGCTACGGCCGGCTGGTCGGCTACGCAAAGGCCTCGGTCCTGGCCGGGGACGATCCCGCCCCGTACGTGCGCGAGCAGCTCGCCGGCGGCGCCGACTCGCCACCCGCGCACTGGGCGCTCGCGCTCGCGGCGCTCTCGGCCGGCGAGGACGTGGACGTCGCCGGCATGCGCGAGGGCTCCGGCGCGTTCCAGCGCGCGGCGGACGCCGTCGCCGCGCTCTCCGCCCGCGACCGCGACGCCTACGCCGCGGCCATCGGCGCCGTCGTCGCCGACTTCGAGGCGCGCGAGGACCACCTGACCGGGGTGCCGATCGCCGACACCGCGCTCGTGCTCGAGCGGATCGCCGAGCGCCGCGGCCTCGCCGCCCATCCCGAGTCGGCGCTGCTCCCGCCCGTCGACGACGTCCGCGCCGTCCTCACCGAGACGCGCGTGTGGGCGGTGGTCGGCTGCTCGCCTGATCCGGATCGCGACTCGCACCGCATCGCCCTCATGCTCCAGCGCCGCGGCTACCGCGTGATCCCGGTCAACCCGATGGCGACGCAAGTCCTCGGCGAGCGCTGCTACCCCACGCTGGGCGCGATCCCGGACGCGGTCGAGGTGGTCGACGTCTTCCGCCGCTCCTCTGCGGCGGGCGGGCACGTGGACGAGGCGATCAGGATCGGCGCTCGCGCCGTGTGGATGCAGCTCGGCGTGATCGACGAGGCCGCGGCGGAGCGCGGCCGGGCGGCAGGGCTGCGCGTCGTCATGGACCGCTGCCCGGCGATCGAGCTGCCGCGACTGGGTCTGTGAACGGAGGAGGAGACGGATGAAGGGCCTGATGTCGGACTACCCGCTGACGCTGCCGCACCTGTTCGGGCGCGCGGAGAAGCTGTTCGGCGACAAGACGCTGACGACGCTGACCGCGACCGGCAAGGAGCGGACGACGTACGCGGAGTGGGCCGGGCGCACGCGCCGGCTCGCGGGCGCGCTCGAGTCCCTCGGGATCTCCGAGCACGGCCGGGTCGCGACGTTCGCCTGGAACTCGGCCCGCCACCTCGAGCTGTACTTCGCCGCGCCGTGCAGCGGGCGCGTGCTGCACACGCTCAACATCCGCCTGTTCCCCGAGCAGGTCAGCTACATCGTCGACCACGCCGAGGACGAGGTGATCTTCGTCGACCGCTCGCTGGTGAAGCTGCTCTGGCCGCTGGTCGGCGGCTTCGGCACGGTCAAGCACATCGTGGTCATGGACGACGGCGCCGGCGACGTGCCGGAGGACGATCGCGTCGTCGGGTACGAGGAGCTGCTGGCCTCCGCCGAGCCCGCGGAGTTCCGGATCGAGGACGAGAACCGGGCCGCCGCCATGTGCTACACGAGCGGCACCACCGGCCACCCGAAGGGCGTGGTCTACTCGCATCGCTCGACGGTGCTCCACTCGCTCGGCGCGATGCTCGCCGACTCGATCGCGGTCTCCGAGCGCGACGTGGTGATGCCGGTCGTCCCGATGTTCCACGCCAACGCCTGGGGCCTCGCGCACGCGGGCGTCATGGCGGGCAGCGCCTTCGCGTTCCCGGGGCCGCAGATGACCCCGCCCGCGGTGGCCGAGCTGATGGAGGACGAGAAGGTCACGCTGGCGGCCGGCGTGCCGACGATCTGGATGGGCGCGCTCGACGAGCTCGTGGGCCGCGACCTCTCCTCGCTGCGGGCGATCCTGTGCGGCGGCTCGGCCGTGCCGCAGTCGCTCTCCGAGGCCTACCGCGAGAAGCTCGGCCAGCCGATCCTCCACGCCTGGGGGATGACCGAGACCAGCCCCCTGGGCTCGGTCTGCCGGATCAGGAGCACGATGTCCGGCCTGCCCGAGGAGGAGCTCGCGCACGTGCGCTCCTCGCAGGGCATCGTCCAGCCGCTGGTGGAGTGCCGCATCGTCGCGCCGGACACCGGCGACGAGCAGCCGTGGGACGGCGAGGCGCGCGGCGAGCTGCAGGTGGCCGGGCCGTGGATCGCGGCCGGCTACTACAACGACGAGCGCAGCAGCAGCGAGTCGTTCACCGACGACGGCTGGCTGCGCACCGGCGACGTGGCGACCATCACGAGCGACGGCTACATCCGGCTCGTCGACCGCACGAAGGACCTGGTGAAGTCGGGCGGCGAGTGGATCTCCTCGGTCGAGCTCGAGAACGAGATCATGGCCCACCCGTCCGTGCGCGAGGCGGCGGTGATCGGGGTGCCCGACGAGAAGTGGGGCGAGCGGCCGCTCGCGTGCGTCGTGCCCGAGGACGGGGCCGAGCTCGACGCCGACGAGCTGCGCGACTTCCTCTCGGACCGGGTCGCCAAGTGGTGGATCCCCGAGAACGTCGAGTTCATCGACGAGGTGCCCAAGACGTCGGTCGGGAAGTTCTCCAAGAAGACGCTCCGGGAGCGGTTCAGCCAGTAGACCTCAAGACGGGCGAACGGCATCCGATGCTCGGCCGGCTTCGACTTCTCCGCCGACGAGCCGGACTCGTTCGAGTGCCGCGTCGGCGGCGGCGCCTGG
Organism: uncultured Solirubrobacteraceae bacterium; assembly: GCA_963720415.1. Taxonomy (GTDB): domain Bacteria; phylum Actinomycetota; class Thermoleophilia; order Solirubrobacterales; family Solirubrobacteraceae; genus DASSUW01. The sequence continues at coordinate 1,144,615 of CAVRFQ010000012.1, read as the reverse complement.
ACCGCGTGCGCCGGCCCCTACTCGGCGACCGGGCTGACCTCGGGCGGCCACACCTTCGAGGAGCGCGCGCTCGACGCCCTCGGCAACGCCGACGCCTCGCCCGCCACGCACACTGGACGGTCGACACCACGCGTCCCGCGGCGCCGGCCATCCTCGCCGGCAACGTCGGCGACGTCGCCGCGCGCGCCGTGGATCCTGCCGAGCGACGGGCTGTTCGAGTCCGGCCGCGCCCGCCTGATGCCGGAGGTCCGCCGCTACCTGCGCGCGATTCGCGCCGGACGTCCGCACGGCGCGCACGGTGCGCGTCGAGGGCCACCCCGACTCGCTCGGCGCGACCGACTGGGCCTGCGCCGCGCGGAGACCGTGGTGCGCGAGCTGCGGCGCCTCGGCGTCGTCGCCCGCCTGCTGGCGCGCTCGCGCGGCGAGTCCCGCCCGCGGGCCACGAACGACACGCTCGCCGGCCGCTGGAGCAACCGCCGCGTGGAGCTGCGCGTGCTCCGGCAGGCCTTGATGGATGGCGACGGCTTGGTACCATGGAAAGTCGCGTCGCGGGGTGGAGCAGCCAGGTAGCTCGTCGGGCTCATAACCCGAAGGTCGCAGGTTCGAATCCTGCCCCCGCTACTTCGAAAGGGCCCGGACATCCGGGCCCTTTCGCGTTCACGGCGGCGTTGCGATCATCCCGGACGCTCGGCGACCTCCTCGAGATGCTCATCCCCGCCGGACGACGCGCCGGCGACGAGGTCGAACAGCTCGCTCGCGCGGCGCTTGCAGCGCCGCTCGATCTCCATATCCCGTCGACGCGACGGTCACCGACGACGCGACGCCGTTCACCGTCCGCGAGGCGACGGCGAAGCTGAGCATCCCGGTGAAGCGGATGGTGCCTGACGCCCCGCCCCCCGGAGGGCGAGCTCGTCGACGCGCCGAAGGGCGCGGTCATGCGCGTCGTCGAGATCGACAGCGGCAAGGGCGGGGCCGCGGCGATCGAGACGATCACCGGCGGCCGGATCGGCTTCGTGGGCGACCAGGCGGTCCTCGTCCTCGGCGAGAACCAGGTCGAGAACATCTCCGGCGGCGAGCTGACCGAGCGGCTCAAGAAGGCGCGCGCGGCGTGGCGCAGGATCTCGGAGCCCCGAGCGCCGCTCGAGATCGAGACGGCGGGCGGCGTGATGGGGATCAAGGGCTAGTAGCCCTGAGGCGCTCCCGGGCTGGCCCCGATGTGTGGCGGAGGGCCGGCCTCAACGTCGGCGACATGATCGACCGCACCCATATCCGCCTCTTCGCGGTCGCTCTCGTCGCCTCGCTCGCCCGCGTTCGCGGCCAAGCGCAGGACCGAGACGATCCGCGCCTTCTCCGAGCCGGTCTCGTTCGTCTACACGAGCGTCGACGGCACCGTGGCCCAGGGCCCGGACCGCCGCAGGCCGGCGACGTCTTCGGGATCAGCTCGCTCGTCTGCGTCGGCAACCACTCCAAGCACGCAGGAAGGCGATGAGCGACTACCTGCGCTGCACGTTCCTTCCCGACCTGACGCCCGACTGCCACGGCTACGCCGCGGTCGGCGGCTCGCTGCTGCGCTTCCACGGCATGGAGCTCCGCTGAACCGGCGACCGTCGTGCCGACAGCCCCCGCCCTGTGCGGGGCTTTCGTGTTTGATGGGGGCATGCGCGTCGCCATCGCCGACGACAGCCTGCTGGTCCGCGAGGGGATCGCCTCGCTGCTGCGCCGCGCGGGCTTCGACGTCGTCGCCGAGGCGGCGGACGCCGACGAGCTCGTCGCGGCCGTCGACGCCCACGTGCCGGACGTGGCGGTCGTGGACATCCGGATGCCGCCGACCCACACCGAGGAGGGGCTCGTCGCGGCCCGCGCGGTGCGCGACCGCCATCCGGAGATCGGCATCGTGATCCTCTCGTCCCACCTCGAGGCCGGCATCGCGATGCGGCTGCTCGCCGAGACGCCCGCCGGGCTCGGCTACCTGCTCAAGGACCGCGTGACCGACATCGAGGACTTCGCCGGCACGCTGCGCCGCGTCGCGGCCGGCGGGTCGGCGCTCGATCCGACCGTGGTCGGCAACCTTCTGGCGCTCCGCCGCGAGGACGATCCGCTCGCCGTCCTGTCGCCGCGCGAGCGCGAGGTGCTCGGCCTGGTGGCCGAGGGGCTGTCGAACCGGGCGATCGCCGAGCGGGCCGTGATCAGCGAGCGCGCCGTGCAGAAGCACGTGACGGCGATCTTCGCCAAGCTCGACCTCCCGGGCGGCGAAGACGCCCATCGCCGCATCCTCGCCGTCCTCACCTACTTGTCGGCGGCCCCCCGACGGTGAGACGATCGGACCGTGTGGCAGGCCAGATGGCTGCCCGCGGTGCTCTGGCCCGTCGGGATCGCCGCCGTGGCCTGGGGCTTCGCGCTGCTGCTCCGCGGCGGCGGCGAGATCACCGCGCTGGTGGTCCTCGGCCGCTCGGTGGGCGGCTCGTTCATCGCCTGCGGCCTGATCGTGTGGCAACGCCGGCCGGAGACGCGGACCGGCGCCCTGATGACGCTCAGCGGCTTCCTCTTCCTGGTTCCGGCCCTGCTCGCCGAGATCGGCTGGCAGATGGCGTTCACGCTCGGCGAGCTGCTCGCCAGCGTGTGGGTGATCCCGTTCGCCGCCCTCGTGCTCTCGTTCCCGAGCGGCCGCCTGGCCGGGCGCGCCGACCGGCCGATCGTGTGGGGCTTCGTCTTCGGCGCCGGGGTGCTCCAGACGGTCTGGGTGGCGCTGCCGCCCGGCGGGCTTGGAGGACGCCGTCGACGCCGGGCAGCGGGCGGTCAACGGGTCGCTGGGGCTGGCGCTGGCCTTCGTCGGCATCGCGCGCCGGCCGCGCGCGCCGCCGCCGCCGCGGCGCGTCCTGCTGCCGACGCTCGCCGGCGGCGTGGCCGCCCTGATCCTCGGCGTCCAGGTCTAGAACGAGCTGCTGGCCGGCGAGTTCATCCGCTCGAGCGAGGAGGTCACGGTCGTCGTGCTCGTGACCGTGCCGCTCGCGTTCCTGTTCGGCATCCTCCGCGCGCAGCTCGCGCGGGCCGGCATGGCCGACCTCGTCGCTCAGCAGCGAGCCGGCGCTGCTCGACGTGGTGTGCGCCGAGGCGAACTTCGCGCTCGAGCGGGCGCGCCTGCAGGCCGAGCTCGCGTCGCGCGTGGAGGAGCTCGCCGGCTCGCGCCAGCGGCTGGTGGAGGCCGGCGACGCCGCGCGGCGGCAGATCGAGCGCGATCTGCACGACGGCGCAGCAGCGGCCGGTGTCGCTCGCCATCGCCGTCCGGATGACCGAGGACCGGATCCACGACGACCCGACACCGCGGCGTCGCTGGTGGCCGCCGCTCGCAAGGAGGTCACCGAGTCGCTCGCCGAGCTGCGCGAGCTGGCTCGCGGGATCCACCCGCACGTGCTCGAGCACGACGGGGTCGGCGGGGCGGACGGGTCCGGCCTGCGCGGGCTCGCCGACCGCGTGGAGACGCTCGGGGGCAGCCTCGGGGTGGCCGGCCCGGCCGGCCCGGCCGGCGCGGGCACGGTGCTCACGGCCCGGCTGCCGTGCGCGGTACGGCCAGCCGCACGCTGAAGACGCCATCGAGCGGTACCGGCGGACGCGGGTCCGGCCCCATGGGCGCGGCGCCCCCGAGCCGGGACGCTGGCTCCATGTCCGCTCTCGCCGTCTCCGCGATCGCCCTGCACCCGATCGACGACAACTTCGTCCCGCCCGACCCGGGCAACCATCTCGTCACGGTGGCGCTCGGCTACGCGACGGTCCACACCCTCCGGGCGGTCGTGCCGGAGGACCGCCTCGGCGTCGCCCACGAGGACGTGGCCTTCACGACGAGCGACGGGCTCGAGCTCGAGGGCTGGTACATCCCCTCGCGCAACGGCGCCGCGGTGATCTCGCTCCCCGGCCGCAACGGCCCGCAGCGCCAGGCGCGCATGCTCGCCCGCCACGGCTACGGCGTGCTGCTGTTCGACCGCCGCGGCGAGGGCCGCGCCCAACTCCTGGGGCCGGGGCGGCGACGAGGACGTCAAGGCCGCGATCGCCTACCTGCAGCGCCGGCCGGACGTGGAACCGGACCGCATCGGCGCATCGGCCTGTCGGTCGGCGGCGAGATGATGCTCGAGACGGCGGCGGAGACCGACGACCTCACGGCCGTGGTCTCGGAGGGCGCCGGCTCGCGCACGGTCTCCGAGGACGTGGAGCGGGAGGACGGCGCCGGCGTCGACAAGGTGCTCGGGCCGATCCTCTCCGGCGTGAGGACGGCCTCGATCTCCCCGCGCCCGGTGATGTTCATCGCGGCGCCCAACAGCCCTCACGGGGAGGACCTCAACCGCGTGTACCACCGCGCGGCGGGCCAGCCCAAGTCGCTGTGGGAGATCCCGGAGTCCGGGCACACCGGCGGGATCGAGGCACGGCCGCACGAGTACGAGCGGCGCGTCGTCGGCTTCTTCGACGAGGCGCTGGGATCATGACCCGCCTCGTCTTCAGCGCCGCGACGCTCGTCGCCCTCGCGCACGCCCTGGAGGACGCGTTCCTGCACGGCAGCCTGCACCTCGTCGCCGCCGCGATCTCGGTCGCGGCGGCCGTGGCCGCCCTGGCCGCCTTCCCGCGGCTGCGCCCCGGCCTGCGCGCCGCGCTGGCGTTCGGCTTCGGCGCCCTGGCCGTCGTCAACGGCGCCCTGCACGTCCGCCACCTGGACGCCAACGGCTTCGACCTCGGCCACGCGAGCGGCGCGCTGGTGCTCGCGGCCGGCGTCGTCCTGATCGGCGTGGCCGTCTGGATCCCCTGGCAGCACCGCGGCGAGGGGAGCTGGAAGAGCCGGTCGGCGGCCGTGCCCGCCGCGATCCTGGCCTCGCTCTTCGTGCTCGGCCCGGTCATCCTCGGCATCGCCGACTCGCACAAGTTCCGCGACTCGATCGGCGCGGCGCCGGACGCAGCGTACGAGACCGTGCGCTTCCCCGCCGCCGACGGCGTGGAGCTGGCCGGGTGGTACCGGCCCACGAGCAACGGCTCGACGGTGCTGCTCGCCCACGGCGGCGGCAGCGACCGCGAGGGCTCCGTGGCGCACGCCCGGATGCTCGCCCGCCACGGCTATGGCGTGCTCCTCTACGACGCCCGCGGGGCGGGGGAGAGCGACGGCCGCCAGAACTCCTACGGCTGGGGCTGGACGCATGACGTGGAGGGCGCGCTGGACTTCCTCGCCGCCCGTCCCGAGGTCGACCGCGAGCGGATCGGCGCGCTCGGCCTCTCGACCGGCGCCGACGTGCTGCTCGAGATCGCCGCCGAGCGCCCCGATCTGGGCGCGGTGGTGGCGGACGGCGCGGCCGCGGGCTCGTTCGAGGACTGGCGCCGGCTGCGCGGGACCGAGATCGGCCTCCCGCCGGGCTGGCTGATGTTCAAGACGATCGAGGTCATGACCAGCTCGTCGCCGGGCCGGGCGCTCGAGGACCAGGTCGCGCGGATCGACTCGCCGCTCCTGCTCATCTCGGCGGGCACGGAGGAGGAGCGGCAGTTCAACGCGCTCTACGAGGAGGCGTCAGGCGGCCATGCCGAGCACTGGAGCCTGCCCGCCGCCCACCACACGGCAGCCATCCGCGAGGAGGCCGCCTACGAGACGAAGGTGGTCGGGTTCTTCGATCAGGCGCTCTGAGCGACCGCGTCGCGCAGGGCGGCGGCGAGGTCGCCGGCCTGCTCGGCGTCGAGGCACACCGTGGAGATCCGGCCGAAGCGCGGATCCTCGACGGCGATCATGACCTCGTCCTCCCGGATCGGGAGGACGAGCATGCGCTCGTCGCCGGTGGTCTCGATCCTCACGGCGCGGGACCCTAGCATGAGTTAGGGCACCCTAAGTCGGTGGCGGCTCCGGCACGTTCTCGGTCTTCGTCTTCGCGGGCATCGCGAACATGAAGGCCGAGTACAGCCGGTAGCGGAAGCGCATCCCGCGGCTGACCTGGCCGTCCTCGAGCAGGCGCTTGAGCTCGGGCATGATCGAGGCCCACGTGCCGTCGACCTGGCCGAGCTTCTTGGTGTCCTCGGGCCAGCCGGTGTGGCGCATCGTGACCCGCGTGCCGCCGTCGACCTCCTCGAGCGTCCACGTCACGACGGTGAACGGGTCGTCGCGGGTCGTCACGCGCTGCGTATGCGAGAAGCGACGGGGCGCGTCGACCTCGATGACGCGGCCGACGATGAACACGCGCTTGCCGTCCTCGGACTTGTAGTAGAGCGGAGCGCCCGGCTCGAGCGCGCTGTCGAGCACGGTGTCCATCATCGCGCGCTGGCGGCCGTCGAGCCGGGTGAGCTCGGCCCACACGGCCTCGATCGGCGCGGCGATGACGATGCTGTGGAGCAGCTCACGCTCGCTCACGGCGGCCCTCCTCCTTGCGTTCGACGGCGTCGCGCAGCCCGACCAGCGCGGCGACCCAGTTCTCCTCGTAGCGGGACACCCAGCGCTCGTGGATGCGGCCGATCGGCACCGGGTTGAGGTGGTTGATCCGGCGCCGGCCCGCGACCTCGGTCAGGACCAGGTCGGCCTCGCGCAGCACGCGCAGGTGCTGCATGACGACGTGACGGTCCTCGCCGGTCGCGCCGACGATCCCGCCCGTGGTGTGCGGCCGGTCGCGCAGGACGTCGAGGATGCGGCGGCGCAGCGGGTGCGACAGCGCGCGCCAGACGTGGTCGTCGTCCTCAACAGGTGAGGCAGGCATTACGTAATAGAAATATCACATGATGCGGCGCAGGAACGGGACGACCGTCTTCACGAACGCGTTGCGGTCCGGCAGCGCCGACAGCGGGTCGACGTGGTCGTACGTCGCCGAGCGGTCGACCAGCGTGAGCCGCTCGATGCCCGACCGCCTCGCCAGCGCCCGCGCGCCGGCCAGGACGCGGCCGTTGCCGAGCGAGGTCTCGAACGCGTAGATCGGCACGTCGAGGTCGCGCCCGTGCGTCGCGCGGACGCCGAGCAGCTTCTGCGCCGGGTTGCGGATGCCGGCCGCCACGGCCCCGCCGTCGAGCGAGAGCCGGACCGGGTGGTACCAGGCGGTGCCGTCGATGCCCTCGATGCCGGAGAAGAGCGCCGCGGTGTGCGCGACGGTGCCGAGCTCGCCGTCGACCCACGGCCGCGGATCGCCCGCGGGCGCCAGGCCGCCGATGTTGACGTGCACGAGGCGCAGGCTCTCGGGCGAGGTCTCGGCGTCGAGCGCGTAGCCGTAGCCGCCCGCGTTGGTGGTCGGGACCGGCGCCTTGAGGTCGGCCGGCAGCGCCGGCCAGCCGTGCAGCGGCGACGGCTCGTCCGGCGCCAGCCGCGCCAGCGTGGATCCGACGAGGTTGAACACCCCCGCCGACCACGGCAGGCCGAGGCCCGTGAGGTCGATGAACGGCGATCCGGCGTCCAGCTGCTCGAGCTGCCGGCGCGCCTCGGCGCGCGAGAGCGGGTCGCGGCCGCTGCCGCCGTCGACCAGCAGCAGGCCCGAGAGGTCGCGGGCGCCGGCCCTCCCGCCGAAGTCCCAGGTGGCGTAGGCCACCGTGATGGTGGCGCCGAGCGAGTGGCCGCCGAGCACCACCGTCCGCCCGCCGCGACGCGCGGCACGGATCACGTTGCGCAGGTCGCGGACCGCCACGCCCATGCCCCAGCGGCGGGCGAAGTCCGCGGACGCGACCGGCGTGAAGTGGGGCGCGACCGACGGGTCGGTGAGCCACTGGAGGTAGTAGCGGAAGGCGTCGGCGGGCGGCCGCGAGCGGGCCAGCACCTGGTCGGCCACCGAGTGGTCCTCGAGCAGGTTCTCGCGCCGGTCGACCGACCAGACCTTCCAGCCCGGGAGGGCTCGGACGATCGCGCGGGCCACGGGCCGGAACGAGGCCGCGCCCGCCGAGGTGCCCGGCACCAGGACGAGGACCTTCCGCGCCTTGCGCGGGCCCTGCTCGATCACGCGGACGCGGTCGTAGCGCGCCGGTCCCGGCGCCGCCGCGCCGTCGACGCCGAAGACGCGGTCGGCCGACGCGGGCGCCGCGGCGGACAGGCCGAGCGCGATGGTCGACAATGTGATCAGGCAGACGCGTCGCATGGGACCCCCCGTTACAGAACGTGCGGATGTTACGCCCGGCCCGGAGCGGCCGACCGCGCTCGACGCGTTCCTGCGCGCCCGCAAGCGCTTCCTCGCCGCGGAGCGGATCGACATGAGCGGCCTGGCCGCCGACCTGGGCGTCAGCCGCGTCACGCTCTACCGCTGGGTGGGCTCGCGCGACCAGCTGCTCGTGGAGGTCATCTGGTCGCTCGCGCGCCGCACGCTCGACAAGATCGAGGAGGACGTGCGGGAGACCGGGCCGGAGCGGCTCGTCCGCATCGTCACGCGCTTCCTCGACGACGTGATCACCAACGCCGGCATGCGCCGCTGGCTGGGCGAGGAGGGCGAGTACGCGATGCGGCTGCTCACCCGCCACGAGACCGGCTTCCAGCCGCGCCTCATCGACGCGATCCACGACCTGCTGACCGAGGAGACCGAGGCGGGCAGGCTCGCGCTGCCGGTCGACCTGCGCGAGGTCGCCTACGTGATCGTGCGCCTGATCGAGTCGTACACGTACCTCGACCTGATCACCGGCGAGGAGCCCGACGCCCGGCGCGCCGAGCCGATCCTCCGGCTCCTGCTAGAGCGCGGCGGATAGGACCTCGCGCGCCACCGGCGCGGCGGCCGTGCCGCCGAAGCCGGCGCCGACGAGCATGACCGCCACGGCGACGCGCGGCCGCTCGGCCGGCGCGAACGCCACGAACCAGGCGTTGGCGTCCTTCGGGTCGGTCGAGTTCGGCACCAGCTCTGCCGTGCCGGTCTTGCCCGCGACGGTCACGCCGGGGACGGCGGCCGCGGTGCCCGTGCCGGCGCGGACGACGCCGATCATCATCGACCGCACCTGCCGCGCCGCGCGGCCGGAGACGACGCGCTTGCGGACCACCTTGTCGAGCGTCGTCACGCGCGGCTGCGCGCGGCGCCCGCCGAGCGCGATCGTGGCGCCGACGCTGGCCATCGCGAGCGGCGTGGCGAGGTCCTTGTCCTGCCCGATCGCCGCGGCGCCGACCGCGAGGTCGTCGCGCAGCTCGCGCGGCGGCGAGATCGTGCTCGGCTTCGTGTTGGGGACGCGCGAGCGCTCGCCGAAGCCGAACGCCTCGGCGGCGGCCACCAGCTTGCGGGCGCCGAGCTTGGCGCCGAGCGGCGCGAAGACCGAGTTGCACGAGTGGATGAACGAGTTCTCCAGCGTGCCGCCGCAGGCCTCGCCGCCCGCGTTGCGCAGCGTGACGCCGGAGAGGGTCGCCGACGTCTGGACCGGATAGGACGTCGACGGCTCGACGATCTTCTCGTCGAGCGCCGCCGCGGCGGTGATGATCTTGAACACCGAGCCGGGCGGCTGCGGGGCCGAGACGGCGAGGCCGGCGACGGCGCGCAGCGCGCCGTCGCGCGGGCGGATCACGGCCACCCCGCCGAGCCGGTCGCCGAGCGCGCGCGACGCCGCCCGCATCAGCGCCGGGTCGATCGTCGTGCGCACGGGGCGGCCGCGGCGCGCGCGGGTGCGGGCGACCGTGCGGTCGCCGAACTGCAGGCGCGCGGCCGGATGGCCGGTCAGCCGGTCCTCGAAGCGGCGCTCGAGCCCGTCCAGCAGCGCGCTGGGCGCCAGGCGCGAGCCGTCGGCGGCGAACACCGCCGCGCGGCGGGGCTGGCGGCCGGCGCGCTGGACCACGGCCTCGTCGCGGCGCAGGCCGGGCAGGCGCATGGCGAAGCTCCAGTCCACGCCCGCCTCGTCGCCGCGCCCGGAGACCGGCACCGGGATCGTGCCCTCCAGCGCGCCGAAGGCCTCGGTGCGGATCGTGACCGGGAGGGCGAAGCGCCCGTCGCGCTCCGGGCCGAGCCGCCCGACCTCGACCTCCCGCACGCCGGCGGCGCGCTCGGCGTTGCGGTAGGCCTGGGTGAAGCGCGGCTCCGGGGTGGCGGCGCGCGAGCTCGCGCTCAGCGTGCGCCACATCGCGGCGTGGTCGTCGGTCGCCCACGCGTCGGCGAAGCGCTGGGCGGCCTCGCGCCTGGCGTCGCCGGCCTCCTCCTGCGCGCGCCAGAGGTACACGCCGCCGCCGATCGCGGCGAGCACCGCGATCGCGATCAGCCAGCGGCCGATCCGCGGCCGCCGCCGGCGTCGCCGGACAGGGCTGTCGAGGAGGACGGAGCCGGCCCGTCGCCCGGGCGTGGCATAGCGGGACCGGCGGCGAGCCATCCCCCCTTGTTCTAGCGGGTCACCAGTCTTCCTCGGGCGTGGCGTCGTGCTTCCAGTAGCCGAGCACCTGCGCCTGGCGGCCGGGCTCGCGGACCCGCTCGCGCACGGTCTTCATGGCCCGCGCCTCGCCGCCGCCCCACACGCGCCCGCTCCCGGGCGGGAGATCGAGCCCTGCCACGGCGTCGGCCAGGACCGTCGTGGTGCCGGGCGGGCGGCCCTCGCGCGAGAGCCAGCGCAGGTCCGCGTCCGCCGCGGTCTCGACGTCCTGGCGCTCGGAGTCGTCCGAGACCTCGGCGAGGGCGGTCGCGCGATGGCCCGACGGGAGCGTCTCGAGGATCGCGAGCAGCGCGGGGATCCCGGTCTCGTCGGCCACGAGCAGCGACCAGTCGACGCCGTTGCCGCCCTTCCAGTGCAGGCGCGGCCCGGCGAAGCCGATCTCGTCGCCGGGGCGCGCGGTCAGCGCCCAGGACGCCGCGCGGCCGGCGTCGCCGTGCAGGAAGAAGTCGATGCCGATCTCCGAGCGCTCCGGGTCGTGGGCGCGCACCGTGTAGTTGCGCCAGTGCTGGTCCTCGTTGCCGGCCGGGAAGCGCCAGCCGGTCTCCGGGAGCACCAGGTCGCGCCCCGGCGCGGGCCAGCCGAGCGTGACGATCTCGCCGGGCTGCTCGACCCCGAAGTCGGCGAACGCGGCGTGCCGCAGCGTGAACCGCGTCATGCTCGGCGCCACCCGGGCGACGCGCGTGACCTCGGCGACACCGGTGTGGAGCGGGAAGCGCCTGCGCGTCATGCCCGCACCCGCCGCGCGAGCGGGACCACGAGCGGCGTGCCGCTCTCCGGGTCTTCGATCACCCGGCAGGGCAGGCCGAATACCGCCTCGACCAGCTCGGCCGTCACCGTCACCCCGGGCTCGCCCTGCGCGACGATCGCGCCTTCGCGCATCGCCACGAGGTGCGTGGCGTAGCGGCAGGCGTGGTTGAGGTCGTGGAGCACCGCGACGAGCGTGCGCCCGCGCTCGGCGTGCAGCTCGGCGCACAGGTCGAGCACCTCGACCTGGTGGGCGATGTCGAGGAACGTGGTCGGCTCGTCGAGCAGCAGGATCGGCGTCTCCTGGGCGAGCGCCATCGCCAGCCAGACGCGCTGGCGCTGGCCGCCGGAGAGCTCGTCGACGATCCGGTCCGCGAGGTCGCTCACGCGGGTGGCGTCCATCGCCGCGGCGACGGCGCGCTCGTCGTCCTTGGACCACTGGCGGAGCAGCCGCTGATGCGGGTAGCGCCCGCGGGCCACGAGGTCGGCGGCGGTGATGCCGTCCGGCGCGATCGCGGTCTGCGGGAGCAGCCCGAGCTCGCGCGCCACCTCCTTCGACGGTCGCGAGCCGATCAGCTCGCCGTCGAGGAACACCCCGCCGCGGCGCGGCTTGAGGAGCCGCGCGAGGGCGCGCAGCAGCGTCGACTTGCCGCAGGCGTTCGGCCCGACGATCACGGTGAACGAGCCGTCGGGGATCTCGAGGTCCAGCTGCTCCACGACGACGCGCTGGTCGTACGCGAGCCGGAGCTCCTCGGCGCTCAGGCGGCTCACGTCTTCCGCCATCCCGAGGAGAGCACCCAGCCGAGGTAGATCCCGCCGACCGCGCCGGTCATGACGCCCACCGGGAGATCGACGCTGAGCAGCCGCTGGGCCGCCAGGTCGCTGGCCGCGAGCACCAGCGCGCCCATCAGCGCGGCCGAGATGAGCCCGGGCGACGACGAGCGCGTCAGCCGCCGGGCGATCTGCGGGGCGGCGAGCGCCACGAAGGCGATCGGACCGGTCGACGCGGTGGCGACGGCGGTCAGCCCGACGGCGACGAACACGAGCGCCAGGCGCGACCGCTCGGCGTCGACCCCGAGCGCCCGCGCCGCGTCGTCGCCCATCTCGAGCAGCGCGAGCCGGCGGGCGAGCAGCAGCGCGCACGGCACGAGGACGGCCAGGCACGCGGCCACGGGCCACACGTGCTCCCAGCCGCGGCCGTTCACGCTGCCGACGATCCAGTGGGCGGCCTCGTACGCGTCGTCGCGCGTCGCCCGGGTGATCAGGTACACGTTGGCGGACTGCAGGACGGCGCTGACGCCGATGCCCACCAGCACGAGGCGGTAGCCCTGGACGCCGCCCTTGACGGCCAGCAGGTAGACGATCGCCGCCGCGACGACGCCGCCGGCCACGGCGCCGCCGGCGATCTGCGAGGTGGTGCCGTCGATCACGAGGATCACGATCAGCGCGCCGGTGACCGAGCCGTAGGTGAATCCGATGATGTCGGGGCTCCCGAGCGGGTTGCGCGAGATGCTCTGGAAGATCGCCCCGGCGATCCCGAAGGCCCCGCCGACGAGCAGCGCGGTGAGCACGCGCGGGAGCCGCAGCGTCTGGACGATGAACTCGTTCGCCGGGTCGCCCTGGCCGGCCAGCGTGGCGAGCACGTCGCCGAACGACATCGGGAAGTCGCCGGTCCCGACGCTGAACACGCCGACCACGAGCACGGCGAGGAGCAGCCCGAACGAGACGACCACCGAGCGCGGGTGCAGGCGGAAGGTCAGGACGGTCACAGCTGCGCGATCCTCCGGCGGCGCACGAGCGCGATGAAGACGGGCGCGCCGATCAGCGCGGTGACGATGCCGACCTCGAGCTCGCTCGGCCGCACCACGATGCGGCCGACGATGTCGGCGCCGAGCAGCAGGATCGGGGCGAGCAGGATCGAGTAGCCGAGGACCCAGCGCTGGTCGGGCCCGGCGATCGCGCGCGCGACGTGGGGGATGGTGAGCCCGACGAAGGCGATCGGTCCGGCGATCGCGGTCGCGCCGCCGCACAGCAGCGTGATCGCCAGCGCGCCGAGCGCGCGCGTGCGGCCCACCTTCGCCCCCAGCGCGCGGCCCGAGTCGTCGCCCATGGCCAGCGCGTTGAGCGGCCGGGCGAGGGCGAGCGCGATCAGGGTGCCTACGAGGACGAACGGGGCGACGGCGGCGAGCACGCCGGCGTCGCGGCCCGCGAGCGAGCCGACGAGCCAGAAGCGGAACTCGTTGAACGTCTCCGGGTCGAGCAGCATCACGCCGTGCGTGAACGCCGTGAGCGCGGCGGCCACCGCGGTGCCGGCCAGCGCGAGCCGCACCGGGCTGGCGCCCGCCCGCCCGGAGGACCCGAGCAGGTACACGATGACCGAGGCGGCGGCCGCCCCGAGGAAGGCGAACCAGACGTACGTGCCCGGCTCGGTCAGCCCGAACCCGCCGATGGCGACGACGATGGCGGCCGCCGCCCCGGCCTCGACGCCGAGGATGCCGGGGTCGGCCAGCGGGTTGCGCGTGAGCGCCTGCATGAGCGCGCCGGCCAGCCCGAGGCCGACGCCGACCGCGAGCCCGACCAGGGTCCGCGGCACCCGCAGCTCGCGCACGATGGCCGCCGACTCCGAGCCGTCGTTGCCGAGGAGCCCGGAGATGACGTCGCCGAGCGGGATGCTCTTGGCGCCGACGGCGATGCTGAGGAGGCAGATCAGGACCAGCGCGGCAGCCGCGAGCGGAATCCCGGCTGCGCGGGACACGGTGCGGCGTGCGGTGATCGGGGCCGTGGCGACGGACATTCGATTAGGGAACCCTAACCTGCTACCCGCCCGATAGCTTCGCGAACGCCGTGATGTTCGAGCACGCCCAGCCCGGGGTCCGCATCGTGTTCGGCGCGGGCTCCTTCGAGCGCCTCGAGCTCGAGGAGCGGCGCTGGCTGATCGTGCACGGGGGCTCGCAGGCCGCCGCCGCGGAGCGGCTCGCCGAGCGGCTGGGCGCGGCCACGCTGGGAGAGGCCCGGCGCCACGTGCCGGAGGAGCTCGCCGAGCGCGCGCGGGCCCGCTTCACCGACCTGGGCGCCGACGGGCTGGTCGCCGTCGGGGGCGGGTCCGCGATCGGGCTGGCCAAGGCGATCGCGCTGACCACCCACGCCCCGATCGTCGCGGTGCCGACCACCTACGCGGGCTCGGAGATGACCTCGACCTACGGGCTCACCTCAGGCGGGCGCAAGCGCACCGGGCGCGACGAGGCCGTCCGCCCGGGCACGGTCGTCTACGACCCCGACCTCAGCCGCGGCCTGCCGCGGGCCGTGGCGGCGCCGAGCGCGATGAACGCGCTGGCGCACTGCGTCGACGTCCTGTGGGCGGACGGCGCGACGCCCGTCGCGATCCTGCTGGCCGAGGGCGGCGCCCGCGCGCTGCGCGCGGGACTCGACGAGGACGACCACGAGCAGCGGCTCTACGGCGCCATGCTCGCGGGCTGGACCTTCGGGGTCGCGGGCGGGTCGCTGCACCACCGGATCTGCCACATCCTCGGCGGGCGCCTCGACCTGCCGCACGCCGAGACGCACTCCGCGGTGCTGCCCCAGGTGGCCGCGCTCAAGGCGCCGTCGGTCCCCGAGGCCGCGGCCCGCATGGCCGCGGAGCTGGGCGGCGACGACCTGGCCGCAGCGGTGTTCGACCTGGCCCGGCGGGCCGGCTCACCGACCAGCCTGCGCGAGCTCGGCCTGGCCGAGAGCGACCTCGACGCCGTGGCGGACGAGATCGACCGGGACCTGCTCCAGCGAGCCTGGGAGGGGGTTCGACCGGCGGGCGAGTCGTGAACGCCCAGGTTCCGACCGGATGGCGATGGGAGGCCGGCCCGCCGACTGACAACCTGTCGGCAGCGAGTGGGAACGGCGGCGCGCATATCGCATCTCTCCTCCTGCGAACCTGCGTCGTCACCCGCTCGCGGATCTGGTTGGACGGATCGGTGCCGGCATGGACGAGGGGACCCCCACGCCGGCGCCGGTCCGCTTCAACCTCCGAGGTGCGCCGGGAAGGCGCCGTAGGGCGCGAGCGCGCCCGCCACCAGCGCGAGCTGGGCCTCGATCGCCGCCGCCGACGCCGTGTCGGTGGGCGTGCCCGACGCGTGCGTGAAGTAGCCGCGCTCCAGCGTCTCCATCGCGCCGCTGGCGTGCCGCAGCTCGACCGAGGTGAGCGGTGAGTTCGACCCGGGACCCGTGACGGCGACGAGGTCGTCGATCGCCTCGGCGGGCAGCGCGCCGACGAGGCCGTCGTCGGCCAGTCGCGCGACCGGCTGATCCGGCTCCATGTGCAGGTGGCCGAGCGCCGAGGGCGGCACGCTGGCGAACGTGTCCAGCTCGGGGCGCAGCTCGCGCAGCGGGGCGAGGAGCTCCATGGCCTCGGCCTCCGTGCCCAGGTGGGCGGCCTCGACCAGCACGAACGAGCGGCCGCGCACGAGATCGGCGACGTCCGGGGCGTCGGGGAACTGCATGAGGCGGCCCACGGACGTGATGTCGCGCGGAGCGGTCCCGGTCCAGTCGCGCCAGGCGTGCAGCACCTCGGCGGCGCGGTCGAACGAGAAGAACAGGGCGCCGGCGTAGAGGTCCTCGGCCGGGTGGAGCTCGAGCTCGACGGCGGTGATCACGCCTCCGCCGAGGAGCGCCCGGACGACGTCGTCGCCGTCGGCGCGCTCGAGCTCGCCGTCGAGGGTGACCAGCTCGACGGCGGTGACGCCGGCGCTCGTGAGGCCGTGACGGCGGGCCAGCCAGCCCATGCCGTCGCCCATCACGCTGCCGACGACGCCGGAGGTGCGGCAGAAGCCGGCCGCCGGCGCCAGGCCCTCGAACGAGGCGGGGTCGCACACGTGCGCCCACCAGGCTCCGGCCCGCACCCGCGCCCGGCGGGCGCGAGCATCGATGTGCACGCCGGTCAGCGCGGTCGTGCGGAGCAGCAGCGCGTCCTCGAGCGAGCCGAGCCGGGCGGCGCCGTGGCCGCGGGACTGGGTGACGACGCGCAGGCCCCGGTCGCGTGCGTGGCGGACGGCGTCCGCCACCTCATGCTCGCTGGTGGGCACGGCGACGAGGGCGGGGCGCTGGTCGACGGCGAGGTCGAACGCGCGGCGGGCGGCGTCCCAGCCGGGTTCTCCGGGCTCCAGCACGCTGCTCTCCGAGGCGACGGCGGTGATCATGGGCGCAGCATCCCGCTCTCAGGGGCCCTGAGCATCGGTGGGACCCCCAATCCGCGACCCCCATCTTCAACCCCTAGGGCCATTGGGGTGCGGCCAGCCGTACCCCTAGACGCGCGGCCAGTCGGCCCGGGGGTCGGGGAGCGGTGTGAGCCGCTGCTCGATCTCCGCCCGGCGCGGCTCCAGCTTCGGCGGCAGGATGACCACCGAGCCGAGCCGGTCGAGCGGGACGTCGACGGTGAAGCCCGGGGCGTCGTCGGCGATCTCGAAGAGCACGCCGCTCGGCTCGCGGAAGTAGATCGAGTGGAAGTAGTGGCGGTCGATGATGCCGCTGTTCGGCACGCCGGTCTCCTGCAGGCGCTGGTACCAGGCCGGGTGCTCGTCGGCCGTCGTGCCCCAGGCCACGTGGTGGACCGTGCCCGCGCTCTGGCGCCCGCGCTCCTGCGGGGCGGGGTCGTAGGCGTAGGTGCCGCCGCGGCGCTCGCCGCGCAGCTCCCAGGCCGCGTCGCCCACGGGCTCGGCGCCGACCACCCGCTCCAGCAGCGGCCGGCTGCGCTCGGGGTCGAGCGTGTATGCGCGCACGCCGTCGAAGCCCTGGAGGGCGTGCTCGGGCGGCACGTCGGGATGCTCGGCCGAGAGCGGCTCGTCGGCGTCCGGGCGCACCGCCAGCTCATGGGTGAGCCCTTCGAAGTCGGCGAAGCGCAGCGTCTCCTCGCCACGCTCCGTCGCGGTGCCCTCGTCGGCCAGGCGGCGCTCCCAGAAGTCGAGCGCCGCCGGGCCGCCGACGCGCGACACGATCGTGTGGACCATGCCGGCGCCGGCGCTGCCGGGGATCGCCCGGGGGTACTCGAAGAACGTCAGCTCCGAGCCCGGGCGGCCCCGCTCGTCCGCGTAGAACAGGTGGTAGACGCTCGGGTCGTCCTGGTTGACGGTCTTGGCCGCCAGCCGCATGCCGAGGACGCGCGTGTAGAAGTCGAGGTTCCGCTGCGCGTCCCCGGTGATCGCGGTGATGTGGTGGATGCCTTCGAGCTTCAACGCATCTGGGTCTGGGGATTGGAGAACCGCAACGTGCGGGCGCCCTTCACGGCCCGGTCGCGGACCTTGAGGATGTCGACGCCGCGGCCGCCGTCGTTCGTGAACACATGACCGTTGTACCAGTACGCCGACCAGGTGTTGGCGCCGTGGGGGTCCAGGTGCCCGATCTCGCGCGGTCGCGCGGGGTCGGAGAAGTCGACCATCGTCGTCCCGGCCGCGTACGCGGAGGAGACGAGCACGTCGGCCTTCTTCGTCGGCAGCGTGTTGAAGTTGTGCATCGTGCAGTTCGGATCCTGCGCCTGCTCCGGCGTCAGCTTCTCCTGGATGCGCGGCACCTTCCACGAGCTGCGCGGCGTCACGACCTCCTCCTCGAGGCTGTCGATGTCCCGCACGTCGTAGAACCACAGCGCGCCGCGGGTCGCCGGGTCGGCGCTCGTGCACGCCGGGCCGGTGCCGCCGCCCGCCTCGTCGCCGTAGATCACGCGGCGGCCGTCGTAGCTGAACGTCGCCGAGTGCCAGAACTCCACGTTCGGGTTGAACACGCGCCCGATCGTCTCCGGGTTCTCGAGGTCGGAGATGTCCCAGATCTGGCCCTCGCCCATGCAGGCGGCGCCGGCGAGCTCGCGGTCCATGTCGACCGTGATGTCATGGCAGCCGAACCAGCCGACCCGGTACTCCTTCTGCGGGATCCGCGGCTCGCTGACGACGCTCGCCGCGGCCGGGTTGCGCAGCGGGACCTCGACGACGGAGATCTTGTTGTGGGCCGGCGTGCCGTCCGGCTCGAAGCGCCGGCACTCGTTCCCGTAGGCCGACGGGGCGAGCTCGCTCGCGGTGTACGAGGCCACATAGAGCAGCACGCGGCGGTGGCGCGGGTCGGGCACCAGCGTGTGGGTGTGCGAGCCGCAGTCCGTCGGGACGCCCGTGATGAGCTCGGGCGACCGCGGGTTGCTCACGTCGAAGATGCGGATGCCCTCGAAGCCGGGCGACTGCGGCACGGAGTCGCACGCCGGGCTCGAGCGCGGGCTCTCGACCGAGACGAAGAGCAGGTTCTGCCAGACCGAGACGTCGTGCTGCGAGCCGGGGCACGCGACGTCGGCGAGCTGCTTCGGCCGGCGCGGGTTCCCCGCGTCGACGATCTGGAAGCCGTCGTAGTGACCGGCGTAGGCGAGCCGGCCCCAGAAGGCGAGGTCGGAGTTGCGGTAGGTGTTGAGCGGCTTGGTCCGCTCGATGCTCCCGACCATCTCGAAGTTGCTCGTCTGACTCGAGGTGCTCGGCCAGTACCAGCCTGGATGGTGCTCGGTCAGCCAGCTGCTGCCGAGTCCGTTCTCGTGCGCCGCGGCGGGTGCCGCAAGCGCGAGTACGACGATGACGGCCGCCGCCAGCGGCCAGGTACGCCCTGCACGCATGTGACTCATCTCCTCCCGTAGACGAGTAGTTGACGGCAGCATAGCCCGCGTTTCCGCCGCCGCCTTTTCAGCATCGTGCTGTCTTTCGAGCCTTTTCGCGCGCGCGCACGTAGGCTCGGCCAGACCCACTACATGAGGAGGAGGGGGATGAAGGTACGTCTCACGCTGCTCGCGGCGTGCACCTTCTTGCTGGCTGCGCCGGTCGGCGCTTCCGCGCACCCGGTGGAGATCGTCACGCTCGCCCAGACGCTGGGCAACGCCACGGCCTCGCTCACGCAGTCGCCACCGAACGACGGCGGCGCGAACTTCACGAAGTCGCCGAACATGAAGCAGCTCGGGTTCTCCGAGCGCCGCGTGGCGGCCAACGACTTCAGCCGCTTCAACACGGACCTCGCCTTCTGGGGCGACCGGGCCTACCAGGGCCAGTTCAACGGGTTCCGCATCATCGACATCGACAACCCGCGCCGGCCCCGGGAGGTCCTGAACTACCAGGACTGCGGCACCGTCGGCCAGGGTGACGTGGTCGTCTGGGGCAGCATCCTCGTCCGCTCGTGGGACGTGAACTCGCCGGCCGGCCAGAGCTGTGACGGCGAGCCGGTCCCGGCGGGCTTCGAGGGCCTGCACATCTTCGACATCAGCGACTCGCAGAACCCCGACCTCGTGGCCTCCGTCGACCTGACGTGCGGCTCGCACACGGCGACCGGCGTGCCGGATCTCGGCAACCGCCGCCTGCTGGTCTACTCCACGCCCTCGAGCGCGGCCTGCGAGGGCCTCGACATCGTCGAGGTGCCGCTGAGCCGGCCCGCGGAGTCCGAGTTCCTGCGGTTCGAGTTCGCCGACCGCGCGGCCGGGCCCGAGAACAACTACGCCTGCCACGACACCGGCGTGATCCTCGGCCGGGCCAACAAGGTCGCCTGCGCCGGCGGCGTCGGCTTCGCCGTCTGGAGCATCGGCGGCAAGGACGGCGGCTCGCGGGACAACCCGCGCTTCCTCTACAACTACGCGGTCCCGGAGATCGCGGATCGCCCGCCGCACCCGGACAACGTCGACAACCCCACGGGGCACTCGGCGGCGTTCTCGTGGGACGGCGAGACGATCATCTTCGGCCACGAGCCGGGCGGCGGCCTCTCAGAGCGCTGCCAGGCCAACGGCGCGCCGATCGCGGGCGCCAACGGCGCCGGCGTGCAGACGAGCGACATGAAGACGTTCTTCTTCTACGACACCGACTCCGGCGAGCCGGAGGGCAAGTGGACGTTGACGCGGCCTCAGTCGAACATCGAGAACTGCACGCTGCACAACTACAACATCGTGCCCACCAAGCACGACGACATCCTCGTCCACGGCTCCTACCAGTCGGGCATCGGCGTGCTGGACTTCAGCGACCGTGACCGGGCGCGGGAGATCGCGTTCGCCGACCCGGCGCCGCTGCCGCTCACCGGCACGGGCGGGACCCAGGACGGCGGCGACTGGTCGTCGTACTTCTACAACGGCGTGATCTACGAGGCCGACATCACCCGCGGCCTGTTCACGTGGCAGCTCGACGACCGCGACACCGAGCGTGCCTACAAGCTCCGCCATCTGAACCCGCAGACCCAGGAGTTCACGATCGGGGCCAAGAGGGACAACCATCGCTGGAACGACGACGACCGGTGGCATGACGACCGCTGGGACGATCGCGACTAAGAGGTTGTACGGCCACTGACCCGGCCGGGAACGGGCGCCCTCCTCGCTGTGGGGGCGCCCGTTCCGCAATTTTCCGCGGCGCCCTCCGTTGCAGCGGACATGAGACTTCTCGCTCTGCCGGCCGTCCTGGCCGCATGCCTCGTGCTCGCCGCCCCCTCGTCCGCCGTGGTCGGCGGCCGCGACGCCGCCCCCGGCGCGTACCCCGCCGTGGCCGAGGTCTCGTTCGGTGCGTCGTTCCTCTGCACCGGCACGCTGATCGCGCCGACGTGGGTGCTCACCGCGGGCCACTGCTCGTCGCTCACGGGCGCGGCCGTCGCCTCGCCCGCCGCGTGGCCGGCGGCGCTGATCGACGTCCGCATCGGCTCCGTGACGCCGGGCGCCGGCGAGCAGGTCCCGGTCAAGCGCGTGGTCGTGCAGCCCAACTACCTCGTGGGCGCGGGGTACGACATCGCGCTGCTCGAGCTGGGTTCCGCCTCGTCGAAGACGCCCGCGCGGGTCGCCGGCGCCTCGGGGGCGTCGCTGTGGGCGCCGGGCGTGATGGAGACGATCGCCGGCTTCGGCACGACCTCCGAGGGCGGCGACGCGGCCGACACGCTGCAGGAGGCCTCCGTGCCGGTCACCACCGACGCGTACTGCGCGGGCGCCTACGACGACTTCGACGCGGAGACGATGCTCTGCGCCGGCTTCCCCGAGGGCGGGGTCGACACCTGCCAGGGCGACTCCGGCGGGCCGATGTTCGGCCGCGACGCGGTCGGCGCCCTGAAGGTCGTCGGCGCGACGAGCTTCGGCGAGGGCTGCGCCCGGCCGGGCAAGCCGGGCGTCTATGCGCGCGTCGGCGACTCGCTGTTGCGCGAGTGGATCCGGTCGGTTGCCCCCGGCGGGGTGGACTGAGCGCGAAGAACGTCAACCCCGGCTGGGAAGGGAGGCTGGGGTGCATTTCTGCAGCTTTCCGTCGTTCCGGGCGGGGAGGCTGCAGTTGCGCACCTATACGGTGCCGAACTGCAGCCTCGGCTCGACCGACGACGCGAGGCTGCAGAAACGCACCCCCAACCGTCCTCCCTCGATGCGGGGGTTGAAGTCCGGGTCTAGCTGAGCGCTGCCCGGAACTCTTCCTTGAGCCGCAGCTGGTCGGCGATCTTCTCGAGGTCGCGGGCGTTCTCGCGGCCGAAGAAGGTCACGCCGACGCCGGTCCGGCCGGCGCGGCCCGTGCGGCCGATGCGGTGGACGTAGCCCTCGCGGTCGGCCGGCGGGTCGAAGTTGATGACGTGCGAGATGCCCTCGACGTCGATGCCGCGGGCCGCGACGTCGGTCGCGACGAGCGTGTTGACGCGGCCGTTCTCGAAGGCGGCCAGCGCGCGCTCGCGCTGGTTCTGCGACTTGTCGCCGTGCATGGCGACGGCGCTGACGCCCTCGCGGGCGAGGCGCTTCACGAGCCGGTCGGCGCCGCGCTTGGTGCGCACGAAGATGAGCGCCATCTCGGTGTCGGTGAGCTGGCCGACCAGGGCGTCGAGGCGGTCGTCGCGCTCGACGGCGAGGAAGCGGTGCTCGATGTCGGTCCGGCTCTGCTCGGTCGGCTTGTGCTCGTGCCGCACGGCGTCGTTCGTGTAGACCTTGGCGATGCGGCCGATCTCACCGTCGAGGGTGGCCGAGAAGAACAGGGTCTGGCGCTTGCGCGGGCACTGGGCCACGATGCGGTCGACGGCCGGGCGGAAGCCCATGTCGAGCATGCGGTCGGCCTCGTCGAGCACGAGCGTGTGGACCTCGCTCAGCGAGAAGGCGCGGCGCTGGAGCAGGTCCTCGAGCCGGCCGGGCGTCGCGACGAGGATGTGGGCGCGCTTGGCCTCGCGCGTCTGCTTCTCGAACCCGACGCCGCCGTAGACGGCGGTCACGTTCAGGTTGCGGGCGCGGGCCAGCGGGCGCAGCTCGTCGACGATCTGCGAGGCGAGCTCGCGGGTGGGCGCCAGGACGAGGGCGGCCGGGCGCCTCGCGTCGGAGGAGATGCGGTCGACGATCGGCGCGCCGAAGGCGATCGTCTTGCCGGAGCCCGTGGGCGACTTGGCGAGCACGTCGCGGCCGGCGAGCACGTCGGCGATGACGAGCTCCTGGATGGGGAAGGGGGTGTGCACGCCGCGCTCACGCAGAGCAGCGGCTACCGCACGGGAAACGCCGAGATCGGCGAAGGACTTCTGGGACATTGGGACTTCCTGCGGCAAGGGGCCGCGAACGATTCGGGAGGCGACTGCTGACCCGAACCGCACACTGGCGGGACCCAAGCAAGCGAACTGCCTCGTAGCCGGCGAAGTGCCGACCACCGTCACTCAGGATAGCGGGCGCGAGCAGCGCACCTGGTAGACCGACGTGAAGCCGGTCTCGAAGCCCTGGCGCGCGGCGCGCAGGTAGAGCCGCCAGACGCGCAGCCGCTCGGGCCCCGCGATGCGCTCGGCCTCGGCGAGGTTCTCGTCGAGCCGACGGGCCCAGTGGCGCAGCGTCTCGGCGTAGTCGAGCCGGAAGTCCTCGACGTGGTTGGTCTCCAGCCCGGAGCGCTCGACCGCCACCTGGATGCGCGAGAGGTGCAGCGGCGCGGCGTCGGGGAACACGTAGCGCTCGGAGAACGGCCCCGCCTCCGGCTCGCCGACGCGCAGGCGCGCGATGCCGTGGTTGAGGAGCCGCGAGCCCGGCTTGAGCATCCGCGCGAGGACGGCCATGTACTCGTCGATCTGGTTCGAGCCGACGTGCTCGACCATGCCGATCGAGGAGATCGCGTCGAATGGCTCGTCGGCCAGGTCGCGGTAGTCCTGCAGCCGGATCTCGATCCTGTCCGCCAGCCCGGCGTCCGCGACCCGCTTGCGCGCGAGCGCGGCCTGGCCCTCGGACAGCGTGATGCCCGTCACCTGCACGCCGTGCTCGCGCGCGGCGTGGATGGCGAAGCTGCCCCAGCCGCAGCCGACGTCGAGGACCCGCATGCCCTCCTTGAGCGCCAGCTTGGTGCAGACGAGCTCGAGCTTGGCGAACTGCGCGGCCTCCAGGCTCGAGTCGTCGAGCGAGAAGAACGCGCAGCTGTACGTCATGGACTCGTCGAGGAACAGCTTGAAGAACTCGTTCGAGACGTCGTAGTGGAACTGCACCGAGCGCTTGTCGCGCTCGGGGCTGTGCCGCTTCCCGCGCGGCTTCTGCTCGACCCCCGGGACCGGCGGCGGGCGCATCGGGCCCGTCGCGCGGGCGGCGGCCAGCGCCAGCCGGAGCTGCGTGCCGCGGTCCAGCGGCGGCGGCGAGTAGCCGCGGAGCATGAGCAGGAAGGCGTCGAGGTCCTCCGGCTCGAGCGCCCCGGTCGCGTAGGCGCGGCCGATCCCGAGCTGCCCGGGCGCGCGCATCGCGTGGGCGAGCGCCCGCGGGGAGCGCACCTGGAGCGTCGGTGCGCCGTTGCCCGTGGTCGCGGGCAGCTCGGTCCCGTCCCAGAACGTCACGCGGAACGGGCGCTCGGGGAGCGCCGACGCGAGCTCCCGCCGGAGCGGCTCGGTGGTGCGCAGGCCCGACACAGGCCTACGCTCTGATGGCTTTGCGGGCCTGCTTCTCAGGGCTGACCCGCACGACGTCCCAGGCGAGGCCGAGCTTCTCGAGCGTCCAGATGACGCCGGCCGAGATGTCGAGCTGCCAGGGCTTGAGGCCGTGCCGGTACGAGGTCGGGAAGGCGTGGTGGTTGTTGTGCCACGACTCCCCGAAGGTGAAGGGCGACAGCCAGAGGAGGTTGCGCGACTCGTCCCCGGTGTCGAAGTCCTTGCGCCCGAAGAAGTGACAGAGCGAGTTGATGCTGTAGGTCACGTGGTGCACGACGAGCATCCGCACCAGGCCGCCCCACAGCAGGCCGGTCAGCGCGGTGTTCAGCGAGCCGCCGATGATCCAGCCGAGGAAGAACGGGACGAGCAGCCCGACGGTGACCCACAGCACGAAGGTCCGGTCGATCCAGCGGATCATCGGATCGTTGAGCAGGTCCGGCGCGTAGCGCTCCTTGTTGCCGCGCTGCGTGTGGATGAACAGCCAGCCCCAGTGCGCGTGCCAGAGGCCCTTGAAGGCGCCCTTCCAGCCGTGGCCGTGGTCCACGTGCGGGCTGTGCGGGTCGCCCTCGACGTCGGCGAACGCGTGGTGCTTGCGGTGGTCGGCGACCCAGGAGATGACCGGGCCCTCGATCGCGGCCGAGCCGGCGATGGCGAGGCCGCCCCGCACCCACTGCTTGGCCTTGAACGCGCGGTGCGTGAAGAGCCGGTGGAAGCCGACGGTCACGCCGAGCGCGGTGGTGGCGTAGCAGAGGAAGAACACGATCACGTCGCTCCAGCCCAGGGCCTCGTTCCAGGTCTGCCAGGCGGCGATCCCGAGACCCACGAACGGCAGGACGGTGATCGATCCGGTGAGGAACCGGTCGAGCGACTCGTTGGCGACGGGCTGGATGTCGTCTCGCGGCGGGGCGACGGTCATGCCCATGAAACCCTACTGCGTTCCAGGGACTTGCTACCTTGTGCCGCGTTCGACCGGGTACTCAACCCCGGATTAAGCAGTGCAACGACCGCAGTTGTTATGCCCGTGGCATCCTCGGCGTTCGCAGCACAAGTACGCCGTGGAGGTAAGCAGCATGGCGACCGGCACCGTGAAGTGGTTCAGCGACGACAAGGGCTTCGGGTTCATCACCCCCGACGAGCCCGGCAAGGACCTCTTCGTCCATTTCTCCGGCATCGCCGGCGACGGGTTCCGCACCCTCGCCGAGGGCGCCCGAGTCTCGTATGACGCCGAGCAGGGTCCCAAGGGCCCGGCGGCCGTCAACGTCACGGCGATCTAGCTCGTCGATGGACCGCGGCCCGCTCGCCGGTGACGGTGGAGCGGGCCGCGTACTCATCCCCCGGCGCTTCAACGGCCCTCCGGCCAGCGCGAACGGGGGCTACGCCTGCGGGCTCATCGCCCGCCACATCGGCGGCCCGGCGGAGGTCTCGCTGCGCTCGCCGCCGCCGCTCGACACCGCGCTGGAGATCCGGCGCGAGGACGACCGCGTCCTCCTCTTCCACCGCGAGCTCCTGATCGGCGAGGGAGGCCCGGCCGAGCCGCTCGACGTCGAGCCGCCCGTCAAGCCGACCGTCGCCGAGGCCCGCGAGGCCCTCCGACGCCATCCCTGGCGCGGCGCCCGGCACCCGTTCAGCGACTGCTACGTGTGCGGCATCGGCCGCCACGACGGCCTCGGCCTGCACTTCGGCGACCTCCCGCGCGATCAGACGATGACCGCCGCGCTCCTCGTGGCCGACGCCACGATCCCCCACGACGAGGACGGCCTGCTGCCCGAGATCACCTGGGGCGCGCTCGACTGCCCGAGCTACGTGCCCGCCCTGTGGGGCGCCGACCAGCTCAGCCTGCTGGCCTGGATGCACGCCGACCTGCACGAGCCGATCCCGCTCGGCGAGCCGATCGTCGCCTGCGGCTGGGCGCTCGAGAGCGAGGGCCGCAAGCAGCAGACCGCCTCCGCGCTGCTCGCCGCCGACGGGCGCATCCTGGCGCGCGCCCGCCACCTCTGGGTGCGACCCCGAGCCGTCGCGGGCTGAGCCCGGATACACCGATCCCCGCGGCGCCTCGACACCGTGAGCGTTCGCCAGAGCCGCTCGGCCGCGTCCCCGAGTGACCCGCCACGAGGAGACGCGGCCGATCGTCTCTGACTCGGCTCACGGCGCCGAGTCATCCACGGGTCATCGGTGTATCCGGGCTAGACGCGCAGCGCGGCGAGCCCGGCCGCCGGGTCGGCGTGGATCGCCATCCACTCGCCGGCGCCGACGATCTCCAGCAGCCTCGCCACGTCACCCGACGGCGGGCAGACGATCGCGAAGCGCCCGCCGTGCGCCCGCACCTCCGAAGCGGCGCCGAGCAGGGCGCGCAGCCCGGTCGAGTCGCAGAAGTCCACATCGGTGAGGTCGACGAGCAGGCGCGGCCGCCGGCCCGCCCGCGCCGCGTCGAGCCGCGCGCACAGCCCGGGGGCCGACGCGATGTCCAGCTCGCCGGCCACCGCGATGACCCTCACCCCCGCCTCGTCGCGTTCGCGCAGCGAGAATGGATCTGGGAGAGAAGCGTTCACCGTTCAACCGTCTCGTCTCCTGCGTGCCGCGTCAACCGCTCGGGCGCCTTCCGCTTCTTCTTCGGCTTCGGCTTGGGCTTGGGCAGCACGACGCGGAACGCGCGGGCCGTCGCTCCGACCGGCCCGCTCGGCCCCTGCGCCTCGATCCGCAGCCGGTAGCGGCCGCGTGCGGGCGGCGTCCAGGCGACCTCGTGCACGCCGTAGGGGAGCGAGAGGTCGCGGCTGAAGGCGAGGCCCTGCTTGCCGTAGAGGCGCACCTTCACGCTCGAGACCTTGGATATCGAGAACCGCACGCTCGTGGTGTGCCTGGCGCGCAGCCGCTGGAGCGGCGCGATGCCGATGCGGGTCGGCTCGCGCTCGTAGCGCGCGAAGCGGGCGGCGGAGTCGCAGTAGGCGCGCCGGTCGGTGCGCGCGCACATGTCGTGCAGGAACTCCTCGATCAGCTGGTGGTAGCTGAGCGTCGCCTCGCGGCCCGAGAGCGAGTACAGCGACCAGGCGCCGGTGTCGGCGCGGGCGATCATCGCCCGCGCGCCGCGCTCGCCGCGGCCGAACAGCCGGCGCGCGCGCCGGTCCGGCCACAGCGACGCGAGCTCGCCGAGGCCGCTGACCGCCTGCAGCTCGCCGTTGAAGATCCGCAGGCTCGGCGCGAACGAGTACATGAGGAAGTGGTCGCCGCCGTCCACCCCGAGCGGCGGGGGCGCCTCGAAGGCCCCGAGCGCCCGGTGGGCCGCCTTGCGCCAGCGCGGCTCGTCGAGCGCGCGCGACGCCCGCGCGAGCGCGGAGATCGCCGTCGCCTGGCTCATGCCGCTGATCCAGGGCGCCGTCCCGCCGCCCCAGTGGAAGAAGTGCTCCCAGGCGAGGAAGCCGCCGCGCCGCGAGGCGAGCGCGAGCAGGCCGTCGACCGAGCGCCGCAGCTGCGCCACCGGGCAGGCGGAGCGGCGCCGCGCCACCGAGCGGTCCTGCAGGCACATGCGCGCGAGCCAGTTGACCTTGCCCCAGCTCGCCAGCGGCTGGAGCTGCATGCCGCGGCCGGGGTAGTACTGGAAGACCGCCGCGCCGAAGGTCGTGCGCGCGCCCGGCGCCGGCATCGCCTCCCTGGTCCAGAACTGCGCGTTGCGGTGCAGCACGAGCAGCGCGGGACGCAGGCGGCTGGGGGTGAGCAGGTGCTGGGCCGCGATGCCGTCGACGGTCGCCAGCACGGCGCGGAGCTCGGCGCCGCGGATGCCGTCGAGCCGCCCGGCGGCCGCGCGGGCGGCGGCGTACTCGCGCGCGTAGCGCGCGTGGAGCGCGGGCGGGATGCGGCCCGTGAGCAGGGCGTAGCGCAGCGCGCCGGGCACCGTGCCCGAGGCGCGCGCCTTGCGGATCGCGGCCCGCAGGCGGGCCAGCCGCTGCGCCTCGGCCCTGGCCGCGGCGCGCCACGTGGCGGCCTTCAGCTCACCCTGGCTCTCGGTCAGCCGCACCTCCGGCGCGGGCTGCGGCGCGGGCTCCGGATCGAGCTCCTGACCGCAGCCGGCGACGCTCGCCACGAGCAGCAGCAGAGCGATCCGTCGCCAGGACATGCGACAGCATCGTCCAGATGCTCAGGGCGCTTGACCGGATTGTCCGGAAGACGACCCGATCGGCGCCCTGAACCTGGACGATGCGTCAGGCCATCACGGACTCCAGTACAGCCAGCTCGATGCCCTCGCCGGCGTCGCTCGCGCGCACGGTCTGCCCGTCGGCGATCTCGCCGGCCAGGATCGCGCGGGTGAGCTCCTTCTCCAGCGTCCGCCGCACGTGGCGGAGGAGCGGGCGGGCGCCGTAGGCCTCGTCGAAGCCCTCGCGGGCCAGCCGCGAGACCAGCGCCGGCTCGACCTCGAGCTCGATCCCGCGCTCGGCGCGCAGGCGGTCCCCGGTGCGGGCGACGATGCCCTCGGCGATCCGCTCCACCTGCTCGGGCGTCAGCGCCCGGAAGGTGATGATCTCGTCGATCCGGTTGAGGAACTCCGGCAGGAACGCGGCCTTGGCGGCGTCGCGCATGCGGTCGTCGTCCGCGGCCGGCTCGCCGGCCGCGAAGCCGAGCGCCCGGCGGGCGGTGCCCGCGCCGAGGTTCGAGGTCATGACGACCACCGTGTTGGTGAAGTCGACCGTGCGGCCCTCGCCGTCGGTGAGCCGGCCGTCGTCCATCAGCTGCAGCAGGACGTTCCACACCTCGGGGTGCGCCTTCTCGATCTCGTCGAGCAGCACCACCGAGTACGGGCGCCGCCGGACCGGCTCGGTGAGCTGGCCGCCGTCGCCGTACCCGACGTAGCCGGGCGGCGAGCCGATCAGCCGCGCCACCGTGTGCGGCTCGCGGAACTCGGACATGTCGATGCGGACCAGCTCGGTCGAGAACAGCCGCTCGGCGAGCGCCTTGACCAGCTCGGTCTTGCCGACGCCGGTCGGCCCGAGGAAGAGGAAGCTCCCCAGCGGGCGGTCGCCCTCGGAGAGCCCGACGCGGGCGCGGCGGATGGTGTCCGCGACGGCCTCGACGGCCTCGTCCTGGCCGATCACGCGCTGGTGGAGGTCGGCCTCCAGCTCCTGCAGGCGCTGGAGCTCGCCGGCCACCAGCTCGCCGACCGGGATGCCGGTGCGGGCGGCCACGACGGCCGCGACCTCGGTCTCGCCGACCTGGCTCGGCACGAGCCGCTCCATCTCGGCCTTCAGCTCGGCCGCGCGCTCGTAGTCCTCGGCGTCGATCGCGGCCTGCTTGTGGGCGGCGAGCTCGTCGAGGCGGGCGGGGCCGCCGCTGCGCATGCTGATGCGGGCGGCCGCCTGGTCGATCAGGTCGATCGCCTTGTCGGGCAGCTGGTACTCGGTGATGTAGCGGTCGCTCAGCCGCGCGGCGGCCGCGAGCGCCTCGTCGTCGATCAGGCAGCCGTGGTGCGCCTCGTAGGCGGGCCGCAGGCCGCGCAGGATCTCGACCGTCTGCTCCACGCTGGGGGCGTCGACGGTCACGGGGGAGAAGCGCCGGGCCAGCGCGCCGTCGCGCTCGATCTTGCGGTACTCGGCGAGCGTGGTGGCGCCGATCAGGCGCAGCTCGCCGCGCGCGAGCAGCGGCTTGAGCATGTTGGCGGCGTCCATCGAGCCCTCGCCGGCGCCGGCGCCGAGCACCGTGTGCAGCTCGTCCACGAACAGCACGACGTCGCTCTCGGCGGCCTCGGCCAGAGCGGTCTTCAGGCGCTCCTCGAACTGGCCGCGGTAGCGCGCGCCGGCGAGCATGCCGGCCAGGTCGAGCGCGATCACGCGCGACTCGCGCAGCGTCTCGGGGACGTCGCCGGTGGCGACGCGCAGCGCCAGGCCCTCGACGATGGCCGTCTTGCCGACGCCCGCCTCGCCGATCAGCACGGCGTTGTTCTTGCGGCGCCGCGAGAGGATCTCGACGGCCTGCTCGATCTCGGCGTCGCGCCCGATCACCGGGTCGATGCGGCCCTCGGCCGCCTCGGTGGTCAGGTCGCGGCCGAACTCGTCGAGCGACGGGGTCTTGGAGGAGCGGGGGCGCTCGGCGGTGCCGGCGGCGCACTGCTCGCAGAGCGCCACGGTGCCGCGCCGCGCGCCGTCCGCGTAGACCAGCCGGACCCGTCCGGGCCGCTGGCCGCAGTTGGCGCAGACCGGCACGCCGGCCTGCGGGTCGATGTTCAGGTTCTGCAACGTGACTCCTAAGAAATCTCAGTCAGAGACACTGAGATTAGCGTGTCGCCCGTCCCGTGCTCGTCGTGTGACGGATGCCACTCGGCGCTCGTGATTGCGCTAGGTTGGCGCGCGATGGCCGTCCCTCGACTGCGCGTCCCAGCCGGCGGTCCCGGCGGGTCGCTGCGACAGGCCGCCGGGCTCCTCTCCGACGAGGTCGAGCTCTACCACCGCACGTACACGACCCTGCTGCGCTCGTCGGGCGAGACGCTGCTCCGCGTGCTCGAGCCCTCGCACCGCTCGATGAACTCGAGCCTGCACCCGCTCGCGTCCACGCCCGAGGTCGACCTCGGCGCGTTCATGTACGCGATGCGCCGTCTGCCCGCCGGAGTCTGGCGGGCCGCCGTGATCGTCATGGGGCAGGAGGCGCAGGTCTTCCGGCGCGGCGGCGTCGGCGACATCGAGTCCTGGGAGCCGGTCGAGGCGCCGGCGCGGCGGAGGCGCTGGTACGACAGCCACGAGGGCACGATGGCGGTGCTGCTCGCCTCGACGTCCGACCTCGACGACCTGATCCCGACGCTGGTCGCCTACCAGGTCGAGTGGAACAAGCTGCACGCCGTCCTGCGCGCCACCGAGGCGCCCGAGGGCGAGGAGCCCGACCCCGAGGCCTGCGCCGAGGCGTACGGCGGGAGCGCCGAGGACTGGACGCGCATCCGCGAGGCCTGGGGCGACCTGAAGACCTTCCTCGGCCAGGTGCGGAGCGGCAAGCTCAACCTGCGCATCCGCATGCTCGGCGGCTCGCAGGCCGGCTACGCGCGCATGACGCGTCGCTGGTGGACCCCCGTGCGGCGCGAGATGGAGGAGCAGGGCCTCGGCGACCGCCCGGTCTACTTCGTCTCCTCCAACCCGCACTCGATGGTGAACCTGGTGACGCCGACGGCGCGCGCGGGGGAGGCGGACGTCGTCCGCTTCATCGAGGAGCACGGGCCCGAGTACCTGCGCGAGGAGCTGCAGCGCTTCCGCGACGGCAGGGCCGAGGGGTCATGGGAGAACCTCCTCTACTTCGGCGCGCGCCTGCTCTGGGAGGCGCTCCCCGAGGACGGCGAGGAATGGCGCGAGCGGCAGGCGCTGGAGCACTCGCTCGGCGTCCACCACATCTCCAGCCGCGCCGCCCTGCGGGTCTCCTCGCAGATCATGGCGCTCGACAAGCTCGACCCGGACGGGCTCGACCCGCGGCTCGGGCCGGTCGATCCCGCGCGGCTCGCGGCGAGCTCCGCCGTGATCGTCAACATCGAGTACCCGCTCGGGCTCGCCGCCTACAACATCCTGCGCGAGCTGACCGTGTCGACCGACGTGGTGAAGGGCGTGTACGTGCTCGGGAAGGCGGCGACGCTGAACGCCGACGTGGGCGACGTGCTGATCTCCGGCGTCATCCACGACGAGCACTCGGGCTCGACCTACTGGCTCGACAACGCGTTCTCGTTCGACGACATCGCGCCGTTCCTGCGCTTCGGCTCGGGGCTCGACAACCAGCGCGCGGTGACGGTCAAGAGCACGTTCCTGCAGAACCGCGAGTACCTCGACTTCTACTACCGCGAGGCGTACACGGTGGTGGAGATGGAGGCCGGCCCGTTCTGCAACGCGGTCTACGAGATCGCGGACGCCGATCGCTACCCGGTCGGCGAGGCGGTCAACTTCTCCAAGCTCCCGATCGACTTCGGGATCATCCACTACGCCTCCGACACGCCGTACACGCAGGCCCGCACGCTGGGCGCGCGCGGGCTGTCGTACTACGGCATGGACTCCACGTACGCGAGCTCGCTGGCGATCCTTCGCCGGATCTTCAAGCTCGAGAACGTGCTCGCGGACTAGGTATCTCCCCGGGCCGCGCGGCCCTCCTATCGGCATACGTCGATCTAGGAGGACCGTCATGCCACAGGCTGCCGCTGTCGCCGCCCCCGGGTTCGTCCACGCGTCGGAGCTGGACGGTGTGCCCCTGTTCTTCGCGCGGGGCGTGCCGCCCCGCCCGCAGGCGTTCTCGATCGAGCGCGAGTTCCACTCGGTCCTGCTGGACACGGTGCGCGTGGTCCGCTCGCGTGCACCGCGGGCGTTCGGCGTCCTGGAGCGGATCACCACCGCGGGAGCACTCGTCTCCAAGCCCGGGTTCCACGGGCTCGGGCGGGCGTTCGACCATGACGTCTGGGCGTTCGAGCACGTGATCATCTCGCCGCTGCGGGGCGACCATGCGTCGCGCGTGAAGTCGCGGCGCCAGCGCTACTGGGCGCTCGCCGCCCTGATGCGCAGCCAGTCCGCGTTCGTGCTCCACGGCGAGTACAACGCGGCGCACCGGGACCACCTGCACCAGGACAACGGCGGCGGGCGGGCGTTCTCGACGTCCTCGGAGGCGACGGTCAGGCTCGTCCAGGCCGTCTGCGCGCACGTCTACGGGCACGAGCTGGCGATCGACGGCGACTTCGGCCCCGCGAGCCGGGCCGCCGCGGCGCTGTCGATGGGCGAGGCCGGCGTCGCCGGCGACATCTTCGAGCCCGGGCAGTTCAAGCGCTTCCTGCTGCGCAGCGGCCGGGTCGGGTTCCACCGTTCGATCGAGGCGCAGGCGTGACACCGTCCCGGGCGTGTGCGAACATACGTTCGTGCGAAGAGGCGAGGCTGAGATCCTGCACGCGGACCTCGACTCGTTCTACGCGTCGGTCGAGCAGCGGGACGACCCGAGGCTGCGCGGCAAGCCGGTGATCGTCGGCGGCGGGGTGGTGCTGGCGGCGAGCTACGAGGCCAAGGCGTTCGGTGTGAAGACGGCGATGGGCGGCGGCGCGTGGCGCCGCCTGTGCCCGCACGCGATCGTCGTGTCGCCGCGGATGGAGGCCTACAGCGCGGCGAGCAAGGCCGTGTTCGACATCTTCAAGGACACGACGCCTCTCGTGGAGGGCATCTCGATCGACGAGGCGTTCCTCGACGTCCGCGGCCTGCGCCGCATCTCCGGGACGCCGCGCGAGATCGCCGAGCGGCTGCGCCGGCGCGTCCTCGACGAGGTCGGGCTGCCGATCACCGTCGGCGTGGCGCGGACCAAGCACCTGGCGAAGGTGGCCAGCGCGGTCGCGAAGCCCGACGGCCTGCTCGTCGTGCCGCCGGACGGCGAGATCGCGTTCCTGCATCCGCTGCCGGTCGAGCGGCTGTGGGGGGTCGGCCCGGTCAGCGCGGGGAAGCTGCACGCGCACGGGATCGCCACGGTCGCGCAGGTCGCGCAGCTGGGCGAGGAGGCGCTCGTGGCGCTGCTGGGCCGGGCTTCGGGCCGGCACCTTCACGCGCTCGCCCACAACCGCGATCCGCGGCCGGTCGTCGTCGGGCGGCGCCGGCGGTCGGTCGGGGCGCAGTGCGCGCTGGGCCGGCGCCCGAAGACGTGGGAGTCGATCGACGCGATCGCGGTCGGGCTCGTCGACCGGCTGGCCCGGCGGCTGCGGCGCGGGCGGCGGGTCTGCCGCACGGTCATCCTGCGGCTGCGGTTCGACGACTTCTCGCGCGCGACCCGCTCGCACACGCTGGGCGAGCCGACGTCCGAGACGCGCGTGGTCCTGAGCACGATGCGGGCGCTGCTCGCCTCCGCGGCGGCGATGATCGAGGCTCGCGGCCTCACGCTGGTCGGCGTCACGCTCACCAACCTCGAGGCCGAGGAGGAGGCGCAGCTCGTGCTGCCGTTCCATCGGGCGACGGCGCTCGACCGCGCGCTCGACGACGTGCGCGAGCGCTTCGGGACCGACGCGATCACCCGCGCCGTGCTGCTCGGCCGCGGCCAGGGATTCACCGTCCCGCTCCTCCCCGACGCCGAGTAGCCGGTACGGTCACTCGCACAGCGAATCCGAGGAGGCAGGGGATGGACTGGAAGCTCGAGCTCGTGACGGT
Organism: uncultured Solirubrobacteraceae bacterium; assembly: GCA_963720415.1. Classification (GTDB taxonomy): domain Bacteria; phylum Actinomycetota; class Thermoleophilia; order Solirubrobacterales; family Solirubrobacteraceae; genus DASSUW01. Next base: position 1,110,590 of record CAVRFQ010000012.1, on the reverse strand, counting down.
GCCGGTCTCTGACGTGGACCGCGCCAAGGCCTTCTACAGCGAGCAGGTCGGCTTCAACGCCGACCACGACCATCAGGTGAACGACGACCTGCGATTCGTCCAGCTCACCCCGCGCGGCTCCGGCTGCTCGATCTCGATCGGCACCGGGATCACCGACGCTGCGGCCGGGTCGGTGAAGGGGCTCCAGCTCGTGGTCCCGGACATCGAGGCCGCGCAGGCCGAGCTGTCCGGGCGCGGCGTGGAGGTCACCGGCGTCCAGGACTTCCCGTGGGGGCGGTTCGTGTTCTTCAGCGACCCCGACGGGAACGGCTGGGCCGTTCAGGAGATCCCGTCGCGCGACGCGGCGGAGTGAGTCAGCTCGAGGACGACGACCTCGGGCGGCGCCAGGAGCCGCACCGGCAGCCCGCTGGTGCCGATCCCTGACGAGACGAACAGGTGGCGGCCCTCCTCCTCGACGTGCCCGCGCACGTACCGCTCGCCGTAGCGCGACGGGATCGCGGGGCGCCGCAGGACGGGGATCGCCACCTGGCCTCCGTGCAGGTGGCCGGAGAGGGTGAGGGCGACGCGCTCGGGCACGTAGGGAAAGAGGTCGGGGTCGTGGGAGAGCAGGAGCACCGGCGCGCCGTCCGGGACGGTCGCGAGCGCGGTCGGCAGGTCCGGGCGGCGGGAGCGCAGGTCCGCGAGGCCGGCGACGAAGAAGTCGCCGGCGGGGACCGCGCGGTTCTCCAGCACCTCGATGCCGGCCGCGGTCAGCGCGCTCCACATCCGGTCGCCGGTCTGCTTCCAGTCGTGGTTGCCGAGCACGGCGAACGTGCCGAGCGGGGCGCGCAGCGGCGCGAGCTCCCGCGCGATCTGCTCAGGTGACAGGCGCCCGCCCCAGATCGGGTGCGCGTCGATGAAGTCGCCGAGCAGGAGCATCACGTCGGGCTCCTCGGCGTTGAGCCGCTCGACCGCGCGCGCGATGGCCGCCGCGCCCGCGTGGGGCGCGCCGCCGTGGAGGTCGGACAGCACGCCGAGCCGCACGCCGTCGAGCTCGCGCGGCCACGCCGGCAGCGCGAGCGTGTGGCGGACGGTGACGAGCCGCCGCGGCTCGATCCATCCCGCCCAGGCGGCGAGGCCGCCCAGCGCGAGCCCGGCGACGGCCCTCATAGGGCGGCGAGCACCGCGTCGCGCCGCGGCATGCCGGCCCGCGCTCCCGCCGCGCCGGTCGAGAGCGTCGCGGCGGCGAGCGCGAACCGGGCGGCGTCGCCCAGCGGGCGCCCGGCGGCGAGCTCGGCCGCGAGCGCCCCGTTGACCGTGTCGCCCGCCCCGGTCGTGTCGACGACCTCGAACGGCGTGGCGGGCAGGCGGTCGACCTGGTCGCCGTCGACGAGCAGCGCGCCCTGCGCGCCGAGGGTCACGAGCACCGGCGCGCCGGTCCGGCGCGCCAGGGCGCGGGCCGCCGCCTCGACGTCCTCCTCGCCGGCCAGGGCACGGGCCTCGTCGGCGTTCGGCGTCAGCAGCACGCCGCCCGGGTCGGCGGGCAGCTCGCGCGCGGGAGCGGGGTTGAGGATCGCCGTCCACCCGGCGGCGCGAGCGGCGGCCAGCCCGGCCTCCACCGCGGCCGGCGGCACCTCGTGGCTGAGCAGCACGACGCCGGAGCCCGTGAGCGCGAGCGACGACGCGTCGACCAGGGCGTTCGCCCCGGAGGCCACGGCGATCTGGTTCTCGCCCCGCTCGTCGACCACGATGGCCGCCACGCCCGTGGCCACGCCGCCGAGCCGGGCGACGAGCGACACGTCGACGCCCTCCGCCTCGAGCTGCGCGAGCGCCTCCGCACCGAGGTCGTCGTCGCCGACCGCGCCGAGCAGCGACACCGCCGCGCCGAGCCGCGCGGCGGCCACGGCCTGGTTCGCGCCCTTGCCGCCGCCCCAGCGGGCGAACGTCCCGCCGGTCACCGTCGCCCCGGCGCGCGGCAGCGACGCGACCGTCACGACCAGGTCGGCGTTGATGGAGCCCACGACCACGACCGGCGGCGGCATCGGTGTCGAGGGTACTTCGCAACCCCCGCATCGAGGGAGGGACGGGAGGGGGTGCATTTCTGCAACATCGGCGCGCCGCGAGGGGCGCGACTGCACTTTCGCACCGTATAGGTGCGCAACTGCAGCCTCCCCGCCCGCGACGAAGGAAAGCTGCAGAAATGCACCCCAGCCTCGCCACCAGCCGGGGTTGACGTTGGCTAGAGGACGAGCTCCACCACGGCGCACAGCGAAGCGAGCAACCCCGCGAACGCCATCCGCCGCGCGTCGCGGGCCGACAACCCCACGGCCGCCACCAGCAGCCCCGCGACCACGCCGAACGCGTCGCGGCCGTGCGCCGCGAGCAGCGCGGCGATGACCACGATCGCCAGCATCGAGCGCTCGCGGGCCAGCCGCGTGCGCTCGAGCCACTGGGTGTCAGGCGGCGATCGCACCGGTCAGCACGAGCACGGCGACCAGCACCGCGAGGGCGGCGATCGCCGGCGGGACGAAGCGCGGCGGCCCGATCACCGGGAGAGGCTCGCGCAGGCGCATCGCGCGCTCGTTCGCCTCCCAGCGGCGGTAGCTGGTCACCGCGAGCACGCCGCCGAGCACGACCGGCGGGAGCGCGACGAGGAGCTTGACCAGCTCGGAGTCGAACTCCAGCAGCTGGCCGGCCGCCAGGCCGCCGCCGATGAGGGCGAGCGCCGTGCGGTTCCAGGCCAGGAAGGTGCGCTCGTTGGCGAACGTGAAGCGCGGGTCGGGGTCTTCCCCGACGTCCCGCAGCGAGGGGCCCGTCATGACCTCGGATTATGGTCTCCCGCCCATGCTGCGCGTCCCGGTCACCACCGCCCGCCGGCTCGCGATCAGCGCGCAGCGCCTCGCGGGGCCGATGCCGCGCCGCCGCCCGACCCGCGAGGAGATGCTCTCGGTCTGCCACGCGCTGCGCTGCCTGCAGCTCGATCCGACGAGCGTGGTCGCCCGCTCGCACCTGCTCGTGCTGTTCAGCCGCCTGGGCCGGTTCGACACCGCGCAGTTCGACGAGCTGGCCTACGGCGAGCGCGTGCTGTTCGAGTACTGGGCGCACGAGGCGTCCTACGTGCTGGCCGAGGACCTCCCGCTGCACCGCTGGGAGATGCGCCGGCATCCGGCCCACCCGCGGGCGGTCCGGTGGTGGGAGCGCAACGCCGCCCTCCGCGCGCACATCCTCGACCGCCTGCGGGCGGACGGGCCGCTCCGCGCGCGCGAGATCGAGGACCGCAGCGTCGAGCCGTGGGAGTCGACGGGGTGGACGAACGACCGCAACGTCTCCCGCATGCTCGACTTCATGTGGGTCGCCGGGCAGACGGGTATCGCGTCGCGCGCCGGAGGCCAGCGGATGTGGGACCTGATGGAGCGCTGCCTGCCGCCGGACGCTCCCGACGGCATCCCAGGCGACGCCGAGCTGACGCGCCGGGCGGCGCTGCTGGCGCTCGGCGCGCTCGGGATCGCGCGCGTGCCGCACATCCGCGCGCACTTCACGCGCGGGCGCTATCCCGGCCTGGAGACTGAGCTCGAGGCGCTGCGGAGCGACGGGATCGTGGAGCGGGTCGAGGTCGAAGGGCGCTCCGGCGAGTGGTGGATGCGCGCCGAGACCGAGCTCCCCGGCGACTGGCGCGGCCGCACCGCGCTGCTCTCGCCGTTCGACAACCTGCTGTGCGACCGGGGCCGCGCCGAGGAGCTCTTCGGCTTCACCCACCGGCTCGAGATCTACACGCCGAAGCCCAAGCGCCAGTGGGGCTACTTCGTGCTGCCGATCCTCCACGGCGACCGGCTGATCGGCCGAGCCGACCTCAGGATCGACCGCAAGGCGGCGCGGCTGATCGCGCCGGCCGTCCACCGCGAGGACGACGCGCCGCGCGGCAAGGCGATCGCGAAGGCCGTCCGCCGCGAGCTCGAGCGCCTCGCCGCCTGGCAGGGCTGCACGGAGATCGAGCTGGGCTCGGTGCCGCCCGCCTGGGCCGGGCTAACAGCCGCCTAGGCGGCCGTCGAGCATCGCGCGCGTGAGCTCGACCACGGCCGCGCCGTAGTAGCTCGGACGTTCCTGGTCGAGCGCGGCCGCCCGGTCGAGCAGCTTCGCCGAGGCCTCGCGGTCGCCGGCCGCATGCGCGGCCGCGGCGGCGCCGGCCAGCGCGGCCGGGCTCTCGTCGCGGGTCAGCGGCGCCCCGTCGAGCGCCCGCCGCGCGGCGGCCGGCTCGTGCTGGAGCGCCGGCCACATCCTCGCCGCGAGCGCGCGGTCCTCCGGCGCGCACGACTCGGCGAGCCGGATCGGCACCCGCACCGCGTCGTACCCGTAGCCGGGCTCGCCGCCGCCCGACGGCGGGCCGGCGGGGACGATGCCCCAGGGCTCGAGCTTCGCCCAGTCGGGCGGGAGGCCGGACTCGGTGAGGCGGCCGGCGAGGCGCCGCGACGAGGCGGCCAGCTCCTCCATCCCGAGCGCGTCGTAGGCGCGCGGCGACCAGTAGCTCGGGTTCACGACGCCGCGCCCGCGCGCCCAGGCGCCCGCGACGAGGATCCCGTCGGAGGTCTGGTGCTCGGCGATCGCCCGGCCGAGCGCGCGGCCCTCGTCGGCGTAGCGCGGCTCGCCGAAGCGCTCGGCGGCGAGCATCAGGGCGCGCGCGGCGTCGAGGTCGGCGTCCGCCGCCGGCTCGGGGTCGGCGACGCGGCCGTCGTCCCAGCGCCACGAGAGCAGGCCGTCGTCGCGGCGCAGGTTCGCCCGGGTCCACCTCCACACCTCGTCGAAGCGCTCGCGGTCCTCTCCCGCGACGGCGAGCAGCATCGCGTAGGCCTGGCCCTCGCTCACCGTGTCGCCGCCCTGGTCCTCGCGGACCACGCGGCCGTCGTCGACGTAGCGGTCGAGGAAGCCCTCCTCGCCGCCGCCGCAGCCGGCGAGCGCGACGAGCAGGATGATCACGAGCCACCTCATGCCGGGACGGGCACCGCCCTCGGGACGGCCGCGAGCGGCTCGCGACGCAGGGCCGGCCAGACGCCGGCGAGCAGGACGGCGATGTGCAGGCCCGCGAACGCGACGTTGTTCAGCGTCGCCGGATCGCGGTCGCGCAGGAGGCCGTACGCGGCGACCGCCATCAGGCCCGCGACGGCCACGAGCGCGGGGGCGACGGCGCGCGGCTGGCGTCCCACGGCGCCCTCCTTCGGCGTGACCACGAACCCGCCGCGCCGGCCGAGCAGCGCGAGCACCGTCGACTGCACGTGGATCCAGAAGCTCGCCGCCTGCAGCGCGAACGCCTTGAACGTGTACGCGCCTCCGCCCAGCGCCGTGACGGCCAGCAGCGAGAGGCCGAAGTAGGGCGCGAAGTGGGCGAGGAACTGGTCCGCGGACGTGGCCGCCAGCGGCTGGGCGCCGGTCAGCAGCCGCACGACCGGGAAGCTCATGTAGACCAGCACCGTCCAGCCCGAGAGGAAGTACGACGCCGACAGCGCGTACTGCACCTTCAGGCGCACGGGCAGCGACGAGCGCGCCACGGCGGGCAGCGCGGACAGGCAACCGCGCGACCAGCGCTGCTGCTGGCTCACGTACGAGGCCATGTCCTCCGGCCCGAGCCCGTGGGCGAGCACCTCCGGCACGTAGCGCGAGCGCCAGCCCCGCTCGTGCAGGCGGATCGAGAGCTCGAAGTCCTCGGTCACCGAGTCGGACGGGAAGCCGCCGACCTGCTCGAGCGCGGCGCGCCGGAACACGACGTTCGTGCCGCAGCAGAACATCGCGTCGTGGCCGTCCTTGCCGCGCGCGATCGGGCCGAAGAACAGCGCCTGCTGGCCCCACGCGGCGCCCGGCACCTCTCCGCGGTCCCAGTTCGCGTAGTACTGCGGCGCCTGCGCGAAGGCCACGCGCTCGTCCTCGAACGAGCCGAGCATCGCGTCGAGGAAGTGCCGCTCGGGGACGTGGTCGCAGTCGAGCACGGCCACGAACGGCGCGTCGGTGAGCTCGAGCGCGTGGTTGATGTTGCCGGCCTTGGCGCCCTCGCTCCCGGCGCGGCGGATGTAGTCGGCGCCATGACGGCCCGCCATGGCCTGCATCTCGCCGGACGCGCCGTCGTCGAGCAGGTGGACCGTCACCTCGGCGCCGGTCATCTCGACCGCGGCGCGGACGGTCGGCTCGACCACCGCGACGGGCTCGTCGTAGACCGGGATGAAGACGTCGACGGCCGGCGGCGGACCGGTCCAGGCGGGCCGGCGGCGCCGCCCGTCGCGGCTGCACGTCCACCAGAAGCCGAGCGCCTGCGCGGCGTTGAACAGCTCGGCGCCGATCAGCAGCGCGTAGAGCACGGGGTTGCCGACGCGCTCGCCGTCGATCAGCCAGGCGAAGTAGAAGATCGCCAGCGGCAGCATCGCGAGCAGCAGGAACCGCAGCGCGCGGCGGCGGCCCGCGCCCGGCGCGGCGGCGTCCCACACGGGCGGTCGCGTTCGGGTGTCAGTCGCGTTCATGGCGGAACTCCCAGGTCCGGATCTGCGGGACGGAATCGCGGCGCACCAGGTCGTAGCGGCGCGAGAGCCGGCGTACGGCGTCCTCGGTGGCCTTCCGGTACTGCGGCTTGTCGAGGAAGCTGGCGAGCAGGAACACGCGCCGGCCGCGGCGGCGCTCCGGCAGGCCGTCCTCGAGCGGCTGGGTCTTCAGCCGGCCGTCGCCGTAGTAGCCGACGACGGTGTCGACGTACTTCGGCGAGTAGACGACGACGTCGCCGGGCTCGGCGCGGTCCTCGATCGCGTGGACGGCGGTCTTGAAGTCGTAGACGCGCGGGTTGGAGCCGTTGAACTGCTGGTCGGCGAGACCCAGCGCGAGGAGCGCGGTCGCGGTCGCGCACGCGGTCGCGATGACGGCCGGCGTGCGCGCCCAGCTGGTCAGCCCGCGCGCGAGCAGCAGCAGCGCCAGCGGCACGGCGCCGACGAAGTAGCGCACCTCGAACACGAACGGCTTCGCCTGGCCGAGCGCGAACAGCGCCAGCGCCGGGACGGCGGCGCACGCGACCACCAGCAGCGTCGGCCACGAGCGGCCGCGGCCGAGCAGCGCGAGCGCGAGCAGCAGCCCGAGCGGCCACAGCGCGGCCAACGCGGTCATCGTCGCGTTCGAGTGGTAGCCGAGCACGGCCCATGCCGCGTTCGTCAGCGCGGCGTACGCGCCGGGCGCGGCGCCGGGCTCGACCGCGCCGCCGGCCTGCGCCGGCTGCTGGAAGCCGCGGCCGGCGGACTCGTTGGCGGCGAACTGGTCGAGGGCGAACGGCGCCAGCGGCAGGACCAGCGCGATGAGCGCCGCGGTCCACGCGAGCGTGCTCCGCAGGGGCAGCGCGCCGCGGCTGACGGCGATCGCGAACGCGACCGCCTGCACGCCGACGAAGAGCACGCCGAAGTACTGCGTGTAGATCAGCGCGGCGGCGGCCAGCACGTAGCCGGCCCAGTCGCGGAGCTGCCCCCCCTCGCGCAGGATCCGCACCTGCAGCCACACGGCGAGCAGCGCGAAGACCATGAACAGCGCGTACATGCGGGCCTCCTGCGCGTACCAGACGGCGAAGGGGGCGACCGTCCCCAGGGTCGCCGCGGCGTATCCCGCCCGGCGGTCCCAGAGCTGGTTGGCGACCACGTAGAGCAGCGGCACCAGCGCGGTCGCGGCGAGCAGCGACGGCAGGCGCACGGCCAGCTCGGCGGTGCCGAGCGCGCGGACCGTCACCCACAGCACGACGTGGTGCAGCGGCGGGTGGACGTCGGTCGAGCGCATGATGTCGAGCATCCGGCCCAGCGGCATCTGCGCCTGCTGGATCGATGTCGCCTCGTCGAGCCAGATGCCGCGCGTCGCGAGCAGCCGCAGGACGAGGGCGCCCAGCGCGAGCCCGGCCACGAACAGCACGTCGCGCCGTGCGAGCGCGTCGACGTGCGGGACGGCGGCCGCGCCGGCGGTGAGCGTCGCGGTCGAGATCAGCGTCGCCACGGCGATGCCCGACGCGTCGTCGCCGAGCAGGAGCAGGAGAGCGACGTGCAGCAGCGCCACCGGCGCGAGCACCGCGACGGCCCGCCGCGCACGGCCGTGGGCGCACGCGTCGGCGATCAGCACGCGGGCGACGCCGAGCAGCGCCATCGCCAGCACGTACGGCACCGCGACCGAGCCGACGCTCGCGTACCGCTCGCCGAAGACGAGCGAGACGAGCCGGTCGGGCGAGACCGCGACGACGGCGACGGCCGCGAGGCCGAGGCCCGCCGCGACGATGAGCGCGGCGCGCAGGGCGTCGCGCCCCGCGCGCGGGAGCAGCATGAGCGGCACCGTGGTGGTCGCGAACGCCGCCACGCCGCCGAGGGTCGAGAGCACCGCGAAGCGGCCGGCCTCGCCGGCGCCGAGCAGCGCGTTGGCGAGCAGGACGTCCTGGTTCTGCACGACCGCGAGCAGCAGGAACGCAACGATCGCCCCGGTGGGACGGACGCCCGCCGTCCCACCGCGGGGCGCATGGCCGCCGCCGTGCGCGACGGCGAGCGCCGCCCAGCCGGCGACGACCACGGCGAAGGCGCCGCCGACCGGGCCGGCGGCCACGGCCAGCGCGACGCCGAGCGTGAGCCGCACGGCGGGCTCGGCGAGCAGGCTCGCCACCACGCGGCGGCGGCGCCCGAGGCCGTAGAGGCGCCCGCGGTCGAGCGCGAGCAGCCCGGCGGTCGGCGCGGCGGCCGCGGCGGCGAGGATCAGCAGCGGCGAGAGGTCCAGCACCGCGGCGAGCGGCACGGCCAGGACGGCGAGCGCTCCGCCGACGGCGGCGCCGGCGACCAGCGCGCGGCGCCGGGCGCGGGCCGCCAGGCCGGGCGAGAGGGCGCTGCCGGCGCTGAGGCTCCCGGCCGGGAGGTGGATCAGCAGGTAGAGCGCGAGGAACGCGGCGAGCTCGGCGAACGCGCCGGGCGCGAGCACCCGCGCCGCGATCAGCGCGAAGACGAGGTTGCCCACGCCGGCGCCGAGCTGCCCGCCGGCGACCGAGAGCTGCTCGCCCGCGAGCCGGCCGACGCGCACCGCGGCCTCGCGGCGGGGCGGGCTCGCACGCTCGCGGTGCGGCGTGCGCGCAGGACGGGGCGGCGGCGCGGGGCGCCGCGGGCGAGGTGGTCGGGTCGTCGTGGTCATCCGAGCCACTCCTCGGGTCGCAGGGCCAGGCCGTCGACCGCGACGGCCTCTTCAGAACGCCCGCGCGCGAGCACCACGCGCAGCAGGCGGAACGCCTCCTCGGCGGCTGCGCGCTCGCGCTCGACCGCGGCGGCGGAGGCGGGCGGGCCGTCGACGGCGTCGAGCACCGCCGCGGTCAGCGCCGCGGGCGGCGCGTCGGTCGCCACGGCCGGCTGCTCGAGCCGGCGGGCGAGGCCCTCCAGCTTCGGCTCGTGGGCGACGGCGAGCGCCGGGGCGCCGGCCCCCGCGGCGGCCACGAGCGCGTGGAAGCGCTGGGCGAGCACGAGGCGCGCGCCCTTCATGCCGCGGCCCGCCGAGGACAGGTCGGCGGGAGGCGGGGCGACCTCGACGTCGACGCGCGACGCGACGGCGGCCGCCAGCTCGGCGTCCCCGTCGGGCTGCCACGGGTCCAGTCGCACCGGGATGCCTTCCCCGACGACGGGGGCGAGCCCGGCGGCGAGCCGCTCGGCGAGCTCGGGGCCGCCGGCGAGGTGGCTCAGCGCGACGACGACCGGACGGTCGTCGCCGGCGTCGAGCGCGACCGGCGCGAGGCCGCCGGCGGGACCGCGCATCACGACCGCGGTCGCCGTGGGCTCCGCCTTGGGTGCGCCGACCAGCGTCCACGCCGCGTCGGCGCCCACGCGCATCGGCGTCGGCGCGCCGGCCTCGGCGAGGTGGCCCGCGGACTCCTCGTCGCGCAGGACCAGCAGCGTGGAGGCGCGGACGATCGCCCGCGCGAGCCTGGTGGCCGCGCGGCCGTGCAGGGGCGCCGCTCCGACGCCGACCAGCGCCAGCGGCTTGCGCAGCGCGCGCGTGGTGTAGGCGAGCGCCGTGGTGCGGCGCAGGAGCGACAGCGGCGGGCGCCCGCTCGCCGGGTGCAGGGTCTTGAAGATCGTGCCGCCGGCCACGACCACGGCCTCGGCGCGGCGCATCTCGCGCGCGACCGCCCGCGGATCGTCGCGGTCCACGGCGGCGATGCCGTGCGCCGCCTCGGTGCCGCGCGGGTCGCAGCTCGACGCGACGGGGTCGAGGTGCCCCAGCGCGCGGGCGAAGGCGCTGAGCAGCGCCTCGTCGCCCGGGTTGCCCTGCCCGAAGGCTCCGGCGAGGAACACGGTCATGCGGGCCTCCGGTAGAGCTCGAGATGACGGCGGGCGATCTCCGGCCACGTGCGGCCGGTCGCGAGCCCGCCGGCGGCGCGGCGCAGGCGCTCGCGCTCCCCGGCGTCGCCGGCGAGCTGCAGCAGCCGTTCCGATATATCGCTGGGGTCTGACCCCACCGCGATCCCGCCTGGGGCGCCGATCGTGCGCGCCAGCGCCTGGGAGACGAGGACGGGCGTGCCGTGGGCGAGGGCGAGCGCGAGCGGCCCGCTCGACGCGAACGGCCGCGGGTAGGAGAGCAGCGCGACGTCGGCGGCGGCGAACCAGCGCGGCACGTCCTCGTCGGAAACGAAGCCGGTGAACCGCACGTTGCCGGGCGCCGACGCGCGCAGGCGCTCGCCGTACGACGCGCCGAGGCGGGGGTGCTCGCCGCCGGCGATCACGAGCTCGACCGCGTCGCCCGCGAGACGGGCGGCGCCGATCGCGGCCTCGAGCCCCTTGTACGGCGCCAGGAAGCCGAAGCAGAGCACGCACAGGCGGTCGCCGGCGACGCCGAGCGCGGCGCGGGCCTCGCCCGCCGGGGCGTCGTCCACGACCTCGATCCCGTGCGGCACGACCTCGGCGCCGGGCACGACCGACGCGAACGACGGCTCGTGCACGACGACGGCGTCGGCGAGCGCGCGGATCGTGCGCTGCACGGTGGCCACGCCCGCCCGCGCGACCGGGGCCGGCGCGCGGACGCGGTGCGTCGCCACGAACTCCGCGTCGACGCCGGCGGGGTCGACGACGTGGTGCATGGTCACGACGGCGCGGCGGCCGCGCAGCGCGGCCAGGGCCGGCAGTACGCCCGGCACGGCGGCCGGGCCGCCGTAGAGGAACAGCTCGTGCTGGAGGTGCACCGCGCCCGCGCCCGTGGCGCGGGCGGCGGCCGCCGCCGCGGGCAGCGCGCCCGCGCCGCGCCGCCAGACGCGGCGGACCTCGAGCCCGGCGTCATGCGTGACGGCGGGCTGGCCGGGCTCCTCGGACGCGATCACGGTCACGTCCGCGCCGGCGTCGCGCAATGCGGAGGCCAGGTTGGCGCTGTAGGAGGCCACGCCGGTCCAGCCGCCGTGACGCTCGCCGCGGCCGGGGAACGGGCTGATGAGGGCGACGTCAGGAGCGGGCATGGCGCCTCCCTCCGTGCGGCGCGCCGCGGCGCATGCGCCGGCGCAGCCACAGCCGCAGCAGCGACGAGCCCATGCGCCGCGAGTCGGAGATCGCGCTGACGCGCGAGCCCTCCTGGTCGATCCAGACGGTCGGGACCTCGACCACCCGCCAGCCGCCGTCGCGGGCCGCCGACAGGAGATCGACGTCGAACAGCAGGTCGCGGGCGGCGAGCCGCGGGAGCACGTCGCGCACCACGTGGCGGCGCAGGACCTTGGCCCCGCACTGCGTGTCGCGGTAGGGGAGGCCCATCAGCACGCGGACGCTGCCCGCGAACCCGGCGCTCGTGATCTCGCGGGAGAGCGGGCGCCGCGCCGGCAGGAGCGACGCGGGGTGGCGGCGCGAGGCGATCGCGCCGTCGGTGTGGCGGGCGGCGTCGGCCAGCCGCAGGAGCTCGCGCGGCGGCGTCGCGCCGTCCGCGTCGACGAACCCCACGAGCTCGGCGTCCGAGCGCGAGAAGGTCTCGGCGATCACCCCGCCCTTCCCGAGCTTCGGGTAGCGGAACGACCGCACCCGCTCGTCCTCGCGCTCGTGGGCCCGGACGATGTCCGGCGTGCGGTCGGTGCAGGAATCGAGCGCGACGAGGAACCGCACGCCCTGATCCGGGCAGGCGCTGCGATACGCGCGCAGGGTGCGGTCGATCCGGTCCTCTTCGTTGTGCGCTGGCATGACGATGTCGAGACGCACTCAGACCTCCCTGGTCTGGGTCGGACAACGGGGGCACGGCACGGTCCGGCGCGGCAAGAGGGGAACCACTCGCGCCGGGGCGTGTCGCCTATCTCAACACGGCGGTGCTTCAGCGATGCGCTGCTGTGACCCCCGTCACAGTCAGCGGCCCCCCACTCAGGGGGTGATCGTCCCGGAGACCTCGCCGAACGAGACCGATCCGCTCGTGCCGCGGAGCACGACCGTGTCCCCGTCCTCGAGGAACGTGCGCGTGGAGCCGTCGTCGAGCCGGAGCGGGTCGCGCCCGCCCCAGGTGAGCTCGATCAGGCTGCCCATGGTGCCGGGATCGGCGCCCGAGATGGTCCCGGACGCGTAGAGGTCGCCCGCGCGGGCGCGCGCGCCGTTCACCGTGGCGTGGGCGAGCTGCTGCGGGAAGGTCCAGTAGAGGCCGCGCGCGTTGGTCCGCGAGATCACCGTGCCGTTGAGCTCGACCTCGAGCTCGATGTCGAGCGCCCAGTCGCCCTCGGTGCGCAGGTACTCGAGCGGCTGCGGCTCCTGCGGCGGCGCGGGGACCCGCGTGACGGCCTCCAGCGGCACCACCCACGGCGACACCGACGTGGCGAAGGACTTGCCGAGGAACGGGCCGAGCGGCACGTACTCCCAGCGCTGGATGTCGCGCGCGCTCCAGTCGTTGACCAGGACGAAGCCGAAGACGTGGTCGGCCGCGCCGGCCGTCGGGATCGCCGGGCCGCCGGGGCCGGTGACGAAGCCGATCTCGAGCTCGATGTCGAGCCGCTGCGACGGGCCGAACCGGGGGCGTCCCTCGGAGGGCAGCTGGCCGGACGGCCGCGGCACCGGGGTGCCGGAGACGACCACCGAGCCCGCCCGGCCGTGGTAGCCGACCGGCAGCTCGCGCCAGTTCGGGAGCAGCGGCTCGGCGTCGGGCCGGAACATGCGACCGAGGTTGGAGGCGTGCTCGAGCGACGAGTAGAAGTCGACGTAGTCGCCGACCGCGAACGGCAGCCGCGGCTCGGTCTCCGCCAGCGGGACGAGCTCGCCCGGCTCGAGCGCGGCGTGCAGCGCGCTCCAGGCCTCGCGGCCGAGCTCCAGCAGCGGGTTCAGGGTCGGGCCGGACAGCGTGCCCGGCGGCAGTCCGGCGGCCTGCTCCTCGCGCGCGCCGAGCAGGGCGGCGGCGTCGTCGCCGACCCGCACCGCCAGCCGCGTCTCGCCGCGGTAGGCCACGGCGCCGTAGGGAAGGAACACGGGCCGTGATCCTACGACCGGAGCGCGGGTATCCCCTGGACATGGACGAGATCCGACCCGGCCTCCTGCACTGGACCGCCTTCCGCGACACGATCGGCACGGACGTGCACTCGTACTTCCACGTGCCCTCGGGCACCGTGATCGACCCGATGGAGCCGCCCCAGGGGGTCGAGGCGGTCGCCCGCGCCGGCCGCCCCGCACGCGTCGTGCTCACCAACCGCCACCACCTGCGGCAGAGCGACCTGTTCCGCGAGGCGTTCGGCTGCCCCGTGCTGTGTCACGAGGCGGGGCTCCACGAGTTCGCCGACGGCGAGGTGGAGGGCTTCCGCTGGGGCGACGAGCTGGCGCCCGGCGTGATCGCGCACGAGGTCGGCGTCCTGTGCCCGGAGGAGACCGCCGTGGAGCTGGGCGACGCGCTCGCGTTCGCCGACGCGCTGATCCGCGGCGGCCACGGCGAGCTCGGCTTCGTGTCCGACTCGCTCCTGGGCGACGACCCGGACGCGATCAAGGCCGGGCTGCTGGCGCGCTTCCGCGCGCTCGCCGAGGAGGTCGAGTTCGACGCGCTGCTGCTCGCCCACGGCGAGCCCATGGCCACGGGCGGCCGCTCCGCGCTGCGCGCGTTCGCCGACTGAATCGGTTCGGTACCTAGCCGTCCGTCGGTTGACCGGACCGGCGGCCTGGGAGAGGATCGCCTGGTCGTGCGCCGTCGGACAGGAATCCGGGTCGGGATCGTGCTCGTGCTGGCGCTGGTCGGGATCCCGGCCGGCTCCGCCGTGGCCCAGACGATCGAAGCACCCTTCAGCAGCGGGTACTCCTACACCGACATCGGGGTGCCCCCGGGCGTGCCCGCGAGGCTCGGCGGCCTCACGCTCAAGGCGGGGACGACCGACCGGCTGCTGATCGGCGGCGAGGCCAACGGGGCCGGCGGCGCGCTCTACGAGGTCGGGCTCGTGCGCGACGGGAGCGGCCACATCTCCGGGTTCTCCGGCACGGCGACGCGGTTCGCCGATGCCGCCAACAACGACGGCGGCGTGACCTACGGACCCGGCGGCGTGCTGTTCCTCGCCCGCTGGCCGAACAACCAGCTCGGGCAGACGCGTCCGGGGAGCGCGACGACGGACAAGATCATCGATCTCACGGCGCTCGGGGTCACGTCGTCGCTCGCCTCGCTGCAGTTCGTGCCCAGCGGCCAGCCGGGCGCCGGCAGCCTCAAGATGGCCAGCTACGGCGGCGGCCAGTGGTACGACGCCGCCGTCGTCCCGGATGGCACCGGGCTCTACGACCTCGCGAACGTGACGCCGATCCCGGGGTCGACGCTGCCCGGCGGCCCGGAGGGCTTCGTCTACGTCCCCTCCGGCTCCAGGCAGTTCGGCCGCCCGAGCATGCTCGTGTCGGAGTACGCGGCCGATCAGATCGCCGCGTACGCCGTCGACGGCAACGGCGACCCGATCGTCTCCACCCGCCGCACGTTCCTGACGGGGCTGGACGGCGCCGAGGGCGCGCTGGTCGACCCCGTCACGGGCGACTACCTGTTCTCCACCTTCGGCGGCACCGGCAGCGTGATCGTGATCCGCGGCTTCCGGCAGCCTCCGCCCGAGCTCCCGCCGCCGGTGGCGGGCTCGACCGTGAACGCGCTCGAGGCCGGCGGGACCGTGAAGATCAGAAAGCCGGGGAGCAAGAGGTTCATCCGCCTCGGCCCCGGCCAGCAGATCCCGGTCGGGACGACCATCGACACGCTGAAGGGCCGCGTGACGCTGATCGCGGCCGGCGAGCAGACCGCGACGTTCTATGACGGCGTCTTCAAGCTCGGCCAGAAGAAGGGCGCCAAGCCGCTGACGACGCTGACGCTCGTCGAGAAGCTGAGCTGCGGCGGCGGCCGCGCCTCCGCGGCGGCCAAGCGCAAGACGAAGCGGCGCCTGTGGGGCGACGGCGCCGGCAAGTTCCAGACCAAGGGCAAGCACAGCGCTGCGACGGTGGTCGGCACGATCTGGCTGGTCGAGGACGGCTGCGACTCCACGCTGACGAAGGTCAAGAAGGGCCGCGTCTCGGTGCGCGACTTCGAGAAGCGCAAGACGGTCACCGTCCGCGCCGGCAAGAAGTACGTGGCGCGGGCGCGGCGTTGAGGCGACTGACACCCGCTCTGACAGCGCTCGCGGCGCTCGTGGTCCTCGTGCTGCCGAGCGCGGCGAGCGCGCAGGTGACGACGTTCGTGGACGGCGACGACGGCGTCTGCGGCGCCCAATGCACGCTCCGGGAGGCCGTCAAGTACCTGTCCGGAACCGCCGTCATCACGCTGCAGCCGGGAATCTACGATCTCGATCTCGGCGCCCTCGAGCTGACCGACGCCAAGGAGATCCGGGGCGCCCAGGGAGCGCGCGCGACGTCGATCTCCGGCGCCGGCAACGCGAACGACCGCGTCGTGACGGTCCTGAGCGGGGCGCCGAAGCTCGCCGGGGTCACGATCACCGACGGTGACGCGAGCTTCGACGGCGGCGGCATCTTCGTCGAGGACGCCGCGTCGCTCACGCTCGAGGACAGCACGGTCTCCGACAACGACGCGTCGCACGGCGGCGGGATCTACAGCGAGGGCATGCTCACGATCCGCCGGAGCACGATCGAGGGGAACGACGTCTCGACGGCCGGCGGCGGGCTCTATCTCGACGGCGGCACGGCGACGGTGATCAGCTCGACGGTGAGCGACAACGGCAGCAGTGAGGGCGCCGGCGGGATCCACACGACGGCGAACCTGACGCTGCGCAACGTGACGATCGCCGGCAACGACGACGAGGGCCTCGAAGAGGACTCCGGCGCGACGACGAGCGCGACCGCGGTCCTGCTCGCGAACAACGGCGTCAACTGCGACGGCTCGTTCGAGGTCGACGTCGAGAACATCGCCGACGACTCGAGCTGCGGGATCCCCGTCGGGCAGGTCGTGCCCGACGCGCTGATCGCGCCGCTCGACTGGAACGGCGGCACCACCCGGACCCACGCGCTGCGTCCCAACAGCCCGGCCTACAGCGCGGCCACCACGAACTGCGAGGCCACCGACCAGCGCGGGCTCCCGGCGCCGCGCGGCCCGGCGTGCGAGGTCGGCGCGTACGAGGCGCTGCTCGCGATCGCCCCGTCGACGACCTCGGACGACGACCACATGTGCACGGTCACGGACTGCAGCCTGCGGGCGGCGGTCAGGTACGCCGCGCCCGAGGCGACGATCACGCTCGGCACGGGCGCCTACACGCTGACCGAAGGCGAGCTGGTGATCGAGCGCAGCCTGTACCTCACCGGCCCGGGCGCGCAGCACACGGTCATCGACGGCAACGGCGACGCCCGGGTGGTGCGGGTCGCGGACGGCGACGTGACCGTGACCGGCATCGGGCTCGCCGGTGGCGACGCCCGCGCCCTGCAGCCTCCCATGGGCGGCGGCGCGTACGTCGACGCCGGGGCGAGGCTGTCGCTGGTCGAGAGCGTCGTCACGGACAACCAGGCGTCCCTCGGCGGAGGCGTCGCCGCCCAAGGCGTCGTCGAGGTCGTGCGCAGCTCCCTCGCGGGAAACAGCGCAGCGTCCCTCGGCGGTGGCCTGTACGTGGACGCGTACGGCTTCGCCCTGGTCGTGAACTCCACGCTCAGCCTGAACACCGCGGCCACGACCGGAGGCGGCCTGGCGAACGACGGCGGCGATGTGGTGCTGCGGCACGCGACGTTCGCCGAGAACGCGCTCCCCGGTCAGAATGCCGGAGCGGCGATCGCGTACGCCCGGGCCTCGGACGGCGACGGAGGCTTCGTCGGCAGCCTGACCGGCCTCAACACCCTCGTCGCGGCTCACGCGGACGTCGCGTGCGCCCTCTCATCCGGCGGGCTGACCTGGACGGCCGGCGTCGTCGAGGACGAGTCGTGCCCGGGGACACCGCGGATCGGTGTGCAGATCGGGCCGCTCACCCGCAACGCCCGCGGGACGCTCGACCACGATCTGCTGCCGGGGAACCCGGCCATCGACGCCGGCGACCCGGCGCACTGCGAGGTGATGGACCAGCGCCGCACCGAGCGCGCGCTCCCCTGCGACGTGGGGGCCACCGAGGCGGAGGCCGGCGTCCACGTCACCACCGAGGCCGACGGCGACGACGGCGCGTGCGACGCGCACTGCACGCTGCGCGAGGCGCTGACCTTCGCCGACGGCGAGCCGATCTCGCTGCCGTCGGGCATCTACCGGCTGAACGGGGACCCGCTGATCGCGACCGACGGGTTCACGCTGACCGGCGCCGGCCCGAGCTCGACCTTCATCCTCGGTGACGGCTCTGGCGTGCTCGATCTCGTCGACGGCGAGTCGACCATCGAGGGCGTCACGATCGCCCAGGGCTCGGGGGAGGAGCGGGGCGGCGGCATCCTCGTGCGCGGCGGCGCCCACCTCAGGCTGCTCACGAGCGTCGTGCAGAACAACCAGGCGTTGGGCGGCGCCGGCATCTACGTCGAGGGGTCCGGCTCGCTCGACGCGCTGTCCAGCACGCTCGTCGGCAACACGGGCGACGCGCTCGCCGTCGCTCTTGGCGGCGAGGCGGACCTCACCAACAGCACGGTGAGCGGCAACACGCGTGGGATCTCCAGCGACGGCGGCACGCTGACCCTCGCCCACGCGACCGTGGTGAACAACACCGGGCCGGCGCTCACCGTCACGAGTGCCACTGGCCAGGTCAACCTCGACCACACGATCCTCGGCGGCGGGTGCGCGATCGTCGAGCCCGGGCCGACGACGGTCGTCGTGTTCAGCCTCACCGACAGCGCGTCGTGCTTCGGCGCCGTGACGGTCGACCTCGGGCTCGGCGAGCTCGGCAACCACGGCGGCGCCACGCCGACGCACGTGCCGCGGCACGACAGTCCCGCGGTCGACGGCGGCGTCCCGATCGGCGGGCCGTGCGAGGTCGTCGACCAGCGCGGCCTGCCGCGCGTCGGCAACGCCTGCGACATCGGCGCGGTCGAGTTCGGCCCAGGCCTCGGCGTGCTCAACGTCCGCACGCTCGTGACCAACGACGACGGCCGCACGCTCGGCACGAACGAGCTGCCGGTCCACGTCCGCCTCAACGGCGTCGACGTCGACGGCAGCCCGGCGGTCGGCAACGGCGACACGGGCGTGAACCACGACCTCGCGCAGGGCAACTACGTCGTCGCGGGGACGCCGAACGACGCCTACACGGTCTCGTACGAGGGCTCGTGCGCGCCCGACGGGACGGTCTCCATCTACGACAGCCTGCAGGCGTACTGCGTCGTGACCTACGACGACATCGCGCCCCAGCAGCAGGAGCCGCCGTCGGGCGGGGGCCGGAACCAGCCGCCTCCACCGCCGCCGGCTGGCGACGAGCCGGTCGCGGGGGAGTCCGTGGTGGCCGAGCCGTCGGGCACGGTCAAGGTCAAGCTGCCCGGGACGAACCGCTTCGTGACGCTCGCCGGGGGCGACTCGCTGCCGGTCGGCACGATCGTCGACACGACGAAGGGTCGCGTGACGCTCACCGCCGCCGGCGGCCAGACGGCCACGTTCTACGACGGGATCTTCAAGATCGGCCAGGGCAAGGGCGCGAAGCCGCTCACGACGCTCACGCTGGTCGAGGCGCTGTCGTGCCCGGCGAAGGGCGGCAAGGCGAGCGCGGCGGCGAAGAAGCAGAAGAAGCGCCGGCTCTGGGGTGACGGGTCCGGGCGCTTCCAGACGAAGGGCAAGCACTCCGCGGCGACCGTGGTCGGCACCCGCTGGCTGGTCGAGGACACGTGCACGACGACGCTCACGCGCGTGGTCCGGGGAAGGTCTCGGTCCGCGACTTCGTCAAGCGCAAGACGGTCACCGTCAAGGCCGGCAAGAGCTACACGGCGAAGGCGAAGAGGCAGCGATGAGGCGCGCGCTCCTGCTCGCTCTGCTGCTGCTCGCGGCGCTCCCCGCGGCGGCGAGCGCGCAGGTCAACACGACCCTCGACGACGGCGAGGGCGTGTGCAACGTCTCCAACTGCACGCTCCGCGAGGCGGTCGCCACGCTCACGACCATCACGGTCCCGGCCGGCACGTACCAGCTCACCCAGGGCGAGCTGGCGATCACGAACGGCCTCACGCTCACGGGCGCGGGCGCGGGGAGCACCACGATCGTCGCCGCGAGCGGCGCACGCGTGATCGCGGTCCCCAACGGCGTGACGGGGGTCACGCTCACCGGCGTGCGCCTGACAGGCGGCACCGCGGGCCTCCACGTCGACGTCAACTCCATCGTCACGCTCGAGCGCAGCGCCGTCGAGGGCAACGCCGGAAGCGGCATCACCGCGGACCGCCCGAGCAGCCTCAACCTGCGGCAGAGCAGCGTGACGGGCAACAGCGGCGCCGGTCTGTTCATGACGAGCGGCTCGGCGAACGTCGAGAACACCACGGTCAGCGCGAACGGCGGCGCCGGCGTCTCGAGCGACGCCGAGAACGTCATCCTCCGGAACACGACCGTCGTGGGGAGCCCGGCGCTCCGCACACCGGGGTCGGCTCGATCTTCATGCAGAGCACCCTGCTCGCCGGCGCCTGCGCGACCACGCGCCCGCAGGACCTGACGGCGAACGACGGCCTCGCGACCGGCGCGAGCTGCCCCGGCACGCAGACCGCGAGCCCGGGGCTCGCGGGGCTGACGCAGAACGCGCTCGGCACGCGCAACCACCTGCTGCTGCCCGGGAGCCCCGCGATCGACGCGGGCGGCGCCGGCACCTGCCAGTTCACGCCGGCGGACCAGCGCGGGACCACGCGGCCGTTCGGCGCCGCGTGCGACATCGGCGCCGTCGAGTACACGCCGGCCGACGACCCCCCGCCACCGCCCCCGCCGCCGCCTCCCCCACCGCCGCCGCCGGGCCAGGAGGATCCGCCGGTCGCGGGCAAGAGCGTCGACGTCGAGCCGTCGGGGACCGTGAAGGTGAAGCGCCCGGGAGCGAACCGGTTCGTCACGCTGCGCGAGGACGGGCTCCTGCCGGTCGGGACGGTGGTGGACACGCTGAAGGGCCGCGTGACGCTGACCGCCGCGGGCGGCCAGACGGCTGCGTTCTACGACGGCGTGTTCCGCATCGGCCAGGGTCGCGGCGCGAAGCCGCTGACGACGCTCACGCTCGTCGAGAAGCTCAGCTGCGGTGGCGGCGGCAAGGCGTCGGCGGCGGCCAAGGCCAAGAAGAAGCGCCGGCTGTGGGGCGACGGGAAGGGCCGCTTCCGGACGAAGGGCAAGCACAGCGCGGCGACCGTGGTCGGCACGAAGTGGCTCGTGCAGGACACCTGCACGACGACGCTCACGCGCGTGGCGCGCGGGCGCGTGTCGGTGCGCGACTTCGTCAAGAAGAAGACGGTCGTCGTCAAGGCGGGCAGGAAGTACGTCGCGAAGGCGAAGAAGCGATGAGGCGGCTCGTCCTGCTCGTGGCGCTGCTCGTGCTCGCCCTGCCGGGATCCGCGGCCGCGGACACGCTCGTGACCACCATGGCCGACGAGAACGACGGCGAGTGCGTCACCGACTGCACGCTGCGCGAGGCGCTCGCCACGTCGCCGGCCAACGACACGATCATCGTCCCGGCCGGGGGGTTGCACCTGACGCTCGGGCCGCTCGACGTCGCCGGCACGCGCACGGTGCGTGGCGCCGGGGCGCGCGAGACCACGATCACGACCACGACGGTGGCTCAGATCTTCCGCGTCACGAATGGCATCGTCACGATCGAGGGCGTCACGATCACGGGCGGCGACGCCGGGCTGCAGGACGGCGGCGGCGCCTTCGTGGCGGCGGGCCAGTCGCTGACGCTGCGGGACAGCCACGTGACCGGGAGCTCGGGGGGAATCGGCGGAGGGATCTTCAGCGCGGGCTCGCTGACCGTCGAGCGCTCCTCCATCACCGGCAACGCCGCCGACGACGGCGGCGGCGTCGGCGTGGCGCCCGGCGCCACCGCGGTGCTCGTGAACTCGACGGTCGCGGCCAACACGGCCGACATCGGCGGCGGGATCTACACGCAGGGCAGCCTCACGCTCCGCAACGTGTCGCTCGTCGCCAACGACGCGCAGTCCGGGTCCGCCCTCTCCCAGGAGTCGCCGGCCACCGGGACGTCGCTCGTCAACACGCTGATCGCCGAGAACGGTCCCGCCGCCAACTGCGCCACCTCGGGGCCGGTGCCGTCGGGCGTGACCAGCATGACCGACGACTCCTCGTGCGGGAGCAGCCGCGTGATCGCCTCCGCGGCGATGGACGGCATCGGCGATCACGGCGGGCCGACCGACGTCATGCGGCTGGTCCCGGGCAGCCTGCCGATCGACGCCGGCACCGGCTGCGAGGCGACCGACCAGCGCGGCCTCGCCCGAACGCAGGGCGCCTGCGACGTCGGCGCGTACGAGTCCGCGTCCGCGCTGTCGCCGACGCTCACCGCGGACCAGGACGGCGTCTGCGACGCGAGCTGCAGCCTGCGCGAGGCGCTCGACTACGCGGCCGACAACGCGGTCGTGACGCTGCCGCAGGGCGACTACGCGGTCACGCTCGGCCAGGTGGTCATCGACGACTGGGTGACGATCCGGGGCCTCGACTGGATGCGGACGTCGATCTCCGGCGAGGGCGGCAACCGCGTCTTCGAGATCGCCGACGGCAACACCGTCCTCGACCGGGTGGGGATCTGGAACGGCTACAACGAGGACGGCCAGGGCGGCGCCGCGTACGTCAGCGGGAGCAGCGGGCTGATCGTCCGCGACAGCCAGATCCACAACAACTTCGCGGGCACCGGCGGCGGCATCTACAGCCTCGGCAACCTGACCATCGAGCGGAGCGTCGTCCGCGACAACAGCGCCGAGGATCTCGCCGCCTCGAAGGGCGCCGGGATCGCCAACCACGGCACCGCGACGCTCACGAACACGACCGTCGCCGGGAACGACGCCGACGACGGCGGCGGCGGGATCTACAACGTCGGCTCCCTCATGCTGCGCAACGTCACGCTCGCCCAGAACGCGTCGCTCCCGCCCGCGCCCGAGGGCAGCGCGCTCGAGACCGCGTTCGGCGCGGTCACGAACGCGCACAACACGCTGATCGCGAACAACCTGCCCGAGGGCTCGTGCCGGCTCGCCGCGGCGGTCAGCTGGACGAACAGCCTCTCCGTGCCGGCCGACGGCACGTGCGCGACGACCGAGGCCGCGTCCGCCGGGCTCGGCTTCCTGACGAACAACGGTGGGCTCACGGAGACCTACGCGCTGCTGGCCGGCAGCCCGGCGATCGACGCCGGCGGCGCGCCCTGCCCGGCGACCGACCAGCGCGGCGTGGCGCGCACGGGCACGTGCGACATCGGCGCCTTCGAGGTCGCCTCCGCGTCCCAGCCGCCGCCGCCTCCTCCACCACCGCCACCGCCACCGCCACCGCCCGCGGAGGACACCCCGGTGGCGGGCGAGAGCGTGGTCGCGGAGCCGTCGGGCACGGTGAAGGTCAAGGTGCCGGGCACGAATCGCTTCGTCACGCTCAGCGACGGCGAGCTGCTGCCGGTCGGCACGATCGTCGACGCGCTCAAGGGTCGCGTGACGCTCACCGCCGCCGGCGGCCAGACGGCGGTCTTCTACGACGGGATCTTCAAGATCGCCCAGGGCAAGGGCGCCAAGCCGCTGACGACGCTCACGCTGGTCGAGGCACTCTCGTGCCCCCGCGCGGGCCGCGCGGTGGCGGCGGCCAAGAAGAAGAAGCGGCGGCTGTGGGGCGACGGCAGCGGCAAGTTCCGCGTGAAGGGCAAGCACAGCGCCGCGACCGTGGTCGGCACGCGCTGGCTGGTCGAGGACACGTGCACGACGACGCTCACGCGCGTGGTCCGGGGGAAGGTCTCGGTCCGCGACTTCGTCAAGCGCAAGACGGTCACCGTCAAGGCCGGGAGGAAGTACGTTGCGCGTGCCAAGCGCTAGCCATCCGGCGGTTGACAGGCGCGCAGACGCTCGGCGAGGATCGTAGGACTTGCGTACTTGGAACGGAGTCCGGGTCGGGATTCTGGGAGCGATCGCTGCTGCGATGCTGATCGCCCCCGGCGTCGCCGTGGCCGCGGACTTCCGCGTCACGACGACCGCTGACGGCGACGACAAGGAGTGCGCCGACGACTGCACGCTGCGCGAGGCGGTCGTGCTCGCGGGCTCCGCTGATCGCGTGGTCGTTCCGAGCGGCAACTACGTCCTCACGATGGGCGAGCTCTTCCTGGTGGCCGACGAGATCGTCGGGCAGGGTGCGCGGACGACGTTCATCGGCGCCAACGAGACCCGCGTCCTGCGGCTTGCCGACGGGACGTCCAGCGTCTCCGGCGTCACGATCCGCAACGGCAACGGCGCCTCGACCGTCTCGCCCGGCATCGGCGGCGGGATCTTCGTCCAGCAGGGCGCCACCCTCGCGATGCAGAACAGCGAGGTCCGCAACAACACGGCCACGAACGGCGGCGGCATCTTCGCCGCGGGCGTCGCGCAGCTGATCGGGGTGACCGTCGCGGGGAACGTCGCCACCGCGGGCCGGCTCGCGCGCGGCGGCGGGCTCGCGAGCGCGACCACGGGCGGGCTGTTCCTGGGCAACGCGACCGTCAGCGGCAACAGCGCGCAGAACGGCGCGTCGGAGGGCGGCGGCATCTTCTCGTCGGGGACGCTGGCGATCATCGCCACGACCATCGCGAGCAACTCGGCGGTGGACGGCGGCGGGCTGTACTTCGTCCCGCCCGCGACCGGAGCGTCGACCCTGATGCAGAACTCGGTCGTCGCCCACGGCACGTCGGGCGGCGCGTGCGGGGGCGAGATGGGCGCGCTGACCACTGTGACGGCCAACGTGGCGAGCGACGCGACGTGCCAGCTCAAGGACCCCAGCAACCTCAACAACGTCGACCCCCGGCTCGGGACGCTCGCGAACAACGGCGGCCCGACCGACACGCACGCGCTGCTGGCGGGAAGCCCGGCGATCGGGCGCGCGAGCAGCTGCGCCGCCACCGACCAGCGCACCGTGGCGCGCATCGCGCCGTGCGACTCGGGCGCCTACGAATACGCGGGCACGCTGCGGGTCGTGACCGCGGTGACCAACGACGACGGCGGGACGCTCGCGCCGGCCTCGTTCAACGTCCACGTGCGCCGCGCCGCCGCCGAGGTCACCGGCAGCCCGGCGGCCGGCAGCGCCGCGGGCACGACCTACACGCTCGACGCCGCCACGTATGCGGTCGAGGCCGACGGGCAGGCCGGATACGCGCTCTCGTACTCCGCCGACTGCAACGCCGCCCTCGCGGGCGGCCAGACGCGGACGTGCACGATCACGGCGAATGACATCGCGCCGACGCTGCGGGTCGTCACGAACGTCATCAACGACAACGGCGGCACGCGGACGGCGTCCGGCTTCAACCTGCACGTGCGGACCGGCGGGGTCGACGTGAGCGGGAGCCCGCAGGCGGGCTCCACCACGGGGACGACGTACACGCTCGACGCAGGTCCGACGTACGCCGTCGCGGCCGACGCGGTGACGGGCTACACCTTCACGACCTCCGGCTCGTGCTCGAGCGTGCTCAGCATCGGCCAGAGCGCGCTCTGCACCGTCACGGCGAACGACGTCGCACCGACGCTGCGCGTGATCACCAACGTCGTCAACGACGAGGGCGGCACGCTCACGCCAGCGAGCTTCACCGCCCGGGTACGGACCGGCGGGGTCGACGTCGCGGGCAGCCCGCAGGCGGGCAGTGCGACCGGCACGACCTACACGGTGTCGGCCGGTCCGACCTACACGGTCTCGGCGGACGCGGTCACCGGCTACGCGCTCACGGTCACCGGCACGTGCGCGGCGAACGGGACGATCGCGCTCACCGTCGGCCAGAACGCGACGTGCACGATCATGGCGACCGACACCGCGCCGACGATCCGGCTCCGCACCGCGGTGGTCAACGACAGCGGCGGCACGCTCGCGCCCGGGAACTTCTCGGCCCACGTGCGCTCCGGGGCCAACGACGTCAACGGCAGCCCGCAGACCGGCGCGGTGAACGGCACGCTCTACACGGTCCCCGCGGGGAGCTACACCGTCGCGCTCGACGCCGTCGCCGGCTACGCGTTCACGGTGTCGGGCGACTGCGCCGCCAACGGGAGCATCACGCTCGCGCTCGCCCAGAACCGCGACTGCACGATCACCGCCAACGACGTCGCGCCGACGCTGCGGGTCGTCACGAGCGTGGTCAACGACAACGGCGGGACCCTGCTGCCGGCGGGCGTCGACGTCCACGTCCGGCGCGGCGGCACCGACGTCCCGGGAAGCCCGCAGGACGGGACGGGCGCGCCGGGCGCGGCGTACAACGTGATCGCCGGCGCGCACGTCGTGGCCGCCGACGCCGTCTCCGGCTACACGATCACCTACGGCGGCGCCTGCGCGGCCAACGGCTCGATCACGCTCGCGCTGGCACAGACGGCGAGCTGCACGGTGGCGCTCAACGACGTGGCGCCGACGCTCACCGTCCTCACCAGCGTGATCAACGACAACGGCGGCACCCGCCAGGCGAGCGGGTTCAGCGTGCACGTCCGCCAGGGCGCGACCGACGTCCCAACCAGCCCGCAGAACGGCAGCACGACCGGCACGGCCTACACGCTCACGGGCGGGACGACGTACACCGTCGCGGCCGACAACCCGGGCGGCTACACGTTCACGGTCACCGGAGCGTGCGCGGCGAACGGGAACGTGACGATGCAGGTCGGGGTCACCCCGTCGTGCACGGTCACGGCCAACGACGTCGCGCCGACGCTCAACATCGTGACGGCGGTCGACAACGGGGACGGCGGGACGCGGGCGGCGAGCTCGTTCAGCGTCCACGTCCGGACGGGCGGCACCGACGTCTCGGGCAGCCCGAAGACGGGCAACGCGAGCTACACGCTCTCGGCCGGCCCGACGTACACGGTCACCCCGGCCGCGGCCGCGGGCTACACGTTCTCCACCACGGGGACGTGCACGGGCGCGTTGACGGTCGGGCAGAACGCGACCTGCACGGTCACCGCCAACGACATCGCGCCGACCCTGCGGGTGATCACGAACGTGGTCAACAACGACGGAGGGACGCTCACCGCCGCGCAGGCGACGGTGCGCGTGCGCCGCAACGGCACGGTGGTGGCGAGCGCCCCCGGAAGCACGACGGGCACCGTCCACACGCTCGCGGTCGGTGCCCATGTCGTCGCCTCGGATGCGATCGACGGCTACGCCGCGTCCTACACGGGCGACTGCGCGGCCAACGGGAGCGTCCCCCTCGCGCTCGCCGACGCGAAGACGTGCACGGTCACGCTCGACGACGGGGCGTCCACGGTCAACGTCGCGACGACGGTCGTCAACGACGACGGCGGCACGGCCGCGCCGGCCGACTTCGCCGTCTCGCTCCGCCTCGCGGGCGTGGAGATCGCTTCGCAGCCCGGTGGCGGCGCGTTCGCGGTCTCCGGCAACAACACGTACGGCGTCGCGGCCGGCGGCGTCCCCGGTTACGCGTTCGCCTACGGCGGCGACTGCGGCGGCGACGGCTCGGTCGCCGTCGGCCTGAGCCAGACGCGCAACTGCACCGTGACGGCGAACGACGTCGCGCCGACGCTCACCGTCGTGACGAACGTGGTCAACGACCACGGCGGCAGCGCGGGGCCGGCGTCGTTCAGCGTGCACGTGCGCACCGGCGGGGCCGACGTGGCCGGCAGCCCGCAGCCCGGCAACGCCGGCGGCACCGCGTACTCGCTCGACGCCGGCGTGGCGTACGCGGTGGCCGCCGATCCGCTGGCCGGCTACGCCTCCGACGGCTGCTCGATGACGCTCTCGCCGGGCCAGAACGCGACCTGCACGATCACGGCGAACGACGATGCCCCGCCACAGGGCACGGAGCAGCTGCCGCCGCCCGTCGTCGGCAAGAACGTGAACGCGCTGCCCGCGAGCGGCCAGGTGCAGTACAAGCTCCCCGGCGCGAGCCGGTACGTGCAGCTCGCGGAGGGCGAGCAGATCCCGGTCGGCACGGTGATCGACGTCCTCAAGGGGCGCGTGACGCTCGTCGCCTCCGACGGCAAGGGCGGCACCGCGACCGCCGACTTCTACGGCGGCGTCTTCAAGCTCGGCCAGACCAAGGCCGGGCTCACCGTCCTCACCCTCGTCGAGAAGCTCACGTGCCCCAAGACGGGCAAGAAGGCGACCGCCTCGGCCAAGAAGAAGAAGAAGCGGCGCCTCTGGGGCGACGGGAGCGGGAACTTCCAGACCAAGGGCAAGCACAGCGCCGCGACCGTGGTCGGCACGAAGTGGCTGGTCGAGGACACCTGCACGACGACGCTGACCCGCGTGGACCGCGGGCGCGTCTCGGTCCGCGACTTCGTCAAGAAGAAGACGGTGCTGGTGAAGGCCGGCAAGAAGTACATCGCGCGGGCCAAGAAGAAGCGTTGAGGCGCTGGCTCGTGCTCGCCCTGCTGTCCGCCGGCTTCGCCGGCGCGCTCGAGTCGAGCGCCGTGGCCCAGGAGGTCAACGTCTTCACCGACGACCCGGACGGTCAGGGCTGCACGGTGACGCACTGCACGCTGCGCGAGCGCGTCGACCAGGCCGTCACCGGCGACGTCGTCAACCTCGGCAGCGGCACGTACCAGCTCACGCAGGGCGAGCTGGCCCTCGACACCGGCATCAGCATCGCGGGGCGCGGAGCCCGGCTCACCGCGATCGACGCCGGCCGCACGAGCCGGATCGGCTTCGTGACGGGCACCGTCGCCATCAGCGGCCTCACGGTGACCGGTGGCGACGCGAGCGCCGGCGGCAGCCAGCCGCCGGCGATGGGCGGCGCGTTCTACGTCGACGACCCGGGCGTGCTCTCGCTGACCCAGACCGCGCTGGTGGACAACCTCGCCTTCGCCGCCGGCGGCGCGGTCGCCAACGAGGGCACGTTCAGCTTCACCGGCTCGCTGGCCTCCGGCAATCGCGCCGAGGGCAACAATCCGGCGCTCGGTGGCGCGATCTGGTCGATCGGGCAGGGGACGACCGTGCTGAACTCGACGCTGAGCGGCAACGCGGCCGTGGGGGTCGGCGGCTCCGACACCCGCGGCGGAGGCATCTACTACGCCGACGCGTCGCGCATCGAGCACGCGACGATCACGGGCAACGCGGCCGAGGAGGGAGCGGGGGTCCACGCCATCGTCGGGAGCGGCTCGATCTCCGCTTCGGTCGTCGCCGGCAACGCCGGTCCACAGTGCGGCGACGCGATGGCGACGGTCACCAAGCGGCACAACCTGTCCAGCGACACGACGTGCCTCTTCGACCTCCAGGGGCTCGACGCGAGGCTCGGCGGCCTCGCGGACAACGGCGGGCCGACGGACACGCACGCGCTGCTCGCCGGCAGCCCGGCGATCGACGGGGTGCCGGCGGCGTTCTGCCCGGCGACCGACCAGCGGCTCGCGGCACGGCCGGCCGGGGCGTGCGACATCGGCGCCTTCGACACCGGCTTCACGCCGCCGCCTCCTCCGCCTCCGCCCGAGGAGGGTCCGGCCGCGGGCGAGACCGTTCTGGTGGAGCCGTCGGGCACGGTGAAGGTCAAGCGGCCGGGCACGAACCGGTTCGTCAGGCTGCGCGAGGACGAGCTGCTGCCCGTCGGCTCCGTCGTCGACACATTGAAGGGCCGCGTGACGCTGACCGCCACAGGCGGTTCGGCGGCGACGTTCTACGACGGCATCTTCCGCGTCACGCAGGGACGCGGCGCGCGGCCGCTGACCACGCTGACGCTCGTGGAGCGCCTGCGCTGCGGGGGTCGCGCCACCGCGGCGGCCAAGGCCAAGAAGAAACGCCGCCTGTGGGGCGACGGCCGGGGCAAGTTCCGCGTGAAGGGCAAGCACAGCGCGGCGACCGTGGTCGGCACCAAGTGGCTGGTCGAGGACACGTGCACGACGACGTTGACGAGGGTCGTCCGCGGGCGCGTGTCCGTGCGCGACTTCGTGAAGAAGAAGACGGTGCTCGTGAAGGCCGGAAGGCGCTACCTCGCGAGGGCGAAGAAGCAGCGATGAGACGACGGATCGTGTTCCTGGCCGGACTGCTGATGCTCGCGTTGGCGGGTGAGGCCCGCGCCACCGACTTCCACGTCACGCTCGGCCCGGACGAGCAGGACTTCTCGTGCTCGGACGGCGACTGCGGTTTGCGCGACGCGCTCTTCGTCGCCGGGCCGGCCGACCGGGTGCTCCTGCCGGTCGGCACCCTCCCCCTCATCGTCGGCGCGCAGATGGACGGCGACCACATCGTGGGCGCGGGCGCCCGGCTGTCGACGATCGAGGCGCTGGGCGCCAGCATCCGTCCGCTCGAGGCGAACGCCGGCGTCAACACGGTCTCCGGCGTGACGCTCACCGGCGGCGAGTGGCACACGCTGTGGGGCGGGGGCATCCTCGTGGACGAGGCCGAGCTCACCCTCTCCGACTCGACCGTGCACGACAACATGGCGACGAACGGCGGCGGCGTGGCGAACCTCGGCGGGACGCTGCGGATCGAGCGCTCCACGATCAGCGGCAACACGGCGTTCTCGACGGGCACGGCCGCGAGCGGTGGCGGCGTCTGGACCTCGGGCACGGCCGCGGTGACCACGATCGTGGACTCGACGATCTCCGGCAACGACGTGGACAACGACGGCGGTTCGGGGCTGGGTGGCGGCGGCGCGTACGTCCAGACCGGCACGATGAACGTGACCGGCTCGACGATCGCGGGCAACCTGGCCGCCAGCTCCATGGCTGTCGGCGCCGGCTCGCCGGTGAACGCCACGGTCTCGTTCTCGCACACGATCCTCCCCGGCAGCTGCTCGCGCGTGTTCGGCGGCACGGCGAGCCTGTTCACCGACGCGTCGTGCGGCACGCCGGTCGTCTCTGCGCAGCTCGGCTTCCTGGCCGACAACGGCGGACCGACGGACACGCACGCGCTCACGCCGGGCAGCCCGGCCGTCGACGCGGGCACGTCCTGCTCGGCGACCGACCAGCGCGGCGTCGCACGTTTGGGTGCGTGCGACATCGGGGCCTTCGAGCTCGCGTCACAGCCTCCGCCGCCACCACCTCCGCCGCCGCCTCCGCCCGACGACACCCCGGTGGCGGGCGAGAGCGTCGACGCGGAGCCGGCGGGCACGGTGAAGGTCAAGCTGCCCGGCACCAACCGGTTCGTCACGCTCACGGAGGACGGCCTGCTCCCGGTCGGGACGATCGTCGACACGCTCAAGGGCTCGGTCGTGCTGAAGACGGCGGGTGGCGGGTCGGCGAGGTTCTCCGACGGGATCTTCAAGATCGCCCAGGGTCGCGGCGCGAAGCCGCTGACGGTCCTGACGCTCGTCGAGAAGCTCTCCTGTCCGGCGAAGAAGGCGACCGTCGCCGCGAAGGGCAAGAAGAAGCGCCGCCTGTGGGGCGACGGCAAGGGCCGCTTCCAGGTCAAGGGCAAGCACAGCGCGGCGACCGTGGTGGGCACCAAGTGGCTGGTGGAAGACACGTGCACGACGACGCTCACGCGGGTCGTGCGGGGGAAGGTCTCCGTCCGCGACTTCGTCAAGAAGAAGACGGTCGTCGTGAAGGCCGGCAAGCGCTACACGGCGCGGGCGAAGAAGAAGCGTTGACACCGCGGCTCCCGCTCCGGGAACATCGGGACCTGCGCCTGCGAAAGGGACTTCGGGCCGGGCTCGTCGGCGTGGCGGCCGCCGTGGCGCTGCTGTGCGGCCTGCCTGCGGTCGCGAGCTCGCAGGTCGGCGTGGTCAACACGACGAACGACCTGCCGGCCGACAACGTGTGCACGCCCGAGCCGAACGGCTGCACGTTGCGTGACGCCGTCGCGGATCCCGCCATCACCGTCGTCCGGGTCCCGGACGGGACCTACATCCTCGGGACGCAGGGCGAGCTCACGTTCCTGCACGACGTGCGGGTCGAGGGGACCGGGCCCGGCATGCCGACGATCCGGACCGACGTGGAGATGCAGCACCGCGTGATGCTCGTCTCGCCGACCGCCGAGGTCGAGCTCTCCCGCCTGCGGATCACGGGCGGCTTCGAGCCGAACGACAACGGCGGCGGCATCCTCATCGATTCCGGCGGCATCCTCTTGCTCAGCGACAGCGAGGTCGCCGAGAACCGCGCCGTGGGTGGGGGCGGCATCTACGCCACCGGCGAGCTCCGCGTGACGAACTCGCTGATCGCGTTCAACCGTGCCGAGACCATCGACGGCGACACGGGCATCGGCGGCGGCGTCGCGATCGACGCACGTCTCGGGCCCACCGCCGTGCCCGCGTCGCTCGTCAATGTCACGCTGAGCAACAACCTGACCGACGGCGTCGGCGGCGGGCTCCACACGCGGCGCGCGGCGTCGCTGATCAACGTGTCGATCGTCGAGAACAGCGCTCCGGCGAGGTCGGTCGCGCCGCCGGGCCCCAAGGGCGCCGGGCTATTCCAGGACTTCACCGGCGACACGGACGCCGTGACGTTCGCTCGCAGCACGCTGCTGGCGCGCAACGGTGATTCGAACTGCGGCGGGACGGCGACCGACCCGGTCGACTCGGTCGCGGGGATGATCGACGAGCTCGCGCTGCCCTCGTGCAACGTGATCAATCAGGACCCGACCGTCAACTTCGTCGTGGCCGACGCCCGGGTCGGCACGCTGGCCGGCAACGGCGGGCTCACGTTCACGCACGCGCTCCTCGCGGACAGCCCCGCGATCGACAAGGGCGTGCTCTGCGCGCAGGACGACCAGCGCCGAGTGGCGCGGCCGCAGGGCGCGGCGTGCGACATCGGCGCGTACGAGCTGTTCGTCAGCCAGCCGCCGTCCGGGGGCGGCCAGCCCCCTCCGCCCGAGGACGAGGAGCTGCCGCCGCCGGTCGCCGGCAAGAACGTCAACGTCGAGCCGACGGGCACGGTGAAGGTCAAGCTCCCGGGCACCAACCGGTTCGTGACGCTCTCCGAGGGCGAGCAGCTGCCGGTCGGCACGATCGTCGATGCCACGAAGGGCCGGGTGACGATCGTCGCGGCGGGCGGCCAGTCGGCGGTCTTCTTCGACGGCATCTTCAAGATCTCCCAGGGCAAGGGCGCGAAGCCGCTCACGACCCTGACGCTCGTCGAGAAGCTCTCGTGCCCGAAGGCCAAGAGCGGCGCGCTCGCGGCGGCGAAGAAGAAGACGAAGCGGCGCCTGTGGGGCGACGGCAGCGGCAACTTCCGCGTGAAGGGCAAGCACAGCGCCGCGACGGTCGTCGGCACGAGGTGGCTCGTGGAGGATCGCTGCACCTCGACGCTCACGAAGGTGACCAAGGGCCGGGTCTCCGTCCGGGACTTCGTGAAGAAGAAGACCGTAACCGTGAGGGCCGGTAAGCGGTACATAGCCAAAGCACGCCCATGACCGCACGGACGCTCGTCCTCACCGCGCTGCTCTCGGTCGCGCTCGCCTCCCCCGCGAGCGCGGCCGATTTCAACGTGACCCTGCTCACCGACGACGGTGACGGCACCTGCGACGCGACGTGCACGCTGCGAGACGCGGTCGACGATGCCGGGCCGGCCGACAACGTGAACGTCCCCGCGGGGACGTACCTGCTGACGGCCGGGCACGCTCGTCCTCAACGGCGACAACATGCTGGGGACCAACCCGAGGACCACGACGATCTCCGGAGACGACTCCACGCTCGTCGTCAACGTCTCGTCGGGCGTCAACACGATCGAGCGCCTGACGATCGCCGAGGGCCAGAACCCGGGCGGCACCGGCGGCGGAATCCTCGTCTCGGCGGGCGCCACGCTCATGCTGAACGAGTCGACGGTGACCGCGAACCAGGCGCGGTACGGCGGCGGGATCGCCAACCAGGGCGGCACGCTCACGGTCGTGCGCTCGACGATCCGCAACAACTTCGCGGGAGAGGACACGTTCGAGGCGGAGGGCGGCGGTCTGCACGCCTCGGGCGGCACCACGACCCTCAGCAACTCCACGGTCAGCGACAACCAGGTGCAGAGCGGTGAGAGCTCCGCGCTAGGCGGTGGCGTCTACGTCGAGGGCGGCACTTTCGTCGCCTACAGCTCGACGATCGCCGACAACGAGGCCGTCAGCGGTGGCTTCAATCCTGGGCTTGGCGTAGGTATCGCCGCCGGTTCTCCGACCCCGTCGATCACCGTCTCGCACACGATCGTCGCAGGCAACGGCCCCGCCGGGTTCCTCTGCTGGCCGGGTGCAGTCCCCGGACCGCGGAACATCTTCACCGACGCGAGTTGCGGCGCACCGGTCTCCACTCCCATGCTCGCCGAGCTGGACAACAACGGCGGCTTCACGGACACGCACGCGTTCTCGTCCGCGAGCCCGGCCCTCAACGCCGGGAGCATCTGCGAGCCCACCGACCAGGTAGGCACCCCGCGCGGGCCGGCGTGCGACATCGGCGCGTTCGAGCACGTCGGACCGACGACGCCCGGCGACCTCGACGTCGTCACGCAGGTCGTCAACGACAATGGCGGGACCCAGGTGCCCGGCGACTTCCAGGTGCACGTCCGCCGCCTCGGCGTCGACCACGCCGAGAGTCCGGCGGCGGGCCTTGCCGCGCCCGGCCGCGACTACGTGCTCGTGGACGCCCTCCAGTACACGGTCGCCGGAGCCCCGGCCACCGGCTACACGGCGACGACGGGCGGCGACTGCGCAGCCGACGGAAGCGTTGTCGTCGGCGATGCGCTGAAGACCTGCACCGTGACGTTCGACGACGACGGGCCGCAGCCGCCGTCCGGTGGAGGCGGGCCGCAGCCGCCTCCGTCAGGCGCGGATCCGCCGGTGGCCGGTGAGACCGTGGGCGTGGAGCCCACCGGCACCGTCAAGGTCAAGCTGCCGGGCACGAACCGATTCGTCACCCTCGCCGAGGATGGCCTGCTGCCGGTGGGGACGATCGTCGACACGCTCAAGGGCTCGGTCGTGCTGAAGACCGCCGGCGGCGGGTCGGCGAAGTTCTTCGACGGCATCTTCAAGATCGGTCAGGGCAAGGGCGCCAAGCCGTTGACGATCCTCACGCTCGTCGAGAAGCTCACCTGCAAGGCCAAGTCGGCGAGCGCGGCGGCGAAGAAGAAGACCAAGCGCCGGCTGTGGGGCGACGGCAGCGGCAGGTTCCAGGTGAAGGGCAAGCACAGCGCGGCGACGGTCGTCGGCACGAAGTGGCTGGTCGAGGACCGGTGTACGTCGACGCTGACGAAGGTGACGAAGGGGAAGGTGTCGGTGCGGGACTTCATCAAGAAGAAGACGGTGACCGTGCGGGCGGGCAAGCAGTACGTGGCGAAGGCCAGGCGCTGACGTGCGCGTAGTGCTGCTCACCGCGATCCTGCTGCTGATCGCGGCGCCCGCCGCTTCCGCCGCCGAGCGCCTCGTCACGACGACGGCCGACAGCGACGACAACGTGTGCAACGCCCACTGCTCCGTGCGCGAGGCCCTGTTCACCGCCGGCCCCGGCGACACGGTCCGCATCCCGGCTGGCACGTTCCAGCTCACGCTCGGGGAGCTGCTGGTGGTCGACGACGTCGTCACAGGCGCGGGGGCGCGCGAGACGATCCTCCGCGGCGACGGCACGAACCGGGTGATCAGCACGAACGGCACGTCGACGATCACGGGCGTCACCGTGACCAACGGCGGCGGGGCCGGCGTGGACGACCCGGGTGACGGCGGCGGCATCTTGATCAGCGGCGCGCTCACGCTCGTCAACAGCACCGTCGCCGGGAACAGCGCCAGCGGCGGCTCCGGCGGCGGCATCTCGATCGGCAGCGGCGCCAGGCTCGACCTCGTCGGCTCGACGGTCTCGGGGAACGTCGCGCAGGCCTCGTTCGCGTCCGGTGGCGGCATCCACATGGTCGCCGAGACGGACCTCGCCGCGGTCAACTCGACCATCAGCGGGAACAGCGCCATCGCCGGCCTGCCCGCGGATGCGCTCGGTGGCGGCGTGTATGCGAACGGCTACACGATCACGCTCAACAACGTGACCATCGCCAACAACACGGCGGGCGTCGGCGGCGGCGTGTACTTCACCGGCGCCGACCCGCTGCTCACGAACACCATCCTCGCCGACAACTCCGGCAGCGCGTGCGCCAACGGGACGGTCCCGCTGGCCACCTCCCACCACAACCTCGTCACCGACGGCAGCTGCGCGATGACCGGCCCGGGGAACGTCCAGGGCGTCGCCGCCCAGCTCGGCGCCCTCGCGAACAACGGCGGCCCGACCGACACGCGGGCGCTCTCGGCCACGAGTCCGGCCGTCAACGCCGGCAGCGGGTGCGCCGCGAGCGATCAGCGCGGCGTCACGCGCGACGCCGCCTGCGACATCGGCGCGTTCGAGTACCGCGCGGCCACCCTCACGGTCGTGACGACGGTGGTCAACGACCACGGCTTCTCGGACGTCCCGGCGGACTTCACGGTCCGGGCCGCGGGCAACGCGGCGGCCGGCTCGGCCGGCACGTCCTACACGCTGGCGCCGGGGACCTACGCCGTCGCGGCCGACCCGCGACGCGGCTACACGTTCGCCTACGGCGGCGCGTGCGGGCCCACCGGCTCAATTACGCTCGCCGACGGCGCGGCCGCGACGTGCACGGTGGTGGCCAACGATCCGTCTCCGGAGTCGGGCAAGGAGGTCAACGCGCTGCCCGCCCGCGGGACCGTGAAGGTCAAGCTCCCCGGCAGCAGCCGGTTCCGCGAGCTCGAGGAGGGCGAGCAGCTCCCCACCGGCACGACCGTCGACACGCTCAAGGGCCGGGTGACGCTGATCGCGGCCGGCGGCCAGCAGGCGACGTTCTACGACGGCATCTTCCGCATCACCCAGGGCAAGGGCTCGAAGCCGCTGACCACGCTCACGCTCTTCGAGAAGCTCTCGTGCAAGGCCTCCTCGGCGAGAGCGACCGCGGCGGCGAAGAAGAAGAAGACGAAGCGGCGCCTCTGGGGCGACGGCAGCGGCAAGTTCCGTGTGAAGGGCAAGCACAGCGCGGCGACGGTGGTCGGCACGAAGTGGCTGGTCGAGGACCGCTGCACGTCGACCCTGACGAGGGTCGACGCGAGGCCGCGTGTCGGTGCGGGACCTCATCAAGAAGAAGACCGTGATCGTCCGAGCCGGGAAGAAGTACGTGGCTCGCGCCGGTAGGCGATGAGGCGGGCGCTCCTCATCGCCGTCCTGGCGGCGCTCGTGCTGCCGGCGACGGTGAGCGCTGCCGACTTCACCGTGACCACCGGCGCGGATGGCAACGACGGCGAATGCGGCGTGGACTGCACGCTGCGCGAGGCGATCGGCATCGCAACGCCGGCCGATCGCGTGCTCCTGCCCTCGCGGAATTACATCCTCAACGACGGCGCCGGTCCCATCGGCTTCGCGGGGGACAAGCTCGTGGGCGCGGGCGCGCGGACGACGATCATCGACGTGGTGAACTACCGCCACTTCGAGGTCGGCGCCGGGAGCGGTGAGATCTCCGGCGTGACGCTTACGGGCGGGAACGGCGTCGGGCTCCAGAACTCAGGTGGCGGCGCGATCCTCGCCCAGAGCTTCGCCGCCGCCGCGGCGCTCACGCTCACCGACACGACGCTCTCCGGGAACGCGGTCCTTTCCGGGGTCGGTGGAGCGCTCGCCGTGGGCACGGGCGCGACGGTCACGCTCGTGCGCTCCACGATCTCGGGCAACACGACCGGCGGGATCAACGGCAGCCACGGCGGCGGGATCTACATCGCCGGCGGGACGGTCTCGCTCGTGAACTCGACCGTGAGCGGCAACACCGCGAGCGACCTGCCCGGCGCGCCCGGCAACGCGGACGGCGGCGGCATCTACATCAACTCGGGCACGCTGACGACGCAGAACGCGACGCTGGCCAACAACCGCGCGTCCACCGACGACGGCCTGTTCCGCGAGCCTGCGGGCGGCTCGACGGTCACGCTGAACAGCACGATCATCCATAGCGCCACCGACCGCAGCGCGTGTGGCGGCGGCGTGACCGCCTTCGGCGGCAACCACAACCTCTCCGACGACTCGTCGTGCGGGTTCACCGAGCCGACGGACAAGCTCGCCGACGCGCGACTCGGCGCCCTGGCCGACAACGGCGGCCCGACCGACACGCACGCGCTCGGCGCCGGCAGCGCGGCGATCGGCTCGGGAGCGGGGTGCCCGGCGACCGACCAGCGAGGGGCGACGCGCGACGCCGCCTGCGACATCGGGCGCGTTCGAGTACCGCGCGGCCGTCCTCACGGTCGTGACGTCGGTGGTCAACGATCACGGCTTCAACGACGCTCCGTCGGACTTCACCGTCCGCGCGGCCGGGAACGCCGCTCCCGGCTCCGCGGGGACGTCGTACACGCTGGCGCCTGGGACGTACTCCGTCGCGGCCGACCCGCGGCGCGGCTACACGTTCGCCTACGGCGGCGCGTGCGGGCCCACCGGCTCGGTCACGCTCGCCGACGGCGCGGCCGCGACGTGCACCGTGGTGGCCAACGACCCGTCACCGACGGCCGGGCGTCGAGTGAACGCGCTGCCCGCCCGTGGGACCGTGCGGATCAAGCTCCCGGGGAGCAAGCGCTTCAGACGCCTCGCGGAGGGCGAGCAGTTGCCGACGGGCACGACGGTCGACACGCTGAAGGGCCGGGTGACGCTGTTCGCGGCCGGCGGCCAGAAGGCGACGTTCTACGACGGCATATTCAAGATCGCCCAGGGCAACGGCGCGAGGCCGCTGACCACGCTCACGCTCACCGAGGCCCTCTCGTGCCCGAAGGCCGGTCGCGCGATCGCGGCGGCCAAGAAGAGGAAGCGGCGTCTCTGGGGCGACGGGAGCGGCAGGTTCCGCGTGAAGGGCAAGCACAGCGCGGCGACCGTCGTCGGCACCAAGTGGCTCGTCGAGGACCGCTGCACGTCGACCCTCACGAGGGTCACGCGGGGGCGCGTCTCCGTGCGCGACTTCGTGAAGAAGAAGACGGTGATCGTGCGGCGCGGCAAGAAGTACGTCGCACGCGCGCAGCGGCGCTAGACGTAGGACCCGAGCAGTTGTTCGCCCGGGCCGCTTGAACGTCAACCCCCGGCTGGGTGGGGGAGCCGGCACGGCCGGCTCCCTGGCCCCTACCCAGCCGCAGTTCATCCTGCGTCACCCACCACGACGGAACAACCTGCTCGGGTCTTACAACTAGAGCGCGAGCACCAAGCGCAGCGCCTCGTCGATGGCACGCAGTTCGGCTGCGTCGACCCGACCGACGGAACGCCCAAGCCGTTGGGGATCGACGACGGAGGTCTGCTCCACGAGAACCCGCGTCTCGGCGCCCTCGAGCTCGATCGGCGGTCGGAAGCTCGCGGCTCGTGCGCGTGTCGACGTCGGCGAGACGAGGACCGTGCTCAGCTCGAGGAGCTCGTCCGCCTGGACGACCACCGCGTAGCGAGCGCCGCGCTGCTCGTGTCCCCGGGCCCGGGCCGGCGCGGGGAGCCGGAAGACCTCGCCGCGAACCATCTAGAGCGGGTCTGGGGCGAGCTCGGCCAGGTCCTCGCGGATGCTGCGCAGCTCCGCGCGATCCTCAGCATCTCGAGCCAACTGCTGCACCTCGGCCCGGAGCGCCGAGCTCGTGCGGCGCCGTGCGGCTGCCTCCCGTAGCGCGGTCCGGACCGCTTCCGAATCGTTGAGGCCGTCAGCGCGGATGACATCGAGCGCCGCGGTGGACGTGTCGTCCAAGCGCACGTGGAGTGAGCGTGCCACGGGACCTAGCGTAGCACGTTTCGTGCTACGCGAGATTGCGCCGATCCGTTTGGGTCAGACCCGGTGTTTGCACGACCATGGAACACGTGCGCCGTCACCTCGTCGCGGCCCTGGCCGCGGTCGTGCTCGTCCTCGCGGCGCCGTCAACGGCACTCGCCGTCGACTACGTCGTCAACACGACCGCCGACAACGGGACAGGCGGGTGCACCGCACTGGAGTGCACACTGCGCGAGGCGATCACGCTTGCGGGACCGAACGACACCGTGACCGTGCCCGGAGGCACCTATCAGCTGCAGACAGCGGGCGAGCTGTCGCTCGAGGGCGACAAGGTCAACGGCGCCGGCGCCCGGACGACAATCGTCCGCGGCAACGGGACCGGACGCGTGATGAGCGTTTCGAATGGGCCGAACAGCGAGGCGGCCGCGATCTCCGGTCTGTCGATCACCAACGGCGGCGGGGCCGGGCAGGCCAGCTCCGGCAGCGGGGGCGGGATCTACACCACGGGCACGCTCTCGGTCGCCAATAGCCACATCGTCGGGAACTCGGGCTCGGCGGGCGGAGGCGGCATCTTCGTAAACAGCGGCTCCAACCTCATACTGGTCGGGTCAACGGTCTCCGGGAACACCGTCTCGAACTCGGGCGTCGCGCGGGGCGGCGGCATCGAAGGCGAGAACGAGAACCAGATTCTCGCCGTCATCAACTCGACGATCAGCGGGAACACCGTGACCTCGCTGACGCCCGGCAACGCGCAGGGCGGCGGGATCGCCGGCGGCGGGGGCACGAACCTCATCCTCAGCAACGCGACCGTCGCCGGGAACACCGCAGGGTCCGGCGGTGGCATCCACATCGTCAGCGACGCCTCGCTCCAGAACTCGATCATCGCCGACAACTCCGGCGGCGCCTGCGCGGGGACCGGGGTCCCCGACATCCCCGCCACTGCCCACCACAACCTGATCACCGACGGCACCTGCACGCTGACGGGGCCGGGGAACCTCCAGGGCATCGGGGCGCAGCTCGGCGCCCTCGGGAACTACGGCGGGCCGACCGACACACGCGCGCTCGCCCCCTCCAGCCCCGCGATCAACGCGGGCAGCGAGTGCCAGGCCAGCGACCAGCGCGGCATCACACGCCCCCAGGGCGGCGCCTGCGACATCGGCGCCTACGAGTACCGGGCGCCGGTCCTCACGGTCGCCACGACGGTCGTCAACGACCACGGCTTCAACGACGTCGCATCCGACTTCACCCTGCGCGTGGACGGCAACGCCGCGCCCGGCTCGGCTGGAGCCGCGTACACGCTCGCGCCCGGCACTCATGTCGTCTCGGCCGATGCCCGGCGCGGTTACACGTTCGCCTACGGCGGCGCGTGTGCCGCTGACGGCAGCGTCACGCTCGGCGAGGGCGGGACCGCGGTCTGCACCGTCACCGCGAACGACCCCTCGCCGACGCCCGGCCAGGAGGTCAACGCGCTCCCGGCGCGGGGAACGGTGCGGGTCAAGCTCGCCGGCAAGAAGTGGCGGCAGCTCAAAGAGGGCGAGCAGCTTCCCAAGGGCACGAGCGTGGACACACTGAAGGGCCGGGTGACGCTGCTCGCCGCCGGTGGACAGCGGATGACCTTCTACGACGGCATCTTCAAGATCACCAGCCAGACCAAGGGCTCGAGGCCGCGCACCACGCTCACGCTCACCGAGAAGCTCTCCTGCAAGGCGAGCTCGGCGCGCAAGGCGACCACGGCGGCCAAGAAGAAGACGAAGCGCCGCCTGTGGGGCGACGGCCGCGGCAAGTTCCGCGTCA
Source organism: uncultured Solirubrobacteraceae bacterium (assembly GCA_963720415.1). Taxonomy (GTDB): domain Bacteria; phylum Actinomycetota; class Thermoleophilia; order Solirubrobacterales; family Solirubrobacteraceae; genus DASSUW01. Next base: position 1,069,761 of record CAVRFQ010000012.1, on the reverse strand, counting down.
AGGGCAAGCACAGCGCGGCGACCGTGGTCGGCACGAAGTGGCTGGTCCAGGACAAGTGCCGGTCGACCCTCACGAGGGTGGTCCGCGGCAAGGTCAAGGTCCGCGACTTCGTGAAGAAGAAGACGATCACCCTCCGCAAGGGCAAGCGCTACACCGCCCGCGCGAAGCGCTGACCGCGCGGCTCGTCGGTTCGTCCAGCGCCGTTGACACGGAGCCTCGGGACGGAAACGATCCAGCGCCTTGCGTGCGCGGGCTGTCAGCCGGGTCGCCGTGGCGGCCCTGGCCGTCCTCGCCATGCTGCCCGCGGTCGCGCGCGCGGCGGATCTGACGGTCGGTACGACGGCCGACGGTGACGACGGCGAGTGCGTCGCGGACTGCACGCTGCGCGAGGCGGTCGGCCTCATCGCGAGCCCCGACCGCGTGATCCTTCCCGCCGGCAACTACAGCGTGTCGCTCGGCGATCCGATCCTGGTCGAGGACGACACGATCGTCGGCGCCGGAGCGCGGAGCACGATCATCGACGCGGCGGGCACGTCGCGGGTCCTCTTCGTCGGCGACCTGACCGTCGCCCGGATCAGCGGCGTGACGGTGACCGGCGGCTCCGGACTCGGGAACCCCGGGAGCAGCGGCGGCGGTGGCGGGATCACGGTCGAGGGGACGCTGACGCTCACCGACAGCACGGTCTCCGGCAACGAGTCCCCGACGGTCGGCGGCGGCATCTACGTCACCGTCGACGGCGTCCTCGACGTCACCGGCTCGACGATCTCGGACAACCTGGCGCAGGCCGGGATCAACGGCTCCGGCGGCGGGCTCGACGCCGGCGTCCGGGCGCAGGTCTCCGTGACCAATACGACGATCAGCGGGAACCGCGCCGAGGACCTCGGCCCGTCGGCGAACGGCGGGCAGGGCGGCGGGATCCACGCGTCCGGTGACTCGAACCTCACGCTGACCAACGTCACGGTCGCCGGCAACACGGTCGACAACTCGGGCGGCGGGCTCGCGTTCGACGACCCCGCGAGCGTCCAGCTCGACAACGTCGTGGTCTCCGGCAACGACGGGCCTGCGTGCGACAACGGCACGCAGCCGTTCTCGCTCATCTCCCACGACACCGTGATCCAGGACGGCTCCTGCAACCTCGCCGGCCCGGGCGACATCCAGGGCGTCGACGCGCTCCTCGGCCCGCTGGCGAACAACGGCGGCCCTACGAACACCCACGCGCTCACGCTCGCCAGCCCGGCCGTCGACGCCGCGAGCGGCTGTCCGGCGACCGACCAGCGCGGGGTCGCTCGGGGGACCGTCTGCGACAGCGGCGCCTACGAGCTCCAGAACGCCGCGGCGGCCGGCACGCTCACCGTGAGCACGTCGGTCGTGAACGATCAGGGCGGCACCGCCGAGCCTGCCGAGTTCCGCGTGCACGTTCGCAGCGCCGGCGCCGACGTGGCCGGAAGCCCGGGCGGCACGACCTACGCGCTGGCGCCCGGCGGCTACCAGGTGACGGTCGACGCGCTGCGCGGCTACTCGTTCTCGTTCGGCGGCTCGTGCGCGGCCGACGGGAGCGTCAGCCTCGCCGAGAGCCAGACGGCGACGTGCACGATCGTCGCGAACGACCCGGCGCCGGCGCTCAACAAGACCGTCAACGGGACCCCGAAGAGCGGGACGATCAAGGTCAAGCTCCCCGGCCGTGACCGCTTCCGGACCCTCGTCGAGGGCGAGCAGCTGCCCAACGGCACGGTCGTCGATGCGCTGAAGGGGCGGATCACGCTCACCACCGCGGCCGGGAACGGCAAGACGTCGAAGGCCGACTTCTACGACGGGATCTTCCAGTTCAAGCAGGCGAAGGGCCTCACGACGCTGACGCTGGTGCAGCAGCTGAGCTGCGGCGCCAAGGGCAAGGCGGGCGCGGCGGCCAAGAAGGTCAAGAAGCGCCGCCTCTGGGGCGACGGCAGCGGCAGGTTCCGTGTCAAGGGCAAGCACAGCGCCGCCACCGTCGTCGGCACCAGGTGGCTCGTGGAGGATCGCTGCGTCTCGACGCTGACGAAGGTGGTCCGCGGGAAGGTCAAGGTGCAGGACTTCGAGAAGCGCAGGACGGTCACCGTGCGCAAGGGCAAGCAGTACGTCGCGAAGGCCGGCTGACCCGTCCTTGCGTCCAGTCCCCCTTGACGCAGGGCCCCCGCTCCAAGACCATCGGTCCTAGGTTTGCGCGCGCGAGCTGGAATCCGGCTGGGAATCGCGGCGGTGGCCGCGGTGCTGATCGCGCTCGCGGTGCCGAACGCTGCTGCGCCGCAGTTCGGCAACCTCGTGGTGGACACGACCGCCGACGGCAACGACGGCGAGTGCAGCAACGACTGCACGCTGCGTGAGGCGATCGCCCTCGGCGACTCGTCCGCCGGCCAGTGGGTGAGCATCCGCCCGGGCGTCTACCGCCTGACCCTCGGGCCGATCACGCTCGGGAACGACATCGTCTTCGGCGTGAGCTTCACCGGCTCGTCGAGCTCCGGCGCCCGCACCACGGTGATCGACGCGCGCGGCGCCGGCCGCGCGTTCGACGTCCCCTCGGGCGTCTCCGCCGTGCTCGCCGGCGTGACCGTCACGGGCGGAGGCGCGTCCGTGGCGAACGGCGGCCAGCTGAACGTCTACGGCGGGATCTTCCGGGACAACGCGACCGCCGGCCGCGGCGGCGCCATCGTCAACAGCGGCAGCCTCGCGGTCTTCAGCTCGACGCTCACCGGCAACTCGGCCGCCGCGGGCGGCGCGATCGCCAACGAGGCCGGCGCCAACGCCGCCGTCTACACCTCGACGATCAGCGGCAACAGCGGCGGCGGCATCACCACCGCCGGCAGCCTCCAGATGCAGCGCGCGACGATCGCCCGCAACACCGGCGGCGGCCTCATCCAGGAGAGCGTCTCCGGCGCCAACACGGCGATGTGGAGCACCCTGCTGTCCGGCAACACCGGCGGCGACTGCGCCGGATCGGTCGCCGGCGTCCCGCGGGTCCTCACGGTCCGCAACCTCGACTCCGACGGCAGCTGCCTGTGGGCGACCGCCGACGAGGGCTCGACGGGCGACGCGCGCCTCGCTGCCCTGGCCAACAACGGCGGCGCCACCGACACGCACGCGATCCTCGCCTCCAGCCCGGCGATCAACAACGGCGACCCGAACTTCTGCGGCGGCGGGAACGACCAGCGCGAGGCTCCGGCCGTCGGCAACTGCGACATCGGCGCGTTCGAGTTCGGCGGACGGGTGCCCGTCGTGCAGCTGCCGCCCCCGGTCCCCGGCGAGACGGTCAACGTGAACCTCTCGCGCGGCGTGGTGAAGGTCAAGCTGCCGGGCAGCGACGAGTTCTTCGACCTCAAGGACGCCCAGCAGGTCCCCATGGGCACGACCTTCGACACGAGCAAGGGCCGCGTGAACCTGGTGGCCGCCGGCAGCCAGAAGTCGTGGTTCTACGAGGGCGTCTTCAAGATCAGCCAGACCCGCGGACGCAAGCCCCAGACCACGGTCAGCCTCACGGGCAAGCTGAGCTGCGGGCGCGGCAGCGGGGCGAGCGCGGCGCAGAAGAAGAACAAGAAGCGCCGCCTGTGGGGCGACGGCAAGGGCAAGTTCCGGACCAAGGGCAAGCACAGCGCCGCAACGGTCGTCGGCACCCGCTGGCTCGTCGAGGACCGCTGCAACGGGACCCTGACGCGGGTCACGCGCGGCAAGGTCCGCGTGCGGGCGGGCAAGAAGACCATCGTGCTCCGGGCCGGCCAGAAGTACTTCGCGCGCGCCAAGTGAACTGGGTCTCGGTCTTCACGGCGTTCCTCGTGGCCCACATGGTCGGCGACTACCTGTTCCAGACCGATTGGCAGGCCCGTCACAAGCGCGGCGGGCTGAGCGGGGACAAGGTCGCCTTCAAGGCCCTGGTCGCCCACGTCACGACCTACACGCTCGCCTTCGTGCCGGCGCTGATCTGGATCGGCGACCAGCTCGACCCGGGCTGGGCGCTGCTCGCGGCCGCGCTGATCTTCTTGCCCCACCTCGTGCTCGACGACGGCCGGTTCGTCCGGGCCTACCTGGCCAACGTCAAGCGCGCCGACGGCTTCGACGTCGGGCTCGCGGCCTCTGTGGACCAGTCGTTCCACGTGCTCTCGCTGTTCCTCGTCGCGCTGCTCGTCGGGACGGCATGACCCGGCGCGGCCGCGTGCTGCCGCTCCTGCTGGCGGCGATCCTCGCGGCGGCGGTCGGGCTGATCGTCCAGAAGACCGATGCCCTGAACGGGCTCGAGCAGCAGTCGATCGACGCGCGCTTCGACCTGCGAGGGGAGCAGCAGCCGCGCGACGACGTGGTGATCGTCGCCCTCGACGACGCGACGATCAGCGAGAACGGCGGCGAGTACCCGTTCGACCGCCGCCACCACGCCCGCGTCATCCGGCAGCTCACGAAGGCCGGAGCGGCGGTCATCGCGTACGACGTGCAGTTCACGCAGCCGGGTCCCGATCCGGACGCCGACGACGCGCTGATCGAGGCGGTGCGCGCCGGCGCTCCGCGCGTCCTGCTGTCGACGTCGGCGGTGGATCCCGGCGGAAAGACCCAGATCTTCGGCGGCGCGGAAGGCCTCGAGTACAGCCGGGCCGTCCCGGTGTACTCCGGCTACGTGGCGGATCCGGACGGCGTGAAGCGGGACATGCCGCCCGAGAGCCACAACGACCTCACGAGCTTCGCGTACGCGGCAGCCGAGCTGCAGACGGGTGAGGACATCAGCCGGCCCGCCGGGTCGTTCATCGACTTCCCGGGACCGCAGGGCACGATCCCGCGGCTCCGCTTCTCCGACGTCGAGCGGGGCCGCTTCGACGCGGGCGCCGTCCGCGGCAAGACGGTCGTGGTCGGATCGACGGCCACGGTGCTCGAGGACGTCCACCGCACGCCCGTGGACGAGGACCTGCAGGGCGCCGACCTCCAGGCGTCGACGATCGCCACGGTGCTCGACGACTTCCCGCTGCGCGTCGCGGGGCGCTGGATCAACGCCGCCCTCGTGCTGCTGCTCGCGGGGATCGGCCCGCTCGTCGCGCTGCGCCTCGGCGCGCTGGGCGGGATCATCGCCGCGGCCGTCGCGTCCGCGCTCTTCGTCGTCGGGTGCTACGTCGCGTTCGGCCAGGGCGTCGTGGTCGGCGTCATGCCGCCGCTGGCGGCGGCCGCGACCTCGGCGGTCGCGGTGCTGTTCGCCGCGGCCCCGGTGAACCACCCGGTGGTCAACCGCGTGCTCGACGCCCTGAGCCCGGGCTCCGGCGGCAACCGCCGGACGCGCCGCCTCCGCACGCTGCTGCTGCTCGGCGCCGCGTTCGTCTGCACGGCGACGGGCGTCGCGCTGTACGCGGCCCACGGCCTCCGCAGCCTCGACTTCGCGAGCGTGGACATGCGCTTCGACGTGCGGGGGGCGCGCGACGCGCCGGACGAGGTCGTGGTCGTGGCGATCGACGACCCGACCATCAACTCGCCCGGCCGCGAGTACCCGTTCGACCGCAAGCTCCACGCCAAGGTGATCCGGAACCTGGACAAGGCGGGCGCCGCCGCGATCGCCTACGACGTCCAGTTCACGCAGCCGAGCCCGCGCCCCGCGTCGGACAACGCGCTGATCGAGGCCGTGCGCTCGGCGGCGCCGCGCGTCGTGATGGCGGCGACCGCCGTGGATCCGGGCGGGAAGACCCAGATCTTCGGCGGCGCGCAGGGTCTGAAGTACAGCCGCGCCGTGCCCGGCTACTCGAACTTCCAGAACGACGAGGACGGGGTCACGAGGCACATGCTGGACGGCCTGCGGGGGATCGACTCGATGCCGATCGCCGCGGCGCAGATCAAGCTCGGCCGCGAGATCGACGCCCCGCCCGGCAACACCGCCTGGATCGACTTCGCCGGCCCGCCGGTGACCGTCCGCTACCTCAGCTTCGTCGACGTGGAGGAGGGGCGCTTCGACGCCGAGGACGTGAAGGGCAGGGTCGTGGTCGTCGGCGCCAGCGCGAGCGCGCTCCAGGACATCCGCGAGACGTCGACCACCGGCCAGCGACAGATGCCCGGGCCCGAGGTCCACGCCAACGCGATCACGACCGCGCTCGCCGGCTTCCCGCTCGTCAGCGGTCCGGGCTGGCTCAACGTGCTGCTGATCGTCGTGCTCGGCGCCACGGCGCCGCTGGCGGCGATGCGGACGCGGATGCTGATCGCCGTGCCGCTCGGCCTCGCGGTCATCGCCGGGCTCCTCGCGGGCGCCCAGCTGGTGTTCGGCGCCGGCACGATCATCAGCGTGGTCTACGCGTTCGCGGCCGGCGTGGCCGCGCTGCTCGCCACCGCCGCGATCCACGGCGTGACCGTCGCCTTCGAGCGCGCCAACACGCGCGACGCGTTCGCGCGCTTCGTCCCCGAGTCGGTGGTCGACCAGGTCCTCCAGGACGCGGAGGGCGTCCGCCTGGGCGGCGTCCGCGGCGAGGCCACGGTCATGTTCAGCGACCTGCGCGGGTTCACCTCGTTCGCGGAGACGCTCGAGCCGGAGCAGGTGATCGCCGCACTCAACCGCTACCTGACCGCGATGAGCGAGGCGATCCTCGACCACGGCGGCACGCTGGTCGCCTACATGGGCGACGGCATCATGGCCGTGTTCGGCGCGCCGCTGAAGCAGGAGGACCACGCCGACCGGGCGCTCGCGGCCGCCCGCGACATGCTCGACCGCCTCCACGGCTTCAACGACTCGCTGCGCGAGGAGGGCCTGCACGAGGGCTTCAAGATGGGCATCGGGCTCAACAGCGGCGCGGTCATGTCGGGCAACGTGGGCTCCGAGCGCCGGCTCGAGTACACCGCGCTCGGCGACACCACGAACACCGCGGCGCGCCTGGAGGGCATGACCAAGGGCACGCCGCACCAGCTCTATCTGGCCGACAGCGTGCGCGAGGCGCTGCTCGAGGAGCCCGGCGACCTGATCGAGGTCGGTGAGTTCGAGGTCCGCGGCCGCAAGGCGAAGATCAAGCTGTGGTCGATCCGCGAGGGTGCTGTATCCTCCTCAACCGAGGAGTTGAGCAACCAATCGGATGAGCACGGCAACGGCAGATCAGCTGAGCACGACCTTCCAGGCGCTCGCGGACCCCACGAGGCGAGCGATCCTGGCGCGCCTCGCGCAGGGTGAGGCGACGGTCAACGAGCTCGCCGAGCCCTTCCCGATCACCATGCAGGCGGTCTCGAAGCACCTGAAGGTGCTCGAGCGCGCGGGCCTCGTCGTGCGGGGCAGGCAGGCGCAGCTCCGGCCTTCGCGGCTGCACGCGCAGGCGCTCAAGGACGTCTCCGACTGGGTCTCGGACTACCGCGGGCACTGGGAGGAGAGCTTCGACCGGCTCGGGGAGCACCTCGCGGATGGCTGAGATCACCATCACGCGGGTCTACGAAGCGCCGGTCGAGCGCGTCTGGAAGGCCTGGATCGAGCCCGAGCGCCTCGCGACGTGGTGGGGCAAGCGCGGCTGGAACGCGGTGCTCGACACGATCGTCGTCGAGCCCTGGCCGGGCGGCACGTTCCGCGTCACCACGGTCGACGGCACGGGAGCCGAGATGACCACCGAGGGCACGTTCGCCGAGGTGGTCGAGCACGAGCGGCTGGCCTTCGACGGCGGCCGCGTCACCTTCACCGATCTCGGCGACGGACGCACCGAGATGGTCTTCGAGACCAGCTCGCCGAGCGAGGCCGCCGAGGGCGGCGTCCGCAGCGCGTTCGATCGCCTCGCCGAACACCTACGAGGAGCACCGTCATGAACATCACCGGCGTCGACTTCGCCATCGTCCAGACCCAGGACTTCGACCAGGCGGTCGACTTCTACGAGAACACGCTCGGGCTCGAGCGGTCGATCCAGTACGGCTCGCACCCCGGGATGGAGTTCGAGACCGGCAGCCTCACGCTCGCCGTGCTCGAGATCGAGAAGTTCGGCCAGCCCTTCAGCGTGAGCAAGAGCGCGATCATGTTCCAGGTCGACGACGTGCCCGCGGCCAAGGCCGAGCTCGAGGGCAAGGGCGTGTCCTTCAACGGCGACATCATCGACAGCGGCGTCTGCCACCAGGCGTTCTTCAGCGACCCGGACGGGAACACGCTCGGCCTCCACCACCGCTACACGCCTAGGAGCTGAGCCACTCCAGACCGCTGATGGACGGCCGGTAGAGGTACTCGCCGCCCCGCATCGTCACGAAGCGCGGCAGCGGCCGCACGAAGTGGGGCGGCGAGCCTTGGATGGTCATCTTGCCGGCGGTGCCGTGCGGCTCGCCGACCAGCGGGTCCTTGTCCGGCCCCAGCCCGAACGGGTCGCCGTCGTCGATCCAGAGCGCCTGGACGGTCTCGAACTGGCGCCAGATGCTCGCGTTGAAGCAGACGAAGACGAGCCCGCGGTCGACGCCGTCGTCCTCCGTCGCGCCCTGCGGGAGCACCGGCCCGTAGGAGCGCCCGCGGCGGACGAGGCGGTGGCGGTTGGAGAGCCGCCCGCCCCAGAAGCCGGGGGCGTCGCGCGGGTTGGCGCGGCGGATGTGGGCGCCGACCGGGCACCGCAGCCCCTCGCCGTCGCTGCGAGTAGCGGAAGTCGTTGATGCGCGCGGGGTCGGCGGCGATCGACGCGTCGGGCCGGTCCGGCGAGAGCGTCAGCGGCGTCCCGTCGCGCCAGCGGCCGACGATCTTGGCCGCCAGCAGCTCCGGCCCGCCGGCGAAGCGCTCGCCCTCGGAGGCGATGAAGCGCCGGAACGCCGCCACGTCCATGTGCAGCTTGCGGTAGACCATGAACGTGCCGTTGCGGTCCAGCGGCGCCGCGGGAGCGTCGGGGAGCAGGCTGTCCTCGTCGATGTGGCCGTGCAGGAACTCGCCGGCGCGCACCGGGCGCCAGCCGCGGCCGTCGGGCAGCCCGTCGCCCGGGCGCGGCGAGGCGCCGCTGCCCTCGATCGCCGGCTGGGCGATGCCGTCGAAGAAGCCGAAGTGATCGCGGCCGCCGTGCATCGCCGCGGCGCGGTGCTCCGCGACCAGCGTCACGGCTCCCTCGGCGCCCACCGCGCGCAGCTCCCCGCGGCGCTGCGCGAGCCGCTCCTCGTCGGTGCCGTAGACCGTCACGAGGACGTGCGCCTCGCCGGTCCCGAGCCCGGGCTCCCACGCCGCGGGCGCGCTCGGCCCGCGGTCGCCGAGCCGCTCCGCGCGCGCGGCCATGCCCTCGCGGAACTCCTCCGGGAACGACCCGAGCAGCGCGTCGGGGAGCCCGAGCGCCTCCAGCCCGCTGTAGGTGAAGGCGACGCTGAGCGGGCTCGGCGGCGGCCCGTCGCGCCACGGCTCGGCCGTGCTCACGTGCGGCAGCATCCGGCGCATCAGCGCGCGCGCCTTGTCCGCGTTGTCGATGCGCAGGAAGAGGTAGGCGGCGGCCGGATGCGTGTAGCCGCGCAGGACGTCGCCCTGCACGTCGGCGAGGTCGATCGCCGCGGCCCCGGCGCGACGGCGGGGGAGCTTGCTCGGCCTGCCGAGGCGCGCCATCAGGCGAACGTCTCGCGGAAGCGCCGCTGCAGCTCGCGGGCGTCGAGGCCGTGGGCCTCGATCGCGAAGCCGATGATCCGCTCGCGCAGCTCGAGGCTCTCCAGCACGTGCGGCACCCGCGCCGCCGGGTGCGCGGACGCGAACAGGCTGCTGTCGATCTGGTGCTCGCCCACCCAGCGCGCGAACGCGGCGGCGTCGTCGCTGCCGGGGTAGCCCACGCAGTGCCGCCACCAGGTGTCGGGAGCGGCGAGCGTGCGCAGCGCCTCGAGGTACGGGCCGAGCTCGCGGCCGTCGAACGTGCTCGTGAAGACCAGGTGGCTCGCCCGCAGGTGGTCGCGGTGCCGCTGCTTCGGGCCCTGGAACACCAGCTCCGAGACGACGTGGACGCGCGAGAAGTGCAGCCCGCCGAGCCGCGCGAGCGGGCTCTCGGCGCCGGCCGGGAGCGCCTCGACCGCGTCGCGCGCCGCCTGCTCGCGACCGGCGACGATCGGCGCGACGACGGTCAGGGAGTACGCGACGCCGACCCGGTTGCCCATCAGAGGTGCGCCTGCGACTCGGAGAGGAACCGCTCGTACGCGGCGGCGAACGCCTCAGGCTCGAGCCGCGCCGACTCCTCGAGCAGCCGGTCGAAGCGCTCGCGCACGTCGAGCACGCCCTTGACCATGCGCGTGCTCGCCTCCGGATAGGCGCAGTAGTAGTGGCCGCCCTCCAGGCTGTTCATGGCGATCCACGCCTTCAGCGGCTCGGCCGGCGGCGGGCCCGGGAACCCCGGCCCGCGTCCCCAGGTGAGCCGGATCCACTTCGGCACGACGTACGCGAAGGCGTCGATGTAGTGCTGCCACGGCCCGTCGAAGTTGCTCTCGAACAGCAGGTACCGGTACCGCAGCTTCTCGCCTGGCAGCCCGTCGACGATCGCCCAGCGGACGTAGTGGATGAAGTCGAACTGCAGGATGGCGTTCTGCGCCATCGGGAAGAACCGGGCGCCGAAGAAGCCGATTCGGAGGAACCACAGCCACTGCGGGCGGATCGGTGTGAGCATCGTGAGGCCGGTCATCCGGCCGGTCGCGTTGCCCACTACCTGCCCCAGATCTCCCTTCCCTCGGCCGCGCGCTTGGCGTGCCCGGGGTGTCCGAATCGCTCGTAGTACTCGATGTCGAGGTGCGAGAACTGCACCCACGTGCCCGGGAGGTAGAAGGCGTCGGTGTGCGCGGGGAAGCGCCCGTACGTCTCCACCAGGTAGCGGCAGATCTCCTTGGTGTAGGCGATCGCCTCGGGCGGGTGCGGTGTCGCGCGGTTGAGGTAGCGCTCGGCGTCCGCGGGGTCGCGGTAGGCCTGGCCGAAGACCTCGGGCGAGCCGTACGGGCCGCCGGCGGCGAACTTCTCCGCCACGACCTGGTCGACGGCGGCGTCCATGTCGCGCACGTACGGCGGGCACAGGCCCTCGAGGATGCCGTCGATGCCGACGAAGTTGGGCTGCGAGGCCGGGACCGGAGGCCAGCGCTTCCAGCGCGGAGGCTCGCCCTTCGCCGAGTGCTCGCGGAAGCCGAGGCCGAGGTGGCCGGTCTTCTCGTCCCTCCGCCAGACGTGGGGGATCATCGGCGCGCCGTGGACCCAGCCGCCGAGCCGCAGCGCCTCGCCCATGAGCATGAGGTTCTGCATCAGGAAGTACGCCTCCTGATCGGTGCGCACCTCCCCGATGCTGCCGAGCGGGGCGGGCGTGTCCGGTGACGCGAAGCCGCCGCGGGCGCGCTTGAGGCCGCCGATCGGGTGATAGGGGATCGGGTCGACGAGGCCGACCTTCGACGCGACCTTGGCCGCCCACTCCAGCGCGTTGCTGGGCCGGAACGGGCGCCAGTCGTCGATGAACAGCGGCACCTTGCCCTTCGGCTCCGAGAGGAGGATGAGCAGCACGTTGATGTACTGGCGCGTGTTGTCGACCACCGGCAGGAAGCAGGTCGAGCCCGGCACGTTGGAGTGCTGGGCGTTCCAGCCGAGGTAGAACGGCCACTCGCGCGGGAACTCGAAGCGCCCGTCGTGGACCTTGACCTTCACGGCGTCGGCGTACGCGAGCCAGTCGGCCTCGGAGCGGTCCTCCCAGCGCGGCGGGATCGAGCTGAAGAGCTCCATCGCCTCCCGCTCCTGCGGGCGCTTGATGAGCCAGATGCCCTCGTCGTTGATCATGAAGAACGACGTCGCCTGGCAGTTGTCGGCGCTGCTCGCCGCCCGGCCGGTCACGTGCAGGAACGGCGTGCCGAGCTCCGGCGCCCCGCTGGGCTTGTCGAGCGGGCCGTCGTGCATCACCGCGCCGGTCGGGCCGGTGGAGGCGATGAGGATCGCCTCCTCGAGCGGCGTGAGCGGCGAGGGGTCGCTCGCGCTCTCGTACGTGAGCTCGCCGGCCTGCAGCGACACGCCCTGCGCCACGCGGCGCGTGCGGCGGTCCTGGATGCACTGCGCGACCGGGTAGGAGAAGAAGTCCTGCAGGCCCGCCCCGGAGGTCGTCGTCTCGGGTGCCGTCATGAGTTGTGGCGCTCCAGCTCGGCGAGGGCGATCGGGAAGACGTCGCTCGCGGCGTCGCGCCCGAGCCAGCAGTCCAGATGCGCGTAGTCCTCGATCACGTGGCGCGTGTAGAGCTCCGGCCCGTTGGCGGCCCGCAGCATCTCGTGCGTCAGCTCGATCCCGCGCGGGACGAACATCCGGTTGTGCTCGCCGGTGATGAAGGCGATCGGCATCCGGTAGCGGTCGGTGTGGGTCAGGTAGACGTCGTGGCCCTTGGCGTCGACCGCGCGGCCCTTGCGGATCATCACCGACATGTGCTCGAAGAACGTCATGTTGCCGTTGCCGAAGAAGCTCGGCACCGACTCGGCCATCGTCGCCTCGTCGATCCTGGTGTGGTCGAAGACGTCGCCGTAGATGAAGTAGATGCGGCGGCCGGTCGGGCTGTCGTGCACGCGCTTGAAGGGGAGGACCTTCATCACGGTGTCGACGGCCTTGTCGGGCAGCGAGCCCGGCTTGGAGTCGGTGTTCAGGCCCATGATCCGCAGCTTGCGGAAGATCGTGGCGAGATGCACGCGGGCGCGCAGCTGGTTGCCCGGGGTCGGGATCGGGTGCCCGGCGAGCGCCGAGAAGATCGCCGAGCGCACGCCCTCGAGCCCGCCGCCGATCGCCATGAAGAGCGAGAGGCCGCCGACGCAGTGCGCGAGCACCTGGACCGATTCGGCGCCGGTCTCCGCGCGGACATGCGCGATCGCCGCCGGCCAGTCGCGCATCGCGATGTCGTCGACGGTGAACTGCGTGAAACTGGACGGAAGGTCAGGGCTGGCCCGATAGTCGAGCAGCCACACGTCATAGCCGTGCTCGCCGAGATACGAGACGAAGTTCCTGGGGACCGTGTCGAGGGCGAACGCGCGGGCCGCGTTGCCGTAGCCGGGAGCCAGTACGACGGGGCCCTTCTTGCCCATGGCGTACCGCGTGAGGCGGATCTCCGTGCCGTCCGAGGTCATCACGGGATGCACCTCGGGCTTGGGCAGCGTGAACTCGCCCCCGGTGGTCCGGACGGCGGTTGCGGGCTCCATCAGACTCTCCTTAGCGCAGGTATCCATGCGTTTGTATCCGCGGACGGGCGCTGAATCAAGGTGTCCGATCGTCCAGTAGAAATTTCCACACCGCCCGCACCGTCGAGTATTCATTGAGCGGGGCGTCGTCCGCGCGCGACATCGCCGAGTAACGCGAGCCGGCCCGCCGTTTATTCAGAGAGGACGCTGTGACAACGCAAGTCGAACGGGCCTCCGACCCGCACGAGGACAAGCGCGACTTCATCCAGGCCTACTGGAACGCCCTGCTGGCGGGCGACATGGAGGCCTTCGCGCCGCTCGTGCACGAGAGCTGCGTGGTGCACTACCCGGGGAACCACCTCCTCTCCGGCGACTACGTCGGCCGCGAGGCGATCGTCCAGCTCTACAGCAACCTCCACAGGGTCGGGATCCAGTCGGGCACGTTCATCGGCGAGTGGCACGACACCGTCACGTCCGCCGACCACGTCTGCGCGCTGATCGCGTACACGCTCGAGCTGGGCGCCGGCCAGCGGCTGACCGGCGAGGCGGTCGGCGTCTTCCACCTCGAGGACGGCCAGATGATCGAGTACTGGCTGCTCGAGCGCGACCAGAAGCTGATCAACGACATCTTCGCCCTCTCCGGCAAGGCCGTGCTGGAGAAGGGCGGCAGCAAGCGGGCCATGGCGCTGGGCGCCGTGATGCACCCGCTGGCGCTCATCCGCACCGGCCGCAGAGTCGTCCGCCAGAAGCGCGGCGCCAACACGAAGATGCTCTAGGAAGGAGCCTGAAGAATGACCGCGCAGATCGGAGAGATGGCCCGCAGCGCCCCCGGTGCCATCCGCGGGGCCCGGCCGCTGACGGAGTGGCGGGACGACCTCATCCTCACGGTGTTGACGATCTGGCCGATCACGGCCATGTTCTTCGACGGGCGGGGCCACAACAACGAGACGGGACAGGAGTCCTTCTTCTCGATCTCGCACATGTTCCTGTACGCCGGCGCCACCGTCGTGGGCCTCTGGATCACGTGGGTCGTGATCAAGCACCAGCTCGCCGCGGGCGTCGACGTGAAGCAGCTGCGCGTGGACTTCGCCGCCATCCCGGTCGGCTACGGCGTGGCGCTGATCGGCCTCGGCATCCTCACGCTGGCCGGCCCGGCCGACCTCATCTGGCACGAGATCTACGGCTTCGAGGTGGGCGTCGACGCCATCTACAGCCCACCGCACCTGTGCCTGTTCTTCGGCACGCTGCTCGTCTCGTCGACCGGCATCCGCTCGATGTGGGCGAAGGGCGACACCGAGCCGGACCTCAAGACGTTCGTCCCCGTGATCCTCTCGGCCGCGCTCTTCATCGGCGTCTCGGGCTTCATCACGATGTACCTGTCGACGTTCATGACGAACGTCTCGCCGACGAGCGACTTCTGGGCCGACCTGGGCAACTTCAACGACGTCCGCTCGGACCAGTCGATCAGCGTGAACGCCGGGCTGACCGGCTACGGCGACGACGCGTGGCCGTACAACTACTACAGCGTCAGCCACGGCATGGCGTCGATGATCATCACCGGGCTCATCCTGCTCGGCCCGACGCTGCTCATCCTGCGGCGCTGGCGCGTCCCGTTCGGCGCCTTCACGGTGATCTACACGATGTTCGGGCTGCTCGTGAACATCATGACCGAGTACCGCGACATCGTGCTCATCATCCCGCTGATCCTCACGGGCCTCACCGTCGACGTGGTGCAGCAGCGGCTCAGCAGCGAGCGCCTCAGCACCGGCCGGATACGCCTGATGGGGCCGATCGCCGCGGCGGTGCTCTGGATCTCCTACTACGGGGTCCTGGCGCTCGACCAGGGCATCGGCTGGCCGGCCACGCTGTGGGTCGGGGCGCTGTTCGTGGGCGTGATGACGGGCTTCGGCGTCGCGTTCCTGGTCGCGCCGCCGGACTACGGCCCGCGGGTCACAGATGCTCGGTGAAGAACGCCGCCACGTCGTCGACGGCCTCGTTGACGTAGCGGTAGCCCTCGTAGCGGCCGGTTGACGGGAAGCGCACGACGGGGAGGGCGTTGGGGGTCGCCGCGGCGATCGCCTCGACGTCCTCCATCGTGCCCCACGGGTCGCCCGTGCCCTGCACGTACTTGACGAGCGTGTCGCCGAGGAGGCGGGCGGGGACGGCCGGGTCGTGGTCCTTCGGCTGCGGGCGGCCGAGCACGCGGTAGACCGGGTCGACCGGCTTGAGCATCAGCGGCCCGAGGCGGCCGAACTCGCCTCGCATGAAGTTGGCGTTGAAGGTGGGCAGGCGGGCGGGCTGGACGGCGAGCAGCGCCTTCACCGGCTGGCAGGCCGGCGTGCCGAAGAGCATCGTGTTGGCGCCCATCGAGCAGCCGAGCCCGCCGATCCGCTCGCCGTCGACGTCGGGGCGGCGGCGCAGGTACTTCACGGCGCCCGCGAAGTCGCTCGCCTCGACCGGGCCGTACGTGATCGGCGGGTCCGCGGCGCTCTCGCCGTGGTTGCGGAGGTCGAAGAGCAGCACGCCGTAGCCGGCGTCGTGCAACGCGCGCGCCGCCGGCAGGAAGTCCACGTCCTTGTCGGGGACCGGGACGCGGCCGGCCGTGTTCCCGAGCCGGTTCCAGAGCCAGCCGTGGACGAACGCCACGGCCGGGCCGGGGCCTGGGTCGGCCCGCGGGACGAACCAGCCGCGGAGCGGCACGCCGTCGGTGGCGCGGAACAGGACGTCCTCGAACCCGAGCCCGACGTCGGCCGGGCTGCGGTCGAGCGGGGCCCGCTGCCCGATCATCATCAGCTTCGTCAGCGCCATCGTCCTCGGCGCCATGGCTAGATCCCGATTCCGGGCGGTCCGCCTGAGCCGGGGATCATCTGCAGGTCGTCCCACGCCTTCGCGGCCAGCTCCCAGTCGGTCTCGGAGTCCTGGCCCTCGGTCGTCCGGAGCATCCGGATCAGGTAGGCGAGCGCTGACAGCATCGCCATCGCCGCGAACACGATCTGGACGCTGAGCACGCCCTCCTCGGTCCAGTAGACGTCGTCGAGCTCGAGCAGCAGCGCCGACTCGTCGAGCACGAGCGCGACGCCGGTGCCGAACGGGATCGCGAGGTACTTGTCGGCGGCGCTCCCCTTCATGCCGATGGCCACGCCGCCCGCGGTCAGCGCGATGATGCCGCCGGGGAGGAAGTGATGGATGTGGCGCGTGCCCACGATGACGTTCTTGACGGGGCCGATGCCGCCGTGCTCGCGGATGTACACGGTGATCCCGCGGGTGATCCCGAAGGTCACCGAGAACGACGCGAGCATGTTGAAGAGCGAGTTCTCGCGCGTCCGGCTCACGGCGTAGCCCTCGCGCATGACGCGCACGGCGTGCACGACCTTGCCGGGCTTCTTCTCCGCGGAGGCCTCCTCGCGGCTGACCGGCAGCATGCCGAGCCGCCACACGCGGGTGACCTCGGCGCCGAACACTGTCAGCACCGCACCGCCCGCCAGAACGCCGAGCAGCTGGGTGCGGCCGGACGAGCTGCGGCCGGCCTCGCTGGCCTTCTTGAGCCGATTATCCTTGCGCTGCGACATTCGCCCGCCGTCCCTTGCGCAGATAGGCCTCCGCGAGCTGCCGGAGGAAGATGATCATGAACTTGGTCAGCGCGCCGACCTTGGCGCCCACGCCCTGGCCTCCGGCGCGGAACGTCGTGAGCTGCTTGGCGAAGTCGCGCACGCGGATCCGCAGCACGCCGGAGCCCACAAGCTCGGCGGTCGCCTCGTCCGCCTCGTGCACGTGGCCGCGCAGCACGCGCGTGAACAGGGTCGTGGTGTCCTTCCAGACGTCGAAGCCCGCGTCGTCCTTGACGAGCTTGAAGCCGGTGAGCGTGAGCGGGTGGCCGGCGCCGTCGTGGAAGAACAGCCGGTAGAGCATGCGCTTGACGCCCGGCTCGGTGTCGACGAACAGGTTGAACTCGCCGTGCTCGACCGGCAGGCGGCCCCCGAGCCCGTCGCTCTCGATGTAGCCGATGGCGCCGGCGGCGAGCCGCGGGTCGCTCCCGAAGCGGTCGATGTCGTCGACCACGATCGTGAGGTGGAACATCAGCGCGGTCGCGCCGTCCCGGCCGGCGGTGGCGCCGCGCAGGAAGTCCTCCTCGCCGAAGGTCATGTGGCCGAGCATCTCCTCGGTGAACTGGACGCTGGCTGGGGTCATGTGGCGGCGGCCTCCGCGGCAGGTGTCTCTTCGAGGATGTGGTCGGCGAAGCGATCGGCGAGCGCCGCGATCGTGAAGCTCGGGTTCGGGCCCGTCGGCCCGGGCATGACCGAGCCGTCGGCGATGTGCAGCCCCGGGTAGCCGAAGACGTTGCCGTAGGAGTCGACCACGCCCTCGCTCGGGGAGCGGCCCATCGGCGCGCCGCCCAGCGGGTGCACGGTGATCACGCGGCGCAGGAACCAGATCGGGTTGTCGGCGAACTTGCCGCCCAGCGAATGGGCGAAGCCGCGCGACGTGGTGCGCAGGCGGTCGAAGTAGGCGCTCGACTTGTGCGTCTTCCAGTCGAGGTCGAGCCGGCCGTCGCGCAGGAACATCCGGCCGTCCGGGACGTCGCGGCCCATGCCGAGCAGGGGCAGGCCGCCGGCCGAGAGCTCCGCCGACTCCAGCAGGTCGGCGATGTGTCCCGTCACGTCGGTGTCCGGCGAGCCCTTGAGCCAGTTCTTGACGAGGTACGCCCCGTGCTCGCGCCAGTTCCACAGCGTCTTGGGCGCGGCCAGGACGTGCAGGATCCAGGCCAGGTGCTGCGGGTAGCCGGCGTCCTGGAGGTAGAAGCCGCGGCCCTCGGCGCCGTCGAGCGCGTCGGGCACCCGCGCGGTGCTCGTGATGACCGGGCCGTAGCCGGGGTCGACGATCCGCGGCGTCCGCTTGCCGTCGGTCACCTCGGCGCAGTTGATGGCCAGCGTGAGGAGGTCGCCGTTGCCGCAGAAGCGGCTGCCGAGCTTGCGGCTCAGGCGCGGGAACGCGCTGCGGTTGCGCAGCAGCAGGGTCGTGGTGCCGAGCGTCCCGGCGCTGAGCACGAGGTGGTCGCAGGTGAGCGTTGTCAGCGGCGTGGGGCGCCCGTTGGCGGCCGCCGGTCCGTCCTCGGCGCCGAGGTCGGCGAACCCGACCGCGTAGCCGCCGCTCTCGCGCGGCTCGATGGTGCGCACGTCGCACAGGGTCCTCAGCTCAGCACCGTGGTGCTTGGCGTGGGTGAGGTAGTTGTAATCGAGGGTGTTCTTGGCCCCGAAGTTGCAGCCGACGTCGCACTCCCCGCACAGCTGGCAGGTCACGCGGTCGCGGTCGTGCAGGTTGCGGAGCTGCTCCTCGATCTTCTCGCCGGGCCGCGGCGGCTTCCCCTCGTTGGCGAAGGTCACGGCCAGCTGCGGGAGGAACCACTCGACGTTGTTGCGCTCGGCCGCGAGCTTGAACGCGATCGTCTTCGGCGTGCCCGCGTACGGCTCGTGCTCGAACGGGTAGCGCTGCAGCCCGATCATCTTCTCGACGCGGTCGTAGTGCGGATCGAGGTCCGCGCGGTTGACGGGCCAGTACTCGTAGCCGCCGTCGTTGACGTCCTCGTGGACGAACCAGCGCTCGTCCTTGCGCAGGAAGACGTTCGCGTAGATGAGCGAGCCGCCGCCGAGGCCGGCCGAGACCAGCGCGTCGATCCCCTTGAACGACCAGTAGTTGTACATCCCGGTCAGGCCGCGCTCGGGGTCCCAGAAGCTCTCCCGCGCCTTGTACGGGCTGCGCGTGAACGAGCCGGGCGGATACGCGCGCCCGCGCTCGAGGACGCACACGCTCTTGCCCGCCTTCGCCAGCCGGTACGCCGTTACCGACCCGCCGAATCCCGAGCCCACGACGATCGCGTCGAAATGCGTCATTCCGCCCAAACCTAACCGCTAAGGCCTCGTACGGCCACCGGTCGTCGAAAGCGGGAAGGTGTCCAGGTCCAGCGCCACGACGGCGAGGTCGGCGAACAGCGCCGCGCGGTGGAGGTCCTCGTGGCGGTACGGCTGGCCGTCGCGGCGGTCGAGCAGCGAGAGGGCGCCGATCGTCCGGCCCTCGCGGATGAGCGGCGTCACGAGCATCGTGTAGGGCACGTAGCCCGTCTTCGCGGCGACCTGCGCGGCGAAGCGCGGGTCGGTGCGGCACTCGGGCACCGCGACCGCCTCGCCGCTCTTGACGACGGCGCCGGAGAGGCCCGCCCCGCGCGGGAGCCGCATGCCGACCACCTCGGAGGCCCCGGCGCCCCATGCGGCCTCGTAGACCAGCTCGCCGGTAGCCGTGTCGGTGAGGGCGATCGAGGCGGCGGCGGCCTCGAACATGCCGGCGGCGGTGCGCACGATCGCCTCGATGACGCGGCGGTGGACGGGCGCCCGCCCGAGGCTCTGCGCGAGCGACATGCCGCCGCGGTCGCTGATCGGGACGCCGATCGCCTCGGCGAAGGCCAGCGCCGAGGAGATCCGCATCTCCGGCAGCATCTCGAGCCCGCCGGCCAGCGCCTCGCGCAGCTCGGGCGGCAGCTCGGGGGCGACCTTGTCGATCTTCAGCATGTCGCCATAGCGCGGCGGGCTGCCGACCATCAGCGTCCACAGCGTGGCGGCGAGGCTGAAGATGTCGCTGGCCGCCGAGACCGTGCCGCCCGCGAACACCTCGGGCGCCATGTAGCGCGGGGTGCCGACCGCGATCGTGCCCACGGTCTCGTCGCTGCCGATCGCGCGGGCGACGCCGAAGTCCACCAGCATCACGCCGTCGTCGGCGAGGATCATGTTCTGCGGCTTCACGTCGCGGTGCACGATCTGCTGGTCGTGCACGTACTGCAGCGCCTCGCAGGCGTGGCGGGCGTACTCGATCGCCTCCTGCGGCGGCAGGCCCGGCTGGCCGCGCTGCTTGAGCTCCACGCCGAGGTCGGTGCCCCGCACGAGCTCCATGACGATGTAGAGGCCCTCGTCGTCGCCCGCGTGGTCGAGCACCTTCACCACGCGCGGGTGACTGAGGCTGGAGAGCAGGCGCGCCTCGATCTCGAAGCGCGCGGCGTGGCGGACGTCGAGCAGGCGCTTGATCGCCACCTCCTGGCCGCTCTCCCGGTCGACGGCGCGGTAGACGGCGCCCATCGCGCCGCTCGAGATCGGGGCGATTATCTCGTAGCGATCGCCGAAGACGGCGCCGCCCGCGCTGGTCGCGTCAGACACCGGCCTCAGGCCGCGACCAGGCGCGCCGGGACCGGCATGCCGAGGGCGCGGAGCATCTCCGTCACCAGGGCGCGTGCCGTCGCGGGTCGCTCGTCCGGGTCCTTGGCCATCCCGGCCGCGATCACTTCGTCGAGGGCGGCCGGCAGCTCCGGCCGCCGCTCCGACACGCTCGGGGGCGGGTCGACGACATGGGCGTACATCACCGCGGCGTCGGTGGCGCGCGGGTACGGGACCTCGCCCGTCAGCGTCTCGATGGAGAGGCACGTGAGGCCGTAGATGTCGGCGGCCGTGCCGACGCCCTCCGCCTCGAGGTGCTCCGGAGCCATGTAGTCGAGCGTCCCGATCACCTGGCCGGGCAGCGTCAGCATCGCGCCCTGCGGGTCGTGGGCGAGCCCGAAGTCGGCCAGATAGGCGTGCATGCCGCCCCGCACGGGATCGACGAGCACGTTGGCCGGCTTGATGTCGCGGTGGACGATGCCGGCCGCGTGGGCGGCGTCGACGGCCTCGGCGACGTTGGTGAGGATGCTCATCGCGGTCTCGAGGTCCAGGGACTTCGACGTGATCAGGGACTTCAGGTTCCCGGACACGAGGCGGGCGGCGATGTACAGCTCGCCGTCGATCTCTCCCACGCCGAAGATGGGGATCACGTGCGGGTGGGCGAGCGCGCCGAGCAGCGAGCCTTCGCGCCGGAAGCGCTCGCGGTAGACGGGGTCGATGCTGACGTCCTCACGCAGGACTTTCAGCGCTACCGCGCGTCCGTTCTGGAGATCCGTCGCCAGGTACACGATCCCCATGCGCCCTACGCCGACGATCCCCTCGATCCTGTAATTGCCGAGCTGTGGCCTGTCCATGAGCGAGATCTCAAGCAGTGTCGTGGGTCGAGGACGCCCGCGCAAGTGGATGACTGTCCAGAAGTCGTGGGCCATTGGTCCAGACGGGGGGGATATGCTTCGGCCGCTCGGATGCCCGAGATCGCACTTGAGCCCAGACCGGGCGACTCGCTAGGCCCGTACCGGATCACCCGGGTGATCGGTCGCGGCCGCATGGGAATCGTCTTCGAGGGGGCGGCGGACGGCGAGGAGCCGGTCGCCCTGAAGGTCGTCACCACCGAGCTGTCGCAGGACGACGTCTTCCTGCGCCGCTTCCGCCGCGAGGTTCGCGCCGCGGAGAAGATCACCCACCCGAACGTCGTGCCGGTGCTCGACCACGGCGAGGAGGGCGGCCTGCCGTACCTGGTGCAGCGCCTGATCCCGGGAGGGTCGCTGGCCGACCGCATCTCGGTGCTTGGCAAGCTCGACCTGCCGTACGCCGTCTCGCTCCTGGGCGCCGCGGCGGGCGGGATCGACGCCCTGCACGCCGAGGGGCTCGTCCACCGCGACATCAAGCCGGCCAACATCCTGCTCGACGGCGACACGCCCTACGTGTCGGACTTCGGGCTGGCCAAGGACAGCCAGGCGTCGAACCTGACCCGGCCCGGCCAGGCGCTGGGGTCGCTCGACTACATGTCGCCGGAGCAGATCCGCGGCGAGGACGTCAGCCCGGCGACCGACGTCTACGCGCTCGGCTGCGTGATGTGGGAGTGCCTGACCGGCGCCCCGCCGTTCGGCGGGCGGCCGAGCATGCGCGTGCTCTTCGCCCACCTGCAGGAGGAGCCGGGCGACCTGTCGGCCATCCTGCCGGAGGTCACGCCCGCCGCCGCGCGGGCGGTCACTCGCGCGATGGAGAAGGAACCGGAGGATCGGCCTGAAGGGGCCGTGGCGTACGTGTCGGGCGTGGCCCGCGCAGCCGGGCTGTAGTGGCGGAACCGCGCGCTCACGTCCTCGATGCGGACCGGGACCTGGCAGAGCTCGTGCCCGAGCCGCGCCTGCCGGTGGCGCGGCTGGCCAGCGTGGCGGCGGTGCTCGACGTGCGGACCGGCATCTGGGACGCCCGGCTCGACGCCGACCGAGCTCGCGACGGCTACGGCCTGCTCGTGCTCGAGGGCGTGATCGTGCGGCGCGTGGGATACGGCGGGCGCTTCGGGGCGGAGCTGCTGGCCGACGGCGATCTCCTACGACCCTGGGAGTTCGACGGCGACGAGACGCTCGGCTTCGAGACCGGCTGGCGCGTGCTCCACCCGACGCGGATGGCCGTCCTCGACCTCCACTGGACCGAGCGCATGGCGCCGTTCACGCGGGTCGGCCCCGCGCTCGCCGGCCGGGCCCTCATCCGCTCGCGCCGGCTGGCGGCGATGATGGCCATCGCCCAGCAGCCGCGGCTCGACGACCGGCTCTGGATGCTGTTCTGGGAGCTCGCCGACCGGCACGGGAAGGTGCACCCGGACGGCGTGCACCTCGACCTCCCGCTCACCCACGAGGTGCTGAGCCACCTCGTCGCCGCGCGCCGCCCGTCCGTCTCGGGGGCGCTGACCAAGCTGGCCGCCCAGGGGCGGCTGCAGCGCAACGCGGGCGGCTGGGTGCTGGCCGGCGACCCGCCTGCGTAGTTTCGGGACGAACGTCAACCCCGGCATTAAGGGAGCGGGTTCGGCGTCGTCGATGTAATTGACCACAATAGTTGTGCAAAATCGCAGTAGGGATTCCCTGACCGGTTCGTTCGCCGCTTCCTTACCCAGCCGAAGTTGGTCCCGGCGGCCCGTAACGTCCGCGCCCGACCCGGCGCACGCCTCCCGACCGCACCGCGGCGGCCAAGGCCGACCCGAACCGACCCGGCCCCCAGAACCGCGCGCCGACGAGCCGCGCGAGCTCGCGCCGCTCGACCGGCCCGCGGTCGGCGATGGCGCGGGTGATGGCCTCGACCTCGTGCTCGAGGCCGACCACGGCGGTCGGGGCCGAGACGGCCATCCCCGGCGACGAGCCCGAGCGCTGGGCGGTCAGGGGCTCGGCGATCTTCTCGAGCTCCTTGCCCTCGGCCTTGACGCCGAGGAAGAGCTCGACGATGCCGCCCATCGCCATCACGGCCGCGCCGATGAAGAACGCGATCGCGGCCTGCGAAGGCTCGCCGGACTCGATCATCTTCCCGAAGATGAACGGGCCCGTGATGCCGCCGACCGCGGTGCCGATCGCGTAGAAGAACGCGATCGCGAGGGCGCGCGTCTCCATCGGGAAGATCTCCGAGACCGTGAGGTACGCCGAGCTGGCGCCCGCCGAGGCGAGGAAGAACGTCGCGAGCAGCAGCGCCATGAAGCCCCACAGGCCGAGCGTGCCGTTCGCGAACAGCACGGTGAGGACGGTCAGCACCGCCGCGGAGCCGAGGTAGGAGCCCGCGATCATCGGCTTGCGCCCGACCGTGTCGAACAGCCGCCCGAGCAGCAGCGGCCCGAGGAAGTTGCTGAAGGCGAAGAGCGCGATGTAGAGCGGCGCCCGGCCGTCCTCGATGCCGTAGAACTCGACGAGGAACGTGCCCAGGCCGAACGTCACGGCGTTGTAGATGAACGCCTGGCCGACGAACAGCGAGAAGCCGAGCGCGGTGCGGCGCGGGTAGGTCTTGAACGCCGTCGACGCGATCTCGCGGAACGTGATCGCGCGCCGCTGGCGCACGGTGATCGAGTCGCCCGGCTCCTCGAGCTCCTCGCCGGTCTCGGCGCGAACCTCCTCCTCGATGTCGCCGACGATCCGCTCGGCCTCCTCGTCGCGCCCGTGGATGAACAGCCAGCGCGGGCTCTCGGGCACGTGGCGGCGCACGATGAGGATCCCGACGCCGAGGACGGCGCCGATGAGGAACGCCAGGCGCCAGCCGATGTCGGGCGCGAAGATCGAGGTGTCGAGCAGCACCAGCGCGCCGAGCGCGCCGGCCGTCGCGCCCAGCCAGTACGAGCCGTTGATGATCAGGTCGACGCGGCCGCGCACCCGCGCGGGGATCAGCTCGTCGATCGCGGAGTTGATCGCCGCGTACTCGCCGCCGATGCCGGCGCCGGTGAAGAAGCGCGCGATGTAGAAGAACGCCGCGGAGCCGGCGAAGGCGGTCGCGACCGTCGCGACCAGGTAGACCACGAGCGTGATCAGGAAGAGCTTCTTGCGCCCGAAGCGGTCGGTGAGCTGCCCGAAGAACAGCGCGCCGGCGCAGGCGCCGGCGACGTAGATCGAGCCGGCCGTCAGCGTCTGGCTCGCGGTGAGCGTGAGCCCGCTGTCCTTCTCCATCAGCCGCGCCGCGATCGAGCCGACGATCGTGACCTCGAGCCCGTCGAGGATCCAGACCGTCCCGAGGCCGATCACCACCATCCAGTGGAAGCGCGCCCACGGCAGGCGGTCGAGCCGTGCGGGGACGCGCGTCTCGATGGTTCTCAGCTCCCCGCCGCTCACGGGGGCCGCGTACCCGGCCCGATCGCAACGGGAAACGTGGCCGGCCATTCGCCGCGACCCCGGCCTCCCCGGGGTCGCGGCGCCTGACCGTCAGAGCCTCAGCGTGGAGCGCTTGACCTTCGAGCGGTTGCCCGCGAGGTCGCGGGCGACGACCTCGACGCGATAGCGGCCACGGAGGCGCCGGTCGCGAACGACGAGCCGGTGGGCGCCGGCGCGGAAGGTCCGGCGTCGTGCAGCGACTGTCACGCCCGCCCGCGTGAAGCGCACGCTGACGCGGGCGCGCTCGGAGAGCCGGAAGCGGACCCGGGCACCGTTGCGGATCGTCTTCAGGCGCACCTCGGTGAGCTTCGGCCGCGTCTCGTCGGCCTTCTCGAGGACCGTGGGGGCGGCCTGCTCGTTCGTCCACGGCTGCTCGCTGAGCGGCGGTGGGGGCGGAGGCGGCGGGCTGCCGACCGTCACCTTCCCGAACATCGACTGCGGGTGCAGCTCGCAGACGAACGGGTAGACGCCGGCGGCCGTGAACTCCCAGGACGCGGGCGGCCCGGCGACGGCCCAGGGGGTGTCGATCGTCGTGCCGTCGACGCGGACGTTGTGCGAGAAGCTCGTGCCGTCGAAGCGCCAGGTCACCGTGTCGCCGACCTGCACCGCGACGTCCTGTGGGGACCATGTGTGGTTGACGTTGTCCGGGTTGTCCACCGCGCGGACCTCGGCGTCGGCGGCGAGGGCCGGCGCGGGGACCGCGAGCAGGGCCGTCACGGCCATCGCGTGCCTCACGGCGTCACCTCCAGCTGCAGCATCATCGCCTTGTCCGCGTGCTCGAGCGCGTGGCAGTGGAACACGTAGCGGCCGCTGTACGGGGCGAACCACGCCAGAACGTCGACGGTCTCGTTGGGCAGCACGCCGACGGTGTCCTTCCACCCGAGACGGTCCCCGGGGTGCACGGCACCGCTGCTGCGTCGCAGCACGCGGAAGAGGAACCCGTGGATGTGCATCGGGTGGACCCGGTTCGAGCTGTTGGCGAAGGTCCAGACCTCCGTCGTGCCGAGCCGCGGCGTCACGTCGGTCCGCGCCGGGTCGAAGCCCTTGCCGTTGATCTCCCACATCTGCGATCCGAGGGCGAGGTCCCAGCGCCGGCTCGCCGTGGACGGCGGCAGCGTCTCGCGCGAGCGCAGCCGCCGGGGGACCCTGAAGTCCTCCCGCCCGCCGCCGCGGACGACGTCGAAGCGCATCACGGCGACGGTGCCGCCCTGGCCGTCCTCGTTGTGGAGCACGAGCTCGGTGCCGGCCGCATAGTCGCGGAAGTCGATCACCAGGTCCACGCGCTCGGCAGGGTGCAGCGGCAACCGCCTGCGGGCGACGGGCCGCTCGAGCAGCCCGCCGTCGGAGGCGATCTGCACCATCTCCCGGCCGCGCCCGAGGCGCAGCGCGTACGAGCGCGAGTTTGAGCCGTTGAGCAGCCGGAGCCGGTAGCGGCGGCGCTGGACCGCCATGCGCGGCGACACCGCGCCGTTGACCAGGATCGTGTCGCCGCGGAAGCCGACGTCGACGTTCTCCTCGTAGCGGAAGGACCCGTCGCGGTTGAACGCGTGGTCGGCGATCACCAGCGGCACGTCGTACTCGTCCGTGGGCAGGTCGAGCTTGCGCTCGAGGTCGTCCTCGAGCGCGTACATGGCCAGCAGGCCGTAGTAGAGCGTGCGCGACGTGCGGCCGTGCGCGTGGTCGTGGTACCAGAGGCTGGCGGCGTCCTGCTCGTTGGGGTAGCGGTAGGCGAACGTGCCGCCAGGCCGGATCACGTCCATCGGATGGCCGTCATGCGCGGCCGGGACGTACCCGCCGTGCAAGTGGACGTTGGTGTCGAACGGCAGCGTGTTGCGCTGCCGGACGACGACCTCGCGGCCGGTCCGCGCGCGGATCGTCGGGCCCGGGTAGACGCCCTCGTAGCCGAAGATCGGCGTCTCGAAGCCGGGCAGGACCTCGGCCAGACCCTCCTTGATGGTGATGTCGTAGACGTCGCGCGTGCGGGTGCGCTGCACGGGCAGGAGCTCGGGGATCCGCGGCAGGTCGCGCCGGAACGGCTCGAACGGCGACCGGGCCTGCGCGCGCAGGGCGGAAGACGTGACGACCTTGCCGCCGCGCAGCGAGCTCGGCGACGCGACCGTGCACAGCAGCGCCGCGGACGCGAAGCCGTTGCGCATGAAGTCCCGCCGCGACCACGCGTCGGCGGGTGGCCGCCAGGCGGTCACCGCCTCACCGCCACGCGCTTGCGGGCCAGGCTCGAGCGGTTCCCGAACGCGTCGCGCGCCTCGATCTCGACCGTGTAGCGGCCCTTCTTCAGTCGCGCGCTGCGCAGCGTCACGCTGCGCGTGCCGGCGCGCGCCTGGACGCGCGCGGTCTTGAGCACCGACCTGCGCTTCTTGACCCGCACGGTCACGGTCGCCGGCTCGGAAAGGCGGAAGCGGACCCGCACGGCGCGCCGCAACGCCTTGAGCTTCACGCGCGCGACGGCCGGCTTGACGCTGTCGGCGCCGCTGCCGGTGGGGGCGGGGGTCGCGGTGTGGTCGTCGCCACCGGGCTGCGGGACCGGCGAAGGGCTGGGCGACGGGCTCGGGCTCGGATCGGGCGTCGGCTCGCCGCCGTCGCCGACGATCACCGTGCCACCCATCCCGCCGCCGTCGGGTGCGGCGTGCGCCTGGCAGTAGAACGTGTAGGTCCCGGCCTCGGTGAACTCGATCGGGCCGACGTCCGGATGATCCACCGTGGCACCCGTGTCGCCGGTCGACCACGTCTTGGGACTGTTGGGCCTGGCGAGGACGTTGTGGGGCTGGGTCGGATTGTCGAACGTCCACGTGACGCTGTCGCCGACCGCGATCCGCACCTCCGACGGCGTGAACTCGAGCCCGTTGCCTGCCGCGATCGTCTGATCGGCGGCGCCGTCCGCCGAAGCGACGCCCACAACGCCCATGACCCCCGCCACGGCGGCGATCGCCGCGTACACGCCGACCCTCGAACCTGTCCTCACGACACTCCCCCTGTCTCCCTTCGAGGTGCCGCAGGCTACCAAGCATGCGCGGATTTCGTCACGGCTTTTGTACGGCGAATGACGAAAGCTCGTTGACATACGCGCCATGTGGGCATAACTTCCCGGCCGGCAAGTGGGAGATGCGCTGCTGTGCGCAGGGGGAGAAAAGACATGACCGGCCAGGCCCGGAGGCTATTGTCGTTCGCGCGTCCGCGTGCGGAATCACGCGTCACCGCACATCCGCGCGCTCGAACCTGGCTGGCGCCGGTGCTGGCCGTTGCCGTCGCGCTGCTCGTCGCGTCCACCGCGAGCGCGCAGGCACCCGCGCCGACGGTGCTCGTCTTCCACGGCACCTCGAACGAGACCGTCCAAGCCGGCGTCGCCGCCATCGAGGCGCTCGGCGCGGCGAACGACTTCGACGTCGAGACGTCGCAGGACGCGGCCGACTTCACCGCTGACAACCTCGACGCGTACCGCGCGATCGTCTTCCTCGGCAACGCGGGCAACGCGCTGAACGCCGCGCAGGAGTCCGCGCTCCAGGGCTACATCCAGGGCGGGGGCGGCTTCGTCGGCATCGGCGGCGCCGCCGATGCCGAGCCCGGGAGCACGTTCTTCGGGAACCTGATCGGCGCGCGCCCCGCGACCGACAGCCCGACCGCGACGACCCAGCAGGTCGTCGCGGCCGGAGACCGCGTCCACCCGGCCACCAAGGACCTGCCGCTCGAGTGGACCCGCGAGGACGTCTGGTACCGCTGGCAGAGCCGGCCGACCGGCCAGGTGCACACCGTGGCCCGCTACCGCGCCCCCGGCGCGCCCGCGGGCGACGGCACCGCCACCGGCGGCACCGACTGGCCGATCGCCTGGTGTCGCGACTTCCAGGGCGGCCGTTCCTTCTACACCGGTATGGGCCGCACCGCCGCGAGCTACGGCGAGGCCAACCTCCGCAGCCACCTGCTCGGCGCCATCCAGTGGAGCTCCGGCATGATCCGCGGCGGCTGCAAGGCCACGATCGCGGCGAACTACCGCGGCGAGCGGATCGTCGACGGCTCGAGCGGCGACCTCGCGCACACCGGCGAGTCGCACGGCGTCTCGCCCGCCCCCAACGGCTGGATGTTCTACATCGGCCGCGCCGACTGCCGGACCGACGCCGAGCGCGGCCGCATGATCGGCGCCGGGCCCACCCCGCGCATCCTCGACTTCGCGAACCGCAACGTCGGGGTCGGCTGCGGCGACATCCACATCTGGGACCCCGCCGCCTACGACGGCACCGTCAACAGCGGTGACACCCTGGCCGCCGTGCTGCCGGTCTACGGCGACCGCGGGGGCGGAGACGAGATCAACGGCAAGATCGAGGCCGGCCTGCTCGGCATCGCCGTGTCGCCCGACTTCATGCAGACGGGCCACGTCTACCTCCAGTACTTCCCGACCTTCAACCCCGACAACCCGGTGCATCCGGGCCTCGCCGACGGCGACCAGCGCCGCATCACGAAGATGGCGAAGCCGCGCATCTCGCGCTTCACCGTCGATCTCGAGACCAAGCAGATGGACCTCGACTCCGAGGTCGTGATCTTCGAGTACGACTCGCAGATCTACAGCTGCTGCCATCGCGGCGGCGGCATGGGCTTCGACTCCGAGGGGAACCTCTACGTCACCACCGGCGACTCCAACTCGTCGCGCAGCACCAACGGCTACTCGGGCAACTTCCAGCCCGCCCGCTGCCCCACGGGTCCCGACGTGGCCTCGAACAACCACTGCGGCAGCAACAACATCTCGTACAACGACGCGCGCCGGACCGCAGGCAGCACCAACGACTACAACGGCAAGATGCTGCGGCTGAACCCCGTCGAGACGATTGCCGACGGAGCGCAGCCGACGATCGGCGTCAACAGCACGTACACGCTGCCCGATGACGAGTCGCCCAACGGCCCCAACCTCTTCAGCGGCACCGAGGGCAACGGCAACCAGGCCAAGCCGGAGATCTACGCGATGGGCCTGCGCAACCCGTCGCGCCTCTTCATCGACCCCGAGACGGACATCCCGTACTCGGCGTGGGTCGGTCCCGACGCCGGCTCGCCGTCGGCGACCCAGGGCCCCTCGACCTACGAGAGCGCCACGCAGCTCGCGCAGGCCGGCAACTACGGCTGGCCCTACTGCATGGGCAACCAGCAGGCCTACCGCGACCGCGTCGCCGACGGCTCGCTGCGCACCGCGAACGCGGCCGGTTACGTGAACGGCGGTCCCGCCGGCGCCTCCACGCCGGGCTGGTACGACTGCAAGAACCTCGTCAACGACTCGACGAACAACACCGGCCTCACGGTGCTGCCTCACTCGACCGGGACCGGACGGGACGCCGGCACCGCGCGCCCGCTCAACCTCTGGTACAGCCGCGGCAACCCGGGCAACGCGAACGGCTGCCCCGACTTCGCCCGCCCGCTGGGACCGGACAACGCACCCGACTACGGCGCCAACCCCACGCAGCTCTGCCCGTACCTCACCGCGTCGGGCGCGACGGTCTTCAACGGCCCGGTCTATCGCTATGACGAGGACGCCGAGGACGACTCCGCCCGCTGGCCCGAGTACTGGGACGGGCGCTGGTTCCTCCAGGACTTCGGCAACAACAGCGCCAAGCACGGCCTGCTGCTCGACCCGGCGACCGACCAGGACGGCGGCAAGCCGGTCTACGCGGACAGCCTCCGGGGCGTCCTGAACTGGAACAACAACTACATGGACTCGAAGTTCGGGCCCGACGGCGCGCTCTACGTCCAGGTCTACGACGGGTTCTTCACCACCGGATCCGGCGCCGGCCTGTACCGGTTCGCCTACACCGGCGGCCCCGACACGCCGAGCCCCGACCCGCAGTGGAACACCACGGGCACGCCACGGCAGATCCGCTTCTCGCTGGGCAGCTCCGGCGGCGTGTCCTACGAGTGGGACTTCGGTGACGGCAGCGCGCCGTCGACCGAGCGCTTCGCCCACGCACACGTACGCGGCGGCCGGCACGTACGACGCCACGCTGACCGTCACGTACGCCGACGGCGAGGAGCTGTCGGAGACGGCCGAGGTGGTCATCAGCGACGACGTCGCCGAGCCGACCACCACCGCGCTGCTCGACGGCGCGGCGCCGGCCTCGACGTACGACGCGCCCGTCGAGGTGGAGCTGAGCGCCGCCGACGGGACGGGCGGCACCGGCGTCGAGTGGACCGAGTACCGGATCGACGGCGGCGCCTGGACCCGGAACGAGAACACCGACGCGGAGCCGTTCGTCACCACCTTCACGGTCAGCGGCGAGGGCCCTCACACGGTCGAGTTCCGCTCGCGTGACGGCGCCGGCAACGTCGAGGATCCGCCTGGCGAGGTGGCGTTCACGATCGTGCCCGAGGGCGGAGGCGGCAGCGCCTGCCTCCCGCAGTCCGACGAGTTCGACGGCACGGCGCTCGACTCGAAGTGGACGGTGCTCCGCGAGTCCGGCGGCGGCCCGCAGGTCGCGGACGGCGGCGTGGGCCTGCCGTTCCTGCAGGGCGACTTCATCGCCAACGACGCGCTCGCCTCCAACACGCTCCTCCAGGACGCGCCCGGCGGCGAGTGGACCGTGACCACGCGTCTCGACACCAGCACGATCGACGCGAACGGCGAGCAGGCGGGGCTCGTGCTCTGGAAGTCCGAGAACCCGAACACGTTCAGCAAGCTCGTGGCGATCCAGGCGGGCAACGGGGCCCACCAGTTCGAGCACATCGTCACCCAGAACGGCGCGGTCAACCCGCCGATCCCGCAGAGCATCACGCCGGCCCCGGGCGGCGAGCTGCCCGACCACGTGCTGCTGCGCGCCCGCTACGACGCGACGAAGGTGATCGGCGAGTTCTCGCCCGACGACGGGCAGTCCTGGACGCTCGTCGGCCAGGCGGGGCACGCGGCGCCGCTGCAGGCCCCGCTCCGGGTCGGTCTCGCGGCGTTCCGCGGCTCCAACGGCGGCGGCACCGCGACGTTCGACTGGTTCCGCGCCCATGAGGGTTCGGAGCCCGGCGGGCCGGTGGAGTGCGCCGGCACGTGCCTCACGCGGTCGGACTCGTTCGACGGCCCGCTCAGCAGCGGGCGCTGGACCTTCCGCCACCCGACGACGCCGGCCACCGGCGCACGCGCGCCGCGGGCCGAGAACGGCAACCTCGTGTTCCCGCTCGGCTCGAGCGCGATCGACACGGACCGCACCGGTCCGATCGCCTTCCTCGGCCAGCCGGTCCCCGAGGGCGACTTCACCGTGGAGGCAAAGATCAACGCGCCCGGCCTCGACGCCGACGACAGCGGCGACGAGAGCCCGTACGCCCAGGTCGGCCTCGGCCTGTACCAGACCGACGGCGACTGGATCGGCGCCTACCAGACCCGCAACGGCGACTCGGAGGAGCCGGGAACGGACGGCGGAACGTACTTCGAGCTCAAGAGCGAGAACGGCGACGCCCGGACGCTGTGGCCGCGAGTCGGCCAGGGCCCGGGGACGCAGAACCTGCCGGACTTCTGGCTGCGCGTGACCCGGGCGGGTGACACGATCACCGCGGCCTACAGCCTCGACGATCCGGCCGCCGCCGGCCAGTGGGTCGACCTGCAGGCGAACCCGTCCGCGAGCGAGATCTTCTCGCCCGCGGACGGCCCCGTGTACGTCGGCGCCCTCGGCGTGAACGGCTCGGTCGCTCCCACCTACGAGTACATCCGGTTCACGCCGGACGCCGACTGCCCGGACTCAGTGCAGCCCGCTGTCCGATCAGTTCGGCGGCTCTCGAGCTCGACCCGAAGTGGGAGCTCGTGAACCCGCACGAGACCAGCCAGCCGAGCGTCGCGGAGGGTCATCTGTCCCTTCCGCTCGTGCCGGGCGACCTGTACGGCGGCAGCGGCAACGCGCAGATGCTGCTCCAGCAGGCGCCGGCGGGGTCATGGGTGGCGACCGCGAAGGTCGCGCACGCGAATGTCGACACCAACGGCGAGGCGGCCGGGCTGGCGCTGATCAACAGCCTCGACCCGAACCACTTCGTCAAGACGGGGCTGCAGTACAAGTCCGATACCGACCCGAACACGCCTGGTGACCAGAACGGCAAGTGGGCCGAGCGGGTGGTGACCTCGGACGGCAACGCCGTCACGATCCCGCCCTCGACCGTGCCGTGGCCGAACTCCGGGGCGCTGAGCCTGGCTGGCGACTACGTCTGGGTGCGGTTCGTGCACGACGCGACGGCGGGGGAGATCACGACCTGGACGTCCACGAACGGGACGAGCTTCGCCTCGTTCGGCCCGCCGATCGACGTCGAGCAGTACCTCAACCAGCCCGGCGGCTTCCGGGTCGGCCTGTTCGGCAAGCACGACGGCTCCGGCGACGACGAGGTCGGCGTCGACGCCTTCAACGTGGTGGCCGGCACCGCCGATCCGCAGACGCCCGGTGACGACTGCGGCTCCGGCGGCGACGAGTGCCCGCAGAACGGACGACTTCGACGGCTCAGCGCTCGACTCCAAGTGGGAGGTCGTCAACCCCAACCCCGACGCGCTGAGCGTCGGCGGCGGGAACCTGACGCTGACCTCGGCGGTCGGCGACGTCCGCAACTCGAGCTTCACGGCTCAGAACATCCTCCTGCAGGACGTGCCGGAGGGGCCGTGGACGGCGACGACGAAGTTCGACCACACCGCGGTCGCATCGAACGGCCAGGCGGCCGGGATGGTGATCTACGGCCAGCAGAACCCGAACTACTTCGCCAAGGTGGCGACGCAGTACAAGAACACGGATCTGTCGGGCCAGCCGATGAACGGCATCTGGACCGAGCGGACGCTGACCTCGAACGGGGCGTCGAACACGGGCTACGGCGGCGCGTTCCCGAACACGGGCAAGCTCACGCCGCCGACCGACGACCTGTGGATCGCGGGTCAGCTTCGACGGCACGAACGTCATCACCGAGTACTCGTACGACGGCGAGACCTGGGCGGAGATCGCGCCGCCCGTGCCGGCCGACCAGTACGGACCGAACGGTGTGACCAAGATCGGCCTGTTCGTCAAGCACGACTCCGGCGAGGCGGCCGAGGTCTCGTTCGACTCGTTCACCGTCGACGCGCCGAGCTGCGGCGAGGACGAGGACACGATCGCGCCGAGGACCACGCACGCGCTCGATCCGGCCGAGCCGGACGGCGACGGCGGGTGGTACTCGTCGCCGGTCGAGGTGACGCTGAACGCCACCGACGACGAGGGCGGCTCGGGTGTCGACGACGACCGAGTACCGCTTCGCCGGTGACGAGGAGTGGACGGCGTACGACGGTCCGATCACGGTCGAGGAGGACGGCCGTCACACGGTCGAGTACCGGTCGACCGATGCCGACGGCAACGTCGAGACCACCCGGTCGGCCAGCTTCAGGGTCGACTCGAGCGGCCCCGACGACCGCGGCCACGCTGAACGGCGAGGAGCCGCAGTCGAACTACGACGGGCCGGTGGAAGTCGACCTGAACGCCGACGACGGTGACGGGTCGGGGGTCCGCGCGACCGAGATCCGCGTCGACGGCGGCGAGTGGCAGCCCTACGTCGAGGAGGAGACGATCCTCGACTCGGCGGCCGACCTCGAGCGCTGGGCCCAGGCCGGCGCCGGCAGCCTCGACTGGTTCGACCAGGAGGGCGGCTTCGCCCGCACCATCAGCGGGTTCGGCATGCCGTGGTACCCCGTCAAGGAGTACGGCGACTTCTCGCTGAAGCTCCAGTGGCGCGACTCCAGCACCGGCGCGAGCGGCAACTCCGGCGTGTTCGTGCGCTTCCCCGATCCCGAGGAGGCGGTCGACCGTCCGGCGGCCGAGCGCCATCCGTGCCAGGTCGGCTCGGCCCAGAACGATCCGGCCTGGGTGGCCATCTTCTGCGGCCACGAGATCCAGATCAACGACCACCAGACCTCTGAGCCGCAGAAGACCGGCTCGATCTACAACTTCTCGCCGCTGAACGCCACCGAGGCGAAGACGCAGCCGAAGGGGACGTGGGTCGACTACGAGGTCCGCGTCGTGGGCCAGGCCTACACGATCATCCGCAACGGGGAGGTGCTGCAGGAGTTCGAGAACGCGCCCGACCAGGCGTCGTCGCGGCCGGGTGATCCGCCGACGAACGCACGCCAGTTCGCCCGTGGTTTCATCGGCCTGCAGAACCACGGCAGCTCCGACGTCATCGATTTCCGGAACATCCGCGTGCTCCCGCTCGACGAGGGCTCGGTGCGCGGTCCGGTGACCGTCGAGGGCGACGGCGAGCACACCGTCGAGTTCCGCTCGGCCGACGTCGCCGGCAACCAGGAGGACGTCAAGGAGGTCACGTTCACGATCGGCGCGGCCGACGAGACGCCGCCGGTCACCACGCACGAGCTCGACGGCGATGGGCCTGTCGACGTGACCCTGTCGGCGACCGATCCCGCGGAGGCCGGCCCGGAGCCCGAGACGCACGACGTGACCGCCCAGCCCAGCAGCTGGAACCCGAACGCGATCACCATCGCGTCCGGCGACGTGGTCCGCTGGAACTTCCCCAGCACCGCGGCGTTCATGCACGACGTCTGGGTGGTCGCGCCGGGTGAGGCTCCCGACTCCGCCGGGACGAAGGTCACCGACCCGGTCGAAGCGGGCAGCCCGCCGGTCTCCCGCACGCTCCAGGAAGAGGGCACGTGGACCTACGTCTGCAAGCTGCACTCGTTCGTCTCCGAGGGGCGCTGGCAGGGCATGGTCGGCACCGCCGAGGTCGAGGACTCCGGCTCGGGGGGCGGCGCCTCGGGCGTCGACTTCACCGAGTACCGGGTCGACGAGGGCGAGTGGGTCCGGTCCGAGAACGGCGAGGGCGACGACCCGTTCGAGACCACGTTCACGGTCACGGAGGAGGGCGACCACGTGGTCGAGTACAAGTCGACGGACAACGCCGGCAACGCCGAGGACGGCAAGTCGGTCGAGTTCTCGATCGGCGGCGACGACCCCGACGCCCCGTCCGTGGAGGGCTTCGCCGACCCGGCGACGGGCGCCGCGCCGCTGCTCGTCCAGTTCTCGGCCACGGGCCTCGACCCACAGGGCGGCCGGCTCACCTACGAGTGGGACTTCGGTGACGGTGGCGGCTCGTTCAACCAGAGCCCACAGCACACGTACACCGCGGCGGGGACCTACACCGCGACGGTGACCGCGACCGATCCGCAGGGCAAGACGGGGACGGCCACCGTCGGGGTCGTCGTGACGCAGAACGGCAACCAGGCCCCGCAGGTGCGGGGGATTGCCGATCCGGCGTCGGGCATCGCACCGCTGCGGGTCGCGTTCAGCGCGCAGGCCACCGATCCGGACGGGCCGTCGGACGCGATCACGTACCTGTGGGACTTCGGCGACGGCGGCGCGAACGCGTTCGGCCGCAACGCCGCCTACACGTACAAGACGCCCGGCACCTACAAGGCGAAGGTGACGGCGACCGACGGCAAGGGCGCCTTCGGCACCGCCGAGGTGACCGTCGTCGTCGGCAACCCGCCGGGCAACGTGCCGCCGACCGTCGCCGCGGCGGCCGCCCCGCGGTCCGGCACGGCGCCGCTTCAGGTGCAGTTCACGTCGGCCGCCACGGATCCGGACGGCGACCAGGTCTCGACGGTCTGGGACTTCGGCGACGGCGTCCGGGCCGGCGGTGAGGCCATCAGCCACACCTACACGCAGCCCGGCGCTTACACGGCGACCGTGACGGTCACCGATCCGGGCGGGCTGAAGGACACCGACTCGGTGCAGATCACCGTGAGCGCCATCTCCGGCTCGGGTGGCGCGCCGCCGTCCGGCTCCCCGCCGCAGGGCGGTGTCGAGGGCGAGAGCTCGACTCGGCCGGGCCTCCGGACGGCCAGGACGCAGAGCGTCCACAAGGTGATCCGGCGCGGGCTCCGGCTCAAGGTGAGCTGCGCCGAGGCGTGCCTGGCACGCTCGATCGTGCGGCTGTCCGGCGAGCGCGTGGGCACGTCGAAGCGCCTGGCGGTCAAGGCCGGCAGGTCGCGGACGATCGTGGTCAAGCTCAAGCGCTCGGTGCGCCGGAACCTGATCGCGGCGATGCGTCAGGCGGGCCTGCGGCGAGTGATCGCCACCGCGATCACGACCGTCAACCTGGACGGCGTGAACCGCGCCTACCCGGTCAAGGTCAAGCTCCGGCGCTGAATGTGGACCGTGGGTCGGTCCGCCCGTCAGGCGACGGGCGCGACCGGCCCGCAGGCCACGAGGTCGTGCACGAGCTGCTCGGCTCGCTCGGTCGTCCAGCGACCGGTCGCCACGAGATGCTCGCCGAGGGCCTCGACGTCCTCGAGCGCGGCGCGAGCCTCGTCGAGGTCGGAGGCGAAGATGAGGTTGTCGGCAGCGTCGCGGATCCGCTCCTGCTCAGCCGGCTGCAGCTTCGCCGGCCCGAGATCCTCGAGGGTCTTCACGACACGTCCGTAGGCCTGGGTGCGGTCAGAGGTCATGATGCTCACGTCATCGTCAGGTTAGAAGGGATCTGTAGGGGACTCGTGACATCCGTCACTCCAGGGATGCGCACAGGGTCCTATGCGGGATCACTGAGGGTCATCCCCAATAGGAAGCCGGGCGCGCCCGCGCCAGGCTTGCGACATGACCGACGAGACCCGTAACGAGAACACCAGCGACCAGCCCGACGACGAGCGGACCGGGCCAACCGAGAAGCTGCCGGGCGACGAGACGCCGCCCGCCACCAGGAAGCTGACGCGCTCCGGCGGCGACGCGATCATCGGCGGCGTCGGCTCAGGGCTCGGCCGCTACTTCAACGTCGACCCGCTGCTCTTCCGCATCGGCTTCGTGGTCCTCACGTTCGCCGGCGGCTTCGGCGTGCTGGCGTACCTCCTGCTCCTCGCGTTCATGCCGAGCGACGGCGACGAGCGGCCCGGCGGGACGAACAAGCTCGTCACGATCGGCGGGGCGGTGGTGCTCGGCGTCGCGCTGGTCACGTTTCTCGGTACTCCTTTCTTCTTCTTCGGTCCCGGCCTGCTCGTCGTCGCCGTGGTCGGGCTGGCCGGCTTCCTGCTCTGGCGCGCCCTCGGCGGAAGCGCGAGCGGCGACCCCGGGAAGACCGTCCTGCGCATCGTGCTCGCCGGGCTCCTCGGCTGCGCCGTGGCAGGCGCTGCGCTCGGCGTCGGAATCGCTGCGGCCCTGGGGGGCGGCGTGGTGATCGCCTCGCTCGCCGTCGTGACCGGGCTCGTGCTGATCGGGACCGCCTTCGTGGGCGGCGCGCGCTGGCTCGTCGTCCCCGCCCTCGCGCTCGTGCTCCCGCTCGGGCTGGTGGCTGCGGCGGACATCGACCTCGACGGAGGCGTCGGCGAGCGCGAGTACCGCCCCGGGAGCATGAGCGAGCTCCGCGACCAGTACGAGATCGGGATCGGCAGCGTCGACGTCGACCTGCGCGAGCTCGACCTCCCGGCCGGCCGGACGGACCTCGGCATCGACGTCGGGCTCGGCGAGGCCGTGGTCTACGTGCCGAAGGAGGCGTGCGTCACCTCCGACATCGACATCGGCGCGGGGGTCGCCGACGTGTTCGACCGCGACAATGAGGGCGTGGACGTGTCCTACGCCGCGGCCGCGACGCCGCCCGCCGGCCGCCCGCAGCTCCACATCGACGCGAACGTCGGCGTCGGCGCCCTCGAGGTCGTGCGCGAGGGGTCGCTCCCGGACCAGTTCCGGCATGAGCGGTGGTCGGGCTTCAACGAGTCCGAGGACCCGACGTTCGAGGGCGGGACCAACTGCGCGTGAGACGGGTGGACCGCACGTCGCTCGTCGCCGGTCTGGTCACCACGCTCGCCGGGGTGACCCTGCTCCTCGACCGGCTCGACGTGATCGACGTGCGGTTCGGCTACGGGCTGCCGCTGCTCGTCGCGGCGGTCGGCGCGATCCTCCTGACGGCCGGGCTCGAAGGCCCGCGCGACCGCGGCTGACGGTGCCAAGATGGCTGAGATGACCGCCTCCGCCGCCGGCTCGCTGCGCCGCGATCCGACCCGCGGCGTGCTCGCCGGCGTGGCGGCCGGGCTGGCGAACCGGATCGGGATCGACCCGCTGATCGTGCGCGTCGGCTTCATCGCCGCGTCGGCCGCGGGCGGCTTCGGCCTCGTCGTGTACGTGGTCCTCTGGCTGCTGATGCCGGGCGAGGGGAGCGAGCGCGCGCCGGTCGAGCAGATCGCCGGCAAGCGCGAGACGTGGCTGGTGGTGGCCGGCATGGTCCTGCTGACGCTCGCCGCGCTGCTCCTGCTGCGCGAGTGGGGGATCTGGTTCAGCGACGCCGTCGTGTGGCCGGTGATCCTCGCCAGCGCGGGCGGAGCCCTTATCTGGCGCCAGACCCAAGGGGGGTCTGACCCCTTGACAGTCGGCGACGCAGATTCTCTGCGTCCCGCCGCACCCAGGGGTCAGACCCCCCCGGTTTCGCTCGGCCTGCCGCGGGATTCGGTGCAGCGGGCGCTGGTGGGCGCGGCGCTGGTGGTCGGCGGCGGCCTGGTCTTCCTCTGGCTCAACGACGCGCTGCGGCCGGCGCGCGACGTGCTGCTCGCCGTCGTCGTGGTGGTGATCGCGCTGACCGTGATCTTCGCGCCGTGGTGGCTGCGCCTCGTGCGCGGGCTGTCCGCCGAGCGCTCCGAGCGGATCCGCTCCCAGGAGCGCGCCGAGGTCGCCGCCCACCTGCACGACTCGGTGCTGCAGACCCTGGCGCTGATGCAGAAGCGCAGCGACGACCCGCGCGAGGTCGCCGCCCTGGCGCGGCGGCAGGAGCGCGAGCTGCGGGCGTGGCTGAACGGGCGGCGGGCGGCCGGCGGCGACGAGACGGTCGCGCTGGCGCTCGAGAGCGCCGCCGCCGAGGTCGAGGAGGCGCACGGCGTGCCGGTCGAGGTCGTGGCGGTCGGCGACGCGCCGCTCGACGAGCGCGCGGAGGCGCTCGTGGCCGCCGCCCGCGAGGCGCTCGTCAACGCCGCGAAGTTCGCCGGCGACGGCCCGGTCGCGCTCTACGCCGAGGTCGACGCGGAGCGGATCGAGGTCTTCGTGCGCGATCGCGGGCCGGGCTTCGATCCCGCCGCGGTGCCGGAGGACCGGCGCGGCGTGAGCGAGTCGATCGTCGGCCGGATGGAGCGCCATGGCGGCCGGGCGACCGTCCACACGTCGCCGGGCCAGGGCACGGAAGTCGAGCTGGTGATGAAGCGATGAGCGTCTCCGTCGTCATCGTCGACGATCACCACCTCTTCCGGGCCGGCGTGCGCGCCGAGCTCGACGGGCTGGTCGAGGTGCTCGGCGACGCCGCGACCGTCGAGGACGCGGTCCGCCTGGTGATCGAGGCCGAGCCCGACGTCGTCCTGCTCGACGTGCAGATGCCCGGCGGCGGCGGGGTCGAGGTGATCCGCCAGGTCGCGCACCGGCGGCCCGGCCAGCGCTTCCTCGCGCTGTCCGTCAGCGACGC
This sequence comes from uncultured Solirubrobacteraceae bacterium, assembly GCA_963720415.1. Lineage (GTDB taxonomy): Bacteria > Actinomycetota > Thermoleophilia > Solirubrobacterales > Solirubrobacteraceae > DASSUW01. The sequence continues at coordinate 1,029,764 of CAVRFQ010000012.1, read as the reverse complement.
GCCGGAGGACGTCATCGCCGTCATCCGCGCGGGCGCCCGCGGCTACGTGACCAAGACGATCTCGGGCGCCGAGCTGGCCGACGCCGTGCGCCGCATCGCCGACGACGACGCGGTCTTCTCGCCGCGCCTCGCGGGCTTCGTGCTCGACGCCTTCGCGGGCGGGCTGCCCGCGGCGCAGGTCGATCCGCAGCTCGACCAGCTCTCGCCGCGCGAGCGCGAGGTCCTGCGCCACATCGCGCGCGGCTACCTCTACAAGGAGATCGCGCAGCGGCTCTCGATCTCCACCAAGACGGTCGAGGCGCACGTCTCCGCGGTGCTGCGCAAGCTGCAGCTCTCCAACCGGCACGAGCTGAGCCGCTGGGCGGTCGAGCGCCGCCTCGTCGACTGAGTCAGCGCGGCTCGACGATCACCGGCACCTCGCCGGCGGGGCGCAGCGTGATGCCCTTGGTGTCGAGCGCAACGGGCCGCGGAGGGCTCAGGATCCGGTAGCGGCGGAGCAGGATCGCGACCGCGATCACCGCCTCGAGCAGCGCGAAGTGCGATCCGATGCACGCGCGCGGGCCGCCGCCGAACGGGAAGTAGGCGTACGGATGCCGCTCGGCCTCGTCCTCGGCCGAGAACCGCGACGGGACGTACGCCTCCGGGTCGTCCCAGAAGGCGGGATGACGGTGCGTCGCCCACTGGCTCACCAGCACGTTGGAGCCGGCCGGGATCCGGTGGCCGCAGACCTCGTCCTCGTCGTGCAGGAGCCGCCCCGTGGCGTACGCCGGCGGGTAGAGGCGCATCGCCTCCTTGATCGCCATCGCCGTGCGCGGGAGCGACGGATAGTCGTCGGCCGCCGGCGTCCGGTCGCCGAGGACGTCGTCGATCTCGTCGTGCACCAGGTCCTGCTCGTCCGGGTGCCGGCCGAGGAGGGAGAGCGTGAACGTCAGGGCGGTGGACGTCGTCTCGTGGCCGGCGAGCAGGAAGATCAGCGCCTCGTCGCGGACCTGCTGCACCTCCATGCGCTCGCCGGTGTCGGCGTCGCGGGCGTCCAGGAGCCGTGACAGGAGGTCCTCGCCGCCGGCGCCGTTCGACGCCCGGCGCTCGATCAGCTCGTCGACGTACCCGTACAGCTCGCCCTGCGCGCGCGCCGCGCGCCGGTTGGCCGGGGTCGGCCACGAAGCGGGGACCGCGACGGGCGACATCGCGCGCCGGAAGGTGTGGCGGTTCAGCACCGGGAACGCCCGGTCGAAGACGGTCGCCGCGCGGTCGATGTCGTCGCCGACGATCGCGCGTCCCACGACCCGCAGGGTGAGCAGCACCATGTCGGCGTTGACGTCCACCGACCCGCCGCGCGCCCAGCGGTCGGCGACGATCGTCGCCTCCTCGGCCATCGCGTCGGCGTACGTCGCGATCGCCTTCCGCGTGAACAGCGGCTGGACGAGCCGCCGCTGGTGCTGCCAGCGCTCGCCCTCGGCGGTCAGCAGGCCCCAGCCGAGCGACGAGGCGATCTCGCGGTAGAAGCGGTTGTCCTTCGTGTACAGCCCTCGCGGGCCGGCCAGCACGCGCCGCACGCCGTCGGGATGGAAGACGCCGTAGAGCCGGAGTCGCAGGCCGGGAGGCCCGGCGTCCAGGCGCACGACGTCGCCGTAGTCCCGCATGGCGCGCTCGTAGGTCGCGATCTGGCTGCGCTGGAGCTCGAGCGCGGAGCCGAGGACGGGGTTGGCGCGGACGAGCGGAGGCGCCGTCATATCACCGACGACGCTACAGACGCCTGATTATTCCTAGCGGACGTCGATGATCGAGGCCTGCGTGGTGAGCCCGGGCAGCGCCTCGTGGATGCGCGCCGCGACCCGGTGCGCGTCGGCCTCCGCGCTCTCGTCGTCGCCCTCGTGCGCCGCGCAGTCGGTGTGGGCGACCACGTGCACGGTCGTGACGCCGAGCACGTCGCGTGCGACGCGCAGCGAGCGCAGGACGTCCTCCGACGCCTGCGCCCCCGCGTTGCGGAGCACCACGGCGTCGCCGAGCGCGAGCCCGAGCGCGCTCAGCGGGTCGATCCGGCAGTCCATGCAGGTCAGGACGGCCAGGCCACGCGCCGGCCGGCGCGGGAGCCCGGCCGCCGGAGCGGCCGGGTCGTCGTCGCGCGATGGTCCGAACGGCGCCCAGTTGAAGCTCATCCGGGCATGATGCCCGACTGCTGGCGGCGCACGCGTACCACGTCGTACTCGGTGTCCGGGGTCGGCGGGGTGCTGAAGCGCGCGTTGACCGCCCACAGGAAGCGGCCCTTCTTCGCGATCGTGGTCGGCACGTCGAAGTCGGAGTCGGTCAGGTGGCCGGTGATCTCGCCCTCGTCGAGGTCGCGGTCCAGGCGCACCACGGCGATCCGGTTGAGGCGGTTCTGGACGGCGTAGAGCGTCCGGCCGTCCAGCAGCAGGCCGTCGCCGTTCACCACGTCGCCGCCCTCGAGCTCGATCTCGTCGGTGTCGCCCGTGCGCGGGTCGATCTCGAACAGCTTCCCGGCGCCGCTCTGGACCGCGATCAGCGACTTCCGCCCGGCGGCGATGCCGTTGACCTCGAACGTCGCCGGGTCGTCGTCGTACTCCAGCTCGCCGGTCAGCGGCAGCGTGCGCGCCGCGGCCGGCAGCTTGCCGTGGCGGCCGAGGTCGAGCACGTAGAGCTGCTGGCGCTGGGAGTCGGTGAAGTACGCCGCCTTGCGCGTGAGCGTCACGTCGTTCACGAACGTCGGCGCGGCGGTCAGGGCGTACGTCTTCAGGAGATCGCCGGTGCGCGCGTCGTAGACGGACGCGGTGCCGGTCCCGCCGCCCGCGACGAACAGCCGGTTGCGGTCGTCGACCTTCATGCCGAGCGCGGCGCCGCCGGTCCGGCCCTCGACCAGCACGGAGCCCTTGCCGCGCCGCAGGTCGCCCTTGAAGATCGCGCCCGTGGCGCGGCTGCCGGCGTAGAACGCGTTGCCCTTGCCGGTGGCGATCCCCTCGGGCTGCCACCCGTTGGGCAGCGGGATCGTCTCCGGGTAGCCGCCACCGTGGCCATGACCGGCGAACGCGGGCGCGGCAAGCCCGCAGAGCAGCACGGCGGTCGTCAGGATGCGAAGCATGGAAGGACCTCCCCTGTCTCTCGATGATCTGCGCCAGGTGATACGCACGCACACCGGGTGCGGGTTCGAGCCGTGCGAGACGGCAACCAACATGGTGCCCGGCGAGGGCGATCCGCTAGCGCGCGTCATGCTGATCGGCGAGGCGCCCGGAGCGACCGAGGACGAGCAGGGCCGCCCGTTCGTGGGCCGCGCCGGCAAGCTGCTCGACGAGGTCCTCGCGGAGGCCGGGCTCGACCGCGCCGGCGTCTACATCACCAACGTCTTCAAGGCGCGGCCGCCGCAGAACCGCGATCCCCGGCCCGACGAGGTCGCGCACCACATGGCGTGGCTGGAGGCGGAGCTGGCGTTCGTGCACCCGCGCCTCGTCGTCCCGCTCGGCCGGCATGCGCTCGCGCACTTCACCAGGGCCAAGATCTCCGAGGTCCACGGCCGGGAGCTCACCGAGGGCGGCCGCACGCTGTTCCCGCTCTACCACCCGGCCGCGGCGCTGCGCAGCACGAAGCTCAAGGCGACGATGCTCGAGGACGCGCGGCGGCTCAGGACGCTGCTGTAGCGAGCGGCAGCTCGGCGCGCACGAGCGTGCCGTCGCCGGGCGGGCTGGAGACGCTGAGCGTGCCGTCGGCCGCCCCGACACGGTCGGCCAGGCCGCTCAGCCCCGAGCCCGGCGCCGCCATCGCGCCGCCCACGCCGTCGTCGCTGACCTCGACGGCGAGCATGCCGTTGACGCGCTCCATGCGGACGGTCGCGTGCGTGGCCTGCGAGTACTTGGCGACGTTGGTCAGCGCCTCGGCGACCGTGAAGTAGGCGGTGGCCTCCGTCGCGGCCGGTAGCCGCTCCTCCGGCACGCCGACGATCTCCACCGGCACCGGGGCGCGCGACACGAGCGCCGAGATGGCGGGCGCCAGGCCGCGCTCGGTGAGCACGGCGGGGTGGATGCCGCGGGCCAGCTCGCGCAGCTCGGCCGACGCCTCGGTCAGCTCGGCGCCGATGCGCTCGAGGAACGGCGCGGCAAGGTCCGGGTCCTTGGTGACCCGGGTCCGCGCCATCCGGACCTCGAGGGCCAGCGCCACGAGCCGCTGCTGCGCGCCGTCGTGCAGGTCGCGCTCGATCTTGCGGCGGGCGGCGTCGGCCGCCTCGACGATGCGCGCGCGGGAGGCGTGCAGCTCCTCGCTGCGGGCGCGCTCGATCTCGCGGTGGCGCGCCGCCTCCTCGGCCGCGCGCCGCTCGGTGACGTCGAAGATGGCGCCGTCGCACCACATCCGGCCGCCGGCGCCGCTCACGAGCTGGCCGCGGTCGAGGACCCAGCGGACCTCGCCGTCGGCGCGCACGATCCGGTACTCGAGGCCGAACGGCTCGCCGTCGTCGTTGGCCTGGTTGAGCTTGGCCTGGATCATCGCCCGGTCGTCCGGGTGGATGATGCTCCAGAGGGTCCGCTTCTTGCTGGCGATGAAGTTGGCCGCCGGGTAGCCCGAGATGCGCTCGATCTCGTCGCTGATCAGCTCGAGCACGAAGTTCGCGTGCCAGGCCGAGCGGTAGATGGCGCCCGGCACGTTGACCATCAGCGCGCGCACGATCGCGTCGTCCGCCCGCTGCTGTGCGGCGCGCAGGCCCGCGCGGGCGCGCGCGAGCAGCTCCGCGCGGGTGAACGGCCGGTGCAGGTAGTCGTCGGCCCCGGCGTCGAGCGCCGCGTCGGCGGTGCGCTTGGAAGCCGCGATGGTCAGCGCCAGCAGCCACGCCTCCTCGACGCGCGCGTCGGCGCGCAGCCGGCGGCACACGCCCGGGACGTCGAGGCCGCCCGGCTCCCGGTCGACGATGATGAGGTCGGCGGCCTCCTCGTCGAGCGCGGCCAGCGCCGACTTGACGTCGCGCACCGCGCGCACGGCATGGCCCGCCGCGCGGATCCACGGCTGGATCTCGGGCTCGGCCAGCCCGATGACGAGCACGCCGGCCTGCCGGCGCCTCATGGATCCCGAATGGGGCACCCCCTGATTATCCCGGCCCGGTACCTTCGTGCGCCATGGCGGACGAGCTCGAGCTGCGATTGGTGGGCGCCGGGGGCGAGCCGGTCGACCTCCAGCGCACGCTCGTGTCTCACGGCGTCGCCGATCTGCCGCCGAACCGGCTCGACGAGGCGAAGGTCACGTTCGGGACGACGCTCGCGATCGGCGGCCGCGCGCGCACGCTGCGGGTGGAGGCGGGACGTCCCGGGCACGCGCGGGTCGTGCTGCTCGACGCGCGGGTGGCGGCCCGCGACCGCGCGGAGGCGCTCGCCGTGGTGCGCCACATGCTGCGCCTGGACGAGGACCTCTCGCGCTTCTACGCGCTGGTCGACGAGGAGCTCGCGTGGGTCACGCAGGGCGCGGGGCGGATGCTGCGCAGCCCGACCGTGTTCGAGGACGTGGTGAAGACGATCTGCACGACCAACACGACGTGGTCGAGCACCGTGCGCATGGTGACCGGGCTGGTCGAGCACCTCGGGACCGAGGGCCGGCACGGCCGCACGTTCCCGTCGGCCGCCGCGATGGCCGAGGCGCCCGAGGACTTCTACCGCGACGTCGCCCGCGCCGGCTACCGCGGCGCCTACCTGCGCTCGATCGCGCTCGCCGTGGCCGGCGGGACCCTCGACCTCGAGGTGCTCGACGGCCGCAGCGACCTGTCCGACGACGAGGTCGCCGAGCGGCTGCTCGCGCTCCCCGGCGTCGGCCCGTACGCGGCGGCGCACGTGATGATGCTCCTGGGCCGGTACCGGCGGCTCGTCCTCGACTCCTGGACGCGGCCGACCTACGCGCGGCTCGCCGGCCGCAGGACGGTCAAGGACACGACGATCGAGCGGCGCTTCCGGCGCTACCGCGAGTACGCCGGGCTGGCGTTCTGGCTCTACCTCACGAGGGACTGGGTGTCGATCTGAGGCGAGCCCGTTCGTCTAGAGGGTGAAAGCACCCGAAGGAGGACCCCATGAAGCACTACGTGCTCGCGATCTACCAGCCCGACGGCATCCCCGGTCCCGAGATCGACCTCGAGACGATCATGCGCGACGTCCGCGCGGTGGGCGACGAGATGCGCGCGGCCGGCGCCTGGGTGTTCGCGGCGGGCATGGAGCCCGCCGACCCCGGCACCGTCGTGCGCGGCGACCTCGTGACCGACGGCCCCTACCTGGAGGGCAAGGAGCACGTCGGCGGCTTCACGATCATCCAGGCCGCCGACCTCGACGAGGCGCTGAAGTGGGGGCGCAAGCTCTCCGACGCGACCACCCTGCCCATCGAAGTGCGCGCCACCCACGTGTGACCGGCGAGATCGAGCGCATCTTCCGTGAGGAGTACGGGCGAGCGGTGGCCGTCCTGGTCCGCAGCTTCGGCGACATCGACGTCGCCGAGGAGGCGGTCCAGGACGCCTTCACCGTGGCGCTGCAGCGCTGGCCGGCGGACGGGACGCCCCCGAGCCCTTCCGGCTGGATCATCACCACGGCGCGCAACCGGGCGATCGACCGCCTGCGCCGCGAGGCATCGCGGGCGGACCGCCAGGAGGCGGCAGCCGCGCTCCAGTCCGGCGGCGAGCCGCCGGAGGAGGAGGAGGGACCCGTGCGCGACGACCGGCTGCGGCTCATCTTCACCTGCTGCCACCCGGCGCTCGGCACGCCCGCGCAGGTCGCGCTCACGCTGCGGCTGCTCGGCGGCCTGACCACCGCGGAGATCGCGCACGCCTTCCTCGTGCCCGAGCCGACCATGGCCCAGCGGCTGGTGCGCGCGAAGGGCAAGATCCGCGCCGCCGGGATCCCGTTCCGCGTCCCGCGCGAGGCCGACCTCCCCGCCCGCCTGCGGTCGGTGCTCGCCGTCCTCTACCTGATCTTCAACGAGGGCTACACGGCCAGCGCGGGGGACCAGTTGGTGCGCGACGACCTCTGCGCGGAGGCGGTCCGGCTCGGGCGGCTGCTCGCCGAGCTGATGCCCGACGAGCCCGAGGCCCAGGGCCTGCTGGCGCTGATGCTCCTCGTCCAGTCGCGCCGCCCGGCGCGCACGACGGCGGAGGGCTCGCTGGTGCTGCTCGAGGATCAGGACCGCGGCCTCTGGGACCCGGCGCTGATCGCCGAGGGGCAGGCGATCGTCCGCCGCCTCCTCGAGCGCAACCAGCCCGGGCCGTACCAGATCCAGGCCGCCATCAGCGCGGTCCACAGCGACCCGCCGACCGACTGGCGGCAGGTCGTCGCGCTCTACGACCAGCTGCTCGCGTTCGACCCGAGCCCGGTCGTGGCGCTCAATCGCGCGGTCGCGGTGGCCGAGGTGGAGGGCCCGGAGGCGGGCCTCGCCCTGGTCGACGAGCTGGACCTCGCGAGCACCCACCTGTTCCACGCGATCCGGGCGAACCTGCTGCGGCGGCTCGGCCGCGACGCCGAGGCGGCGGCGGCCTACGAGGCCGCGATCGAGCGCACCGGGAACGCCGCCGAGCGCGACTTCCTGCGCCGCGCCCGCGTTTGACGGCGCCCGCCCCCGGCTATTGAAGGGCCATGGCGATCATGCCGGCGCAGCCGCGCCCGTCCAACGGGCAGCCTGAGCGGCCGCGACCGCCGCTGATGAAGGGCGACGACGCGGTACCGCGCGGCCTCGCGGTCGCCTCCGCGGTCACGCTGCGCGTGGGGATCGTGGTCGGCGGCCTCGTGCTCGTGGCGCTCGGCGCCTCGCGCATGATGATGGTGGTGCTGCCGGTGATCATCGCCGTCCTGCTCACGACGCTGCTGCTGCCGGGCATGCGCTGGCTGCAGGCCCGCCACTGGCGCCCGGCGCCCGCGGCGGCGGCCATGACGCTGCTGGCCGTCATCGTCTTCTTCGGGCTGTGGGCGGCGATCGTCCCGGGCGTCCTGTCGCAGTCGGACGACCTCTTCGCCAACGTGCAGGACGGCGCGGGCCAGGCGGTCGGGGTGCTCGAGCCGCTCGGGATCGGCCGCGCCGACGTCGACCGCGCCATCGACAAGGGCCTCTCGTCCGTGCGCGGCGGGGCGGTGACCAACGAGATCCTCACGGGCGCCGTCCTGCTCACCCAGTGGGCGGCCGCGGTGATCCTCATCGTCGTCCTCACCTTCTTCTTCCTCAAGGACGGCCGCAAGCTCTGGGAGTGGGTGCTCGAGCTCTTCCACGAGGACCGGCAGCCGATGCTGCGCGAGGTCGGGAAGCGCTCCTGGGGCGCGCTGAGCGCGTACGTGCAGGGCGTCTTCCTGGTCGCGACGATCGACGCGGTGCTCATCGGCTCCGCGCTGCTCATCGTCGGCGTGCCGGTGGCGATGCCGCTGATCGTGCTCACCTTCGTGGCCGCGTTCTTCCCGGTGGTCGGCGCGTTCGTCGCCGGCGCCGCCGCCGTGCTCGTCGCGCTGGTGGCCAACGGCGCCGGCGCGGCGCTGGTGATCCTCGCGGTGATCATCGCCGTCCAGCAGCTCGAGGGGAACGTCTTCTATCCGGTGGTCGTCGGCCGCAAGCTGCAGCTGCACCCGGTCGGCATCCTGCTCGCGCTGACGGCCGGCGGCGTGCTGGCCGGCGTGGTCGGCGCCTTCCTCGCCGTGCCGATCGCGGCCGTGACCGGCGCGGTGCTCAACTACACGCGGGAGCGGCGCGAGGAGCGCCAGAGCTCAGCGGTTCTCGCTCCGCCGTAGCTTCAGCGTCGCCTTGACGAAGCCGCCGGGCTGCAGCGTGGTGACGGTCGCCTTCAAGCCCGCGCGCGGCGAGCGGCCGAGCGGCACGCGGACCGTCCGCGTCCTGCCGGCCGCGATGCCGACCGGGGCCGAGCCGAGGCGTCCGCGGCGGTCGCGCAGCACGATCCGCCCCACGCAGCGGCCGATCGTGCCGAAGCACCCGACGCGCACGGCGGCGCCGTCGCCGCCCACCTGCGCGCGCTTGCGCGCGACGGCGGAGAACGGCGGCGAGCCGGCGATGTCGCCGCTGCACGTCGGCTGGAAGGCCGGGTCGGCGGGGCCCGGGCGCCCGAGCGCGTCGAGCGTCCACTCCAGCGCGATCGGGTCGTAGACGATCCCGACGTGGTCGACGACGTCCTCCGGGCAGCGCTCCTGGAGGACGACGTTGGTCGCGCCCTCCAGCGCCTGCGAGCGGTACGGCGTGACCACCTCGTCGTACTTCGTGCTGACGACCGTGTACGACGGCGGAGGCGGCGCCTCGGGCGGCGCGTTGAGCCGCTCCATGAACGCCGAGCCGGCTGCCTGCTCGGCGCAGGCCGGGCAGCCGAGGCCGGCGACGCCGGGCGCCAGCGGGTTCCTGGTGCCGTGGCTCGACGGCGCGAGGCCGACGATGTCGTCGATCACGGCCGCCTTGTCGCGGAAGCGCGCGACATACCGGCCGAGCATCCCGCCCTGCGAGTGCCCGACGAGCGACACGGTGGGGGCGCCGGTGCGGGTCCGGACCTCGTCGATGAACGCGGCGAGCTTGTCGGCGGACTGGTCGATCGGGGCCATGCCGCGCTTGACGAGGTCGAGCGCGAAGACGCAGTAGCCGGCCTGCTTGAGCCGCGGCGAGAAGAGGTTCCACGACACCGTCATGTCCCCGAACGTGCCGTGCACGAGGATCACCGGCGGCGCCGCGGAGCGGCAGGAGAAGTCGTTCGCGCCGGGCGGCGCCTGGGCGCCGGCGGGAGCCGCGGCGGCCAGCACCGCGACGGCGCCGAGCAGGGCGGCGAGCGCGCGCATCGTGCTCAGGTTCTCACACCCGATCCCGCCGTGCGAAAGCTTCGCGCGGGGATGCGCTCGCGGAGCGCGAAGCGCTCGGGGAGCGGCGGGCCGCCGGCCAGCGCCGCGGCGAAGCGCTCGGCCATCGGGGGGCCGTGCTTGAAGCCGTGGCCGGAGCCGCCGCCGAGCAGCCACACCCCGTCGTGCGCGGGATGGCGGTCGGCGATGAAGTGCGAGTCGCGCGTCAGCTCGTAGCGGCACGCGCGGGTCTCGCGCAGCGGCGCGTGCTCGAGCGCGGGGAAGCGGTCGCGCAGGTAGGCGCGGACCCCCGGCTCGCTCGTCGCCTCGTCGTCGAGCTCCGCGTCCGGGTCGAAGGCCGGGCCCTCGAAGTCGAGCGCGCACTTGACGCCGAGTCCGTCGACGTCGGCGGTGCCGTACATGGCGCGGTCGTAGTCCACCCAGCCGGGCACGCCGGGCGCGGCCCAGGCCGGCCCGCCGTCGACGAACAGGAGCTCCTGGCGCGTGACGGCGACCGGCGCGATGTCGCCGAACAGGCCGGGGAGCCAGCCGCCGCAGGCCCACACGACCGCGTCGCCCTCCAGCCGCTCCCCGCCGACGACCGCCGCCGCGCCGTCCGGTCGAGCGCGGCCGCGCACGATCCGGGCGCCGTGGGCCCGCGCCTGCGCGGCGAGCGCCTGCACGCCGCGCTGCGCCCGCACGACCCCGGCGTCGGGCTCGAAGAGCACGAAGGTCAGGTCCTCGCCGCCGAAGCTCGGGAACAGCCGCGCCGCCTCGGCCACGTCGAGCCGCTCGCACGGGATGCCCTGGGCCGTCAGCACGCGCTCGGACGCCGCCTCCCAGCCGTCCTCGCGGTGCGCGAACCACGTCAGGCCGCACTCGAGCATCAGCTCGGCGCCGCTCTCGGCCTCCAGCTCGCGCCACAGCGTCCGGGCGCGCCTGGCCATCGCCGTGTAGTCCTCGTCGGCGCCGTGCGAGCAGCGGATCAGGCGCGTCTCGCCGCCGGACGTCGCGCGGCGGTCGCCCGGCTCGAACTGGTCCACCAGCGTCACCCCATGGCCGGCGCGGGCCAGCCACCACGCGAGCGACGCGCCGAACGTGCCGGCTCCGACGATGACGACGTCCATCAGGCGGCGAGGATGCGCTTGGCCGCGTACTGGGCCATGCCCATGACGGTCAGCTGCGGGTTCACGTGCACGCTCGACGGGAACACGCTGGCATCGCACAGGTAGAGGTTGCGGAGGCCGCGCACGCGGAAATTCTCGTCGACCACGGCGCCGAGCGCGTTCCCGCCCTGCGGGTGGGCGCTCGTGAGCAGCAGGTCGCCGGTGTCCTGGACGCGGCGCGGGAGCTGCTCGAGCGAGGCCGGGCTGCGGTACTCCTGCCAGGCGAACGTGGCGGGCATGACGCGCTCGGCGCCCGCCTGGAGCCAGATCCGCCCGGCCACCTGGAGGCCCTCGACCACGCGGCCCTGGTCGGCCTTCGACGGCGTGTACTCGATCTCCGGCCCGTTGCGCGACGCCTTGACGCGGCCGGGCGTCGTCGTCCCGACGAGCACCCCGCTGCACGCCATGTGGCGGTAGCGGCGCATGTTCTCGAAGTGGCGGTCGAACCAGCCGGGCATGGCCAGCGCCTGCGTGGCGGGCGGGTTGAACCACGTCTCCACGAGGTAGCCGGGGATGCCCTCGGCGGCGCGGTAGGCGTGCGACATCTGGATGCCCGCGAAGGAGTCGACGGCGTCGGGGAAGTCGGCGGTGAGCGGCGAGTTGATGTTGAAGTGCAGCCCCTGGCCGACGTCGTCGCCGCCGATCGCGCTGCGCTGCAGCAGCGCGCTCGAGCCGATGGCGCCCGCCGCGATGACGATCTCGTCCGCCTCGATCGCGACGCGCTCGCCGCTCGTGGTGTGGCGGCCGACGGCCCGCACGGCGCGGTCGCCGTCGCGGTCGATCCGCTCGACCTCCACGTCGGCGAGCACCTCGAGCCCGTGCTCGCGCTGGCCCCACGGGAGCACGGAGTCGAGCGTCGAGAGCTTGGCCCCGTAGGCGCAGCCGATGTTGCAGTAGCCGGTGCCGAGGCAGCCGTCGGAGATGTTGGCCTCCATCACCTCGAACCGGCCGGGCAGGTCGAGCTCGCCGACGGCGCGCTCGAAGCGGGCGGCCGCGACCGTGGTGGTGTGGGCGCGGATGGGCGCGACGCCGAGCCACTCGCGGACCTCGCCGATCGCCGCCTTCAGGCCGTCGCGGTCGAGGCCGCGGTCCTCCCAGGCGGCCAGCACCGGCTCGGGCGGCTGCAGGCACAGCGCGTTGTTGATCGTCGTGCCGCCGCCGACGCACATGCCCTGCAGCACCTGGAGGCTGAAGTTCGTGGCGAGCTGGAGCGCGCCCTCGTTGTAGAGGCGCAGGTACTGGTCGACCTCGTCGTCGTCGAACTGCCGGGGGTCGACGTGCGGGCCGCGCTCGAGCACCAGCACGCGCTTCCCGGCCTCGGCCAGCCGGTACGCGAGGATGCCGCCCGCCGCGCCCGAGCCGACGACGATCGTGTCGTAGCGCTCGCGCGGCGGGACCTTCAGCGAGCGCAGCGCCGCCTGGCGGTGGTCGCCGGGCTCCGGCAGGCGCCCGCCGTCCCGCCGCTGGAAGGTCGTGTAGCCGATCGAGTCCCAGCTCCGGCGGTCGCCGTAGTAGCCGAGGTAGGCCATCTGCGAGCCGGTGCGGATGAGCGCCTGGATGACGGGGCGAAGCGGCCGGAACGCGCGCCGCTCGACGATCTCGTCCACGAACCGCCGCTGCAGGAACTGCTTGCGCGTGGCGGGCGCGAGCAGCGGCAGCGGCGGCCGCAGCGTGAACAGCGGCCAGACCGCGAGCGCGATCAGCGCGAGCTGCACGCGCTGCTTGCTGCGTGCCTGCAGGTCGGCGAGGTAGCCGTCGACGTTGCCCGCCACCTGCCGCGGGCTCACCACCTCGCGCTCGCCCTCGATCAGCACGTCGGCCAGCGAGGCGAGCGAGAGGAAGGCGACGGGGTGCAGGTAGCGCAGGCCGTAGCGCGCCCGGACCGCGGCCACCCAGAGCCCGGCGAAGAGGATCGCCAGCAGGAGGTCGACGGCCATCCAGGCCAGCAGCGCGAGCGTGCCCGAGACCTCGCCGATCACCATCACGTCGATCGCCGGCGACCCGCCGAAGAGCAGCGCGACGACCTGGCCGGCGACGAGCCCGAGGTACCCCGCCGCCACCACGAGGGCGAGGCCGCCGAAGCGCCGCACGTCGGCCGCCGCGACGGCCGAGAGGACGACGAAGAGCAGGTCCTTGGCGAACGAGTTCGGGAGGAACCCGAGGGTCGACGTGTCGCCCTCGACGAGATAGCCGATGGCCAGCAGGCCGCTCCAGATCGCGTGCGCGATCAGGAGGATGCGCAGTGTTCGCTCAGGTCCCCGCACCGGACGACGGTACCGGCAGGCCGTACGCTGGCACAAGCATGCGGCTCGTCCTCATCCGCCACGGCGAGACCGAGTGGAGCGCCTCCGGAAAGCACACGAGCGTCACCGACGTCCCGCTGACGGTGGCCGGCCGCCGCGACGCGGAGCGCCTGCGGCCGCGCCTCGCCGGTCGCTCGTTCGCCCTCGTCCTCGCGTCTCCGCGCGGCCGCTCGCGCGAGACCGCGGCGCTGGCCGGCCTGGAGCCGGAGATCGACGAGGACCTCGTCGAGTTCGACTACGGGGACTACGAGGGGCTCACCACGCCGGAGATCCGCGCGGAGCGGCCCGGCTGGACCGTCTGGACCGACGGCGCCCGCGGCGGCGAGACCGCCGACCAGGTCGGCGAGCGGGCCGACCGCGTGATCGAGCGGGCCCTGGAGGCGGAAGGCGACGTCGCGCTCGTCGCCCACGGGCACCTCCTGCGCGTGCTCGGCGCCCGCTGGATCGGGCTGGCCGCCGCCGGCGGCGGCCACCTCGGGCTCGACACCGGCGCCGTGTGCGAGCTGGGCAACGAGCGCGAGCGGCGGGTGATCTGGCTGTGGAACGACACGTCGCACCTGACCTGATCGAGACGCCGCGCATGCGCGGAGAGCGGATCGGCCACGAGCACCACGCGCCGCTGCTCGCCATGCTCGGCGACCCGCGGGTCGGCGCGACGATGGGCGGCGCGCAGTCGGCCGCGGGCGTGACCGCGGCGATCGACCGCCACATCGCCGGCTGGGAGGCCGACGGCTTCCACTACTGGATCTTCCTGGACCGCGAGACCGGCGAGGGCATCGCGCGCGGCGGCCTCAGCCGCACGCAGGTGACCGGCCGCGACGAGGTCGAGGTCGGCTGGGTCGTCGCGCCCGAGCGCTGGGGCCAGGGCTACGCGACCGAGCTCGGGGCCGCCGCGCTCGACGTCGCGTTCGGCCCGCTGGGGCTCGACACGGTGATCTCGTACACGCTGCCCGGCAACCTCGCCTCGCGCCGTGTGATGGAGAAGCTGGGGTTCAGCTACGAGCGGGAGATCGTCCACTACGACCTCCCGCACGTGCTGTACCGGCTTCAGTCGCCGGGCTCCAGGTGATCGCCGCGCCCGGGCGTCAGCGAGTCCGCGCCCGGACCGCCCGAGAGCACGTCGCGGCCGCGCCCGCCGTCGAGCCGGTCGCCGCCCTCGCCGCCGTAGAGCGTGTCGTCGCCGTCGCCGCCCTCGATCCGGTCGGCGCCGGCGTCGCCCATGATCGCGTCGTCCCCGCCGCGGCCCTCGATCACGTCGTCGCCGCCGAGGCCGCAGATCACGTCGTCGCGCGACGTGCCGCGCAGGCGGTCGGAGCGCGCGGTGCCGGTGATCGTGCACGGCCGCGGTGAGGCGCTGAACTCCTCGACGCCCATCACCGGCCGCAGGTCGCGCTCGAAGTCGTCGTCGACGAACGCGCGGCGCAGGACGTCACCGCCCAGCTCGTTGCCGAGCGCGGCCATGATCATGCCCTGGTCGAGCGAGAGGTACGAGCCCGAGACGACCCCGGTGTCGACGTTGACCGTGTCGAGGAAGCCCCAGCGCGTGTAGATGTCGAAGTCGCGCTCGAGCCGGCGCAGGTTCGCGACGGCCGCGTGCTCGTCGTACCGCAGCGCGAGGAACGCGGCGTGCGGCGTCACGACGCCGTTCGTGTACGCGCTCGGCGGCGGGTCGGGCAGGGCGGGCCGGTTCGGGCAGCCCTCCCAGCCGTGGTCGATCAGCGTCCGGTCGTTGTTCGACGGGTTGCCTCCGGCGTCGCTGCCGATGCCGTCGACGCCGTAGACCGAGTAGCCGCCCTCCGGCACGTTGGCGGGTGAGAAGCCCCAGTAGCCGTAGCCGGCCTCGCGCATGCCGTGGTGGACCTGCGCGGCGACCGTCAGCGGGTGGTTGGCGCCCCAGCTGCCGGGCGCCCAGCGCTCCTCGGGCACGAACAGCGCGGGCATCAGCGCCTCGAACATGCTGCCGCCCCAGCTCGGCGTGACGAGCGTGCCGTTGTACGGGAGCGAGCCGTCGTAGACCGTCGTCCCGAAGTACGTGCGGGTGAACCCGACGGGGCGCGTCTCGGTCCAGCTCGACTCGCACGTGTCCGGCCACGACCGGTTCGCGCCGAAGTAGACCTGCTCGGGCACCTCGCCCTTGGCGACGCCGATGTAGCCGGCGATCCGGCTCTCGCTGACGATCGTGTCGTAGCAGCACGGCGCCGCGCCGGTGTCGGGCGCGTAGTGGAACAGCATCCGGTTGACTTCCGGCCGGTAGTAGAAGCCGAAGTCCATGCTGTCGTAGAGCGACGTCGCCCGCCGCGACAGCTCGGGGACCCGGTCGGCGACGATCTTCAGCCCGACGGCCAGCCAGCCGTTGTCGACCGACGAGAGGATCGGCGTCAGCGGCGCGCCGGACGGCGGCCACGTGGTCAGCTTCGCTCCCGTGCGGTGGTCGTACCAGTTGTAGAACTGGCCGCTCGGCGTCATGGCGCTCGAGCCCTTCGAGCGTCGCGACCGTCCGGCGCATGCGCGAGACCAGCTCGGAGCGCCGGATGATCCCCAGCTTCTCGGCAACGACGGCGCTCCACATGTACGCGCCGATGTTGGTCGTCGACGTCTGGACGCTGCGCGTGCCGTCGCGCTCCAGGATGTCGCTCGGGAAGCCCGAGCGCTCGTCGGTCATCGCCACGAACGAGCGCCACGTGCCTTCGGCATAGCGCTCCAGCGTGCGGTCATTCGCCGGCGCCGGCTGCGCGCACACGAGTGCGAGCACCAGCACGACTCCTCCTACGACCCTTTTCATGCGACCCCCCCGCGGTTTCGCCGATCGTTCGACGAAACCCTACTACCCGCTCAGTGCGCTGACTTGCTCAGTCGCTTTCGGTAGAGCAGCCGCTGGTCGGCGCGATCGAGCAGCTCGGCGGCGCCGGACGCGTCGTTCGGGGCGACCGCCCACGAGAAGCTCGCGTGCACGGAGGGCACGCCGTCCGGGAAGTCGGCCGAGGCGATCGCCTCCTCGAGCGAGCCCACGATCCGCGCCACGCCCGCCGAGCGGGCGCCCGGGGCGACGATGGCGAACTCGTCGCCGCCGATCCGCGCGAGGCAGTCGCCCTCGCGGACGACGGCGTCGCACGCGGCGGCCACGGCCCGCAGCACGGCGTCCCCGACGGGGTGGCCGTGCTCGTCGTTGATCGCCTTGAAGTCGTCGAAGTCGAAGAGGATGAGCGCGGTCCCGTCCGGCCCGCGCAGCGCCTGGGCCAGCGCCCAGTCGAAGCTGCGGCGGTTGTAGAGGTCGGTCAGCGGATCGCGCTCGGCCATCACGCGCTGGCGGGCCTCGGCGTGAAGCAGCCGCCGCTTGAGCAGCTGGATGACGACCGTCTCGCCGGCGAGCGCGACCGCGAAGGCGAGCGACCGCGCGGCGTAGGTCTCGGACACGGCGTCCGGGTCGTAGATGAGCGGCGTCGCGAAGACGAAGGCGAACAGCGCCACGAGCGGCCAGGCGAGCCGCGGCGGGAAGAAGTAGGCGATGAAGAGCGCCGTGAAGATCAGCATCGGGCCGAGGAAGCTCGACGCCCCGCCCGATGCCCAGATCGCGGCGATCACGACCGGCGCGGTCGTCGCCGTCGCCAGCGCGCGGCTGTGGAGCGACATCGTCCAGTGCTTGAGGTAGAGCAGCAGCGAGATGGCGCCCCAGAGGACGGCCGCGCCCGCGATCAGCAGGCCCTCGGCGAGGTGCTCGTGCGGCGAGCCGGGCAGCAGGAACATCGCCGCGCCGACCATGCCGGAGGTCGACCACATGCCCGCCGACACGAGGTCGGCGAGTCGCCCCTCGTCGCGGGGATCTTCGTCTGTCGGGTACTTCTCGGCCGCCATCTGGATCCACCTGGCAATCGGCCAGGGGAGGCTCACCCTTGAGCGCCGTCGCGCCTCATGCGGTGATCCGCAGCAGCTCGCCGGCGGCGCGCACCTCGTCGCCGGCCCGCAGCTGCCGGCCGCGGCGGGATTCGGGCTCGCCGTTGACCAGCACGGTCGAGGAGGCGAGGAACGCCTTGGCCTCGCCGCTGGAGTCGATCACGCCCGCCACCTTGAGCAGCTGGCCGAGCCGGATCATGTCGCCTCGGATCGGTACGTCTCGCATCACGCCGGGAACAGCGTATCCTCGGGCTCGTGCGCTACTGGCTCCCGCTCGTCGCGGCGCTGATCTGCCTGGTCGTGTCGACCAAGGTGCCGCCGATCCCGGCCTTCGTGCTGATCATCCTCGCGTTCGGCCTGGTCATCGAGGTGTCGACCAAGCTGTTCGAGCAGTCCGGCCGCGGCGGCCGGATGAGCGATCACCGGCAGTAGCGCCGGTACGCGCGGCCCTCCCACGGCCCCAGCCCGTCCCCGGGCTCGCCCGCGACCACCTCGGCGTCCTCCCAGCCGGCGATGTCGACCGGCACATCGTCGGCGGAGAAGTTGCCGAGCACGAGCAGCTCGACGTCCTCGTGGCGGCGCGTGAACGCGTACACGCGATCGTCGTCCTCGAGCAGCATCGTGAAGTCGCCGTGCGCGACCGCCGGCTCGGCGTGGCGCAGCGCGATCAGCGCGCGGTAGTGGTGGAACACGGAGTCCGGGTCGGCCCGCTGGGCCTCGGCGTTGATCTCCTCGTAGTTGGGGTTGACGGCGATCCACGGCTCCCCGCGCGTGAAGCCCGCGTGCTCGGACGCGTCCCACTGCATCGGCGTGCGCGCGTTGTCGCGGCTCATCGTGCGCAGCGCGGCGAACGACGCCTCGCCCGCCTCCGCGTAGTGGTTGAGCGACTCGATGTCGCGGAACTGCTCGATCGAGCTCCACGGGAAGTTCGTCATCCCGAGCTCCTCGCCCTGGTAGACGTACGGCGTCCCGCGGTGCAGGTGCAGGACCGTGGCCAGCATCTTGGCCGCGCGCACGCGGTGCGCGGGCGAGTCGTCGCCGAAGCGCGACACGGCGCGCGGCTGGTCGTGGTTGTCCCAGTAGAGGCTGTTCCAGCCGGTGTCGGCCAGCGCCTCCTGCCAGCGGCCGAGGGAGCGCTTGAGGTCGGCGAGCCGCAGCGGCACCGGGTTCCACTTCGAGCCGTCCTGGTCGAGCTGGACGTGCTCGAACTGGAAGACCATGTCGACCTCGGCGCGCGCGGGATCGGTGAAGCGCCTCGCCTCCTCGACCGTGACGCCCGGCATCTCGCCCACGGTCAGCAGCCCTTTTCGCCCGGCGAACACCTCGCGATGCATCTCCTGGAGGAACTCGTGGATGCGCGGGCCGCCCAGGTAGTACGGCGAGCCGTCGCCGCCCGGCGCGTCGGGGAGCGCCGGGTCCTTGGAGATCATGTTGATGACGTCCATGCGGAAGCCGTCGACCCCGCGGTCCAGCCACCAGCGCATCATCGAGTAGATCGCCTCGCGGACCTCGGGGTTCTCCCAGTTGAGGTCGGGCTGCTTGCGCGAGAAGAGGTGCAGGTAGTACTGGCCGGTCGCGTCGTCGAGCTCCCAGGTCGGCCCCGAGAAGAACGAGCGCCAGTTGGTCGGCTCGTCGCGCCACCAGTACCAGTCGCGCTTGGGGTTGTCGCGGCTCGAGCGCGACTCCACGAACCACGGGTGCTCGTCGGACGTGTGGTTGACCACGAGGTCCATCACGAGCTTCATGCCGCGGTCGTGCACGGCGCGCAGGAGGTCGTCGAACTCGTCCAGCGTCCCGAAAGAAGGGTCGATGTCCTGGTAGTCGCTGATGTCGTAGCCGTTGTCGTCCTGCGGCGAGGAGTAGATCGGCGACAGCCACAGCACGTCCACGCCGAGCTCGGCGAGGTGGTCCAGCCGCGACGCGATCCCGGCGAGGTCGCCGATGCCGTCGCCGTCCGCGTCAGCGAAGCTGCGCGGCCAGATCTGGTAGACGACGGCGCTCTTCCACCACACGGCTACGCCGTCGTACCCGGGACCGCGATGCCCGACTCGTACGCGAGCACGACGGCCTGCACCCGGTCGCGGATGCCGAGCTTCATGAGCAGCCGCGCGACGTGGGTCTTGACGGTCGTCTCGCTCACGATCAGCTCGGCGGCGATCTCGGCGTTGGAGAGCCCGCGCGCCACGAGCTTGAAGACCTCGACCTCGCGGGCGGTGAGCTCGGCGAACCCGGGCGGCGGCCCGGTGGCCGGAGCCGCGCGCGCGAACTCGTGGATCAGGCGCTTGGTGATCGAGGGCGCCAGCAGCGCGTCGCCGCGCGCGACCACGCGGATGCCGGCGGCCAGCTCCTCGGGCGGGACGTCCTTGAGCAGGAAGCCGCTCGCGCCCGCGCGCAGCGCCTCGTAGACGTACTCGTTGAGGTCGAACGTGGTGAGCATGAGCACGCGCGAGGGGGAGTCCCCGCCGGCGGCGATGACCCGGCGCGTCGCCTCGATCCCGTCCAGCTCCGGCATGCGGATGTCCATGAGGACGACGTCGGGCTGGAGCCGCTTGGTCTGCTCCACCGCCTCGACGCCGTCGGACGCGTCGCCGATCACGGAGATGTCCTCCTCGGCGTCGAGGATCATGCGGAAGCCGGCGCGCACCAGCGCCTGGTCGTCGGCGATCAGGACCCGGATCACAGGGGCAACCTAGCGATGACCTCGAACCCGCCGCTCGCGCGGCGCCCCGCGCGCAGCTCTCCGTCGTAAAGGCGCACCCGCTCCTCCATTCCGACGAGCCCGTGCCCGCCGCTGTGGCCGTTGGCGCTCTTGCCGCCGCTGTCGACGATCTCGAGCTCGAGATGCGCGGGCTCCCAGCGCACCGTGACGTCGGTCGGCGCGGCGCCCGCGTGCTTGATCGCGTTGGTGAGCGCCTCCTGCACGACGCGGTAGGCGGCGAGGTCCATGCCCGCGGGCAGCGAGCGCGGCGCGCCCTCGACGGTGAGCGACACCGGCAGGCCCGCGGCCCGGGTCCGCTCGATCAGCGAGCCGAGCTCGCGCATCGTCGGCTGCGGGGCGCGGTCGTCGCCGTGGTGCATGACCCCGAGCAGGCGCCGCATCTCGGTCATCGCCGCGCGCCCGGCGGCCTCGATGTTGGCGGCCGCCTCGACGGCGCGGGCCGGGTCGCTGGCGAGGATCCGGCGCGCGCCGCCCGCCTGCACGACCATCACCGACACCGAGTGCGCGACGACGTCGTGCATCTCGCGCGCGATGCGGCGGCGCTCGTCGGCGGCCGCGCGGGCCAGCTCCTCGTCGTGCGCCTCCTTCGCGCGCACCGCGGCCTCGTGCAGCTCCTCGGTAAGCCGGGTGCGGGTGCGCACGCCGCGGCCGGCGAGCCAGGCCAGCACCGCGAACGCCGTCGGGAACACGTAGTCGGTGAAGACCTGGTCGTCGAAGGTGGCGATCACGCCGAACATGCCGCCGGCGACGAGGAACGGCGCGACGGCGGCGGCGCGGCCGCTGGTGTAGGCGCCCGCCGCATAGGCCGCGAACAGCACCGAGATCAGCGGCGTCTGCATCGGCGCGACGTCGGCGAGGCCGACGTTGGCGAGCAGCCAGCTGCCGAAGATGACGCAGCAGACGACGAGCGGCGCGCGGCGGCGCCACGCGAGGGAGCCGTAGGCGATCAGCGACACGACCATCGTCAGCGCGAGCGCGTCGTTGCCCTCCTGCTGGATGAGCAGCTCGATCTCGCCGACGACGACGAACACCGCGGCGATCAGCCAGTCGATCCGCTTGCGGTCGATCCGCCGCGCCCGGGCGATCCAGCGCCTCACGCCGCGCCACCGATCGGCAGGCGCGCGCGGACGACGTGCCCGCCGCTCCGCCGCGCGCCGGCGCGGAGCTGGCCGCCCGAGAGCACGACGCGCTCGCGGATGCCGAGCAGCGGCCGCTCGGGCGCGGTGCCGTCGTCGGCCACCTCGAGGTCCACGTGCGCGTCCGCGTACGTGAGCTGCACGCGCGCGTGGCCGGCGCGGCCGTGCTCGAGCGCGCCGCCGAGCGCCTCCTGGACGACGCGGTACGCGGTCAGGTCGATGCCGATCGGCAGGTCGCGCTCGTCGCCCTCGACCGCGAGCTCGACGGGCAGCCCGGCCGCCTCGACCTTGCGCAGCAGCGAGGCGACGAGCCGCAGCGACGGCTGCGGTGCGAGCGCGATCTCCTCGTCGTCGCGGCGCAGGACGCCGAGCAGCCGGCGGATCTCGGTCAGCGCCTCGCGGCCGCTCGTCTCGACGGCCAGGAACGCCTCGCCGGCGCGCGCCGGATCGCGCTCGGCGAGCCGCCGCGCGCCGGAGGCCTGCACGACCATGGCGCTCAGCGCGTGGGCCACGACGTCGTGCAGCTCGCCCGCGATCCGCGTGCGCTCGTCGGCGGCGGCGGCCGCGGCCTTCTCGAAGCGCTCGTCCTCGAGGCGCAGGGCCTTCTCCCGCAGCGTGAGGTTGAGCTCCGCGCGGTTGCGCAGCACGCGGCCGAGCAGCACCGGCCCGCCGATCAGGGCGACCACCGACAGGACGTAGTTGCCGATCGTGTCCGACGAGCTGTCGACGGCCGTCGAGGTGATCATCCACGCGGCGCCGTAGCCGGTCAGCCACCACACGATCCGGCCCTCGAGGTGGCGCCCGACCGTGTACAGCACGAACAGCATCACGAAGAACGGGCTCACCATGTTGTCGACGTACGCGGCGTCGATGACGTTGCCGACGGTGAACAGCGGCATCACGACCAGCGCGGCGACGATCGTGCGGCGCCGGCGGATGGCGAGGCAGGCGGAGTGGGCGAGGATGACCAGCGCCATCGCGCCCTTGTACGGCGTGCCCTCGGGCACGAGCAGGAGCAGCTCGGCGAGCGCCTCCACGGTGAAGGCGGCGGCGAGCAGCAGGTCGGCCCGGAACGGGTCCATCGCGCGCAGGCGGCCGAGCATCGTGGGGCAACGGTAGCCGCCGCACGCGCGCCTTTCGTCGTCCGCCGTGACGATCGCGGCGTCATCCTCGAGGATGACGCGGAGTCGTCCCCTCGGTGGCACCAGGATCGTCACGGCGGCCGACGACACGCGACGCGGCGGCGGAGAGAGTGCCGGTCATGAGGACATGGACCGCCACGACGACCACCGCCGCACGTCCCGAGGACGTGCTCGACGTGCTCACCGACCCGGAGGCCTGCGCCCGCTGGGCGCCGCTGCCCTTCGACGTCGAGGAGCTCGACGGCCGGCGGCTCGCCACCGGCAGCCGGGCCCGCGTGAGCGGCAGGCTGGCAGGACGGCGCGTCGGGTTCGACCTCGAGGTGCACGAGGCCTCCGGCAACGGGCTCACGCTCGCGGCCGACGGTCCCGTGGGCTTCGACGTCGACTACCGCCTGTCGCCCGTCGACGGTGGCAGCGAGGTGCGCGCGTCCGTGTCCGTCCGGCCGTCCGGCGGGATCCTCGGGCGTCTCCTCGCGGAAGCGACGAGCGCCCTCCTCACCGCCGGTGCACTCGACAGCGCCCTCTCGCGGATCACGCGAGAGGTCGCCCCCGCCTAGTCAAAGGACCTCCCCGTTGACCGCTCTCCTCGAAGCACCCGCCACGCCGCATGCCGTCATCGCCTCGGCGCTGACCCGCACGTACGGCGCCGGCGACTCCGCCGTGCACGCCCTGCGCGGCGTGTCGCTCGACCTGCCGGCCGGCTCGTTCACGGCCATCATGGGCCCGTCGGGCTCCGGCAAGTCGACCCTGATGCACCTGCTCGCCGGCCTCGACACGCCCAGCTCGGGAACGGTCGCGGTCGCGGGTGAGGACATCACGCGCATGAAGGACAAGGACCTGACCCGGCTGCGCCGCAGGCACATCGGGTTCGTCTTCCAGTCGTTCAACCTGCTCCCCACGCTGAGCGCGGAGGAGAACGTCGTGCTCCCGCTGGCGATCGCGGGCAAGCGGCCGCCGGCCACGGAGGTCGACGCCCTTCTCGCCCGCGTCGGGCTGACGTCGCGTCGCGGCCATCGCCCGGCGCAGCTCTCCGGCGGCCAGCAGCAGCGCGTGGCGATCGCCCGCGCCCTGATCACGCGCCCGACGGTGCTGTTCGCCGACGAGCCGACCGGCAACCTCGACTCCGAGGCCGGCGCCGGGATCCTCACGCTCCTGCGCGACGCCGTCGACCTCGACGGCCAGACCACGCTGATGGTCACCCACGACCCGCGCGCGGCGGCCACGGCCGACCGCGTCCTCTACCTGGCCGACGGCCGCGTGGTCGCCGACCTCGCCCGCCCGACGGAGGCCGACGTGCTCGCGGTGATGAAGGACGCCGCGGTCCGATGATCCGCGTCACGCTCAAGGGCCTCGCGGCCCGTCCGGTGCGCACGCTGCTCAGCGCCCTGGCCATCGTCGTGGGCGTCGCCTTCGTGGCGGCCGCGCTCACCCTCACCGGCGCCATGCGCGGCGCCGCGGACTCGCTGTCGAGCGCCGCCTATGACGGCACCGACGCGGTCGTCACGATGAAGACCGCCTTCGAGCCCGGGATGGACTCGTGGGCGGAGACCCCGCCGATCCCGGCCGGGGCCCTCGACGAGGTCCGCGCCGCGCCTGGGATCGACGTCGCCGTCGGCGACATCTCCGACCAGGCGCAGATCATCGGCCGCGACGGCGAGCCCGTCGGCGACGGCCCGTACTTCGGCACCGGCTTCGACGCCGGCACCCCGGGCGCCGAGCGCCTGACCCCGTTCCGCCTCGGCGACGGCCGCTGGGCCGCCGCGCCGGGCGAGGTCGTCATCGACCAGGGCACCGCCGAGAACGAGGGCTACGCGGTCGGCGACCGCATCCGCATCGCCACCCGCGGCGAGGCGGGCGAGTTCGAGGTCGTCGGCGTCGCGACGTTCGCCGACGTGAAGTCGCTCGGCACGTCCACCTTCGCGGTGTTCGATCTCGCCGCCGCCCAGACGCTGTTCGGCAAGGCCGGCACCTACGACCGCATCCTCGTGGCCGGCGACACGGCGGGCCTCGCGGCCGCGGCCGGGCCGAACGCCCACGTGGGCTCGGCGGCCGCGGACGACCGCTTCGACCTCGAGGGCCTGAAGACCGTCGTGGGCATCCTGCGCACCGTCCTGCTGGCCTTCGCCGGCGTGGCGCTGCTCGTGGGCGCGTTCACGATCTTCAACGCGCTCTCGATCGCGATCGCCCAGCGGACGCGCGAGCTCGGCCTGCTGCGGATGGTCGGCGCGAGCCGCCGGCAGGTCCGCCGCGGCGTGCTCCTGGAGGCGCTGGCGATCGGCCTCGGCGCGTCGGCGATCGGCCTCGCGGCCGGGCTGCTGCTCGCGTCCGGGCTGGAAGGGCTGTTCGACGCGATGGGGCTGTCGCTCCCGATCGCCGGCCTGTCGCTGAGCGGCGGGACGGTCGTCGCGGCGCTGCTGGTCGGCACCGGGGTCACGCTCGTGGCCGCGATGCTCCCCGCCCGCCGGGCGACCAAGGTGGCCCCGGTGGCCGCCCTGCGCGACGCCGGTGGCGCGGATCAGCGCCTGCGGCTCCCGGGCCGCGCGGTGCGCGCGCTCACCGGGCTGGTCGGGCGCCCGTCGGCGCGGATCGGCGGCTCGGCGGGCTCGCTGGCCCGCCGCAACGCGATGCGCCACCCCGGCCGCACGGCCGCCACGGCGACCGCGCTGCTGATCGGCGTGGCGCTGGTGACGGCCGTGACGGTCGTGGCCACGGGCCTGCAGGACGTCTCGAGCGGCTCGCTCGATCGCCGCATCCAGGCGACCGCCGTGGTGGCCAACGCCGACGGCTGGTCGCCGATCGACCCGGGCGTGGCGCGCGCCGCCGCGAACGCCCCGGGCGTGACCGCGGTCAGCTCGCTGCGGCAGGACGGCGCGCTCGCGTTCGGTGACGAGGAGGCCGTCAACGCGGTCGACCCGGCGACGATCACGCAGCTCTACGCGTACGACCTGAAGGCGGGCGACGAGGCGGCGATCGCCGGCCTCGGCCGCGACGGCGCGCTGATCGACGACGGCTGGGCGACCGAGCACGGCCTGAAGGTCGGCGACGCGTTCACGATCACCTCGCCGGACGGCACGGAGCTCCCGCTCACCGTGCGCGCCATCGAGGAGTCGCCGGTGCTCGACGTGCTGAGCCTCGGCCCGATCACGATCTCGCAGGAGGCGTTCGCCGGCGCGTTCGCGAACGAGCGCAACCGGTTCACGCTGGTGGCCGGCGGCGACGTCGCCTCGCTGGGTAAGGCCCTGGCCGCCTTCCCGGAGGCCGAGGTCTCCTCGAAGGCCGCGTTCATCACGACGCAGACCGAGTGGATCGGGCAGATCCTGGCGGTGCTGTGGGTGCTGCTCGCCCTGGCCGTGATCGTGTCGCTCTTCGGGATCGTCAACACGCTGGTGCTCGCGACCTTCGAGCGCCGGCGGGAGCTGGGCACGCTGCGGGCGATGGGCATGTCCCGCCGCCAGCTCCGCCGGATGGTGCGCCACGAGAGCGTGATCACCGCGCTCATGGGCGCGCTGCCCGGCATCGCCGTCGGGCTCGGCCTCGCCTTCGCCGCCGTCGCGGCCCTGGGCGAGTACGGGCTGGAGTTCGTGATCCCGGCGGGCCCCCTCGTGGCGGTGGCGGTGATCGCGGTGCTTGCGGGCATGGCCGCGGCCGTGCTGCCGGCGAGACGCGCGTCCAGGACCGACGTCCTCACGGCGCTCGCCCACGAATGAGGGAGTGACGAGGTGCCGGCGGCCTTCGGGTCGCCGGCGCCTCGGCGGACCTCAGCCGCAGGGGAGCCGTGCGGTGAGCGTGGTTCCGTCGCCCGCCGGGCTCTCGACGGCGAGCTCGCCGCCCAGCGCCTCGACGCGGTCGCGCAGCCCGCGTAGGCCGGAGCCGCCGCGCACGTCGGCTCCGCCGACCCCGTCGTCCGCCACCTCGACCACGGCGCCGCCGTTCGCGCGCGTCACGCAGACGTTCACGCACGAGGCGTCGGCGTGCTTGGCCGCGTTGGTGAGCGCCTCGGCGACCAGGTAGTACGCCGCGGCCTCGACCGGCGCCGGGAGGCGGCCGTCGAGCGTGGCGGACAGCTCGACCGGGACGGTCGCGCGGCCGGCCAGCATCTCCAGCGCGGGGACGAGGCCCTTGTCGCTGAGGACGGCCGGGTGGATCCCGCGGGCCAGCTCGCGCAGCTCCTCGAGCGCCCCGGCCAGCTCCTCGGACGCGCGCTGGAGCAGCTCGCCCGCCATCGGGTCGCCGGCAGCGAGCTTGCGCTCGGCGAGCCGCAGCTCGAGCGAGAGCGCGACCAGGCGCTGCTGCGCGCCGTCGTGCAGGTTGCGCTCCAGCCGCCGCCGCTCCTCGTCGGCGGCCTGCACGATGCGGGCGCGCGAGGCGGCCAGCTCCTGCCGGGCCTCGGCGTTGGCCAGGGCCTGCGCGACGAGCTTGGCGAAGTCGGCGATCCGGTGCTCGGAACCCTCGGGGAACGGCGCCTCGTCGGCGGTCGACACCAGCACGGCGCCCCAGAGCCGGCCGCCGAGCCAGATCGGCGTGCCGACAGCCGACCGGTAGCCGAGGCGGCGCAGCATCTCGGCGGTCTCCCCGCGCACGTCCGTGAAGTCGTCGACGCGCTCGGGCCGGCCCGAGCGGTGGATGAGCGCGGCGACCGTGTCGCCGTCGAGCGCCACGGGCGTGCCGACCGGGACGTTGCGCGCGGTCCCGATGCTCCACGCGGCCGCCACGACGGCCGGGCCGTCGGGGTCGAAGCGGATCATGTTGGCCGTCTCGGCGCCGAGCAGCCGGCCGAGCTCCTCGGTCACGACGTCGAAGACGCGCGCCTGGTCGGTCTCGCTCGCGACCGCGGTGGCGACGCGCCGCAGCGCCGCCTGCTCGGCCGCGAGCGTGCGCATGGCGGCCTCGTCGGCGCGGCGCTTCGTCACGTCGCGCAGGAAGCCCGTGAAGAGCGGCGGCCCCGGGACCTCCGGGAGGGTGATGGCGATCTCGACCGGGAACTCGCTGCCGTCCGCGCGCATGGCCGGCAGCTCGACGGGGTGTCCGACCATGCTCCCGCGGCCGGTCCTCGCCCAGCGCTCGACCCCGCGCCGGTGCGCCTCGCGCAGGTCGGGCGGGACGATCAGCTCGGCCAGCTCGCGGCCGACCATCTCGTCCGCGGTGTAGCCGAACGTCTCCTCGGTCGCGTGGTTGACCTCGACCACCAGGCCTTCGGCATCCATCGTGATGATGCAGTCGAAGGCCGCGTCGAGGATCGCCTGCAGGATCGCCGCGTCGTGGCGCATCCCCATCAGTGTGGCGGGTAGGGCAGAGCCATGGCCACTGATGCCGGCTCCACCGCCCGCCTCCTCCCCGTCGCGGCCGCCTGGGCGGCCGCCGTCACCGCCGTCGCCGTCGTCGGCGGTCTCGCCACCGACACCTCGAGCGACTGGTACCGCGCCCTCGACCGCCCGTCCTGGCAGCCGCCGGGCGCCGTGTTCGGCCCGGTCTGGACCGTGCTGTACGTCCTCATCGCCGTGTCGGCGACGCTCGCGTACCGCGACGTCGGCGGTCCGCGCCGGAGGCTCGTCCTCGGCCTCTACGCCGCCAACCTGGCGCTCAACCTCGCCTGGACCTGGATCTTCTTCCAGGGGCACGCCCCGGTCGCCGCGGGCATCGAGATCCTCTTCCTGCTGGCGACGATCATGGCGCTGATCCGGCTCGTGCTGCCGTACAACCGCGCCGCCGCGCTCGCCCTGGCGCCCTACGGCGCGTGGGTGGCGTTCGCGACGGCGCTGACCTGGACGATCGCCGCCTCGAACTAGGCGATCGCCGGCGCCTCCGGCAGGCGCGCGAGAGCGGCCTCCATGTCGGCCTCGGAGAACTCCGGGTCCTCGAGGCTGCCGGAGAGGAACGCGTCGTAGGCCGCGAGGTCGAAGTGGCCGTGCCCGCAGAGGCCGAAGAGGATCACTTCCGCCTCGCCGCGCTCGACCTCGTCGATCACCGCGCGGATCGCGTGCGCCGGCTCCGGCGCCGGGATGATGCCCTCGGTGCGCGCGAACTGCACGGCGGCCTCGAACGTCTCGTTCTGCTTGTAGGCGCGCGCCTCGATCGCGCCCGCCTTGACGAGGCCGCAGAGCATCGGCGCGTCGCCGTGGTAGCGCAGGCCGCCCGCGTGCACGGGCGGCGGCACGAAGTCGTGGCCGAGCGTGTACATCGGCATCAGCGGCGTCAGCCCGGAGGTGTCGCCGAAGTCGTAGTGGTAGACGCCGCGGGTGAGCGTGGGGCAGGCGGCCGGCTCGGCCGCCACGAAGCGGGCCTTGGACCCCGCGCGGATCCACGGGAACGCCATGCCGGCGAAGTTCGAGCCGCCGCCGACGCAGCCCACGATCACGTCCGGCTCGTCGCCGGCCAGCTGCATCTGCAGGATCGCCTCCTGCCCGATCACCGTCTGGTGCAGCAGCACGTGGTTGAGCACCGAGCCCAGCGCGTAGTTGGCGGTCGGGTCCTGGGCGGCGACCTCGACGGCCTCGGAGATGGCGATGCCGAGCGAGCCGGTCGGGTGGTGGGCCTGGCCCTTGCCGGACTCCGTCCGGTCCGACGGGGAGCGGTGCACGGTCGCGCCCCAGGTCTGCATCATCGAGCGCCGGTAGGGCTTCTGGTCGTAGCTCGAGCCGACCATGAAGACCTCGCACTCGAGGCCGAAGAGGCTGCACGCGAACGCGAGGCTCGAGCCCCACTGCCCGGCGCCGGTCTCCGTCACGAGCTTCTTCATCCCGGCCTTGGCGTTCTCGTACGCCTGCGGCACCGCGCTGTTGGGCTTGTGCGAGCCGGCCGGCGAGACGCCCTCGTACTTGTAGTAGATGCGCGCGCTCGTGCCGAGCGCCTTCTCCAGGCGGCGGGCGCGGTAGAGCGGGGTCGGGCGCCACAGCCCGTACGCCTCGCGCACCTCCTGGGGGATCTCGACCTCCGGCTCGGGCGAGACCTCCTGCATGATCAGCCCCATCGGGAAGATCGGCGTCAGGTCGTCCGGCCCGGCCGGCTGCCCGGTGCCCGGATTGAGCGGCGGCAGCGGCTCGCCGGGCAGGTCCGGCAGCAGGTTGATCCAGTGGGTCGGGATCTGGTCCTCGCCGAGGAGGAACTTGGTCGGCTCGCTCATGGCGCGATCCTATGCGCGTAGAGTCGGGCGTGTGGACGGCCGCCTCGTCCTGCTCGGCCTGATCGTGGTGATCACCGTCGTCGTCGCGCGCGACATGGAGCCCGCCGCGTCCGCGGAGCAGCTCGCCCGCGAGCGCGCGGCCGCCGCGGTGCTGGTCGAGGTCGACCGCACGCAGCAGTGCTACTTCCGGCGCCGCCACCGTTACGCCCGGACCATCCCGTCGCTGCAGTTCGCGGGCGGGTACTTCATGCGCACCGCGTTGCGCCACAAGTTCGACATCCACCTGCGCGCGACGGGCGACGGCTACGTCCAGCGCGTCACCGGCGAGGGCATCGAGGCCGTGCTCGAGCGGCGCGGCGCCGAGGTCGTGCGGCTCGACGCTCCGGGCTCTCCCGAGCTCGCGCCCGGCTGCTAGGCGCGGGCTCGCGCCCGGGCGGCCTTGACGCGCGAGATCTGGTCGAGCTCGACCTTGCGCAGGCGCACCGCGTGCGGCGTGACCTCGACCGCCTCGTCCTCGCGGACGAACTCGAGCGCCTGGTCGAGCGAGAGCTTACGCGGCGGCACGAGCCGCACGAGCACGTCCGACGTCGAGGACCGCACGTTGGTGAGGTGCTTCTCCTTGGTGGCGTTCACGTCGAGGTCCTCGGAGCGGGCGTTCTCGCCGACGATCATGCCCTCGTAGCAGTCCTCGCCCGGCTCGACGAACAGCACGCCGCGCTCCTGCAGGTTGAACAGCGCGAAGCTGGCGATCTTGCCGCTGCGGTCGGCGACGAGGGAGCCGGTCGGGCGCAGGCGCATGTCGCCCGCCCACGGCTCCCACCGCTCGAACACGTGGTGGAGCAGCCCGGTGCCGCGCGTCTCGGTGAGGAACTCGGTGCGGAAGCCGATGAGCCCGCGCGCGGGGACGAGGTAGTCCATGCGCACCCAGCCGGTCCCGTGGTTGACCATCTGCTCCATCCGCCCCTTGCGGAGCGCGAGCAGCTGCGTGACCACGCCGACGTAGTCCTCCGGCACGTCGATGGTCATCCGCTCGACCGGCTCGTGCACCTTGCCGCCGACCTCGCGGGTGACGACCTGCGGCTTGCCGACGGTGAGCTCGAAGCCCTCGCGGCGCATCAGCTCGACGAGGATCGCCAGCTGGAGCTCGCCGCGGCCCTGGACCTCCCACGTGTCCGGCCGCTCGGTCTCGAGCACGCGGATCGAGACGTTGCCGATGATCTCGGCGTCGAGCCGGTCCTTGATCTGCCGCGAGGTGAGCTTGTCGCCCTCGCGGCCGGCCAGCGGCGAGGTGTTCTGGCCGACGGTGACCGACAGCGACGGCTCGTCGACGGTGATCACCGGCAGCGGGCGCGGGTCGTCGAGGTCGGCGAGCGTCTCGCCGATCGTCACGTCGGGCATGCCGGCGACGGCGATGATCTCGCCCGGGCCGGCCTCCTGCGCCTCCACGCGGTCGAGGGCCTCGGTGATGTAGAGCTCGGCGACCTTGGCGTTCGTCACGCTGCCGTCGGCCCGGCACCACGCGACGTTCTCGCCGCGCCTGATCGTGCCGTTGCGGACGCGGCAGATCGCGAGCCGGCCGAGGTAGGGGCTCGCGTCGAGGTTGGTCACGTGCGCCTGGAGCGGGTGGCCGGGCTCGTGCTGCGGGGCGGGGACGTGCTCGACGAGGAGGTCCATCAGCGGCTTCAGATCAGTGCCCTCGTCGCCCTCGGTGAGGGAGGCCCAGCCGGCCCTCGCGTTCGTGTAGACGATCGGGAACTCGATCTGGTCCTCGCGCGCGTCGAGGTCGATGAACAGCTCGTACACCTCGTCGACGACCTCGGCGATCCGCGCGTCCGGCCGGTCGACCTTGTTGACGACGAGGATCACCGGCAGCCGGCCCTCGAGCGCCTTGCGGAGCACGAAGCGCGTCTGCGGCAGCGGGCCCTCGGAGGCGTCGACGAGCAGCAGCACCCCGTCGACCATCGTGAGGCCGCGCTCGACCTCGCCGCCGAAGTCCGCGTGCCCGGGCGTGTCGACGATGTTGAGCTTCACGTCGCCGTACTGGACCGCGGTGTTCTTGGCGAGGATCGTGATGCCCTTCTCGCGCTCGAGGTCCATCGAGTCCATCACGCGCTCGTTGACGTCCTGGTTGGCGCGGAAGGCGCCGGACTGCCACAGCATGGCGTCGACCAGCGTCGTCTTCCCGTGGTCGACGTGGGCGATGATCGCGACGTTGCGGAGGTCCTCTCGGCGCTGCACGGCGGGATACCTAAGCAGGTCGCGGGAAGGCCACACATAGCGGCGCTCCAATACCAAGGGGGGTCTGTCCCCCCTTGCTTTCCAAACAAAGGGGGGTCTGTCCCCCCTTGGTTGACAGGGCTTGTGGGCGAGAGGTACGGTGGACGGGTGGTCGGACCACCAGCGTTCGGCACCGTCACGAGGGAGGCGGTGCCGCAGCAGATCGTCTCGCGCCTGCTCGACCTGATCCAGCAGCGCCATCTCGGCCCCGGCGACCGCCTGCCGGCCGAGCGCGAGCTGGCCGCGTCGATGGGCGTCAGCCGGTCGTCGCTGCGCGAGGCGCTGCGGGCGCTGACCGTGCTCGGCGTGACCGAGATGCGGCACGGCACCGGCACCTACGTGTCGTCGCTGGAGCCGGAGCTGCTCGTGCGGCCGCTGAGCTTCGTGCTCTCGCTGTCCGAGCAGGCCTCGGACCAGCTGTTCGAGGCGCGCAAGGTGGTCGAGCCGGCCATGGCCGCGCTCGCCGCCGCCCGCATCGACGACGCGACGCTGGAGCAGCTCGACGGCTGCGTCTCCCGCGGGCGCGAGGCGATCGGCGACGCGGAGGCGTTCATGGTGGCCGACCTCGAGCTCCACGACGCCATCCGCGCGACCGCGGGCAACGCGATCCTCGGCCGCTTCATGGACTCGATCGCCGCGCTCGGGCTGGCCAGCCGCCGCCGCACCGGCTCCCTCCGAGCGGTGCAGGAGCAGACCGTCAAGGACCACCGGGCGATCGTCCGCGCGCTGCGCGCCCGCGACCCCGAGGGAGCATCCACGGCGATGCTCCGCCACCTGATGAACGTCGAGCGCAACGCGCGCGAGGAGGAGATGTGACGCGGATCGTCGACCTGACGCTGAAGATCGGCGAGGACACGCTGAGCCCGCCGTCGGTGAACAAGCAGCTCGAGCTCACCACGCACCACCGCGGGCCCGGCTTCTGGCAGGCGAGCGAGGTGAGCATGCTCCTGCACACCGGCTCGCACGTCGACTTCGGGCGCCACTGCGCCGAGGACGGCGAGACCGCCGCCGACGTCTCGCTCGACCGCACGTGCGGGCAGGCGATCGTCATCGACCTCACCTTCCTGGGCGAGGACGAGCCGATCACCGTGGCGCTGCTCGAGGAGCACGCGCCGCCGATCGAGCAGGGCGACGTCGCCCTGTGCCGGACCGACTGGACCGAGAAGTCGTGGGGCCGCTTCCCCGACTACTACATGCGCTCGCCGTACTGCGAGCCCGAGGCTGCCGGCTGGCTGGTCGAGCAGGGCGCCAAGGTCGTCGGCTTCGACTGCTTCAGCGAGCGCTCCGCGCGCGAGCCCGACTTCACGTCCGAGGACTTCGTCGTCCACAAGGCGATCCTCGACCGCGGCGCGATCCTCATCCAGCAGCTGACGGGCCTCTCGCAGCTGCCGGTCGGCGTCCGCGTGCCGTTCTTCGCAGGCTTCGTCCCGATCCGCGGGGCGGAGGGATCTCCCGGGCGCATGTTCGCCCTGATCGAGGAGGAGGAGGGATGATCACCGAGTACCTGCTCCCCGACTCCGCCGAGCAGGCGGTCGCGGAGCTGGCGTCCGGAGCGGCGGTGATGGGTGGGGGGACGATCGTCATGCCCGCCGCCCACGCCGGCTCGCTGGACGCCGAGCGCGTCGTCGGGCTCGCGCGGGCGGGGCTGGCGGCGATCGAGCGCGACGGCGGGCGCACGACGATCGGCGCGATGACGCCGCTCGCCGCGGTCGCCGGGCTGGAGGGCGTGCCCGCGCTCTCCGAGGCCGCGCGGGAGGTCGGCGGGCCGGCCCTGCGCAACATGGCGACGGTTGGCGGCAACCTGCTGGCCGGCGCGCCGTACGGCGACCTCGGGGTCGCGCTGCTGGCGCTCGGCGCCGAGGTGCGGCTGAGCGGCCGCACGATCCCGCTCGAGGAGCTGTGGTCCTCGTTCCGGCCAGGCGAGGAGATCGTCGAGTCCGTCTCGTTCGACGACGACCCGCGCAGCGTGTTCGTGCGCTGGGCCCGCCGCGCGGCGAACTCGCCGGTCGTGGTCTGCGTCGCGGTCTCCGGCGGGCGCGTGGCGCTCGGCGGCGTCGCGCCGCACCCCGTCCGCTCGGCCGAGGCCGAGGCCGCGTTCGACGATCCCGCCGCCGCGGGCGACGCCGCCGCGGAGGCGGTCGACCCGCCGACCGACGCGATCGCCAGCGGCTGGTACCGCAAGCGGATGACCGCCGTGTTCGTGCGACGCGCGCTGGAGGCGAGCCATGCCGTCTGAGGTCTTCGAGTTCGAGCTCAACGGGCGGCCCGCCGAGGTCATGGCGCGCCCGCTGGCCACGCTCAACCACGTCCTGCGCGAGCAGCTGCAGCTCAAGGCCACCAAGGTCGGCTGCCGCCAGGGCGGCTGCGGGAGCTGCACGGTGATGGTCGACGGCGAGCCGGTGCTCTCCTGCCTGCTCCCGGTCGCCAACGTGGCCGGCCGGTCGGTGCAGACCGCTCGAGGGCTGGGCCGGCGCCGACCCGCTGCAGCAGCGTCTTCCACGAGCGCTTCGCCGTGCAGTGCGGCTACTGCGCGCCCGGCATGCTGGTCAGCGCCCGCGCGCTGCTCGACCGCAACCCGTCGCCCACGCGCGAGGAGATCGCGGAGGCGATCGCCGGCAACGTCTGCCGCTGCACGGGCTACGAGTCGATCATCGACGCGATCGCCGAGGCCGCGCGATGAGCACCACGAGCCAGCAGCCGTTCCACGTCATCGGCCGCTCGCCCGAGCGGCGCGACGGCCTCGGCCACGTCACCGGGACCACCGAGTACGTCGACGACGTCCGCTACCCCGGGATGCTCCACCTGAAGATGGTCCGCAACCCGCTCGTGCACGCGCGGATCAAGGGGATCGACTTCAGCGAGGCGGAGAAGGTCCCCGGCTTCGTGACCGCGCTCACGGCGGCGGACGTCCCGAAGAACGTCTACACGATCCTCTGCCTGATCGGGGTCGAGCCGGACGAGGAGCAGGTCCTCGCCGCCGAGCGCGCGCGCTACCGCGGCGAGCAGATCGCCGCGATCGTGGCCGAGACCGAGGAGGCCGCGATCGAGGCGGTGAAGCGGGTCAAGCTCGACCTCGAGGAGCTGCCCGCGGTCTTCGACGTCGAGGAGGCGCTGAAGCCGGACGCGCCGCGCGTCACCCACTGGGACACGAACCACTTCTGGTACGAGGGGCACCACTGCCGCCGCGTCCGCTACGGCGACGCCGCCGCGGCCCGCGCCGGCGCCGACCACGTGATCGAGGGCACCTACCAGAACAGCCCCACCGAGCACGCGCCGACCGAGACCACCGGGTGCATCGCCAAGCCGGAGGCCGACGGCCGGATCACCGTCCACACCAACACGCAGGCGCTCTACTTCTCGCTCGACAACACGGCGATCATCCTGCAGATGGAGCCGTCGCGGCTGCACTTCATCGGCGGCACCGTCGGCGGAGGGTTCGGCGGCAAGGTGGATGTCATCACGGAGCCGATCGCCTGCCTGGCCGCTCTGAAGACCGGGCGGCCGGTGCGCTACGTCTACTCGCGCGAGGAGGAGATGCGCGTGAGCTCGACGCGGTCGGCGAACCGCATCCGGATCGTCGACGGCGTGATGGACGACGGCCGCATCGTCTCGCGCGAGGTGACGACGTGGCACGACGCGGGCGCCTACTCGCGCCACAGCCCGTACGGCGCCACCAAGCACGCGGCCAACGTGTGCGGGCCGTACACGATCCCCAACGTCTCGATCGACGTCCACTGCGTGTACACGAACCGCCAGCCGGCGAGCGCGTTCCGCGGCTTCGGGGTGACCGAGGCGTCGTTCGCCACCGAGATGCAGATGGACCGCATCGCCCGTCAGCTCGGCGTCGACCCGTGGGCGATCCGGCTGATGCACGCCTACAAGGACGGCGACGAGCGGCCCTACCGCAAGATCGTCGAGGACGCGACGCTGATCGAGACGATCAGGGCGGCCGCCGAGCTCGTGGGACACGATCTCTCATGAAGCTCTACGGACGCGGCATCGCGGCGGTCAACTACCCGACCGGCATGAACCTCGGCGGGGACCCGACCCAGGCGCTGGTGCACGCCACGACGGTGGGCAACTTCGTCATCACGCTCTCGAGCGTCGACCTCGGCCAGGGCCTCAAGACGGTGCTGGCGCAGATCGGGGCCGAGGCGCTCGGCGTCCCGTTCGACACCGTGCGGGTCGACACCGGCGACACGGACACCGGCCCGCACTGCATGGGCACGTTCGCGTCGCGCGCGACCCACCGGGCCGGCAACGCGATCATCCGCGCGGCCGACGAGGCCAAGCAGGTCCTGCTCGAGGTCGCCGCCGAGGAGATGGAGGCCTCGCCCGAGGACCTCGAGACCGACGGCGAGGGCAACGTGCGGGTCATCGGCTCGCCCGGCTCCTCCATGACCGTGACGGACGTCGCGCTGGCCGCCCACTTCAAGCAGGGCAAGACGATCTCCGGGCGCGGCATCTA
The DNA here is from genome assembly GCA_963720415.1 of uncultured Solirubrobacteraceae bacterium. GTDB lineage: Bacteria > Actinomycetota > Thermoleophilia > Solirubrobacterales > Solirubrobacteraceae > DASSUW01. The sequence goes on along the minus strand of CAVRFQ010000012.1, from coordinate 993,766 downwards.
CATGAAGCCCAAGAGCGAGGTCGTCCCCGAGACCGGCGAGATGGACCCCGACTCGACCGAGGCGCACGCGTGCACGGTGGCCGACGTGGAGGTCGACACCGAGACCGGCCACGTGCGGGTGCTCAAGCTCGCCAGCGCGTACGAGATCGGCTGCGCCATCAACCCCCAGCTCGTCCAGGGGCAGATCCGCGGCGGCGCCTGGATGGGCATGTCGCACTGCCTGTACGAGACGACCGCGCCGTACTACCCGTCGGTCGACCACCCGCCCGGCGACTTCAACCACTACCTCATGCCCGGTCCGCTCGACCTCCCCGAGATCGACGCGATCGTGCTGGAGATGCCGTCCTCGAACGGCCCCTACGGCATGAAGGGCGTGGGCGAGATGACCGCCAACCCGCCGATCCCCGCGATCGCCAACGCGATCACCGACGCCATCGGCGTGCAGATCTGTGACCTGCCGATCACGCCCGAGAAGGTCCTGCGGGCACTCGAATCCAAGGAGGCCGCGTAGTGCTGAAGGTGTTCTCGCTGATCAAGCGCCGGGAGGATCTCTCCCTCGACGAGTTCCGTGACTGGATCCTCAACCAGCACGCGCCGATGGGCCGCGAGCTCCCCGGGTTGCGCGAGTACCACGTGAGCGTGATCGACCAGGACGATCCCGACCTGCCGTACCACGCCGTGACGGAGCTCTACTTCGACGACGAGGACGCCTTCAAGGCGGCGTTCGCGAGCGAGGCCGGCAAGGCCGCGGGCGCCGACGTCGCCGCCCACGCGGGCGACCGCGTGCGGCTGCTCACCAGCGAGACCGACGTCATCTGATCGCGACGAACTGCTGGTAGCGGCGGCGGCCATCGCCGCCGCCGCTCGAGCTGAAGAACCGGTGGAGGCGGTCGCTGTGCAGCCACGGGCTCGCGGCCGCCGTGTGGCTGCTCCACGGCCAGTCCTCCGGCTCGTCGCACAGGCCGCTCGAGACGGGGTTGCGGGCGATGTAGCGGGCGGTCACCAGCAGCTGGGCGTCGCTCGTCTGCATGACCGAGCCGAACCGGCCCTGGAACAGGTGGCCCGAGGCTCGGTGCCTTCTGTTGTACGACTGCGCGTACAGCCCGTGCACGCGGCGCATGCCCGTCCCGAGATTCGGTTCCGGGGTCTCGATCAACAGGTGGACGTGGTTGTCCATCAGGCAGTACGCCAGGCACAGCCAGCGCTGGCGGAGGACCACCTGGCCGAGGAGGACGAGGTACCGGCGCCGGTCGACGTCGTCGTGGTAGATCGACTGTTGGCGATTGCCGCGGGCATACACGTGATGGATGGCGCCGGCGAGCTCTGCACGGGGCCTGCGAGGCATGCCGAAGAGAGGTCCGCCAGGCAGAACCTCGCCCCCAGGGGGTCTGTCCCCCCTCGACCGCAGGCGCAACGGGGGACAGACCCCTCGGGTGGGGGCGCAAGCGGACAGGCCCCACGTGCGCAAGGGGGGACAGACCCCCCTTGGGTAAGGCGTGAAGGGGGGACAGACCCCCTTAGGCGGCAGACCCCCTTAGGCTTAGGCAAGCACCCCTCAGCGCGCGAACAGGGCGATCAGGAGCCGCTGCGCGGGGCGGGGCGGGAACACCATCACGGTCTCGCCGCCGTGCTTCTTGAGAAACCGCGCCGCCCAGCGCGTGCCGCGCAGCCCGCGCGGGATGCCGCCGCGCAGGAACAGGCCTTCGTTCGCCGCGGCGGCGGCCTCCTCGAGGAACTCCTGCAGGTGCAGCGCCGGCTCCACGCGGCACCGGAGCCGCACCTCGCGGCCCGTGGCCTCGAGCCCGTGGACCGTCCCGGGCGCGACCGCGATCTCGCCCGCCTCCGGCCCGATCACGCGCTTGTCGCGGCCGAGCCGGAAGCGCACCTCGCCCTCGACGACCGACCAGTGCTCGGTCTGGACCGGGTGGAAGTGCGGCGGCAGCGCGCCACCGGGCTCGAGCAGGCAGTCCACGAGCAGGTTCTCGCCGTCCGGCGTGAAGGCGTACCGCGCGCCGGACACGGGGTCGTGCGTCATGTCATCACCTTCTTGAGTCGCGGCTTGTACACGGACAGGGCGGTGGCCAGCGACAACACGATGACGTCATAGGCGCTCCCGAGCATCAGCGGCACCGGCTCCCGCGCGGCGACCGACGGGCCGAGGACGAACGCGCCGACGAGGATGACGGACACGATCGCGCCCAGCTTCACCGTCACCCAGCGATGGCGGACGAGGCCCCACTTCGTGACCCGCGTCAGGGCGATGCCGGAGAGCAGCGCCGTGAAGCTGAGCGGGATGCCGAAGTAGATGCTGAACCGCTCGAGCACGTCGTAGAGCGCCTGGTCGCCGGTCGCCGAGGCCTGCACGGCCACGACGAAGAAGCCGGCCACGTCGCCGAGCAGGGCGACCGAGCTGAGGATGTGGACGGTGAGGAGGAAGCGCCGCATACCCGGAACTGTCGGCCCCGGGACGCGGATCGTCGTCGGCCGCAGAGCCCATCCTGGCCTCGTGCGCGGGGTGGAGACGGGCGCGCGCCTCCTCCCTGAGGAGGAGGCCGGGATCGTCGGCGCGCACGAGGACGCTCGGGCGGGGCGGCGCTACGTTCCACGACGTGAAGCCGATGGTGCTTGCGGCGGGCCTGATCGTGACCGCGGTCGCGCTGGCCACCGAGCTGGCGGTCGGCGGCTTCGCCGGCGGGCACCCCGTCATCCCGATCGTCCTCGCCGTCGCCGCGCTGCTCGCCGCCGGCTTCCTCGCGCCGCTCGGCGTCGCTTTGGCCATCGGGGCACTGGGCGCCGCCGGGCGCGTGCTGCTCGACCCGGCGGTCGAGACGGCGCCGGACGCGCTGCTCACGTTCGTCGCCGCGGCGCTGCCGGTCCTCGTCGGCCGCTGGGCGCGCGGCCAGGCGCAGCTCCGCCGCGAGCTGGCGGCCAAGGGCGAGCGGTTCGAGCGCGAGCGCCGACGCGACGCCGAGCAGGCCGCCGAGGAGGAGCGGATGCGCATCGCCGGCGACCTGCAGGCGGCCGCCACCGGCAACCTGGAGGCGATCGCCCGCGGGACCCGGCGCGCCGCGGCGCTGATCGAGGCCGGCGACACGGCGACGGCCCGCGACGCCCTCGAATGGGTCGCCGCCGCCGCCCGCCAGGCGCTCGACGACGTCCGCCGCGTGCTCGGCATCCTGCGCCGCGAGCCGGCTGAGCCCGCCGCGCCCGCCGCCCCGCCGCGGCGGCCCGCGCCCGCCGGCCGGGCGATCCCGGTGTGGGCGCTGCCCGCCGCGCTGCTCGCCGGCGCCGTGCTCGAGGAGCTGCTGCGCTTCGGCGCGGCGGGCCCGTCGGTCCTGCTGGCCGCGTCGCTGCTGCTCCGCGTGCGGCTGCCGCTCGTCGCGGCCGCGGGCGTGATCGCCGCCGTCGCGCTCCAGAGCGCGCTGTTCGACCCCGCGAGCATGCCGGCCACGTCGATCGTCGCGATCGTCTGCGCGAGCTACTCGCTCGGGGCGTACGCGCCGGGCGTCGCGGGCATCGCGGGCGTCGCCGCCTTCGCGGTGGCGGTCGCGGCGCACGCGATCCTCGTCCACCCGGACGCCGTCCCGCAGGCGCTGGTCGGCGGCACGCTCGTCCCGTGGATCGCCGGCCGGATCCGCCGCGGTCAGCGGCAGCTCATGCGCGAGGCGGAGGAGAAGGCGGCGCAGGCGGACCGCGATCGCGAGCGCGCCGCGCGCGCCGCCGTCACCGCCGAGCGCATGCGCGTGGCCCGGGAGCTGCATGACGCCGTCGCCCACAACATCAGCGTCATCGCCATCCAGGCGGCGGGCGCGCACGGCATCGTCGAGCGCGACCCCGCCCGCGCCGCCACGGTGGTCGAGCTGGTCGAGGCCGTCACCGAGGAGGCGCTCCTGGAGCTCGGCCGGCTCGCCGACGAGCACGACCGGCAGCCCGGTCTGGCGGGCGTCCAGGCGCTGGCCGAGCGGGCGCGCGCGGGCGGCCTGCCCGTCGAGCTGGAGATCGCCGGGGACCCCGTCCCGCTGCCCGCGGGCGTCGACCTCGCCGCGTTCCGCATCGTCCAGGAGGCGCTCGCCAACGCGTCCAAGCACGCCGGGCCCGCGCATGCGCGCGTCACCGTGCGGTACGCGCCGCGCGCGGTCGAGCTGGAGATCGACGACGACGGCCGCGGGCCCGTCGCCCGGCCGGACGGCGGCCACGGCCTGGTCGGCATGCGCGAGCGCGTCGCGCTCTTCGGCGGCACGCTGGAGACCGGCCGGCGCGTCAGCGGCGGCTTCGCCGTCCGCGCCAGACTGCCCCTATGAGCATCCGGGTCCTCATCGCCGACGACCAGTCGCTCGTGCGCGCCGGCTTCCGGCTCGTGCTCGAGAACCACCCGGACCTCGAGGTCGTGGGGGAGGCGTCGAACGGCGAGGAGGCCGTCCACAGCACCGCGCGGCTCAAGCCCGACGTCGTGCTCATGGACATCCGGATGCCGCACCTCGACGGCATCGGCGCCACTGCCTCGATCACCTCCGAGCACGAGGCCCGCGTCCTCGTGCTCACCACCTACGACCTCGACGAGTACGTCTACGACGCCCTCCAGGCCGGCGCGAGCGGCTTCCTGCTCAAGGACACGCCGCCGGAGCAGCTCGCCGACGGGATCCGCCAGGTCGCGGACGGGGAGGCGCTGCTCGCGCCCACCGTCACGCGCCGCCTGATCGAGGAGTTCGCCCGGATCGGCCGCACCCGCTCGACGCGGCCCGCCGAGCTGGACGAGCTGACCCCGCGCGAGCTCGAGGTCCTGCGGCTGCTCGCGCGCGGGCTCTCGAACGCCGAGATCGCCGCCGAGCTGGTGCTGAGCGAGACGACGGTGAAGACGCATGTCACGCACGTGCTGCAGAAGCTCGGCCTGCGCGACCGCGTGCAGGCGGTCGTGCTCGCGTACGAGTCCGGCCTCGTGACGCCCGGCGCCTAGGCCGCCGCGGCGAGCCAGCCGGTCCCGCCCGGGCCGCCGAGCGAGCGGCCGGCGGCGGCGATGCCCGCGCGCAGCGCGTCGAGCAGGTCGTCGCCCAGCGCGAGCCGCGCGGCGGCGGTGCCGGCGAGGACGTCGCCCGCGCCGGTGGTGTCGACCACCTCGGGCGCGTCCGCGGGCGGCAGCTCGACGACCGAGCCGGAACAGGCCACGTGCACGCCGCTCTCGCCCATGGTCACGGCCGCCGCGCGGGCGCCCAGAGCGCGGACGGCGCGCGCGGCCTCCGCGGCGTCCTCGGTTCCCAGCAGCGCGACGGTGTCGTCGGGGCAGGACGGCGTGACCAGCGCGGCGTGCGGGGCGACGCGCCGGAGCGCCTCGCGGGCCTCCTCGGAGGAGGTCAGCCGGCGCCGGAAGTTCGGGTCGTAGACCACGTGGCCGCCGGCCTCCGCCACCGCGGCGTCGACGGCCGCCGCGCAGGAGTCCGACAGCGCCTGCGTGATGCCGCTGACCAGCACGGCGCCGGCGTCGCGCCACGGGGCGTGCGCGACGTCGTCCGGCCCGAGCGTCGAGGCGGCGCTGCCGCTGCGGGCGTAGACGAACTCCCCGTCGCCGCCCGCGAAGTAGACGCCGTTCGGCTCGCCGCGGCGGAGCACGTACGACGTGTCGATCGCCCGCCGCTCCAGGAACTCGAGGATGCGCTCGCCGAGCTCGTCGTCGCCGACGGCGGTGACCAGGGCCACGGACGCTCCGGCGGCCGCTGCCGCCGCCGCGGCGTTCAGCGCGTCACCCGAGCAGGAGAGGCGCATAGTGCGCGCCTCGCGCAGCGGCACGGGCGCGGTCAGCTCCACGAGCACCTCGCCCATGACGAGCACGTCAGGCGGAGTTTTGGAGCGGCTCATCTTGGGCACGATTCTCCCCAGTTTCCATCACAGCGAATCACATTCCGCCACATGGAAAGCATATACAGCGCTGAGGATCTGCTGCATCTCGCACGCGAGGTGCTCGAGGGAGCGGGCACGCCGCGGGCCTCCGCCGCCGTCGTGGCCGAGTCGCTCGTGGAGGCCAACCTGCGCGGGCACGACTCGCACGGCGTGCGCCGCCTGGCGCCGTACCTGGACTACGTCCGCGACGGCCGGCTCGACCCCGCCGCCGCCCCCGAGGTCATCCGGGGACGGGGCGCGACCCTGACCGTCGACGGCCACCAGGGCTTCGGCCAGGTGGCGGCCCGCGCGGCGGTCGAGGAGCTCGCTCCCGTCGCGCGCGAGCAGGGCACGGGCGTCGCGGTGATCCGTCACGCCAACCACGTCGGGCGCATCGGCGAGTGGGTCGAGGCGCTGGCCGACGAGCGGCTCGTCGCGCTGGCCTTCTGCAACGCCGAGCCGACCGTGGCGCCGTTCGGCGGCCGCGACCGCCGCCTCGGCACCAACCCGCTCGCCTGGGCCGCGCCCCGTCGCGACCCGGCCCCCGCGCTCGTCATGGACTGGTCCACGGCGACGATGGCCGAGGGCAAGCTCGCCGTCGCGCGCGCCCGCGGGGAGACGGTCGCCGAGGGCGTGCTGGTGGACGCCGGCGGCGAGCCGTCGACCGACCCGGCGGCCTTCTACGACGGCGGCGCGCTGCTGCCGTTCGGCGCCCACAAGGGCTCGGGGCTGAGCGTGATGATCCAGCTCGTCGGCGGGACGCTCGGCGGGACCGGCGTGTTCGGCGAGCGCGGCGCGGGCGCCAACGGGACCGTGCTGCTGGCGCTCGACCCGAGCGCGTTCATGGACTACGAAGACTTCGAGGACCAGGCAGAGGCGTTCTGCGCCGCGCTGGCCGGCACCACGCCGGCGGCGGGGTTCGACGCGGTCCTCGTTCCTGGGGAGATCGAACGACGCACGCGCGCGCACCGCGCGCGCGAAGGGGTCCCGATCCCGGCCGCGACGTGGTCGGAGCTCGAGGCCCTGAAGGGAGGAGCACGAGCATGAGCCGATTCATCCGCGAAGGGGAGCCCGCACCCACCGCCGCCAAAGATCCGGGCGCGCTCAAACGCGTGGTCGCCGGCGCCACCGTCGGCACCGCGCTCGAGTGGTACGACTTCTTCATCTTCGGCACGGCCGCCGCGCTGGTCTTCGGCGACCTGTTCTTCGATCCCGCGTCGGGCTCGGGCACGCTGATCGCGTTCGCGACGTTCGGCGTCGGCTTCGTCGTCCGGCCGTTCGGCGGCGCGCTGTTCGGGCATCTCGGCGACCGCATCGGGCGGCGCGAGACGCTGATCATCACGACGCTCGTCATGGGCCTGAGCACCGGCGCCATCGGCCTGCTGCCGACGTACGAGAGCGTCGGCATGTGGGCGCCGGTCCTGCTCGTCGTCCTGCGCATCATCCAGGGCCTCGGCGCGGGCGCCGAGTTCGGCGGCGCGTCCACGCTGCTCGCCGAGCACGCGCCCAAGGAGCGGCGCGGCTTCTACTGCTCGTTCGCCCAGACCGGCGTGCAGATCGGCCTCGTGCTCGGCACGCTCGCCTTCCTGCTCGTCGCGCTGCTGCCCGACGAGCAGCTCATGGCGTGGGGCTGGCGCATCCCGTTCCTGGCCGGCTTCGTGCTGATCGGCGTGGCCCTGTGGGTGCGCCTGCGGGTCGAGGAGTCGCCGGTCTTCAAGGAGGTCCAGGAGCGCCAGACCGTCGTCAAGCTCCCGATCGTCGAGGCGGTCAAGCAGTACCCGCGCAGCGTGCTCGTCGGCATCGGCGCGCACGTCTGCGACACCGCTGCCGCCTACATGTACGCGACGTTCACCGTCGCCTACGCGGTCGACGAGCTCGGGATGTCCAAGGGCGTGGTGCTCGGGGCGGTGATCGCCTACGGTCTGCTCGTGATCGCGCTGCAGCCGATCTACGGCGCGCTGTCGGACCGGATCGGCCGGCGCCCGCTCAACCTCTTCGGCGTGGTCTTCACGGGCCTGTGGGCGTTCCCGTTCTTCGCGCTCGTGCAGACCGGCGATCCGGTCTGGGTGTGGACCGCGCTGATCGTGGCCGCCACGCTCGGCTGGGCGCCGATGATCGCCGTGCAGCCCGCGTTCTACGCCGAGCTGTTCGGCGCGCGCGTGCGCTACACGGGCTTCGCCACCTCGCGCGAGCTGGGCGCCGCCGTGGCGGGCTTCTCGCCGCTGGTGTCGGTCGCGCTGCTCGAGTCGGGCGGCGGGGACCCGTGGCTCGTGGCCGCGTTCTTCTTCGGCCTGGCGGTGATCTCGTTCGTGGCGTTCCTGTTCAGTCGCGAGACGAAGGACGTCGACATCGGCGCGGCCGACCCGGCGCAGGAGGAGATCGTCAGCGTCCCGGAGCCGGTGCTCAGCCGGTGATCGTCCACCTCGGGCTCGGCGCCTTCCACCGGGCCCACCAGGCGGTCTACACGCAGGACTCGGAAGGCTGGACCATCTGCGGCGTCGCCTGGCGGCGCCGCACGGTGGTCGACGCGCTGCGCTGCAACGCGTGGCGCTACGACGTGATCTCGCGCGGGCCCGACGGCGACGAGGAGCGCACGATCGATGTGATCCGCGAGGCGCTCGTCGCCGCCGAGGAGCCGGACGCCGTCGTCGAGCGGATCGCCTCGCCGGACACGCGCATCGTCACGCTCACGATCACCGAGAGCGGCTACGAGCGCGGCGAGATGCTCGACCTCCTCGCCCGCGGGATCGAGGCGCGCGCCGCGCCGCTCACGGTCATCTCGTGCGACAACGTCCCGCGCAACGGCGAGGTGCTGCGCGACGTGCTCGGCGGGCCGGAGGGCGTCGCGTTCCCGTGCACGATGGTCGACCGCATCGTCCCCGCGCCGATCGACCCGCTGACCGTCGTCGCCGAGCCGTTCAGCCAGTGGGTGCTCGAGGACTTCGAGGGCCCGCGGCCCGCGTGGCCGGGGGTGCAGATCGTCGAGGACACCGCGCCGTTCGAGCTGATGAAGCTGCGGCTCCTGAACGGCAGCCACACCGCGCTCGCGGCGCTCGGGATGCCGAAGGGGCACACGACCGTCGCGCAGGCGATCGCCGACCCCGAGCTGGAGGCCTTCGTGCGGCGCCTGCTCGAGGAGGAGCTGCTCCCGACCGTGCCGCCGGTGCCCGGCATCGACCTCGGCGAGTACGTGGAGACGATGCTCGCGCGCTTCCGCAACCCGCGGATCGAGCACCGCCTGGACAAGATCGCGGCCGGCGCGGAGGACAAGATCGCGCAGCGCCTGCGCCCCGCCGCCGCCGAGCTCGACGACCCGGAGCTGATCCCGCGCGTGATCGCCGCGGCGGGGTACTAGTACCGGCGCCCACAATTACGCACGGTTCCGGCGGCCGCCGATCACCGCCTGACGCCACCCGGCGACCGGTCGTGTGGCACCGGCACACTTCCGGATCACCGTGCGGCGTCAGCCGGCGCCGGCGACCACCGGCGACCGCGCGTACTTGCGGGCGACGGTACTAGCCGCCGACGGCGGCCGACACGTCGCGCGCCGCGCGCACGACCCGCGGGCCCAGCTCGAGCGCCGCGTCGAAGGACAGCTCGACGGTCAGGGCCGACACGCTGATGGCATGCGTCGGCGTCCCGTTGTGGTCGCGGATCGCGCTCCCGACGCACCGGATGTTGCGCTCGTTCTCCTCGTCGTCGATCGCGAACCCGCGCTCGCGGACGCGGTCGAGCTCCGAGCGGATCTCGGGCCACGAGATCAGCGTGCGGGGCGTGCGCCGGACGAGCTCGCGGCGCGCCAGCAGCGCGCGGGCCTCGCCGGAGGGCATGCACGCCAGCAGCGCCTTGCCGATCGCCGTGCAGTGCAGCGGGATGCGGCCGCCGACGCGCGAGGCGAACTGGTACGGCAGGTCAGGGTCGACGAGCTTCTCCAGGTACACCGCCTCGTCGTCGCTGAGCATCGCGAAGTGGACCGTGTGCCCGACCTCGGCGTGCAGCTCGCGCAGCACCGGGAGCGCGATCGCGGCGGTGTCGAGCTGCCCCAGCATCGCGCCGGCCATGGTGAGCACGCGCGGGCCGAGCACGTAGCGGCCGTCGCCCTCCGCCCGAGCGAAGCCGCGCTCCACGAGCCGCCGCAGGATGCGGTGGACGGTCGACTTGGGGAGCCCGGCCCGCTCGGCGACGTCGCCGAGGCGGCTCGCCCCGTTGGCGCGCGAGACGTCGAGCGCGTCGAGCACGCTCAGCGTCTTCTCGGTCGCGTCCATCAGGCCGCGGTGATGCCGCCGTCGATCACGAGCGAGCTCCCGGTGGCGAAGGCGGCCCGGTCGGAGGCCAGGAACGCGACGGCCTCGGCGACCTCCTCCGGGGTGCCCAGCCGGCCCAGCGGCTGGCGGGCGACGAGCTTCTCGCGCGGCTCGCCCAGCTCCTCGACGACGCGGTCGATCCAGGGCGAGTCGATCGTGCCCGGGCAGACGCAGTTGACGCGCACCCCGTCCTTCACGTGGTCGACCGCCAGCGCGCGCGTGAACGCGATGACCGCGCCCTTGGATGCGCCGTAGGCGGCGCGCCCCGGGACGCCGACCATGCCCGCCACCGAGGCGACGTTGACGATCGAGGCGCCGCGCGACATGCGCGGCAGCGCGTGCTTGCAGCACAGGAACGTCCCGCGCGCGTTGACCGCGAAGGCCCGGTCCCAGTCGTCGACCTCGATCGACGGCGTCAGCTCCGTGGTGGCGAGCGCGCCCGCCGAGTTGACGAGGATGTGCAGCTCGGGCCCGACCGCCTCGAACAGCGCCCGGACCGAGGCCTCGTCCGACACGTCGGTCCGCACGAAGCGCCCGACGCCGCGGCTCTCGCTGCGGTTGGCGACGATCACGTCGGCGCCGCCCTCGGCCAGCCGCTCCGCCACGGCGCGGCCGATGCCCGACCCGCCTCCGGTGACCACCGCGATCTTCCCTTCGAATTCCATGTCCCGGAACATGATTCCACAGGTCAATACCGACCCCGTTGGTAGGATTACGGCCGTGATCTTCACCACCAAGGCGGAGTACGGAGTCCGGCTCCTGATCCAGCTCGGCCTCCAGGGTGGCGGAGCGCCGGTCTCGCTCAAAGCGGTGGCCGACGCCGAGAACCTCCCCCTGGCGTACCTCGAGCGGATCGCGGCCCTGCTGAAGAAGTCGGGCCTGGTCCAGGCCACGCGCGGGGCCCACGGCGGCTACGTGCTCGCCCGCCCCGCGGAGGAGATCACCATGGACGCCGTCGTGCTCGCGCTCGAGGGCGCGATCGCGCCGATGGACTGCTTCCTCGACGACCGCGAGGCCAAGGTCCTCTGCTCGCATCACTCCGACGGCGAGCACTGCGCCACCAAGCTCTTGTGGACCCGCGTGCAGATGGGCGTCATCAAGTCGCTCCAGCGCACCACCCTCGCCGAGCTCGTCGACTTCGCCTCACCCACCGAGAAGACCACCCTGGAGATTCATGGCTGACCTCGAGATCAAGAACCTGCACGTGTCCGCCGGGGACAAGCAGATCCTCAAGGGCGTGGACCTGCACGTCCGCTCCGGAGAGTTCCACGCCCTCATGGGGCCGAACGGATCGGGCAAGTCCACGCTGGCCAACGTGATCATGGGCCATCCGAATCTCGAGGTGACGGAGGGCCAGGTCCTCTTCGACGGCCAGGACATCACGGAGGCCGACCCGGACGAGCGCGCCCGCTCCGGCCTCTTCATGGCCTTCCAGTACCCGGTCGCGATCCCGGGCGTGACCGTCGCCAAGTACCTGCGCATGGTCATGAACGCGCACCGTGAGGCGCGCGGCGAGGACGCCATCTCGCTCAAGGACTTCCGCAAGACGGTCGAGGCCGCGATGGAGCTCACGCACGTGCCGCGCGAGTTCTCCAACCGCTACCTCAACGACGGCTTCTCGGGCGGCGAGAAGAAGCGCATGGAGATCCTCCAGCTCGCGCTCCTCGGCCCGAAGCTCGCCGTGCTCGACGAGACCGACTCCGGGCTCGACATCGACGCGCTCAACACCGTCGCCGCCGGCGTCAACACGGTCGCCGAGGGCTCCGACATGGGCGTGCTGATCATCACCCACTACCAGCGCATCCTGCACATGGTGATCCCGCAGTTCGTGCACATCATGTTCGAGGGCCGGATCGTCAAGGAGGGCGGCGCGGAGCTGGTCGGCGAGCTCGAGAAGCGCGGCTACGGCTGGATCCGCGACGAGGTGGCGGCGGCGGCGTGAGCCTCACCGCGCCCCCCGCGAGCGAGTTCCCCGTCCTCGCGCAGGAGGGCCTGGTCTACCTCGACTCGGCCGCGACGTCGCAGACGCCGCGGGCGGTCATCGAGGCGATGGACCGGTACTACAACGAGTACCGCGCGAGCATCCACCGGGGCGTCTATCCGCTCGCCGCGGAGGCGACCGAGGCCTACGAGGTCGCCCGCGCAGAAGGTCGCCGCCTTCGCCGGATCCACGATCGGCGAGACCGTCTTCACCCGCAACGCGACCGAGGCGATCAACCTCGTCGCGTATTCGTGGGGGCGCGCGAACATCGGCCCGGACGACCTCGTGGTGCTCACGCAGATGGAGCATCACTCGAACATCGTGCCGTGGCAGCTGCTCGGCTGCCGGCTCGAGTGGGTGGGGATCGACGACGACGGGCTGCTCGACATGGAGGCGCTCGACGCCGCGCTCGCCCGCGGGCCGAAGCTCGTGGCCGTCGCGCACGTCTCGAACGTGCTCGGCACGATCAACCCGGTCGAGGAGATCGTGCGCCGCGCGCACGCCGCCGGAGCCGTCGTGGTGGTCGACGGCGCGCAGGCCGCGCCGCACATCCCGATCGACATGGCCGCGCTCGACGCCGACTTCTACGCCTGGACCGGCCACAAGGCCTACGGGCCGACCGGCATCGGCGTGCTGCACGGCCGGCGCGCGCTGCTCGAGACGATGCCCCCGTTCCTCGGCGGCGGGCACATGATCGCCCGCGTCACCGAGCAGGGCACGACCTGGGCCGAGCCGCCCGCCAAGTTCGAGGCCGGGACGATGCCGATCGCCGAGGCGATCGGCCTGGGCGCGGCCACCGACTTCCTCTTGGGCATCGGGATGGACGCCGTGTGGGAGCACTCGCGCGACGTCGTGGGCTACGCCGTCGACCGGCTCGGCGAGGTGCCCGGGCTCACGCTCTTCGGTCCCGGCATCGAGCACCGCGGCAGCCTGACCGCGTTCGCGCTCGAGGGCGTGCACCCGCACGACGTGGCCGAGATCCTCGGCCGTGAGGGCGTCTGCACCCGCGCGGGCCACAGCTGCGCGCAGCCGTTGATGCGCCGGCTCGGCGTGTCCGCCACCACGCGCGCGTCGTTCGCCGTGCACAACACGCGCGAGGACGTGGATCGCCTGATCGACGCCCTCGGTACCGTGCGGGCGGTGTTCGCCTGATGGACGACCTGTACCGCGAGAACATCCTCCAGCACTACAAGAACCCGCAAAACTGGGGTGAGCTGGAGAACCCCGACCTCGAGGCGGACGACCTCAACCCGCTGTGCGGAGACGAGCTGAAGGTCCAGCTCAAGGTCGGCGCCGACGGGAGGATCGAGGACATCCGCTTCTCCGGCCACGGCTGCGCGATCTCGCAGGCCTCGGCCTCGATGGCCTCCGAGGAGGTCGTGGGGATGCCGGTCGAGGACCTGCTCAAGCTCGACCGCGCCTTCATCCTCGACCTGCTCGGGATCGACATCTCGGCCACGCGGCTCAAGTGCGCGCTGCTCTCGCTCAAGGTGCTCAAGAGCGCCTCGCTGGGGCAGGCCGCGCAGTGGGAGACCGACGCGGCGTAGCTCCGGTACCTTCCCGATCAACCTGATCGATGAGGGGGGATGGGGATGTGCGTTCCGGGAACGGTCGAAGCAGTGCGCAAGCAGGAGCCGAGGCTCTCGCGGCGCGGGGTGCTGGCCGGTGGCGGCGCGGCGGCGCTGGCGGCGCTGCTGCCGGGCGAGGCGGTCGCCCACAAGAAGCGCAGGGGCAAGCGGAAGGGGAAGGTCGTCGATCTCACCCACACGTTCACGGCCGGCTTCCCGGTCTACACGGGTAACGCGCCCGCGCGCCGGACGCTCACGAGCATCGATCCGGACGGCTTCTACAAGCAGGAGTGGACGTTCGACGAGCACTCCGGCACGCACATGGACGCGCCGGGGCACTTCGTGGCCGGCGGCCGCTTCACGCACCAGATCAAGGCGCGCGAGCTCATCCTGCCGCTCGTCGTGATCGACATCGCCAAGCGGGCGAAGAGCGACCCCGACACGGTGGTGGACGCGGACGACCTCAAGCGCTACGAGCGCAAGCACGGCCGGATCCCGGACGGCGCGCTTGTGGCCATGGACTCGGGCTGGGCGAACAAGATCGGCGACGAGGCGGCCTTCAAGGGCGGGCCGGCCGGCGACTACCACTTCCCCGGCTTCGGCGACGAGGCGATCGAGTTCCTGCTCGAGCGGCGCAAGGCGGCGGCCATCGGGGTCGACACGCTGAGCCTCGACAACGGCCAGTCGAGCACGTTCTCCGTGCACCACAACTGGCTGGCTGCCGACAACTTCGGGATCGAGAACCTCGCCGGGCTCGACAAGGTGCCGGAGCACGGCGCGGTCGCCACGGTCGGCGTGGTCCCGTGGCAGGACGGATCGGGCGGTCCCGCGCGGGTGCTCGCGACCTACTGATGGAGGAGCTCGCCGGCGGGCTGTGGCGCTGGACGGCCCGTCACGGCGAGTGGCATCCGGGCGAATGGGGCGCGCAGGTCGCCTCGTTCGCCCTGGACGCCGACGGGGTGACGCTGCTCGTCGACCCGCTGCTGCCGGAGGACGACGGCGAGGTGCTCGAGGCGCTCGACGCGCTCGCGACCGACCGCGTCGCGATCCTCATCACGATCCCGTACCACACGCGCAGCGCCGAGGCGCTCCGCGAGCGCTATGACGGGACCATCCACGGCCACCCGGCGGTGACCAAGCGGCTCACGTCGACCCAGGGCTTCGAGCCGTCCGCGCCGGGCGACGAGCTGCCGGGCGGCGCGCGGCCCTACGCGTTGCCGCGGCGGTCGGAGATGCCGATCTTCCTGCCGTCGCACCTGGCGCTCGCCTTCGGCGACGCCCTCGTCACCACGCCCGACGGCGAGCTGCGGATCTGGACGTACGAGACGATCACCGACCGGACGCTGCGCTACCACCGGGAGCGGTTCGCGCCCGCGCTGGCGCCGCTGCGCGAGCTGGACCTCGAGCGCGTGCTCGTCACCCACGGCGAGCCGGTCCTCGAGGACGGCTCAGCCGTGCTCGCCGCCGCGCTCGACGCCCCGCCCTGGTACCACCGCTAGGCCGGCGCGGCGCCCTTCGACCACTCGGCCTTGTGCACGCGCTTGGCCGCCTGGTAGTCGGCCAGCGCCTGCGCGGAGTCGACGTCCCCGAGCGTGGGGTGCCACGGGACGAGCTCCTGCGCGGCCTCGACGCCGAAGCGCTTGGCCAGCACGGCGCCGAGCGCCTTGATCTTCATCTCGCCGAAGCCCGGGAGGGCGGCGAGGTTGGCCCGCAGCTGACCGGCGTCGGCGGCGTCCGTCCACACGCGGGCGGCGTCGCCGTCGTACTCGTCGCGGATGTGGACGGCCAGGTCGTGCGTGCGCTTGGCCATGTTGCCCGGGAAGCGATGGATCGCCGGGCGCTCGCGGAAGACGGGCTCGAGGTCGGCCGCCGCGAGCGTCGCGGCGTCGATCGAGCCGAGCCGCTCCTTGAGCGCGAGCGGCCCGGAGAAGGCCTTCTGGACGGTCACCTGCTGGTCGAGCACGAAGCCGACCAGCAGGGCCATCGGGTCTGACGCGATCAGCGCGTTGGCGTCGTCGGACTCGGTGAAGTGCAGGCGATCGGGCACACCCGGATCCTACTCAGGCGAGTATCGGCTGACGGCGAACACCGCGCCCTGCGGGTCCCTGAGGCCGGCCACCCGCACGGGCCCGGCGTCGTACGGCGGGACGATGACCTCGGCGCCGAGGTGGTAGGCCTTCGACACCGTCGCGTCGGTGTCGTCGACCGAGAAGGTCAGGCTCCAGCGCGCGGGGCGCTCGTCGTGCATCAGCCATGCGACGGCGTCCGTGAACCCCTCGGGCGCGCCGGCCTCGGCGTGGCGCTCGCGGACGCCGGGATCGAGCGCCTCCAGCGCGTCGCCGTAGCTCGGCAGGCGGAACATCGTCCCGGCGACGCCGCCGCCGAAGTCGACGTCGCTCGTCTCCCACCCGAAAACGGCGGCGTAGAACGCCTTGGCCCGCTCGACGTCGGGCGTGTAGAGGTCGCTCCAGTTCCACGTGCCGGGCGCGTTGACCAGCTCGGCCCCGTGGTGGGCGGCCGCCTGCCAGACGCAGAAGAGGGCTCCGCCGGGATCGGCGAGCACGGCCATGCGGCCGGCGTCCTGCACGTCGAACGGCTGCATGAGCACGCGGCCGCCGGCGTCGCGGGCCCGCGCGACGGTCTCGTCGGCGCTCGCGACGGCCACGTAGGTGTTCCACACCGCGTCCTCGCGGCCCTGGAGCTGCGAGGCGATCGCGGCCACGTCGTGGCCGTCGAGGCGGCCGACGAAGTAGCGGCTCGGAGCGTCGGGCGGCATGCGGTCCTCGAACTCCCAGCCGAACAGCCCGCCGTAGAACCGCCGTGCGGCCGACGGGTCCGGCTGCGACGTGTCGATCCAGCACGGCACGCCCGGCGGGTAGCCCTGGCGGGTGTACAGCGGCGCTTGCTGATCCTGGGTCATCGTGCAAGCCTACGAGCGGTTTAGGTCAGGATCTGTCCTCGATGACATCCAGCCGTCTCCTCACCCTGCTGTCGCTCCTGCAGACCCGCCGGGACTGGGGCGGCGGCGAGCTCGCGGACCGCCTGGAGGTCTCGCGCCGCACCGTCCGGCGCGACGTGGAGCGCCTGCGCGGGCTGGGCTATCCGGTCGAGTCGGTGACCGGTCCCGCGGGCCGCTACCGGCTCGCGGCGGGCACGGCCATGCCGCCGCTGCTGCTCGACGACGACGAGGCGATCGCCATCGCCGTCGGGCTGCGCACGGCGGCGCGGGCGTCGGTGACCGGGATCGAGGAGACCGCCGTCCGCGCGCTGGTCAAGCTCGAGCAGGTGCTCCCGGCGCACCTGCGCCGCCGCGTCCAGGCGCTGCAGGCGGCGACGGCGATGCTGCCCGCGTCGGGCCCGACCGTCGACCCCCAGTGCCTGACGCTGCTCGCGGCCGCCTGCCGAGACCGCGAGCGCGCGCGGTTCGGGTACCGCGCCCGCGACGGCACGAGCGGGCGGCGGGAGGTCGAGCCGCACTCGCTCGTCAACCGCGGGCGCCGCTGGTACCTCGTGGCCTGGGACCGCGACCGGGACGACTGGCGCACGTTCCGCGTGGACCGGATCGACCGGCCCGCGTCCACCGGCGTGCGGTTCGCGCCGCGCGACCTGCCCGCCGCCGACGGCGCCGCGTACGTCGAGCAGAGCTTCTCCGCGATGGTCAGCCGCTACGAGGCGCGCCTGACCCTGCACGCCCCGGCCGCGTCGATCCGCGACCGCTGGGGCACGGTCGAGCCGATCGACGAGCACACGTGCGAGTACCGGACCGGCGAGGAGAACCTCGACTGGCTCGCCGTCCGCGTGGCGATGCTCGGCGTCGACTTCGAGGTGCACGAGCCGCCGGAGCTCGTGGAGCACCTGCGCGCGCTGGCCGGGCGGCTCGGGCGCGCGGTCGCGGAATAGACGCGCGCCCGCGGGCGTCCTGGTTCTCCATGCCCACCACGATCGTGCTCGGCGCCGGCCTGACCGGCCTGGCCGCCGCGATGATGCTCGCCCGCGACGGCAACCGCGTGACCGTGCTCGAGCGCGACCCGGACCCGGTCCCCGCCACGCCCGAGGAGGCGTGGGAGCGCTGGGGCCGCCGCGGCGTCGCCCAGTTCCGCCAGGCCCATCTCATGCAGGCGCGCGGCACGCAGGTGCTGGAGGCCGAGCTGCCGGACGTCCGCCAGGCGCTCGAGGACGCCGGCGCCCTGCGGCTCGACGTGACGACCCGGATGCCGGCGACGATCGCCGACCGCTCGCCGCGGCCCGGCGACGAGCGGCTGCGCACCTGGACCGCGCGGCGCTCGACGTTCGAGCAGGTGCTCGGCCGCGCCGCGGACGCCGAGCCGGGACTCGACGTGCGCCGCGGCGTGCCGGTCGCCGCGCTCGAGACGCGCGGGCGGCACGTGAGCGCGGTGCTCGACGGCCACGGAGAGCGCCACGAGGCCGATCTGGTGATCGACGCCATGGGCCGCGGCTCGGTGCTCGGGCGCCTGCTCGGCGACGCCGTCCACGAGGAGGACGAGGGCGCGGGCTTCCTCTACTACACGCGCTTCTTCCGCGGCGACCTCCCCGAGGCGCGCTCGATGCCGCTCACTCACGTCGGCGCGTTCTCGATCATCACGATCCCGGCCGACGCCGGCGTCTGGTCGGTCACCGTCGTCATCTCGGCCCGCGACCGAGGGCTTCGCCGGCTGCGCGGCGAGGAGGCCTGGACCGCCCTCGTGCGGTCGTGCCCGCAGCACGCGCACTGGCTCGACGGCGAGCCGCTGACCGGCGTGCTCACCATGGGCGGCCGCGTCGGGCGCCGGCGGCGGATCGACACGCGCGTGACCGGCATCGTGAGCATCGGCGACGCCTGGGCCTACACCAACCCGTCGCTCGGCCGCGGCATGTCGCTCGGGCTCGTCCACGCGGCGCTCCTGCGGGCGGTCGTGCGCGAGCACGGCGCCGACGCCAGCGCCCTGGTTCGCGTCTTCGACGAGGTCACCGAGCGCGAGCTGGGGCCGTGGTACCGCTCGACGGTGGCGATGGACCACGCGCGGCTCGCGCAGGTCGACGCGATCCTCGCCGGGGAGGAGCCGCCCGCACCGTCCGACGACGTCCGCGGCCGGGTCCGGGCGGCGCTGCCCGCGGCGATGCTCCGCGACCCCGAGGTGTTCCGGGCGGCGTCGGAGATCTCGAACTGCATCGCGCTGCCGAAGGACGTCCTCTCGCGCCGCGGCCTCGCGCAGCGCATCCTCGCCGCCGCGGCCTGACTCAGCCCGCCCACGAGGCGAAGTCCGCCTCGAAGCCGCCGGGGACGAAGACGTTGAAGGCCGTCGCCGGCTCGGCCGTGCGGTTCTCGAAGTCGTGGGTGACGGCGGGCGGGATGCGGATGAAGGTCCCGGCCGGCGCGTCGATCCAGCGGTCGCCGACCAGGAAGGCCATCGTCCCCTGCGTCACGAGGAAGAGCTCCTCGTTCTCCGCGTGCGAGTGCGGGCCCGGCCCGGCGCCGCCGGGCTCGACCGACCACTCCGAGACGCAGTAGCGGTCGCCCGTCTCCGGGCCGTCGGCCTTGAAGACCCCGCGCATGGGCCCGATCGCGTACGCGCGGCCCTCGCCGGGGCCGAGGATGATCGTCTCGTCGCTCATGACGAGGTTGTATCGGGGGCGTCTTGGACGTTTGCGCGAAGCGGACCGATGAGTTCTCGCGGCCGGTGACGTTCTACCGTCGTCACCAACTCCCCAGGAGGGCGTCATGAGCAAGGTCTACACCGGAGCCAGCATGTCGATCGACGGCTTCATCGCCGGCCCGCAGGACAGCGGCTTCGAGCACCTCTTCAAGTGGTACGGCAACGGCGACGTCGCCGTCGAGACGGCGGACCCGGAGATGACGTTCCATCTGACCGACACGAGTGCGGAGCACTTCCGCGCGCTGATCGAGCGGACCGGCGCGCTCGTCGTCGGGCGCAAGCTGTTCGACTCGGTAGACGGCTGGGGCGGCAACCACCCGATGGGGGTGCCGGTCGTCGTGCTCACCCACGAGCCGCCCGCCGGCTGGTCCAAGGGCACGTCGACGACGTTCGTCACCGAGGGGATCGAGGCGGCGATCGCCAAGGCCACGGAGCTCGCCGGTGACAAGGTCGTCGGCCTCAACGGCGGCACGATCGCGAGCCAGGCGCTGGACGCCGGGCTGCTCGACGAGGTCTGGGTCGACCTCGTGCCGGTCCTGCTCGGCGACGGCACGCCGTTCTTCTCGAGCCTGGGCTCGGCGCCCGTCTCGCTCGAGGGGCCGCTGTCCATCGGCGAGGGTCGCGACGTCACGCACCTGCGCTACCGCGTGCGGTATCAGTAACCCACCATGGCCTACGCCGACGTCGACGGCCTGAAGCTCCACTACGAGGAGCACGGCACGGGCGAGCCGCTGCTGCTCCTGCACGGCGGGATCGCCGCGAGCGAGGTCTTCGCCCCGTTGGTCCCCGAGCTGTCCGCGGCGCGGCGCGTGATCCTGGTCGATCTCCAGGGTCACGGCCGCACGCCGGACGCCGACCGCCCGCTGAGCCCGGAGCTGCTCGCCGACGACGTCGCGGCGCTCGTGCGCCGGCTCGGGCTCGACCGCATCGACATCCTCGGCTACTCGCTCGGCGGCGAGGTGGCGCTGCGCACGGCGATCCAGCACCCGGAGATCGTCCACCGGCTCGTGCTCGTCTCGATCCCCTTCCGGCGCGACGGCTGGTTCCCCGAGGTGCTCGAGATGATGGACGCGATGAGCGGGGAGGCGGCCGAGCCGATGAAGGCGTCCCCGGCGTACGCGTTCTATGCCGAGCACGCCCCGCGGCCGGAAGCCTGGAGCACGCTCGTCGCCAAGACCGCCGAGGCGCTGAAGGTCGACTTCGACTGGACGGCCGAGATCGCGTCGGTGACGGCGCCGACGATGCTCGTCTACGCCGACGCCGACTCGATCCGCCCGGCCCACGTCGCCGAGTTCTACGCGCTGCTCGGCGGCGGGCTCGGCGATCCCGGCTGGGACGGCTCGGGCCGGTCTGATGCGCGGCTCGCGGTCCTGCCCGGCGCCACGCACTACGACCTGCTGCAGTCGCCGCACCTGGTGCCGGCCGTGCTGCCGTTCCTGGAGGCCTGATGCCGTCGCTGCAGCTCGATGCCCCCGTCACGCTCGACGTCGGCGCGCGGCGCGACCTGGCGAGGCGGCTCGCCTGGGCCTACGCCGAGATCATGGGGACGTCGCCCGAGCTCGTCACGGTGGTCATCCACGAGAGCTCGGTCTGGCGCGACGGCGAGCCGTCGGCGCTGCTCATGTGCGACGTCCGCCGCGGGCGCACGGTCGAGACGCGAGCGGAGCTCAGCCGCGCGGTGATCGCGATCTGCGCCGAGGCGACCGGCATCGAGCCGAAGGTGGAGTTCACACAGCACGCGGGCGACGAGATGTACCACCCGTGGCTGGGCGGCTTCATCGGCGACTGGGAGGGCTAGCCGACCGGGCGGAAGCCCGAGCACATCACGCGCATCCAGCCGATCTTCCCGTCGAGCTCGCCGACGTAGGCCTGCTGATCGACGAGGAAGCGACCCTTCGGGTTGTGGACGCTGAAGCGATAACCGACGCGCTCGCGATCGGCGAACGCGTCGGTGTCGAGCGACTCCAGCGCCTGGATCTCGTCGACGTCCTCGAACCACTGCCGCAGGACCTCGGAGATGACCGTGGCGGGGTCGCCGGCCTCCCACACGCGGCCCGGAGTCATCCCGCGGAAGTCGATCTCCGGATGGAGCAGGTCGTGCACGCGGGCGAAGTCCTTGACGGCGAGCGCGGCGGCGAAGTCCGCGCCCAGGGTGGTCGTCTCCGGCATGCGCGCGATCATCCCAGGTGCTCGGGATCGTCGGTCACGGCCCACACGCGCTCGGGGCCGGCCATGACGTTGAGGTAGTAGAGCGCGTAGCCGGGCGGCGCGGCGACCGTGTGGTAGCCGCGCGGGACGAGGACGGTGTCGCCGTCGCGGACCGCGACCGTCTCGTCGAGCGAGCCGTCGGCCGTGTAGACGCGCTGGATCGCGAAGCCCTGCGGCGGCGAGATGCGGTGGTGGTAGGTCTCCTCGAGGAGGGACTCCTCCGGCATCGCGTCACGATCGTGCTTGTGCGGCGGATAGCTCGACCAGTTCCCGGCCGGGGTGAGGGTCTCGGAGACGAGCAGGGAGTCGGCCGCCTGGCCGGCCATGAGGATCGGGTGGACCGTCCGCTCGTACGCGCCGTGGCCGCGGGTCTCGGGCTCGACGGCGTCGCCGGGCAGGACGCGCGCGGGGGCTCCGCCGCGCGCCGGCGCGGTGCAGAGGCCGACCTCGGCGTCGCCCTCGAGCACGTAGCGGGTGCCAGGCGGGAGGTAGGCGGCGTCGGGCTTGCCGGAGAACGGATCAGGACGCCCTCCCAGGTCGCGCCAGTCGCCGTGGTCGCTGCGGACCGAGCACGTGCCGGCGATGACCACGAGGCACAGCTCGCGGTCGCCGGTCTCCCGCTCGACCGTGCCGTCGAGCCGCAGGGCCTCGAAGCCGACGTACGACCATCCGGCCGAGGCGGGCGTGATCGGGTCGCGCGTGACGAGGCTCACGGCGCCGCGATGTCCCGTAGCGACGGCATCGCGTCCGCGCACGCGAGACGCGCCGCCACGAAAGCGCCCGCCGCGTTGGCGAGCCGGATCGTGCGCTCGAGCGGCCACCCGGAGAGCAGGCCGTACACCAGCGCCCCGCCGAAGGCGTCGCCCGCTCCGAGGCCGCACACGACGTCGACCGGCACCGGCTCGACCTCGACGAGCTCGCCGGCCGTCCGAGCGAGCACGCCCTCCGGCCCGCGCTTGACGACCGCGATCTCCACGCCGAGCTCGAGCAGCGCGGCCGACGCCTCGTACGGGTCGCGGGTGCCGACCGCCACCGCCACCTCGTCGCGGTTGCCGACCGCCACGGTCGCGTGCGCCAGCGCCTCGCGCGCCCAGCGCCCGGCCGCGGACCCGTCGGACCAGAACATCGGCCGGTGGTCGAGGTCGTGGACGGTGATCCCGCCGTCGCGCGCGGCCAGCGCGGTGAGCGTGGCGCCCCGGCTCGGCTCGTCCGATAACCCGGTGCCGGTCGTCCAGAAGACGCGCGCGGCCCGGATCGCGTCGAGGTCGAGCTCGTCCGCGGCGATCGTCATGTCCGGCGCCTTGGGCTCGCGGTAGAAGAGCAGCGGGAAGTCGTCGGGCGGGTGGATCTCGCAGAAGACCACCGGCGTGCGCAGCGAGGGATCGGTGCCCACGAACGCGTCGTCGACGCCGAAGCCGCGCAGCGCATCGCGCACGTAGGGCCCGAACGGGTCGTCGCCGACCTTGGTGATCACCGCCGAGCGCAGGCCGAGCCGCGCCGCCGCCACGGCCACGTTGGTGGCGCTGCCGCCGAGCGACTTGGCGAACGTCCGCACCTCCGCCAGCGGGACGCCGATCTGCTCCGGGTAGAGGTCGACGCCGACGCGCCCCATCGTGATCAGGTCATGCACGAGCGCCGTGCATCGTGGCAGGTCAGCGGCGGCGTGCGTGCGCGACGTTGACCGCGACGATGGCCGCCCAGGCGACGATCGTGGCGATCGTGCCGCCGAGGTCGCCGAGCCGCTCGGCGACCAGCGCGAAGACGACGCCGAGGCCGATCGAGAACAGCGCGATGGTCAGCGTGACCAGCTCGGAGCGGCGGTTGCCGCGGGACTGCGCCTCGATGCGCTCGACCAGCGACCGGACCACGGCGGCGTCGTAGCCGCCGCCCAGCTCGTTGCGGGCGGCCACGGCGGCGTCCAGCTCTTCGTCGACTCGCATGGGTCACAGAATACCAACTCAGTCTGACTTTCGACTGAGTCCGACGGGCTCAGACGAAGTCGGCGCTGAGCGCCTGCACGACCCCCTCGAGGCTGCCCGTGCGCTCGGCCATCGCGCGCTGACGGGCCGCGCCCGACGCGCCGGCCAGCACCGGCACCTGCGACAGCTCCTCCACGCACCCGAGCGCCCGCGCGTGCGGGCCGCACGCGTCGACCAGCGCGGCCAGCCGGTCGCGCACCGGGCGCCGGCCCCACGACGGCGGGTCGACGAACGCGCCGTCCATCCCGTCGCGCGCGGCGATGAAGCGGTTCTCGCTCATCACCTCGGGCGGCTCCTCCCACTCGTCGACTGCCTCGCGCTCCGCCTCCAGCCGCACCAGGCACTGCACGAGAGCGGTGATCGCCGCCGTGTCCTGGACCCGCGTCTGCGCGTCCATGATCCGCACCTCCAGCGTGCCGAAGCGCGGCTGCAGGCGGGCGTCCCACCAGAGGAAGGTCGGCTCGGGGATGGCGTCGCAGCGGACGAGGATGTCGATCGCCTCGACGTACTCGGCGTAGTCGGCGAAGCGGCGCGGCAGCCCGGTCCGCGGGAACGCCTGGAAGGCCGGCGTGCGCGCCGAGGCGAGGCCGCTGTCGCGGCCCTGCCAGAACGGCGAGTTGGCCGAGAGCGCGAGCAGCAGGGGGAGCTGCCGCCGGACGGCGTTGAGCGCCCGCAGCGCGGCCTCGGGCTCGGGCACGGCGACGTGCACGTGGAGCCCGAAGGTCGGCTCGCGCCGGGCCAGCTCGCGCATCGACGTGTGCACGAACTGGTACCGCGCGCCCTCCGAGACCTCGACGTGCTCCCAGCGCGCGGTCGGGTGCGTGCCGGAGACCGCGCCGTGGATCCCGAGCTCGTTCACGGTGGCGGCCAGCTCGCGGCGCATCATCGCGAGGTGCTCGATCGCGTCGCCGACGGTCTCCGACGGCGGCGTCGCCAGCTCGATGGCAGAGCCGTGCGTCTCGGCGCGGGCGCACTCGGCGACGTCGGAGGGGAGGGCGGCGAGCACGTCCTCGCACCGGGACACGGGCAGCCACGTGCCCGGCGAGACGAGCATGACCTCCTCCTCGATGCCCACCGTCCACGGCTTGGAGGCGTCGGCCTTCCATTCCGCCCACGCGGGCAATACGTCCTCCACAGCCATTCCCTCAAGCCTCCCCTGGCAGCACCGCTGCGTCCTCGGCTATCGGTCCAAGACGAAGGGGGCGAACATCGCCCCGTGGTCGAAAGCTACCCGGCCAGGTGCGATTGGAGCCACAGCTCGAGCAAGGCGAGCTGCCACAGGGTGCTCCCGTCGAGATTCGTGCGGTGCGCGTTTGGATCGGCGAGCATCGCCTCCACGACGTCGCCCCGGAACAGCCCGCGGTCGCGCGCGGCGGCGGAGGTCAGCGCGTCGGACACGAGCTCGAGGACCGGGCCTTCGAGGTGCGAGAGGGCCGGCACCGGGAAGTAACCCTTCGGACGGTCGATCACGGCGTCAGGGACCAGACCGCGAGCCGCGCGCTTGAGGATGCCCTTCCCGCCCTCGGCGAGCTTGAGCTGCGGCGGGCAGGCGGCCGCGAGCTCGACGAGCTCGTGGTCGAGGAACGGCGTGCGCGCCTCCAGGCCGTGGGCCATGGTCATGTTGTCGACGCGCTTGACCGGGTCGTCGACCAGCATCACCTCGGCGTCGAGCCGCAGCCCGCGGTCGACCGGCGTGTCCGCTCCGGGGCGCGAGAACCACTCGGCGGCGAACGCCGTCGACGGGTCGTGGTCGAGCGCCCACGCCGGGTCCACCAGCGCCGCGATGCCGGCGTGGTCGCGGTCGAAGAACGCGTCCGCGTACGTCTCCAGCCCGCTCCCCGCGGCCTCGAGCAGCGGCGGGTACCAGTAGTAGCCGCCGAACACCTCGTCGGCGCCCTGGCCGGACTGCACGACCTTGCGCTCGCGCGCCACCGCCTGCGAGAGCAGCCAGAACGCCACCGCGTCGTGGGAGACCATCGGCTCGCTCATGGCGCCGATCGCCGCGGGCAGCGCCTCGACGATCCGCTCGGGCTCCACGCGGATCTGCCGGTGCTCGGTCCCGAACTCCCGCGCCACGAGGTCGGAGAACTCGAACTCGTCGCCCTCGCGGCCGCCGGCGTCCGGGAAGCCGATCGAGAACGTGGCAAGCCCGGTCTGGCCCTGGCGGGCGAGCAGCGCGACGATCAGGCTCGAGTCGAGGCCGCCCGACAGCAGGATCCCCACGGGGACGTCGGCCACCATGCGCCGCCGCACGGCGGTGTGCAACGCCTCGCGCACCGCCTCGACCCACTCCTCCTCGCCCCAGGAGCGGTCGCGGGCGAACGGCGGGTCCCAGTAGCGGCGCTCGCGGCGCGTGCCGTCGGGCTCGACGACCAGCACCGTCGCCGGCGGCAGCTTGCCGACGCCGCGCAGGATCGTGCGCGGGGCCGGGACGATCGAGTGCCAGCTCAGGTAGTGGTGCAGCGCGACCGGGTCGACGGCCGTGTCCACGCCGCCCGCGCGCACGAGCGCCGGCAGCGACGACGCCGCGCGCAGCCCGCCGCCGGGCATGTCGGCCAGGTACAGCGGCTTGACGCCGAGCCGGTCGCGGGCCAGCACGACGCGGTCGGTCCGCTCCTCCACCAGGCAGAAGGCGAACATGCCGGCCAGCCGCCCGAGCAGGTCCTCGCCCCACTGCGCCCAGCCCTTGAGCAGCACCTCGGTGTCGCTGGTCGAGGCGAACGCGTGGCCGAGGCCCTCGAGCTCGGCGCGCAGCTCGCGGTGGTTGTAGATGCAGCCGTTGAAGACCACGCTCAGCCCCAGCCCGGCGTCCCGCATCGGCTGCGCGCCGCGCTCGGAGAGGTCGATGATGGCCAGCCGGCGGTGCACCAGTCCGGCCGGCCCGCTCACCCACACGCCGTGGCCGTCGGGCCCGCGCGGGGCGAGCGCGTCGCCCATCCGCTCGAGCGCGTCGCGATCCGGTCGCCCGCCGGGGCGCAGCTCCACGCCGAAGCCGCACACGGCTACGCGGCCCGTCGCTCGCTCGCCGCGGCGTCGACCAGCGCGTCGAACAGCCGCGCGTGCCGCGGGCGCTCGACCAGCGTCTCGACGTGCCACTGCACGCCCAGGTACAGCGCCTCGCCGTCGCCCTCGATCGCCTCGATGACGCCGTCCGGGGCCCACGCCACGGCCCGCAGCCCGCGGCCGAGCACGTCGACGGCCTGGTGGTGGAAGGAGTTCACGTCGAGCTCGCCGGCGCCGACGATGCCCGCCAGCCGCGAGCCGGCCTGCACCTCCACGGTGTGCGTCGTCTCGCGGCCCGACGCGGTCTGGCGGTGGTCGATCGAGCCGTCCGTCACGTCGGGGAGATGCTGGTGCAGCGTGCCCCCGCGGGCGACGTTGAGCGCCTGGCAGCCGCGGCAGATGCCCAGCACCGGGAGCCCGCGCGCGTCGGCGCCGCGGGCGACCTCGACCTCGAAGGCGTCCAGCTGCGGCTCGACGATGCCGAGCTCCGGGTGCGGATCGGCGCCGTACGCCGCGGGGTCGAGGTCCGGCCCGCCCGACAGGCAGACGCCGGACAGGCGGTCGAGCAGCGTGTCGATCGCGTCGTGGGCGAGCGGCGGCAGCACGACGGGCAGCCCGCCCGCCATCTCGACCGCCCGCGCGTAGACGATGCCGAGCGCCATCTCGGCCTGGGGCGGGTCGCCCTCCGGCAGCGGGTTGGTGTGCCGCGGCAGCCGCATCTCGGAGGTGGTGACGCCGATCAGCGGCCGAGCACCCATGTGTCCTTGAAGCCGCCGTCCTGGGTCGAGTTCACCACGAGCGCGCCCTCGGCGGTCGCATAGCGCGTGAGGCCGCCGGGCATCACGCGCGGGTGGTCGGGACCGTGCATGAACACGAACGGTCGCAGGTCGACATGACGTGGTGAGAGCGCGCCGTCGATCAGCGTCGGGTGGGTCGAGAGGTGCACCAGGGGCTGAGCTACCCAGTCCTCGGGCTTCGCTCGCACCTGCTCGCGGAGCTCGGCGACGTCTCCCGGATCGGCGTGCGGGCAGATCATCACCCCGCGGCCGCCGCTGCCGCCGCGCGGCTTGACGACGAGCTCAGCGAACGTGTCGAGCGCCTGCTCGAGGTGGTCGCGGCGGGCGAGGTCGAGCGTCGGGACCGAGCGCAGCTGCGGCTCCTCGCCGAGGTAGAAGCGCACCATGTCGTCGACGTACGCGTGCGTGAGCTTGTCGTCGCCGACCCCGGTGCCGAACGCGTTGAGCACCCCGAGCGTCCCCGCCCGCGCCGGCGGGCCGAGCAGCGCGCCGACCTCGGTGTCGAGCTTGTCGGCGTTCGTGCGCCGGTACACGCCGTCCACGGCGCGGTCGCCGTGCACGAGCCGGTCGCCGTCGAGCCGGAGCTCGTCCGGGCGCACGAGCGGCGCCCCGAGCGCCTCGGCCGCCCACTGGTGCTCCCAGTAGGCGCCGTTCTCCGGGCCCTCGGTGAGCACGATCGCGTACGCGCCGTCCTCGCCGGTGGGCAGCGCGCCGGCCAGCAGCGCCGGCAGCTCGTCGAGCCCGCGCGGGGGATCCTCCGGCGCCAGCGCGCCGGCCACGGCGTCGCGGGCGGCGGCCGCGTAGGCGAAGCCGCTCGGCGTCATCAGGTTGTCCTCGAGCACGAGGAACTCGCCCGTGGCGTCGCGCACGAGGTCGAGGCCCGCGATCCCCACCCAGACCCCGCCGGGAGGCCGCACGCCGCGCATCAGCGGCTCGTAGTGCTCGGCGGTCTCGATCACGCGCGACGGCAGCACGCCGGCCTGGACGATCCGCCGCGGGCCGTAGGCGTCGGCGACGAACGCGTTGAGGGCCTTCACGCGCTGCGCCAGGCCGATCTTGAGGTGGTCCCACTCCTCGACGGTGATGACGCGCGGCACGGGATCGAGCGGGAAGTCGCGGTTGCCGCTGGCCGCCGTGAACAGCACGCCCGCGCGCGTGAGACGCGCCCGCATGCGCTCGATCAGGTCGTCGTCCAGGGCGGCGAGCGCGGCGGGTGGCGCCGCCTCTTCGTAGGGTGTCACCGACGAAAGCATTACCCAGGTGACCGATCGCACGACCCACGCACCCGAATCGGACGCGCCCCGCGGCGCACGGCCGCTCGGGCACGCGGGCCGCACGATCGATCACCCAGCCTGCCGCTAGACTAAAACCGACCCTGTGAGTCGGACTTTTGTGGACATCTGCACCATCGACGAGCTTCCTCCCGGCGCCAAGCGCGTCGTCACGCACGAGGATCTCTGGATCGGCGTCGTCAACTGCGCCGGCGAGGTCCTCGCGATCGAGGACCGCTGCTCGCACGACGACGGCGACCTGATGGAGGGCGACGTCGACGAGGATGCCTGCACCGTGGAGTGCCCCCGGCACGGCTCGGTGTTCGACCTGCGGACCGGAAAGCCCCTGAACCTGCCCGCGTACGTCCCGATCGACACCTTCCCGGTGGCGGTCGAGGACGGCGTGATCAAAGTGGAGGTCGATTGACCCATGGCTACGCCTGAGGTGATCGCCGAGCAGCGGGCGCTGGTCGGCATCAACGCCGATTACAAGGAGAAGTTCGGGTTCCACGACCCGGAGAGCGCCTACGCCTTCAAGGCGCCCAAGGGCCTCTCCCGCGAGCTCGTGGAGCAGATCTCCGAGTTCAAGAACGAGCCCGAGTGGATGCGCGAGTTCCGCCTGAAGGCGCTCGACCACTTCCTCAGCCGCCCGCAGCCCACCTGGGGCTCGCCGATGCTGGCCGAGGTCGACTACGACAACATCCACTACTTCGTCCGCGCCTCCGAGAAGTCGTCGAAGACGTGGGACGACGTCCCGGACGACATCAAGCGCACGTTCGACCGGCTCGGCATCCCCGAGGCGGAGCGCAAGTTCCTGTCCGGCGTGGGCGCCCAGTACGAGTCCGAGGTCGTGTACCACCAGGTCCGCGAGGACCTCGAGAAGCAGGGCATCGTGTTCATGGACATGGACTCGGGCCTGCGCGAGCACGAGGACCTCGTGCGCGAGTACTTCGCCTCGATCATCCCGTCGAACGACAACAAGCTCGCCGCGCTCAACAGCGCCGTGTGGTCGGGCGGCTCGTTCGTCTACGTGCCGCCGGGCGTGCACGTGGAGATGCCGCTGCAGGCCTACTTCCGGATCAACACCGAGAACATGGGCCAGTTCGAGCGCACGCTGATCATCGCCGACGAGGGCTCGTACGTGCACTACGTCGAGGGCTGCACGGCCCCCGTGTGGACGACCGACTCGCTGCACTCCGCCGTCGTCGAGCTGATCGCCAAGCCGGGCGCGCGGATCCGCTACACGACCGTGCAGAACTGGTCGCAGAACGTCTACAACCTGGTCACCAAGCGCGCGATCGCCGAGACCGACGCCACGGTCGAGTGGGTCGACTGCAACCTCGGCTCGAAGCTGACCATGAAGTACCCGAGCGTCTACCTGATGGGCGAGCGCGCCCACGGCGAGGTGCTCTCGATCGCCTTCGCCGGCAACGGCCAGCACCAGGACGCCGGCGCCAAGATCGTCCACGCGGCGCCGAACACGACGTCGAACATCTTCGCCAAGTCGATCTCCAAGGACGGCGGGCGCTCCTCCTACCGCGGCCTGCTCGAGGTCGCCAAGGGCGCGCACGGCTCGCGGTCCAAGGTGGTCTGCGACGCGCTGCTGCTCGACGAGGACTCGCGCTCCGACACGTACCCGACGATCCGCATCGGCGAGGACGACGTGGACGTCGGCCACGAGGCCTCGGTCTCGAAGATCGGCGAGGAGCAGCTCTTCTACCTGATGGCGCGCGGCCTGTCCGAGGAAGAGGCGGGCAAGCTGATCGTCAACGGCTTCATCGAGCCGATCGTCAAGGAGCTCCCGATGGAGTACGCGGTCGAGATGAACCGCCTCATCGAGCTCCAGATGGAGGGCTCCATTGGCTGAGGTCACCGCGCTCGAGCTCCCGACCTTCAAGGGCCGGCCCGGTTGGGAGTTCACGGACCTGAGCCGGCTCGACCTCTCGGCCTTCTCCGCCCCTGAGGGCGGCTCGCTCGACGACATCCCCGAGGGCCTGTTCCACGGGATGCCCGACGGCACCCGGCTCGACCAGGTCGACGCCGCGGTCGGTGAAGGCCTGGCCGTCGAGGACGGCCCGGTCGTGCTGCCGCTGTCGGTCGCCCGCGAGCGCCATCCCGAGCTCGTGGAGCCCCACCTCGGCCGCGTCGTCGGCGCCGACGACGTCTTCACCCGCTGGAACGCCGACGCCTGGGACGGCGGCGCGTTCGTGTGGGTCCCGCGCAACGTGCGCGTCGAGGCGCCGATCCTCCTCACCGCCGTGACCGCGGCGGCCGGCACCGCCCTGCAGCGGCGCGTGCTGATCGTGCTCGAGGAGGGCGCCGAGGCCGAGGTCTGGGAGCAGTACCTGTCCGCCGACGAGGAGTCCGAGACGCTGCTCAACACCGTCGTCGAGCTCGTGGTCGGCCAGAACGCGCGCCTGCGCTACGTCTGCGGGCAGGACCTCAACGAGAAGTCGTGGATCTTCGGCGCCCAGCGCGCCGAGGTGGACCGCGACGGCTCGCTCGACTGGGTCGCGATCGGCTTCGGCGGCGCCAACGGCCGCGTGCGGACCGAGACGCTGCTGGCCGGCGAGGGCGCCCACGCCAAGGTCACCGGCGCCTACGCGCCGCACGGCCGCCAGCACATCGACTTCGACACGACGCAGGAGCACGGCGCGCCGAACACGACGTCCGACCTCGCGTTCCGCGGGATCCTGGCCGGCCGCTCGCACGCCGTCTGGCGGGGCGTGATCAAGGTCGACCCGGGCGCCCAGCAGACCGACGCCTTCCAGGAGTGCCGCAACCTGCTGCTCTCCAAGCGCGCCCACGCCGACGCGATCCCGGGCCTCGAGATCCTGGCCAACGACGTGCGCTGCACGCACGCGGCCGCGATCGCCCAGATCGACAAGGACCAGCTGTTCTACCTGCGCTCGCGCGGGCTCGGCGAGCCGGTCGCCCAGCGGCTGGTCATCGAGGGCTTCATGCAGGAGCTCGTCGAGCGGTTCGAGGAGGGCCCGATCCGCGAGGCGATGTCGGGCGCGCTCGAACGGCGCCTCTCGCGCATCCTCGGCTAGTACCGTCGGCCGCAAGTACGCGCGATCGCCGGTGGCCGCCGGCGCCGGCCGGCGCCGCACGGTGATCCGGAGGTGTGCCGGTGGCACATGACCGGGCGCCGGGTGGCGTCAGGCGGTGATCGGCGACCACCGGAACTCGTGCGTACTTGTGGGCGCCGGTACTAGCGGCCGAGGAACCGCTCGATCATCGCGACGACCCATTCGCCGCGGTCCAGGACGCCCTCGCCGAACGGCATGAAGTGGGTCGTGCCCGGCAGCACGGCCAGCTGGGAGGCGCCGGGACCCGTCACACGCCGCTGATGGCTTGTACTCGGCCTCCATCGGGCTGCCGGCGAACATCGCCGGCGTGATCGTCGGGAACATCTCGATCAGCTCGGCGATACATCCCGTCGTAGCGGGACGACGCCGAGGCGATCGCGGCGCGGCGCACGAGGCCGCGGTGCCGGATCGCCATCTGCAGGCCGATGCCGCCGCCCATGCTGAAGCCGACGACGTCGACCTCCTCGAGGCCGAGATGCCCGGCCAGCCCGGCCGCGTCGTCGGCCATCTGCTCGTAGGTGAGCGGGCGGTCGACGTCGGCGGTGCGGCCGTGGCCCTGCGGGTCGAGCGCGATCACCCGCCGGGTCCTCGCGAGCGGCGTCAGCAGCGGCTCCATCGACTCGGTGGTCATGTAGGCGCCGGGCAGCAGGAGCGTCGGCCGGCCCTCGCCGTGGATCTCGTAGTACATGCTCAGGTCGCCGACCGGCGCGTAGCCCGTCTCCGGCATCTCGCATCACCTCTCAGTCGCGGAACGAGAACAGCAGGAACTGCGTGAACTGGGCGGCGGCGAAGTTGTTGTCGCTGACCAGCACGAGCGAGCGCCGCGGCCCGAAGGTCAGGCCCTCGACGTTGTCGAGCGGGATGCCGAGCTCGTCGAGGTCGAGCAGGAGCGTCTTGCGGGCGTGGCCGCCCCGCAGCTGCACCTCGTAGAGCCGGATCGTGTTGCCGGTGCCGGGCGCGCCGACCGAGAACGAGCGCTCCATCGCGATCAGGGAGTCGTCGTCGAGCGGCAGCAGCTCGACGACGCCGTTGACGGAGAACTGGCCCGGCGCGGGAGGCTCGGCGACGGGGTCGGTCTCGTAGGCCCACTGGCGGTCGACCCGGCGGTGGCGCAGGTCGTAGCGCAGGATGCGCACCGGGCTGCCGTTGGCGACGGTCGCGGCCGGCCCGTCCTGGTAGAGCGCGTTCTCGTTGGCCGTGAAGAGGTACCGGCCGTCCACCCCGGCGCTCTCGAAGCCGAGGTTCGGCCGGACGCCGCTCGACTGGTCGGCCGTGACGCGGAACGCCGCGGGGACCGGCAGCGAGCCGAGGAACCGCCCGTCGAGCGCGGAGCGCCGCACGAACGGGTCGATCAGGCTCCCCGGCAGCCCTTCGGACGTGTAGACGAGCTCGCGATCCCCGGTCAGCGCGAGGCCCTCGGGGTCGAGGCTCATCGGCGGGTACGGCCGGCCGTCGGGCGCCCGCAGGGTCGTGACGTCCTTGAAGCGCACGTCGCCGTCCGCCAGCCGCCCGTCGCGGAGGTCGAGCGCGACGGTGTAGAAGCGGGCGCCGACCTGATCGTCGGAGATCGCGTAGAAGACCCCGCGCCGCTTGTCGTACGTGATCGACGACAGGCCGCCGACCGCCGTGCCCTCGAAGGTCGTCCCGGTCGGGACGACGGCCTGGCCGCGGAACCGCAGGTCGTGCGCGGCCGCCG
Source organism: uncultured Solirubrobacteraceae bacterium (assembly GCA_963720415.1). Lineage (GTDB taxonomy): Bacteria > Actinomycetota > Thermoleophilia > Solirubrobacterales > Solirubrobacteraceae > DASSUW01. Next base: position 960,342 of record CAVRFQ010000012.1, on the reverse strand, counting down.
GGCCGGCGGCGACCAGCGCCGCGGCAACGGTGACGAGCGCTGCGAGCTTGGATCTCATGACTGCCCTCCCGCCTCGAACCGCGCCGGCCTCACGCTCGGCGCTCGGGCGATCCTACGCCGCGCGCGCGACCCGCCGCCGGTACGCGCGGCGGTTCTTCTCGCGCTGCCCGCAGACGGACATCGAGCACCAGTGGCCCGAGCGGTTCTTGGACTGGTCGTAGAAGGCCCAGCGGCAGACGTCGCGCTCGCAGGCCTTCAGGCGCGGCCAGGTGCCGTCGGCGACGCCGGCGTGGATGGCGGCCACGATCGCCCCGAGCGCGCCGTCGAACCCGCCGGCGACGGGCACGAACCGGGTCGGCCGGGTCGTCGAGCACCGTGCGGACGGGGATCGCGTTGACGACGTCCGCGGCCGCGGGGTCGTGGGGGAGGCCGGCATGGGCCGATACGAGCTCGCGGATCGCCTCGCGCAGCTCGATCGCGCGGAGGTGGTCCTCGCCGCTGACCGGGACGTCCTGGCCGAGGATGCCGGCGTCCACGAGCCACGCTCGCAGCGCCGCCGCGTCGGGCAGGATGTCCGGTCCGCTCTCGAGGTCGTTCGTGTTCACGAACACCTGCACGAGCCGCAGCGGGCCGGGGGCTTGAGCGCGGTCTCCGGGCTCTTCGACGGCCTGCTTCATGAATTCATACTAGCATAAGCGCATAGAAGGTGTTATAACACCGGCATGGACGTTTTGCAGGTATCAGAGCCCGCAGCTGCCGAGCCGGCGCCGCCGGCCGAGAAGGCCGGTCCGCGCGGAGGCGGCGGCCCGAGGTTCTCGGACGGCATGAAGGCGGGTGTGGCGCTGGCGCTGCCGACGTTCGCGATCGGCGTGTCCTTCGGCGTCCTCGCGGAGCCGGTCATGGGCGCGGTGGCGGCGATCGTGATGTCGATCGTCGTGTTCAGCGGCTCCGCGCAGTTCGCCTCGGTCAGCATCCTCGCCGCCGGCGGCAGCCTGGCGTCGGCCGTCTCGGCGGGCCTGCTCATCAACACGCGCTTCCTCCCCATGGGCCTGGCGGTCGCTCCCTCGATGCGCGGCGGCCCCCTGCGGCGCGCCGTGGAGGGGCAGGGCATGATCGACGCCTCCTGGGCGCTCGCCAACCGCGGCGACGGCACGTTCAGCCGCGAGCTGATGCTCGGCGCGACGCTGCCCCAGGCGCTCGCCTGGTGGACGGGCACCGTGGCCGGCGTCCTCGGCGGCGCGCTGCTCGGCGATCCGGCGGCGCTCGGGCTCGACGCGCTGTTCCCCGCCTTCTACCTCGCGCTCCTCGCGGAGGAGCTGCACGATCGGTCGATGGTCTCCAGCGCCCTGCTCGGCGCGGCGATCGCGCTCGTGCTGGTCCCCTTCACGCCTCCGGGCATCCCCGTCGTCGCGGCCGCCGCCGCCTCGCTGCTCGGGCTGAGGAAGCGATGACCACCGCCTGGCTCACCATCGGCCTGCTGGCCGTCGGCGCGTTCGCCCTCAAGGCGGCCGGCCCGGTCCTGCTCGGCGGCCGCGAGCTGCCGCCGCAGGCGGGCGCCGTCATCGCCCGGCTCGCGCCGAGCCTCCTCGCCGCCCTCATCGTCGTCGACCTCTTCAGCACGCCCGAGCGCACGCTCGCGATCGACGAGACCGCGGGCGGCGTGCTCGCGGCGGCCGCCGCGCTGGCCGCGAAGCTCCCGATGATCGTCGTCGTGATCATCGCGGCGGCGGTCACCGCGGGCCTGCGCGCGTTCGCGGTCTGACGAACTGGACGGACGACCGATTCGCTTCCCTGAGCAGTCGAATTAGGCTGCCGCCTGTCGGCGACAAGGCCGACCAGCGGGAAGAAGGACGAGGAGTTCCTCGACAAGGTCCGCAACCCTCGCGGCGAGAGCAAGCGGGTGAAGCGCAACCGCAACGCCATCGACCTGCTCAAGGACTTCGTCGACGCGATCGGCGATATGTTCGACCAATGAACGCGCGACGCCGAGCTGCGGCTCGCGCTCGGCATCGAGCTGGACGGCGACGAGGGCCGCGCGGAGGCGCAGGGCGCGGCCACGCGGGCGGCCGAGCGGGTCGAGGCGCTCGCGCCGCACGACTTCGTCTTCGCGGCCGACCTGCCGCATCTGCGCGGGCAGCTGGCCCGCGACGAGGGCGACGACGCGCGCGCCGAGCCGCTTCTGCGAGCGGCCTTCGCGACCGAGCCGGAGGCCCGCGGGCACGGGCGCTGGCTGGCCGGGCTGCTCATCGACCACGACCGCCTCGGCGAGGCGCTCGAGGTGGTGGAGGCGGCGATCGAGGTCCGCCCGCAGGACGACGATCTGGAGGAGATGCGGAGCTGGTTGCTGTCCGTCCTGGACTCGTGACGCGTGATACTTTCGGGCCAAGAGGCCCGATTCGAGAGGGGGACCATGACGGACCCGGCGAGCAATGGGGAGCAGCGCGAGTTCGTCGAGCGCTGGCGCAACAACGCCTACGGCTGCTTCTCCTCAGGCCACAAGTTCTGTCGCGAGGTGTGCCCTGTCATGCAGGTCACCCGCAACGAGAACCACACGCCGACGGCCTTCCACGCGAACATCGTCGCGATGGAGAAGGGCCTGGTGGACGTCGCCGACGTGGCCGACGACTTCGTCCACTGCACCCAGTGCGGCGCGTGCGAGCTGCGCTGCCCGAACACGCTGTTCACCGGCGACTTCTACCGCCACCGCACGCAGACCGTGCAGGTCGTGAAGGCGATGCGGGCGCTGATGGTCGCCACCGGCAACGAGCGCGAGAACTGGAAGCTGTGGAACGAGCGGCTGGCCGCCAACCACAACGAGCCGGTGCTCGGCGATGTCGACGTCTCGCAGGAGCACGTCGCGGACTGGGCCGAGGGCCTCGACATCCCGGTGGGCGGCGAGACGATCCTCTTCGTCGACTGCGAGGCGGCCTTCTACCGCACGTCATACACCCGCGCCTTCGCCCAGCTGCTCCAGCGTGCAGGGGTCTCGTTCGGGTTGATGCGCGAGCAGTGGTGTTGCGGCGGGCCGGCCGCCGAGATGGGCTACGTCGACCTCGCGCTCAAGCACGCCGAGCACAACGTGGCCGACTGGCGCGCGGTCGGGGCCAAGCGCATCATCGCCCCCGACCCGCATGACTTCATCGCCTTCACCGAGGACTACCCGAAGTACTTCGGCGAGGCCTACGACTTCGAGATCGTGCTCGGGGTCGAGCTCGTCGCCGAGCTCGTCCGGGACGGCAAGATCCCGCTGACGGAGCGGGTCGAGCGCACCGTCACCTACCACGACCCGTGCCGGCTCAACAAGCGCAAGGGCGTCCACGAGGCGCCGCGCGAGCTGCTGCGGGCGATCCCCGGCCTCGAGTTCAAGGACGTCGACCGCGTCACCCAGTGGAGCTACTGCAGCGGCGGCGGCGGCGGGCTCCCGATCGAGAAGCCGGAGATCACGGCCGAGATCAGCCGGCGCCGGGTGCAGAAGGCGGTCGACCTCGAGGTCGACGCCCTGATCAGCGCCTGCCCGTGGTCGGAGCGCCCGCTGTCGGAGGTCGGTGCGCTCGAGGTGATGGACCTCTTCGAGCTGCTCGCCCAGTCCGCCGGGATCGAGGTGGGCGGCCACACGAGCGCCGAGGCGCGGGCATGATCGCCGCCGTCGACGACGCGGTCATCGACGAGCTGCGCGCGATCATCGGCGACGACGACCGTGTCTTGGACAACCTGTCGTCGCGGGTCGTGCGCACGCGGGTGCCGGCGCCGTTCCCCGTCCACCGCTGGGCCGAGCACATGCCGGACGTGGCGGTGCTCCCCAAGACCGCCCAGGAGGTGAGCGAGGTCGTCAAGCTCGCCAACCGCCTGGGGATCCCGGTCGTGCCGCGGGCCGGCGGCACGGGGCTGTCCGACGGGGCGGTGCCGTTGCGCGGCGGCATCCTCGTCGACGTCAAGCTCATGAACCAGATCCACGAGATCGACCTCGTGGACCGCACGGTGACCGTCGGGCCGGGCATCAACATGCTCAAGCTCAACGAGGTCCTGCGCCCGCACGGCGTCTTCTATCCCGACGACCCGGCGTCGTACCCGTGCTCGCTGGTCGGCGGGCGGATCGGCACGGGCGGCTGGTCGCTGCTCGGCGCGCGCTTCGGCCACACGCGCGACCTCGTGATCTCGATGGAGGTCGTGCTCCCGACCGGGGAGATCGTCGAGATCGCCGAGGGCGGCGGGCGCAAGCTGCGCAAGTCCTCGACCGGGCTCACGCTCAAGCACCTGTTCACCGGCCACCAGGGCACGCTCGGCATCTGCACCGAGGCGACGCTGGAGCTCGTCCCGCGGCCGGAGACCGAGTTCGCCGCCTTCTTCGCGTTCGACGACTACATGAACGCGTACAAGACGGTCGGGTCGCTCACCAAGTCGGGCCTGGCGACGATCGCCGGCGTCGTGCTCTTCGACGAGTGGAAGCTGCGCTACCTGCGGCGCGACGACGAGGCGTACATCGAGCAGCCGGAGGACGTCCGCAGCGTGGTCGCCGTGGCCATGTACGGCCGCCGCGCCGAGGTGGAGCCGGCCTCGAGGATCATCATGGAGATGGGCCGCGCCGACGGCGGCAGGTACCTCGGCGACGAGATCTCACAGGGCGACTGGGCCTCCCGCCACGACCGCTACGCGACCCCGCTGCACGGCCGCACGCTCGACGGGCAGGTGGTCCCGATGTCGTGGCACTGCGAGGACGCGGCGCTGAACTACTCGGTGCTGCCCCAGGTGCGCGAGGAGTGGCACGCGATCGTCGACCGCTACATCCACGAGTACGGCATCTTCGACGACTGGGGGATGTTCGCGTACACGAGCGGCGCCAATAAGCCGTGGGGCGACTACCTCGTGGAGATCGACGTCGGGATCTGGGAGCAGAAGCTCGACGACACCACGTGGGATGCCTGGGTGAGCTGCAAGCGCGAGATCTCCGAGGTGACCCTGAAGTACGGCGGGTCGATGACGGCCTGCCACGGCGCCACCCGCGAGGGCGACGCCGAGCTCGTGCCGACCGAGATGGGCAGCTCGTGGGAGGTGGTCAAGCGCATCAAGCGCGCGCTCGACCCCAACAACGTGATGAACCCCGGCAAGCAGTCGATGGACGAGGCCTACGAATGAGCATCTTCCGACTCGGCGACCAGAAGCCGCCGGAGCCCAAGCGCATCAACGACGACGTGGTCATGCGGTTCGAGCACGTCTTCGAGGTCGAGCCGTCGAAGATGCAGGTCTTCCCGCAGCAGGACATGCCGGCCTGGGACACCCAGCGGATCGTGGCGGCGCGATGGGACCACCTGGACTGGATGCACGACCACTTCGCGGACGAGGTCCTCTCGACTGGACTGGGGTCCGAGACGATGCCCGAGGAGGAGGGTCAATGAAGTTCAGCTATTGCATGGTCCCGGTCTTTCCCATCCCGGATCTCGTCGAGACGGTCAAGACCGCGGACGAGCTGGGGTTCTACGCCGCCTACTCGGTCGACGAGACCTGGTGGAAGGACCCGTTCGTCGTCTTCGCCGCCGCGGCGGAGAAGACGGAGCGGATCCGCTTCGGCCCCAATGTCACGCATGTCTTCCTGCGGGAGCCGACCCATATCTGCCAGGTCATGGCCACGCTCGACGAGCTCACGAACGGCAGGACGGAGATCGTCGTCTCCACGGGCAACTTCGGGCTGCTGCACCAGCACGGCGTGGAGGACTGGGCCGACCGCAAGCCGATGTCGCGCCTCATCGAGGCGATCCACGTCATGCGGACCTTCCTGGCGGAGGGCGCCATCACCCACGACGGCGACTTCTTCAAGTACAACGGCCTCTACACCTTCGCCAAGCCCGTCCAGGAGCAGATCCCGATCAAGATGGGGGCGATGAAGGGGCCGCGCTCCTTCCGGGTGGCGGGCGAGCTGACCGAGGGCGTCCACCAGGCGCTGGCGTACTCGAGCGAGGCCTACGAGTACATGGCGGCACGCGTTCAGGAAGGAGCGCAGAAGGCCGGCAAGGACATCGGCGACCTGGACATGGGCGCCTGGTGCGTCACGGTGGTCGGGGAGGACTCCGCGGCGGCCAAGGCCGCGGCGCGCGCGCTGGTCACCTTCTACCTCTCGGCGATGCCGCCCGAGCAGGTCGAGCGCCACGGGATCGACCCCGCCGAGCTCAAGCCGGTGGTCGACGCGCTGGCCGCCGGCGACGTCCCGCGCGCGCTCGAGCTGTTCAGCCCCGAGAACGCCGAGAAGCTGTCGCTGGCCGGCACGCCGGAGGAGATCGTCGAGAAGATCAAGACCGACATGCAGCCGCACGGGATCAACCACATGATCATGGCGATCGTCGACGCGGGGATGGTCAAGGCCTTCACCGGCGCGGACATCGACGTGCCCGACACGCGCGGGCAGCTGAAGCTGGTCGCCGAGCGGGTGATGCCAGCATTCGGCTGACCTCTGGACATATGTCCGCCTGAGCGATCCTCCCGGGGTGCCGATAGGTCTCTCGAGCGGCGGATGAACCGCCGCTCAGGGACCAAGCCACGGAAGGAACCGCTTGACGATTCGATACGGGATCCGCTGGGACGGACGGGGTCGGCCGAAGCCGACCCGGATGGTCGCTCTCGCGCTCTCCCTGGTTGCGCTCCTCGTGCCCGCCACCGCGCGGGCTGCGGATGCCGGAACCGACTCGATTGACGTCATCGCCGGCGGCAGCGGTATCGCCGCCGGGGCGCCGGACGGATCCGGCGTCGACGTCGCCCTCATCGACTCTGGTGTCGTGCCGATCGGAAGCCTCGCGGCTCCCGGGCGCGTCATCCAGGGTCCTGACTTCTCGTCCGAGCGCCGCGACCGGCGCCTCGCGACGCTCGACACGTTCGGCCACGGCACGCACCTCGCGGGCGTGATCGCGTCCACGGCGCCCGGGGCCCGGATCGTGTCGCTGAAGGTCGCGGAGGCCGACGGCACCACGAGCCTCGCTCAGGTGCTGGCCGCCATGGAGTGGGTGCGCCGCAACAAGGACGCCAACGGCCTGAGGATCCGGGTCGTGAACCTGTCGCTCGGCGTCGAGGACACCGGCGGCTACAAGAACGACGTGCTCGCATGGGCCGTCGAGCAGCTCTGGAACGAGGGCATCGCCGTCGTCGCCGCCGCCGGCAACAACGGCGCGCAGGCCAACCGGCTCGACATCCCGGCCGCCGATCCGTTCGTGATCGCCACCGGGGCGACCGACACCAAGAGCACCGTCTCGCCGGCCGACGATCGCGTCGCCGAGTTCTCGAGCCGGAGCCGCTACCGCTCGCCGGACCTGGTTGCCCCGGGAACCCGCATCGTCTCCCTGCGCGTGCCGGGCTCGGCGCTCGATCTCGAGTACCCCGAGGCCCGCGTCGGCTCGACGTACTTCCGCGGCAGCGGCACCTCGCAGGCCGCCGCGGTGGTCACGGGCGTCAGCGCCCGCCTGCTGTCGGCGCGTCCCTGGATGTCGCCCGATCAGCTGAAGGCGGTGCTGGTGGAGGGCGCGGTCGACCTCCCGGATCCCCGTGAGGCCGACGGCGCCGGACGCGTGGACCTCACGCGGTCGCTCGCCGCCCGCGTCCCGGCCCCGCACGAGGCCAAGCAGGACTGGGAGCCCGCGCGGGTCCATCCGCGCGAGATCGCGCGGGTGCTGGGCGGACGGCACGAGTACGAGGCGGGTGACGCCGAGTGGGCCGGCCGCCGTTGGTCCGGTCGCCGGTGGAGTGGCCGTCGCTGGAGCGGGCGGCGCTGGTCTGGAGCTTCGTGGGTCTCGACCGGCTGAGTCGCGCCACCCTCGGTGCGCTGATCGCCGCGACGGGCGTCGCGGCGATCGTCTTGTGGCACCAGGTCGTCCGCGACCTGGTGCCGTACGACGTCGGCGTGCGGATCCCGTGGTGGGCGCTCGCGGCCGGCTTCGCCTTCACCGAGCTGTTCGTCATCCACGCGCACGTGCGTGGAAGCGCGCACTCGCTGTCGCTGTCGGAGCTGCCGCTGGTGCTCGGCCTGCTGCTGGCCCATCCGAGCGATCTCGTCATCGCGATCGTCGTCGGGCCGGCGATCGTGCTGATCTGGACGCGCGGGCAGGGGCCGGTGCGGCTGTTCTTCAACCTGGCCCAGTTCGCTCTGACCGCGTGCCTCGCGCTGATCGTGCTGCACGGGCTCGCTCCCGGGGCGGAGGCGATCGGGCCGCTGGTGTGGGGCGCGACCTTCATCGCCGTCTTCGTGGCGTCGCTGACGGGCGCGGTGCTGGTCTTCTGCGCGATCGGGCTGTCGGAGGGGTCGATCCCGTCCCGTCGCCTGGCGGGGATGCTCGGCGCCGACCTCCTGGTCGCGCTCACCAACACCAGCGTCGCGCTGTCCGGCGCGACGATCGTCGCGCAGGACCTGCGCGCGGGCTGGCTGCTCATCCCGCCGGCCGCCGTGCTCCTGCTCGCCTACCGCGCGTGGGTGAGCGAGCGGGCGAAGCACCAGTCGCTCGAGTTCCTCTACGGCGTCACCCGGTCGCTCTCGCAGGGCGGGGACATGGAGGACGACCTGCTCGACCTCCTGCGCCGGACGCGCGCCTCGTTCCGCGTGAAGACCGCCGAGCTCGTGCTGCTCCCGGGTCCCGACGCGGGCGCGCTGCGCACCGCCCGCGGGCCCGATGGGCACGAGGAGATCATGGTGCCGGTCGCCCATGCCGCGGCCTTGTCGCTGCGGACGGCGGTCGAGGAGGTCGGGGCGGTGAAGGTGGATCGCCTGCAGGCGTCGGTCGACCTCCAGCGCTATCTCAGCGAGCGTGGCATCGATCACGCGCTGCTGGCACCCGTGCGCGGTGAGACGCGGCTCGCCGGCGTGATGGTGCTCGGCGACCGGATCGGCGCGACCGACGCGTTCACGGATGAGGACGTGCGGCTCTTCGAGGCCCTGGCCGCCCACGCGGGCCTGTCTCTGGAGCTGGACCGGCTCGAGCGCCAGGCGCAGAGCGATCCGCTGACCGGCCTCGCCAACCGCACGCTGTTCCTGCGTCGGGTGGAAGCCTCCCTCGAGCGCCCCTCCGGGATGGCGACGGTCCTGTTCCTCGACCTCGACGACTTCAAGGCGATCAACGACTCCGCCGGCCATGCGGCCGGCGACGCCGTGCTGGTGGCCGCCGCGGGGCGGCTCGAGGCGTCGGTCCGGCCCGGCGACGTCGCCGCGCGGATGGGCGGCGACGAGTTCGCGGTGCTGCTCGAGGACGTGGACGACCACCACGGCGAGCAGGTCGCGGGTCGCGTGCTCGACCTGCTGACGGAGGCGGTCGTGGTCGACGGCGAGGAGCTGTGGGTGCGCTCCTCGGTCGGCATCGCCACCGCCGCCGCGGGGTCGCTGGGCTCGGGCGAGCTCCTGCACCGCGCCGACGTGGCCATGTACCGGGCCAAGGAGGCGGGCAAGAACCAGATGCGCGTCTGGTTCCCGGAGATGGTGCCGGCGGGCGAGGCGCTGGGCGGGGGCGACGAGCTGGCCCAGGCCATCCGCCGCGGCGAGCTGGTCGCGCACTTCCAGCCCGTGGTCGGATTGGACGACCGGCGACTGGTGGCCTTCGAGGCGCTGGCGCGGTGGCGCCATCCGCGGCTGGGCCTGCTGGGCGCCGCGTCGTTCGTGCGCGACGCCGAGGGCGAGCTGGCCGCCGCCGTCGACCGCGAGGTCTTGTTCCAGGCGTGCACGGCCGCCGCGCGCGGTCACGTGCCGGCCGTCCACGTGAACCTCTCCGCGCTGCACGCGGGCACGGTGCGCGACGTGCTCGAGTCCACCGGGCTCGACCCCGCCCGCCTCGTGCTGGAGCTCTCGGAGCGCGCGCTGGCCGCGGCCCCCCTGGACGGGCTCGAGGCGCTGCGGCTGATCGGGGTGCGGATCGCGTTCGACGACTTCGGAGCGGGGCGCCACGCGGTCGAGCTCCTGCGCTCGCGGCCGCTGGACATGCTCAAGGTCGCGCGGCCGTTCCTGGACGGCGCCTCGCGTGACGTGCACGACCGGGCGGTCCTGTCGATGGTCGTCCAGCTCGGCGCGATGTTCGGGCTGCAGGTCGTGGCCCAGGGGATCGAGCGCGAGGACCAGCGCGCCGCGCTCGCCGAGATCGGATGCGAGCTCGGGCAGGGCTACCTGCTCGGCCGGCCACTGCCGCTGGCCGCGGCGGTCACCGCGGCTTAGCGGGGGTTCCGCTCGCCGGGCAACCGGGCCGCGTCCGTATGCTGCCGTCGATGACGCGCGTCAAGACGGTGGTCACAGAGGATCTGGTCAACTACCTCGCCCGCCACGCGCGGCAGGACGACGTGCTCGCGCGCGTCGAGCGCGACACGCGCGAGATGCCGCGGTCGCAGATGCTCACCACGCCGGACGAGGCGGCGCTGCTCACGATGCTCGCCCGCCTGGTGGGCGCCCGCCGCGCCCTCGAGGTCGGGACCTTCACCGGCTACGGAGCGATCTCGATCGCCCGCGGGCTGGCCGACGGTGGCACGCTGACGTGCCTGGAGTACGAGGAGAACTACGCCTCCATCGCCCGCGCCAACCTCGAGGACGCCGGAGTCGGCGACCGCGTCGAGATCATCGTCGGGCCGGCGGCCGACTTCCTGCGCGCGGCGCCCGAGGAGCCGACCTACGACTTCGTCTTCCTCGACGCCGACAAGACCGGCTACCCGGAGTACTACGAGCTGATCCTCCCGCGGCTGGTGACCGGAGGCCTGCTCCTGATCGACAACGTCCTCTTCCGCGGGAGCGTCCTCGATCCCCAGGACGACTCATCCCGCGCGCTCGCCGAGCTCAACGAGCACGTGACGGGAGACGAGCGAGTCGACAGCGTCATGGCCCTCGTGGCCGACGGGCTCACGTTCGTCCGCAAGCGTTGAGCGAGGGGTGCATTTCGTCAACTTCGAGCCGTCGCGCCGCGGGCGGTTGCAGTTGCGCACCGTATAGGTGCGCAACTGCAACCTCGACCGCGATCCGGCGCCAAGGTTGACGAAATGCACCCCTCCGTCAGCAGGCGACGATGAGATTGAACGGGTAAGACACGGGCTGTCCGTCGGCCCGCCACGTCTCGACTCGGAATCTGCCGTCGCCGTTGTGGCTTACCGTCACGCTTGCGCCCCCTGGCGGCTCCGGATTGGGGCCGCCAGGCAGATGCGGTAAGGCTCGCTGCCGCGACGCAAGCGGTCAGTCGGCCGATCCCCGAAACCGACGATGGTCATGCCACTCAGGCCGACCGCATACGAGCTAGCGTTACCTGCCGTCGGTTGCCCCGCCGAATTGAAGGCGGCGAAGTACTCGGTGCCGGCCGGACCACGCGGACCCGCAACGCGGAGCGAGTTGCGCGTCGCGAGGGAGATGTCGCGCAAACGGATCGATCGGTTCTCGATCGTCGATGAGCGGACTGCTCCGTTCCGCAGCTCCGACCGTCCGACCGAATCGGAACGCAGCTGGGACGAGCCGACACTATTGCGTGGCAATGTGAGTGCGTATGACGTTCCGCCCAGCGCGATGAACACCGCAATCGTCGCCATCACATTCGCGTAGGTCAGCCGCGCTCGAATCCCTCGTGTCATTGGACCACCTTACGTGCAATCGGTTGAGCAATGGGACTTCTCAAAGGCCTCGGACCCTTACGTGCACCGAGCGTGACGTCCCCGTCGTATACGGATACGTGGCCTCCGTCGGAACGCGGGCGCGGAAGCGGTATCGCACCGTTCCGCGCGTCGACGTGAACCGGTAGCGGTAACTCCATCGGCCTGTCTTCGCGTCGGCTCGCGGTGCGGCGAACGTGATCCAGCCGCCGCGCGAATACGCCTGTAGCTGAACGAGCTTGCCACTCGCGGGGAGCGGTCGGCTGGACACCCGGCCCGCGAGGACGACGTCCTCGCCGTTCACCACCCGGTCGCGACTGGTCGTCAGGCTCGTCGCGCTCTTCACTCGGATCTCGACTTCCGTGGTCCGCGCGCGGACAACCGTCGTTCCGGGGTAGCGAAACCGGAGGGCGCGGCTCGGCCCGCGCAGCGCCTTGAACCGGAAGCGACCGCGCGCGTCGGTCCCGATCACCGCGATGCGGCGGGACGTCGCCCCGGGCAGCGCGAGCTGCTCCCAGACCTCGATCTGTCCGCCGGGCACCGGATTGCCACCGGGCATCGTGAGGCGACCATCGATCGGCAGCGTCCGGCCGTAGGGCACCTTCGGTCGAACGACGATCACTCGGCGGCGCCGCTGGCCACGTGAGCGGCGAGCGCCGACGTACCTCACATGACCGGCGACGAGTCTGGTCGCGATGCGCATGGGCACGCTCCGGTGCGCCTTCGTTCCGGACGTCTCGCGGTCCGTCGACCGCTCGTTCGCGGCGGAATCGGTCACCCGCGCCCGCAGGTCGTACACGCCGTCGGCGAGGTGTTCATCGTCGAGGCGCGCACTGAATCCGTCAGACGTCCGCTGCGTCGACAAGGGCGTCCAGGTCCCGGTTCCTCGGCGCTGAACTTCGATCGCGGTCTCGACGAGACCCGACGCCGCGTCCGCGGCCCGCACGTCGACCCGCGTCGGGTCGGACAGATCAATCGCGCCGAACGCGACGTCCGGAGGCGTACTCGTCGAGCCTGAGACTGACGGCCTGTGCGGTCGCCCTCGGACGCGTTTCCGGCCTCGTCGCGCAGCCAGACGCGGGCGACCCACTGCTCCAGGCGCTGGCACGGCACACGCGCGCCGCCGTCTTGCCGTCGATCCGCTGCTCGCAGCCGTTCCATCTGGTCGGCTGTGTTTGAAGCTGGGACAGATCGCGATTTCGCTGCCAGCGATCGGCGACATTCCCGGCTGCGACGGGTTCCGCCACGTGATCTCGAACGAATTGCGGCTCCTCCATCCGCTGCCTCCGGCGACAGTCACATCCAGCGGCGGGCCCGGTGCTGTGTTGTCCGCGAATATGACAACGGTTTGCGACGCCGGAGTTCCTGCGGCGTCGCTAGCTCGCACCGACAGCTGCTGCGCACCATCGGCGGCGCCTCGCGTATCGATCGGCACGCGAGGCGCGATCGACGGACACGGGACGAGAGTGTGTGGTTGCAAACGCTATTCGTCTGCCATATGGGCTGACCGCCGCGCAGGACGTCGCTCTCACGTATCCCCACGTTGTCGGTCGCGCTGAACGCAAGATCGACGACTCCCGACTTCCAGCCCGGCGTCAACGCCGCTCCGCCGGTCAGGGCAATGTTCGGCGTCGTGTAATCCGCCACCCACACGGTCGCGTTGCGCATCGTCGCGTAACCGCTGGGGCTCGACCCGCCGAGGTTGCAGCGAGCCGAGACGCACCACGTGATGAGGTGGACCGCCGGGGTTCCTCCGAGCGAGATGGAGTACGGCGACGGGACGATCGTGCCGCAGCTGCCGGGGTCGGACTTGTGGAGCCACGCGAAGGCGTCGTTCATCAGCCCGGCGATGAAGGAGCTGCCACCACAGAAGCGGTGCGAGTAGGCCATCCGCGAGAGCGAGGCTCCCGGCGGTGCTCGGAAGGTCAGGCGCGAGTGCGCGTTGGCGGGAACGCTCCCGGACACCATGGCTGCGCGTGTCACGAGCCCGTCGTTCCACGGGTTGAACGCTCCTCCCGGCGGACAGTTCACGTACACGGGCATCGCGGGATCGCTCGAGTAGCCCTGCCAGGCGTTGTTCACATCACCCAGCGATGGCTCGCAGGCGAAGACCGGGTACTCGCCCGCGAGCGCGGGTGTGGCGCCGGCTCCCGCGGCGATGAGGATGAGCACGACGATGAATGCGATGCGGCGCGGAAGGGACATGCGGCTGCTCCTATGGGGCTTCACGGCGTGAACTCGCCTCCGCCCGTTGCTGGTGCCGGGGCGGGTTCGGCTGCGGCTTGCGGGACTTCGGGGGTGAAGGGCTCTTGGCCGGTCGTCGACGCGACGGCCGGCGTGATGGGTGGGCTCTCGTGGCTGGTCGGCTTCGTCCCCTGCGACGGATCCTTCGAAGGGGCGGCGCGGCGGCGCCGCGGTGGTGGCGACGGGGCCGGGGTGGGCGTCGGCGTGTTGGCGACGAGGCGCGGGGCCGGAGTCGGCGTGGCGCGTGGTGGCTCGGGGCGCTGAGCGCGTGGTCGCTCGGGCTCGCGCTGCGCGGGCCGATCGATCAACCCGAGCGGGTCGGCGACCAGCCCCGTGACGACGCAGACGGTCGCGACCCCGGCGCCTCCACTGAGGCAGATCCCGAGGATCGCTCCGACGGTGGCGATGCGGCCGCCGCCTCCGGACACGGCGATCTGGACCCCGGTCGCGACGTCGGACGCCTGGGCTCGGTGGAAGAACGCCGCGACGTCCTGCTTGAGCTTCGCGAACACGCCGACGGCCGCCTCGTGGTCGAGCGATCCCCGCGGGACCTCCAGGACGTCCTCGAGCCGCGGCGGCGTGTTCGCGAACTCGAGCAGGCGGTCCTCGACCCCCGGGAGCTCGGGCGCGGCGAAGAACGGGAAGAAGAGCGACGCGCGGCGCAGCCGCGAGAGGTGGAGCTCTCGCACCTCGGCGCGGCAGGCCGTGCAGTGGCGCAGGTGCGGCCGGATCGCGATGACCTGCGCGGCCGTCGCCGAGCCGGCGCTCAGCGCGTCGACGATCGGCGCGAACCGATCGCACTCCTCACCGGACTCGATCCCCTCGTACGCGCGCAGGAACCGGCGACGCCCCTCGGTCACCGCGCGGTTCACCTTCGTGTACGACCACCCGTTGCGCGCGCCGATCTCGTCGTACGAGAGCCCGTGCGCCTTCATCATCAGCGCGGTCGCCTCGTCCGGCTTGAGCGAGCGCAGCGCCTCGGCCGAACGCCGGACGCGCTCCGTCGACGCGATCTGGTCCTCGACGCTCCGCCCCGCGCCCGGGAACACGGCGTCGAGGTCGAGCTCCTCGCCCGTCACCGACTCCTGCCGCGCGCGCCGGATCGCCATCGCCTCGTGGCGGACGACGACCTTCAGCCATGCGACCTCCGTCGACGGCTCGACCGTGTCGACCCGCCGGATGAAGATCTCCAGCGCGCGCTGGTACGCGTCGAGCGCATCGTCGTGGCAGAGCGACGCCTGGCGCGCGACCCGCAGCAGCGTGCTCTCGTGTCGTGCGACGACCGCGGCCACGCGGGATCCGCCGTCCACCACCGCGCTCGTCCGTGAAAGTCCCACCTCCAGAGCCCTCCGTGCATCTCGCTCCTCGAAATGGAGCCACGCTCCCTGCAGGCTCCTGCGTGATGTAGCGGATTCGCGCCAGTACTAAGCACCAGTTTGCGGCAAAACATCCGCAAATTGCGAGATTTCCTTGATCAATTCGATGGCTCGCGCCGCCGGGACGGTCTGCGCACGAACATGCTCAGACCTCTCGATCAAACGACATCTGTGATTCGTGGCCGCTACAGGGTCTCGCCGCAGGCCGGGGATCGGGCGCTGACCGCGGCCTATAGTCGTGGCATGAGCTCGTCCGTGACACAGGCCGACATCAAGGACTCGATCCTCGACACGGTCGGTGAGACCCCGCTGGTGCGCCTCAGCCGCATCGGCGCGCAGGTCACGCCGCAGCTGGTCGCCAAGCTCGAGTCCTTCAACCCCGGGGGCTCGATCAAGGATCGTGTGGCGATGCGGCTGGTGGAGGCCGCGGAGCGCGACGGCCGGCTGCGCCCGGGCGGCACGATCATCGAGCCGACGAGCGGCAACACCGGCACCGGCCTGGCGATCGCCGCGCGCCTGAAGGGCTACCGGGTCATCGCCGTGATGCCGGACAAGATGTCCAAGGAGAAGATCGACCTCCTCCGGGCGTACGGCGCCGAGGTCGTCGTCGCGCCGACCGACGTGAGCCCGGACTCGCCGCAGTCCTACTACCGCGTCGCCGATCGCCTCACGCAGGAGATCCCCGGCGCGTTCCAGCCCAACCAGTACGCGAACCCGGCCAATCCGGAGACGCACTACACGTCGACGGGGCCCGAGCTGTGGCGCCAGTCCGGCGGGCGGATCACGCACTTCGTCTGCGGCGTCGGCACCGGCGGCACGATCACCGGCATCGCCAGGTACCTGCGTGAGCAGAACCCGGACGTGGAGGTCGTCGGCGCCGACCCGGTCGGCTCGATCTACTCCAACGAGGAGGTCCACCCGTACCTCGTCGAGGGCGTGGGGGAGGACTTCTGGCCGCAGACCTTCGACCCGAGCGTCGTCGACCGCTACGTCACGGTCTCGGACCGCGACAGCTTCCTCACCACTCGCCGGCTCGCCGCCGACGAGGGCCTGCTGGTGGGCGGCAGCTGCGGGCTCGCGGTGCACGCCGCGCTGCAGGTGGCGAGCGAGATCGACGACCCGCAGGCGATGGTGGCGACGATCCTGCCCGACGGCGGTCGCGCGTACCTGAGCAAGATCTTCAACGACGCCTGGATGCGCCAGTACGGCTTCATCGAGCGCTCGGGCGACCGCACGGTGGGCGACGTGCTGCGCGACAAGACCGTGGCCGGCGAGATCCCGCCGTTCGTGACCGTGCAGAAGCACCAGCCGGTCACCGACGCGATCACGCTCTTCCACGAGCACAGCGTCAGCCAGCTTCCGGTGGTCGACGGCGCAGACGTCGTCGGCAGCGTCGGTGAACGCGGACTGCTGCGCCGCGCGCTGGACGATCCCGAGCTGATGACCGCCGCGATCGAGCAGGTGATGGAGCCCATGTTCCCGGCCGTCGCGACCGACGACCCCGTGCGCGAGGCGGTCGAGCTGCTCTCCGGCGAGGGCCAGGCGCTCACCGTGACGGAGCACGGCCGGCCGGTCGGCATCGTCACGCGCGCGGACCTGCTCGAGTCGCTGGTCTCGTGAGCCGCCGCTTCGCCACCCGCGCGGTGCACGCGGGCCTCGAGCCGGACCCGTCCTACGGCGGCGTCGTCCCGGCCATCCACCAGGCCTCGACCTACGTGCAGCCCAGCCCGGGCGAGTTCGTCGAGGAGTACGACTACTCGCGCAGCGCGAACCCGACGCGGAGCGCGCTCGAGCGCGCGCTGGGCGAGCTCGAGGGCGGCAGGGCGCTGGCGTTCTCGAGCGGGATGGCGTCCGAGCACGCGCTGATCACCGCCGTGGCCGCGGCCGGCGACCACGTGGTCATACCGAACGACCTGTACGGCGGCACCTACCGGCTCGTCGACAAGGTGCTCAGCCGCTGGGGCCTCAACTACACGATGGTGGACCAGACCGACCTCGACGCGGTCGAGCGGGCCGTCACGGCCGAGACGAAGCTGATCTGGATCGAGACGCCGACCAACCCGACGCTCAACGTCGTCGACATCGAGGCGATCATCGCCCGCAAGCGACAGGCGCTGGTGGCCGTCGACAACACGTTCGCCACGCCCGTCTACCAGCGGCCGCTCGAGCTGGGCGCCGACGCGGTGGTGCACTCGACGACCAAGTACATCGGCGGCCACTCGGACGCGGTCGGCGGCGCCGTGGTGGTCAAGGAGGCCGCGCTCCACGACGCGGTGAAGTTCGTGCAGAACTCGATCGGCGCCGTGCCGGGGCCGCTCGACGCCTTCCTCGTCCACCGCGGCATCCGCACGCTGCACCTGCGGATGGCGGCGCACAGCGAGAACGCGCGCGCGGTCACCGAGTGGCTGCGGCCGCAGGACGGCGTGAGCGACGTCCGCTGGCCCGGCTTCTCCGGCATGGTGAGCTTCCGGCACCCCGACGCGACGGACATCGCGTCGCGCTGCGAGGTGTTCTCGCTCGCCGAGTCGCTCGGCGGCGTGGAGTCGCTGATCGAGGTGCCGCAGGCGATGACGCATCAGTCGGTCGAGGGCTCGGACGCCGCCGTGCCGGCCGATCTCGTGCGCCTGAGCTGCGGGATCGAGGCCGCCGAGGACCTCGTCGAAGATCTCGCCCAGGCCATCGGCTGACTCAAGAGCCCGGCCGGGCGTCCGAACCAATGGGGGATGCGTCTCATCCTCCCCGTGCTCTTCCTGCTCGCGCTGTGCACCGGCAGCGCCCACGCCTTCCCGCAGCTCCCGAACCCGCTCCCGCCGGTCGAGGACAACCCCGCCGACGACCTGCTCGACCAGCCGATCGACGACTTCCGCTACGACCGCGCGACCAAGTGCGCCAAGCGCAGCAAGCCCGGCGTCGTCGCCATGACCGCCTGGCTGGCCGCCAACACGCGCGGCGTGTTCTGGGGCTCGTACCGGTGCGAGAAGTGGGGCAAGGACTCCGCCTCGCTCCACGCCGAGAACCGCGCCATCGACTGGCACCTCGACGCCGGCTCGCGCGCCGACCGCAAGGCCGCCGACACGCTCTTCCGCCTGCTGCTGGCGCCTGACGCGGCCGGCAACCCGCAGGCCCTGGCGCGCCGCATGGGCGTGCAGGAGCTGATCTGGGACTGCGGGTACTGGGGGGCCGGGATGACCGAGTTCCGGCCGTACAGCCCGTGCTTCACGAAGCGCGGCAAGCCGCGCAAGGGCGTCGATGACACCACCGCGCACCGCGACCACATCCACATCGGGATGAGCAAGCCGGGCGCGAAGGCGCAGACCACCTTCTGGACCGGTCGTTGAGTCCGGGTGGGCATACTCGTCTGATGCGTCGCTCCGCGGCCTTCGTCCTCACCGTCGCGCTCGTCGGCCTCGCCGTCGGCGCGGTCGCGCTGAGCGCTTCCGGCGAGGAGGCGACCACGAAGCCGCAGATCGTGGCGGTCAAGCGCTCGGAGCTTCCGCCGATGCCGAAGCTGCGGCCGAAGGTCGTCGAGCCCGTGGCCGGCAGCGCCGACGGGGCCGACGACGACTACGAGACCGACCCGGGCCTCGAGGACGCCGGCCCGAAGCCCACGCAGGCCGCCTCCGCCGGCGCGCGACGCCGCGGGACGACCGGCCACACCGACATCACCAAGGCCACCGCGCTGCCCAACGGCATCGCCCTCCCGCCGCTCGAGGCGCCGGAGGAGGTCAAGCAGATCATCGAGGCCGGCAACATCATCGCCCGCTCGCCGTACAAGTGGGGCGGGGGTCACGGCAAGTGGCTCGACAACGGCTACGACTGCTCGGGATCGGTCTCCTTCGCCCTCGCCGCCGCCGGGCTGCTCAACGGCCCGCTGGCCTCCGGGCCGCTCATGAGCTGGGGCGAGCCCGGCAAGGGCAAGTGGGTGACGATCTACACGCATCCCGGGCACGTGTTCATGGAGGTCGCGGGCATCCTCTTCGACACCTCGGCCGCCAAGGCGACCGGCTCGCGCTGGGCGAACACGATGCGCTCGACGAGCGGTTTCGTGGCCCGTCACCCCGCCGGTCTGTGAATTTCTCCGGTCCTTGGGGTCCCCACCCCATGAAGGTCCGAGCCGGCTCGCCGATGATGTGGATGTAGCGTGCCTCTCCTGTTCCCAGACCGCACCTGATGTCCCGCTCCCACAGATCGCAAGAACCGTTCTCCGGACCGCCGCCTGAGGTCATGGACGACGTTGCCGCGGCGTGGGAGCGGGCTCAGGAGCCGCTCCCCGACGGGCTGGATCTCTTCTTCGCCTCCGAGCCCGCACTGGCGCGAGCCTGGGGCGAGCTGCGGCTCGACGGGGAGCTCGTGACGAGCCTCCCGGCCTCGCAGGCGATCGCCATCGCCTGCGGCGACGCCGTCCTCGTGTAGCTCCTCCGCCGCGTGGGGAGGATGGCCTCCATGGCCATCAAACCGAAGCAGATCCTCGATTCCGCGGTAGAGCTCGGCAAGGCCGCGGCGAAGGCCGGCGTGGACCGCGTCCGCGGCGACAAGGACGAGCCGAAGGCGAAGCCGAGGGCCAAGACCTCGGGCGCGCCCTCGAGTGTCGGCGCCGCGAAGCCGGGTGCCCCGGCCGGGCCGAAGTCCGCGACCGCCAGCAAGCGGAAGCCGGCGAAGGCGAAGAAGCCGGCCAAGGCCAAGGCGAAGGCCAAGGCGAAGGCGAAGCCCGCCAAGACCTGACGTTACGCTCGCGCCGTGCGCTCTCCCGAGGAGACCGCGGCGCTGCAGCGCGCGAAGGCCCGGCTCGACCGGCTCGACTTCTACCCCGAGCCGGTGCGGATCGACCGGGTGCGGATCCTCCACGCGCCGTGGTTCTTCCGCATCCCCGGGCTGCGCCGCTTCCGCGGGTACGAGATCGGGCCGCTGATCCTCGTCAAGCGCCCGCTCGGCCAGGTCTCCGACGACCTGATCGTCCACGAGCTCTGCCACGTCTGGCAGGACCAGCACCGGCGGATCCGGATGTGGAGCTCGTACCTCTACCAGGGCTACCGCGACAACCCGCACGAGGTCGAGGCGCGCCGCGCCGCGACCGAGACCCGCTAGGGGACGATCCAGGTGTCCTTCGCCCCGCCGTTCTGCGAGGAGTTGACGACGAGCGCGCCCTCCCCGAAGGCCACGCGCGTGAGCCCGCCGGGCAGCACGCGCGCCTGGCCGCCGGTCCCGAGGAAGACGAACGGGCGCAGGTCGACGTGGCGCGGCTCGAGCTCGCCGTCGATCACCGTCGGATGGCGTGAGAGCGGCACCATCTCCTGGGCGATGTAGCCGCCGGGGGAGGCCTCGACCTTCGTGCGCAGCGCCTCGACGTCCTCCGGCTCGGCGTGCGGGCAGATGACCACGCCCTCGCCGCCGTACCCGGAGCGGGGCTTGATCACCAGCTCCTCGAAGCGGTCGAGCGCCTCCTCGAGCACCTCCGGCACGCACAGGTCATAGGTGCGCACGGACCGCGCGAGCGGCTCCTCGCCGAGGTAGTAGCGGACCATCTCCTCCACGTAGGCGTGGACGAGCTTGTCGTCGCCCACCCCGACGCCGAACCCGTTGACGAGGCCGATCCTGCCCTCGCGCCACGCGTCGCCGAGCGCGCGCCCGGTCGGTCCGTCGAGCCTGTCGCCGTTGGTGCGGCGGTAGACGACGTCGACGCCGTCGAGGTCGAGCTCGTCCAGGTGCACGACCGGCACCTCGAGCGCTCCCGCCAGCCACGCGTGCTCCCAGTAGGCCGGGTTGTCGGGGCCGTCGGTGAGCACGATCGCGTGCGGCTTGTCGACCGGCGCGGCGGCGACGAGCGTGTCGCGCAGGAGCTCGGGCAGCGCGTCGAGCGGGAGCGGCGGCTCCTCCGGCTGCAGCATCTCGGTGCTCACGTTGCGCGCCGCCACGGCGTAGGCGAGCCCGCTCGGGGTGCGCAGGTTGTCCTCGAGCACGAGGAAGTGACCGTCGGCGTCGCGGACGATGTCGAGCCCGGCGATGCCGACCCACAGCGGCGGCTGGAAGCCCTGCAGCTCGGGCTCGTAGGTCTCGATCGTGTCGATCACGCGGGCGGGCACGATGCCGTCGCGGACGATCTCCCGGGCGCCGTACACGTCGGCGCACCAGCGGTCGAGCGCGCGCACGCGCTGCGACAGGCCGGCGGCCAGCGGCTCCCACTCCGCGGCCTCGATGAGGCGCGGGACGGGGTCGACGTGGAACCGCTCGTCGCCCTTCGCGCCGAAGGTCACGCCCTGCAGCTGCTCGCGCGCGTCGGCGGCGAGATCGGCCGGCTCGCGGCCGGCGAGATCCGGTGCGCGCTCGTCGAAGGGAGACGGCATCTGCCGATCCCTACCCGGCGTGGCACCATCCCAGACGGTGCCCGAGGACCTCGAGGACGTGCTGGCGCGCAACGCGGAGGCCGTGGCGACCGTGCGCGAGTTCGCCCGGCGGTCGCTCGCCGCGCGCGTCGTGCTGCTCGTGGATCCCGGCGACGGGACCACCGCGACGATGCTCGACTGCGCGCCCGACGGGTCGCTCGGGCTGACCGAGCCCGACGGCGCCTGGAGCGTGCCGGCGGAGATGCCCGCGCCCGCCGGTCCGCGCGAGCTGCCGGACATGCGGCCGCCGCCGCCGACCGCGCTGGCGATCGACCCCGAGACCGGCGAGCTCGAGGCCCCGCTGGGCGTGGTGGCGAACCTCGCGCGTGGCGTGCTCGCGCTGGCGTCGGCCTTCGGCGGGCGCAGCGTGGCCACGGCCGAGTTCGACACCCGCGATTCGGGCACGCCGATCACGATCGCCGCGCGCGAGGGCGAGCCGCTCGTGCTCGCCGCCGGCGACCGCCGCTTCGTCCTCCCGGACATCCTGTGACGGATCACTGCTCCTGGTGCGGGGTCGAGGTCGATCCCGGGGACGGCTTCCGCGCGTATGAGCCGGCGGGCAGCCGGCGCGCCGTCTTCTGCCGGCTCGAGCACGTCGTCCCGTGGGCGATCCGCGGCGCGTACTGGGAGGCCGGGACGCCGGTGGACGACCCGCGGCTGACGGCGTGCTCCTGGTGTGACGCACCGCTGGAGGAGGCCCATGTCCTCGCGGTGCGCTCGCGCGGCGAGCATCGCGTGCCCGACGGCTTCTGCTCGGTCGAGCACCTGCTCGAGTGGGCGAAGGCGGGCGGCCGCTACCGCTGACGGGCGCGGTAGCTGCGCGCCTTGGCGCGGTTGCCGCAGACGCTCATGGTGCACCACGTGCGCGAGTGGTTGCGCGAGCGGTCGTAGAACGCCCAGCCGCACGCGTCGGCCGGGCAGGCCTTCAGGAGCGGCCACGTCCCCTCGGCCTGGGAGCGGGCGACGATCCCGAGCAGGGCGGTGAGCACGGAGTCGATGCCGCCGCAGGCCGGGGCGAGGCGTGCCGCGCCCTGCGCGTCGAAGGTCACCGTCAGCGTGGCCGCGCGGTCGAGCGCGGCGATCGCCTCGGGAGGCGGGTCGCCGCCGTGGTTGGCCAGCAGCAGCGCCCTCAGCGCCTCGCGCACCGCGATCAGGCGCTCGCGGTCGGGCTCGCCGAAGGCGGCGTCCGCAGGCGCGAGCCCGGCCTCCCCGAGCCAGCGCGCGAGGCCATCCGGATCGCCGAGGAGGTCCTCGCCCTCCTCGATGTTCAGCGTGTTCACGAAGCGCTCGACGAGCGCGAGATCGCCGGGTGCGGGATCGGTCTCCATCCTGACCGACATTGTAACCGCCGTCTTCGAATAGGTGGTATAGTCACCACTAAAGCTTGAAAGGTGGTTACGCCATGCAGGCCCTCGTACAGCTCCTCGTCCACAACCAGAACCACGACGCCGGCCCGGTCGCTCCTCCGGCCATCCGCCGGACCTGGAGACGCCGCGTAAGCGAGCGTCTCGCGGCGCCGTCGCGCCGCCATTGGACCGGTACTCCGTGACTCGCGCTCCCGGAAGGGGTATTCCTTCCGGGACGATGCTCCATCAGCGCCACTGGACACCCGAGCAGGCCAACCACGTGCTGCCGATCGTCGGGGACCGCGTGCGGTCCCTGCGCGACGCGCGCCGCCGCCTCGCCGAGCGCGAGCTCGCCCCCGAGTTCGAGGGCTGGCCGGGCATCGACCACGCCCGCGACGCGGTCGAGGTCGCGCTCGGGTTCGAGTGGCTCGAGCGGCTCGACATCGTCGTCCGCGACCTCGAGCGGGGCCTCGTCGACTTCCCGGCGCTGATCGACGGCAGCGAGGTCTACCTCTGCTGGCTGCTCGACGAGCCCTCGGTGGGCCACTGGCACGCCATCGAGGGCGGCTTCGCCGGCCGCCGGCCGCTCTAGGGTCACGCATGTACGCCTCAGCGCAGTCGACTCGCGCGATCTCGACCGGCCTTGTCGCGCGAGGATACGTCGCCCTCGATGCGCAGCACGGCATCGCCGTCCGAGATCCCTCGACGAGCAGCGTCGTGTCGCCCCGGCGAGGCGCTGCGGTCCTCGAAGCTCGACCCGTGGCGCTGCGGCTCAACTCGGCCGGTTGACGTACGCGAAGCCGTGGTCCGCGCCGCCGATGAAGATCGCGGGGTCGCCGCCCACCTCGAGGCGCTCGAACGTCGCCGAGGCGCCGATCGTCTTCTGGATCGCGGGCTCGGCGACCGCGCGGAACTCGGTGACGAGCAGGCCGGCGCCCGTCGTGCTCGCCTCCGGGATGCCCTCGCGCGGGCGGTAGACGAGATCGACGCGCCCGTCGGCGAAAGAGACAGCGTCGGGCTCGCCGAGCTCCTCGGGGACGAGCACGTCGAACGGCGCCATCCGGCGCGCCTGCTCGAGCGTGACCGGCTCGCCGAGCCCGAGGCCTGACGCGAAGCGCGACGGCGCCGGCTCGCCGCGCTTGATCTGCACGCTGGAGAAGCCGAGCAGGTCGAGCACGGCCGACCGGGCCGGGGGCACGGCCATGACGACCGCGATGATCACGGCGGCGCAGGCCACGGCGATCTGCCAGGCCGGGCGGGCGACCAGCAGGCGGCGGCGGCGCGGCGGGGCGGTCAGGCGCGGCTCGACCGCGCCGGCCAGGTCCGGCGTCTCGGGCCACTCGACCCGCAGCTCGCGCAGGGCGAGCTCGAGGTCAGACATGCTCGCCCACCTCCTCCCGCAGCCGCTCGAGCGCGCGCGAGAGGCGCGACTTGACCGTGCCCGGGCGCACGTCCAGGGCGGCGGCCGTCTCCGCCTCAGACAGGTCGAGCAGGTACCGGCAGGCGATCACCGTGCGGTCGCGCTCGCTCAGCCGGCCGAGGCCGGCGAGCAGCGCCTCGCGACGCTCGCCCGCGAGGAGCGCCGCCTCCGGAGAGGGGGCCGCCTCCCCCGAGGGGCGCCCCTCGCCGGCGGCGCGCAACGTCAGCGCCGCGCGCCGTCCCGCCGCGCGGCGCCGGTTGCGTGCCTCGTTGGCGACGATCGCCAGCAGCCACGGGCGCAGGGGCTCGCCGGCCCGGAACCGGCCCAGGGCGTTGTAGGCCTTGACGAAGGCCTCCTGGGCCGCCTCCTCGGCGTCGGCGGCGCTGCCGCAGATGACGTACGCGATGCGGAAGGCGATCTCCTCGTGGTCACGGACGAGCGCCGCGTACGCGGGACCATCGCCTCCGCGTGCGCGCTCGACCAGCTCGTGCTCTGTCAGTGGTCGGCCCACCACCACCCGCTAGTACATCGGTGCGGGAAGATGGGTTCCATGCTGCCGCCCGGCCCGTCCACGCCGTCAGCGTTCCAGACGTACGAGTGGATCGCCCGGCCGACCACGCTGATGCGCCGCGCGCAGGCCCGCTACGGCGAGCCGTTCACGCTGAAGCTCGCCTGGTCCGACGGCCCGATGGTCTTCACCTCCGACCCGGCCGAGATCAAGCGCGTCTACGCCGCGGACCCCGCGGCGCTGCACGCGGGCGCAAGCTCGGCCTTCCTCGAGCCGTTCGCCGGCCCGCGCTCGATCCTCGTGCTCGACGGCGCCGAGCACATGCGCGAGCGCAAGCTCATGCTCCCGCCCTTCCACGGCGAGGCGCTCGCCCGCTGGCAGGGCATGATGGCGAGCGCGGCCGCCGAGGAGCTCGCGCGCTGGGAGCCCGGCCGGCCGCTGCACACGCTCGAGCGCATGCAGTCCGTCGCGCTCGAGGTGATCCTCCGCGTCGTGTTCGGCGGCGGCGACCCGGCGCTGCGCGACGCCATCCGCGGCGCGCTGCAGATCCCGATGCCGCTGCTGCTCGCCATGAGCCTGTGGCGCGACCAGACCCGCGGCCCGTACGCCGCCTACCTGCGCCGCGTGCGCCGGCTCGACGAGCTGCTCTACGAGCGGATCGACCGCGACGACCTCGACGGCTCGCTGCTGCAGCTCCTCAAGGCCGCCGACCCGTCCCGCGAGACGCTGCGCGACCAGCTCGCCACCCTGCTCGCCGCGGGCCACGAGACGACGGCCGGCTCGCTCGGCTGGGCGCTCGAGCGGCTCGCCCGCCACCCGGAGGTCCTCGCCCGCATCCGCGAGGGCGACGAGGCGTACCTCGACGCGACGGTCAAGGAGGTCCTGCGCGTGCGGCCGGTGCTGGCCATCACGCCGCGCAGGGTCGAGCAGCCGTACGAGCTCGGCGGCTGGACGCTCCCGCCCGGCTCGCACGTCACGCCCTGCATCTACCTCGCCCACCGCCGCAAGGACGTCTGGGGCGACCCGACCGCGTTCCGGCCGGAGCGCTTCCTGGAGGCGAGCCCGGCGCCGTACTCCTACATCCCGTTCGGGGGCGGAGTGCGCCGCTGCGTCGGCGCGGCGTTCGCGACGCTGGAGATGAAGGAGGTCCTGCGGGCACTCGCGAACCGGTTCGCGCTGGCGCCCGCGGGAGGCCCCGAGCGCATGCGGCGGCGATCGATCACGATGACTCCGTCGCGTGGCGGGTACGTGGTGCCACACTCCACACCGCGCCATGCCGATGTTCTGCCGCCACAACCGCCTGACCGTCAACTGCCCGATCTGCAGCCGCGACCTGCCGGGTGAGACCAAGCCGCGGTCCTCGCGCTCGTCGGCGCCGCGCTCGAGCGGCGGATCGCGCGGCGGGACCGTCACGCGCCGCAGCGGCGTCGTGACCAAGAAGCTCGCGCGCGCCGCCGACGACGGGTACCGCAACGCGCTCGTGCCGGGCCTGCGGGCGACGGCCGACGCCGAGCGCCTCGCCGCCGCCCTCACGCTCGCCGTGGCGCGGCTCGAGCCGCCCGGCCCGTACCCCGAGGTCGCGCGGGAGCCCGATCTCGAGGAGGCGACCTGGCTCGCCTTCCTGCTCGCGCTCGGCACCGAGGAGCGGCCCACGTGGGCGTCCGGCGAGCCGCCGGCCGGCCACGAGCGGACCGCCGGCGCCTACCGGGCCTGGGCCGAGCGCGCCGGCTCGCAGGCGCAGGCCTTCCAGGGCGAGGCGTCGTGGACGCCGGAGCGGCGCTTCTCGCGCGTGTTCGAGCGCCTCGCGCTCCCCGGCTTCGCCCGCGCGGCGCGCTTCGACCTGCTGACCGGGCTCGGCGCCGCCGGCCGCTACGAGCTCGAGGCCGGCGAGCTGTGGCTGGCCGCGGGGGAGGATGCGACGACGGACGCGGCGAAGCGACTGCTCGTGTCCGGCGACAAGCTGCTGCTGGAGCGCCGCGCGCGCGAGTTGGCGGAGGCCGCGCAGGTGCCGCTCGGCGCCCTCGACCGCGCGTTCGCGCTGTGGGGCACGCCGGGCGCCCAAGCCGACCTGGCCGCCGAGGCGCCCGCGCCGATCCGGGCGGCCCTCTCGCTGCGGTGAGCACCGCGGCCGTGCCCGCCCGGCCGCGGCCGGCGGTGGCCACCGCCGGGGACGAGCCCGACCGCCGGCGCGCCCCGATGCTCCTGGTGCTCGCCGGCTGCCTCGCGGTGGCCGGGCTCTCGCTGCTCGTCACCTCGGCCCCGACGTACGACCCCTGGGCCTGGATCGTCTGGGGGCGCGAGATCACCCAGTGGGACCTCGTGACCACCGACGGCCCGTCGTGGAAGCCGCTGCCCGTGCTCTTCACCACGCCGTTCGCGCTCGCCGGGGACGACGGGGCGCCCGCGCTGTGGCTCGTCATCGGCCGCGCCGGCGGGCTGCTGGCCTTCGTGATGGCGTACCGGCTCGGCGCGCGGCTCGCCGGGCCGTGGGCGGGCGTCATCGCCGCCGTCGCGCTCGTGCTCTCCAACGAGTTCGTCTTCAACTTCGCCCGCGGCAACTCCGAGGGCCTGCTCGTCGCGCTCGTGCTGTGGGCGGTCGAGCGGCACCTCGACGGGCGCTACGAGCACGCCTTCCTGCTCGGCTTCGCGGCGGCGCTCCTGCGCCCGGAGGTGTGGCCGTTCTGGGGCCTGTACGGCCTCTGGCTGCTGTACCGCTCGTTCAGCGCCCGCCAGGTCGCGCTGGTCGTCGGCTGCGGCGCGCTCGCGCTGGTGCTGTGGTTCCTGCCCGAGTACCTCGGCTCCGGGGACTGGCTGCGCGCGGCGAACCGCGCGCGGGACCCGAACCCCGACTCGGCCGCGTTCGCGCGCTTCCCGAGCCTCGAGGTCTTCCACCGCTCGTCCGGGATCCTCTCGATCCCGGTCTATGTGGGCGGGGTGATCGCCGTCGCCGTCGCGGCGGCCCGTCGCGACCGGCTGTGGCTCGCGCTCGCGGCGATGGGCACGATCCTCATGGTCGCCGTGGCGCTCATGACCGAGGCGGGCTTCGCCGGCAACCTGCGGTACGTCGCGCTCCCCGCCGCGCTGGTCTGCGTGCTGGCCGGCGCCGGCTGGGTGCTCGTGGTGCGCGGCGCGCACCGGCGCTGGGGCGCCGCAGCAGCGGCCGGTGTGACCGCGCTGGTGATCGCCGGCTCGATCCCGTTCGTCGCCGCCGACCTCGACAAGCTGCGCTACGACTGGCAGGTCGTCGAGTACGAGGCGAACTTCTACGGACCGAACCTCAAAGCCGTGATCGCGAAGGCCGGCGGGGAGGAGGGCGTGAAGTCGTGCGGGCGGGTGTTCACCGGCGCCTTCCAGGTGCCGTCCGTGGCCTGGCGCCTGCACATCCACCTCAACGAGGCGGAGATCTTCCCGTTCGGGCCGGGCACCGCGCTGTCGATGGGAGCGACCCCGCTCTCGGTCGATCCGCGCTACCCGGAGTTCACCAAGACCCGGCACTGGATCGCCGGGAGCACCTGCGAGCGGAGGTAACCTGGAACCCATGGCGACCATCGCGCCGCGCCCGGCACCGGCGCTTCGCGTGCGCGAGGCCGCACGGGCATGGCTGCCCGTCCCGCTGGGGCTCGGTGCGCTCGTCCTGCTCGCGCTCGTGCTGCGCACGCGCGAGCTCGGCGTGGGGTTCTGGATCGACGAGGGCCTCTCCGTCGGCATCGCCGACCGGCCGTTCGGCGACATCCCCGGGGCGCTGAAGCTCGACGGCTCGCCGCCGCTGTACTACCTGCTGCTCCACGTCTGGATGCAGTTCGCGGGCAGCTCGGAGGAGGCGGTGCGCTGGCTGTCGGTGAGCTTCGCGCTGCTCAGCGTGCCGGTCGCGTGGTGGGCGGCGCGCGGGCTGTTCGGGACGCGGGCGGGCTGGTTCGGCGCCGTGCTGGCCGCCACCAACCCGTTCCTGACCCAGTACGCGCAGGAGGGGCGCATGTACGCGCTGGTCGCCTTCCTCGCGCTCGTCGCGTCCGCCGCCTTCGGGCGCGCGTTCGCGTGGGAGCGGCGCGGCTGGGCCGTCGCCTACGCGGTGGTGCTGGCGGCGATGCTCTACACGCACAACTGGGCGCTGTTCTTCGGCGCCGCCTGCGGGCTGGTCTGGCTCTACCTGCTGTGGCGCTCCCGGGAGCGGCGCGAGACGCTGATCATCGGCGCCATCGCGTTCGGCGGCGCGCTGCTCCTCTACCTGCCGTGGATCCCGACGACGCTCTACCAGGCCGCCCACACCGGGGCGCCGTGGTCGGAGTCGCCGACCCTCGTCGCCCTGCTCTCCACGCCCGGCACCATGCTCGGCCAGTTCGCCCAGGTCGCGCTCCTGCTGGTCGCCGGCGCCGGGCTGGCCGCCATGTTCAAGCGCGCCGCGCACCTCGCCCGCCGCGTGGTTCCTCGCGATCGCCCTGCTCACCGTCGTGCTCGCCTGGATCTCGTCGCAGGTCTCGCCGGCGTGGGCCAACCGCTACCTGGCCGTCGCCGTCGCGCCGCTGCTGCTGGCCATGACGGCCGGCCTCGCCAACGCGGGCCGGCTCGGGGATCGCCGGGCTCATCGTGGCTGCCGCCCTCGGCGCCGGCGACACCGCGCCGGACGACAAGAGCAACGTGCGCGACGTCGCGCGCAGCGATCGCGCCCGAGCCTGACGGCCGGCGACCTCGTCGTCTCCACGCAGCCCGAGCAGATCTCGGTGCTCGAGTACTACCTGCCGGACGGCCTGCGCTACGCGACGCTCACCGGCGCGGTCGACGGACACGGGCGTCACCGACTGGCGCGACGGGACCGAGCGCCTCGGCGCAACCTCGGCCGAGCGAGACCTCGATCCGCTGCTCGACGAGCTGGAGCCGGGGCAGCGCGTGGCGCTGATCACGCCGATCTTCTTCGACGTCCGACGCTGGCAGGCGCCGTGGACCGAGCTCGTGCGGCTGCGCTCGTGGCGAGTGGCGCCAGCACCTCTCGAACGACCGGCGCTTCTCGGTGAGCGCCACCGAGCCGATCCTGCCGATCGAGCGCCGACCCGAACGCGCTCCAGGCGACGATGCTTCGTCAAGACCTCCGAGTAGCGACCGCGGGGTCGCGGCGCGGGCGATCCGACGGCACGGGCTCGGCCGCCGGCAGCGTGAGCACGAAGCAGGCGCCGGGCGGCTCGCGGTCGGCGAGCCTCAGGCTGCCGCCCATCCGCTCGGCGAGCTCGCGGCCGATCGCCAGGCCGAGGCCGAAGCCGCTCTCGCGGGCCGGCCGCGCGCCCGCGGTGGAAGCGCTCGAAGACGTGCTCGCGCTCCTCCTCGCGGGATGCCGGGCCCGCGGTCGGCCACCGAGACGCCGGCCGCGCCGCCGCGGCAGCGTCGTGCTGAGCGTGATCGGCTGGCCGGGCGGGCCGTAGCGCAGCGCGTTGTCGACGCAGGATCCGGACCACGCGCGCGACGGCGTCGGGGTCGCCGCGGCCCCAGCAGCCGTCGGCCGGCGGCAGGACGCGCAGCTCGACGTCGAGCTCGCGCGCCCGCAGGTCGAACTCCGCCGCGACCGCGCGGGCCAGCTCGCCGAGCTCGACCGGCTCCGAGCGCAGCTGGACCGCGGCGTCGAGCCGGCTGAGGTCGAGCAGCTCGCTCGCCAGCGTCGACAGGCGGCGCAGCTCGCGGCGCGCGTTGGTCACCTGGAGCTGGGCGTCCTCGATGTCGACGCGGCCGTCGCGCAGGTCCTCCTCGAGCAGCTCCATCGTGCCCTGGAGCATCGTCAGCGGCGTGCGCAGCTCGTGCGAGGCGGTCGAGACGAACGAGCGCCGCGCGGCCTCCTGGCGCCGCAGCGCCTCCTGCATGCGGGCGAGCGTGCGCGCGAGGTCGCCGACCTCGTCGCGGCCGTCGTCCTTCGGGGCGCAGGGGCGTCCGGGCCCTCGGCGGTGATCCGCAGGGCGGCGGCGCGCAGGCGCCCGAGCCGGCGCAGCAGCGTGCTCGAGAGCGCGACGCCGAGGACGATGGCGACGAGCATGCCGATGCCGGCGGCGGCGATCAGCGCGTTGCGGACCTGGTCGACGGCCGTGGTCACCTCGGTCAGGCGACGCCGGGCGACGAGCGACGCCGACGAGCCCGTCCTCCGTGTAGATCGGGACGGCGATGCTCACGTCGTCGCCGCGGACCTCGTTGACCGTCTGCTCGAGGCGCTGCGTGCGCAGCGCCACCAGCCGCGCGTCGAGCGGCGGCTCGCCGATCTCCGTGTCGACGAAGAAGCCGTCGGTCACGCCCCCGATGTCGGACGGGTCGACGCGCGTGAGGCCCACGTTGCCGACGAGCACGCGGGCGTCGGTGCGCTCGCGCAGGGCGCGCGCCTCGGCGGCCGACCCCGAAGTCGTCGCCCCACGCCGACTCGATGCCCGGGCGGGCCGAGAGCACCGCCGCCTCGAGGTTGTCGGTGCTCTGCTCGCGCAGCTGCTCGCGCAGCGGGCCGAGCAGGATCGCGAAGACGACGCCGAGCGTGAGCGCGCTGGTGAGGATGAAGGCCACCATCAACCGGCCGCGGAGGCCGCCGGGAAGCAGCCGTCCCCTCATGGCTCGCGGAACCGGTAGCCGCGCCCGGGGACGGTGAGGATCAGGTCGGCTGCTCTGGCTTCGGCCTCGAGCTTCTCGCGCAGGTGGCGGATGTGGACGTCGATCGCCCGCGGGTCGCGGTACGCGCTGTCGCCCCAGATCGAGCGCAGCAGCTCCTGGCGGTTGAACGCGTGGCCGGGACGGCTCATCAGCCGGGTCAGCAGCTCGTACTCGCTGAAGGTGAGCTTGACCGGGCGGCCGTCGACCGCCACGCGTCGCTCGTCCTGGTCGAGCATGACCGGGCCCGACGCGCAGGCTCCCCTCGACCACGCGCCCCTGCGCGCGGCGCAGGACGGCTCGGATCCGGCTGCGCAGCTCGGCGAGCCCGAACGGCTTTGTGACGTAGTCGTCGGCGCCCGCCTCGAGGCCCTGGACGGCGTCCGCCTCGCTGTCGAGCGCGGTGAGCATGATGATCGGCACCACGTCGCGGCGGCCGCGCAGCATCCGCGCCACGTCGTGCCCCGTGGGCCCGGCGCCGAGCGCCACGTCGAGCAGCACGACGTCGTACGGGCGCTCGGCGGCGGCGTCCAGCGCGGACTGCCCGTCGGCCACGGCCGTGACGCGATGGCCCTCCCGCTCGAAGGAGCGCGTGAGCATCTCCCGCAGCGGCCGGTCGTCGTCCACGAGCAGGATGTCGAGCGTCGAGGAGGTCTGCACCGGGGTCAAGCGTAGTGGTCTGCGCGCCCGATTAAGGCCTGTTAGGAGCGCCTTAACGACAGGCCGGAAATCGCCGGCATAGCGGGCAAGGATGGAGCCATGTCGACCCTTGACTTCGAACCGACACGCCGCCGTTTCGAGCGTGGCGGAACCGACCGTCCCATCGCCGTCCTCGGCGGCGGCCCGGCCGGCCTGACGGCCGGCTACCTGCTCGCGCGGCAGGGCCGTCCCGTCAT
The DNA here is from genome assembly GCA_963720415.1 of uncultured Solirubrobacteraceae bacterium. Lineage (GTDB taxonomy): Bacteria > Actinomycetota > Thermoleophilia > Solirubrobacterales > Solirubrobacteraceae > DASSUW01. The sequence goes on along the minus strand of CAVRFQ010000012.1, from coordinate 927,992 downwards.
CGTCTTCGAGGCCGAAGACCAGGTGGGCGGGATCGCCAAGACCGAGGTGCGTGACGGCTACCGCTTCGATCTCGGCGGCCACCGCTTCTTCACCAAGTCCGAAGAGGTCAACGACCTCTGGCACGAGGTGATGAAGGAGGAGTTCCTCAAGCGCCCCCGCATGTCGCGCATCTTCTGGAACGGCAAGTTCCTCAAGTACCCGCTCGACGGCCTGCGACGTGATCAAGCAGCTCGGCCCCGTCGAGCTCGTGCGCTCGCGGCCTCTCCTACCTGTGGGCCGCCGTCAAGCCCAAGGGCAAGGAGGAGAACCTCGAGCAGTGGGTCTCCAACCGCTTCGGCAAGCGGCTCTACCAGCACTTCTTCAAGACCTACACCGAGAAGGTCTGGGGCGTCCCGACGACCGAGCTGCGCGCCGAGTGGGCCGCCCAGCGGATCAAGGGCCTGTCCTTCTTCTCCGCCGCCAAGGCCGCGTTCTTCGGCAACAAGGGCAACAAGATCAAGTCGCTGATCGAGGAGTTCCACTACCCGCGCTTCGGCCCGGGGCAGATGTGGGAGACGATGGCCGACGAGATCATCGCCGCGGGCGGCGAGGTGCGGCATGAACACCCCGGTCACCGGGCTCGAGATCCGCGACGGCCGCGTCGTCGCGATCGAGGCCGGCGGCGAGCGCATCGAGCCCAGCCACGTCATCTCCTCGCTGCCGCTGCGGCGCGACCGTCGGCATGGCCGGCGCCGCCGCGCCCGGCTGACGGTCCAGGCGCGCCGCCCAGGGCCTGCGCTACCGCGACTTCCTGACCGTCGCGCTCGTCGATCGACGGCGAGGACCTGTTCCCGGACAACTGGATCTACATCCACGACCCGGACGTCCGCGTCGGCCGGATCCAGAACTTCCGCTCCTGGAGCCCCTGGATGGTCCCCGACCAGTCCAAGGCGTCGGTCGGCCTCGAGTACTTCTGCTTCGAGGGCGACGACCTGTGGGAGATGGACGACGACGGCGCTCGTCGAGCTGGCCAAGCAGGAGCTCGCGACGCTCGGCCTCTGCGACCCGTCGAAGGTCGAGAAGGGCTACGTCACCCGCGTGCCCAAGGCCTATCCGATGTACGACGCCGACTACGCCGACTCGCGTCGAGGCGATCAAGGACTGGCTCGGGACCGTCGGGAACCTGATCCAGGTCGGCCGCAACGGCCTGCACCGCTACAACAACTCGGACCACTCGATGCTCACGGCGATGCGCGCGGTGGAGAACATCACCGCGGGCACCAAGCACGACATCTGGGCGGTCAACGCCGAGTCCGTGTACCACGAGGAGACAGCGGGTGGACGAGCACCCGTACAAGCGCGCGCCCGAGACGCGCGGCATGCGCGAGCCCCTCGCCGACGCTCCGGTTTCCTGAGTTAGAAACCGGACCTTTGGACGCATGTCCTATGGCCCCCGGATCCGTGTGGTGACAGTCTGAACACTGTCTGGAGGGCGTACGGATTCCGGGCCTTAGGGCCCGCTCACGGAGGAGGCGCGGAAGGATTCGCTTCGAAGCGGCCGGGTGGCACTGTCACCCGGCCGTTTCCTTTCTCTGGGCAGGGGTAGCCCCGGGGCGTGGACGAGATGGACCAGGAGAGCCGCGAGGACGCCAAGCGCGAGCTCTCCGAGCTCGAGGAGGGCGATCCGCCCGAGAAGCTCGAGGACTGGCCCGACGGCCGGGCGAAGTACCTCACCTACGGCGGCCCTGAGGGCGGCGCCGGCTACGACGAGGGCCCGACGCGCAAGCTCGGCCCGTCATCGCTCGAGCACCACGAGGACGGCTCGGTGACGATCGAGGGCGAAGAGGTCGACGACCCCGAGCAGTACAAGGGCGAGCGCCTCGACGAGGCGCCCGAGAACGACCAGCTGTAGACCCGACCAGGTAGTTCCGTCGCGCGGTGGGTGAGCGCGGGCGAACTTCGGCTGGGTATGGAGGCGAGGAGCCGGCCGTGCCGACGGATTTCCGGCGACGCCGACCTCGCCGCTCCCCCACCCAGCCGCGGTTGACGTTCAGGCGGTCCCGGGAGAACAACCTGCTCAGGTCCTACAACTAGCTCTTCTTCCTCAGCCTGGCGCGCTCGGTCGACGTCTGGGAGTTGCCCGCCGCGTCCGTCACCCGCAACGTGACCACCACGCGCACGTAGCCACGGCGGTTCATGCGCCGCCGGATCTTGCGCGCGGTCGCCTTGCTGATCTTGATCTTCACGACCGCTCGCGTCCCGGCCGCGAGGCTGCGCGTGCGCGGCCTGAAGGTGTGCACCCGGCGGACGCGGGAGGCGACACGCACCTGGCACGCCTCGTCGCAGCGCACGCCGATCCGCAGTGTGCGGCGCTTGAGCGCCTTGCGCAGATTCCAGATCGCGGCGTCGAGCTTCGGAGCGGCGAGGTCGCGGGGGACCGGCCCGCCGGCGAGGCACGTCGAAGGCGCGCCGTCCTGGAGGCGGTAGACGGCGTCGCTGCCGCGCGAGGCCACGAAGATGTGCCCGCAGGTGTTGGTGCCGAACGACGAGAGGCCCGACACCGTGAGCGCCTCGGGACGGTTGTCGGCCCCGGTGCGGGCGACGGCCGAGTGGAGCACCGGGTGGCAGTTGTCGCCGTAGAGGTAGCGGCCGTTGAGCGTCGGCAGGCCGGGATCGCGGACCACGTAGCCGCCGACGATCGCGCAGAACGCGTCGGCGCCGCTGTGATCCATCGCGATCGTCGCGCTCGGGCCGCCTTCGGTGGCTGGCCAGCCCCAGTTGACGCCGTTGCCGGAGGTCGGCGCCTGCGACCAGTCGATCTCCTCCCACGTGCCCTCGCCGACGTCGCCGATGATGATGTCGCCGGTCGGCGGGTCGAACGCGAAGCGCCACGGGTTGCGCAGGCCGTACGACCACACCGAGCGGGCGCCGGTCGCGAGGTCGATGCGCAGGATCTTCCCGAACGGCGAGCTGAGGTTCTGCGCGTTCGCGCCGCTGGCGTTGTCGCCGATGCTCGCGTAGAGCGCCCCGTCGGGCCCGAACTGGAGCTGGCCGCCGTTGTGGTTGCCGGCGTTGTGCGGCTCGTCGATCAGCGTGCGGACCAGCGTCGTCCCGCGGTACTCGCGGACCTGGATGTTGCCGCTCGGCTCCGCGGTGAGGAAGACGTAGAACAGGCCGCTCGCCGCGTAGTCCGGCGGGAAGGCGATCGAGAGCAGGCCGCGCTCGCTCGCGTTGGTGAGCGTCGGCCCGGTGAGGTCGATGAACGTCCCGCCGCCCACGATCTTGATGAGCCCGCCCTGCTCGACCACGAACACGCGGTCGTCGTCGGGCGGCGAGGCGACGTGCACCGGGTCGGTGAAGTCGCCGAGCTTGACCAGCGTGGGCGCGGCGGCCGCGGGCGCGGCGGCGATCAGCAGGCCCGCCACGGCCGCGACGAGGGCGGCGCGCATCAGTGGTCGGCCACGTGGCCGTCGCCGGGCTCGAGCGGGAGCCCCTTGGCGTCCCAGGCGGTGATCCCGCCGTCCATCGAGTAGGCGTCGTAGCCGGCGCGGCGGAACGCCTGCGCCGCCATCCCGGAGCGCGCGCCCAGGCGGCAGTAGAAGACCACGGGCTTGTCCTTCTCGATCGTGCTCGCCTGCGAGGCGACGCGCTCGAGCTCGACGTGACGCGCGCCGTCCACGCGGCCCGCCTCCCACTCGTACGGCTCGCGCACGTCGATGAGCTGGATGTCGCCCGCCTCGTGGCGATCCCGAACCCACTCGGGCGTCACGTCGATGTCGTCAGCGTGAAACGCGTGATCCCCTGCCATGCCGCTGATATTAGGGTCTCGGTGGTGACGGCCGCGTGGGTGAACTGGGCGGGCACCGAGCGCTGCGAGCCCGCCGCGCTGGAGCATCCGGGCTCGACCGGCGAGGTCGTGGCCGCGATCGAGCGCGCCGCGGCGGCGGGCCGGACCGTCCGCGTGGCGGGGTCGGGGCACTCGTTCACCGCCGCCGTGCCCACCGACGGGACGCTGCTCTCGCTCGACCGGATGGCGCGGGTGCTCGACGCGGATCCGGCCGCCGGGCTCGTCCGGGTCGAGGCGGGGATCCCGCTGCACCGGCTGACCCGCGAGCTGCACTTCCGCGGGCTCGCCCTGGCCAACCTGGGCGACATCGACGCGCAGTCGCTCGCCGGCGCGCTGGCCACCGGGACCCACGGCACCGGGGCCGCGCTGCCCAACCTGTCGGCCCAGGTCGAGGCGCTCGAGCTGGTCACCGGCACCGGCGAGGTGCGCGAGCTCGATGGCGGCGACCTGTTGCGTGCGGCCCGCATCGGCCTGGGGTCGCTCGGCGTGGTGGTGGCGGTCACGCTGCGCTGCGTGCCGTCGTTCCTGCTCCACGGGGTCGACGCGCCCGAGCCGCTGGAGGACGTGCTCGCGTCGCTGCACGAGCGGGCCGGCGCCGCCGACCACTTCGAGTTCTGGACGTTCCCGCACTCGCCGCTGGCGCTCACCCGGACCAACACGCGCACCGACGCGCCCCGGTCGGCGCCGGGCCGCACCCGGGCGTGGGTCGAGGACGTGCTCGTCGACAACCACGTGTTCTGGGCGCTCAACCGCCTCGGGCGGCGCGTCCCGCGGGCGATCCCGGCGATCAACCGCGCCGCCTCGCGGGCGGCCTCGCGCCGCGAGCGGGTCGACTGGTCCTTCCGCGTCTTCGCGAGCCCGCGGCTCGTGCGCTTCATGGAGATGGAGTACGCGATCCCGCGCGAGCACGCGGTCGAGGCCGTGCGCGGCGCCCGCGCCATCCTCGAGCGCCACCCGGTCTCGTTCCCGATCGAGCTGCGGCTCGTCGCGGGCGACGACGCGCTGCTCTCACCCGCGAGCGGACGCGACAGCGCCTACGTCGCGGTGCACCTGTTCGAGCACATGCCGTGGGAGGCGCCGTTCCGCGAGGTGGAGGGGCTGATGAGCGGCTTCGGCGGCCGCCCGCACTGGGGCAAGTGGTCGTTCCTGGGGGCGGAGGAGCTGGCGCCGCGCTACCCCGGCTGGGACGCGTTCCAGGCCGCCCGCGCCGAGCTGGACCCCGAGGGCCGGTTCGAGAACGACTGGGCGCGCCGCGTCCTCGGTCAGAGGAAGCAGCGGCCCTCGCCGCGGTAGGTCGGGACGCTCGCCACCACGCGGTCGCCCTGCACGAGGTGCAGGACGTCGAAGCGCTCGCACAGCTCGCCCGCCTTGGCGTGGCGCATCCACACGCGGTCGCCGATCCGCAGTGCCCCGGCCCCGTGCAGCGGCGTCTGGACCTCGCCGGCGCCCTCCTGGCGGTCGAGCCGGAGGCCGGGCGGGAAGGCGGGCCTGGGGAGGCGGTCGCGGCCGGCGGCGCCGGAGGCGGGGTAGCCGCCGCCCAGCACCGTGGCGACGCCGGGAGACGGCCGCCGCACCACGGGCAGGGCGAAGAACGCCGCGGGGCGCGGCGTGAAGCTCGTGTAGGCGTCGAAGAGCGTGGGGGCGAAGAGGCCGGAGCCGGCCGCGACCTCGGTCACGCTCGCCTCGGCCGCGGTCTGGCCGACCGAGCCGGTCCCGCCGCCGTTGACGAAGCGCAGCGGCGGCAGGGCGGCCACCACGGCGGCGCGGCGCGAGGCCAGCTCCCGCGCCGACGAGCGCTGCATGCCGCGCACGACGGCGCCGAGCAGCCGGTTCGGCGGCCGGTCGCCGACGCCGGCGATCTGGCCCTCGTACATCATCAGGCCGTCGAGCTCGAGTCCGCGGGCCACGACCTCGCGCGCCAGCGCCGCGGCCTGCTCGGGGGTGCGCAGGGGCGATCGCTTGGCCCCGATCCGCACGCGGCCGCCGAGCGGCCACCAGCCGGCGTCGACGTCGAGGCACACCCTCCCGGCGGCGATCAGGTGGAGGTGCTCGCTGCAGTCGGCCATCAGCGTCACTCCCTCGCGCGGGGCGCGCAGCGCCTCCCGGTCGACCGTGGGGTACGCGACGACGATGTCGTCGTGGCCGTGGCCCGCCAGCCACAGCGCCTCGGGCAGCGTGAACGCGAGGATGCCCCGCAGCCCCGCGCCGAGCGCGCGGTCGATCAGCGCGCGGCAGCGCACGGACTTCGAAGCGAGCCGGACCGGCTTGCCCCGGGCGCGGCTCAGGAGGTCGGCCGCGTTGGCGTCGAAGGCGTCGAGGTCGACGACCGCGAACGGGGGCTCGAGATGGGCTGTGGCGCTGTTCAGGCGGTCCTGCAAGGGGTCGCACGGTAGCCGCCTGGACCTGCGCTAGAGTGCCGCGCTTCGCATTGGGACATACCACGCCGAGTTCCCGCACGGCCCAGGCCGGCGGGGAACGGGGGAACCACGGGCCGGGTCACCGGCCAGGGGCGAATCGCCGCCACAGAGCGGCGTAGCGCGACTTTCTTCTGCGCGAGCCCGTCAGCTAACCCCGTAGGCGGAGGAGAAAGAAAGGGTCATTCCGTCGTGTCACGCTGCCGTTCCCTCGCTGTAGGCCTCGTCGCCTCAGGACTCCTGCTGCCCGCATCCGCCGCCCAGGCCAAGTTCGGCGACCAGCCGCTCCGCCAGGGGAGCCGCGGCCACGACGTCCGGGTGCTCCAGGACTTCCTCACCCGCGTCGGGCTGCGCACGACGGTCGACGGCCAGTTCGGCCCGACCACGGCCCGCCGGGTGCGCTCGTGGGAGCGCCGCTCCCAGGCGCGCGTGAACGGGCGCGTCTCGCGGCCCGACGCCCGCAAGCTCCGCTCGCAGGTCGAGCAGGGCCTGCGCGTCTACGAGCCGCAGGCCTCCGAGCCGACCGCGGCTCCCGCCGGCGAGGAGGCCACGCTCGGCGCCGACGGCCTGGCCGTAGCGCCCGCCTCGGCGCCCGAGGAGGTCAAGGGCGCCATCGAGGCCGCCAACCGCATCGTCGGCAAGCCGTACAAGTACGGCGGCGGCCACGGCCGCTGGGAGGACTCCGGCTACGACTGCTCTGGCGCGATGTCGTACGCGCTCCACGGCGCCGGGCTGCTCAACCGCCAGCTCACCTCAGGCGACTTCATGTCCTGGGGCGCCGCGGGCAAGGGCTCGTGGATCACCGTCTACGCCCACGGCGGCCACGGCTTCCTCGTCATCGCCGGCCTGCGGTTCGACACCGGCTACAACAACGCGGGCAAGGGCCCGCGCTGGAGCGAGCAGATGCGCCCGACGGACGGCTACACCGTCCGTCATCCCAAGGGCTTCTAGTAGACGTCCCTGTCCCGGACCACGGTGCGCTCCACTGGGGCGCGCCGTGCCGAGGACAGGAAGAAGAGCGAGATCAGCAGGCCGACCACGCCGATCACCATGAGGATGATCCCGATCGTCGAGATCTCCAGGCCGGAGACGTCCGCGTTGACGGCGAAGTAGAGGATCGCCCCGGTCGCGATCAAGAAGAGTGAGGTGCCGATTCCCATACGGCATCCATCCCCATGCGCGGGCTGCGCCAAACTAAGCGCATGGAGACTTCGACCGCCGGCACGTACGCCCTCACAGACGACCAGATCGATTTCCGGGACACCATCCGGCAGATCGTGGCCGAGCGCGTGGCGCCGCGGGCGGCCGAGATCGACGCCAAGGCCGAGTACCCCTGGGACCTGCGCAAGCTGTTCGCCGAGCAGGATCTGCTCGGCCTGCCGTTCCCGGAGGAGTTCGGCGGGACGGGCACCGGCACGCTGATGCTCAACGTGGCGGTCGAGGAGATCGCCCGGGCCTGCGCGTCGAGCGCGCTGATCCTGATGATCCAGGAGCTCGGGACGCTGCCGATCCAGCTCTTCGGGTCCGACGAGCTCAAGCAGCGCTTCCTGCCGCGCTGCGCGAGCGGCGAGTGGTCGCCGGCCTTCGCGCTGTCCGAGCCCGAGGCGGGCTCGGACCCGGGCGGGATGATCACCAAGGCCGTCCGCGACGGCGACGAGTGGGTGGTCAACGGGACCAAGAACTGGATCACCAACCTCGGCGTCGCCGACTTCTACGTCGTGTTCGCCAAGACCGATCCGCAGGCGGCGCGCTCACGCGGGATCAGCGCGTTCGTGGTCGAGGCCGACCGCCCCGGCTTCAGCGTCGGCAAGCTCGAGCACAAGATGGGGATCAAGGGCTCGCCGACCGGCCAGCCGATCTTCGAGGACGTCCGCATCCCGGCGGGGAACCTGATCGGCGAGGTCGACCGCGGCATGCACGTCGCGCTCGGCACGCTGGACCACTCGCGGCTCGGGGTCGCGGCCCAGGCCGTCGGCATCGCCCAGGGCGCCACCGACCACGCCGCCGCGTACGCGAACGAGCGCCGCCAGTTCGGGCAGGCGATCGCGGACTTCCAGGGCATCCAGTTCAAGCTCGCCGACATGGAGACCCGGACCGCCGCCGCGCGCGAGCTGCTCTACCGGGCCTGCGCGAAGATCGACCGCGGCGAGCCGGACGCCGGCAAGTACTCGGCCATGGCCAAGCTGTTCGCGTCCGACACCGCGATGGCGGTCACCGTCGAGGCCGTCCAGGTCCTGGGCGGCTACGGCTACGTGACCGAGTACCCCGTCGAGCGCTACATGCGCGACGCCAAGATCACCCAGATCTACGAGGGCACCAACGAGATCCAGCGGCTGGTCATCGCCCGCAGCCTGCGATAGGAAGAGCACAGACATGTTCGACAACCTCCCAGCCGGCCGCCGCATCGCCATGACGGCGCTCGTCACCTTCTGCTGCGCGATCCTCATCGTGACCGTGATCGGCGGGCTGTCGGAGATGTACGCCGTCCGCCTGATGCAGATCGTGGCCTGCGTCCTGGCCGGCACCGTCGTCCTCGCGGCGATCATGGTGCTCGTCACGGGGCGGCTCGCGAACTACACGTCGCCCGCCGACGAGGAGGAGTTCGAGCAGCTCGTCCGCCACTCCGAGCGGCTCGCGAAGGAGAACCTCGCCGCGGAGCCGGACGAGGTCGAGTTCCTCGAGCTCGACCCGCGCAACCCCGCGGACTTCGAGGAGCTCGTCCGCGAGGCGCTCGACGACCTGCCGGACCTGCTGCTGCGCGCGCTCGACCACGTCGCGGTCGTGATCTCCGACAAGGGCCGCCGCCACCGCGCGTACGGGCTCTACCAGGGCGACACCGCGGCCCGCGACAACTACCCGGACCGGATCATCATCTTCCGCGACACCCTCCTGCGCGACTTCGGGCACGACCCGGACGAGCTGCGGGCGCAGGTCACGCGCACCGTGCGGCACGAGCTGGCGCATCATCTCGGCGCCGACGAGCTCGGCGTGCGCGAGCTCGGGCTCTGACGTTCCCCCCGCCGTAGGATTGCCGCCACCGTGATGATCGTGATGACACCCGAGGCCACCGAGGCCAACATCGCCGCGGTTCGCCAGCGGCTCGAGACCACGGGCGTCCACGTGCTCGTGCTCCCCGGCGAGCTGACCACCGCGATCGGCGCGATCGGCGACCCCGAGGGCGTCCGCGAGCTGGGCCTCGAGGGCATGACCGGCGTCGACCGCGTGGTGCCGATCTCGCGGCCGTACAAGCTCGCCTCGTCCGAGCTCGCCCACCACGAGCCGACCGTCTTCGAGGTCGCGGGCGCATGTCGTCGGCGGCAACCGGACCTTCTGCCTGATCGCCGGGCCGTGCACGGTCGAGTCGCGCGAGCAGACGCTCGAGGTCGCGCGCACGGTCGCGCAGCCGGCGCCGCGATGCTGCGCGGCGGCGCCTTCAAGCCCCGCACCTCGCCGTTCGCGTTCAAGGGCCTCGGCGTGCCGGGCCTGGAGATCCTCGCCGAGGCGCGCGACGAGACCGGCCTCCCGGTCGTCACCGAGTTCCTCGACACCACCCACGCCGACGCGATCGCCGAGCACGCCGACGTGATCCAGATCGGCGCGCGCAACATGCAGAACTACGCGCTGCTGGAGGTGGCCGGGAAGCTCGGCAAGCCGGTGCTGCTCAAGCGCGGGCTGAGCTCCTCGCTCGACGAGCTGCTGATGGCGGCGGACTACGTCCTGAAGGAGGGCATGGACAAGGTCATGCTCTGCGAGCGCGGCATCCGCACGTTCGAGACCGCGACGCGCTTCACGCTCGACCTCTCCGCGGTGCCGTGGCTGAAGCTCCACACCCACCTGCCGGTGATCGTCGATCCCAGCCACGCGTCCGGCGACCGGCGGCTGGTCGAGCCGCTCGCCCGCGCGGCGGCGGCGGTCGGCGCCGACGGCATCATCGTCGAGGTCCACCAGGACCCCGACGAGGCGCTCTGCGACGGCCCGCAGGCGCTCTACGCGCGCGACTTCGCGGGCTTCGCCGAGCGCGTCTCGGCCCACGCGGCGCTCACCGGCCGCTCTCTCGCCTGACGGCTGGTGACGTTCGCGCCCACGAGCGCGGCCACGGTGATCGCCGCGCCGGCCAGCTCGGCGCCCTCGGGGTGGTAGCCGCGGACGATGGCGATCGTGAACGCGACCACCGGCACGAGGTTCATGAACAGCGCCGCGTTGGGCGCGCCCAGCCGCTTCACGCCCTCGTTCCAGGCCAGCACGGCCGCCAGCGCGCCGACGACCACGAGATAGGCGAGCTGCCACGACACGCCGGCGATGTCGCTCGACCGACGGCGTGCTCAGCAGGCCGGCGAGCGTCGCCACCTCCGTCACCGCGAGCACGGTCAGCGTGCCGCCCGTGGCCGAGAGGGCCGTGTAGCGCAGCGACGAGAAGCCGGCGAACCGCCGCGCGCCGAGCGTGTAGACGACGAAGCTCGCCGTCCCCACGAACACGAGCAGGTCGCCGGCTCCCGCGCCGCCGTTGAACAGCGCGAGCGGGTCGCCGCGGCCGATGACCAGGAGCACGCCCGCGAGCGCCAGCAGCACGAAGAAGAGCGTCAGCGGCCGCGGCGCGCGGCGGGCGAGCGCCGCATCGGCGAGCAGGGTCATGAGCGGGCTGGTGGCGACGATCAGCGCCACGTGCTCGGGCGTCGTGTGCTCGAGCCCGGCGAAGGCGAACAGGTTGAAGCCCGCGATGCCGGCGGTCCCGAACAGGAACAGCTCGAGCCCGCGGCCCTCGAGCCGCAGCGCGCGCACGCCCTCGAAGAACCAGAGCAGGGCGAGGAAGCCGAGCGCGGCGAGGAAGTAGCGCACCGCGGTGAGATGGAAGGCGTCGACCCGCTCCACGGCCGAGTCGGCGATCGGGAACATCGCGCCCCAACCGAACGCCGGGACGAGGCTGGGGAGGAACCGCGACACCCCGTCTAGTACAGCAGCCCGGCCTCGTAGGCCAGCGCCACGGCCTGCACGCGATCGCGCAGCCCGAGCTTCTGCAGCACGTGCCGCACGTGCGTCTTCACCGTCGCCTGCGAGATCACCAGCGCCTCGGCGATCTCGGCGTTCGAGAGGCCCCGCCCGACGAGCTTCAGGACCTCCGTCTCGCGGTCCGAGAGGTGCGCGAGCGCGCCCGGCGGCTGCGCGGCGCCCGCGGGCGGGCGAGCGACGTAGTGGGCGACGAGCCGGGCGAGCACGGTCGGCGCGAACAGCGACTCGCCCGCCGCCACGGTGCGCACCGCCTCCACCAGCCGCTCGCGCCCGGCGTCCTTGAGCAGGAAGCCGCTCGCGCCCGCGCGCAGCGCCTCGTACACGTACTCGTCGAGATCGAACGTGGTGAGCATGAGCACGCGGCTCGGGAGCCCGGCCTGGGCGATCCGGCGCGTCGCCTCGATCCCGTCCATGACCGGCATGCGGACGTCCATGAGCACGACGTCGGGCGCCGACGCCCGCGCGAGCTCCAGCGCCTCGCGGCCGTCGCCCGCCTCGCCGGCGACGTCGAAGCCGGCCAGCTCGAGGATCAGGCGGAAGCCGCTGCGGACCAGCTCCTGGTCGTCGGCGAGCAGGACCTGGTCATGGCAGCGGCAGCTCGACGACGACCTCGAAGCCGCCGCCCGGCGCGGCGCCCGTGCGCAGGCTGGCCGCCGTGGATGCGGACCCGCTCGCTGCATGCCGACGAGGCCGTGCCCGGCCTCGGAGCCGTTCGGCCCCGGCCCGCGGTCGCGCACCGCCAGCAGCAGCGCGGCGGGCCGCCAGTCGATGCGTACGGACGTCGGCGCGCCGGGCGCGTGCTTGCGGACGTTGGTGAGCGCCTCCTGGACGATCCGGTACGCCGTGAGGTCGAGCGAGGCCGGGAGGCCGACCGGCTCGCCCTCGACCTGCAGCTCGACCGGGAGCCCGGCCGCCTGTGCGTGCTCGAGCAGCACCGGGAGCTGCGCGAGGCCGGGCTGCGGGCCGTGGTCGGAGCCCTCGTCGCCGGCGCGCAGCACGCCGAGCATGCGGCGCATCTCGCCCAGCGCGTCCTGGGCCGAGCCCCGGATCGTCCGCAGCGGCTCGCCCGCCCGCGCCGGGTCGTGCTCGAGGGCCGCCTCGGCGGCGTCGGCCTGCACGGCGATCACGCTCACGCCGTGGGCCACCACGTCGTGCAGCTCGCGCGCGATCCGCGCTCGCTCCTCGGCGACGGCCATCCGGCGCGACTGGGCGCGCTCGCGCCGGACGAGCCGCCCGACGGCGGCCGGCGCGACGACGGCGAGCAGCGAGCTGAGGTACTCGCCGATCCCCTCGTCGTTCTGGATCAGCGTGGCGACGGACAGCGCGAGCGCGAACACCGCGACGGCGACCACGACGCGCAGGTCGTCGACCTCGACGGCGAGCGTGTAGAAGAGCAGGAAGGCCGCGACGTAGCCGACGACGAGGTAGCCGTCGGTCGGGATCGCCCACGGCGAGAGGCCGACGATCACCGCCGCCACGGGGTGCGGCCGGCGGAAGGCGACCGGCACCGTGCTGACCAGCGCGATGGCCACGCCGAGACCCCGCGGGGCGATCGGGAAGGCCAGGACCTGCGCGAGCGAGACCGCCGCCAGGAGCGCCGCGACCACGGCGTCGGTCCGCCGCGGCGAGGCCGCGACGGACCGGCGGAGCGAGGCGAGCGGCGCCATCGCGCCGAACCTAACCGACGACCAGGGCGCGCGGGCGGACCGCCGCGCGGATCGCGGCGGCGCCGAGCGCGGCGGTCGTGGCGACGAGGCTGAGCTGGAGGACGCGCTCGGCGGCGGACAGGTCGGCCGCGTACGAGCCGTCGGAGGCGCCGGAGACGACGCTGACGAGGCACAGCGCGGCGAGCACGCCGGCGGCGGCGCGATGGCGGGTGGCGGCGAGGACGATCAGGGCCTGGACCGCGACGAACGTGAACGGCGCGCTGATCGGCGTGCCGATCACGAGCGCGTGGACGAGGTCCTCGTCGCCCGCGGCCAGGGTGACCGCGAGGCCGAGCACGTCGAGGGCGAGGACCGCGGCGAAGATGCGGGTGAGTGGGGAGGTCATGCCCGGCATGCTGCGGCCGCCGCGGCCCCCTGCCATCAGCCCTGGGGCTGATTCGCGCTCAGCCCAGGCGGGAGATCCGCTCGACCAGCAGGTCGAGGAACGCCGGGCCGTCGACCTCGACGCCGACGTGCGCGTTCGGCTCCCGCCCGCTGATCTGCCACAGGTCGACCACCGTGCGCCCGCGGCAGAGCTCGGACGCGCAGTCGATCTCGACGTTGCGGCGCTCGGTCCGCAGGAGGTCGTCGCGGATGACGTGGGCGACGGCCAGCGCGTCGTGCACCGGCGTCCCCGGGAAGTCGTAGACCCGCGCGTGGAAGCGGTGGTAGAAGGCCCACAGCTCGGCCACCATCGCGCCCACCCGGCCGGCCGCTCGGAGCGCCTCGGCGTGGTCGGGCGTCATCAGCGCGCGGTGCGTGACGTCGAGCCCGACCATCGTCACGTCGAGCCCGCTCGCGAACACGCGCGCGGCCGCCTCGGGGTCGACCCAGATGTTGAACTCGGCGGCGGGCGTGACGTTGCCCTCGGCGATCGCGCCGCCCATCAGCACGATCCGCTCGATCCGCTCCGCCGCCTCCGGGTGGCGGGCGAGCAGCACGGCGACGTTGGTGAGCGGGCCGGTGGGGATGAGCGTGACCGGGCGGTCGCTCTCGCGGAGGCGGGCGGCGAGGAAGTCGACCGCGTGCTCGGCCACAGGGGCGCCCGCGGGCGGCGGCAGGTCGGGCCCGTCGAGGCCGGTCTCGCCGTGCACGTGGTCGGCGACGCGCGGCTCGCGCACGAGCGGCCGGTCGGTCCCCTTGGCCACGGGCACGTCGCCGCGGCCGGCGAACTCCAGCACCCGCAGCGCGTTGGCCGTGGTCTTGTCCAGCGTCTGGTTGCCGTGCACGGTGCTGACGCCGAGCAGCTCGAGCTCCGGGCTGGCGAGCGCGAGCAGCAGCGCCATCGCGTCGTCGTGCCCGGGGTCGCAGTCGATCAGCACCGGTGTCGCCACCGGCGTCACGTTAGTGGTAGATCGACCAGGCCCGCAGGTTGCCGCGCGGGTCGAACAGGTAGCCGCCGTCGCCGGTGGCCCGCGCGTCGCGGCTCGGGTTGTCGAACGGCGGGGTGTCGAGGCCCCAGTAGACCTCGTAGAAGCTGTCGGCGCCGTAGCCCATGCGCAGCTTGACGGTGCCGCCCGCCGGCACCACCGCGCCGGGCTGGAACGTGTAGCGCCGCAGCCCGGAGTCGCGGAAGTACCAGTCCTGGAGCGGGAGGTCGAAGTCCGAGCTGTTGACGACCTCCACCCATTCGCCGTTGACGTTGAGGCGGTCGTTGCGCGGCGCGTCGAAGTTCACGATGAGCGAGAGCCGGGCCTCGGGACGCGGCCCCCAGCCGCAGCCCTCGGGGTTCCAGAGGTTGAGGCCGGAGCGGGCCGCCTGCTCGCTCAGCGCGGAGTAGGACGCGTTCCACGCCCACTCGTAGCCGTTGGAGAGCCAGAGGGCGTGGCCCTCGGCGAGCAGCCGCGCGCCCAGGTCGACCCAGCGGCCGCCGATCTTCACCGACACCTGCCGGCGGATGCGCGTCCTGGCGTGGCTGGCGGGGTCCTGCGCGGCGAGCCGCACGCGCATCCGGCCCTTGCGCAGGAGCTGCTCGACCCGCTCGGTGGCCTCCACGCCGTGGCAGTCGCCCTGCCGCAGGGCGGCCTTGTGGCTGTACGTGCTGAGCTCCATCGCGTTGACGCCGGTCAGGCGCACGCGGCGCGGCTTGCGGGTGCCGTCGCCGTGGATGTCGACGTCGAACGTGTCGCCGTCGGCGACGAACGAGGCCTTGCCGGTCCAGAACGTGCACTGCGGGCCGCCGGGCACGCACGGGCCGACCCAGGCGGCGGAGGCGGGAGCGGCGCAGGCGAGGAAGGCGATCGAGCGTGGCGAGGATGAGGCGCACCGACCAGGTGATCGGCGGCCGCTCGGCGACGTTGAGCGCGCTAGCGAGGGCCGCCGCGGATGGCCGAGTTGGCCATCTTCTTGAGGCGCTTCTTCTCCTGCCGCTTGGTCCCGGCGTGGGCCTGGATCCAGTAGAGGACGCCGCCCTGGCGCCACTCGATCGCCGGCGGCGAGCAGGACGCACCGCAGCTGAGCGGCTTGAAGTAGCCGGTCCGCCCGCCGGTCAGCGAGACCTTCTTCGTGTAGTGCGGGTCCTCGCCGCGCCTGGCGCTGAAGTCGGCGACGAAGCAGGCGGTGGCGCCGCCGCAGTCCGGTATCGCGGCGAGCGCGAGCGAGTAGCTGCGCTTGCGGCCGCTGCCGCTCGCGAAGAGCTCGTCCACGTCGGTGACGTACCGCTGCGGGAGCCGCACCGGAACCTCCGTTCGGTCCTTGACCTCCGGGAGCACGTCCGTGAACAGCTTCGGCACGTCCACGGTCCTGGCGGAGGCCGCGGCGGGCGCCAGCAGGAGCAGGGCAAGGGCGAGGACGGCGGCTCTCATGGCCGCGAGCGTATGCGAAATTCAGGCCGTCGACACGGCGGGCACCGGAGCGGCCACGCGCCCGAGCCCGGCCAGCGCGACGCCGCTGGCGACCGCCGTGGCCAGGATGAACGCCCAGGCGGACTCGAAGTCGCCGACGGTCTCCGGCGTCCCGACGATCGCGACCAGCACCGCGACGCCGACCGCCAGGCCGAGCTGGCGGGCCATCGTCACCACCGCCGTGCCGGTGGCGAAGCGCGCCGGCGGCAGGGCGGCCGCCGCGGCGGCGGTGAGCGTCGGGATCACGAGGCCGACGCCCGCCCCGCCGATCAGCATCCCGGGCAGGAACGCGCCCACGTAGTCCGGCTGCGGGCCCATCTGCGTGAGCCACCAGACGCCGCCCGCCGCGAACAGCGCGGTGCCGAGCGCGCCGACCGTGGCCATGCCGATCCGCTGCGCCAGCCGCGCGCCGGGCACGCTGAACAGCGCGGCCATCGCCGGGCCGGGGGCGATCATCAGGCCCGCCTGCAGCACGCTCTCGCCCCACGGGCCCGTGAGCACGAGCACGCTCGAGAGCAGCATCGCGCCGAAGCCGGCGAAGAACACCGTCGCCGCGACGGTGGCGACGCTGAAGGCGCGGATCCGCAGCAGCGCGGGCTCGACCACGGGCGCCGGATGGGTCGCGCAGCGGGCGGCCACGACCCCGAGCAGCACCGCGGCGGCCGTGAACGCCCCGATCACCCGCGGGTCGGCCCAGCCCCACTCCGGTCCCTGGACGATCCCGGCGACGAGCGCCGCGACGCCCACCGCCAGCAGCCCGGCGCCGAGCTCGTCCGGCCGCGCCGTCGACGGGTCGTGCGCCTCGCGCAGGACGCGCGCGCCGACCACCAGGGCCACGATCCCGACCGGCACGTTGACGAGGAAGACCCAGTGCCAGCTCAGCCCGACCAGCAGGCCGCCCACCGGCGGGCCGGCGGCCGCCGCGACCGCGCTCGACGCTGCCCAGATCGCGACCGCGATCGAGCGCCGCTCGGGCGGGAACTCCGGGAGCAGCAGCGCGAGCGAGCTCGGCAGCAGCAGCGCCGCGCCGGCCGCCTGGAGCACCCGCAGCGCGATCAGCGCCTCGACGCTCGGCGCGGCCGCGCACGCCGCGCTGGCGGCCACGAACAGCGCCAGGCCGCCGAGGAACAGCCGCTTGCGCCCGAACGCGTCGGCCCAGCGGCCGGCGGGGACGAGCAGCGCGGCGAACACGATCGTGTACGCGTTGAGCACCCAGCTGAGCGTCCCGAGGTCGGTCCCGGTGAAGTCGCGGGCCAGGTCGGGGAAGGCGACGTTGACGATGAACAGGTCGAGTCCGCCCATGAAGGCGCCGAGACAGAGGACGATCGTCGTCAACCGAGTGCGTTGCGTCATAGGACTAAGTTGTATCATGCGACTCATGCTGCGCGCGGACTACGACACGCAGGTCTGCTCGATCGCCCGATCGCTCGAGGTCGTGGGCGAGCGCTGGACGCTCCTGATCGTCCGCAACCTCTTCCTCGGCCTTCGTCGCTTCGATGAGCTGCAGGCGAACCTGGGCATCGCCCGGAACGTGCTCTCGGCGCGGCTGGAGAAGCTCGTCGACGAGGGGATCGTCGAGACCCGGCAGTACTCCGAGCGCCCGCCGCGGCACGAGTACGTGCTCACCGAGAAGGGCCGCGACCTGTGGCCGGCGCTGATCGCGCTCATGCAGTGGGGCGACCGCCACGAGCCCGCCGACGGCGGCCCCCCGACCGTCGTCGTCCATCGCGGCTGCGGCGGCGAGCTCGACTCGCACCGCGTCTGCACCCGCTGCGGCAAGGCGCTCGAGCTGCACCACGTGCAGGCGCTCGCCGGGCCGGGCGCCTCGGCGGGGCATCCGTTGCGCAATTGAACGGCAACCCCGGCTGGGTAGGGAGGCTGGGGTGCATTTCTGCAGCTTTCCGTCGTCCGGCGCGGTGAGGCTGCAGTTGCGCACCTCTACGGTGCGTTTCTGCAGCTTCGCCTCGGTGGGCGACCAGAGGCTGCAGAAATGCACCGCCTCTCTCTCAATGCCGAAGTTCGAAGCTAGGCGGCGACGCGCAGCGGGGCCCGCGGGCCCCAGAAGGCCGCATCGGCCTCGCCCAGCGGCGTGCTCGGCGCGTCACCCGCGTGGTACTCGGCGCCGATCGCGGCCCAGTCGCCGCTCGCGCGCACCTCGCCGAGGGTGGAGAAGACGAGCGACTCCATCCGCCGGATGAGCAGCGCCTGCGGCGGCAGCGTCATCTGGCGGATCTCGTCGAGGTACTCGCGGCCCGCGTCCATGATCGCGGTGACGTACGCGGGGGTGATGCGGCGCTCGCCCGGCTCGAAGTACCACTCGCCGCCGACGCGCAACTGCTCGAGCAGCCGCTCGGGCGCGAACGCGGAGGGCTCCGGCAGGTAGCCGAGCCGGGTCATCCCGCGGTGGACGGCCGCGGCGTCGCCGTCGGCGACGGCGACGGCGATCGCCTGCTCGGCCTCCAGGTAGCCGGACTCGACCACGCGCATGAGCCCGAAGTCGAGGAAGCCGACCCGGCCGTCGTCGAGCAGCAGGTAGTTGCCGGGATGGGGGTCGCCGGACGCGCGGCCGAGGTGGTTGAGCGTCCCGAAGAAGAAGCGGAAGACGATCTCGCCGAAGCGGTCGCGCTCGGCGTCGGGGAGCTGCTTGACCTGCTCGAAGCGCCGGCCCTCGAGCAGCTCGGTGACCAGCACGCGGCGGCTCGACAGCTCCGTATGCACGGCGGGCACGTGGGCGAACGGGTGCCCGCGCCACGCGCGCTCGACGCTGCGGTGGTTCTGCGCCTCGATCTCGTAGTCGAGCTCCTCGGCCACGCGCTCGCGCAGCTCCGCCGCCAGGGCGCGCACGTCGAGCCCGGGCGCCAGGCGCTTGACGAGCGGCAGCACGAGCCCGAGGTTGCGCAGGTCGATCTCGACCGCCTCGGCCATGCCCGGGTACTGGACCTTGACCGCGACGCGCTCGCCGTCGCGCGTTACGGCGCGGTGGACCTGGCCGATCGAGGCGGCCGCGAAGGCCTCCTCGTCGAACTCGGCGAAGTGGTCGCGGATCGGGCCGCCGAGCTCGCTGCGGACGAGCCGCTCGAGCTTGGAGAAGGGGAGGGGCGGCACGTCGTCGCGCAGCGTCGCGAGCGTCTGCTTGAACGCCTCGCGCTCGCCCTCGGGGATCGCCGTGAAGTCGACGGTCGAGAGCACCTGGCCGATCTTCATCGCGGCGCCGCGCATGCGGCCGAGCTGCTCGACCAGCTCGCGCGCGAGCGCGGCGGCGCGCTCGCCGGTGGCCGCCTCGGCGCGCTCGGGCGAGCGGACCATGTTGGCCGCGCGGGTGCCGGCCCAGCGCAGGCTCTGGCCGGCGACCAGCCCGCCGACGCGGCCCGTGCGGGCGATGCGGGAGGTCGGGGGAGCGACGGCCATAGGGAGAACCTACGGCCGCCCGCGCGCGCGAACCATGGGGGATACCCCTACGGCGGCATGCGTGCAGACCGACCGGGCAGCTCACCTGTACGGTGAGCGGCCTCATGCGCTACACCCGCGAGATCACCGATGCGCTCGAGGGCGGTCGCCCGGTCGTGGCGCTCGAGAGCACGATCATCTCCCATGGGCTGCCGCGGCCCGAGAACGTCGAGATCGCGCGCGCCATCGAAGAGGTCGTTCGCGAGGAGGGCGCGGTGCCCGCGACCATCGCCGTGGTCGAGGGGATGGTGCGGATCGGGCTCGATCGCGAGGGCCTGGAGGCCGTCGCGCTGGGCGACGACGTGGCCAAGTGCAGCGCCCGCGACCTGCCGGTCGTCATGGCCCGCCGCGCGACCGCCGGGACCACGGTCGCGGCGACCGCGGCGCTGGCCGTGCGCGCGCGGATCGGCATGTTCGCGACCGGCGGCATCGGCGGCGTGCACCGCGAGGCGCGCGAGAGCTGGGACGAGTCGGCCGATCTGACGACGCTGGCGCAGACGCCCATCACGCTCGTGTGCGCGGGCGTGAAGTCGATCCTCGACGTCGAGGCCACGCTCGAGCGGCTCGAGACGCTGAGCGTCACGCTGCTCGGCTACCGGACCGATCGCTTCCCCGGCTTCTACCTCGCCGACTCCGGCTTCCCGGTGCCGTGGCGCGTGGACACGCCCGCCGAGGTGGCGGACGTCTCGCACGCGCGCGCCGAGCTCGGCCTCGGCGCGATCGTCGTCGCCAACCCGATCGAGCATCCGCTCGACGCGGACCTGCACGATCGCGTGCTGACGACCGGCCTGGCCGCGGCGGCGAGCGAGGGCATCCGCGGCAAGGACGTCACGCCCTTCCTGCTCGACTGGTTCCACCGCGAGACCGCGGGAGCCAGCCTGGAGGCGAACGTGCGGCTCATCATGGGCAACGCCAGGCTCGCCGCGCAGATCGCCACCGCCGTGGCATGACGCTCGTCGTCCTCGGCGACCTCATGGTCGACGTCATCGCCCGGATCTCCGGGCCGATGGCCCGCGGGAGCGACACGCCCGCCGAGGTGCGGGTGGCAGGTGGCGGGTCGGGGGCGAACGTCGCGGCGTGGGCGGCGGCGCTCGGCACGCCGGTGAAGCTCGTCTGCAACGTCGGCGACGACGAGCGCGGCCGCGCGGCGATCGCCGAGCTGCGCGGCGTGGACGTCCACGCGGCGGTCGATCCCGAGCGGTCCACGGGCACGTGCGTCGTGCTGGTCGAGCCGGGCGGGGAGCGGACGATGCTGCCCGACCCGGGCGCCAACGACGCCCCGCTGGGAGAGATCCCGCTCGGCGACCACCTGCACGTGGTCGGGTACGCGCTGCTGCGCGACGGCCCGCGCGCGAGCGCGCTCGCGGCCATCGAGCGGGCGCGGTCGGCGGGAATGACCGTCTCGGTCGACCCGTCGTCGTGGGCGCTGCTGCGCCCCGGCGCGCTCCCGGAGGTGGACCTGCTGCTGCCGAACGAGCGCGAGGCCGAGGTGCTCGGCGAGCGCGAGGGGATGGTCGTCAAGCTCGGCGCCGCCGGCGCTCGCTGGGGCGACGTCCGCGTTCCCGCGCCGCCGGTCGACGTGGTCGACACCACCGGCGCGGGCGACGCCTTCGCCGCGGGGCTGCTGAGCGCCCGCCTGGGCGGCGCCGCGCCGCGCGAGGCGCTCGAGGCCGCATGCGCCGTCGCCGCCCGCGTCGTGGGGCAGCTCGGCGCGCGCCCGTCCTGAAACCGGCGCATCACGCGGCCCGCACGGGTACCTTCGCGTTCGTGGTCCGCTCAGGGGTCGTGCTCGGCGTGGTGCTCGGAGTCCTGCTCGCGGCGCCCGCGTGGGCCCAGGACCGGTACGCGCTGGCCGGCGGCTGCTACGCGCTGACGGCGTCGGGCGCGCAGGTCGCGAAGACGGCCGACGGCGGCTACCGGACGACGAGCGGCCCGGGCGAGCGCTTCCGCCTCCAGGCGACCGCGCTCGGCCGCTACCTGCTCTACGGCGCCGGCCGCGACTTCCTGGGCCGCGGCCGCGGCCCGCTGCCGATCTCGCCCCTGCGCGTGCAGAGCGAGGCCGCGCCGAGCGAGTCGGCCGACTGGACCGTCGACGTGGCGGACGGCGCGTACGTGCTGCACCTGGGCGACAGGGCGCTCGGCGTGCGGGACGGCCGGCTGGTGCTCGGCGACGTCGCGACGCTCTTCGCCTTCGAGCCGGCCGAGGGCTGCGCCGCCTTCCCGGAGGCGGAGACGAACGTGAGCGGCGAGCCGTCGCGCGGCGCCACGCCGTTCGGCGAGGTGCGCGGACTGCTCGACGCGCACATGCACATGATGGCGTTCGAGTTCCTCGGCGGCCGCGTCCACTGCGGGCGCCCGTGGCACCCGTACGGCGTTGCCAGCGCGCTCGTCGACTGCCCCGACCACGAGCCGGCGGGCGCCGGCGCGATCGGCGAGAACGTGCTCTCGTACGGCAACCCGGTCGGCACGCACGACACCCGCGGCTGGCCGACGCTGAAGGACTGGCCGCACCACGCCTCCCTGACCCACGAGCAGACCTACTACAAGTGGCTCGAGCGCTCGTGGCGCGGCGGGCTGCGGCTGATGGTGAACCTGCTCGTCGACAACGAGGTGCTCTGCACGCTCTATCCGCTCAAGAAGAACTCCTGCAACGAGATGGACGGCGTCCGCCTGCAGGCCAAGCGGCTGCGCGAGCTGCAGGACTACGTCGACGCCCAGAGCGGCGGCCCGGGCAAGGGCTGGCTGCGGATCGTCACCGACCCGTACGAGGCGCGGCGCCAGATCAACGCGGGCAAGCTCGCCGTCGTGCTCGGCATCGAGGTCTCCAAGCTCTTCGACTGCGGCGTCCAGGACGGGCGGCCGGAGTGCACCGCCGAGCAGATCGACCAGCGCCTGAAGGAGGTCCACGACCTCGGCGTGCGCGACATGGAGCTCGTCAACAAGTTCGACAACGCGCTCGGCGGCGTGGCCGGCGACAGCGGGACGACGGGCGTCGTCGTCAACGTCGGCAACCGGCTCGAGACCGGCCGCTTCTGGCAGATGGGCCCGTGCGAGGACGCGCACAACCACGACCGGGCGCAGCCCACGGCGCCGGGCGTGCCGGACCGCGACCAGCTCGCCGGGAACCTCCTGCATGCGCTGCTCCCGCCGGGGACGCTGCCGCTCTACGGCGAGCCGCCGCACTGCAACGCGGTCGGCCTGTCGCCGCTCGGCGAGCACCTCGTGAGCCGGATGATGGACCGCGGCATGGTCATCGACCCGGACCACCTGAGCGTGCGCGCCCGGCGGCAGCTGCTCGACGTGGTCGAGCGGCGGGGCTACTCCGGCCTCGTGTCCAGCCACAGCTGGAGCACGCCGGACGCGATCCCGCGGATCCTCCGGCTCGGCGGCGTCGTGACGCCGATGGCCGGCTCCACGACGGAGTTCGCCGCCGCATGGCGCGAGACGCGCGAGCAGCGCGACCCGCGCTTCTACTGGGGCATCGGCTGGGGCGCGGACATGAACGGCTTCGCCTCCCAGGGCGGCCCCCGCGGCGGCGCGACCGGGGTCACCTATCCGTTCCGCTCGTTCGACGGTCTCACGGTTGACCGCCAGCGCAGCGGCCAGCGCGTGTACGACATCAACGTCGACGGGGTGGCCCACTACGGCCTGTTCCCCGACTGGGTCGAGGACCTGCGGGTGCTCGCCGGCCAGGACGTCGTCGACGACCTCGGCCGCGGCGCCGAGGCGTACCTCCAGATGTGGGAGCGCGCCACGGGAGTGCCGCCGACGCGCTGCGAGCGGCGCCGGGCGCGCGCCACCCGTCGCGGCCTCGGGCGCGTGCGGCTCGGGGCGAGCGCCAAGGCGCTGCTGCGCCGCGCCGGACAGCCGCGACGGCGGGCCGGCAGGACGTGGACATGGTGCGCCGCGGGCGGCGGCCGCGTGACCGCGCGCCTCGACGCCCGCGGCCGGGTCACGGCGGTGACGAGCACCGCTCCGCGGCACCGCGCGCTCGGCATGGCGCCGGGCAGCCGGCTGCGCGCGGGGACGCGCGCGTTCGGCGGCGGCGTGCGGGGCCGGCGGGCGCGCGGCGGGACCGTCCTCGTGGGCGTGCGCGGCGGCCGGGTCCGCTGGGTCGGCGCGACGACGGCGAAGTCGCGGGCGGCGGTCAAGCGGAGCCTCGGCCGCTAGCGCCCTCGTACGATTGACTCGCGAGTCAATCGAACACGGAGACCGGAATGCCTGAAGCCGTCATCGTCGACGCCATCCGCACGCCGATCGGGCGCGCGGCCAAGGGATCGTTGAAGGACGTCCGCACGGACGACCTCGCCGCCGTGCCGCTGAAGGCGCTGGTGGAGCGCAATCCGGGCGTCGATTTCGGCGAGACCGTCGACGTGATGATGGGCTGCGGCTTCCAGCTCGGCGAGGCGGGCTACAACATCGGCCGCAACGCTTCGCTGCTGGCCGGGATCGATCATCACGTCCCCGGCACGACGGTCCAGCGCTTCTGCGCCTCCTCGCTGCAGACGATCCGCATGGCCTTCCACGCGATCAAGGCGGGCGAGGGCGACCAGTACATCGCGGCGGGCGTCGAGGCCGTGTCGCGCTTCCCCGCGCAGGCGCCGTACGATCCGCACTCGAAGCTCGACGGCTCCGAGGGCTCGCTCTTCAACGTCTACATCCCGATGGGCCTGACGGCCGAGAACGTCGCCAAGCGCTGCAAGGTCAGCCGCGAGGCGCAGGACGAGTGGGCCAAGACGTCGCAGGACCGGGCGGTCGCGGCGCGCGACTCGGGCCACTTCGACGCCGAGATCGTGCCGGTGGGCGAGGTCTCGCGCGACGACGGCCCGCGGCCGGGCACGACGCTGGAGAAGCTCGCCGAGCTCAAGCCGGTGTTCGACCCCGAGAACGGCACCGTCACGGCCGGCAACTCCTGCCCGCTCAACGACGGCGCGGCGGCCGTGCTCGTGATGTCGGAGGAGAAGGCCGAGGCGCTCGGGCTGGAGCCCAAGGCGCGCATCATCGCCTCCTCGGTCACCGCGATCCGGCCCGAGATCATGGGCCTCGGCCCGATCCCGGCCGTCAAGGCCGTGCTCGAGCAGGCGGGCATGAAGATCGAGGACATCGACATCGTCGAGCTCAACGAGGCCTTCGCCGCGCAGGTCGTCCCGTGCCGCGAGGACCTCGGGATCGACCCGGAGAAGCTCAACCCGTTCGGCGGCGCGATCGCCCTCGGCCACCCGTTCGGGATGACCGGCGCGCGGATCATGACCACGCTGCTCAACGGCCTGAAGGCGACCGACGGGACCTACGGGCTCGAGACCATGTGCGTGGCCGGCGGGATGGGCCAGGCGATGATCGTCGAGCGCCTGAACTAGCTCCGGGAGACGAACGCGGCCAGCGCCCGGGCCATGGCGCCCGGGTGCTGGACGTGCAGCAGGTGCGTCGCGCCCTCCAGCACGAAGGGCTCGGCCTGCGGGAACCAGGACAGCACGAGCGCCTGGCGCTCCTCCCAGACCGGCGAGACCTCGTGGCTGCGGCCGCCGATCACCGCGAGCACGGGCTGGCCGATGCGGCCCGCGTCGTCCGCGCCGAACGGCCACGCCTGGACGGCGGGGAGCTCCTGCTCGAAGAAGGTCGGCGCAGCGGCGACGGCCTCGTCGAACGCGCCGGGGAGCCGGGACTCCATCGCCTCGCGCCAGCCGTCGCCCGCGACGCCGCGCATCCAGGCGTCGACGGCGCCCGCGCGGTCGCCGGCCCGGTAGCGCTCGACCGCTTGGGCCGCGACCGTCCGGCCCCAGGCCGCACGGCTCGGCACGGGCAGCAGCGCCGGCTCCATCAGCGTCAGCGACGCGACCGCCTCGGGCGCGTCGAGCGCGAGCTGCAGGGCGATGTTCGCGCTCGACGAGTGGCCGACGACGTGCGCCCGCTCGATCCCGAGGTGGTCGAGCAGCCCGTGGCAGTGCCGCGCGTGGTCGCCGAGGCTCACCGGTCCCGGCGGGTGCGTGCTCCCGGCGTAGCCGGCACGGTGCGGGACGACGAGCCGGAGCCCGTCCAGCGCCGGCTCGTCGAGCAACGGCTCGAACCAGCTCGCGCAGAGGCCGGCGTGCAGGAGCACGACTGCCTCTCCCGCTCCACGCTCCGCGTACTCGAGCTCGATCTCGGCGATCGTCGCGCGTTCCATGTCAGCCTCCTTCGCGGCCATGCCCACACTAGTCCGCAACGGCTAGCCTCTCCGGCGATGCGGATCCTGTTTGTATGCATGGGCAACATCTGCCGCTCCCCGACGGCCGAGGGTGTGATGCGCCGCCTGATCGCCGACGCCGGGCTGAGCGGCATCGAGGTCGAGAGCGCGGGGACGGGCGGCTGGCACGCCGGCGAGCCGCCGGACGAGCGGGCCACGCTCGCGGCGCGCCGCCGCGGCGTGACGCTCGAGGGCGCGGCGCGGCAGGTCAAGGCGGCCGACTTCCGCAAGTTCGACCTCCTGATCGCCATGGACCGCGCGAACCTGCGCGAGCTGATCGCCCAGGCGCCCGACGAGGACGGGGCCGAGAAGGTCCGGCTCCTGCGCGAGTTCGATCCGGCCTCGGTGGGCGCGCCCGACCTCGACGTGCCCGACCCGTACTACGGCGGCGACCGCGGTTTCGAGACGGTGCTGGACCTCGTCGAGGCCGCGTGCCGCGGGCTGCTCGACGAGCTGCGCTCCGCCGACCGCGTGTGAGCCTCGAGGCCGCCGTCGCCTCCGCCACGGGCCGCGCCGTGGTCGCGCTGCGGCGCGTCGGCGGCGGCGACATCAACGACGCGTACGCGGCCGAGCTCGACGGCGGCCTCCGCGTGTTCGTCAAGACGCGCGCCGGAGTCCCGCCGGGCGAGTACGCGGCGGAGGCCGCCGGCCTGCGGTGGCTCGGCGAGCCCGGCGGGCTCGGCGTGCCCGAGGTGGTGGGCGCGTCCGACGTGGTGCTCGCGCTCGAGTGGCTCGACGAGGGCCCGGCGGGCGACGAGGCCGACCTCGGCGCCGGGCTGGCGACGATCCACGCCGCGGGCGCGGAGCGCTTCGGCGCCGGCGGTCCGGCGCGGATCGGCGCGCTCTCGCTGCCCAACGAGCCGTCGCCGGACTGGGCGTCGTTCTACGCGGACCGCCGGCTGCGCCCGCTGCTCGCCCCGGCACGCGACCGCGGGGCGCTCGCGCCGTCCGGCGTGGCGGCGATCGAGTCGGTCTGCGACCGGATGAGCGAGCTGGCCGGGCCGCCGGAGCCGCCCGCGCGCCTGCACGGCGATCTGTGGAGCGGCAACGTGCTGTGGAGCGGCGGTCGCCCGTACGCCATAGACCCGGTGGCGTACGGCGGCCATCGCGAGGTCGACCTGGCGATGCTGCGGCTCTTCGGCGCGCCCGGGCCGCGCATGCTGGCCGCGTACGAGGACGTCGCGCCGCTCGCCGCGGGCCACGAGGACCGGGTCGCGCTGTGGCAGCTCTTCCCGCTGCTCGTGCACGCGGTGCTGTTCGGCGGCGGCTACGGCGCCTCGGCCGAGCGCGCGGCGCGCCGGTACTAGAGTCGGGGCATGGATCTGGGCATCCGCGGGCGGGTGGCGGTGGTCACGGGGTCGAGCCGCGGGATCGGGGCCGCGACGGTCGAGCTGCTCGAGGCCGAGGGCGCCGCGGTCGTGCCCGTCTCGCGCGGCGACGGCATCGACGTCACCGCTCCCGACGCCGCCGAGCGGATCGCCGAGCGCGCTCCAGGCCCCGTCGACATCCTCGTCAACAACGCCGGGACGAGCACCATCCGCGCGCTGGCCGACGTCCCCGACGAGGAGTGGTACGAGCAGTGGGAGCTCCACGTCATGGCCTCGATGCGGTTGATGCGGGCCTTCGCGCCCGGGATGGCCGAGCGCGGGTGGGGGCGGATCGTCAACGTCTCGTCGTCGTCCGCCAAGCGGCCGTCGTCGACCCTGAGCGCGGCGTACTCCGTCACCAAGGCCGCGCAGCTCTCGCTCAACCGCGTCTACGCCGACGCGTACGCGTCGCGCGGCGTGCTCGTGAACGCGGTGGCGCCCGGCCCGGTCGCGTCGCCGCTCTGGACCGACGAGGGCGGGCTCGGGGACCAGCTCGCGGCGCTCAAGGGGCTCTCGTCCGGCGAGGAGGCGATCGAGGTCCAGGCCGGCCGCTCCGCGCTCGGCCGGTTCGCCGAGCCGCGCGAGATCGCCACCGTGATCGCGTTCCTGTGCTCGGAGGCGGCGTCCACCGTCACGGGAGCTGCATGGTCGGCCGACGGCGGGACCGTGGCGACAATCGTGTAGCCGCGACGGCCGCCATCGCCAGCAGGATGGCGGCGGTGGCGAGGCCGACGGCCTGCACGCCGGACGTGAAGGCGTCGCCGGCTGCTTCGAGCAGGCCGTCGGGCACGCTGCCCAGCGGCGGCGCCCCGGTCAGCTCGCTCCGGTAGACGGCGGTCCCGAGGCTCCCGAGCAGCGCGATCCCGAGCGCGCCGCCGAGCTCCGAGCCGGTCTCCGAGATGGCCGCCGCCGCGCCGGCCCGCTCCTCGGGCGCGGCGCTCACGACGAGGTCCGTCGAGAGGGTCACGACGGGCCCGAGCCCGATCGAGAGCACGACGTGGGCGACGACGACGCTCGCGAGCCCGTCGCCGGCCAGCGTGAGCAGCGCGCAGCCGGCGGCCGCCACGGCCAGGCCGCCGGCCACCAACGTCCCGGGCCGGATCCGCCGGGCGAGCACCGGCGCCAGCATCGAGCCGGCGATGAAGCCGCCGGCCGCCGGGAGCGTCCACAGCCCGGCCTCGAGCGGCCCGAGCCCGAGCACGAGCTGCAGGTACTGCGCGATGAACAGCTCGATGCCGAGGATCGCGAAGAGGGCGAGCCCGTTCGGCGGCGAGCGAACGCGACCCCGACCGCCACGCCGGCCGCCATCGCGAGCAGCGCCGCGGGGCGAGAGGCCCGACTCGGCGAGCCGCTTGATCCCGTAGACCACGGCCAGCACGGACGCGAGCGAGAGCGCGGCGCTCGCGAGGTCGAAGCGGCCGGGGTCGGGGTCGCGCGACTCCGGCAGCAGCCGCGGGCCGAGCACGAGCAGGAGCGCCATCACCGGCACGTTGAGGAGGAACACGGAGCCCCAGTCGAAGCGCTCGAGGAGCACGCCGCCGAGCAACGGGCCGATGGCCGCGCCGGCCGACAGGCTCGTCGCCCAGACGCCGATCGCGGTGGTCCGCTGGCCGGGGTCGGCGAACAGCGTGCGGATGAGCGACAGCGTCGAGGGCATCAGGGTCGCGCCCGCCAGCCCGAGCAGCGCGCGGGCCGCGATCAGCATCTCCGCGCTGGTCGAGAACGCCGCCAGCACCGACGCCCCGCCGAACGCCGCGGCTCCGGCCAGCAGCAGCCGGCGGCGCCCGACGCGGTCGCCGAGCGTCCCCATCGTCACCAGCGCGCCGGCGATCAGGAAGCCGTAGGCGTCGGTGATCCACAGCAGCTGCGAGCTCGTGGGCCGCAGGTCCTGCGACAGCGCGGGGACGGCCAGGTACAGGACCGTGAGGTCCATCGCGACCAGCAGGCACGGCAGTGCGAGCACGGCGAGACCGGCCCATTCGCGGCGTCCCGCGCGGTGCGTCGGCGTGTGTGTCATACGAGCTCGGTCACGCGACGCGGCCGCGCGTTACCGCGACCGCGGCGGTCAGCGCGATCCCGGCGGCGGCGACGAGGCCCGCGGGACGGCTCGTCGCGGTCGCGAACGCGATGACCACGGCGAGGCCGAGCGCCGTGCCGAGCTGCGCTCCGGCGTTGAGGACGCCCGAGGCGATGCCCTGGTCGTCCTCGCCGAGCGCGGCGGTGCCGGACGCGGTCGACGCGACGGCCGCCACGCCGAGCCCCGCGCCCATGAGCAGGAAGCCCGGCGCGAGCGAGACGATCAGCGCCGCCGCGCCGGCGGCCACGGTGACGAGGCCGGCGGGCATCGCGATCCGCGGCCGCCAGCGCGGCGCCGCGAGCGACCCGGCGATCACGGCGAGGTTGAACGGCGCGCAGGCGAGCCCGGCCTCCAGCGCGGAGCGGCCGAGCTCCTCCTGCATGTAGAGGACGGTGAGGAACATCGCCGGCGTGGTGGCGGCGGTGAGCGCGAGCGCCGCGCCGCTCGCGGAGGCGAACGCCGGGCGCCGCAGCGTCCACGGCGGGAGGATCGGATCGGCCGCCCGCCGCTCGATCGCCGCGAACGCGGCCAACGCGACCGCCGCCGCGAGCAGCGCCGCGATCGTCCCGCTCTCGAGCCCGAGCACGAGCAGGCTCATGCCGGCGGTCACCGCGACCGCGCCCGCGAGGTCGAGGCGCCCGGTCCCGGCGGCGGCCGCCGCGGGCACGAACCGCGGCACGAGCGCGGCGCCGACCGCGCACAGCGGCACGTTGACGAGGAACACGGCGGTCCATCCGAACGCCTCGACGAGCACGCCGCCGAGCACCCATCCGGACGCGCCGCCGCCGGCCGCGGCCGCGGTCCACCAGCCGACGGCGCGGCCGCGGTCGATCGGCGCGGTGGTGAGGATGGCGAGCGCGGCCGGGGTGAGCGCGGCCGCCGCGGCGCCCTGCACCGCCCGCGCGGCGACGAGCGCGCCGGCGGACGGCGCCAGCCCGCACGCCAGCGATGCCACGCCGAACGCGGCGACGCCGCCCGCGAACATCCGCCGGCGGCCGGCGAGGTCGCCCGCGCGACCCGCCACGACCAGCAGCCCGCCGAACGCGAGCGTGTAGGCGCTCAGCACCCATTGCAGGCCCGCCTCCGAGAACCCGAGCGACGCCCGGATGTCCGGCAGCGCGATCGCCACGATCGTCGCGTCGAGCACGACGAGGAACTGGGCGCCGCAGAGGAGGACGAGGAGCATCGCTCCTGGAGGGTTTGCCGATCCGTTACCGGTGTAAACTGACTTAGGTGGTAACGAAACGTGCCACGGACCTGAAGCTCGTCGGCGGCGACCTCGCGCTCGACCTGGCCAACACGCTCGAGGGCGCCGGCACGCCCGAGACGCTCGTGGACGCGGACGAGCTCGTCGCCTGGGCCTTGAAGGCCGGCGTGATCGACGCGCCGGTCCGGCGCTCGGATCGCGCGCTCGCGGCCGCCCGGGACCTGCGGACCGCGGTCTTCGCCGTCTTCCACCCGCTCGCCACCGGCGGCGAGCCGCCGCGCGAGGCGCTCGACGCGCTCGCCGCGGCAGGCGCCGATGCGGCCGCCCACGCGCGGCTGCGGCCCGGCTCGTACGCCTACGCGTGGGACGGCGACGACCCGATGCGCGCCGTCTGGCCGTGCGCCACCGCCGCCGTCGACCTGCTGCGCCACGGCCCGCTCGACCGGCTGAAGGTGTGCGACGTCTGCCCGTGGCTGTTCATCGACGCCAGCCGCAACCACAGCCGCCGCTGGTGCTCGATGGACGAGTGCGGCGGCCGGCTGAAGATGCAGCGCTACCGCGAGCGGCGGGCTACGGCAGGTCGATGACCACGTAGCGGAAGCCGACCTCGAAGGCCGCCACGGTTCCCGCGGTGCGGTTGCAGCCGGCGAGCACGAAGCGGCTCGTCAGCGACGAGTTGCGGACCGTGAAGGCGAGGCGGTCCTCCGGCCAGCGCGCGTCGGGCGTGACGAGCACGAGGTCCTGCGAGATGTCCGCGCCGACCAGCTCCGGTGGCAGGCCGGCAGGCTCGCCCGACCAGCACTGGCCGGGGTTCACCTGCGGTATCTGGATGCGGAAGCGGCCGTAGAAGCGCGCGATGTCCTGCGCCCCGAGCTGGCCGTCGGCGATCTGCCCGCCGGTGATCGAGTTGTTCATGAGGTCCGTCGCGGTGACGGAGTTGTCGGCCAGCGCCGCGGACCCGACCGAGCCCGGGGCGAGCTTGCCGGGCGTCACCGACCCGTTGGTGAGCTTGGCCTCGGTGATCGAGTTGTTGCGCGTCGCGGTCAGCTCGCGCACGGCGCGCCGGTTGAGGTCGCGCACCTGGAGCGAGCGGTCCTTCACCTCGCGGGAGCCGACGTCGCCCTTTCCGAGCAGCCTGGCGGCCTCGGCGGGGCCGCCGAGGGCGATGAACAACGCGAGCAGCGCGATTGCGCTCGCGAACGATGGACGGCGGCGCCGCTTCACTACGACCCAGCGTAGGAAGTCAGGCGGATGACAACAGGTCTCTCGACGGAAGTTCGAGTCCGCCGTCCCGCGACACGAGCTCGGTGTAGCGGCCGCCCGCGGCCAGCAGCTCCTCGTGCGTACCGCGCTCCACGACCGCGCCGCCGTCCAGGACCGCGATCTGGTCGGCCTCGCGCACCGTCGAGAGCCGGTGCGCGATGACGATCGTCGTGCGGCCCTCCTCGAGCCGCTCGAGCGCCTCGCCGACCGCGCGCTCGGTCTGCACGTCGAGCGCGCTGGTCGCCTCGTCGAGCACGAGCACGGGCGGGTTGCGCAGGATCGTGCGGGCGATGGCGATCCGCTGCCGCTCACCGCCGGAGAAGCGGAAGCCGCGCTCGCCGACGACGGTGTCGTAGCCCTCGGGCAGCGCCGCGATGGTGTCGTGGATCTGCGCCGCGCGGGCCGCCCCCTCGATCTCCTCGTCGGTCGCCTCCGGCTTGGCGAAGCGCAGGTTCTCGCGCACGGACGCGTGGAAGAGGTAGGTCTCCTGCGAGACGACGCCGATCGCGTCCGCCAGCGAGCCGAAGCGCAGGTCGCGCAGGTCGGTGCCGTCGAGGCGGATGGTCCCGCGCTCGGGGTCGTAGAGCCGCGCCGCGAGGTAGCCGATCGTGGTCTTGCCCGAGCCGGTCTCGCCGACCAGGGCGAGCTTCGTGCCCGCCGGCACGTCGAGCGAGACGCCGCGCAGGGTCCACTCTTCGTCGTAGCGGAACCACACGTCCTCGAGGCGCACCTCACCGCGCACGTCGCCGGCGGAATGCCGCCCCTCGCGCAGGTCGACGGGAAGGTCGAGGTACTCGAACACGCGCTCGAACAGCGCCATCGAGGTCTGGATGTCGACCGCCACGTTGAGCAGCGACTGGATCGGCCAGAAGAGGCGCGTCTGCAGCGTCGTGAACGCGACCAGGGTGCCGATCGTGACGGCGCCCGGCGCCAGCCCGGCGAACAGGTAGACGAGGGCGGGCATGACCGCGAACGACGTCTGGATCGAGGCCATCACCCAGCGGCCGGCCATCCGCGAGCGCACCTCGAGGTCCGCCAGCCGGCCGGACTCGCGCTCGAAGCGATCGGCCAGCTCGTCGCCGCGGCCCATCGTCTTGCCGAGCAGGATCCCGCTCACCGAGAGCGACTCCTGGACCAGCGAGGAGATGTCGGCCATCGCGCCCTGCCGGGTCGCGGCGATCCGCTTGCGCTGATTGCCGACGCGGCGGGCCAGCAGCACGAAGAAGGGGGTCAGGGCGAGCGAGAAGAGCGCGAGCCGCCAGTCCAGCAGCACCATCGCGAACACGGTCGCGATCACCGTCGTCACGTTGGAGACGATCGAGGTCGCGGTGCTCGTGACGACGCTCTGCACGCCGCCGATGTCGTTGGCGATCCGCGACTGGATCTCCCCCGTGCGGGTGCGCGTGAAGAACGCGAGGCTCAGCCGCTGCAGGTGCCGGTAGACCTTGGCCCGCAGGTCGTGCATGACCTTCTGGCCGACCACGTTGGACAGCCAGGTCTGGCCGACGCCGAGCACGCCGGTGGCGACGGAGATGGCGATCATCCCCGCCACCAGCAGCGCGAGCAGGCGGTCGTCGTTCTCCGGGATCGCGACGTCGAGGACGTCGCGCAGCAGGAACGGGGAGACGATCCCCAGTCCCGCCGAGACGACGATGAGGCCGAGCACCGCCGCCAGCCGCCCCTTGTAGGGGCGGAACAGGGCGGCGATGCGGCGCGTCAAGCTACGGCCTCGGTGCGTGCCGGCTCCAGCGCGATGTCGAGCACCTCGCCGATGCTCATCACCGGGTGGAACGTCATGGCTTCGCGGACGTCCTCGGGCACGTCGTCGAGGTCGCCGCGGTTGCGCTCGGGCAGGATCACGTCGGTCAGCCCGGCCGCGTGGGCGGCCAGCACCTTCTGCTTGAGCCCGCCGATCGGGAGCACGCGGCCCTGCAGCGTGACCTCGCCGGTCATGCCGATCGTGTGCTTGATCGGTCGGCCGGAGAGCAGCGACGCCAGCGCCGTGGTCATGGTGATGCCGGCGCTCGGGCCGTCCTTGGGGATCGCTCCCGCGGGGACGTGGACGTGGAACTGGCGGTCGTGGAACGCGGCGGAGTCGATGCCCAGCTCGGTCGCGTGGCCGCGCACGTAGGAGAGCGCGATCCGCGCCGACTCCTTCATGACGTCGCCCAGCTGCCCGGTGAGCACCAGGTTCTCCTTGCCCTCCATCGAGGTCGCCTCGATGAACAGCACGTCGCCGCCCGCGCCGGTGACCGACAGGCCGGTGGCCACGCCGGGCACGGCGGTGCGGAGCGCCGCCTCCTGGAAGACCTTCTGGCGGCCCAGGGCGTCCCGGATCGCGTCGAGGTCGATCGCGAGGGGCGTGTCGGCGCCGCTCGCGACCTTCGTCGCGGTCTTGCGCAGGATCGTCCCGAGCGAGCGCTCGAGCTGGCGGACGCCCGCCTCGCGGGTGTACTCGCTCACGACGGTGCCCAGCAGCTCGTCGCTGATGCTGACCTCGTCCTCGCGCAGGCCGTTGCGCTCCCGCTGGCGGGGCCACAGGTAGTCGCGGGCGATCGCGGTCTTCTCGGCCACCGTGTAGCCGTCGAAGCGGATGACCTCCATCCGGTCCAGGAGCGGGCCGGGGATGGTCTCCGCCACGTTGGCCGTGGCGATGAACATGACCTCGGAGAGGTCGAGCTCGACGTCGAGGTAGTGGTCGCGGAACGAGTGGTTCTGGGCCGGGTCGAGCACCTCGAGCAGGGCCGCGCTGGGGTCTCCGCGCCAGTCGGCGCCGACCTTGTCGACCTCGTCGAGCATGATCACGGGGTTCATGGTCCCAGCGTCGCGCAGCGCGCGCACCAGGCGGCCCGGGAGGGCGCCGATGTACGTGCGGCGGTGGCCGCGGATCTCCGCCTCGTCGCGGACGCCGCCCAGCGACATGCGGACGAACTCGCGTCCGGTGGCGCGGGCGATCGACTCGCCGATGCTCGTCTTGCCGGTGCCGGGCGGGCCGATCAGCGTGAGGATGGCGCCGGAGCGCTTGTCGTCGGCGATCTCCCGCTCGACGCGGAGCTTCTTGACCGCCAGGTACTCGACGATGCGGTCCTTGACGTCCTCGAGGCCGGCGTGGTCGGCGTCGAGCACCTCACGGGCGTGGATCGGGTCGAGCAGCTCCTCGGAGCGGTCCTTCCACGGCACGGCGATCAGCCAGTCCAGGTAGGACCGGATCATCGACGCCTCGCCGGACTGCTCGCCCATGCGCTCGAGCCGGCCGAGCTCCTTGGTGGCCTGCTCCTCGACCGCCTCCGGCATGCCGGCCTCGGCGATCTTGGTGCGGTACTCCTCGACGACTGAGCCGGAGTCCTCGCCCAGCTCGCGCTGGATCGACTCCATCTGCTTGCGCAGGAAGTACTCGCGCTGCTGCTTGTCGGCGCCCTCGCGGACGTCCTCGCGGATCTTGCGGCGGAGCTGGAGCTCGGTGAGCCGCTCGCGCTGGAGGCGGACGGCGAGCTCGAGCCGCTCGGTCACGTCGAGGGTCTCGAGGACGTTGACCTTCTCCTCGAAGGAGATGTCGGGGGCGTAGCCGATCGTGTCGGCCAGCGGGCCGGGCTCGCCGATGGCGCGCAGCCAGGCGCCGACGCGGTCGTCCACGCCGCGCAGCTCGAGGATCTCCTCGACCAGGGCGCGGTACTCGCGCTCGAGATCGCGCGTGCGGCCGTCGACGGGGATGTCGTCGGTCGACTCGGTCACCTCGACGCGGAGGCGGCCGGCGTGATCGGTGTGGGCCGCGCCGGCGACGCCGCGGGCGACGCCGGAGAGCTGGACGGCACGCGCGCCGCCGGGCAGGCGGACGGTGTCGGTCACCTCGGCGATCGTGCCGACCTTGGCGAACTCCTTGTCGTGCCGCGGAATCAGGAGGACGCGATCCTCGTCACCAACGTCAACGGGAAGCGTGACGTCCATGGTGGGGAAGACCACGGTGTCGTCCATCGGGACGAGAATCAACGAGGTCATCTAAAGCTTCACTTCCTGTAGGTGCTTACGCATCGTGAGTAAGTCTAGCGTGCGATCTCAGTCTGCGCCACTGAGATTCTACGCGTGGGCAACGGCAACTGCGGCTGGGTAGGGAGGTGGTGGGCCGTCGGCCGCGGTGAGGGTGCATTTCGTCAACCGTGCGCCGGATCGGGGGGCGCGGTTGACGTTGCGCACCTCTATGTGGCGCGCAACGTCAACGGGGCCGCTCGCGCGGTCGCGCGGTCGACGAAATGCACCCCTCGCGCGAAGGTCGCCAGCTTCCCTACCCAGCCGGGGTTACGCGCCGGGCGATGACCGCGCGCGCGGTGCGCAACTGCAAGGTTCGGCGGCGCGGCGAACGGAGCTTGCAGAAACGCACCTATACGGTGCGCAACTGCAAGCTCGCCGCCCGCCGGTCCCGGAACTTGCAGAAAAGCACCCCCAGCTCCCCCACCCAGCCGGGGTTACGCGCCGGGCGATGACCGCTCCCGGATTTGGCATCGCACCGCGGTTCGTGCAATCGTTGGGGCGTGGCCGCTAACCACGCCGACCGACTTACGAGCGCCGAGGGCGCTCTCGTCGGCGTGCGAGTAGCCGGCTAGCCGAGCCTCCTCGGCTTCCACCTCCGCAGCTCCTCTCGAGACCGAAAGGCCTTCCCATGCTCGTACTCATCACCGCCCTTCCCCTCCGCGATCCTCACCCGTTGCCATGCGCGGCGCAGACGCCCTGATCGCCGCGCTCGAGCGCGGCGGGGTCGACACCGTCTTCGGCATGCCCGGCGGCGCGAGCCTGCCCCTCTACGACGCGATGCTGGACTCCGGCATCCGCCACGTCCTGATGCGCCACGAGGCCGGCGCGGGCCACGCCGCCGAGGGCTACGCCCGGGCGACCGGGCGCGTCGGCGTCGCCTTCGCCACCAGCGGACCCGGCGCGACGAACCTCGTCACGCCGATCGCCGACGCCCAGATGGACTCGACCCCGACGCTGTTCGTCACCGGCCAGGTGCGGACCGCACTCCGGGGCACGAACGCCTTCCAGGAGGCGGACGTGATCGGGATCACGGCGCCGATCGTCAAGCACTCGTTCGCCGTCGAGCGCCCCGACGACGTCGCGCAGGCGATCGCCGACGCGCTGCACCTCGCCCGCGCCGGCCGCCCCGGGCCCGTGCTCGTGGACGTGCCCGTCGACGTCGCCAAGGCGCCCGCGCGCGGGCGCGTCCACGCTCCGCAGCTGCCCGGCTACAAGCCGCGGGCGAAGCCGAACGGCAAGCAGGTCCGGCTCGCCGCGCGGGCGCTCGCCGCCGCGCGGCGCCCGGTGCTCTACGCGGGCGGCGGCGTCGTCCACGCCGAGGCGGCGGTCGAGCTGGCCGCGCTCGCCCATCGCACGGGCGCGCCGGTGACCACGACGCTGATGGCGCTGGGGACGTTCCCGGCGAGCGACCCGCAGTGGCTCGGCATGCTCGGGATGCACGGCACGTGCGCCGCCAACTGGGCGATGGACGAGGCCGACCTGATCGTGGCGATCGGGGCGCGGTTCGACGACCGGGTGACCGGCGACGTCGGCGAGTTCGCCCCCCGCGCCAAGATCGTGCACATCGACGTCGACCCGACGGAGATCGACAAGAACGTGGCCGCGCACGTGCCGATCGTCGGCTGCGCGCGGCAGGCGCTGGCGGGGATCGCCGCCGACTACGAGGGCGACCCGGGGCGGCTCGACGAGTGGTGGGCGCGGATCGACGGCTGGCGGGCCGATCGTGCTCCGCGCAACGGCGCCGAGGCGGCGCTCGACGCGCTCGACGACGCGCTCGACGCGGACGCGATCGTCACCACCGACGTCGGCCAGCATCAGATGTGGGCGGCCAACCGCCTGAGGTTCGACAAGCCCCGCCGCTGGATCACCTCGGGCGGGCTCGGGACGATGGGCTTCGGCCTGCCGGCCGCGATCGGGGCCAAGGTCGCCCGCCCGGGCGCGACGGTCGTGTGCGTGACCGGCGAGGGCTCGCTGCTGCTCAACGTGCAGGAGCTGGCCACGGCCTCCCACGAGGGGCTCGCGGTCAAGGTCGTGATGCTCGACAACGGCTCGCTCGGGATGGTCCGCCAGCAGCAGGACATGTTCTGGGGCGGGCGGCGCAGCCACGTCGACCTGGGCGCCACGCCGGACTGGCCGGCGCTGGCCCGCGCGTTCGGGGTCGCGGGCCGCGACGTGGACGCGGACGGCGACGTCGAGAGCGCGATCGCGGGGACGCTGGCCGAGCCCGGCCCGGCGCTGCTGCGCGTGCGGATCGAGCGCGACGCCGACTGCCTGCCGATGTTCGCCCCGGGCGGCGCGGCCCGGGACATGATCAGCGCGGTGGCATCCTGAGCGCGCCGTCGAGCCGGATGACCTCGCCGTTCAGCATCGGGTTCTCCACGATGTGGACGGCGAGGGCGCCGTACTCGTCCGGGACGCCGAGGCGATGCGGGTGCGGCACCTGGTCGCCCAGCGCCTTGCGCGCCTCCTCGGGGAGGCCGGCGAGCAGCGGCGTGTCGAAGAGGCCGGGCGCGATCGTGACCACCCGGATGCCGGACTGCGCGAGGTCGCGCGCGGCGGGCAGCGTCATGCCCACGATCCCGCCCTTGGACGCCGAGTAGGCGATCTGGCCGATCTGGCCGTCGTAGGCGGCGATCGAGGCGGTGTTGACGCACACGCCGCGCTCGCCCTCGCCGTCGGGCTCGTTGGCCAGCATCGCCGCGGCGGCGAGCCGCAGGACGTTGAAGGTGCCGATCAGGTTCACGCGCACGACGGTCTCGAACGGGTCGAACGAGTGCGGCCCGCGCTTGCCGGCGGTCTTCTCCGCCCAGCCGATCCCGGCGCAGCAGACCGAGATGCGCAGCGGCCCGGCCGCGGCCACGGCGGCCTCGACCTGCTCGGCGTCGGTCACGTCGCACCGCACGAAGCGCCCGTCCAGCTCGCCCGCCAGCGCCTCGCCCTTCTCCGCGTTGAGGTCGGCGATCGTGACCTCCGCCCCGGCGGCGCGCAGGCGCCGCGCCGTCGCGGCACCGAGGCCGGAGGCGCCGCCGGCCACCAGCGCGCTGGCTCCCTCGATCTTCATGGGCGCGCACCGTAGCGGAGGAAGAGCTCCGAGCCCACCTGCCGGACGGAGACGAGCTCCAGCTCGACGAGCTCGGGCAGGCGGCCGCCCGCCACGATGGCCGGCTCGGCCTCGTCGCCGGTGATGAGCGGGGCGATGGTGAGGAACAGCTCGTCCACGACACCGGCTTCGTGGAGGGCGCCGTGCATGGTGGGCCCGCCTTCGGAGAGCAGCGCCCGGACGCCCCGGGCGCGCAGGTCGGCGAGCATCCCGGTCAGCCCGGGGACCTCGAGGCGCACCACCTCGACCGGGGCCGGCACGTCCGGCGGCTCGCCCGCCTCCGTGTCGGTGTAGACGAGCACCGGCTGGTCCGGCGCCTGGAACAGCCCGGCGTCCCAGGGCACGTCGAAGCGGCGCGTGAGGATCACCGCGAGCGGGTCCTCGGCCAGGCCGGCGGCGACGCGCCGCGCGCGGCGCTCGGGGCTCCGCACGAGCCGGTCGTAGCCCTCGGCCCGCAGCGTGCCGGTCCCGATCAGGACGGCGTCCGCGGCCGTGCGCAGGTCGAGGAGCTGCTGGAGGTCGGCGTCGTCGCCGAGCGTCGCGCTGCGCCCGTCGCGCGCCGCGTGCCCGTCGACGGTGGAGATCATGTTCACGTAGACGAAGGGCCGGTCGCCGGGCGCCCGCTCCTGGGGTGACAGCTCCACCCGCCGCAAACTACAGTCGCGCCATGCCCCGACTCGTCGTCGCGGTCCTCGCGCTGGTGCTGCTCGTGCCCGCGAGCGCGTCCGCCGCCAAGCTGCTGCCGCCCAAGAGCAAGGTCTACTCGGGGGTGACCGGCTCCAAGACGGTCGGGCCGTTCGCCGAGCAGGTCGGCAAGCACCCGTCGGTGTTCGGCTTCTTCACGCGCTGGAACGGGCCGGTCGAGTACATCTACGAGGCCGTCGACCGGGCGCAGTCGCGGCTGATGCTCCACATCTCCACGCAGGACGGCTACGGCACGCCGGAGGCCTTCACGCCGCGCGAGATCGCCAACGGCGAGGGGGACGGCTACCTCGTCCGCACCAACCGGCGGATCGCCGAGTACGGCAAGCCGACCTACGTGCGCTTCCTGGCCGAGATGAACCAGGCCAACAACGGCTACGCGGCCTACAACCACAACGGGACCTCGCGCGGGCCGTCGCACTCCACGAGCGCCTTCAAGCAGGCGTGGCGGCGGGCGACGCTGATCCTGCGCGGCGGCCCGGTGTCGGAGATCGACGCCAAGCTCGCCGGGCTCGGGCTCCCGGCCGTGGACGCCGACGCGCCGGAGCTGCCGCGGCCGCAGGTGGCGATGCTGTGGGTCCCGCAGACCGAGGGCACGCCCAACATCCACGCCAACCGCGCCCGCGCGTACTGGCCCGGCCCCAAGTACGTGGACTGGGTCGGCACCGACTTCTACTCGAAGTTCCCCAACTTCACCGACCTCGAGACCTTCTACGACGACTTCCCGGGCAAGCCGTTCGTGTTCGGCGAGTGGGCGCTGTGGGACGGCGACGACGCGGGCTTCGTCCGGCGCTTCTTCAGCTGGGTGAACAGCCACAAGCGCGTGAAGATGCTGGTCTACAACCAGGGGAACACGAACGGCGGGCCTTTCCGGCTCAGCCGCTACCCGGAGAGCCGCAAGGCGATCGAGCAGGCGCTCAAGAAGAAGCGCTTCCTCGGGAAGCCCTGACGGGCACGAGACACCCCTCGATGTGGTCGTCGACCATGCCGGTCGCCTGCATCAGGGCGTAGGCCGTCGTCGGGCCGACGAAGCGGAAGCCGCGCTTCTTGAGCTCCTTGGCCATCGCGGTCGACTCCGGCGTCGTCGCCGGGACGTCGGCCGTCGTGCGCGGCCGCGGGCGCGGCTCCGGGGCGAACGACCACAGCAGCTCGGCGAGCGGCTGGTCGACCGCCGCGCGGGCGTTGGCGATCGTCGCGTCGATCTTCGCGCGGTTGCGGACGATCCCCGCGTCGGCCATCAGGCGCGCCACGTCCTCCTCGCCGAACGCGGCCACGCGCGAGATCTCGAAGCCCGCGAAGGCGGCCCGGAACGCCTCGCGCTTGCGCAGGATCGTCAGCCACGAGAGGCCCGACTGGAACGCCTCGAGGCTCATCCGCTCGAACAGCCCGCGGTCGTCGCGCACCGGGCGGCCCCACTCCTCGTCGTGGTAGCGGACGTACTCCGGCGTCGACGAGCCCCACCAGCAGCGTCCGTCGACGAGGGCATCGGGCACGGCGGGCACGTTATAGGCTCGGCCCGGATGCACTTCGACCGCCTGGGAAGGGGCGAGCTCGTCGCCGCGGCGGGCGGGCTCCTGCTCGCCGTATGCCTCTTCCTGCCCTGGTACCGGACCGACTCCGACAACCCGAACGCGATGATCGACGGCGCCACCGGCGGCGTCAGCGGCTTCGAGGTCCACTCGATCCTCCGCTGGCTGCTGCTGCTCGCCGCGATCGCACCCTGGATCCTCATCTGGATCGTCATCCGCGACCACGAGCTCTCGTGGCCCCGCGGGGAGCTGACGGCCGTGGCGGCGATCGCCGCCTTCGGGCTCGTCGGCTACGTCGGGATCCTGGACCGGCCGGGTGAGCCGAGCGGCGCCATCTCGCTGGCCCCCGGCTACTACGGGGCGCTGCTCGGCACCGTGCTCATGATCGCCGGCGGCGCGATGACCGCCGGTCAGACCGAACGTACCCGAAAGCCCCCGGGGGTCCTCTGAGATGAACGTTCCCGTCGATCGCAACCTCGCGCTCGAGCTCGTCCGCGTCACCGAGGCGGCCGCGCTGTCGGCGGCGCGGCTCGTCGGCCACGGCGACAAGGAGGCCGCCGACCAGGCGGCCGTGGACGGCATGCACGCCGTGCTCCACACCGTCCAGATGGACGGCATCGTCGTCATCGGCGAGGGCGAGAAGGACGAGGCGCCGATGCTCCACAACGGCGAGGAGGTCGGCAACGGCCAGCCGCCCGAGGTGGACATCGCCGTCGACCCGCTGGAGGGCACGCGGCTCGCCGCCGACGGCCGGCCGAACGCGCTCGCCGTCATCGCTCTTTCCGAGCGGGGCTCGATGTTCGACCCCGGGCCCTGCGTCTACATGGAGAAGATGGCCGGCGGCGAGCACCTCGCCGACCTGCTCGACCTCGACCGCCCGCTCGGCGAGACGATCGGGCTGGTGGCCGAGCGCAAGGGCACCGACGTCGGCGACGTGATGGTCGTCGTGCTCGACCGCCCGCGGCACGAGGAGGGGATCAAGGCGATCCGCGCGGCCGGCGGTCGCGTCCGGCTGATCCCGGACGGCGACGTCTCCGGCGCGCTGCAGGCCGTCTCGCCCGACCGGCCGGCCGACCTGCTGTGGGGCATCGGCGGCACGCCCGAGGGCGTCATCTCGGCGGCGGCGCTCAAGTGCTACGGCGGCGGGCTCATCGGCCGGCTGTGGCCGCGCGACGACGACGAGCGCAAGGCGGCCGAGGACGCCGGCTACGACGTCACCCGCGTGCTCACGCAGGACGATCTCGTCAAGGGCGACAACTGCTTCTTCTCCGCCACGGGCGTGACCGACGGCGACGTGCTCGAGGGCGTCCGCTACGCGGGCTCGCGCGGCGCGACCACGGAGTCGCTGGTCATGCGCAGCCGCTCGGGCACGATCCGGCGCATCCAGTCGCGCCACGACCGCACGAAGCTGCGGGCGCTCACCGGCCGCTACGGATGACCCGGACCAGCGCGGCGACCGCCGCGCCGGCGAGGGCGAGGATCCCGATCACCACGGGCCACGGCGTGTCGCCGACGTTCACGGGCTTCTGGCCCGGGTCGGCGAAGCGCCCGACGGCCGACATCTCGAGCTCGCGGCGCGCGAGCGAGCGCAGGAACCCGTACGTGACCAGCACGTGGATGCGCGACTGCGTCTGCGTGTAGAACCAGCGCGCGATCGACGTGGCGATCCTCGGGTAGAAGTTGGCGACCTCGACCTCGACGTGCGCCTGGTCGTAGCCCGCCTCGGCCGCGTCGGTGCGGCGGACGTCGATCTCGAGGTAGCCCTCGTCGCGCTTGGCCACGAGCACGCCGTCGGTGATGCGCCAGCGGACGATCCCGCGGCCGTCGGCGATCTCGTACTCGGGAGCGTGGAAGCGCAGCAGCACGAACGGGCGCCGGAGCAGGACGACGCGCCGCTCGGTGTCCGTGTACTCGACGCGGATCAGGCCGAGCGAGACCCGCGACAGGTACTTCCAGTAGGTGCGGGCGAGGCGCTCGAGGTAGGGCGGCGTCCAGATCGCGTCGAGCCGGCCCTCCGGCGTCGTCACCGTCGCCGCCTGGATCGACCGCACGCTGCCGCGCGAGTCCATGACCGTGTGGTCGTCCAGGTCGCTGATGACGGCGTCGCCGGTGCGCTTCATGCGATCGCGGCAGCCACCGCTTCGTCGAAGCCGAGCGGGTCGTCGTTGATGCC
This sequence comes from uncultured Solirubrobacteraceae bacterium, assembly GCA_963720415.1. Lineage (GTDB taxonomy): Bacteria > Actinomycetota > Thermoleophilia > Solirubrobacterales > Solirubrobacteraceae > DASSUW01. The sequence continues at coordinate 885,081 of CAVRFQ010000012.1, read as the reverse complement.
GGGCGGCGGCGGCTCCTGCACCAGCATCTCGCTCACCAGGCCGTCGACGAGCGGGCGGGCGAGACCGCTCTCGACGGGGGTGACGAGCGCGACCCACAGGGAGGAGAGTCGAGGCGTGAGCACGGGTACGCGGATGACCCGCGGGCGGCGGCGCCCGAGGACGTCGGCGGTGCGCTCCATCATCTCACGGTAGGTCAGGACGTCGGCGCCTCCGAGCTGGACCTCGGCAGGTGGCGCGTCGGCCTCCGCGACGGCCGCCAGGGCTCCGACCACGTCGGCGACGGCGATCGGCTGCGTGCGGGTGTCGATCCAGCGCGGGCAGATCATCACCGGCAGGCGCGTCACGAGCGAGCGCAGCATGACGAACGAGGCGCTGCCGGAGCCGATGACCATCGCGGCGCGGACGTGGACGAGGTTCACGCGAGCCTTCAGCAGCTCGGCCACCTCGAGCCGCGAGCGCAGGTGCTCGGAGTCCTCCTCGCCGAGGCCGCCGAGGTAGATGACGCGCTCGACGCCGGCCTGCGCGGCCGCCTCGCCGAAGTTCACGGCCGCCTCGCGGTCGCGGGCGGCGAAGTCGCCCTTGGCGTCCATCGAGTGGATGAGGTAGTAGGCGGTGCGGCAGCCGTCGAGCGCCTCGGGCAGCCCGCGGCCGCTGACCGCGTCGCCCTGGCGGACGTCGACGCCGGGGATGTCGCGCGGCGAGCGCGTGAGGGCGCGGACCGCGTGGTCGCGGGCGAGCAGGGCGTCGGCGAGCTCGGAGCCGACGTAGCCCGTCGCGCCGGTGATGAGGATCGGATCGGGGTTCATACCCCGGGTACGCGCGGCTACTGGGCGGCGCTCACGCGGACGGCGCCCACGCGGTCGGTGTGCTCGAAGCCGAGCGCCTGCGCGGTGGCCGACGTGAGGTCCCAGGCGGTGCCGTGGCGGAACGGGCCGCGGTCGACCACCGGGACGGTGATGCGGCGGCCCTTGTAGAGCACTGCGACCTTGGTCCCGCACTTGAGCTTCTTGTGCGCGACGCCGAGCAGCGTGCGGCTCATGCGCTGGCCGCAGGCGGTGCGGCGGCCGTAGAAGCCCGGCCCGTACCACGTGGCCATGCCGGGCCGGTGGACGGTGATCGCGAGCTCGGGCGTGACGCTCGCGGCGATCGCCTGGCCGGCGGCGGGGAGCACGGCGCGCACGAGGTGCTCGCCCGCGCGGTCGGCGCGCCAGCGCGCCTCGTAGGTCCCGTCGGCGGCGGCCGTGGCGGTCGCCACGGCGGCCCAGGCCTGCGTGGCGGCGTCGAAGCGCTCGATGCTGACGGCGCGGCCGGGCTCGGTGTTGCCGCGGAAGCGGGCGACGCCCTTGAGCATGGTCCCGGCCCGCGTGGCGACGGTCACCTGCTGGCCCTGCGCGGTGACCACGCCGTCGGTCTGCGGCGGGGGCGGAGCCTCCGCGCCGCCCGTGGCGGGCGGATCGGCGGCAGCCGTCGGGGCCGCGATCGCCAAGGCGGCGGCGGACAGCAGCAGTCTTCGACCCAGGGAACGCGTCATTCGCTTGTCTTTCTCCGGTGCCTACGAGGTGAGCTGACGGGCTCGCGCAGAGAAAGCAGCGCTACGAGCGGTGACCCCCGATCGATTCGCCCCGCGGCGTCCTGCCGCAGATTGGTTCCCCCGTTCGCCGAGATTCAGAACCTCGGCGATTCGGCAGCCCGGCAAACTAGCAGAACTTCGGGGCGCCTAAGGGCGCGGGATCCGCTTGGCGGCGCGCTTGATCAGCCGGCCGCCGAGGCCGGCGCCGATCTGCGCCAGCTCGCCGGCCGCCTGGACCGCCGTCGTGACGATCTCGGTGCCGCGCGGCGGGCCGCCCGGGTGCTCGGTGAGCGGAGGAGTGGGGGCCTTCGGGGCGGGCTTCGGCGCCACCTTCTTCGCCGGCTTCGGCTTCGAGGCCTTCGGCTTCGTCGCGGTCGCCGTGCTCGCGGCGGCCGCGGGCTTGGCGCTCGCGCGGCGCTCGCCGCCCAGCCGCGTGGGGCGGGTGGACCGCAGGTTGCCGAGCACGCTCGGATCCGAGGAGGCCTTGGTGGCCTTCTTTGTCTTCTTCTTTGCGGACTTCTGGCTCATGGCGTCAGCGACGGAACGCGAATTTCCCGTGTTCGCGCTTCGACGGGATACAGTCATTGGCGAAGCGGGCGCCTAGCGCTTTGACTTCAAAAAATATAGCGCCTAGACTCACGCCCTAGGATCACGCTCGCCAGCTTTGCTCCGGGTCCGCGAGCGCCGATCCAAGCGGTGTCGCAAAGAACCCTGTCGCCCCAGCAGGGCGTCGCCGAGAACAGGACTTGCATTGTCTGTAGTGGATCTCCAAGAGCTCGAAGAAGTCAAGGGTCTGCTCCTCAAGGGGCAGCAGGTCGGCGTGCTCACCTTCGCCGAGATCGCGACCGCGGTCGCCGAGATCGACCTCGATGAGGCCGACGTCGAAGAGCTGCACGGCTATCTCGAGAAATCCGAGATCGAGCTCGTAGAAGAGGTCGATCCCGCGCTCGAGGCCGCGCAGGTCGAGCGTGCGCCCGACAAGCGCGGGCGCCGCAAGAAGGCGACGCTGGACCTGAAGCCGGACATGACCACCGACAGCCTTCAGCTGTTCCTGAAGGACATCGGCAAGGTCCGGCTGCTCACGGCCCAGGAGGAGGTCGACCTCGCGCGCCGCATCGAGCGCGGCGACCTCGACGCCAAGCAGAAGATGGTCGAGTCCAACCTGCGGCTCGTCGTCTCGATCGCGAAGAACTACCGCAACCAGGGCCTGCCGTTCCTGGATCTCATCCAGGAGGGCACGCTGGGCCTGGTCCGCGCGGCCGAGAAGTTCGACTACCGCAAGGGCTTCAAGTTCTCGACCTACGCGACCTGGTGGATCCGCCAGGCGATCGCCCGCGCGCTCGCCGACAAGGCGCGCACGATCCGCATCCCGGTCCACGTCGTCGAGAAGCTCAACAAGATCGGCCGTGCCGAGCGCAAGCTCGTCACCGAGCTCGGTCGCGAGCCGACCGCGGAGGAGATCGCCCACCACACGGGCATCGAGCCCGAGGAGGTCGAGTCGATCAAGCGCTCCGCGCAGGCCCCGGTCTCGCTCGAGAAGCCGGTCGGCGACGAGGAGGAGTCGGAGTTCGGCCAGTTCATCGCCGACGAGCGCGCCGAGTCCCCGTACGAGCGGGCCGCGGAGATCCTCACCAAGGAGGCGCTGCGCGAGGCGCTGGAGAACCTCTCCTACCGCGAGCGCCGCGTCCTCGAGCTCCGCTACGGCCTCGGCGGCGAGCACCCGCGCACGCTGGATGAGGTCGGGCGCACGTTCAACGTGACGCGCGAGCGCATCCGCCAGATCGAGAACCAGTCGCTCAAGAAGCTCCAGAGCCTCGCCGAGGCGCAGAAGCTCCGCGACGTCGCCTAGACCGTACAGCCGACTCAAGGGGTGGCGCGGCGCCGCCGATCTAGACCGGGACATGGCTTTCGATCTCGATCACGCGCTGCGCTACCTCATCGCCGCCGAGGGCTCCGACCTGCACCTGAAGGTGCCGTCGTACCCGCTCATCCGCCTCCACGGCCACCTCGAGCCGATCCCGGACACCGAGCGGCTGTATCCGGAGGACACCGAGCGGGCGCTCGGCGAGATGCTGACCGACAACGAGAAGGTCGCCGAGTTCAACTCGGAGAACGAGGTCGACTTCTCCTACGCCGTCGAGGGCCTCGGCCGCTTCCGCGTCAACGCCTTCCGCCAGCGCGGCTCGGTCTCGATCGTCATGCGCGCCATCCCGGTGGTCATCAAGTCCGTCGACGAGCTCGGCCTCCCCGAGGTCGTCACCCGGCTCGCCGAGGAGGAGCGCGGGATCCTGCTCCTCACGGGCACGACCGGCTCCGGCAAGTCGACGACTCTGGCCGCGATGCTCGACCACATGAACCGGTCGATGGCCAAGCACATCGTCACGATCGAGGACCCGATCGAGTTCCTGCACCGCGACCGCACCTCGATCATCAACCAGCGCGAGGTCGGCGCCGACACCGCGTCGTTCAAGCGCGCCCTGCGCCGCGTGCTGCGCCAGGATCCGGACACCATCCTGATCGGCGAGATGCGCGACGAGGAGACGGTCCACACCGCGCTGAGCGCGGCCGAGACCGGCCACCTCGTGCTCTCCACGCTCCACACGGTGGACGCCTCGGAGACGATCAACCGCATCATCGACTTCTTCCCGCCCCATCAGCAGCAGCAGGCGCGGGCGATGATCGCCGGCACGCTGAAGGGGATCGTCTCCCAGCGGCTCGTCCCGACCGCCGACGGCGCGGGCCGGGTGGCGTGCTGCGAGATCCTCGTGATGACCGGCCGCGTCCACGACATGATCCTGGACCCGAAGCTCACCGGCCAGCTGCCGGAGGTCATCGCCGAGGGCTCCTACTACGGGATGCAGACCTTCGACCAGCACCTGCTGCAGCACCTGCAGGCCGGTCGCGTGACGATGGAGAACGCCATGCGCGTCGCCACGTCGCCGCACGACTTCAAGCTGATGGTCGCGGCGTCCGCCAAGGGCACGCCGGAGGACGACGCCCCGGAGGCCACGATCGAGGCGCCGACGGTCTCGCACGAGCCGCCGGCGCCCTCGCACGAGCCTCCCACGCCCTCGTACCAGCCGCCCCCGGCGTCCTACGAGCCGCCCTCGTCGCCGCCGGCGCCGCCCGCGGTCTCCGCGCCGCCCCCGGGCGTGTCCTTCTAGTTGACGGTCGCTCGCATGCGCGGCTACGTTGCCGCGCATGCAGACGACCCTCGCGCAGTTCAATGAGACGCAGTCGCAGGACGCCTTCGCGCTTCAGAACTCCAAGCTGCTGAAGGTGCGCCTGGCCCAGGTGACCGTCCAGGCCAAGCTCGGCTCGATGGTCGCCTACCAGGGCGACGTGACGTTCGAGCACGCCGGCTCCGGTGGACTCGGGCGCATGCTCAAGAAGGCGGTCACGGGCGAGGGCACGCAGCTGATGAAGATCACCGGGACCGGGGAGGTGTTCCTCGCCGACCAGGCGCAGGACATCCACCTCATCTACCTGGAGAACGACTTCATCACCGTCAACGGGCCGAACCTGCTGGCGTTCGACTCCGGCATCGACTGGGACATCAAGCGCGTCGAGGGCGCCAGCTCGATGATGGGCGGCGGGCTCTACAACCTGTCGCTCCACGGCACCGGCTGGGTGGCGATCATCTCCGACGGCCCGCCGGTGCTGCTCAACGTCGCGTCGGCGCCGACGTACGCCGACGCCCAGGCGGCCATCACCTGGTCCTCGGGCGTGACGACGGGGATCCGGACCGACTTCAAGATGAAGAACCTGATCGGCCGCGGCTCGGGCGAGACCGTCCAGATGTCCTTCAGCGGCCAGGGCTGGGTGCTCGTGCAGCCGTCCGAGGGCCAGGTCGCCGGGGTGGCGCAGCAGGGGTCGGGCTCGAGCAGCGGCGGCGGAGGCCTGGGCGGGCTCCTGAACTCCTAGCGGGTCATACGTGGACGACCCCGTCCTCGCCGGGGTCGTCCACCGCCTCGTCGCACGCCGGGCACCACCAGCGCGCCTCGAGGGGCGTGCCGCACGCCTCGTGCCGGTACGGCTCCCCGCCGCCCGTCCGCGCGCCCCAGTCGGCGAGCAGCCGCAGCGCGCCGGCCAGCTCGCGGCCGGGCTCGGAGAGCTCGTACACGAAGCGCGGCGGGCGGTCGCTGTACGGCTGGGCCACGACGAGCGCCTCCTCGGTGAGGGCCTTCAGCCGCGCGCTGAGCACGTTGGGCGCGATCCCCTCGAGCTCGTGCTGGAGCTCGTTGAAGCGGAGCGGGCCGTCGAGCAGCGCCGCGATCGTGAGCAGCGTCCAGCGGTCGCCGACGCGGTCGAGGGCGTCGGCGAGCGGGCTCGTGTGGGCTTTGCTCCGGCGGGGCTGGGGCACGGACTTCGGCTGGGTAGAGAGGCTGACTGACCGCACCGGAAAGTGGCGGGTCGGGAAAGTGGCGCTATACGACACTAGACAACCCCGGCAACGGCACGTCTCCAAAATGGCCGACCCCGCCTCCCTCGATGCCGGGGTTCGTCGGCCGCGCGCCGCGAGCCGGGGTTGGAGCCGCGCCGCCGCGGCCCGGGTCGTGTACAGTGACTTGCACTTTGCAAGTGACCTTCCTGAACGAGCTCGAAACAGCCATCAAGGCGGCGGCGGCCGAGGTCGGCCCCGCCGTCGTCGGCCTCGGCCGCGGGTGGGGCCGGGGCTCGGGCGTCGTGATCGCCCCCGGCCAGGTCCTCACCGTCGCCCATGTGCTGCGCGGCGACGAGGTCGCCGTCACGTTCGAAGGCGGCCACACCGCAGAGGGTCGCGTCGCCGGCGCCGACAGCGACCTCGACGTGGCGGTCATCGCCGTCGAGACCGGCGACGTCGCGCCTGTGACGTGGAACCCCGGCGAGACCGCGACCGGCGCGCCCGTGTTCGCGCTCGCCAACCCGGGCGGGCGCGGCCTGCGCACCACGTTCGGCCTCGTCTCGGCGACCGGCCGCGGCTTCCGCGGCCCGCGCGGGCGCCGGGTGGCCGGCTCGATCGAGCACACCGCCCCGATGCCGCGCGGCTCGTCCGGCGGGCCGCTGGTGGACGCCGACGGGCAACCTGCTCGGCCTCAACGCCGTCCGGCGCGAGGGCGGCTTCATCCTCGCGCTCCCCGCCGACGCGGCGCTGAAGCAGCGCGCCGCCGAGCTCGCGCGCGGCGACTCGCGCGAGCGGCCGCGGCTCGGGGTCGCGCTGGCGCCGCCGCGCGTGGCCCGCCGCATGCGCGCGGCCGTCGGGCTGCCCGAGCAGGACGGCCTGCTCGTGCGCGGCGTGGTGGAGGGGAGCCCGGCCGCCGCGGCCCGGCTCGAGCGCGGCGACCTGCTCGTCCGCGCCGGCGACAAGCCGCTCGCGAGCATGGACGATCTCTTCGACGCGCTGGACCGCGCGGACGGCTCGCTCACGCTCCACGTGATCCGCGGGACCGAGGAGCGCGAGCTCCAAGTCGCGCTCTGAAGCAACTTCAGTTCGTGAAGTCTTGCGATATCCTGAGCTTCCGTGCCGAACGCCGACTGTCCCGTCTGCCGTACCGCCGACATCGTCTGCGGCAAGTGGACGCTGCTCGTGATCCGCGATCTCGCGGAGGGCCGCAGTCGCTTCTGCGAGCTCGAGCGCTCGCTGGCCGGCATCTCGCCCCGCACCCTCTCGCTGCGCCTGCGCGCGCTCGAGGAGGAGGGCATCCTGCAGCGCCAGACGTACCCCGAGGTCCCGCCGCGCGTCGAGTACGCGCTGACCGACAAGGGCCGCGCGCTCGTCCCCATCGTCGAGTCGATGCGGACCTACGGGCGCGAGTGGCTGGGCGCCGACGCCGCGTGCGTCGAAGCGCCCGACGCCGAGCCCGTCGCGGCCTAGCGGACTTTTCCGTCCGACCCGTGTGCAATACCGCGTGCGCGCGGCAGGAGGGCTGCCCGCGGGGGCGAACGACCCGCGCATGCACAACCGCGCGCTCCATGACTCCCTCGCCGCCTTCGTCGAGGAGGCCGCGTGGCAGCTCGCCGAGGAGGTCTCGGGTGGCGCGGAAGTGCCCTTCGAGCTCATCGAGCAAGGCCGCGCGTCCGCTCCGCTGTACTGCTACCGGCCGCTGACCGGCCGCTTCATCGCCGAGCGCTCGTCCGAGCTGGCCAAGCTGCCGTCGTACGCGCCGGCGGTGCAGGGGCTGACCGCGCTTCCCGAGCTGCCCGCCTACCTCAAGCTGCGCGGACGCCGCACGCCGTCGCCCGACCGCCGCCTCCAGGCCGACGCGGCGCTCCAGTCCTTCCTCACCGCCGTCTGGTCCGAGTCGACCGACTTCGGCTTCGAGCTCGAGCCGCTTCGAGCACGCCTTCGCCGAGCTCGAGGACACGGCCTACGGCGACCGCACGCTGTCCGTCGTGCTCGCCCCGGTCGACGGCCTCGTGCTCGAGAGCGAGGAGGTCGCGCTCGGGGACGGGCTGGCGCTGGTGCGCACCGAGACGCTGCAGGACGTCCCGTCCGAGCTGCAGCTCGAGGAGATGGGGACCGTGGCCGTCCTCGCGCTCGACGCGGCCGCGGGAGACGACCGCTCGCTGGAGGACGCCGGCCGCCGCCTGCGCCGCCTGCAGACCGCCCTGCGCCTGTGGGACGACGCCGAGCCCGCGCTCGGCCCGACCGCCTGGGCGCGCACCGGCGGCAGCGCGTGGAGCGCCGTCCCGCTCGCCACCGGCATGCGGCGCGACGCCGGCGACTGCCTGCTGTCCGCCGAGGAGGAGGACCCGCTGCGCGCGTTCTGCTCGCTCGTCTCGCGACGGACCCCGCGCGGAGGCGAGCTGGCCTGGGCGCTGCGGCGCTTCGAGCTCGGCTGCGAGCGCGGCACCGCGATCGACGCCCTCACCGACTGGCTGCTCGCCGCGCGCGCCATCCTCGCCGACCCCGACCGCCCGGGCTACGACGGCATGGCCGAGCGCCTCGCCGTGATCTGCGCCACGCCCGAAGACCGCCCTGCGCTCGAGGCGCGCCTCGACGAGGCGATCCGCCTCGAGCGTTCGGCGATCGCCGGCCGCGTGCGCACGGACCCGATGGTGGAGGGCCTCGTCGCCGACCTCGGCGGGAACCTCCGCGCCGTGCTGCGCGACGTCCTGTGCGGCCACCTCGACCCGCAGCTGCGCCGCGTGGCCGACGAGATGCTCGAGCAGGAGCTCGGCGAGCTGGCCTAGGCGAAGAGGTGCTCGCGCATCCGCGCGAGCCCCTCGACGTCGTGGATGTCGCCCTCGAGCTCCGGCACGACGATCGTCGGCGGGTCGCCGAGCCGGGCGCGCAGGCGCTCGATGCTCTCGGCCTCGCGCTCGGCCAGGGCCTCCAGCTCGTGCGCCGTGGTCCGCACGCGGCGCGCGAGGTCGTCGTCGAGGCCCTCCGGCACCTCGTCCGTGCCGGGCGCCGCGTGGACGCGATTGACCACGAGGCCGCCGAACGGCATCGACGCGTCCGCCAGCTTGCGGTGGAAGTAGATCGCCTCCTCGACCGGGTCGTGGCGCGGCGCGGTGACGATCAGGAACGTCGTCCCGGGATCCTCGAGCAGCGCGCCGACGCGCCGGGCGCGCTCCGTGAAGTCGTCGATCATGCCCGACAGCGCGCGGAAGAAGACCGAGAGGTCGTGCAGCAGATCGACGCCGGTGAGCCGCTCCATGATCCCGAAGACGACGCCGGTTCCGCGCCCGATGCAGCCGCCCGCCGATCCCGGCCGGCCGGAGGAACATCTTGATCGCCCGGCCCTGGAAGAAGCCGGTCAGCCGCGCGGGGGCGTCGAGGAAGTCGAGCGCGTTGCGCGAGGGCGGCGTGTCGAGCACGAGCAGGTCGTAGTCGCCCTCCTGGTCGAGCTCGTAGAGCTTGGCGATCGCGGTGAACTCCTGCGAGCCGGCGACGGCGCTCGAGAGCTGCTGGTAGATGCGGTTGGCGAGCACCTCGTCGCGCGTGGCCTCGTCGGGGGCCAGCCGGTCGATGAGCGAGTCGAACGTGCGCTTGGAGTCGAGCATCAGCGCCCACAGCTCGCCCTCGATCTCGCCGCCGAAGCGCGCCGGGTCGACGAGGCGCGGCTCGTTGCCGAGCTCCTCGAGCCCGAGCGAGTCGGCGAGCCGCTTGGCCGGGTCGATGGTGACCACCGCGACCTTCAGCCCCCGCTCCGCCATGCCCATGGCGATGGCCGCCGCCGTGGTCGTCTTGCCGACGCCGCCGGAGCCGGCGCACACGACGATCCGCCGGCCCTCGAGGAGCGTGAGCATCCGCGCAGGCTAGTGGGTGAGTCGGAAATTCGATGGCGCTCGGCGGCGCCGGCCTCGCGCCGACCCGGCATCCGCCGGTGGTGCCATCGACTTTCCCGACTCACCCACTAGATGAGACCCTCGCGGACCGCGGAGGCGACCGCCTGCGAGCGGCTGCGGGCGTTGAGCTTGGTGACCACGTCGTGGAGGACGTTCTTCACGGTCCGCTCCGAGTAGCAGAGCCGCTCGGCGACCTCCCGCGTGGGGTGCCCGTCGGCGATCAGCGAGAGCACCTGCTGCTCGCGCGCGGTCAGCCTCCGCGAGGGCTCCGCCGCGCCGGCGCCGCCCGCCGCCGCGGTGACGGCGGCGCCGAGCGTCTCCGGCGTCAGCGTGTCCTTGCGCAGGTATCCGACGGCGCCCGCGTGCAGCGCGGTCAGCACCGCCTCGTCGGCGCGATCGGACGCCACGACGATCACGCGCGGCCCGAACGCCTCGATGAACTCGCGGGCGCCGGCCGCCGCCGGGTCGAGGATCACGAGGTCGGCCGAGCGCAGCGCAGGGTCGCTCTGAGCGTCCGACACCGACGCCGCGTGCGCGACCGCCTCCACGCCGGGCATCCCTTCCAGGCAGGTGACGAGGCCCCGGCGGTAGATCGTGTGCGGATCCAGGACGAAGAGCTTCGTGCGCCGATACTACGCAGGGGCCCGGCGCGAGGAAAGTCCCTGCAACTCGCCGCACAGCTCGCCCGGATCGGCCCGTCGCGGCGCGCCGCCGCCGGGCGGGAGCACGTCCATCGCGGCCTCGTCGCGAGCCCACAGCACGACCGTGGTCCCGGGGGAGGCCGCCCGCACCCGCGCCGCCAGCACGCGCGAGGCGCGGTCGAGCACGACGGCGTCGGGCCGCAGGCCGCCGGCCAGCAGCACGAGCGCCGGCTGCCGCGTCTCCGTCCCGACCACCTCGATGCCCGCCTCGCCGAGGACGGCCGTCATGCCGAGCACGGCGATCGGCTCGAGGTCGCCGAGGAGGACGCGAGTGGCCACACGCCAACCCTCCCTGCCGCGAGGCTCCGCGACCAGAGCCGTTCGGGCACCCCTTCGGTCATCAGCGGATCCTGATCGGCGAGCCCTTGATGTCGGTGACCGCGACGTTGATCGTGCGGCAGCGCCCGCAGCGGATGCGGACCTTGAGCGTCATCTGGATGTGGCTGCATCGACTCGGCGAGCACGTTGCCGCACTCGACGCACACGTAGTCGTCGGGCCCGTTGCCCGCGAAGACCGGGCGGTCCGCGTCCTCCTGGATGGCGGTGCCGCCGTCGGGCGGCACCTCGCCCTCGCGGATCCGCCGCATCTCCACGCGTGCCATCAGAGCTTGGCGCTGAGCTTCCCCGTGAAGTCCTTGATCAGCGCGTCGAGCACGCCGGCCACCACGCCCTCGCCCATCGACGCCGCCTTGCCGGTGATCTGCGCGTTGGTGGCGACCGTGCCGGCGCCGTCGTCGGCGATCGTGAAGACCGCCGTCGCGTTGGCGTACCCCTGCCCGCCCGCCTCGCGGGACTTGACGGTCAGCACGGCGCGGTGGGCGTCCGGGTCCTTCTCGCTGACCTCGACGGTGCCGGTGAACTTCATCGACATCGCGCCCATCCGCACCACGATCTCGGCCTTGACCGAGTCGTCGCCGGTGCGCTCGACCACGCTGCCGCCCTCGACGCACGGCACGACCTCCTCGAGGTCGGTGATCGTCGCGAAGCTCTCGTCGATCGGCTTCGACGTCGAGAACGGGTGCTCGAGCTGTACGGCCATTGGCTGCTCCTTGGTTTCGGTGGATAGGCTCCGCGCGTGCCGATCTACACGCTCGGGCCGGACGACGGAACGCTCTCGGTGCGGACGGCTCGCGCCGGCTCCGTGGCCAAGGCCGGCCACGACCTCCTGATCCACGTGACGGCGTGGTCGGCGACGCTCGACCTCGGCGACGCGCCGAGCCTGGCGGTCGACGCCGACGCGACGTCGCTGCGCGTGCGCGAGGGGAAGGGCGGCATGATGGCGCTCGACGACGGCGACCAGGCCAACATCCAGCAGACGATCGACGACGAGGTGCTGCGCAAGCGCGACATCGGCTTCCGCTCGACCTCGGTGGCGGCGGACGGCGACGCGCTGAGCGTCACCGGCGACCTGACGCTGGTCGGCGACGACGCAAGCCGCTGATCGCCTTCGACCTCGTCGCTGGCCGGCGGGCGGGTGACCGGCAGCGCCGTGCGTCAAGCAGACCGACTGGGGCATGAAGCCGTACTCGGCCCTGTTCGGCGCGCTCAAGGTCGCGGACGAGGTGCGCGTGGAAGTGGACGCCGCGCTCCCGCCTCAGTCGCGGTAGACGGTCTGCGCGTCGAGGCCGCCCTCCACGCCGGGCGGCAGCGGGCCGGTCCCGTGCGCGTAGAGCGCGATGTCCTCGATCGTCTTGTAGCTGTCGCCGGCGGCCCACGCGCCGTTGGTCCACGTCGAGCGAGTCCGGGTCGGCATCGAGCGCCATGCCGGCCAGCAGCCGCGCCTTGTCGCGGATCTTCGCGCTGGCGCTGGCGATGGCCGGCGGGAGCGCCGTCCGACGGCGCCTCGTTGTAGCCGTGGCCGGTGCCGAAGCGGTCGGTGTCGGCCGGCACGACCTTGACGTCGAGCGGCGGCACGCCGAGCTCGCCGGCCACGAGCTGCGCGTACTCGCCCTCGCGGCCGTCGGAGCCCGTCGTGAGGCTGAGCACCATCTTGCCGGTCGGGTGCACGCGCAGGAACACGGCCCGGTACGCCTCGTCACTCATCGTTGGTTCCCCTCTCTTCGGCGAGGCGCTGCCGCTCCTGATGGGCGGTCAGCGCGTTGTGGTCCTCGCGGTCGCAGAACGCGGGCTGCGGCCCGCCGAGCGGGTGCGGCGGCACCGCGGGCCGCTCGCACCCCGGGTAGATGCACAGCTTCGGCTCGGTCACGTGATGCTCCATCCCGGCGTCGTGCGGCCGCGGCTCGGGCCGTAGCCGCTCGGCATCGCCACCGAGCTGCCCGCCACCGGCGTCGCGCTCGCCCACGGCTCGGGCTCGCTCGGGCCCGGCCTCGGGCGGCCGCGACGTCCGCGCCGCCGATCGCGGCGACGACCTCGCCGAGCGCCGCGTAGCTGTGGCCGCTGACCAGCGCGTCGCAGTGCGGCAGCGCCGCGACCATGCCGCCGGCCTGGACGGAGAACGCGCGCGCGCTCACGCGCGGGTTGACCCACACGATCCGGTGCGCGAGCCGCGCGAGCCGCTCCATCTCGCGGGCCGACCAGCGCCGGGTCGCCGCGCTCCCAGCCGTCGGAGAGGATCACCACGACCGCGCCGCGCGCCATCCCGCGCCGCCCGTGGCGGTCGTTGAACGCCTTCAGCGCGTCGCCGATGCGGGTGCCGCTCGACCAGTCTGGCGCCGTCTCCGCCGCGCGCTGGATCGCGCGCTCCGGATTGCGCGAGGCGAGCGCCCGCGTCAACCGGGTCAGCCGCGTCGCGAACACGAAGGCCTCGGCGGGCCGCCCGCGGGCGCAGGCGAGGAACTGGAGATAGGCGCGGGCGTACGGCTCCATCGAGCCGGAGATGTCGCACAGCAGCACGAGCCGCGCCGCTGGACGACGCGGCGCCGCCGGCGCGCCAGCCGCATCGGGTCGCCGCCGGTGCGCAGGCTCTCGCGCAGCGTGCGCCGGATGTCGATCGCGCGCGCCATGCCGCGCGCGCTCGTGGCGGCGCGTGCGGCGCTCCGGCGTCTCCAGCCGCAGCCGCGGCATCAGCGCGTAGAGGTGCGCGAGCTCGTGGGGCTCCAGCGCGTCGAAGCGCTTCTCCGACAGCCGCTCCTCGGCGCTCGCCCTCGCCATCGGCACCTCGATCTCGCCGCGCTTGCCGCGCCCCGCCGAGGGCACGTGGCCGCGCTGCTCGGGCCCGACCGGCGCGGGTGACGGCTCGGGCACCTCGGGGCGTAGCCGCGGAAGACGCCGGCGAACACCGCGTCGAAGAGCGGGACCTGCGACGGATCGGTGACCACGATCGCCCGCGCCGTCCAGTACAGCCGCCGCCGCGCCACCGGCCGCACGAGCTCCAGCGCGCGCGCCAGGTCGGCCGACCGCGCCGGCGTCATGGGCAGCCCGGCCTCGTGCAGCCGCCGCGCGAACGCGCCGACCAGCGCGGGCAGGTCGAGCCAGACCGTCTCGACCTTCATGCCGCACGAGCTGACCCGAGGCCGGCCGCGCGGATCACCTCCTGGTCCTCGCCGTACTTGAGCACCGCGCCGAGCGTGCGGTCGATCGTCGCCGCGTCGAGCGCGTCGACGCCGAGCAGGTCGAGCGCGGCCAGCCAGTCGATCGCCTCGGCGATGCCCGGCGGCTTCTGCACGTCGCTGTCGCGCATCGCGCGCGACCGCCGTCGCCACCTGCACGGCCAGCACCTCGGCGGCGCCCTTCACGCGCCGGCGGATGATCTCCACCTCGCGCCGCGCGTCGGGGTACTCGATCCAGTGGTAGAGGCAGCGGCGCTTGACCGCGTCGTGCAGGTCGCGCGTCCGGTTCGAGGTGAGCACGATGACCGGCGGGTGCGTCGCCGTGATCGTGCCGATCTCCGGGATCGTCACGCTGGCGTCGGCCAGCAGCTCGAGCAGGAAGGCCTCGAAGTCGTCGTCGGCGCGGTCGATCTCGTCGATCAGCAGCACGGCCGGCCGCGGGCCCGGGTGCTCGAGCGCGCGCAGCAGCGGCCGCCGGATCAGGTAGTCCGCGGCCGAACAGGTCCTCCTCGCTGAGCGTCGGCGTCGCGCGCGTCGGCCAGCCGGATGCTGATGAGCTGGCGCGGATAGTTCCACTCGTAGAGCGCCTCGGCCGCGTCGATCCCCTCGTAGCACTGGAGCCGCACGAGCGGCGTGTCGAGGACCGCGGCGAGGGCGCGCGCGGCCTCCGTCTTGCCGACGCCCGCCGCGCCCTCGAGCAGCAGCGGCTGCGGGCAGGCGCAGGCTGAGGAACAGCGACGTCGCCAGGCCCTCGTCGACCAGGTAGTCGACGGAGGCCAGGCGCTGCGCCAGCGTCTCGATGTCGGGAACGAGGTGTGCGACCTCGTCGCCGCTCACTGCGGCGGCTCGGGCGTTCCCCTGCATCGCCCTCCACACGCGCGCCGGCGTGCACGGCATGTCGATGTGCTCGACGCCGTGGGTCTCGTGCAGCGCGTCGATCACCGCGTTGACGATGGCCGGCGGCGAGCCGACGTTGGGCGACTCGCCGACGCCCTTGGCGCCGAGCGGGTGGTGGGGGCAGGGGGTGACGGTCTCGCCGAGCTCGAAGTCGGGGCACTCGAGCGCGGTCGGGATCAGGTAGTCCATGAACGACGAGTTCAGGCAGTTGCCCTCCTCGTCGAAGGAGATGAGCTCCATCAGCGCGATGCCGACGCCCTCGGCCAGCCCGCCGTGGATCTGCCCCTCGACGACCATCGGGTTGATGCGCACGCCGCAGTCGTCGACCGCGATGAAGCGGCGGACCGTGACCTGCGCGGTGTCGGGGTCGATGTCGACCACCGCGATGTAGGCGCCGTAGGGGTAGGTGAGGTTCGGCGGGTCGTAGATGACCTGCGCGTCGAGGCCGCCCTCCATGCCCTCGGGCAGCTCGTCGCCGCTGTAGGCGCGCTCGGCGATGTCCTCGATCAGCGCGCCCTACTCGGGGTCGCCCTTCACGTACCAGCGGCCCTTCTCCCACGCGAGGTCCTCGGGCCGGGTCTCGAGCATCGTCGCCGCGATCAGCGCGCGCCTTGTCGCGCACCTTGCGCGAGACCACGGCCACCGCGCCGCCGGAGACCGGCGTCGAGCGGCTGCCGTAGGTGCCGAGCCCGTAGGGCGAGCGGTCGGTGTCGCCGTGGCGGACCTCGACGTCCTCGGGCGGGATGCCGAGCTCCTCGGCCACGATCTGCGCGAACGTCGTCTCGTGGCCCTGGCCCTGGGTCTGGGCGCTCAGCGAGACCACGGCCTTCCCGGACGGGTGCACGCGCAGGTCGGCGCCGTCGTTCATGGCCAGGCCGAGGATGTCCATGTGCTTGCGCGGCCCGGCGCCGACGCCCTCGGTGAAGAACGACACGCCGATGCCCATCAGCTCGCCCTTGGCGCGCTTCTCCGCCTGCTCGCGGCGCAGGTCGTCGTAGCCGGCGATGTCCATCGCGACCTTCATCGTCTCGGCGTAGTTGCCGGAGTCGTAGGTCCAGCCGGTGGTCGTCTCGTACGGGAACTGCTCGGGCGCGATGAAGCTGCGCATGCGCAGGTCGATCGGGTCCGTCTTCATCTCCAGCGCGAGCGCGTCGACCATCCGCTCGACGAGGTAGACGGCCTCGGTGATGCGGAACGAGCAGCGGTAGGCGACGCCTCCCGGCGCCTTGTTCGTGTAGACGGCCTTGACCTTCACGTGCGAGGCCTGCAGGTCGTAGGAGCCGCAGACGATGTGGAAGAAGCCGGCCGGGAACTTGGTCGGCTGCGCGGTGCTGTCGAAGGCGCCGTGGTCGGCGATCACGTCGACCCGCAGGCCGGTGATCCTCCCGTCCTTGGCGCACATCTCCGAGCGCATGATGTAGTCGCGGGCGAACCCGGTGGAGACGAGGTTGCTCGGTGCGGTTCTCGACCCACTTGACGGGCACGCCGGCGACGATCGAGCCGGCGATCGCGCACACGTAGCCGGGGTAGACCGGCACCTTGTTGCCGAAGCCGCCGCCGATGTCGTTGCACATGATCCGGATCATGTGCTCGGCGAGGCCGGCGACGTGCGCGTACACCGTGCGGTGGGCGTGCGGCGCCTGGTTGCCGTTGTAGATGTCGAGCTGGCCGGTCTCCGGGTTGAAGTCGGCGATGATCCCGCACGTCTCCAGCGGCGCCGGGTGGCAGCGCGGGTAGATGATGTCGCGCGCGACGACCGTGTCCGCCTCGGCGAAGGCGCGGTCGGTCGACTCCTCGTCGCCGGCCTCCCAGAGCGGGCTGGCGAGGTTGTCGACGCTGGCCGGACTTGTCGTCGCGGATCAGCGGGGCGTCGTCGTCGAGCGCGCGGCGCGCGTTGACGATCGGCGGGCAGCGGCTCGTACTCGACGTCGATGAGCGACAGGGCGTCCTGCGCCGAGTACGGGTCGGTCGCGATGACGAACGCGACCTCCTGGCCCTGGAAGCGCACCTTGTCGCCGGCCAGGACGGCCTGCGTGTCGTAGGAGATCGTCGGCATCCAGGCGAGGCCGAGCGTCTCGAGGTCCTTGGCCGTGACGACGGCCGCGACGTTCGGGTGCGCGAGCGCCCGCGACGTGTCGATCGAGAGGATCCTCGCGTGCGCGTACGGGCTGCGCAGGATCGCGCCGTGCACCATCCCGGGCAGCTTGATGTCGTCGAGGTACTTGCCCTGGCCGCGGATGAAGCGCGCGTCCTCCTTGCGCTTGAGGCGCCCGAAGCCGATCGGCCGGTCCTGGTGTGGCGGCCATGCTCAGACCTCCTGCCTGCGATTCGTGCTCGGCGGCCCAGCGGGCCGCGGCGACGATGTTCTTGTAGCCCGTGCAGCGGCAGATGCCGCCCGAGATCGCGGTGCGGATCTCGTGCTCGCTCGGGTCGGGGTTGGAGTCCAGCAGCGCCCGGACGGTCATCATCATCCCCGGCGTGCAGAAGCCGCACTGGAGCGCGTGCAGCTCGTGGAAGCCCTGCTGCACCGGGTCCAGCTGCCCGTCGACCTCGAGCGACTCCACGGTGCGGATCTCGTGGCCGGCGGCCATCGCCGCGAGGATCGTGCAGGACTTGACCGGCTGGTCGTCCATGAGCACGACGCAGGCGCCGCAGTTGGACGTGTCGCAGCCCCAGTGGGTGCCGGTGAGGTCGAGCGTCTCGCGCAGGAAGTGCACGAGCAGCTGGCGCGGCTCGACGTCGCGCGTCACCGCCTCGCCGTTCACGGTCATCGAGACGTCCATGCTCAGGCCTCCTCGTTCAGTGCGCGGGCCGTCGCCCGGCGGAGCGCCCGCCCGCAGAGCACGCCGGCCAGGTGGCGCTTGTAGTCGACGGGCCCGCGGCCGTCCGGCCATCGGCGAGCAGTCCTCCGAGGCGATCGTCCCGGCCTGGGTGAACAGGTCGTACGACGGCGCCTGGCCGCGCAGCAGCTCCTCGGCGCGCGTGAGGTGGATGGTGGTCAGGCCGACGGCGCTGAGGGCGATGCCGACGTCGGCGAACGTCCCGCCCTCCATCCACACCGCGGCGCTGGCGGCGGCGATCGCCCAGTCGCCCGCGCGGCGCTCGACCTTCTCGTGCGCGCTGCCCGCGCCCGGCCGCTTGCGCAGCCGGATCCCGGTGAGGATCTCGCCGGTCGCCGACCGCGGTCATGTACGGGCCGACGTGGAAGTCCTCCATGCTCACCGTGCGCTCTCCGTCGGCGCCGCGGATCACCACGTCCGCCTTCAGCGCCGAGCAGACCGAGGACAGATCCTCGGCGGCGTCGGCCTGGCAGAGCGAGCCGCCGATCGTGCCGCGGTTGCGGACGACCGGGTCGGCGATCACCTCCTCGGCGTCGCGGATGACGGGGAAGTGCTCGGCCAGCAGCTCCGACTTGAGCAGGTCGACGTGGCGGGTGAGCGCGCCGATGGCGATCTCGTCGCCCTCGTCGCGGATGTAGGCGAGCTCCGTGAGGTCGTTGATGTCGACCAGGTGCTCGGGGTTGGCCAGGCGCAGCTTCATCATCGGCAGCAGGCTGTGCCCGCCGGCGATGATGCGCGCCTCGGAGCCGAGCTGCTGGAGCGAGGCGATCGCGCCGTCCAGGCTCGTCGCCCGCTCGTAGCCGAAGGGTGCCGGTGTCTGCATCAGGCGCTCCTCATCCGCTTGCGCGGCTGGCCGATGTCCTCGCGCTGCTCGTACTGCTCGGGCGCGTCGGTGCCGATGACGGGCGAGCGCGGGAGCTTCTCCGGCCGCGACTGGCGGCCGTCCGGGTACAGCATCCGGGCGTTGAGGCTGCCGTACTCGACCGCCCGCAGGACCGGGCCGGCGGGTGGTCATGGCGGCGATCGGCGCCTCGCGGCCGAGCCGCGCCAGCGTGAGCGTCCCGCGCGTGTAGACCTCGCCGATCCGCGGCGGCGTGACCTCGCCGCTCTCGGGGAAGGCGCGGAAGCCGGCCGCGGCGGCCCCGGGATAGAGGCCGTCGACGAGGCCGACCGCGTCGCCCATCCCGGCCTTCTTGACGAGCAGGCCCTCGAGCAGCTCCACGCCCGCGTCGAGGTTGGCGTTGATGTCTTTGACGACGTCGTTGACCGGGCGCGCTCTTGGCCACGATCTCCCCGACGCTCGCGATCACCTCGTCGAGCCCGTTGGTGATCTTCTGCAGCTGCAGGATCGTCCCGACGAGGAAGACGACGAGCGCCAGCACGATCAGCACGATCACCGCGATGGTCACCACTCCGGCGAAGGGCATGTCAGCGCTCCTCTGCGTCGTCGAGGATCACGTCGAGCGAGCCGCCGTAGTCCGCGACGACCGCGACGGTCTGCTGGACCTGCTCCTGCGTGGTGAGGAGCAGGGCGGTGGCGTCGAGGTCCTTGGAGCCGGCCGCGGCGGTGCCCGCGATCGCCCGGACGCTCGGGACGATGCTCGTCGCCGCCTTGAGCACGCCGCTGAGCAGCACGATGACGACGACGAGGACCACGACGAGGACGACGTTGCCGATCCACCAGAGGGTCATCGCGGCCTCCTCTCGGCCACGACCGCGGCCTTCTTGGCGATCCCGGGCATGGCGCCGAGGATCACGTCGAACTGCGCGTTGATGGCCTTGACGGCGGGCTCGAGCGGGCGCAGGTGCTCGGCCTCGACCGTCTGCAGGGCGGACGCGAGGGTGGCGAGGCCCTCGGAGATGTTCGCGAGTCCCTGGCGGACCCGGATGAGCGCGATCGCCAGCACGGCGACCACGACCAGGCCCAGGAGCACGCTGAGCAGGAGCAGGAGGTCCTCGGTGCTCATGACCTCTCACCTCCGAACCCGTCGGTGAGGGCGTTCATGTAGCCGTCCTGGACCACGGCCTCGTCGACGATCATGGCCAGCACCGGGGCGGTCGCCTCGAGCTGGGGGATGCTGGCCGTGTTGCCGGCCACGCCGGTGGCGACGCCGAGCAGGCCGTCGACCGACCGCTCGATGCTGCCGACCGAGCGCAGGAGCATGACCAGCAGCGTCGCGACGATCAGCGCCGCGGCGAGGCCGATGATCAGCGCGATCACCCAGTACGTGGTGCCGCTCATTTGCCCACCGCCACCTTTCTCAGCGCGCGGGCGGAGTGGAGGATGCGGACGCCGGAGTCGTTGATCCGGGCGATGCCGCCGAGCTCATCCGTCTGCGTGCGCACCACTCCGACCGCCTCCTCGGCGGTCTTGGCCTGGTCGGCGATCCTGCTCGCGAGCCGCACGATCGTGATCACGATGGCGGCCGCGACGAGGACCACGACGATGCCCAGGACCAGTCCCACCGTCCATCCGGTGGACGCGGTCAGCGTCGTCATGCCGTGCTCCCTCCTCCTGTTGCGCTCATGCTCCTCCGGCCGCCGCGACGACGGCCTCGTAGTCGGCCCAGGTGTCGACGTCGGGCGGGACGCGACCCGGCACGGGAACCTCCTCGACCTCGCCGGCGCGCTCCTCGAGCAGCCGCCAGACCGCCTTGTCGCCGTGCAGGCCCCGCAGGTCGGCGAACATCTCCTGCCCGAACGCGAAGGGATGCCCGCGGCCGTCCTCGTAGCGGCAGACGGCCACGGGGGCGTCGCCGCGGGCGGCGAGCAGGACGCGGACGGTCCCCGGCACGACGCCCGGCTGATCGCCGAGCATGAGCACGAGCACCGTGGTCGCGGGGTCGAGCGCGTTCATGGCGACGGCGATCGAGGACGAGCAGCCGGCGCCGAAGCCGGGGTTGATGACCACGTCGGCGCCCTGGAG
This sequence comes from uncultured Solirubrobacteraceae bacterium, assembly GCA_963720415.1. Lineage (GTDB taxonomy): Bacteria > Actinomycetota > Thermoleophilia > Solirubrobacterales > Solirubrobacteraceae > DASSUW01. The sequence continues at coordinate 864,363 of CAVRFQ010000012.1, read as the reverse complement.
GTTCACGCGCGAGCGGACCTTCTGGGAGTGCCCGCCGAGCGCGACGATCAGCTGGTCGAACTCGCAGGCGCGAGCGGTCTCGACGGCGTGGTCGAGGAGGGTCGCGCCCGCGAACGGCAGCAGCTGCTTGGGCCGGCCCAGGCGCCGGGAGCCTCCCGCCGCCAGCACGAGTCCTGCGACGAAGGGGTCACTCATGGCAGCAGTGGCCGTCGTGGCCGTGATGCTCGTCCTTGACCGGCTCCGGCTCCGGAGCCGGCGGCGTGTGCCGAGCGCGCCGGTGGGCGACCACCTCGGCGAGGATCGACAGGGCGACCTCCTCCGGGGTGCGGGCGCCGATGTCGAGGCCCGCGGGGGTGTGCACCCTGGCGCGGTCGTCGTCGCTGACGTGCAGGCTCTCGACGACGGACGCGCCGCGCCTGCGGCTCGCCACCAGGCCCACGTAGGGGACGCCGACGTCGAGCGCGGCGGAGAGCGCCTGCTCCTCGTCGCGGCCGTGCGAGGCGACGATCACGGCGGCGTCGTCGCCGCTCGGCTCGCCGGCGGCGACGTCGTAGCCCATCGCCCGGGCGAGGTCGGCCAGCGCGGTCGCGATCGGCGTGTCGCCGATCACGTGGACGCGGGCGGCGGGGACGCGGGGCTCCAGGAAGATCTCGAGCGTGCCGCCGCTGATGCACGGGTTGTGGACCGTCACCGCGCCCTCGATCGGCTCGTTGCCGCCGTTCCCGGGCTCGATCCGGAGCAGCAGCGGCTCGCCGGTCTCGAGCACGCGGAGCGCGTGCAGCCGGACGCTCGGCTCGGCGCAGTGGCCGCCGACGAAGCCCTCGATCGAGCCGTCGCCGAGCACCAGCGCCGTGGCGCCGACCTGGACGCTTGCCGGGCGCGCTGCGCGCACCACGGTCGCCTGCACGTACGCCGTGCGCTCGGCCTCGAGCGCGGCGGCGCGACCCGCGAGGCGCGCGGCCATCATGCGGTCCGACCTTGGTATTCGATTTGCAACCCGTTCCTTCCCCTCGTGGTGACCCGACCAGGCCGCCCACCCGACAGCATCTCACGTTGCCCTATGCAGTCGTTTGCGTCAAGGCGACTATCAGCTAGTTCTCACTAGGGCTTGGCGGCGACGAGGGTGAAGAGCACGGGCAGCGCCTCGCCGCCGACGCGCAGGCGGTAGCGGCCGTCGTCCTCCTTCGCGAGGATGCCGCCGCGCGGGTCGTGGTCGGAGTCCAGGTGCTCCTCGAGCAGCTGGATCTTCAGGCCGGCGGCGAGCGCGGCGTTGACGATCTCGCCGAGCGAGTGGGCGTACTCGACCGACGCCGTGGCGGCGACGGGCAGGTCCTCTCCCGCGTAGGAGCCCGGCTCGTCGAAGCTCCGCGGGCCGTCGAACGCGTACGGGAAGTCGAGCTCCAGCGGATCGAGGGAGCCGACCGCCTGGAAGAGCGGGTGCAGGTCGACGAGCAGCAGCTTGCCGCCGCCGCGCAGCGCGGACGCGGCCGAGCGCATCCACGCGCGCAGGTCCTCGATCCAGCACAGCACGCCGATCGTGGCGTAGACGAGGTCGAAGCGGTTGTGCAGCTCGACCTGCAGGCGGGTCGCCTCGGCCTCGACGAACTCGGCGCGGACCTCGCACCTGCGGGCCAGCGCCCGCGCCTTCTCGAGCGACGCGGGCGAGAAGTCGGCGCCCACCACGCGCGCGCCCCGGCGCGCCAGCGAGATGGAGTCGAACCCGATGTGACATTGCAGGTGGAGGACGTCGAGCCCGGCGACCGCGCCGACCGCCTCGCGCACCCCCGCCGTCTCCGCGTCGCGCAGCGTGTCGGCGCCGGCGACGAGCGCCTCGGTGTCGTAGACCCGGTCCTGCCCGTGCGCGGACGCCAGGGCGTCCCAGCGCGCGCGGTTGATCCGTCGGGCGGTCGTCGGGTCCATGAGGCGGCCATGCTATGCGCCGCTCACCCCGCGAGCCGCGTCACCGTGCCGCTGCGGGCGTCGACGATCCACGCCGCGCCCGCCCCGACCGCGATCGAGGCCGGGAAGCCCGGGACGCGCGAGATGCGCCGGGCCCGGAGCGAGCCGGGCCGCAGCTCGAGCACGTCGCCGCCGCGCGTGTCGAGGATGAGGACGGCGTCGCGCGTGGTCGCGAGCGCGCCGGGCGCGCCGCCGACGCGGACCGGCGGGCCGAGCCGCGCGCCGGTCGCCGCGGAGATCCGGCTCACCGTCCCGTCGCCGCGGTTGGCGACCCAGACCGTGCCGAACGCGACGGCGATGTCCTGCGGATCGCGGCCGACGGGGATCCGCCGCCCGATGACGAGGTGCTCGCGCGGATCCACGCGCGCGACGGTGCCGTCGCCCGAGTTGACCACCCACAGATGGTTCGCGCCGAGCGTGAGCGCGGTCGGGAAGTTCCCCGTGCGGATCGGCTCGCCGACGACGCGGTTCGAGACGGTGTCGATGCGCCTGACCGTTCCCTGCAGCCCGTTCGACACCCACGCGCCGTCGGGTCCGACCGCGACGTCGACGGCGTCCGAGCCGACCGGGATCCGCCGTCCGACCGCGGCCGGGACGAGCGCGTCGACGCGCGTGACGGACTGGTCGCCCGCGTTGGCCGTCCACACCGATCCGGCCCCGACGGCGACGCGCAGCGGCGACGCGCCGGTCTCGTAGCGGCCGGCCGTCCGGTCCGGCCGGGATGCGTCGATGGTGACGATCCGATCGTCGCGGCCGCTCACCACCCAGACCGTGCTCCCGTCGACGGCGACGTCGCTGGGCACGCGGCCCACGCGGAGCGCCCGCGCCTGGACGTCGTCCTCACCGTCGACCAGCAGCACGACGAGGGCCGGCGCGACGACGACCGCGAGCAGGAGCACGAGCAGGCCGACGCGCACGCGCCGCGAGGGCGTCATTCGTCGAGCTCCCCGGTGCCGGGGAGCCGCGTGGCCGGGACCGGCGCGTTGAGGCGGGCGTCGCCGGGCCGGAACCCGGGATGGCCGGCGCGCGTGTACGCGTTCATCGTCTTCGCGCAGCGGTACTGGTAGCGCCAGCCGACGAACAGCCGCCGGGGCCCGGAGGCGAGCTCGTCGAGCCGGCGGCGGACCGTGCTCCACGCCACCGCCGTGTTCCGCTTCGCCTGCGCGGAGTCGGTCACCTGGGCGATCGCCACGAGCCGCCCGGCGTCGTCGAGGATCGGGCCGCCCGTCGCCTCCGGGACCAGCGAGCCGTCGAGCTGGACGGCGCCGTCCAGCGGCGGGAGCAGCGGGTCGATCCGCACGCGGATGCCGTCCGCGGCCTGGCGGGCCGGGATCGTGAGCAGGGTCTCGCCGGCGGGCTCGGGCCCGGCCCGCCGCCGCCCGATCGCGGTGAGCAGCGCGCCTCGCTCCGGCGCCGCGCCGGCGGGCAGCGCGACGAGGCCGGGAAGGCGCGGCTGGGCGTCGACGACGGCGAGGTTGTCGCACGGCGCCCGCGCGACGATCCGCCCGTGCAGCACGCCGATGCCGGTCGCGACCTTGATCGACGTCGCGCCCCACACGGCATGCGCCGACGTGAGGACGAGGCCCTCGTCGGCCGCGATGACCGTGCCCGAGCTGCGCACCGGATCGCCGGCGATCACGGCGTCGATCGCGACGACGCCGAGGTTCAGCTTCTCGCGCAGCGTCGGCCCGGCGACGGGCGTGTCGTCGGCCTGCGGCGCGGCGAGCGCCCACGTGCCGAGCGAGCCGGCGATCAGGATGCTGCCGATGACGCCGATCCGGCGCACGCGGCGATCGTAAACCGGGCCTCATGCGCGAATCTGCTGTAAAGGTCGGAATCTGGACTACCGTTTCCAAACGCGGACCACTCGACGTTCTTGCACCGGCGTAGCGGTCCTGACGCCGGACTTGCGCCGGCGCGGCGGTCGGCGAGACGCTCGTCCGGCAGTACCGAGGAGGAGCGGTCCACGAGTTACTCCGCCAACATCCCGGCGCCCGGACTCGAGCGGCTCGAACGGCTCTGGCGACTGAGCGTCGTCGCGGCGATCGTGGCCACGCTGCTTGCCGCGGCCATCGCCCTGATCGTGCTCGCGCGGCCCGCCGCCGACGCCCCCGCGGTGTTCGACGTCCCCGGCTCCCCGACGGGGATCGCCGTCACCGCGACGGAGGTGTGGGCGGCCGCTCCGGCAGCCGGCCAGGTGTCGGTGCTCGACGCGCGCAGCGGCCGGCCGGCCGGGCCGCCGCTGCGGACGGGCGGCACGCCGGCGCGGGTCGCGCCCGCGGCCGGCGGCGCGTGGCTCGCCGATACGGCGAACGGCGCGGTGATCGCCGTCCAGGTGCGGCCGCGGCGCCGCGTCTTCGAGCCCGTCCGCCTTGGCGCCGACGTCACCGACGTGGCGCTCGCGGCACATGCCGTGTGGGCGATCAGCACGGCCGAGAACGTGGTGCGCGTGCTCGAGCCGGAGGGCGGCGCCGTCCGCGCCGTGCCGGTCGGCGCCCATCCCGTGGCGCTCGACGCGGACGAGCGCCGGGTGGCCGTGGCCACCCCGGGCGACGCGAGCCTCACGCTGATCGACGCCCGGACGCGTCGCGCGTCCGGAGCGCCGGTCCGGGTCGGCGGGCAGCCCGTCGCCGTGGCCCTCGCCGGGGACGTGGCCTGGGTCGGGGACTCCGGCCGCGGCGCCGTCGTGCGCGTGGACCTCCGCGACGGCACGGCAGGATCGCCGATCCCGGTCGACGGGACGCCGGTGGCCGTGGCGGCCGACGGCGACGACGTCTACGTGCTGTGCGGCCGCGAACGAGAGCTCGTCCACGTCGACGGGGCGGAGGGGGAGATCCGCTCGCGGCGCGCGGCCGGAACGCAGCCCGTGGCCCTGGCCCTCGGCGCGGGCCATGTCTGGGTGGCCGACGCCGGCGCGGGGACGGTGATGCGCTTTGAGCGCTGAGCCGGTCCGCCTGACGTCCCGCCGGCTCCTCCTGACCGTCGCCATGTGCCTCGTGATCGGCGGCCTCGGCGGGCTCCTCGCGGCCGAGCTCGAGTCCCAGCCGGCCGCGGCGGCGCGGTTCATCCCCCCGCGCGAGCCCGCGCGCGACTTCCGGCTCCGGGACCAGGACGGCCGCTGGACGACGCTGGCCGCCGCCCGCGGCGACGTGGTGGTGCTCACGTTCCTCTACGTGACCTGCTGGGACCTCTGCCCGGCGCAGGCGCACGAGATCGCCGAGGCCGTTGACGAGGTCGGCGACGGCGTGCAGGTCTACATCGTCAGCGTCGACCCGGTCGGCGACCGGCCCGAGCGGATCGGTCCCTGGCTGGCCGGCCGCGGGCTGGACGGCGGCCGGGCGCGGTTCCTGATCGGCGGGCGCGCGGAGCTGAGGCCGGTGTGGAAGGCGTACGGGATCGTCCCCATCGGGGCGACCGACCAGGAGGCCGCCGACGCCGCCGAGGCCACCGACCGCTTCCGCGCCCAGGCGCCGGAGGAGGAGGAAGAGGAGGAGGAGTACGGGTTCACCCCTCCGGAGCGACCCGCGCCCGAGACCGCCCACGAGCAGTTCCCCGACACCGGCGACCTCCGGTACCGCGGGCATCCGCGCCACGCGGCGGGCTACGAGTTCGAGCACTCGGCCTACGTGATGCTGATCGACAAGCACGGCGAGCAGCGCGTGGGGATCCCGTTCGAGCAGCTCGATCCCGAGTCGCTCGCGAGCGACCTGCGGCTGCTCAGGAGCGAGCGGTAGCGCGGCGCCGGAACGTCGTCGCGTACCACGGGCCGAGCGTGCCGGACGGCTCCCAGCCCACCGCCTTGAGGTCCGCCAGCAGCGCGGCGTGCGCGGCCGCCGCCGCCACGGTGCGCGCCGGATCTGCCTCGTCGGGGACCTGGAACGACGGTGACTGGGCGAGCGAGGTGGCCTCCGCGTAGGCGCTCAGCGCGACGGCGGTGAACCACGTCTCGTCCGTCGAGTGCCGCGCCTCGACGGCCGCCACGCGGGGCGGGCGGCCGGGCCCGGCGGAGGCGCGCACGAGCCGCGACTCGCCGCGAGGCTCCCACCCGACCGCTCGCAGGCGCCGCAGGAGCCGGTGACGCACCTCGGCCTCCGCGCGCTCGTCGGGAACGGGCTCCGACCGCGCGACGACGCGGCGGCGGCCGCGCCGGTCGCACGCCACCACCTCGAGGGCCTCGTCCGACCGCTCGATCGCCACCTCCTGGACGCCGTCGGCGGGTGGCGCGGTGGGCGGCGGCGGGTCCGGCTCGGGCCGCGCCCGGCGAGGCCCGGGGCGGGCCGGCACCAGGTCGGCGCCGTATGCGGCGAGGTGGCCGGCCCCATAGGCGACGGCGAGCGCGAGCAGGAGGACCGGCACCGACCAGCCGCCGGGCGACGACGACCCGGTGGAGCTCCCGCCGGCGGGGCTCGCCCACAGGTCGTCCGGCACGGCGGCGACCTGGCGCGCCCGGTCGGCCGGCGGTTCGGCCTGCGCCGACGCTGCGGCAGCCGGGCCGACGAGCAGCAGGGCAACGGTCAGCAGGCCGATCAGGGTCCGGTGCCAGCGGGCTCCCGGCACGTCGCGATCGTAACCGCGCCGCGCGCCCTCGTCAGGCCCCGGTGCAGGAAAGCCGACACCGGAGGCGAACTGGCTAGGCCGATGGGTTTCCCCGACCGTGATCGGAGCACGACGTGACCGGCCAGGCCAAGGTGATCGCCTTCGCCAATCAGAAGGGTGGGGTCGCGAAGACGACCACCACGCTCAACCTTGCGGCGGCGTTCGCCGAGCGGGGCCACCGGGTCCTGTGCATCGACATGGATCCCCAGGGCAACCTCACCATGTCGCAGGGCATCGACCCCGACACGCTCGACCAGTCGATGTTCGACGTCCTCGTCCACGACCTCTCGATCAAGGAGGTGATCAAGCGCCGTGAGATCGACATCGCGTGCGCCTCGATCGACCTCGCCGGAGCGGAGATCGCGATGTCGACGAAGATCGGCCGGGAGCGCTCGCTGACCAAGGCGCTCAAGGCCGTGGACGACGATTACGACTGGATGTTCATCGATACGCCGCCGTCCCTGGGACTATTGACGGTGAACGCGCTCACGGCGGCCGATCAGGTGATCGTTCCCGTGCAGTGCGAGTATCTCTCGATGCGCGGCCTGCTCCAGCTCCAGAACACCCTGGCGATGATCCGCGAGAACCTGAATCCCGACGTGCAGATCGCGGGCATCCTGCCCACGATGGTCGACACGCGGACGCTTCACGCCAAGGAGGCGCTCGAGATCCTGGAGGAGAACTTCGGAGACCGGGTCTTCGGTGCCCGGATCCGCAAGACCGTGCGGTTCGCGGAGGCCCCTGTCAAGGGGATGTCGGTGCTCAAGTACGACCCCAAGGGGACCGCCGCTGACGCGTATCGCCAGCTGGCGAAGGAGGTGCTCTCGAATGGGAAGCGGTAAGCGCGCAAGCATGCGCGAGGGCCCGCTGGCGGCGCTCTTCCGGAAGACGGAGGAGGGCCAGGAGGCCGCGGCCGCCGAGCCGCCTCCGCCCCCGCCCCCGCCGGCTGCGCGCGAGCGCGACCCCGAGCCCCGCACCCCGACGCCCCAGGAGCGCCTGCGCCACGCGTTCTCGTCGGACCTGCCGGAGAACATGATGTCCCCGCCGGAGTCCTCGCGGCCGCCTTCGTCCTCGGACTACGAGTGGTCGTCCGCCTCCTCGCAGATGACGCGCCAGCCCGAGCTGCGCGTGATCGGCGTCGGCGGCGGCGGCGTGAACGCCGTCAACCGGATGATCGAGGCCGAGGTCAGCGGCGTCGAGTTCATCGCGCTCAACACCGACGCCCAGTCGCTGCACTCCTCCGCCGCCCACGTCACGCTGCAGCTCGGCGCCGACGTCACGCGCGGCCTCGGCTCCGGCTCCAACCCGGACCTCGGCCACAACGCCGCGATGGAGGACTACGACCGCGTCAAGTCCCTGCTCAAGGGCTCCGACATGGTCTTCATCACGGCCGGCGAGGGCGGCGGCACCGGGACCGGCGCGGCGCCCGTGGTGGCGCGCATCGCCCGCGAGCTGGGCGCGCTCACCGTCGGGATCGTGACCAAGCCGTTCGGCTTCGAGGGCTCGCGCCGGATGAAGGCGGCCGAGCAGGGCATCGAGTCGCTCGGGGCGGAGGTCGACACCCTCATCGTCGTCCCCAACAACCGGCTGCTCTCGGTGCTCGACAAGCAGACGTCGATGGTCGAGGCGTTCCGCGTGGCCGACGACGTGCTGCGCCAGGGCGTGCAGGGCATCTCGGACCTGATCACCCTGCCGGGCCTGATCAACCTCGACTTCGCGGACGTGCGGACGATCATGGCCGACGCCGGCAGCGCGCTGCTCGGCATCGGCATGGGCGCCGGCGACAAGCGCGCGATCGAGGCCGCCCACGCGGCGGCGTCCTCGCCGCTGCTGGAGACGACGCTCGAGGGGGCGCACTCGATCCTGCTCTCGATCACGGGCGGCAAGGACCTGTCGCTGTGGGAGGTCAACGAGGCCGCCCACACGATCCAGGAGGCCGCGCACCCGGACGCGAACATCATCTTCGGCGCGATGCTCGACGAGAAGCTCGAGGACGAGGTGTGGATCACCGTGGTCGCCACCGGCTACGGCGAGAGGCGCCCGCCGCGCGAGGAGCGCTCGCAGTTCCGGGAGCCGATCGGCGAGCCGCGGGTGCGGCGCGTCGGGTCGGCGCCGCGATCCTCGCGGGTCGACGTCGACGTGCCCGAGTTCATTCCCCGATACTGAGGTCACGGTGCCCGGCGGCGTCGTCGCGGCCGGGCACCCGCTGACCGCTGCCGCCGGCGCCGACGCCCTGCGCGCCGGTGGCAACGCGGTCGACGCCGCGCTCGCGGCGATGCTCACGTCGTTCGTCGCCGAGCCGATGCTCACCGGGCTCGCGGCGGGCGGGTACATGCTCGTCGTCCCGCGCGGGGGAGACCCCGTGCTGCTCGACTTCTTCGTCTCGGCGCCCGGCCACGGCGCGAGCCCCGAGGCCCGCGCGCCGCTGGTGGCGGTCGACGTCTCGTTCGGCGACGCGATCCAGGGCTTCCACATCGGCGCGTCCTCGTGCGGCACCTACGGGGCGCCCGCGGGCGTCTGCGCGGCCGCCGAGCGCTTCGGCACGATCCCGCTGGCCGACCTCGCGGCGCCCGCCGCGAAGCTCGCGCGCACGGGCGTCCCGCTGAACGCCGAGCAGGCGTACGTGCTCGAGATCCTCGCGCCGATCTTCTCGTCGACGCCCGAGGCCAGCGCGCTGTTCATGCCCGAGGGCCGGCTCCCGCGCCCGGGCGACGTGCACCGGGACCCGCCGCTCGGCGACTCGCTCGAGCGCCTCGGGGCGGAGGGGGCGGCGCCGTTCTACGAGGGCGACATCGGCGCCGCGATCTCCGACCGGGTGTGCCGGCTCGGCGGCACGCTCACGCGCGAGGACCTGGCCGCGTACCGGGCCGAGCCGCGCGAGCCGGTCCGCGTGCGCTACCGCGGGCACGACGTGCTGACCAACCCGCCGCCGAGCGCGGGCGGCACGCTGATCGCCTACGCGCTGGCGCTGCTCGACCAGGCGCCCGGACCGCCGGACGCGATGGCGCTCGTGCGCGCGATGGAGTCCGCCCAGGCGGAGCGCACGCCCGCGTTCCTCTCCGGCCTCTCCGAGCACGGCTTCCTCGAGCGCTTCATGGCGAGCCGGCTCGGCTCGACGACCCACATCTCGGTGATCGACGACGACGGCTGGGCCTGCGCGGTGACGTGCACGAACGGCGAGGGCTCCGGGATCGTCGTCCCCGGCACGGGCATCCACGTCAACAACATGATGGGCGAGCAGGACCTGTCCCCGCTCGGCTTCTTCAGCCACCCGACCGGGCGCCGGCTGCCGTCGATGATGGCCCCGACCGTGGTCCTCGACACGGGCGGCGGCGCCGAGCTGGCGCTCGGGTCGGCCGGCTCGAACCGGATCCGCTCGACGCTCCTGCAGGTGATCGTCAACGTCATCGACCGCGGGATGGACGCCGCCGCGGCGGTCGACGCGCCGCGCCTGCACTTCGAGGACGGCGTCGTCTTCGCCGAGCCGGGGATCGAGGGCGCGGAGCTCGAGGCCTCCGGACGCACGCTCTCCTGGTTCCGCGACCGCAACCTGTTCTTCGGCGGGTGCCAGGCGGTGGAGCGCGATCCGGAGACGGGCGTGCTGAGCGGCGGCGGCGACCCGCGCCGGGGCGGGGCGGTCGTGGTCGCCTGACCCGCGCGCCCTGCGTCGCGTCGCGGCGGGCCCGGCCAACCCCGGCATTGAGGGAGGCGGGGTCCGATGCACCGGTTTCACGTGGGGCGGATTATGGGCGTATACGGTGACTTCGCCGACCCACTACAAAACGGAGTGGCCAATCCCGGCCGATCCCGTTCCTTTAATGCCGCAGTTGACGAACCTGCCACGGCCCCCTTGACGAATAGGTGAGTACTCACTACCTTCGTGGTCATGCCCGACTCGCCAGACCTCTTGGCCTCGGACGCGGAGCGCGAGCGCGCGGCGGAGTCGCTGCGCGCCCACGCCGCCGACGGCCGCCTCGACCACGACGAGCTCGAGGAGCGCCTCGGCCGCGCCTACGGCGCCCGCACGCGCGGCGAGCTCGCGCCGCTGCTCGCCGACCTCCCCGTCGTCCCCGCCGCGGCGCCGCGCGAGCCTCGCCGGCTCCCGCAGATCGGCCCGCTGATCGCGATCTCGGTGATGCTCATCGTCATCTGGGCCGTGAGCGGCATGGGCTACTTCTGGCCGATGTGGCCGATCGGCGCGATGGCGCTCGGCGGCCTCAAGCACCGCGGCGGCTGCATGCCGGCGTCACGGTTCCTCCGCGCCCCATAGCGCGGCGCCGACCGCGCCCGCGTGCGGGCCCAGCTCGGCCGGCACGACCGGGATCTCGGGCGCGACGCACGCGCGGCGCCGGAGCTCGGCGCGCAGCGGGCCGAAGAGCGCCTCGCCGGCGTCCGCCACGCCGCCGCCGACCACCACCCGCTCGGGCCAGAGCAGCACGACCGCGCCCGCCAGCACGCGCCCGACGTACTCGCCCGCCCGGGCGAACGCCGCCGTCGCCGCCGGGTCGCCCGCGCGGGCGGCGGCGGCCGCCTCGGCGACGGTCGGCGCGCCCGCCGCCGCGGCGATCGACTCCGCGCTCGCCATCCGGTCCAGGCAGCCGCGGTTGCCGCACCCGCACTGCGGGCCGTCGGGGTCCACGGTGGTGTGGCCGATCTCGCCCGCGTGCCCGAGCCCGAGGTGCAGCCGCCCGCCGATGACCACCCCGCCGCCGACGCCGGTCCCCAGCGCGACGCAGACGAGGTCCCGCGCCCCGCGCCCGGCGCCGAGCCGCAGCTCGGCCAGCGTGAGCGCCCGCACGTCGTTCACGCAGCGCGACCGGCAGCCCGAGCCGGTCGCCCACCGGCCCGGCGATCGGCCGCCCCACCCAGTCGCCCAGGAGGTTCGGGAGCAGCGTCCCGGCGCCGGTCTCCGCATCGAAGTGACCGGGAGGGCGAGCCCCACCGTGACGTACCCGGAGGTGAGCCCGTGAGCGAGCGCGACGACCCGCTCCAGCACGGCATCCGGGCCGTCCGAGGCCCCTGTCGGGCAGGCGTCCGTGGCCACGCACGCGCAGCGCCCGCGGCGTCGCGCTGGACCAGTGCCGCCTTGATGTTCGTGCCACCCAGGTCGAGGCCGAGGTGCGTGCTTGACATGGCTCCCGTTCCGCGTCTAGGTTGCAACCTGTCTACACAACTAGACCGATGCCGCACGGACATCATCAGCCAGTCACCCTCGGCCTCCTCGGCTCCGGGTTCGTCGCCGAGTTCTACATGGACGGCCTCGGGACGTGCCCGGGAGCCCACGTCGTCGCCAACTACTCGCGCAGCGCCGAGCGCGCGCGAGGAGTTCGCCCGCCGCCACGACATCCCGCGCTCAGTACACCGACGTCGCCGAGCTGTGCGCCGACGACGAGGTCCAGATCGTCGTCGTCGCGCTGCCGAACCACATGCACGTCGACGCGATCCGCAGCCGCCGCGGCCGCCGGCAAGGCGATCGTCTGCACCAAGCCGCTCGCCCGCAACGGCGAGGAGGCGGCCGAGATCGTGCGCATCGTCAAGGCCGCCGGCGTCATGCACGGCTACGCCGAGACCGAGGTCTTCTCCCCGAGCGTCGTCCGCGCCCGCGAGATGATCGAGAGCGGCGCGATCGGCGACGTCATCTCCGTCCGCGCCCGCGAGGCCCACTCCGGCCCGCACGCGCCGCACTTCTGGGACGCCGAGGCGGCCGGCGGCGGCGCGCTGCTCGACATGGGCTGCCACACGATCGAGGCGGCGCGCTACTTCTTCGGCAAGGACGTCGCGATGACCGAGGCGTTCGCGTGGGGCGCGACGCTCACGCCACGCCGACAAGACCACCGGCGAGGACAACGCGGTGGCGCTGATCAAGTTCGCCAACGGCGGCATCTCGATCACCGAGTCGAGCTGGTCCATGAAGGGCGGCATGGAGCTGCGCAACGAGATCACCGGCACCGGCGGGCGGCTCGTGACCGACACGACGGAGACGCCGGTCCACGGCTTCATCACCAACCCCGCGGGCTACCTGATGGAGAAGGCCGACGCCGAGACCGGCTTCGTCTACCCGATCCCGGAGGAGGCGCGCGTCTACGGCTACGCGCAGGAGATGCGCCACTTCGTGGACTGCTTCCGCGACGGCGCCGAGCCGCGCGAGACGTTCGTCGACGGCTACGTCGTCAACTGCGCGCTCGACGCCTGCTACCGCTCGATGAAGAGCGGCACGCTGGGAGCCGATCGAGCTCGACCCGGACATCGTGGGATGAGTCCGACGGCCACGGCGCGCTACATCGACCTCGTACGAGACCTCCTGGACCGCGTCGCCGACCAGGACGCCGAGCTCGATCGCGCCGCCGACCTGTGCGCCGACGCCATCGGCTCCGGCGGCCTCGTCCACCTCTTCGGCACCGGGCCACTCGCGCATGGCGGTCGAGGAGATGTTCCCGCGCTACGGCTCCTATCCCGGGCTTCCATCCCATCGTCGAGCTGTCCACGACGTTCCACACGCAGGTCGTGGGCGCCAACGGGCAGCGCCAGGCGATGTTCATCGAGCGCATCGAGGGCCTCGGCGAGGTCATCCTGCGCAACTTCGACCTGCGACCGCCCGACGCGATGATGGCCTTCAGCGCGTCCGGGCACAGCGCAGTGACGATCGAGGTCGCGCGCGGCGCGCCGCGAGCGCGGGCTCGCCGTGATCGCGGTCACCTCGCTCGCGGCGACGGAGGCGGGGGAGAGCTCGCACTCGACGGGAACGCGCCTGCGCGATCACGCCGACGTGGTGCTCGACCTCCGCACGCCGCCGGCGGACGCCCTGGTGGCGATCGACGGGCTCGAGACCCCGGTGGGGCCCGGCTCGACGATCGCCGCGGTGGCGCTCGCCAACGAGGTGAAGGTCCGTACCGCGGCGCGGCTCGTGGAGCGGGGCGCCATGCCTCCCGGTCGCTCACGAGCGCGTCGGTGGTCGGGCGCCGAGGAGTCGCGCCGGCTGTTCGACGCGGCGTACGCGGAGCACGCCCGCCGTGCGTCCAGGGCGCTGGAGGGTGCCCGATGAGCAGTACGTCCTGTCCCAACGAAGGAGGAGGGGCTACGTCCCTATGAGTCTTCGGGCTCGTCCATTCGCGCTTGTAGCGCTGCTCGTCGGCCTGCTCGCCCTCGTCGCCGCGGGCTGCGGCGACGACGACGACAGCGGCGGCAGCAGCGCACGGCTCCGGCGGAGGTTCGTCGGAGGAGAAGAAGACCTACAAGATCGGCGTCAGCAACACGCTGGTCGGCAACGGCTGGCGCGAGGAGATGATCTGCTCCGTCAAGGCGCAGTCGCTCGCCTCCGGCCAGGTCGACGAGGTGCTCGTGCACAACGTCAACGGCGACGCCAGCGCGCAGATCGCCGGCATCCGCAACCTGATCTCGTCGGGTGCGAACGCCATCATCGTCAACCCGGCCGACCGCTCGGCCCTCAACCCGGTCATCAAGGAGGCCGCCGCCCGCGACATCGTCGTCGTGGCCGTCGACCAGGCCGTGACCGCGCCCGAGGCCTACGTCGTCACCAACGACCAGGTCGCCTACGGCCGCCTCGGCGCGGAGTGGCTGGCCAAGGCGCTCGGCGGCAAGGGCAACATCGTCGAGATGCGCGGCATCAGCGGCGTGCCCGCCGACGACGACCGCCACAAGGGCTTCATGGAGGTCATCGAGCAGAACCCCGACATGAAGATCGTCAAGGAGACGTTCACCGACTGGTCCTTCGCACCGGCCGGCAAGCAGGCGAACGACATCCTCAGCTCGAACACGCAGGTCGACGGCATCTGGACGTCCGGCATCGACTACGTGGTCGTCGACGCGCTCAAGAAGGCCGGCCAGGAGGACGTGCCGGTCATCGGCGCCGACAACAACAAGTTCCTCGAGCAGCTCAAGGACGGCGCCGCGGGCGCCGCCGTGACCAACCCGGCCGCCATCGGCGGCGTGGGCACGGCGATCGCGCTGGCCGCCCTCAACGGCGAGGAGCCGGAGAAGGTCACCACGCTCACGCCCGAGGTGTGGGACATGGAGTCCTCCGCCGACAAGATCGAGGAGTTCTACAACCCGGAGCTCCCGCCCACGTACTCGAACCAGATGATCGTGGAGCCGTACACGACCTACACCAAGGAGCAGCTCACCGGCTGCGAAGGCCCGTAGGCCGCCAACACGCATCGATCCGGGCGCGAGCGTATGTCTCGCGCCCGGGTCGATCCTTGCCCATGCCGCTTCTCGAAGTCAGCAACGTCGCCAAGCGCTACGGCCCCGTCGTGGCGCTCAGGTCGGCCGACCTCGTCGTCGAGCCGGGCGAGATCCACGCGCTGCTCGGCGCCAACGGCGCCGGCAAGAGCACGCTCGTGAAGATCCTCACCGGCGTGATCCGCCACGACAGCGGGACGATCGCCGTCAACGGCGAGCCGGTCCGCATCGGGTCGCCCGAGCGCGCCGTCAAGGTCGGCTTCGCGCCCGTCTTCCAGGATCCGGCGCTGCTGCCGGACCTCACCGTCGTCGCAGAACCTGCGCCTCACCCGCACGCCGATCGACGGCGTCCGCGAGTGGCTCGAGCGCATGGAGCTCTCGATCGACCTCACCGAGATGACGAGCGACCTGCCGCTGCCCACGCTGCGCATGCTCGACCTCGCCCGCGCGCTCGCGCGCGATCCCCAGCTCCTGATGCTCGACGAGATCACGGCGGCGCTGCCGTCGGACCTCGCCGAGAAGGTCTTCGCGGTCATGCGCGAGTGGCGCGACCGCGGCCGCTCCGTGCTCTTCATCACCCACCGCCTGGCCGAGGTCACGGCGCTCTGCGACCGCGCCAGCGTGCTCCGCGACGGCCGGACGGTCGGCACCCTCGTCCCGAAGGCGGGCGAGGAGGAGAAGATCGTCGAGCTCGATGCTCGGCGAGTCGCGGGCGAAGCTCGCCCAGGCAGATCGAGGCCGCAGCGCGGCGGAGCCCAACGACCGGCGACGTCCAGCTCGAGGTGCGCAGCCTCGTGGTCGGCGACGACCCGGAGGGCGTGTCGTTCGCGGTCCGCTCCGGCGAGATCCTCGGCGTCGCCGCGCTCGAGGGCCAGGGCCAGGACCTGCTCTTCGACTACCTCGCGGGCGAGCGCCGGCCGGGCGGCGGCGGCGAGATGCTCGTCGACGGCAAGCCGCACACCCCGCACCATCCGTACGACGCCATCCGCTCCGGCGTCGTGCTCGTGCCGGCCGACCGCGTGCTCGCCCTGCTGCCGCAGCGGCCGATCCGCGAGAACATCGCGGCGCCGCTCTTCAACCGCATCTCGCGCTGGGGGCCGATCAACCGCGGCGACGAGAGCCGCCGCGTGCAGAACGCGATCGAGCGGCTGTCGATCGACACGCGCGCCCAGCGCCAGGCGCGCCGGCTGTCCGGCGGCAACCAGCAGAAGCTGACCATCGCGCGCTGGCTCGCCGCCGGCTTCACGACGATGCTGTGCTTCGACCCGACGCGCGGCATCGACGTCGGCACCAAGCGCCAGATCTACGCGCTGCTGCGCGAGCTGGCCGAGGGCGGCGCCGCGATCCTGCTCTTCACCTCCGAGCTGCCCGAGATCCAGCTCGTCTGCGACCGCACGATCGTCGTCTACCGCGGCAAGGTCACGGCCGAGATGCCGGCCTCCGAGGCGGACGAGCCGGCGCTGCTGAAGGCGGCGCACGGGCTCACCAAGGAGGTGGCGGCGGCATGAGCACCGTCGAGGAGGCCAGCGCCCGGGCGCGGACCCGCGGGTTCGACGCGTCGCCGCGTCGCCAGCCGTCACGGCTGGACGATCGGCGTCTACGTCCTGCTCCTGCTGCTGGTGATCGCATATGTGTGGGCGCTCGCCCCGGTGAAGTTCACGTCGTTCGACCTCAAGACGATCGTGATCGGCGCGCTGCCGCTCGTGTTCGCCGCGATGGCGCAGGCCGTGATCGTGATCTCCGGCGGCATCGACCTCTCGCTCGGGGTGATGGTCGCCGTCATCAACGTCACGGCCGCGTCGCTGATGGAGAACCAGAGCTTCGGCACGTCGATCCTCATCGCCGTTCGCGATGATGGTCTTCGGCGTGATCCTCGGGACGATCAACGGCGGGCTGATCGTGCTCACCGGCGTGCCCGACATCGTCGTCACGCTCGCCATGTCGTTCGTGTGGGGCGGCGTCGCGCTGCTGATCATGCGCACGCCCGGCGGCGGCGTCGCCGGTCGAGTACCAGGCGCTCGGCACCGGCATCTTCGGCACCGAGTGGATCCCGGCCGGCGCGATCATCATCGCGCTGGTCTTCGCGCTGGTGTGGCTGCCGATCCGCTGGCGCCGGCCCGGGCTTCGCGATCTACGCGGTCGGCTCGAACCGCGACCGCGCGTACCTGTCCGGCGTCAACGTCGCGAAGCACGCGCGTGATGGCCTACTCGCTCGGCGGCTTCTTCGCCGCCATGGGCGGGCTCGCCGCGACCGCGACGACGGGCATCGGCACGCCGTACGCGGGCAACTTCATCACCCTCAACTCGGTCGCCGCCGTCGTGCTCGGCGGCGTGAGCCTGGCGGGCGGCAAGGGCGGCGTCGCCGGTCCCGTCGCCGCCGCGTTCTGCCTCACGCTGGTCCCGTCGATCATGGTCTTCCAGGGCATCGACCCGAACTACGGCCAGGTCATCCAGGGCGCGCTGATCGTGGTCGTGGTCATGCTCGGCGGCCTGCTGCTGCTGCGGGAGAAGCGATGAGCGCCGTCGCCACCGACGCCCGACGAGTCGAGCCCCGAGCCGGGGCCGGTCCGCGCCGCGGGCTACTACCTGATCGACCGCCCGCTGATCATGCTCGGCGGTGATCCTCGTGCTGCTGCTGATCGCGTGCGAGATCACCTCGCCGGGCTACCTCTCGACCGGGCGCATCGGCACGATCCTGCAGTTCTCGGCGCCGCTCGCGTTCCTGGCCGCCGGCCAGACGCTGGTGATGCTGACCGCGGGCATCGACCTGTCGGTCGCGGCCACCGCCACCGCCGCGGCGTACATCATGGCCGGGCAGGCGTCGCGCGGGACCGGGACGGCGCTGGCCATCGCGGTGCTCGTCGGGCTCGTCGTCGGCCTCATCAACGGCATCGGCGTCGGCGTGTTCCGCGTGAACCCGCTGATCATGACGCTCGGCATGGCGAGCATCGTCAGCGGCTACCTGACGGTGTCCGCGCAGTCGTTCGTGACCGGCGTGCCGCTCGTGCCGGAGTTCGTGCGCGAGCTCGCGGTCGGCAACCTGATCGGCGACGCGATCCCGAAGTCGCTGCTGCTGTGGGCGCCGATCGCCGCGCTGATCCTGCTTCGGGTTGCGATACTTCGGGCTACGGGCGAATGCTCTACGCGGTCGGCGACAACCCGCTCGCCTGCCGGCTCGCGGGCGTGCGGGTCTGGCAGGTGCTGCTCGTCGTCTACGTCCTCTGCGCGGTGCTCGCGGCGATCGGCGGCGTGCTCTACGTCGGCGTCATCAACGCGGCCGACCTGCAGCTCGTCTCGCCGTACCTGCTGCCGTCGGTGGCGGCGGTGGTGATCGGCGGCACGTCGATCTTCGGCGGCATCGGCGGCTACTCGGGCACGATCCTCGGCGCGATCATCCTCGTCGTGCTCGACTCGCTGCTCACGCTGCTCGACGCGTCGCAGGCGTTCAAGCAGATCCTGTACGGCTCGATCATCCTGCTCCTGGCGTGGCTGTACGCGACGTCCACGAAGCGCGTTTGATCACGACGACGGTCATCGGCTCGTACCCCTTCCCGGGGTGGCTGGAGCTCGTCTCCGGCCGCACCGGCGAGATGGGGCCCGACGACCTGGAGGAGGCGGCGCGCGACGCCACGCTGGTCGCCGTGATGGACCAGGTGCGCGCCGGGCTCGACGTCATCAGCGACGGCGAGCAGGGCCGCTTCGACTTCAACCTCTCCTTCTACGCCTACCTCGAGGGGCTGGAGCTGGAGTCGGCGCCGCGCCGGCTGTGGGGGCCGCCCGCGCACGACCAGCGCGGCAAGCACCGGCTCGTCGGCGAGCTGCGCGCGCCGCGCGGGCTGGGCGCGGTCGAGGAGTTCGAGCGCCTGCGCTCGCTGGCGCCGCCCGGACCCGAGCTGAAGGCCAGCGTCCCCGGCCCGTACACGCTGGCCGGGCGGATCGAGCACCCCGACCGCTGGGCCGTGACGGACATGCTCGTCCCGATCGTGTCCGGCGAGCTCTCGCGGCTGGTCGACGCGGGCTGCGACGCGGATCACGCTCGACGAGCCCTCGATGTCCTGCTACGCCTGGCGGGAGGACACGGAGCGGATGGTCGACGTCTTCAACCGCACGGTCGCCGCCGTCAAGGGCCGGGCCTATCTCGGCACGCACCTCTGCTTCGGCAACTTCAAGGGCCGGGCGGTGGGCAAGCGCCGCTACGCGCCGATGTTCCCGGCCTTCCTCGGCTTCGACGCCGACGAGCTGCACCTCGAGATGGCCTCGCGCGAGCTCGCCGAGCTCGAGCTGATCGAGCAGGTGGTCGCCGCGGGCAAGGACGTCGGCGTCGGCGTGATCGACGTCAAGTCGTACTACGTGGAGTCGCCCGAGGACGTCGCGGAGCGCATCCGCGAGTGCCTGCGGTACGTGCCCGCGGAGCGGCTGTCGGTGTCCCCCGACTGCGGGCTCTCCCAGACCGCCCGCTGGGCGGCGCGGCGCAAGCTGGAGAACCTGGTGGCCGGCGCTCGCTTAGCGTCTGAATGACAACTTTCGTGCGTTTCGTCACGTAGCGGCCGGGTAGCCCGCCCCCTGGAGGCGACCTCTCAGGGGGAGCGATGGCGACGATCACGCCCGATAGACCGCAGGAGCCGCAGGGCTTCGAGCTGCCGAGTCACAACCTGCCGGCGGTGGAGACGCGAGACCTGCCGGAGCCGGTGCCGTTCAGGAAAGTCGCCGGCGCCAGCGTGATCATCCTCGCCACGGCGATCGGCTCGGGCGAGTTCGTGCTGTGGCCGTACATCACGTCGCAGGTCGGTCTGGTGTTCATCTGGGCCGCGGTGGTCGGCTTCGCGATCCAGTTCTTCATCAACATGGAGGTCGAGCGCTACACGCTCGCGACGGGCGAGACGGCGCTGACCGGCTTCGCGCGCTTCTGGAAGCCGTGGTGGGCCCTGTTCATCGTCATGGCGCTGTGCCAGAACTTCTGGCCCGGCTGGGCGACCGGCGCGGCGACGACGATGACCTTCGTCTTCGGCGGCGGCGACGTGGTGACCATCACCGTGCTCGCGCTCGTCTCGATCGGCCTCGCGCTCACCGCGTCGCCGGTCGTCTACCAGACCGTCGAGAAGGCGATGGGCATCATGGTCGTGGCGATCATGACGTTCGTCGTCATCGCCGTCCTCCTGGCCACGGACGCCGCGGCGTGGGGCGACTTCGCGACCAGCTTCACGAAGCCGGAGGTCCCGGTCGACCCGGACAACGGCCTCACCATCGCGCTGCTGCTCGGCGCGCTCGCCTTCGCGGGCGCGGGCGGGGCGAACAACCTCGTGCAGAGCAACTACATCCGCGACAAGGGCATGGGGATGGGCCAGCGGATCCCGCACATCGTCTCGCCGATCACCGGCGAGGAGGAGGCGGACGCGGCGATCGGCTACACGTTCACGCCGGACGAGGAGAACATGCGGCGCTGGGACGGGTGGTGGAAGGTCGCCAACAAGGAGCAGTTCATCACCTTCTTCCTGATCGGCCTGTCGTCGCTGATCGTCCTCTCGGTGCTGACCTACTCGACCGTCGGCGTCGGCGCCGACCTCGGCGATGACTTCGCGTTCATCGAGGCCGAGGGCAACGCGCTCAAGGACCTCATCGCGCCGTGGTTCGGCACCGCGTTCTGGATCTGCGGCGGTATCGCGCTGTTCTCGACGAACCTCGGGATCCTCGACTACACGTCGCGGCTGTGCGCGGACCAGCTCAAGGTCAACGCGCTGCGCGACAGCAAGTTCTGGTCCGAGAGCAAGATCTACTTCGCCGTCGTCTGGACGATGATCGTCTTCGGCTGCCTCGTGCTGCTGAGCGGTCTCGAGCAGCCGCTGCTGCTGCTGGTCATCTCGTCGTCGATCGCCGGCGTGATGATGTTCATCTACTCGATGCTGCTGATCCAGCTCAACCGCAAGGCGCTACCCGATCAGATCAAGATCCGCGGCGTGCGGCTCGCCGTGATGGCGTTCTCGGTCCTGTTCTTCGGCGTGTTCTCGGTGCTGCTGGTGTACGACGAGGGCAAGGCGCTGTTCGGTGGCTAAGGCGCTCGGCATCCGGATCGTGCTCGCGCTGTTCATCTGGATGGCGCTGCTCGTCATCGCCCTGGCGTTCGGGCTCCTGTAGGCAGCTCGCGCACGACCGGCCACAGCACGGTCATGAGGTGGTCGGCGACCCGCTCGAGCGGGACGTCCGGGTGGTCGACGGCCCAGAACGCGACCGCCTCGGCGGCGCCGACGAACACGTGCGCGATCGCGTCGAGCTGCTCGGCGTCGGGGTCCGCGGTCCAGCCGGGCAGCTCCCTGAGCAGCTGCGCGATCAGGCCCGCCTGCTCGGCGCGGATGGCGCCGGCGGCCTCGCCGAAGCGGCCGCCCTCGCCGAACAGCACGACCCACGTGGCGCGCTGCTCGTCGGCGAACGAGATGAACGCCTCGATGCCGGCGCGCAGGGCGCTCTCGGGCGTTCCGGCCTTCCGCACCGCGGCGGCGATCTCCTCGAACAGGCGCCCGCGCGCGCGCTCGACGCACGCGAGCAGCAGGCCCTCCTTGGAGCCGAAGTAGTCGTAGAGCATCGGCTTGGAGATGCCCGACGCGGCGGCGATCTCGTCCATCGAGACGCCGTGGTAGCCGCGCTCGGAGAACAGCCGCTCGGCGGCGGCGACCATCTGCGCCTCGCGCACCGCCCGAGGAGTCCGGCCACGGGGATACGAGGTGTGCGGCGTGTCACTCATGCCCGTTTCGCCGAGTCTACCCTGGGTACCCTACCGCAAGTAACCTACCGCGAGTAACACTCACAAAGGGGTCAGACCCCTTTAGGAGGGTTGAGGGTTTCCCATGTCCGTCGAGCTCATCCAGTTCTTCGCTGCCGGCGAGCCCGCCGGCGGCGCGCCGATGCAGGATCTCGTCCCCGCCGCGATCGTGGGCGGGCTCCTGACCGGCGCCGCGCTGCTGCTCGGCACCGGCCACCGCTCCGGGCGGACCGGGCTGCTGACGCGTCTCGCCGCGCTGAGCACGCGCGCGGTGCCGGTCCCCGGCTGGGCCGCGCTGCCGGTGCTGCTCACGCTCGGCTCGCTCGGGATCGCCGCCTTCGGCTTCTTCTGGGACGTCGCGACGCACATCGACGACGGGCGCGACGCCGGCCCGTTCGCCAACGTCGCGCACTACCCGATCCTGCTCGGACTCGGTGGCGTCGCGCTGGCGGGCTTCCTCGCGTGCGTGCTCGGGGCGGACGACCGCGACCGCGCGGCGCTGACGCTCGCGCCAGGCTGGCGCGTGCCGCTCGGCGGCGCGCTGCTGCTGCTCTGCGGCGCGGTCGCGATGCTCGGCTTCCCGCTCGACGACGTCTGGCACCGCATCTTCGGCCAGGACGTGACGCTCTGGGGCCCGACCCACGTGCTGATGATCGGCGGCGCGTCGCTGGCGCCGATCGCGGCGTGGCTGCTGCTCGTCGAGGGCCGCCGCGCGACGGGGCGGCCGCAGAGCGCGCGGCTCACGCTGCTCGCCTGGGAGGTCCAGCTGGCCGGCGCGACGCTGATCGGCCTGTCGACGCTCCAGCTCGAGTTCGGCTTCGGCGTGCCCCAGTTCCAGCTCGTCTTCCATCCGGTGCTGATCGCGCTGGCGGCGAGCGTCGCGCTGGTCGCCGCGCGGCTGCGGCTGGGCCGCGGCGGCGCGCTGGCCGCCACCGGCGCGTACCTGCTGATCATGACCCCGATGGTGCTGATCGTCGGCCCGGGCTTCGGGCACACGTTCCTGCACTTCCCGCTCTACATCGTGGAGGCCGTCCTCGTCGAGCTCGCCGCGCTCGCGCTCGCGAAGCGGGGAGCGATCGCCGTCGGCGCCACCTCCGGCGTGCTGATCGGGACCGTGGGGCTCGCCGCCGGGTGGGCCTACTCGCAGGTCGCCTTCCCGCTCCCGTGGACGCCGGCGCTGTTGCCCGAGGCGCCCGTGCTCGCGCTCGTCGCGGCCGTCGCCGGCGGGCTGCTCGGCGCCCATCTGGGCAACGGCCTCCAGGGCGAGCGCGCGCTCCCGCGCCTCATGCCCGCCGTCGCGCTCGCCGTGGTCGGCGTCTGCATCGCCATCCCGCTGAGCACCGGCGACGGCGGCGAGCTCCGCGGCTCGGTGACGCTGACGCCGGGAGACGAGACCACGGCCACCGTGCGGATCGACCCGCCGCCGGAGGACGTCAAGTGGCTGCACGCGATGGCCTGGCAGGGCGGCGGCAGCCGGCTGATCGAGATGGAGCGGGTCGGCGCCGGGACCTACCGGACGGCGGAGCCGCTGCCGGTCCACGGCGACTGGAAGGCGATGGTGCGGCTGCACACCGGGCGCGCGATCCTCGCCATGCCCGTCTATCTCCCGGACGACCCGGGGATCCCGGCGAAGGAGGTCCCGGCCGAGCCGCGCTTCGAGCGCGCCTTCCAGCTCGACAGCGAGGTGCTGCGGCGCGAGGAGCGCGGGGCCGCCTCGTGGCTCACCGGCGCGGCCTACGGCATCCTCGCGGCCGTCGCGCTCGCCTGGCTGGCGGCCATCGTGGCCGCCGTCACCCGCTTCGAGCGCCTGAGCCCGCGGACTGCCTGACCATCCAACGCCGGGCCGGCTCGCGCGTTGGTAGGGCATGAGACGACTTCTGATCATCGCGGGCGCGCTGGCCCTGCTCGGGGCTCCCGTCAGCACCGCCGCCGCCGCGAAGCCGAGCACCGCAGACCGCCGTGAGGCGCAGAAGGAATGCCGCGCCGAGCGCGGCACCACCGAGGCCTCCCAGGAGGCCTTCAAGGCGAAGTACAAGAACTTCGGCGCGTGCGTCTCGGCGAGCGCGCGCGAAGCGCAGGCCGAGCGCAAGGAGGCCAAGCGGGCCGCCAAGAAGGCGTGCACGGCCGAGCGCAAGGCCGACCGCGGGGCCTTCAAGGCCGAGTACGGCAGCTTCGGCAAGTGCCTGAAGGAGCAGGCCAAGGCCGAGCGGGTCGAGGAGGACGCCGACGACGCCGAGGAGGCGGAGGAGCGGGTGAACGCGGCGCAGGCGTGCGACGCCGAGCGCGGCGACACGCCCGCGAGCGAGAAGGCGTTCGAGGAGAAGTACGGCACCAACGCCAACAAGCGCAACGCCTTCGGCAAGTGCGTCTCGCAGAAGGCCGAAGGGGACGACGGGTCCTAGGACCCGCAGACCCAGCGCGCACCCCGGCCCATGTCCCGCCGGGGTGCGCTCGGCGCGTTTGACACTCCGTTGGTTGCGAAATAGGCTCGGCGTGCGCCAAGCTGTATAGACAACTGCGGAGAGGACCGGCGGCGTGAAGGACATCAGGGACATCAAGGCCGCCGTGGTCGGCACGGGGTTCATCGGCGTCGTGCACGTCGAGGCGCT
The DNA here is from genome assembly GCA_963720415.1 of uncultured Solirubrobacteraceae bacterium. Lineage (GTDB taxonomy): Bacteria > Actinomycetota > Thermoleophilia > Solirubrobacterales > Solirubrobacteraceae > DASSUW01. Next base: position 840,246 of record CAVRFQ010000012.1, on the reverse strand, counting down.
CCGCCGGCTCGGCGTGGAGGTCACCGGCATCGTCGGCTCGACCCCCGAGCGCGCGGCCGAGAAGGCGCGCGCCGCCGCGCTGCCCGACCCGTACCCGAGCTTCGAGGCGATGCTCGACGACCCCGCCGTCGACGTCGTCCACCTCACGACGCCCAACCACCTCCACTACGACCAGGTGCGCGCCGTGCTGGCGGCCGGCAAGCACGTGGTCTGCGAGAAGCCGCTGGCCATGGACTCGCAGCAGACCGCCGAGCTGCTCCAGCTCGCCGAGGCGAGCGGCCTCGTCCACGCGGTCAACTTCAACATCCGCTTCTACGCCCAGAACCAGGAGGCGCGTGCGCGCGTGGAGGCGGGCGAGCTCGGCGACGTCCGGCTCGTCTCCGGCGGCTACCTGCAGGACTGGCTGCTGCTCGACACCGACTGGAACTGGCGCCTCGACCCCGCGGCCGGCGGCTCGCTGCGCGCGGTCGGCGACATCGGCTCGCACTGGCTCGACCTCGTGACCTTCATCACCGGCCGCCACGTCGAGGCCGTGATGGCCGACCTCACGACCTTCGTCGAGGTCCGCAAGCAGCCGACCGGACCGGTCGAGACGTTCACCGACGGCGCCGGCGGCGAGACGGTCGACACCCCGATGGAGACCGAGGACGCCGCGGGCATCCTCCTGCGGCTCACCGGCGGCGCGCGCGCCGTGGTCACGGTCAGCCAGGTCTCGGCCGGCCGCAGGAACCGCCTGAGCTGGGAGATCGACGGCTCGCGCTCGGCGCTCGCCTGGCACTCCGAGGCGCCCGAGGAGCTGTGGATCGGCCACCGCGACCGTCCCAACGAGCTGCTGCTCAGCGAGCGCGGCGACTACCCGCCCGGTCACGCCGAGGGCTTCCCGGACACGTTCAAGCACCTCTATCGCGCCGTGTACACCGCCGTCGCGGCGGGCGGCCCGCCGGCCGAGCCTGACTACCCGACGTTCGCCGACGGCCACGAGGAGGCGCTGATCGCCGACGCCATCGCGCAGTCGCACGCCGAGCAGCGCTGGGTGACCGTCGACCCCGTCCCCTCGGGCGTGCGATGAAGCTCGGCCTGCTGACCGCGGCCTTCCCGACCCTGACGCTCGACGAGATCGCCGACTGGGCGGCCGCCAACGGCTTCGAGACGCTCGAGGTCGCCTGCTGGCCGGCCGGCGAGGGCGCCGCGCGGCGCTACGCCGGCGTCTGCCACATCGACGTCGACATCGCTCGACGAGGCCGAGGCCGCCGCGATCGTCGTCCGGGCTCGAGCGCCGCGGCCTCGCCATCTCGGCGCTCGCCTACTACCCGAACCCGCTGTCGCCCGACCGCGGAGGCGCGCGCCGCGGCCCACGAGCACCTGCGCAAGGTGATCGAGGCCGCAGCCGCTGCTGGGCGTCGACATCGTCGGCACGTTCGTCGGGCCGCGACCGCACCAGGAACCTGCCCGACTCGCTCGCCGACTTCCGCGAGGCCTGGCCGCCGCTCGTCGCCCACGCGGCCGGGCACGGCGTGCGCATCGCGATCGAGAACTGCCCGATGATCTTCTCCTACGACGAGTGGCCGGGCGGCGACAACCTCGCGTTCTCGCCCGCCATCTGGCGCGAGATGTTCACGGCGATCCCCGACGACAACTTCGGGCTCAACTTCGATCCCTCGCACCTGATCTGGCAGATGATCGACGTCGAGCGGGCGGTGCACGAGTTCGGCGAGCGCATCTTCCACGTCCACGGCAAGGACCTCGAGGTGCGGCCCGACGGCCTGTACGAGCACGGCGTGATGAGCGCCGGGATCGGCTGGCAGGTCCCGCGTCTGTGCGGCCTCGGGCAGGTCGACTGGGGCCGGTTCATCGGCGCGCTCTACGCCGTCGGCTACGACAACGTCGTCTCGATCGAGCACGAGGACCGGCGCTTCGAGGGCTCGGTCGAGCTCGTCCAGCGCGGCTTCATCATCGCCCGCAACACCCTGCGGCCGCTGCTGGCGTGATCGGCCTCGCCAAGCTGGCGCCGGGCGAGGGGAACGTCGACCTCGCCGAGCGGCCCGAGCGCGGCGCCCGGGCCGGGCGAGGTCGTCGCTCGACGTGCACGCCGACCGGGATCTGCGGGACCGACCTGCACATCTGGCTCGGCGAGTACGACAGCGTGCCGCCCGTGACGATGGGCCACGAGGTCTGCGGCACGGTCGCCTCGCTCGGCGACGGCGTCGACGCGGCGTGGGCGGGCGCGCGGGTGGCGGTGGAGACGTTCTTCTCGACCTGCGGCGTCTGCGCCCACTGCCGCGCGGGCAAGCTGAGCGTCTGCGCGCAGCGGCGGTCGATCGGCACGCACGTCGACGGCGGCTTCGCGCCGCGGCTCGTGCTGCCGGCGCGCAACCTGCACCGCGTGCCCGCCGAGCCTGCCCGACGCCGCGGCGGCGCTGTCGGAGCCGCTGGCGTGCGTCTGCAACTCGCTGCTCGATCCCGAGCGCCGTGCAGCCCGGCGACGACGTGCTGGTGATCGGTCCCGGCGCGATCGGGCTGATCGCCGCGCAGGTCGCGCGCGCGGGCGGCGGGCGCGTGACGGTGCGCGGCGCCGAGCGCGACGGACCGCGGCTCGCGCTGGCGGGCGCGCTCGGCTTCGAGACCTCGGTGGCGGGCCGCGACCCCGCGCCCGAGGCGGACGTGGTGGTCGAGTGCTCGGGCTCCGGCCCCGGGATCGCGCGACGCCCTGCGCGCCGCCCGCGGGCGCGGCCGGATCGTGCAGATGGGCCTGCGCGGCGCCGACGTGACGATCCCCTACGACCTGATCTGCTTCCACGAGCTGACCGTGTCCGCGGGCTTCGCCTCCAACCCGGCCTCGTGGCGACGGGCGATGGCGCTGCTCGAGGCGGGGACGATCGCGCTCGAGCCGCTGGTCACCGAGGTCGTGCCGCTCGCGGACTGGCGGCGCGCGTTCGACGCCTCGCGCGCCGGCGAGGGCGTCAAGTTCGTCCTCGATCCGCGATGACGGCCGTCATCTTCGACTGCGACGGCACGCTGGTGGACTCCGAGCCGCTGGCCGTCCCTCGCCTGGCAGCGCGCGCTGGCGCCGTACGGCTACACGGCGACGGACGCGGACGCCGAGGCCTGCATCGGCCTGCCGTACCCGCGCGTGCACGCGTACTTCGCCGAGCGCGCCGAGCTGCCCGCGGCCGAGCCGTTCTGGGCCGAGCTGTCGGCCGAGCTGTTCGCGCTGATCGACAGCGACCTGCAGCCGTTCGAGGACGCCGTGGGCGCCGCTCGCGATCCTGCGGGAGCGGGGCGTGCCCGTCGGCGTCGCGTCGTCGAGCCCGCGCGAGCGGCTGCAGCGCACGCTCGGCCGTGCCGGCCTGCTCGACGCGTTCGACGTCACGGTGGCGGGCGACGAGGTGGCCAACGGCAAGCCGGCGCCGGACATGTTCCTGCTCGCCGCCGAGCGCCTCGGCGCCGACCCCACCGAGTGCGTGGCGATCGAGGACAGCGCGCCGGGCGTGGAGGCGGCCGTGGCGGCCGGCATGTACACGATCGGGATCTGCCGGGTGCCCGGGACCGAGGCGTCGCTCGCGGCGGCGCACGTCGTGGTTCACTCCCTCACCGTCGACACGATCCTCGGAGTCGCATGATCGCCACCGCCATCTCCTCCGTCGTCACCAACGGCCGCGCCGCCGGCAACCGCGCCATCGACCTGCGCGTCGAGGGCGGGATCGAGCTCCGCCTGCTGCCCGACCGCGGGCTCGACGCCGCCGACGCCTGGTTCGCCGGGCTGCCGCTGGACTGGCGCTCGCCGGTCGGCGAGACCGCGTCCGTCGACGACGACTGGATGCTCTCCTTCGGCGGCGGGCTGATGGCCACGTGCGGCCTGCGCAACGTCGGCGTCCCGTCCGAGGGCCACGGCCAGCACGGCGACTACACGTTCCGGCGCGCCGACGTCGAGGCCGTCGAGCGCTCCGGCGACGCGCTCATCGTGCAGGGCCGCATCGCCGAGGTGGCGGCGCTCGGCCATCACCTCGAGGTCGAGCGCACGTGGCGCACCCACGCCGGCCAGGGCCTCGTGCAGCTCGAGGACGTCGTCACCAATCGCGGGCACGCGATCGAGCCCGCGCTCCAGCTCTACCACGTCAACCTCGGCCCGCCCGTGTGGGCCGAGGGATCCGAGCTGGCGCTCGACGCCCGCGCGACGCTCCCGCGCGACGCCGACGCGGAGCCCTACGCCGACGCGTGGCAGAGCGCGCCGGCGCTCATGCCCGGGGCGCCCGAGCGGGTCTTCGAGCACGTCGTCACGCCGGGCCGCGACGGCTGGTGCAGCGCCACCGTGCGCGGCGGCGGCCTGGAGGTCACGGTCCGCTGGGACGCCGCGACGATGCCGCGCATGTGGCAGTGGGTGCATCCGTCCTACGGCGTCCTCGGGCTCGAGCCCGCCAACTGCTCGGTGCTCGGCGTCGGCCACGACCGCGCCGAGGGCCGGCTGCCCGAGCTGGCGCCCGGCGAGGAGCGCCGCACGCGCCTGGAGATCCGCGCGCGACGGGTCGCCTAGCCGTCGTCGTGGCTCGGCAGCTCGACGTCGAACTGGACGTCGAGCCCGTAGCGGGCGCCCGCGTAGCGCGACTCGCACAGCTCGAGCGGGCGGCCGTCCTGGTCGTGGATCACGCGTTTCTCCACGAGCATCGGGGAGCCGAGCGGGACGCCGAGCAGGGCGGCGTCGTCGGGCCCGGCGGCCTCCGCGCCGAGCCGCGCGCGGCCCATGGTCGGCACGTGGCCGCCCTCGACCAGCGTGTCGTGCAGCGACCGGCGCTCCAGGTCGGCGTCCAGGACGAGCGGAGCGATGACGGCCGGGAACACGGCCTCCTCGATCGCCACCGGCTCGTCGTCGGCCACGCGCAGCCGGCGCAGGGCGACGACCTGCGCGCCCGGGGCGAGCTGGAGCCGTGACGCCTCGGCCGGGCCGGGCTCGCGGACCTCGCGGGCGAGCACGCGCGAGCTGGGCTCGCGGCCCCTGCGGCGCATCTCCTCGGTGAACGACAGGAGGTTGCCCGCCTGGCGATGCACCGGGGGCTCGGCGACGAAGGTGCCGCGGCCCGGGACGCGGTAGACGAGCCCTTCCTGCGAGAGCCGCTGGACCGCGTTGCGCGCCGTCATCCGGCTCACGCCGAACTCCTCGCACAGCATCGCGTCGGAGGGCAGCGGATCGTCGGGCTTGAGCTCGGCGATGCGGGTGCGCAGCGCCTGCTCGATCTCGTAGTAGCGCGGGACGAACCGCGCCGGCGGCTCGGTGCTCTCGCGGACGCGGGCGCGGCGGTTCATCTACGTCTCGCGCGCGTGGCCGACGGAGCCGTTGATGGTGAGCCCGCCGTCGACCACGAGCTCCTGGCCGGTCACGTAGCGGGAGGCGTCGGAGGCGAGGAAGAGCGCCGCGTCGGCCACCTCCTCCGCGGTGCCGATGCGGTGCAGGCCGATCCGCTCGTCGTAGGTGCGGCGGACCTCGGCCGACCAGGCCGTCCGGTTGAGCGGGGTGTCGATCGCGCCCGGGGCGATCGCGTTGACGGTGATGCCGTGGTCGCCGAGCTCGAGGGCGAGGACCTTGGTCATCGCCACGATCGCGCCCTTGGCGGCGATGTAGGCGCCGAGGTCGGCCACCACGAGGATGTCGGCGGCGCTCGAGACGTTGATGATGCGGCCGCCGGCGCGCTGCGCGACCATGGCGCGGCCCGCCGCGCGGCAGCCGTAGAAGTAGCCGTGGAGGTTGGCGGCGAGCAGGCCGTGCCAGTCCTCGTCGCTGGTCTCGAGCAGCGGCTTGACCATCAGCCGCGCGGCGTTGTTGACCCAGATGTCGATGCCGCCGAAGCGCTCGGTCGCGGCGGCGGCGAGGCGGTCGACGTGCTCGACCTCGCCGGTGTCGCCCTCGACGAGGAAGCAGTCGACGCCGTGCTCGCGGACGCCGGCCTCGGTGCGCTCGGCGGCGTCGGGGTCGGTCTTGTAGATCCCGGCGACGTGGGCGCCCGCGGCGCCGAGGGCGAGCGCGATCGCGCTGCCGATGCCCGTCGACGCGCCGGTGACGACGGCGCGTCTGCCTCGCAGGCTGAAGGCGGCGGGCCCGGCCGGTACCGTGGCCGTCGCCGCGTCGTGGTGGGAGCTCATGTCCGGTTGTCTAGACGGGTGACCCTCCGGCGACATTACCTGCCGACGGCACCCTTCGTCAACGTGATCCGCCACGCGTCCTCGACGTGCTCGCGGGCGAACGCGCAGCCCTCGTCGGCGGCCAGCCCGGCGAGGTCGATCGGCGCCTCCGGATCGGTCGCGAGCACGACCAGCGTCGCGCCGGCCGGCAGGGCGGCGAGGGCGCGGCTGGCGTGGATGAGCGGCAGCGGGCAGCTCAGCCCGCGGGCGTCGAGCGTGCGTACGATCAGAGCATGATCGCCGTCGTGCTCGAATCGGGCGAGCTCCAGCGCCTCTACACGGGGCTCTCGCTGCTCGTGTCGGCGGCCGCCGACGGGCGGCCCGCCCGCGCGCTGGCCGGCTTCGGCGCGCTCGCCCCGCTCCTCGACGAGCGCCTGATGGCGCGCGGGCTGCGTCCCGAGGCGGCGCCCGACGTGACCGACGCGGCCCGCGAGACCTTCGCGCGCACGCTCGCCGGGCTGCGCGACACCGCGCTCGAGCTCGACGACTGCCGCGTGTGGGCGTGCGCGGCCGCGGTCGAGGCGACGGGCGCCGACCGCGCGCTCGTGGAGGCGCGGCTGCACGGCGTGCTCTCTACCCCGCGCTTCCTGCGCGAGGTGGCCGGCGCCGAGCTGGTGGTCGTTTGAGGCGGGTCGCCGCGGCGCTCGCCGCCGCCGCGCTGATCGCCGGGTGCGGGAGCCCGTCGCCCGACCTGTTCGAGGTCGAGCGCAGCGGCGCGGACCGCAACGCCAACGTCACGATGCTGATCAACGACGGCGGGAGCGTGACCTGCAACGGCAAGGAGCACCCGCTCGACACGGAGCGCCTGCTGCGCGCCCGCGAGCTGTCGCGCGAGCTGGCCGAGCAGGCCGAGCTCGGGATCGAGCTGCCGCCGGGGCCGCGGTCGCAGCTCGCCTATCGCGTGCGCATGGAGGCGGGCACGGTGGCGTTCTCCGACACGTCGGAGGGCAACCCGCCCGCCTTTCAGCGCCTCGCGGGGTTCACCAAGGACGTGGTCGAGCGCGTTTGTGGGATCGTTCGCTGATGGCCGAGGATCCGCGGGTCACCGCGCTCGTCGCGGCGATCACGGGCGGCGATGCGGAAGCCGTGCGGGAGCTGCTGCGCGAGCAGCCGGCGCTCGCCTCGGCGCGTGACGGCAACGGCCTGCCGGTGCTGCTCGTGGCGCTCTTCCATCAGCAGCGCGAGGCCGCCGACGCGATCCTCGCCGCTTCGCCGGAGCTCGGAGCGCTCGAGGCCGCCGCTGCCGGCCGGGGCGACCGCCTGCGCGAGCTGCTGGCGGCCGATCCGGCCGCGATCGGCGAGCGCACGCCGGAGGGCTTCTCGACCCTCGGGCTCGCCGCCTTCCTCGGCGGCGCGGAGACCGTCGGGGTCCTGCTCGAGCACGGCGCCGACCCGGACGACGACGCCGACAACCCGTTCGGCGTCCGGCCCGTGCACGCCGCGGCGGCCGCCCGCGACCACGCGACGATGCGGCTCCTGCTGGACGCGGGCGCCGATCCCGACGTCCGCCAGCAGGGCGGCTTCACGCCGCTGCACTCGGCCGCGCACTCGGACGACGTCGAGCTGGCGCGGCTGCTGCTCGACCACGGCGCCGACCCCAGCTTGACGACCGACGACGGCCGGACCGCCGCGCGCGTGGCGGCCGACGACGGCTCGGTGGGAGTGGCCGCGCTGCTGGGCGGATAGAAGTCCGGCGTGGCCGGCGCCGAGATCCTCGTCTTCCTCCTGGTCGCCGTGGCGCTGCTGGCGGGCTTCGCCCTGCGCCACGACGTGCCGTACCCGATCGTGCTCGTCCTCGGGGGCCTGGGCCTGGGGTTCGTCCCGTGGCTGCCGGCCCCGGAGCTCGAGCCGGACGTCATCTTCTTCGCCTTCCTGCCGCCGCTGCTCTACGCGGCCGCCTTCCAGTCCTCGGCGTACGAGCTGCGTGACAACGTGGTCCCGATCGGCTTGCTCGCCGTCGGGCTCGTGCTGGTGACCGTGGTCGCCGTCGCGGCGGTGGCGCACTGGCTCACGGGGATGCCGTGGGCGGTCGCCTTCATCGTCGGCGCCGTGCTCGGGCCGACCGACCCTGTGGCCGCCTCGGCGGTGCTGCGTCGGCTCGGCGCGCCGGGCCGGCTGCAGACGATCCTCGAAGGCGAGTCGCTCGTGAACGACGGCACCGCCCTGACCGCGTACGCGCTGGCGATCGCCGCGGTCGGCGCCAGCGTGACGGTTGGCGACGTGTTCCTGGACTTCGCGGTCAAGTCGGCGGGCGGGATCGCGATCGGCCTGGCCGCGGGCTGGCTGTTCAGCCGGCTGCGGGCGATGGCGACCGAGCCCTCGATCGACCTCGTGCTCTCGATCCTCACGCCGTTCGTGGCCTACGTGCCGGCGGAGAAGATCCACGTGTCCGGCGTGCTCGCCGTCGTCGCGGCCGGCGTGCTCATCGGCGCGCGCTCGCAGCAGCACGCCGACGCCGGCTCGCGGCTGCGCACGTTCGCGTTCTGGCAGTCGTCGGAGTTCCTCCTGAACTCGCTGCTCTTCCTGCTCATCGGTCTCCAGCTGACCAACCTGGTCGACGAGGTCGAAGGGCCCGCGCTCGCCTACGTCGCCGTGCTCTCGCTGGTGGTGATCGGCGTCCGCCTCGCGTGGATGTTCGCCGTGCCGGCTGTCGCGCACCTGCGGATCGTGGGCCGCGAGCCGACCGGCGCGCGCGAGCGGCTGCTGCTCGGCTGGAGCAGCATGCGCGGCGCGGTCTCGCTCGCCGCCGCGCTCGCCATCCCGGCATCGGTCCCCGACCGCGAGCTGGCGATCGTGCTCGCGTACGGCGTCGTCGTCGTGACGCTCGTGCTGCCCGGCCTCACGCTCGCGCCCTTGGTCGCGCGGCTCGGGCTCTCCCAGAGCGAGGAGCGCCAGAAGCAGGAGGTCGAGGCCCGCATGCGCCTCACGCACGCCGCGCTCGAGCGCTTCGACGAGCTGGGCGAGCACGGCGACCTCCCGCGCGACGACCTCGAGCGGTTGCGCGACCGCTACCAGGCGCGGCTCGACCGCCTGCGCGAGCGGCTGGAGCACGCCGAGGGGCACCCCGACCACCGGACCGAGGCGGCCGAGGCGCAGATCGAGGCGCTCGAGGCGGAGCGCGACCTGCTCGACGAGATGCGCCGCGAGCGCGCCTTCCCGGCCGGGCTCCTGCGCGAGCTCGAGGCGGAGATCGACATCGACGAGGCGCGCATCCGGTCGCGCGGGCGCTAGGGACGAACGTCAACACCCGCTGGGTGGGGAGGGGGTGCATTTCGTCAACCGCGCCGGGGTTCGACGCCGGTGGTTGACGAAGCGCACCCGTGGAGGTGCGCAATGTCAACCGCGCCCCTCCTCGGGCGCGCGAGTTGACGAAATGCACCCCGCTGGTGCACCGACCTGCTGGCGATCATCAACCGCCACCCCTGGTGGCTCGACGTCCCGATCAGCCCGCCGCCGCCGACCCCGAATCAGATGCTGTGGCTCGAGCGCGGCCTGCAGGCGCTCGAGGACACGCGCCTCGGGGAGGCCGACAAGGCCGCGGTCATGCTCATGCTCAACGGCATCGTGATGTGGGAGGCGCGGCTGACGGCCGAGCTCAGCCGCGGCGAGACGCCCGACGATCCGCTGATGGTCTACGTGCGCGTGGCGCACTCGCTCGTCGGCGACGAGCGGTTCCCGGCGCTCAGCCGCGCCGTGTCGGCCGGCATCTTCGAGGACGACAGCCGCGGCGACTTCTGGTTCACGCTCGAGCGCGTGCTCGACGGCGTCGAACGCATCGTCTGAGCCGGGATCCGGCTAGGTGTCGAAGTGCACCTTGCCGTTGGACCGCGCCCGCGCCTGGGCACGGTTGATGAAGTCGAGCCGCTTGAGCGCGGCGCGGAACAGGCGCGTGACGAGCTTGAGCCGCGCGGTCTCGGAGCGCAGGTCGAGCAGGCCCTGCTTGGCGTCGAGCCCGAACTCGACGGTCGCGGCCATCTCGTAGGCGCTCATGCCGTCGATCTCGTCGAGGTCGGGCGTCCGCTCGGTCGCCTCGTCGACGAGGTCCGCGTACGCCGCGTGGGCGGCGTCGGCGGCGACGGCGTCCGGCTCCTCCGCCCGGTCGTCGAGGAACTCGACGGTCCCGGCGGGATACGGCAGCTCCTCCTGGCGCTCCTCGATCCGGAACGGCCGGGTGCCGCGCGCGATCAGGTTGATGCGGCCGTCGGGGAGCCGCGAGACGACCTCGGCGATCTCGCAGGCGCAGCCGATCGGGCGCAGGCCGTCGTCGGCCATCCAGATGATCCCGAACTCGGAGCCCTCGTCCAGGCAGCGACCGATCATCGTCTTGTACCGCTCCTCGAAGATGTGCAGCGGGACCAGCTCGCTCGGCAACGTGACCAGGCCGAGCGGGAACAGTGGGAAGTCCCGTACGAGCGGCACGATCAAAGTCTACGGGTGTGCCTCCGGCGCGCCGAGGGGAGTGGAAGCACATGGAATCAGTGACCATCGAAGGCGCCGAGGACCTCGGCGCCAAGCCGGCCGTGACCGTCGACACGAGCGGCGAGCCGCCCGCGGGGCTCGTCACCGAGGACCTCGTGCACGGCGACGGCCAGGAGATCCAGGCCGGGGACACCGCGAACGTGCAGTACGTCGGCGTGTCGTGGTCGACGGGCCGCGAGTTCGACTCGAGCTGGGACCGCGGCGCGCGGCCGTTCAGCTTCCCCGTCGGCGCCGGGCGCGTGATCGCGGGCTGGGACCAGGGCGTGACCGGGATGCGCGCCGGCGGCCGCCGGCTGCTCGTCATCCCGCCCGACCTCGGCTACGGCTCGCGCGGCGCCGGCGGCGCGATCGGGCCGGACGAGACGCTCGTCTTCGTGGTGGACGCGCTCTAGCGCCCACCCCGATGGATCTCTACGTCCAGCGCGACCAGCCCCCAGGCGTCCCGCCGCTCTCGCTCACCGGCGAGCGCACGCTCCCGGACGTGCCGGAGGAGAACTACTGGTTCCGGCGGCACCTCGTGGTCTACGAGTGGATCGCGGCGCGCGCGCACGGGCGCCGCGTGGTCGACCTGGCGTGCGGCGAGGGGTACGGGTCGGCGGCGCTCGGGCGGACGGCGGCGTCGGTCGTGGGCGTCGACGCCAACCCGGAGGCGTTCGAGCACGCAGGCCTGAAGTACACGAGCGAGCGCGTGCGCTTCGAGCGCAACATGATCGAGCTGTGGGACGGCGACGTGGACTGCGTCGTCTTCCTGCAGACGATCGAGCACGTGCAGGACCCCGACGCGGTGATGGCCCGCATCCACGACCTGATCGGGCCCGCCGGCGTCGCCTACGTCTCCACCCCGAACGTGCTCACCCTCGCGCCGGAGGGCGCCGAGCGCTCCGGCAACCCGTGGCACGTGCGCGAGTACCGCGCGGAGGAGTACCGGGCGCTGTGCGAGCGGCACTTCGCCTCGGTCGACCTGCTCGGGCTCTTCCACGCCCGCAAGCTGCGCGCCCACCAGTGGGCGATCGAGCACGCCGGCTGGGACGGCGTCCACGCCCGGCTCGGCTTCACCAAGCCGTTCTACGACCGCTTCACGCCCGCGATCTCCACGCGCGACTTCGCGCTGCGGCGCGGCGGCCTGGACGGCGCGCTCGACTTCCTGGCGGTGCTGCGCCCGTGACCCGGCTGTCGCTCGTCCTCCACACGCACATGCCGTACGTCGAGGGCTTCGGGACGTGGCCGTTCGGCGAGGAGTGGCTGTGGGAGGCGATCGCGACGAGCTACCTGCCGCTGCTCGACGTGCTCGACGACCACCCGGGCCGCGTGACGCTCTCGCTCACGCCGGTGCTGTGCGACCAGCTCGAGGCGCCCGGCGCGCTCGAGCGCTGCCTGACCTTCCTGCGCGAGATCCGGCCCGCCTCGCACGCGCTCGACCTCGAGGACGCGGACGCGCCCGTCGCGGCGGCGCTGGAGCGCAGCGCCGCGATGTACTCCGCCGCCGCCGACGCGCTCGAGCGGCGCGGCGACCTGCTGGCCGCTTTCGCGCCGCACGTGAGCTGGACCTCGGCCGCGACGCACGCGATCCTGCCGCTCCTGGTCACCGGCACCGGCGTGCGCCTGCAGCTGCGCACCGGGATCGCCGCCCACCGGGCGCGCTTCGGCGAGTGGGACGGCGGCCTGTGGCTGCCGGAGTGCGCCCACGCGCCGTGGCTGGACGACATCCTCGAGGAGGCCGGCGTGCGGGTCACCTGCGTCGACTGGACGGGCGTGCTCGGCCCCGGTCCGCACGCGCCGCGCCGGACCGCGGCGGGCGTGGTGCTGGCGCCGCTCGACCGCGAGGCGATGGACCTCGTCTGGCACAGTGACGGCTACCCGTCGAAGGCGCCGTACCTGGACACGCATCGCCTGACCGAGCGCCGCCACCGCGCATGGTCGGTGGGCGGCGAGCCGTACGACCCGGCACGCGCCGCCGAGCAGGTGACCGCAGACGCCGCGGACTTCGTCGAGCGCGTGGCGGAGCGCGGCGGCCCGTCCGTGGTCGCGCTCGACACCGAGCTGCTGGGCCACTTCTGGCCGGAGGGCGTCGACTGGCTGCGCGCCGTGCTGGAGGCGTGCGAGCGCCGCGGGCTCGAGCTCGGCCCGCCCGGCGAGGGCGCCGTCGCCGACGCGCCGGCGGCGCCGGCCACCAGCTGGGGCGAGGGCCGCGACCTGCGGACCTGGAGCTGGCCCGCCGCCGGCGGGCTGGCATGGACGGCGCGGGCCGCCGAGCTGCAGGCCTTCTCGGGCCGCCGGCGGCCGTCCGACCGGGCGCTGCGCGAGCTGCTGGCGCTCCAGTCCTCCGACTGGGCGTTCCTCGTCAGCGCGGGGACCGCGGGCACGTACCCGGCCGAGCGCGCGGAGGGCCATCGGGCCGCGCTCGAGGCCGCCCTGGCCGATCCGGACATGCCCGCCCGGCTGCGCAACCTCGCGCCGTGGGTCTGACGCGCCGTGTAAGGTGCCCGCTTCGCACAACCGAACGTCGCCGAATCCCCGTCGTCCATGACGGCGGGGAACGGGGGAACCGCAGGGGTCCGAAGGTAGGGCCCCAGGGGCGAATCGCCGCATACCACGCGGCGTAGCGCAGGTCTTCGCGCGAGCCCGTCAGCTAACTCCGTAGGCGCAGAGACCAGAGGAGTTCCCTGCTGTGCCGACAACTGAATTCGCTCCATGGCTGGAGTCCCAGCGCCGTTCGCGTTCGCGACGCGCCGGGGCGGCGCGCAGGCTGCGCCGCCTGCGCGGCCGCCGCAGCCTCGCCGCGATGGCGCTGGTGTCCATGAGCCTCGCAACGGGCGGCGCCGTGGCGGCCGACCGCCACTCGTCCGCCGCCAAGGTCGTGCGCTCCTCCGGCAGCTCCGTGGGCGCCCTGCAGCGCGCCCTCGGGATCGCCGCGGACGGCGTGTACGGGCCGCAGACCCGCAAGGCCGTGCGCCGCTTCCAGCGCAGCCAGGGCCTCGCGGTCGACGGGATCGCCGGACCGCAGACGCTCGCCGCGCTCGGGCTCAAGGCCCGGCAGGCGTCGGCGCCGACCGACGTGCTGGCCCGGATCGCGCAGTGCGAGTCGGGCGGCGACCCGACCGCCGTGTCGCGCGACGGCCGCTACTTCGGCAAGTACCAGTTCTCGCGGCCCACGTGGCGCTCGGTCGGCGGGCGCGGCAACCCCGCGCAGGCTCCCGAGGCCGAGCAGGACCAGCGGGCGCTGGCGCTGTACGAGCGCGAGGGAACCAAGCCCTGGCCGGTCTGCGGACGCCGCTAGCTCAGGTCCGCGCGCTCGGCCTCCACACGGCCATGATGTCGCGCATCGAGATGATGCCGCGGACCTCGCCGTTGCTGACGACGACGAGGTGACGGAAGCCGCCGCCGGCCATAGCGTCGGCGGCCTTCTCCAGATCCCAGTCCGCGTCGGCGAACGCCGCGTTCGCGGTGAGGTGCTCGCCCACCGTCTCCTGGTCGGGGTCCTCGCCCTTCGCCGAGCGATCGCACGATGTCGCGCTCGCTGACGATCCCCGGCCCCGGCTGCTCGGGGTCGAAGATCACGGCCGAGCCGACGTTGTGCTCGCTCAGGAACCGCGCCGCGTCACGCAGGGTCCGGCCCGGCGTGATCGTCAGGACCTCCTCGGTCATCGCGTCTCGTACCTTCACGCCCGCTCCCCTCGGCGACAGGTCGGAATTCGTGACGCGAAGATACCTCTCCTATGGACGTGACGACGACCGACTACCACACGGCCGGCGAGCCGTTCCGCATCGTCACCGGCGGGGCGCCGGACATCCCGGGCTGCCTCGGTGCGTGACCGGCGGGCGTTCGCGCAGCGCGAGCGAGGCGGTCGACGCCGTCCGGCGGCTGCTGTGCCACGAGCCGCGCGGCCACGCCGACATGTACGGCTGCTTCCTGGTGCCGCCGGACGACGCCGGCGCCGACCTCGGGGTGCTCTTCTGGCACAAGGACGGCTACTCGACGGCCTGCGGGCACGGCACGATCGCGCTCGGCGCGTGGGCGGTCGAGACCGGACGCGTGCCGGCGGACCCCGACGGCGAGACGGACGTGACGATCGACGTGCCGTCCGGCCGCGTCGTCGCGCGGGTGCGGTGCTCGGGCGGGGAGGTGGAGTCCGTCACGTTCCGCAACGTGCCGGCGTACGTGATCGCGCGCGGGGTGGACGCGGCCGGCGTGCGCGTCGACGTCTCCTACGGCGGCGCGATCTACGCCAGCGTGCGGCCGCGCGGGCTCGTCGTCCCGAGCGACCTCGACCGGCTGATCGCGCGGGGCGGGAGGTCAAGGCCGCGCTCGCGCGGCCACGAGGCGGCGCGCCATCCCAGCGACGACCGGCTGTCGGGCATCTACGGCACGATCCTCTACGAGGAGCTGGGACCGCGGCACCAGCGCAACGTGACCGTGTTCGCCGACGGCGAGGTGGACCGCTCGCCGTGCGGGTCCGGCACCTCGGCGCGCGTGGCGCTGCTGGCCGCCGACGGGCAGCTGGAGCCGGGCCGGCGCTGCGGCACGAGTCGATCGTCGGGACCGAGTTCCGCGCCTGGGTGGCCGAGGCGGTCACGGCCGAAGGGCGCGACGCGGTGATCACCGAGGTCGAGGGGAACGGCGTACCGCACCGGCGAGCACCGCTTCCTGCTCGATCCGCGGGACGACGCTCGGCACCGGGTTCGTGCTGCGATGACGCTGCCGTTCCTGGATCCGGGGTCGCTCTCGGTGGCCGCCGCGGCCGACGCGCTCGAGGCGGCGCTGCGCCGGCGGGCTCGATCCCGAGGCCGGGCCGCCGCGGACGGTGCTCGGCGTGGGGGAGGGCGAGCTGCTGGTCATGCCCGCCGCGGTCGGGCTCGGTGGCGGCGGTGAAGCTCGTCACCGTCGGCCCGAACGAGCCGCGCGTCCAGGGCGTCTGCGTGCTCTTCGACGCCGCGACGCTGGCGCCCGTGGCGCTGATCGACGGCATCGCGCTGACCAACCTGCGCACGCCCGCCGTCTCGGTCGTCGCCGTCCGCCGGCTGGCGGCGCCGGACGCGCGGAGGCTCGTGGTGTTCGGGCGCGGGCCGCAGGCGCGAGGCGCACGCCGCCGCCGTCCGGGCCGAGCGGCCGATCTCCGAGGTGTCGTTCCTCGGCCGCGGGGACGACCCTTCGGCGGTCGCGGACGCCGACATCGTCTGCTGCTGCACGACGGCGCGCGAGCCGCTGTTCGACGGCGCCCTCGTCCCCGATCACGCGTGCGTGGTGGCGATCGGCTCGCACGAGCCGGCCGCGCGCGAGACCGACGACCGGCTCGCGGCCCGCGCCACGGTGGTCGTCGAGTCGCGCGCCTCGGCGCTGCGCGAGGCCGGCGACGTGATCGCCGCCGTCGAGTCGGGGGCGCTCGACCCGGCCTCCCTGGTCACGCTGCGCGACCTCGTCGGCGGCGCGGACGTCCCGCCGGGGCCGCGGCTGTTCAAGAGCACCGGCATGGCCTGGGAGGACGCGGTCGTCGCCGCGGCGCTCTACGACCGCGGGATCTGAAGGCCCGAGTCCAGGCCGAGCCGCCGCGCCTGGTCGATGTCGACGATGTCGCGGCCGAACGGCGTGATCGACACCGGGATCAGCTTGAAGTTCGCGAGCCCGAGCGGGATCCCGATGATGGTCAGGCACATCAGCACGCCGCTGATCAGGTGCCCGATGGCGAGCCACCAGCCGGCGAGGATGAACCAGATCACGTTGCCGATCGTGGACCCGGCGCCGGCGTCGGGCCGCCGGACCAGGGTCCGGCCGAACGGCCACAGGCAGAACAGCGCGATCCGGGCCGAGGCGATCCCGAACGGGATCGTGATGATGAGGATGAACATCACCAGCGCCACGATGGCGTAGCCGAGCGCCAGCACGAGCCCGCCGAAGACGAGCCAGATCAGGTTGAGCAGGACGCGCACGCGATGACTGTAGCCCGGGTGGTTGCGCCGGCCGGCGCCGCGGTCGAGGATGCGCTCATGACGGCGCCGCGCCGCAGCCGCTGGACGTCGTTCGCCGCCGACCCGGGGGATCCGGAGCCGCGCATCCTCCACGAGGACGCGAACCCGTCGCACCGCCTGCGCGTCGAGCACGACGCGTCGACGCTCCTCATCCACCTCAGCGACGAGGACGGCGCGGGCTGGACCGTCTTCGCCGTCGACCGCCCGAGCCGCCGCTACGCGGTCGCGCGCGGCCGCCGGCAGCTCGACGCCGCGCGGGAGGCGTACACCGAGCTCTACGAGGGCAGATGAGGACCATGCGCGCACGGCTCTTCGGCACCGACCGCGAGGAGATCGCCGATCTCGACGCGTGGCTCGCCCATGCGGCGCCCGAGAAGGGGGAAGCGCAGTGGCGCGACGGCTACAGCGCCAAGGAACAGGCGAAGTCGTGGCTGCGCTCCGGTTCGCCGGCCGTTCCCGAGGAGCTGTGGGCCGCGGTCGCGCACCTCGCCGGCGGCGCCGACGAGGTCTACGGCCGGCCCGAGCACCGGACGCGGCTCGACAAGTTCTCGCGGGCGCGCCAGCACGACATGTTCGCCTGCGCTCGCCACGAGGGCGCGACGACGCTTGTGATCGGCGTCGAGGCGAAGGCATGTGAGGACTACGACGGGACGGTGGCCGATCGGGCTGCCGCAGCCGCGCCTAGCAAGAAGCGCGCACGGTGCAACCTCCTCTCGCGCGCCCTGTTCGGCCGCGACGTCATCGACGAGGAGACCGGGGAGATCCTGGACTCCCGGCTGGCGGCTCACGGCTATCAGCTCTGGACTGCGGCGGTCGGCACGATCATCGAGGCGCAGGAGCGCGAGGTTCCCGATGTCGTGCTCGTCGTGCAGCAGTTCGTCTCCGATCCGGTCAGCGCGGGGGACAAGCGGAACTGGGTGAAGGCGACCGCCGTGAACGCGGCGGCGTTCGAGGCCTTCGCCGCGGATCTCGAGCGAGCCGGCGCCGTGACTCGCGAGACGCCGTTCGTCCAGCCAGGGACCAGGCTCTCCGTCGTGAAGGTCGAGAGCCCGATCGGCTAGCGGCGCGGCGGCGGCGCGGCTCGCGGCTCGGACGCCGCGCACGGGACGCAGAGGACGCTGTCCGGCATCGCCTGCAGCCGCCGCGGCGGGATCGGGCCGCCGCACGAGTCGCAGACGCCGTACGTGCCCTCGTCGAGCTTCGCCAGCGCGCGCTCGGTGCGCTGGAGGCCGGTCTCGAGCGACCGGCCGACGCCGATGTCGGTCAGCCGCGCGATCGCCTCGGTCGTCCCGTCGCCGATCCGCTTGCCGAAGCCCTGGGCGGCGCCCAGCTCCGGGCGCTCGGCGAGCGACTCCACGCGCCCGCGGGTCGCGTCCCGGCGGGCCTCGAGCTCGCGGCGGATCGCCTCCAGGTCGAGGTCGCTCACGAGCTCCACCGCAGCGTCTCGGGCTCCGGCCGCATCCGCAGCACGCGGGCCGGCGCGCCCGCCACGACCGCGTTGTCCGGCACGTCCTTGGTGACCACCGTCGAGGTGCCGATGATCGCGTTGTCGCCGATCGTCACGCCGCGCAGGATGCACGCGCCGTAGCCGATCCAGCAGTTGTGGCCCACGCGCACGTCGCGCTTGTAGATCCCCTGCAGCCGGATCGGGCGGTCGGTCTCGACCACGCCGTGGTCGAAGTCGATCAGCATCACGCGGTCGGCCACGATGCACTCGCGTCCGATGGAGACGTGCTGGAAGGCGGAGATCGTGCACTCCTGGCCGAGCACGCTCTTGGCGCCGATCTCCGCGAAGCCCTCGTGCACGCGGATCTTGGTCCCGTGCCCGATCCACGACCAGCGGCCGAGCCGCAGCACCGCCCCGCGGCCGATCTCGAGCTTGACGCCCGGCCCGACGAAGCAGATGCCGTCGGTCTGCAGCCGCCCCCTGAAGCGGAGCTTGAGCCACGCCCAGCGCACGATCAGCCGGCCGTACTTGTGGTTGAGCATCCCGTGCGCCCGCAGGAAGCGCAGGAGGGCCAGCGGGCCGCCGTGGAGCGGCTCGGGCGCGCCGCGGACTCTCACCGCGCTGGACCGCTTCGCCACCGTCGCCATCGTCTCGGATCGTAGTGGCCTGCCAGAATCGCGCCCCGATGGCCGACCGCGACGCCAACCTGGCCGAACGCCTCCTGGCGGGCGACAAGCGCGCCCTCGCGCGCGGCATCTCGCTGGTCGAGGACGACGAGCCCGCGGGATGGGAGCTGGTCCGCGAGATCTACCCGCACACGGGGAAGGCGGCGGTGGTCGGCTTCACCGGGCCTCCCGGGGCCGGCAAGTCGACCCTCATCGGGGCGCTCGTCAAGCTGCAGCGCGCCGCGGACCGCCAGGTCGCCGTGCTCTCGATCGACCCGAGCTCGCCGTTCCGCGGCGGCGCGCTGCTGGGCGACCGCATCCGGCTCTCGGAGCACTTCCTCGACCCCGGCGTCTTCATCCGCAGCATGGCCACGCGCGGGGCGCTCGGCGGCCTCGCCGAGGCCGCGCTCCAGACCGCGCTGCTCATGGACGCCGCCGGCAAGGAGGACGTCTTCCTGGAGACCGTCGGCGTCGGCCAGGCGGAGGTCGACGTCATCGACCACGCCGACACGGTCGTGCTCGTGCTGATCCCCGGATCGGGCGACAGCATCCAGGCGCTGAAGGCCGGCGTGATGGAGATCCCGGACATCATCGTCGTCAACAAGGCCGACCACCCGCTCACCGACACGATGGTGCGCGAGATCAAGGGCGTGCTGAGCCTCGGGCCGCAGCAGGGCTGGAAGGTGCCGATCCTCAAGACCGAGGCGGCGCGCGGGACCGGGGTGGAGGCGCTCGCCGAGCAGCTCGCGGAGCACCGCGCCTACGTCGAGGCCGAGGGCACGCTGTCCGAGCGCCGGCGGCGCAACCTGATGAGCGAGGTGCTCGGGCTCGCGACGATGCGGCTGCGCCGCGCGCTCGAGGCGTCGCTGCACGAGGACCCCGAGGTCGCGGAGCTGCTCGACGCGGTCGTCGCCCGGCGCATCGATCCCGCCAGCGCCGCGAGCGCGATCCTCGCCCGCGGCGCGATCCAGGTCGACGACGCCGCCCGGCCCGACCAGCGCGCCAGGGCGCGCTGAACCAACCGCCGGTGCGCGCGGGCGGCCGCGGACACTACGCTCAGCACCGGTGCGGTTCCTGCTCCCGATCCTCCTGCTCGCCGCCGTCGCCGCGGCCGTGCTGCCGCTCGGCGACCGGCGCGACGCGCCCGCGGAGCCGCGCGCCGCGGAGCGGGAGCCCGCGCCCGCCGAGCCGAAGCCGAAGAAGGAGCCGAAGAAGGAGCGCGACGTGCGCCGCTCGCGCTGCGCCGGAGACGTCCCGGGCTGCCGGGCCGTGCGCGGGACCGTGTTCTACGTCGAGAGCGTGGACCCCGACGGCGACGGCGACCTCCACGTGGTGATCGACGGCAGCTCGATCACGCTGCCCGGGATGACGGCGATCGACGTCGCGCCCGAGCTGCGGCCGCGGCGCGACCCCGAGGTCGGCGACCGCGTCAGCGCCGCCGGGCCGGTGCAGACCGGCTCCTTCGGCCAGTCGCAGATCCACGCGCTCGAGTTCCGCGTCCGGCGCTAGTGCGCAACTGGGCCGGCACGTACGAGTACCGGGCGGGCACGCTCCACCGGCCGCGGTCGCTCGAGGAGCTGCAGGAGCTCGTGGCGGGCGCCCCGCGCATCCGCGTGCTCGGCTCGCGCCACTCGTTCACCGACATCGCCGACTCCGACGAGCTCGTCTCGCTCGACGACCTGCCGGGCGACGTGGAGATCGGCGCGGGCACGGTCACCGTGCCGGGCGCCATGCGCCACGGCGACCTCGCCGAGCGGCTCAACGCGCGAGGGCCTCGCCCTCCACAACCTCGGCTCGCTGCCGCACATCTCGGTGGCCGGCGCCGTCGCCACGGCCACGCACGGCTCGGGCGACGCCAACGGCAACCTGGCGACGGAGGTGGCCGCGCTCACCCTCGTCACGTCCGCGGGCGAGACGCTGACCGTGCGGCGCGGCGAGCCGGACTTCGACGGCGCCGTGGTCTCGCTCGGCGCGCTGGGCGCGGTCACCCACGTCACGCTCGACGTCGAGCCGGCCTACGAGATCCGCCAGCGCGTGTTCCAGGACCTGCCCTGGGACGCCGTCCACGAGCACTTCGACGCGATCACCGCGGCCGGCTACAGCGTCAGCCTCTTCACGAGCTGGGGCGACGCCGTCGACCAGGTCTGGGTGAAGTCCCGCGACGAGCCGCCGGAGGAGCTGTTCGGCGCCCGCCCCGCGACCGCCGACCTGCATCCGCTCCCCGGCCTCGACCCGGTCAACTGCACCCCGCAGCTCGGCGTCCCGGGCGCGTGGTCGGACCGGCTGCCGCACTTCCAGATGGGCTTCACGCCCAGCGCGGGCGAGGAGATCCAGTCCGAGTACCTCGTGCCGCGCGCCGACGCGCTGCCCGCGCTGGAGGCGGTGCGCGGCCTCGGGGACGCCATCCGGCCGGCGCTCCAGGTGTGCGAGATCCGCACCGTCGCCGCCGACCGGCTGTGGATGAGCCCGCAGTACGACCGCGACACGGTCGGCATCCACTTCACCTGGAAGCGCGACCCGGAGACCGTCGGGCGGCTGGCCGCCGCCGTCGAGGTGGCGCTGGCGCCGTTCGCGCCGCGCCCGCACTGGGGCAAGTTCTTCCTCGCCGGCGCCGCCACGACCGCGGACCGCTACGAGCGGCTGGAGGACTTCCGCGGCCTGGCCGGGCGGCTCGACCCGCGCGGCGCGTTCCGCAACGATTGGCT
Organism: uncultured Solirubrobacteraceae bacterium; assembly: GCA_963720415.1. Classification (GTDB taxonomy): domain Bacteria; phylum Actinomycetota; class Thermoleophilia; order Solirubrobacterales; family Solirubrobacteraceae; genus DASSUW01. The sequence continues at coordinate 818,815 of CAVRFQ010000012.1, read as the reverse complement.
GGAGCGACATGTCCTCGGGTGAGCAGCGCACGATCGCGATCGTCGGCGGCGGCTTCGGCGGCATCGGCGCCGCCGCGATGCTCCGGCGCGCCGGCCACGACGCCGTCACGGTGTTCGAGCGCGGCGAGCGGATCGGCGGCGTCTGGCACGCCAACACCTATCCGGGCGCCGCCTGCGACATCCCGTCGCACCTCTACGACTACTCGTTCGCGCCCAACCCGCGCTGGTCGCGCCGCTACGCGCCGCAGGCGGAGATCCAGGCGTACCTGGAGGACGTCGCGCGCCGCCACGCGATCGACGTCCGCACCGGCACCGACGTCACCGCGGCGCGCTGGGAAGGCGGCCGCTGGCACCTGGAGACGAGCGCCGGCCCGCACGAGGCCGACGTGCTGATCGCCGCGTGCGGGCAGCTCGCGCACCCGTCCATCCCGCCGCTGCGCGGCCTCGACGGCTTCGAGGGCCCGATCTTCCACACCGCCCGCTGGCGCCACGACGTCGACCTGGCCGGCAAGCGCGTCGCGGTCGTCGGCACCGGCTGCAGCGCGATCCAGGTCGTCCCGGCCATCCAGCCGGAGGTCGCGCAGGTCGACGTCTACCAGCGCTCGCCCGGCTGGACGATCCCCAAGCTCGACTTCCCGTACCGCGAGCGGACCTTGCGCCTGTTCGAGCGCTTCCCGTTCCTCCTCCGGCTCGACCGCGCGGCGATCATGGCGATCCAGGAGATCGGCGCCGCGGCGATGACGAAGCACCCGCGGCTGCTGCCCGCGATCCGCGCCGTCGGGCGCTCGCAGATCAACCGGGCGATCAAGGATCCCGAGCTGCGCCGCAAGGTCACGCCGCGCGACGAGGTCGGCTGCAAGCGGATCATGCTCACCGACGACTGGTATCCGACGCTGACCCGGCCGAACGTCGCGCTCGTGACCGAGCGCATCGCGCGAGATCACGTCGGGCGGCGTGCGGCCGAGGACGGCGTCGAGCGCCCGGCCGACGTGCTCGTCCTGGCCACCGGCTTCAAGACGCACGGCTTCGTCGCGCCGATGGAGATCGCGGGGGAGGGCGGCCGCACGCTGGCCGAGGCGTGGGGCGACGTGCCGCGCGCCTACCTCGGCGTCACGGTCCCGGAGCTTCCCGAACCTCTTCCTCCTCTACGGGCCCAACACCAACGGCGGGACCGGCTCGGTGATCTTCACGATCGAGGCCGCGATGGCGCACGTGCTGGCGGCGCTCCGCGCGCTCGAGCGGGCGGACGCGCCGCGCGATCGAGGTCCGCCGCGAGGCGGCCGACGCGTTCGACCGCGAGCTGCGGACCGCGCTCGCCGGGACCGTCTGGCACAGCGGCTGCACGAACTGGTACGTCGACGAGAACGGCAACGACCCGAACCAGTGGCCGTGGCTGTGGCGCACGTACCGGCAGCGCACCGCCGCGCTCGACCCGGGCGCCTACGAGCTCACGCGCTGACCAGCACCCAGCCGCTGATGACCAGCGTGACCGCGCCGAGCGCGGCGCCGACCCGCGGCGCGTGGCGCAGCCCCCACGCGATCGGCGCGGCCGCCACGGGGAGCGCCGGGACGAGGTTGCGCGCGGCGAACGGCTCGGTGTCGATCGCCGGCGTCGAGGAAGGCCGCCGCCAGCAGCACGCAGGCGATCACCGCGAGCAAGAGGCCGGCCGCCGCCTCGGCCGTGGCGCGCTCCGGCACGACGCGCGCGAGCCCCTCGATGCGCGAGCGGCGCAGCAGCCAGCGCGGCGAAGAAGACCAGCACGAACACCGGCGCCCAGCGCAGCAGGCCCGCGCCGGGATCGAGCCACAGGGTCACGAGCCGCGGCAGCCGCTCGACGTGGTCGACGACGGAGAACGCGCCCGTGGCCGATACGCCGGACGGGTACGTCGACCACGGCGTCGGGCCGCCGAAGACGCGCTCGTTGACCGTCACGTAGGTCACCACCGACGCGGCGACCAGCTCGACGGCGATCAGGCCCATCGTCGGCCGCCGCCCGCGCCGGCACCACTCGTAGAGCGCGAAGGCGATCGGGATGGCGGGCACCAGGTAGCGCGGGTCGAGCCACGGCAGGACGGCGAGCATCGCGCAGCGCCGAACACGCTCGCCGGGCGCGTGTCCTCCCGCGCGGCCACCGTGAGCAGCGTCGCGCCCGCCAGCAGCACGCCCGCCGTCATCTCCGGGGCGACGACGCCGGCGTACGCGACGGCGGGCGCGGAGAGCCCCGCGAGGGCCGCGCCGGCGCTCGCGTACGGCTCGGGCACGATCCGCCGGGCGAGCAGCGCGCCGAGCACGAAGCCGCCCGCGGCCAGCACGGCGAGGGTCAGCTCGGTGAGCTGGTAGCCGCCGAGCGAGACGACCGAGGAGATGAGCAGCGGGAAGCCGAGGCCGGCCGGAGCGTGGAGCAGCTCGCCGCGGTCGGCGAGCGCCTCCGCGACCCGGAAGGAGCTCTCGACGGACGCCTGGTCGACGCCGAGCCAGGCGACGTAGACGGCCACGAGCACGGCTGCGAGCGCGAGGAGCCTCAAGGGCCGGAGATTGTGACGCGGCTGCTTGACTACCCGCCTTCATGACCGTGCTCGAGGCGCTCGCCGTCTTGCTGCGGGGACGGTTGCCGGGGGCGTCAACGCGGTCGTCGGCTCCGGCTCGCTGATCACGTTCCCGACGCTCGTGGCCGTCGGGTACTCGCCCGTGACCGCCAACGTCAGCAACTGCGTCGGCCTCGTCCCGGGCGGCGTCAGCGGCTCCTTCGGCTACCGGCGCGAGCTGCGCGGCCAGTGGCGGCGCTGCGCGATCCTCGGCATCGGAACCACGATCGGCGCGCTGATCGGCGGGATCCTGCTGCTCGAGCTCCCGGACGCGGTGTTCGACGCGATCGTCCCGGCCCTCATCCTGCTGGCCGTCGCGCTGATGGCGCTGCGGCCGGCGCCGAAGCTGCACGAGGGATCGAGCAACATGCCCGCCGCGGTCTCCTCGTCGTTCGCGCACCGGCATCTACGGCGGCTACTTCGGCGCCGCGCAGGGGATCATCCTCGTGTCGCTCCTGCGGCTCTCGCTCGCCGAGAACCTGCAGGTGCTCAACGCGATCAAGAACGTGCTCGCCGGCGTGGCCAACGCCGTCGCCGGGATCCTCTTCATCTTCGTCGCGCACGTGGCGTGGGGCGCCGCGGCGCTGATCGCCGTGGGCTCGTTCTTCGGCGCCCACCTCGGCGCCCGCTACGGCCGCCGGATCCCGGAGGAGCTCCTGCGGCGCATCGTGATCGTCTACGGCGTGATCGTCGCGGGGATCCTCATCGTCACGTGAGCTCGGCGCCCGCCAGCTCCACCAGCAGCCGCACGCCGAAGCCCGCGCCTCCCTTGGGCGTGTACGGCTTGCCGTTCTCGTAGGCGGTGCCGGCGATGTCCAGGTGCGCCCACGGGACGTCGCCCGTGAAGCGGCGCAGGAACTGCGCGGCGGTGATCGAGCCCGCCTTGCGGGCCTCGACGGCGTTGGCGATGTCGGCGTAGCGGCTCATGATCAGCTCGTCGTACTCCGCGTGCAGCGGCAGCCGCCACAGCAGCTCGCCGGACCGCGCGCCGGCGGCCAGGACCTGGTCGCACCACGCGTCGTCGGACCCGAAGAGGCCGGCGTAGGTGTTGCCGAAGGTGGTCACGATCGCGCCGGTCAGCGTCGCGAGGTCGACGAGCCGCTCCGCGCCCTGGTCGATCGCGTGGGCGAGGCAGTCGGCCAGCACGAGCCGGCCCTCGGCGTCCGTGTTGAGCACCTCGATCGTCGTGCCCGTCTTCGCCCGCAGGATGTCGCCCGGCTTCATCGAGCGGCCGCTCGGGAGGTTCTCGGTCGCGCCGATCACGGTGACCACGCGGGCCGGGAGGCCGAGCCGGGCGATCGCGCCGGTCGCCTCGAGCACGGCCGCGGCGCCCGACATGTCGAACTTCATCTCGCTCATCTTCAGCGCCGGCTTGATCGAGATGCCGCCGGAGTCGAAGGTCACGCCCTTGCCGACGAAGCCGAGCGTCGGGCCCGACCCGCCGCCGTCGTAGCGGATCGTGATGAGCTGCGGGTCCTCGTAGCTGCCGCGGGCGACGGCCGCGAGCGCGCCCATCCCGGCGGCCTCGATCTCGGCCCGGCCCCAGGTCTCGACCTGCACCCCGGGGAGCGCGCGGGCGCGCTCGGCCAGGGCCGTGGGGGTCAGCGCGTTGGCGGGCGCGTTCTGGAGGTCGCGGGCGGCGTTGGCGGCGCCGGCGGCGACCGCCGCGCGATCCACCTCGGCGCTCGTGTCGTGGTGCGCGGAGACCACGAGCTGCTCGAGCCGCGGGGAGTCGTCCGCGTCGCTCTTGAACTCCCGGTACTCGTAGGCGGCCAGGAGCGTGCCCTCGACGAAGCCCGCCGCGCCGGCGTGATGGGGGATCTCCCAGCACAGCGATCGGGAGCCGAGCTCGCGCGCCCGGCCGGCCACGGCCGCGGCGGCCACCCGCGCGCGCTCGCCGTCGAAGTCGTCGCGCTTGCCGAGGCCCACGAGGACGTAGCGGAGGCCGCCGGCGTGCGCGACGGCGAGCTTGCGCAGGTCGGTGCGGGCCTCGCCGGAGTCGACCAGGCCCTGGAGGACCCCGTCGACGTCGTGGGCGATCCGCTCTCCTTCGAAGATGCCGACGGCGATCGTGTCGGCCCCGGTGTCGGGCGGTGAGTCTGTAGTGGCCTGTACGCGCATCGCAATAGCATGGCGGCATGCCTCGCACCGTGATCCTCGGCTCCGCCCGCACGCCAGTCGGCAAGCTCGGCGGAGGACTCTCCTCCCTGCACCCCACCGAGCTCGGCGGGATCGCCATCAAGGCGGCGCTCGAGCGCGCGGACGTCGCGCCCGACCAGGTACAGCACGTGATCATGGGCCAGGTCCTCCAGGCCGGCGTCGGGCCAGATCCCGTCGCGGCAGGCGCAGATCCACGCCGGGATCCCCAAGGAGGTCACCTCCGAGACGATCAACAAGGTCTGCGCGTCGGGCATCCGCGCGGCCGGGCTGATCGACCAGGCGGTGCGGGCCGGCGACCTCGACGTGGCGGTCGGCGGCGGCATGGAGTCGATGTCGCAGGCGCCGTACCTGCTGCCCAAGGCCCGCTTCGGCGCCCGCATGGGCGACATGAAGGCGCTCGACGCGATGATCTCAGGACGGCCTCCGCAACGCCTTCACCGGCAAGCAGATGTTCGAGGAGGCCACCGAGGTCGGCGACCAGCTCGAGATGACGCGCGCGGACCTCGACAAGTGGGCGCTGCGCTCGCACGAGCGCACGATCGCCGCGACCGACGACGGCCGCCTCCCGGAGGAGATCGTCTCCGTGACGATCAAGGGAAAACGTCCCACCCAACCCGACACCGTCGTCGAGATCGACGAGGCGCCGCGGCGCGACACGTCGCTCGAGTCGCTGTCCAAGCTGCCGGGCCTGGCGTACAAGGAGGGCTCGCATACGGCCGGCAACTCGCCGGGTGTCAACGACGGCGCCGGCGCGCTGGTCTTCGCCTCCGACGAGTGGGCCGAGCGCGAGGGCAAGGAGATCCTCGGCACGATCATCGCCCAGGCGGCGGTGGCCGACGACTTCGAGTGGCTCGCCCGCACGCCCGCCAACGCGGCGATCAAGGCGCTCGACAAGGCCGGGCTGCAGCCCGGCGACATCGACCTGTGGGAGATCAACGAGGCGTTCGCGTCCGTGACGCTGAACTCGGTCCGCATGCTCGGCATCGACGAGGACCGCGTGAACGTCAACGGCGGCGCGGTCGCGATCGGGCACCCGATCGGCGCCTCCGGCGCGCGCATCCTCGCCACGCTGGTGCACGAGCTGCGCCGGCGCGGCGGCGGCTACGGCTGCGCGGCGATCTGCTCCGGCGGCGGCCAGGGCGACGCCGTGATCGTCCAGGTCTAGTGAATCCGATCGCACGTCTCGGCGCCGCCCGCCGGCCAGCGGCCGATCGGATTCGCCTGTGACGGAGCGCCCACACATCCTCCCGCCCCCGCCTGGCGGCGGCGCGCTGCGGCGCCCGGAGGAGCCGGGCGCCGCGTTCTTCGATCTCGATCGCACGCTGATGGCCGGGTCCTCGGCGTACCAGTTCGGCCGCGCGGCGTACAAGGCCGGGCTCGTCTCGCGCCGCCGGCTCGCCGCGGACGCGTGGGAGAACCTCCGCTTCAGCATGCGCGGGTCGACCGACAAGGGCACCGACGCGCTGCGCGAGCGCATCTCGCAGCTGCTCGAGGGCGTCCGCGTGCGCGACCTCCAGCGCCTGGCGCCCGAGGTGCTGGCCGGCGTGCTCCCGCGGCTGTACCCGCGGATGCTCCAGATCGCCTACGAGCACCAGGACGCCGGGCGGCCCGTCTTCATCTGCACGGCCGCATCGCAGGAGATGGCCGAGCTGATGGCGATCGTCCTCACCTTCGACGGCGCGATCGGCTCGGTCTCCGAGGTGATCGACGGCCACTACACCGGCCGGCCCGGCGGGCCGTTCACCTACCGCGAGGGCAAGGCGCAGGCGATGCGCGAGCTGGCCGCGCGCGAGGACATCGACCTCGCCGCGTCGTGGGCGTACTCGGACTCGGAGTCCGACCTGCCGATGCTGCGCGCGGTCGGCCATCCTGTGGCGGTGCATCCCGACAAGACGCTGGCGCGCGTGGCGCGCCAGGAGGGCTGGGAGATGCTGCGCTTCGACCGCAGGCGCGTGCGCTACGCGGGCGCGGCGGTGGCCGCCGCGGCGGTCGGCGGCGGCGTCGCGGTCACGAGGTCGCGCGCATGAGCCTCCACGAGCTGACGGTCGAGCAGCAGGAGATCCGCGATCTGGCGCGGCGCTTCGCCGACGAGAAGGTCGCCCCGCGCGCGGCCGAGTGGGATCGCGGCCACGTCTTCCCGCGCGACCTGTTCGGCGAGCTCGGCGATCTGGGCCTGATGGGCGTCTGCGTGCCCGAGGAGCAGGGCGGCGCGGGCGCCGACTTCCTCTCCTACGTGCTCGTGCTCGAGGAGCTCTCGCGCGCCGACGCGGGCGTGGGCGTGACCGTCGCCGTCCACACCAGCGCCTGCACGCTGCCGCTGCTCGCGCACGGCTCGCCCTACGTGCCGGCCCTCGCGGCCGGCGAGGAGCTCGGAGCCTTCGCGCTGACCGAGTCCGGCTCGGGATCCGACGCGACCGCCATGCGCAGCAAGGCCGTCGACGGCCGGATCACCGGCACCAAGCAGTGGATCACCAACGGCTCGTACGCCTCCACCTTCATCGTGTTCGCCCGCGAGGACGAGCGGATCAGCGCGTTCGTCGTGCGCGCCGGCGCCGACGGCTTCACGGTCACGCGCGAGGAGGAGAAGATGGGCCTCAACTCCTCCTCGACGGCCGACCTCGCGTTCGAGGAGACGCCGGGAGAGCGGCTGGGGGAGCCGGGGGCCGGCATGCGGATCGCGCTCTCGACGCTCGACGGCGGGCGGATCGGCATCGCCGCCCAGGCGGTCGGCATCGCGCAGGCCGCGCTCGACGTCGCGACCGCGTACGCGAAGGAGCGCAACGCGTTCGGCGGGCCGATCGCGCGGCTGCAGGCGATCCAGCACAAGCTCGCCGACATGCAGACCGAGATCGAGGCCGCGCGGGCGCTGACCTGGCGCGCCGCGCGGCTGAAGGAGGCCGGCCGCCCGCACACCGTCGAGGGCGCGCAGGCCAAGCTGTTCGCGAGCGCGGTCGCGCGCCGCCAGACCGGCGAGGCGATCCAGGTGCTCGGCGGCTACGGCTACACCAAGGAGTTCCCGGCCGAGCGCTACTACCGCGACGCCAAGGTGACCGAGATCTACGAGGGCACGAGCGAGATCCAGCGGCTCGTCATCGCGCGGGCGCTGCTGGGCGAGGCCATGCGCGGCTGAACCCCGGCAACCCCGGCTGGGTAGGGAGGCTGGGGTGCATTTCTGCAGTTTTCCGTCGTCGTGGGCGGGGAGGCTGCAGTTGCGCACCTATACGGTGCGAAAGTGCAGTCGCGCCTCTCGCGGCGCGCCGATGTTGCAGAAATGCACCGCCCCTTCCGGCCCGCCTCCCTCAATGCCGGGGTTCGTCCCACCAGGCCGGTGAGGCCGCCCACACCCCCAGACGCAGGCTAATTCGGTGATCGCGCGGCCCTCGGTGCCCGATCCTCAACTGCATGGACACGACCCTCGACACCGACTCCGCCTGGCGCGTCGTCCTGCGCCCGCTGATCACCCCCCGCGGCTGGACCGCGGTCACCCACCACCTGCTCGGCCTGCCGCTCGGGACCGCCTACTTCATCTGGTTCGTCACCGGCCTCTCGCTGGGCCTTGGACTCGCGATCACGCTGCTCGGCATCCCCATCCTCACCGCGGTGCTGGCCGGCGTGCGGCCGCTGCAGGCGCTGGAGCGCGGGCTGGCCAACTCGCTGCTCGGCACGAAGATCCCCGCGTCCGGCTTCGCGCCGCAGGGCGAGGGCTTCTTCGGGCGGCTGAAGGCCTACTGGACCGACTCGGCGACCTGGCGCGGGCTCGCCTACCTGTTCACCCGCTTCCCGGTCGGGATCTTCACGTTCACCGTGGCGGTGACCGTCTACGGCACCGCGCTGACCGCGCTCGCCGCCCCGCTGCTGGCCCCGCTCGACGCCATGGACCTCGGCTTCTGGGAGCCCGACACGGTGCTCGAGGGCCTCGCCTTCGTCCCGTTCGGCCTCGTCGCGCTGGTCGCCTCCGGCTGGATCTCCGAAGGGATGGCCGCGATGTCAGCCGCGCTGGCCCGCTGGGGGACGCGTTAGCTCGTCTCTCCAAGATCGGCCAGCGGCCCAAGCCCGTCAGGCGGTGAGCTGGGTGGCGGCGAGCTCGCGATAGAGCTCGTCGCCCTCAACCAGCTCCGGGTGCGTGCCCTGCGCCCGCACCCGGCCGCCGTCGAGCACCACGATCCGGTCGGCAGCGACCACGGTCGAGAGCCGGTGCGCGATGGCGACCACCGCGCGCTCGGCAGCGGCCGCGGCCACCGCGTCGCGCAGCGCCTGCTCGTTGACGGCGTCGAGCTGCGAGGACGCCTCGTCGAGCAGCAGCAGCCTCGGCGCGCGCAGCAGCGCGCGGGCGATCGCCACGCGCTGGCGCTCGCCGCCCGACAGCGTCGTCCCGCGCGAGCCGACCTCGGTGTCGAGGCCGTCGGCCAGGCGCCCGACGATCCCCTCGAGCCGTGTGGTCGCGAGCACGGCGCGCAGCTCGTCCGCGGTCGCGTCCGGCGCGGCGTAGAGGAGGTTCTCCCGCACCGTGCCGGCCAGCACGGGCGCCTCCTGCTCCACGTAGGCGATGTCCGCCCGCAGCTCCGCGCGCGGCCAGGCCCGCAGGTCGCGTCCGTCGAAGAAGACCGTGCCCTCGGAGGGGTCGTAGAAGCGCTCGAGCAGCGAGAACAGGGTCGTCTTGCCCGCGCCCGACGGGCCGACGAGCGCCACCAGCCCGCGCCGCGGGATCGTGAAGCTCACGCGGTCGAGCACCGCCGGCCCGGCCTCGCGGTAGCGGAAGCCGACCTCCTCGAAGCGCACGAGCTCCGGGTCGGCGGCCACCGCGGCGGTGACCGGGTCGTCCTCCTCCACCGCCAGGCGCTCCACGTCGCCGAGCCGTCGCACCGCCGCGAGGCCGGCCTGCAGCTGCGTGGCGCCGGCGGCGATGCCGCTGATGGGCTCTGACACGTAGAAGAGGTAGAGCAGGAAGGCGATGAGGTCGCCGATGGCGAGCGAGCCGTCGGCCACGCGGGCGCCGCCGACGCCGAGCACGGCGAGGAACGAGACCTGCACCGCGAGGCCGGTCGAGCTCCCGATCAGCGCCTGGTAGCGCGCGTTGCGCATCCCTTCTGCGTAGGCGCGCTCGGCGGCGGCGTCGAGCGCGGCCGCCTCGCGCGGCTCGGCGCCGCTGGCCTTCACCGTGCGGATCGCGCCCAGCACCCGCTCGAGCACGCCGCCCATCTCGCCCACCGCGGCCTGGGACCGCTCGGTCGCGCGCATGATGCGCGGGAGCACCAAGCCCACCGCGGTGCCGATGACCGCCAGGACGAGCAGGGTCACGAGCAGCAGCGGGACGTCGATGATCGCCATCAGGACGATCGCCGCGGCCAGCGCGATCACGCCGTTGAACGACTGCACGAGCCCGGTCGAGGCGACCTCGCCGAGCAGCGTCGTGTCGGACGTCGCGCGCGCCACGAGGTCGCCGGGCGTGAGGCGGTCGAGCTCAACCATGCGCAGCCGCAGGACGCGGCCGGTGAGCCCTCGCCGCGCGCGCAGGACGACCCGCTGGGCGGTCCGCTCGAGCAGCCAGAAGTGCACCGCGGTGACGAACGCCGCGACCACCACGAGCGCGCTGAGGATGGCGATCGGGCGCGTGAGCGAGTCGCCGGCGCCGAGCGCGTCGATCACCTCGCGCGCCGCCAGCGGCTGCGCCAGACCGGCCGCCGCGCCCAGCAGCCCGAGCACCGCGGCGACGATCAGCGTCCCCCGGTGCGGGCGGATGTAGCCGAGCAGCGCGGGCATCCCCGCACCCTAGACTCAGGCCATGCCGAACCCGCCCGTCCAGGTGCCCGTAAACAGCACTATGCGCACGCTCTTGATAGCCCTCATCCTCGGCTGCTCGCAGCCGCTCCGGCCACGGCCGCGACGAAGAACATCAACGTCGGCGACGACTACTTCGCCCGCAAGGGCGATCCGCCCACCGTGGAGGTCAAGAAGGGCACCACCGTGACGTGGACCTGGGCGGGATCGCGCGACCACAACGTCGTCACGACGAGCGGCCCGAAGAAGCTTCCAGTCGAAGCTCAAGAAGTCCGGCACTTTCACGCGGATGATGAAGAAGCCCGGCAGGTACCGGATCGTCTGCTCGATCCACGCGCCCGACATGTCGATGATCCTCAGGGTGCGCGCCCCGTAGAATCGCGGCCTATGGCCGAGAAGAAGATCCGGGTGGTGGTCGCGAAGCCCGGGCTGGACGGGCACGACCGCGGGGCGAAGATCATCGCCCGCGCGCTGCGCGACGCGGGCATGGAGGTGATCTACACCGGCCTGCACCAGACGCCGGAGCAGATCGTCGAGACGGTGCTGCAGGAGGACGCGGACGCCGTCGGGCTGCTCGATCCTCTCGGGCGCGCACATGACGCTCGTGCCGCGCGTGGTCGAGCTCCTGCGCGAGCAGGACGCCGGCGACGTGGTGGTCACGGTCGGCGGCACGATCCCGTCGCAGGACATCCCGGAGCTCAAGAAGCTCGGCGTGGCCGAGGTCTTCACCCCGGGCGCGCCGACGCAGGCGATCATCGACTTCATCCGCAGGGCGCGCAGTTGCACGCGCGTAAGCTGTCACCGTCCAGACGGTATAGTTAAGGGCGTCATGCCCGTCGCCCTCCTCCTCTCCTCGCCATCGTCACCGAAGTCGCCGCGACCGTCGCGCTGCGCTATTCAGCGACGGCTTCACGCGCCCTGGCGCCGATGCATCGTCGTGGTCGTCGGCTACGGCATCTCGTTCTGGCTCCTCGCGCTCGTGCTGCGCGAGATGTCGGTGGGCTCGACCTACGCGATCTGGTCCGCCGCCGGGACCGCGCTGGTCGCCACGTTCGGCATGTTCGCGCTCGGCGAGGCGGCCACGGCGTTGAAGCTCGCGAGCCTCGGGCTCATCATCATCGGGGTCGTGGGACTCAACCTGGCCGGACGCCACTAGTGGCCCGCACGACACGCGCGCCAAGCTGCTCGACGCCGCGAGCGCGGTGATCCGGCGCGACGGCCCGCAGGCGCTCACGCTCGACGCCGTGGCCGCCCAGGCCGGCGTCTCCAAGGGCGGCCTGCTCTACCACTTCGCCTCCAAGCGCGACCTGCTGGACGCCGCTCGTCGCCCGCTGGCTCGACGAGTTCCAGCACGACATCGACGCCGCCGGCGGGTCCTTCCCGGTCGGCTACGTGCGCGCGTCCGACGGCGCCAAGGCCGAGGAGGCCGGGCTGCTCGCGGCGCTCGTCGCCGACCCCGCGGTGCTGACCGCGGTGCGCGAGCGGTACGCGACGTGGCAGGATCGTGTCGTCACGGAGGGCGGCGACCCCGTCGAGGCCACGGTGGCGCGGCTGGCGGCGGACGGCCTGTGGCTCGCCGACCTGCTCGGGATGGCACCTCCTCAGGGCGAGCTGCGGATGCGCGTGATGGCGCGCCTGCTCGAACTATGCGATTGACTCGTCAGTCAACGCGGTAGGATCCCGCACGTCAGTCCGACCACGAGGTGTCCTCAGTGAAGATTTGCGTCCTGGTCAAAGAGGTGCCGGACGCCGCCGTCGAGAAGCGGATCAACGCATCGACGGGGCGGCTGGATCGCGGCGGCGAGAAGAACCTCAACCCGTTCGACACGCACGCCATCGAGGCGGCGATGCAGCTCAAGGAGGGCGGGGCGATCGAGGTCGACGAGGTCGTCGCCGTCACGATGGGCCCGGCCACGGCCGAGCGCGCGCTGCGCAAGGCCGTCTCGCTCGGCGCCGACCGCGCCGTCCAGCTGACCGACGACGCGCTCGCGGGCTCCGACGTCAACGGCACCGGCTACGCGCTCGCCAGGGCGCTGGCCGCCGAGTCGCCCGACCTCGTGCTCCTCGGCCAGCAGTCGGACGACGGCGAGTGCTACACGATCGGCGCCGTCGTGGCCGACCACCTCCAGATGCCGTCGCTCACGCAGGTCATCAAGATCGACGTCGAGGACGGCAAGCTGCGCTGCGAGCGCCAGGCCGAGTACGGCTACGACACGGTGCTCGTCGAGCTCCCGGCCGTGATCTCCGTCGGCGACGCGATCAACGAGCCGCGCTACCCGTCGCTGAAGGCGATCATGGGCGCCAAGAAGAAGCCGCTCGCCACGCTTCAGCGCCTCGGACGCCGGCATCGAGGCCGACCGCGTCGGCTACGACAACGCCCGCGCCCACTGCAGCGAGTTCGCCGCCCCGCCCAGCAAGGAGGCGGGCCGGATCATCGAGGACGAGGACACGAACGAGACGGTCGAGCAGATCGTCGCGTGGCTGGACGAAAGGAAGCTGCTCGCATGATCCTCGTCTACGCGCTCCACTACGAGGGCGCGTTCAACAAGAACTCGCTCGGCGCCGTCTCCGAGGGCGCCCGCCTCGCCGCCCAGCTCGGCAGCGAGTGTCACGCGATCGTGGTCGGCGAGAAGGCCGGCCTCCCCGACGACCTGCTCGCCACGCTCGGCTCCTGGGGCGCCACCAAGGTCTTCCGCGTCGAGGGCCCCGAGGGCCTCGCCCAGCCGGTGGTCGACGCCATGGCCAAGGTCGCGGCCGACAACGGCCACAAGTACCTGCTGTTCGGCGGCGGCCTGCTCGGCTTCGAGATCGGCGCCGGCCTCGCCGCGCGGCTCGACGCCGGCGTCTGCATGGAGGTCACCGAGGTCAAGGTCGACGACGGCAAGCTCGTCGCCCGCCGCCCGATCCTCCAGGACTCGCAGGTCTCCGACGTGCACTACCGCTCGGAGGTCGGCGTGATCATCGGCCGCCTCAACGCGTTCGAGGCCGAGCAGGAAGGCTCCGGCGACGCGGCGATCGAGGACGTCGACGTCGAGTTCGCCGCCCACTCGCTGAAGGCCACGCATGGTCGAGCGCGGCGAGCAGCGCGGCGCCGACGTGAACATCGAGGACGCCGACATCCTCGTGGCCGGCGGCCGCGGCCTGCGCGAGGCCGAGGGCTTCAAGCTGCTCGAGGACCTCGCCGGTGCGCTCGGCGGCGCCGTCGCCGCCACCCGCGCGGTGGTCGACGCCGGCTGGTACCCGTACGCCGCCCAGATCGGCCAGACGGGCAAGACCGTCGCGCCGAAGCTCTACCTGGCGGCCGGCATCTCCGGCGCGATCCAGCACAAGGTCGGCATGCAGGGCTCGGAGAACATCGTGGCGATCAACAAGGACTCGAACGCCCCGATCTTCGAGTTCTCCGACCTCGGCATCGTCGGCGACCTCAACAAGATCGTCCCCAAGCTCACCGAGGCCGTGAAGGCCAAGAAGAGCTGCATGGCCGCTCCGAGCCAGTTCCCGCCGCCGGTCGACTCGGCCGGCGAGTTCATCGGCCCGCCGACCGATCCGGAGGACGAGCGGATCGAGGTCGGCGTCGCCATCGTCGGCGGCGGGCAGGCGGGCCTCGCCTGCGCGATCCGGCTGCTGCAGCTGCTCGAGGACGACCCGGAGCTCACCGAGAAGCTCGGCGAGGTGCCGGTGGCCGTCGTCGAGAAGGGCAAGGTGGCCGGCGCGCACCAGCTCTCCGGCGCGGTGATGAACCCGTCGGCGATCCGGGAGCTGTTCCCCGACGACGACTCGTGGCCGTCCTACGGGCCGGTCGACGCCGAGACCGTCTACTTCATGCTCAACCGCAAGCGCGCGGTGCCGCTGAAGCCGACGCCGCCGCCGTTCCGCAACCACGGCAACGTCGTCGTCTCGGTCGCCGAGCTCAACCGCTGGCTCGCCGAGAAGGCCGAGGAGGCCGGCGCCTACCTCCTCACCGAGACCACCGGCGAACAAGCTGCTGGTCGAGGACGGCGTGGTGCGCGGCATCCGCACCGGCGACAAGGGGCGCGACAAGGAGGGCGGCGAGAAGTCGAACTTCGAGCCGGGCTCCGACGTCGTGGCCCGCGCGACGGTGCTCGCCGAGGGCTGCTGGGGCCATCTCACCGGCGCCGCGATGAAGGCGCTCGACCTCTCGGGCAACGATCCGCAGGTCTGGGCGCTCGGCGTCAAGGAGGTCTGGGAGGTCGCCAAGCCGTTCGAGAAGGTCGTCCACACGCTCGGCTGGCCGCTGCGGGCCGGGAGCGAAGTGGAAGGAGTTCGGCGGCTCCTGGATCTACGGCATGAACCGCGAGGGCGAGACCCCGAAGGTGTCGATCGGCTTCGTCATCGGGCTCGACCACACCGACGCGAGGCTCTCGGTCCACGACGTCCTGCAGGAGTTCAAGCAGCACCCGCTCGTCCACAAGATCCTCGACGGCGGCAAGCGCGTCGCCTGGGGCGCGAAGGCGATCCCCGAGGGCGGCTACTGGGCGATGCCCAAGCTGCACGCGCCCGGCATGGTCATCTGCGGCGACGCCGGCGGCATGGTCAACGTGCCGCGGCTGAAGGGCATCCACTACGCGATCCGCTCCGGGATGATGGCCGCGGAGACGATCTACCGGCAGCTCAAGGCCGGCTCGACCGACTTCTCGGCTTACGAGGAGGCGGTCTACGAGTCCGAGATCGGCAAGGACCTGTGGGAGTCGCGCAACATGAAGCAGCCCTTCGCCAAGGGCCTGATCATCGGCGGCGCCGTCACGAACGCGATGGTCGTCACCAAGGGCCGGTTCCCCGGCGGGCACTGGGCGACGCACCGCGACGCCGAGAGCCCGGTCGCGCTGTCCGAGCGCGCCAAGCGCTACCCGAAGCCCGACGGCAAGTACACGTTCGACAAGCTCTCGGGCGTCTTCCTCACCGGCAACGCGACGCGCGACGACGCGCCGAGCCACATCCGGATCGAGAAGCGCGTGCCGCGCGAGGTCGCCGAGGCGTGGGCGTGGATGTGCCCGGCCGGCGTCTACGAGGTGCCCGAGGACGCGCCGGAGCAGGGGCTCGTCGACCTGATCGTGAACCCGTCGAACTGCGTCCAGTGCGGCGCGATCACCGCCAAGGGCGGGCGCCTGACGCCGCCGGAGGGCGGCGACGGACCGATGTACCAGATCACCTAGCGCAACTTTGAGGGCGGCACGGGCGTTATGGGGAGCCCATGCTTCGTGCCGCTCTCGTCACCGCGCTCGTGAGCCTCGTGCTGCCCGCCGCCGCCTCGGCGGCGAGCGTCACGCTGACCTCGTGCCAGCCCGACGCCCGCGCCGCCGAGTTCGAGGCGCGGATGGACAAGGCCGCCGGCTCGGCGCGGATGAAGCTGCGCTTCTCGCTCGAGGCCCGCAAGCCCGGGCGCGCCTGGCGCCGGGTCGCCGCGCCGGAGCTGGGCGGCTGGCGCACGGCGGCCGCCGAGACCACGCGCTACATCTCCTCGCGCCGGGTCACCCAGCTCGTCGGCCCGTCGAGCTACCGGGCGGTCGTGCGCTTCAAGTGGGTCGACGCCGGCGGCGGCACGGTGGCGAGCGCGAAGGTCCGCTCGAAGGCCTGCTGGCAGCCCGACCACCGGCCCAACCTCAAGCTGCGCGCGCTCTCCGTCGAGGGCAGGAGCCACTACGTGGCGCTCGTGGCCAACACCGGCCGCAGCCCGTCCGGCGCCTTCGACCTGCAGCTCTCGGGCCTCCCGCCGCTCGCCGTGCCCGAGCTCCAGCCGGGCGAGGAGCGCCTGGTGGAGGCCGACGGGCCGGTATGCGAGCCCGGCACCCGGGTGCGCGCGATCGCCGATCCGCTCGACCTGATCGACGAGCGCAACGAGCGCGACAACGCGTTCACGCTGCGGTGCGCCTGAGCCAGTCGATCAGCGGCGGCCAGTAGCGCTCGGGCGCCTCGGCGAACGGGAAGTGGGCCGTCGCCCTCGATCACCAGCAGCTCGCCGCGCGGCGCGGCCGACGCGATCCGCTCGGCCGCGGCGGTCCCGAACCGGTCCTGCGCGCCGACCACGGCGAGCACGGGGACGTCGGCGGAGGCGAGGGCGCCGAGCGCGTGCAGCTCGCCGAGCTCGTGCTCGTGGTGCGCCTCGGGCTGGAAGACGACGTCGTCGAGCATGGCGAGCGCCGGCTCGAGCTCGACGGCGAAGAACGGCATCTGGTCGCGCCAGACCTCGCGGCACTCCTCGGGCGTGGCGACGGAGGCCTCGCGCTCGAAGGCGTCCAGCACGCTCGCCGGCGCGTCCGCGAACGGGTCCTCCGGCGCGCCGGGCGGCTCCTCCTCGTCCGCGTCCGTGCAGGACGCGATCACGCGCGCCGCGCTGCCCGGGAAGTCGACCAGGTGCTGCATGGCGACGTAGCCGCCGAACGAGTGGCCGAGCAGCGTCGGCGAGTCGAGCTCGCGCAGCAGCTCCTCGACCGCCGCGGCCTGACCCTTCAGGGTCCAGTCGCCGGGCGGCGACTGGCCGCTGCCGGGCAGGTCGACGAGCACCGCGCGGAAGCCCGGCGTCGACCAGCGCGAGCGCGCCCGGCAGGAACACCGAGCCGTCGAGGCCGGGCCCGGGGTGGAGGAGGACGACGGGCGGTCCCTCGCCGCGATCACGGACGTGTAGGGGCATCTACAATGGACTACATCATGAAGACCGAGATCCATCCCGAATACGTCGAGTCGACCGTGACCTGCACCTGCGGGAACACGTTCACCACGCGCTCGACCAAGGGCGACCTGCACGTGGAGATCTGCTCCAACTGCCACCCGTTCTACACGGGCAAGCAGAAGCTGGTCGACACCGGCGGCCGCGTCGAGCGCTTCCAGCGCCGCGCCGCCAAGCGCCAGCGCGGCGAGTAGCCCTCACCACTCCAGTCGGCGGGTCTCGTTGCCGATGCTTCCTCAGTGAGCGTCGAGACCCGCCTGCCTGACGACCTCCTCATGGCCCAGCGCGACGCCCCTGTGGGCGGCCAGGCCGTGATGGAGGGCGTGATGATGCGCGGCGTGTCCACCTGGGCGGTGGCCGTCCGCAAGCCCGACGGCGAGGTCGACGTCCAGTCGTTCCCGCTCGTCTCCTGCACCAAGCGCCACCGGCGTCGCGCGCCTGCCCGTCGATCCGCGGCGTGGTCGCGCTCGTGGAGTCGCTCAGCATCGGCTTCAAGGCGCTCGGCATGTCCGCCAACGCCCAGCTCGCCCGAGGACGAGGAGCCGATCTCGGGCGCCATGTGGTTCGGCACCGTGCTCGTCGTCGCTGCTGTTCGCCGTCGGCCTCTTCTTCGTCGTCCCGGTCGGGCTCACCAGCCTGTTCAAGGACCAGCTCGGCTCGGCGTTCCTCTTCTGGGTCGTCGAGGGCCTCGTCCGCACCGCGATCTTCCTCGGCTACATCGTGCTGCTCGCGCGCGATCCGCGACCTGCGGCGCGTCTTCGAGTTCCACGGCGCCGAGCACAAGACGATCTCCTGCTACGAGGCCGGGCTGCCGCTCACGCCCGAGAACGCCCAGCGCTTCTCGCGCCTGCACCCGCGCTGCGGCACGAGCTTCCTGCTGATCGTGATGATCGTGGCCATCTTCGTCTTCGCCCCGATCGGGCTGCCGGCCTGGTACCTGCTGCTCGGCTCGCGGATCCTCGGCGTCCCGCTGATCGCCGGCCTGAGCTTCGAGGTCATCAAGTGGGCCGGCCGCAACCGCCGCAAGCCGTGGGTCCAGAAGCTCATGTGGCCCGGGATGCAGCTGCAGAAGCTCACCACCCGCGAGCCCGACCACGAGCAGCTCGCGGTCGCCATCGCCGCCATGGAGGCCGTCCTCGAGCTCGAGGATCCCCGCGCCGCGTCCGAGGAGGACAAGGTCGGGATGGAAGTCGTGGCCTAGGGTCGCGATCGTCGTGCCGGCCTGAGTTCCGTCTGCGGAGGCCGGTACGGTGCCCTCCCCCACGGAATCAGCGAAGCCGGTGCGAATCCGGCGCTGTCCCGCAACTGCGATGCCCTCCGCGCGAGGGACGAGCCAGGTCGCCTGACCCGTGTGACGGATCAGCCCTCGAAGGAAGGGCGGTTCGTGCGGTCCACCCGCCCGGGCTGACTCTCCTTCGCGACTCGCGGAGGTTGCAATGGCATCGTTCAGGACGGGTGTGGCCCTCGCGGCCGTGCTCGGCGCCGTCGCCGGCGGCTGCGGAGAGGCGGCGGAGGAGCCGGCGGAGGCGGCCCGGCCCGAGCGGATCGTGTCGCTCTCGCCGTCGGCCACCGAGATCCTCTTCGCGGTCGGCGCCGGGCCGCATGTCGTGGCCGTCGACAGCGAGTCGGACTTCCCGGACGGCGTCCCGACCACGGAGCTCTCCTCCTACGAGCCGAACGTCGAGGCGATCGCCGGCTACCGGCCCGACCTCGTCGTCGTGCCGGCCGACGCGCCGCGCGACGCGATCGCCGGCCTGCGGCGGCTGCGTCTGCGGGTCATCGCCCAGCCCGTGCCCGACGACCTCGACGCCGCCTACGCCCAGATGCGCGACCTGGGGGCCGCCGCCGGCCATCGGGCGGCGGGCGAGCGGCTCGCGCGCACGGTCCGCGGCCAGGTGGAGGACGCCATCGCCGCCGCCGACGGCGCGGGGGGCACGAAGGTCTTCCACGAGCTCGACCCCGACCTCTACAGCGCCAGCTCGGAGACGTTCATCGGCCGCATCTACGGCCGCCTCGGCATGCGCAACATCGCCGACCGCGCGGCCGGGCGGAGCGGATCGCCGTACCCGCAGCTCTCGGCCGAGGGCGTGGTGACGGCCGACCCCGACCTGATCGTGCTCGCCGACTCGGAGTGCTGCGGGCAGACGCCGGCGCGCGTGAAGCGACGCCCCGGCTGGGGTCGCGTCTCGGCGGTCCGCGAAGGCGCGGTCGTCGCGGTGGGCGACGACGTCGCGTCGCGCTGGGGCCCGCGCATCCCGCTGTTCGTCGAGCGGGTCGTGGGCGCGATCGAGCGGGCCGGATGACCGCCCCCGGGCTCTCGTGGCGGTGGACGCTGGCGGGCGCCGTGGCGCTCGCGGCGGCGACCTGCTGGCCGGGCTGGCGCTCGGACCGGCGGCGATCTCGTTGCGCGCGGTCCTCGGCCTCGACGGCGGGCTGTCGCCGCTCGACGAGGCCGTGCTGTGGGAGCTGCGCTCGCCGCGCGTGGCGCTCGGCGCGCTCGTCGGCGCGACGCTGGCGATCGCCGGTGGCGCCTACCAGGCCGTGTTCCGGAATCCGCTCGCCGACCCGTACCTGCTCGGCGCGGCGGCCGGGGCGGGCCTCGGCGCGACCGCGGCGATCGTCTACGCCGGGTCGGTGCCGCTCCCGCTGGCCGCCTTCGCGGGGGCGACCGCCGCGGTCGGCGGGGCGTATCTCCTGGGGCGCTCCGTCGGCGGGCGCGAGACGGGGACGCTGATCCTGGCCGGCGTGGCCATGGCCGCGTTCCTGACGGCGCTGCAGACGCTGCTGCTCCAGAGCGACACGGACAACGTGCGCGCGGTCTACACGTGGCTGCTAGGCCGGCTCTCCACGTCGGGGTGGGGCGACGTGCTCCTCCTCGCGCCGTACGCGGCGCTCTCGATCGCGGTGATCCTCATGCATCGCCGCGTGCTCGACGTGCTGCGGGTGGGCGACGACGAGGCGACGGCGCTCGGGGTCCCGGTGGAGCGGGTGCGCCTCGTCGTGATCGGCGCGGCCACGCTGGGGACCGCGGCGGCCGTGTCGGTCAGCGGCCTGATCGGCTTCGTCGGCATCGTCGTACCGCACGCCGTGCGCCTGCTCGCGGGCACCTCGTACCGCGTCGTGCTGCCGCTCTCCGTGCTGTTCGGCGCGGCCTTCCTGGTCGTCGCCGACGTCGTCGCGCGGACGGCGCTGGCCCCGGCCGAGCTCCCGATCGGCGTCGTCACGGCGTGCATCGGCGCGCCGTTCTTCGTGCTCGTCCTCCGGGCCACGCGGGTGGCCGAGACGTGATCGCGCTCGATCGCCTGGAGGTCCGGCTCGGCACGCGCCTCGCGGTGGACGGCGTCAGCCTGGACGTGCCGCGCGGCGGGTGGACGGCGGTGATCGGGCCGAACGGGGCCGGCAAGTCGACGGTGCTGCGCGCGGTCGCCGGGCTCGTGGCGCGACGCGGCGCGGTCACGGTCGACGGCGTCGACGTCCGCACGCTCTCCGCCCGCGGGCGGGCGCGGCTCTTCGCGACCCTGCCCCAGAGCCCGCTGATCCCGCCCGGCATGACGGTCGGCGAGTACGTGATGCTCGGGCGCACGGCGCATCTCGGCCTGCTCGGCCGTGCGGGGCTCGCGGACCGGGAGGCCGCGGGCAGGGCGCTCGCCCGCCTCGACCTCGCGCCGCTCGCGGCTCGCCGGCTCGACGAGCTCAGCGGGGGCGAGCGGCAGCGGGCGCTGCTGGCCCGGGCCCTCGCGCAGGATGCGCCGGTCCTGCTGCTCGACGAGCCGACCGCGGCGCTCGACATCGGCCGGCAGCAGGAGGTGCTCGAGGCAGTCGACGCGCTGCGCGCCGAGCGCGGCCTGACGGTGCTGAGCGCCATGCACGACCTCACGCTCGCCGGCCAGTACGCCGATCGGCTGGCACTGCTCGCCGGCGGCCGCCTCGTCGCGCACGGGGATCCGCGCGCCGTCCTCACCGAGGCGCTGATCGGCCGCCACTACCGCGCGCACGTGCGCGTGACGCAGGTTGCCGCGTCTCCCGTCGTGGTGCCGGCGCGATGAGCCTCACGGTCCTCCTGGGCGGCGCGCGCTCGGGCAAGTCGACGTTCGCCCTGCGCCGGGCGAGCGCGTACGCCGGCCCCGTCGCCTTCATCGCGACGGGCGAGCCGCTCGACGCCGAGATGGCCGAACGGATCGCGCGCCACCGAGCCGAGCGGGACCCGGCGTGGGCGACGATCGAGGCGCCGCTCGAGCTGGCGGCGGCGCTGCTGGCGGTTCCGGACGGGACGTGCGCGATCGTGGACTGCCTGACGCTGTGGGTCGCCAACCGCCTCGGCCACGGCGACGGCGAGGCGGCGATCGTGCGGCTCGCCGAGCAAGCCGCGGCGCTCGCGGCCGGGCGCGGCGCGCCGGTCATCGCGGTCAGCAACGAGGTCGGGATGGGCGTGGTGCCGGCGTCGGCGGTCGGGCGCCGCTACCGCGACATCCTCGGCCGCGTCAACGCCGTCTGGGCCGACCATGCCGCCGAGGCCGCGCTGGTCGTGGCGGGGAGGCCGCTGTGGCTGACGCGCTGACGGCGGCGCGGGCGATGCTCGATGCGAAGGCCAAGCCGCGAGGGAGCCTCGGCCGCCTGGAGGAGGTCGCGTGCCGCGTCGCGGCGATCCGCGGGACGACGGCGCCCGACCCGCGTCCCCCGGCGATCGTCGTCTGCGCGGCCGACCACGGCATCGCCGAGGAGGGCGTGAGCGCCTATCCGCAGGCCGTCACCGGCCACATGCTGCGCGCCTTCGCGAGCGGCGGCGCGGCCGTCTGCGTGCTCGCGCGGCGCGCCGGCGCGACCCTCGTGGTCGTCGACGTCGGGGTCCGCGAGCCCGTCGCCCACCCGGCGATCCTCGACCGCCGGGTGCGCCCGGGCACGGCGAACGCCGCGCGCGGGCCGGCGATGACGCGCGCGGATGCCGAGCGCGCGCTGGCCGCCGGCGCCGAGCTCGCCGACCGGAACGCGAGCCTCGTCGGGCTGGGGGAGATGGGCATCGCCAACACGACCGCGGCGGCCGCGCTCACCGCCGTGCTGCTCGACTGCGACCCGGCGGAGGTCTGCGGCCGCGGGACCGGGATCGACGACGCCGGCATGGAGCGCAAGGTGGCGGCAGTACGGCGCGCGCTGGCGGTCAACCGCCCGTCGGCGGTCGATCCGCTCGGCGTTCTGGCGGCCGTGGGCGGGCTCGAGATCGCCGCCCTCGCGGGCCTCGTCCTCGGCTGCGCCGCACGGCGGACGCCCGTGCTCGTGGACGGCTTCATCACCGCCGCGGCGGCGCTGGTCGCCACGCGGCTGGAGCCGCGCAGCGCCGACGCGCTGATCGCCGCCCACCGCTCGCCCGAGCCCGGGCACGGGGCGATCCTCGACGCGCTGCGCCTCGATCCCCTGCTCGATCTCGGCATGCGCCTCGGCGAGGGCAGCGGGGCGGCGCTCGCCCTGCCCGTCGTGACCGCGGCGTCGGCCCTGCTCGCGGAGATGGCGACGCTTCGCCCGAGGTGACCGGCGGTGCGTGAGGCGGCGGGCGTTCCTCACGCGCGTGCCGGCCGGCGGCGGCCGCCTGTCGGGACGCGGCCGCCGTCTGGTTCCCCGTCGTGGGCGCGGCGATCGGCGCGGCGGTGGGCGCCACGGCCGCTGGCCTCGCCGAGGTGGCGCCGCCGCTCCTGGCCGGCGCGCTCGCCGTAGCGCTCGAGCTCGTGCTCACCGGCGCGCTGCACGCCGACGGGCTGGCCGACAGCGCCGACGGGCTCGGCGGCCGCGACCGCGACCACGCGCTGGCCATCATGCGCGACCACGTGCTCGGGGCCTACGGCGCGTCGGCGCTCGTGCTCGCCCTGCTCGTCAAGGCCGCCGCACTCGGCGAGCTGGCCGTGCTCCCGGTCGTCGCGGCGTACGCCGTCTCGCGCGCCGCGCCGCTGGCGCTCGCCGCGACGCTGCCCGCCGCACGGGCCGACGGGACCGGGCGGCTGCTCCAGGGCCTCACGCCGCGGCATGCCGCGGCCGGCCTCGGGCTGGCGGCCGCGATCGCCGTCGTGACCGCTCCGCTCGCGCTCGCCGCGCTGCCCGCGGCAGGTCTCGTGTGGTGGCTCGCCCGCCGCCGCCTCGGCGGCGTGACCGGCGACGTGCTGGGCGCGGCGATCGAGCTGACCGCCGCGGTCGCGCTCGTGGTCCTAGCCGCCCAGTAGGGCCGAGAGGTTCGCGCGCTGCTCGTCGGTCACCCCGACCGGCTCGAAGGGCTCGTCGCCCCACTGGGCCTGGTCGAACCGCGCGAGGTTGACGAGGAGGTCCGCGAACGACGACGCGACCTCGCGCGGGACCGGCTCGTCGCGCACCCAGAGCACGCGGCCGTCGCCGCCGCGCTCGACGCACAGCGAGTCGCCGCCCGCGCTCGCGACCTCGATCAGGCCGAGCGCCTCCAGCTCGGCCGGCTCGGCGAGCGACAACCGGAACTCGCCCATCGGGGAGTCGAGCACGTCGACCGCGCGCAGGCACTCGACGTAGGACCCGGGCAATCCGGGCAGCCGCTGCTCCAGGTCCGCGGCCGCGTCCGGCGACAGGCCGGGCGTCGGGAAGCGCTCGTGCAGCTCGTCGTGCATCCGCGGTGGCAAGACTAGACTCGATCGCGTGATCGAGGCGCTGGTCGAGCAGATCGAGGCCCGGTACGCGGAGGTGCAGGCGCAGATGTCGGATCCGGAGGTGATCTCCGACCGCGCGCGCTCCGCCGACGCCGGCCGCCAGTTCAAGCAGCTCGCGCCCGCCGCGAAGCTCGCCGAGGAGTGGCGCCTCGCGGTATCCGACGCCGAGGGCGCGCAGGAGCTGCTCGACGAGGGCGACGACGCCGAGATGCGCGAGGAGCTCCGCACCGCGCGCGAGCGGATCGAGGAGCTCGAGGAGGCGATCCGCCTCGCCATGGTCGAGACCGACCCGAACGACGACAAGAACGTGATCGTCGAGATCCGCGGCGGCGCCGGCGGCGACGAGGCGGGCCTGTGGGCCGGCGACCTCTTCCGCATGCTCACGCGCTACGCCGAGCGGGTCGGCTTCAAGACCGAGACCCTGGACGCCTCCGACGGCTCGTACACCTTCGAGGTCCGCGGCGACGGCGCGTTCAGCCGCTTCAAGTACGAGGGCGGCACGCACCGCGTGCAGCGCGTGCCGGCCACCGAGTCGCAGGGCCGCATCCACACCTCCACCGCGACGGTCGCGGTGCTGCCGGAGGCCGAGGACGTCGAGGTCGAGATCGACCAGAACGACCTCGAGATCGACGTCTACCGCTCCAGCCGGCCCCGGCGGCCAGTCCGTCAACACGACCGACTCCGCCGTGCGCATCACCCACAAGCCGACCGGCCTCGTCGTCTCGATGCAGGACGAGAAGTCGCAGCTGCAGAACCGCGAGCGCGCGATGAAGGTCCTGCGCGCGCGGCTGTACGAGCAGAAGGTCGCCGAGCAGCAGGCCGAGCTGGCCGCCGACCGCCGCGCGCAGGTCGGCACCGGCGAGCGAGCGGAGAAGATCCGCACCTACAACTTCCCGCAGCGCCGCGTCACCGACCATCGCGTCGAGGGCCTCACGGTCCACAACCTCGAAGCGGTGCTCGCGGGGGAGCTCGACGACATCACCGGCGCGCTGCAGGACGCCGAGAAGCGGCGCCGGCTGGAGCTGCAGGCCGCGGGCTGAGATCGTTTCGCCCGCGCGCGAAGCCGGGCACGATTTCGCCATGGGGAGGCTGCTCGGGGTGGCGGTGGCCGTGGCGATGCTCATCGCCGCGTGCTCGCCCAACGACCCGCCCGGCGGCGAGGGCCGGCTCTCGATCGCCACCGGCGGCGCCGGCGGCGTCTACCAGGTCTACGGCGGCGGGCTCGCCGACCTGCTGAGCGACGAGATGCCGGACTCGCCGACCACGGCCGAGACGACGTCGGCGTCGGTGGACAACCTGCTGCTGGTCGCCAACGGCGACTCCGACATCGCGTTCTCGCTCGCCGACACGCGCGATCGACGCGGTCGAGGGCAACGAGAGCTTCGAGGAGCCGCTGCCGCTGCGCGCGCTGGCGACGCTCTATCCGAACATCACCCAGGTCGTCGTGAAGGCGGACTCGGGCATCGAGACGATCGAGGACATGGAGGGCAAGAGCGTCTCGATCGGCTCGCCCGGCTCCGGTACCGAGGTGATCGCGCTGCGGCTGCTCCAGGTCGCGGGCCTCGATCCCGGACGAGCGACATCGACAAGCGCCAGCTCGGCGTCGGGGAGTCGGTGCAGGCGTTGCGCGACGGGTCGATCGACGGGTTCTTCTGGTCCGGCGGCGTGCCGACCGGCGCGGTCACCGACCTGGCGACCACGACGACATCCGGCTGCTCGCGCTCGACGACTACCTCGAGGACATGCGGAGCGAGTTCGGCGAGGCGTACAGCGAGGCCGAGGTCGAGGACGGACGAGTACTCGGGCGTGGAGGGCACGACGACGATCGGCGTCCCGAACCTGCTGATGGTCAACGAGGACGATGAGCGACGACCTCGCGTACGAGATCACGTCAGAAGCTCTACGGCGGCAAGGACCGGCTCGCGACCGTCGTGCCGGCCGCGGAGTCGCTCGACCCGGCGAAGGGCCAGGAGGTCGTGACGCCGGTCGAGCTGCACCCGGGCGCCCAGCGCTTCTACGACGAGGCGGCCCGATGAAGCTCGCTGCTGGCGGTGGCCGTGGGCGCGCTGGCCCTGGGCGGCTGCTCGCCGCACGTCGTGGCGCCGCGGCGAGGGCGGCGAGGTCGCGTCGCTGCGCCTGCCCTCGTCCGGCGAGTTCGCGCTCGAGTACCGCCACTCGTACTACCGCGTGCCCGCGCGGGAGACCTTCCGCGCGACCGGCGACGGCTTCGAGCTTGTCGCGGTCAGCTCGCCGAGCGAGGCGGTGCTCGACTACTACGAGATCGAGGGCTAGCGCTCCCGCCGCGGCGGCGAGCTGGACGCTGCGCCCGGCGAGCCCGGCGCGGTTCGGCGGCGGATGGCGCTGGCGGCGACCGCGACCGGCCGCCGCACGCTGGTGGCCGGCGGGGAGCGGGAGCCGCTCTACGGCGGCGACGTGCACCTGACGCTGGAGGTGGAGCGATGACCGCGCGCCCGTTGCCGACCCCAAGACCGAGGAGCGGCTGCTCGAGGAGTTCGAGGCCGAGCGGCCCGGGCGGCAGGCTGCACGGGTTCGCGGAGAGCGTGGTCGACGTGCTCGGCGTCGGCCTCGTGCTCTTCGCCGTGTACTGGGTGCTCAACCCGCTCCCGGCGCAGCAGTACCGGCCCGCCTTCCTCGCGGTCGTGCTGCTGCTGACCTTCCTCGTCTTCCGCGGCCGCGCGAGCCGCAGCCGCACGGACCATCCCGAGGAGAGCCCGTCGGCCTCGACTGGGCGCTCGGCATCCTCGGCGCTCGTCGCCTGCGGCTACGCCGCCGTGGTGTCGGACGAGCTGTTCCGCCGCGCGGCCGTGCCCGAGGGCCTCGACATCCTGGCCGGCGTGATCACCATCGTGCTCGTCCTGGAGGCGACGCGGCGGACGGTCGGCTGGATCCTGCCCGCGATCTGCATCGGCTTCCTCGCCTACGCCTACCTCGGCGGGCTGATCCCCGACGCGATCGGGCTCTCGCACAAGGGCTACGGGCTCGACCGCATCGTCGGCCAGATCGTACATGGGGCTCGAGGGCCTGTTCGGCATCCCGCTCGACGTCGCGGCGACCTACATCATCCTGTTCACGCTCTACGGCGCCGTGCTCGAGTACTCCGGCGCGGCGCGCTTCTTCGTCCAGCTCTCGTACGCGGCGTTCGGCGGCAGCAAGACGGGGCCCGGGCGGACGACGACGCTGGCCGGCTTCCTGCTCGGCACCGTGTCGGGCTCGGGCGTGGCGACGACCGTCACGCTCGGCTCGGTCACCTGGCCGCTGCTGCGCAAGGCGGGCTACCCGAAGGACTCCGGCGGCGGCGTGCTCGCCGCCTCGGGCATCGGGGCGATCCTCTCCCCGCCGACGCTCGGAGCGGCGGCGTTCATCATCGCCGAGTTCCTCGAGGTGAGCTACTTCAAGGTCCTGCTCTACGCGATCGTGCCGTCGATCCTGTACTACCTCGGCGTGCTGCTCGCGATCGAGGCCGACGCGCGGCGCTTCCGGGTGCAGGGCCTGGAGCTCGACACGCCCGGCTTCTGGAAGCTGCTGGCGCGCTGGGGCTACCACTTCTCGTCGCTGATCGCGATCGTCTGGCTGCTGGCGATCGGGATGTCGCCGTTCCGCGCCGTGCTCTACGCGACGGTGCTGGCGTTCCTGATGTCGTTCGGCGACCGGCGCGACTGGATGGGCCCGCGCAGGGTCTGGGCCGCGCTGGTCACGGGCGCCCGCGGGGTGCTGCCGATCGCGGCCACGACCGCGGCGGCGGGCATCATCGTCGCCGTCGTCTCGCTCACCGGGCTCGGGCTCGAGCTGTCGGCGCTGATCGTCGACGCGGCGGGCGGCTCGCTCGCGCTGACGGCGATCTTCAGCGCGCTGGCCGTCCTGATCCTGGGCCTGGCCGTGCCGGTGACGGCCAGCTTCATCATCGCCGCGGTGATCATCGCCCCGGCGCTGATCGCGCTCGGGGTCGAGGACTTCGTCGCCTACATGTTCATCTTCTACTACGCGGTGCTCAGCGAGGTGAGCCCGCCGACCGCGCTGTCCGCCTTCGCGGCGGCGGCGATCACCGGCGGCGACGGCTTCAAGACGATGATGCTCACGGCGCGCTACACGCTGCCGGCCTTCCTCGTCCCGTTCGCCTTCGTCCTCTCGCCCAACGGCGAGGGCCTGCTGCTGCAGGGCGACTTCGAGACGATCGTGCTGGCGGTGGCCGTGTCGGCCGTCGCGGTCGCCGGGCTGGCGGTGGCGCTCGGCGGCTGGCTGCGCGGGCCCGTCGCCCTGCCCGCGCGCATCGCTGACCGGCGTGGGCTCGATCGTCCTGCTCTACCTCGAGCCGCTGTGGATCGCCATCGGCCTCGGCCTGGTGGCCGCCGGCCTGGCGATGCACTTCGTACTGTCTCGGGGTGCCCCGCGCCCGGACGACGGCCCGTGACGCGCTGGACTCGGCGCTCATCGCGCTGACGGCGGCCGGCTGCGAGACGCCGCGCCTCGACGCCGAGGTGCTGCTCGCGGCCGCCATGGGCGTCGACCGCGCGGTGCTGATCGCCGATCCGGGTCGCGGCATCGAGCCCGAGCCGTTCCGCGAGTACGTGCGCCGCCGGGCGCAGCGCGAGCCGGTGGCGTACATCCTCGGCACAAGGGATTCCGGCGGCTCGAGCTGGAGGTCGACCCGCGCGTGCTGATCCCGCGGCCGGAGACCGAGCACGTCGTCGAGGCCGCGCTGTCGCTGCCCTACGGGCGCGCGGGTGGTCGACGTCGGCACCGGCTCGGGCGCGATCGCGCTGGCGCTGGCCGACGAGCGGCCCGGACCTGCGCGTGGCGGCACCGAGTCGAGCCCGGGCGCGCTGGCGGTCGCGCGCGCGAACGCCGCGCGGCTCGGCCTCGCCGTCGAGCTCGCTCGGGCGACCTGCTCGAGCCGTCGCGGCGACCGATCGACGCCGTCGTCTCCAACCCGCCGTACGTGCGCGAGGGCGAGCGACTCGCGCCGGAGCTGGCCTACGAGCCGCGCGAGGCGCTCTACGGCGGCCCGGACGGGCTCGACGTCTACCGCCGGCTCGCGCCCGCGCTGCGCGGACGTCCCGTTCGTGGCGCTCGAGGTCGGCGCCGGGCAGGCGGACGACGTCGCGGCGCTGCTTCCCGGGCCACGAGATCGAGATCGTCCCCGACCTCGCCGGCATCGAGCGCGTCGTCGTGGGGCGGCGGTGACCGTTCGACGAGTGCATCGCGCGCCGGCGGCGTGGTCGTCTTCCCGGCCGACACGGTCTACGGCCTGGCCTGCGACCCGCTGAGACGCGGCCGCGGTGGCGCGGCTCTACTGGCTCAAGGGCCGACCGCCGGACAAGCCCGCGGCGGTGATGTTCTTCGACCCCGAGCAGGCGCAGCTCCCCGAGCTCTCACCGCGCACGCGGGCGCTGATGGCGCGGCTGCTGCCGGGCCCGGTCACGCTCCTCGTCCCCAGCGACCGCTACCCGCTGGCCGGCGGCAACGGGACGCTCGGCCTGCGCGTGCCCGGACATCTCCGGCGCTCGGCGAGCTGCCCGTCCTGCAGAGCTCGGCGAACCACGCGGGCGGTCCCGACGCGCGGCGGCTGGAGGACGTCCCGGAGGCGATCCGGGGCCGCGCCGACCTCGTTCTCGACGGCGGCGAGCTGCCCGGCACGCCCTCCACGGTGGTCGACCTGCGCGACTTCGACGCGGGCGGCGAGCTGCGGATCGTGCGCGCCGGGGCGGTGCCGGAGGCGGTGGTACGTTCCTTGGCCCATGACTGAGCTCCAGCCCGATTACTTCGAGCGCCCGCTCGCCGAGGTCGACCCCGAGGTCGCCGAGGCGATCCAGGGCGAGCTCCACCGCCAGCAGTCGACGCTCGAGATGATCGCGTCGGAGAACTTCGTCCCGCAGGCGATCCTCGAGTGCCAGGGATCGGTGCTCACGAACAAGTACGCCGAGGGCCTGCCCGGCAAGCGCTACTACGGCGGCTGCGAGCACGTCGACGTGATCGAGACGCTCGCCATCGAGCGCGCGAAGGCGCTGTTCGGCGCCGAGCACGCCAACGTGCAGCCGCACGCGGGCGCGCAGGCCAACGCGTCCGTCTACCACGCGCTGCTGCAGCCGGGCGACACGATCCTCGGCCTCGCGCTGCCGCACGGCGGCCACCTCACGCACGGGATGAAGATCAACGTCTCGGGCCGGCTCTACGACATCGCGCCGTACGAGGTCGACCGCGAGACGAGCCTGATCGACATGGACGAGGTCGAGCGGATCGCCAAGGAGCGCCGCCCGAAGCTCATCCTCGCCGGCTGGTCGGCCTACCCGCGGTTCCTCGACTTCGAGCGCTTCCGCGCGATCGCCGACGAGGTCGGCGCGTTCCTGATGGTCGACATGGCGCACTTCGCCGGGCTCGTCGCGGCGGGCATCCACCCGAGCCCGGTCCCGCTCGCCGACGTGGTGACGACGACCGTGCACAAGACGCTCGGCGGCGCCCGCGGCGGCACGATCCTCTGCAAGGAGGAGTACGCCAAGAAGATCAACTCGGCCGTGTTCCCGGGCCAGCAGGGCGGCCCGCTCGAGCACGTCATCGCCGGCAAGGCGGTGGCCTTCAAGATCGCCGCGACCGAGCAGTTCCGCGAGCGCCAGCGCCGCACCGTCGAGCGGCGCGAAGGCGGTGGGCGAGGAGCTCCTGGGCGCCGGCAACGGCGTCAGCGTGCTCACCGGCGGGACCGACGTCCACCTCGTGCTCGTCGACCTGCGCGAGTCCGAGCTCGACGGCCAGCAGGCCGAGGACCGCCTGCACGACATCGGCATCACCGTCAACCGCAACGCGGTCCCGTTCGACCCGCGGCCGCCGATGGTCACCTCCGGCCTGCGCGTCGGCACGGCGGCGCTCGCTACGCGCGGCCTGCAGGCCGAGGACTTCCCGGCGGTCGGGGCGATCATCGCCCGGGCGCTGCAGCCGGGCTTCGAGGACGTGCGGGACGAGCTGGCCTCCGGCGTGTCGGCGATCGCCGAGAAGTACCCGCTCTACGCCAACCTGGGCGTCGGCGCCGCCGTCTAGCGGCGGCGCCACCCGCGCCGGCCGAGGACGAGCCGGCGCGGCAGGGCGGACACGAGCGGCTCCAGCCCGGCGGCGAGCTCCGCCGCGCTGGGACGGTCGGCCGCGCGCCGCGAGAGCGCGGCGCCGAGCAGCGACGCCAGGGCCGGCGGCACGCGGCGCCCCAGCGGCGGCGCGTCGCGCTCGAGCTGCGGGAAGCGCTGCTCGCCGTCGCGCGCGAACGGGCGCTTGCCCGAGACCGCGTGGTGCACGGTCGCCGCGAGCCCGAACACGTCGGCCGCGGGGCCGATCGGGCCGTGCCCGGCGTCGCACTGCTCCGGCGCCATGTAGCCGTCGGTGCCGACGGGGCGGTGCAGGCGCGCCGCGGCGTCGAGCGAGCGCGCGACGCTGAGGTCGATGAGCCGCGGCGGCGCACCCATGACCACGTTGTCGGGCTTGACGTCGAGGTGCACCATCCCCTCGCCGGCCATGTAGTGCAGCGCGGACGCGACGTGCAGCGCGAGCGGCAGGACCTGCTCGAGCGGGAGGGCGCCGTCGCGGTCGATCAGCTCGCGCAGCGTCGGCCCCTCGAGGTGCTCGATCAGCAGGTGCGGGAAGCGGCCCGTCGGCGACGACGTCGAAGCCGCGCATGACCACGGGGTGGGCGAGCCGCGCCAGCGCCTCGGCCTCGCGCGTCAGGTCCCGCAGCGCGATCGGGTCGGCGGACTGCTCGGGGCGCAGCAGCTTGGCCACCAGCACGGCGAGCCGGTGGTCGTCCCAGACGAGGAACACCTCGTAGCGCTGGCCGCCGCCGAGCGAGCGCAGGACCGTCCGGCCGGGCGCGATCTCGTCGCCTTCGACGAGCCCCCAGGTGGGCGCTCGCGCGCTCGCGCACCCACGGCGGCGACTCCGAGACGGTCGGCTCGGCGCCGATCGCCTCGCGCGTCTCAGGGCCGATCAGGCGTCGGTCGCGGCCCACGGGTCGCCGTGCCCGTCGTCGCCATCCTCGTCGTCCTCGGCCGAGCCGTTGCCCTTGACGGCCGTGGCGGCCGGCTGGTCGAGCGGCTTGCCGGGGGAGGAGGACGTCCACGCGAGCGGCGCCGCGACGGCGAGGACGACCGCGGCGAGGAGGCTGCAGAGGACGCGCGAGGGGGAGCGCTGGACGGCCGGCGGCTCCGGGTCGTCGGCGATCGCCAGGTAGGCGCGGGCGAGGTGTGCGTGAGCAGACAAGGTCAGCCGTGCGGCCTGCGATGGGCGGTACCTGCCCGCCGCGGGCGAACTCCAACCACCAATTCGTCATAGGCGCGCTCTACCCTGCGCGCCGCCGGCCCTGCGATCCTGTTTCGCTATCGATGGAGACCGACGCGCTCTACGCGGCCCTCGTGGCCTTCGCCGCCGCCGCGCTGCTGACGCCGGTCGTGGCACGCCTGGCACGCCGGATCGGCGCGGTCGACGAGATGAAGGCGCGCGGCCTGGCCAGCGAGGCGACGCCGCTGCTCGGCGGGCTCGCCATCTTCGCCGGCATGCTGATCGCCGCGCTGCTCTTCATGCCCGACGACGAGCGCACGCGCGGGATCCTCGTCGCCGCGGCGCTCATCACGCTGGTCGGCGCGGCTGACGACATCCGCGAGCTGCCGCCCGCGGCCAAGCTCGCGGGCCAGGTCGTCGCCGTGCTCGTGCTGGTCAACGCCGGGGTCGTGGTGCGCAACTTCACGCTCCCGTTCCTCGGCGCCGTCGACCTGGGCGACTTCGGCGGCCCGCTCACCGTGCTCGGGATCGTCGCCGTCATGAACGTCGTCAACTTCTCCGACGGCGTCGACGGCCTGGCGGCGGGGGTCTGCGCGATCTCGGCCGTCGCGTTCGCGATCATCGCGTTCGACCTCGGGCGCGACGCGGCCGGCGTGCTGGCCGCCATCACCGCCGGCGCCGCGCTCGGCTTCCTCGTCCACAACTTCCACCCGGCCTCGGTCTTCATGGGCGACTGCGGCTCGAACCTGCTCGGCCTGCTGCTGGGGGCCGTGATCGTGGAGGGCTCGCTGAAGACCAACGCCCTGGTCGCGCTCGTCGTGCCGCTCGTGGTGCTCGCCGTGCCGTTCCTCGACACCGGGCTTCGTGGTCGCCAAGCGGATCAAGTACCGCCGCCCCGTCTACCGCGGCGACTCGAACCACTTCCACCATCGCTTCCACCGCATCGGCTTCTCGCAGCGGCGCACCGTGCTCTACCTCTACGCCTGGACGATCACGATGGCGGGCCTCGCGGTGGCGCTGCGCTTCATCCCGTACTCCGACGACCAGGGCAACCTCGACCCCGGCTGGACCGCCGCGATCGCCGCCTGCTTCATCATCGCCCTGGCCGCCAGCGCGTACCTCGTCTACGTGCTCGAGATCCTCAAGCTGCGGCGCCTGCGCGCCTGGCAGATGCGCCGCGCCGATCCGGCCACGAGCGAGCACGACATCGACGAGTCGGTCGAGCGCGACCTCGAGACGGGCGAGTTCACCGCCGTGTCGGGTTCGAATCCGTACGGGTAACCGCACTTGCGCGGTCGCCGAGGCGTCCTGTACTTTCCTCTGACCGTTTCGACCTACCGCGCATCGCGCGAAGGAGGTGAGCAGGACTGATGCAGAGCACGCGCCACACGTTCAATTGGCACATCGCCATGGACGCCGGCGTGCTCCGGCGTCCGCTCCTGCTCGCGCACTAGCACCACCTCTCGGTCGCGGGCAGCAGCCACCACTGCCGCCCGTGACCAGCCATAGGTTCGCGCCGAAAGCTCGTCACGGGCGGCTCCCGTTCATCCCTTACGAGGAGCCTCGAGATGCATTCGCTGAACCACCCGGCCTACGCACGCTCCGCTGTTGCCGAGCGCGCCGATGCCGCCCAGCGCAGGGCAAGTGCCTCGCGCTTGCAACATCCCCCGCCGGTCCGCAGCCGTGCGGCCTACGTGGCCGCGCGCGTGGCGCACCGGCTGGACTCCGCGACGGCCCGCCGGGCCGTCGCCTGAGCGACGGCACGTCTCCCCTTCGTGTCCAACGCTCATTCATCACGCGCCCCCGGCCATGACGAAGGCCGGGGGCGCCGCGACGGCAGCCAGCGGCGCCGCCGGCGCTTCGCGCGGGTGGTCTACCCTGTCGATCGCCTCGTGCAGACCGTCCGCCTCGAAGAACGAGAGCCGTTCATCACCGCAGACGGCTCGACCATCCGCGAGCTCGCGGGTATGCCGTCCGGGAACTCCGTGAACCAGTCGCTCGCCGAGGCGACCGTGCCCGTGGGCGGTGAGACGGTGGAGCACTTCCACCGGCAGGCGGAGGAGATCTACCACTTCACGGCCGGGGCCGGGCGGATGCGCCTGGGGGCCGAGGAGGCGGACGTCCGCGCGGGCGACACCGTCGTGATCGCGCCCGGCGTGCCGCACAAGCTCTGGAACACCGGCGGCGAGCCCCTCGTGCTGCTGTGCTGCTGCGCGCCGCCGTACTCGCACGACGACACCGTCCTGCTGGAGGACTGATCCGGCGCCTGGTCCTGCTGGCGTCGCTCGCCGTGCTGGTGGGCTGCGGAGGCGAGCGCGACGCCGTGACGGCCGGCGGCCGCGTCGCGGGCGACAACCTGACCGTCTACTCGTCGGTCCCGCGGCCGGAC
The DNA here is from genome assembly GCA_963720415.1 of uncultured Solirubrobacteraceae bacterium. Taxonomy (GTDB): domain Bacteria; phylum Actinomycetota; class Thermoleophilia; order Solirubrobacterales; family Solirubrobacteraceae; genus DASSUW01. The sequence continues at coordinate 784,290 of CAVRFQ010000012.1, read as the reverse complement.
CGCGGCGTGGGGCGCGACATGACCGACGCGACCAAGCTCGCGATCGCCGAGAGCGGCGGGCGCGCGGGGGAGTACGGCATCAACTTCGTCTCGGTCGACGAGGGCTCGCTCGGCGCGCAGGACCCGCGGCGGATCCCCGCGAAGGCGGCCGAGCAGGCGATCCGCGACGCGCAGGTGATCGCCGTGGTCGGCGCGGTGCGCTCGGACGCGGCGCTCACGATGCTGCCGCTCTTCAACGCCGCGGGCGTGCTGCTCGCGAGCCCCGGAGCGGGCTACGCGGGCTTCACCGAGCCCGTCGCGCCCGGCGAGCCCGAGCGCTGGTACCCCTCGGGCCGCGACACGTTCGCGCGCGTGATCCCCGACGACCTCGAGCAGGCGCGGGCGCTCCTGCGCGCGGCGGGCGACGGCCCGGTCGCGATCGAGGCGGAGGCCGGGAAGGTGCCGGAGGCGCTCGCCGCCGCGCTCGAGGAGGCCGGCGCGCAGGTGGTCGACGACGTCGCGCGGGCCGACGCGGTGATCTACGCCGGCAACGACGTCCGCTCGGCCGTCGGCGTCGCCGAGTCGCTCGCCCGCGAGGCGCCGCGCGCGCGCCTGGTCTTCCCCGACGAGCTGACCCGCGCCGGCCTCGCCGGGCGCCTGCCGGCGGCCGTCCGCCGCCGCGCCGTCTTCGTCTCCAGCGCGCCCGAGCCCGGCTCGACGCCCGAGCTCGAGGCCTTCGAGGCCGCCTTCGAGGAGGCGTTCGAGCGCAGGCCCGACCCGTATGCCGTGCTCGCCTACCGCGCGACGCAGGGCGTCCTGCAGGCGATCGCCGAGGGCGGCCGGCGGTCCAACCTGCGTCGCGTGGTGGCCGAGCGCTACCTCGCTCTGGCGCCGCCGCCGGAAGGCTTCACGGCCTTCCGTGTGCGCGGCGGCGCCCGCGAGTACCTCTAGCTACCGCAGCGAGAAGAACAGCGTCTCGCCGTAGTTCTCCTCCACGCCGTCGTTGTCGGTGGCGAGGAAGAACCGGCCGTCACGCGTCAGCGCGGTGCCCTCGAGCTTGTCCGGGATCGAGATGCTGTGCTCGTCGAGGTCGTCGATCACGTCGCGCAGCAGCGTCTTGCGCGCCGTGTCGAGCGGCTGGCCGTGGGCGCGCCAGGCGATCTTCTTCAGGTCGACCTTGAAGATCCGCTTCACCCTCGCCTCGCCCGCGATGCGGTCGTCGCGCTCGACGATCGCGGCGGTGTGGCCGTCACCCAGCAGCGTGATCTCCGACAGTCCGACCCAGCCGCCCGCGGGCGACTCGACCGGGCCGAGCGGGTAGCGCGCGAACGTCCAGCGCTTCGCGGCGACCTCGTACCGGGCGATCTTCGCGGAGCCCGGTGCGTCGTCGCCCCACTCGCGCTGGATCACGGCGTAGACGGTCTCGTCGCGGCGCGCGGCGGAGCCGGTGACGGCCACGCCCTCGAAGCCGCTGCTCGTCGCGAGCGCGATGAGGCTCGCCGGCAGCGGGACGGTCTCGAGCACGGTGCCGGAGGCGTCGGCGCGGACGAGCAGGTTCGGCCGCGAGCTGCCGGCGTTGGTGCGGCCCTCGCTCGCCAGCCAGAAGCCGCCCTCGGGCCGCGCGGCGATGCCCTCGAAGTCGAAGTCGGTCCCGGCGATGCCGATCCGCTTCTCGATGACGGCCGGCTCGTCGTCGACGTCGATGCGGTAGATCGCGCCCTGGGCGAGGTACGAGTCGCTGACGCCCCACACGGTGTCCTTGTCGCGCGGGTCTCCGGACAGGCCGGAGAGCGCGACCCACGGGATCGGCACGCTGCCGGCGCTCTTGATCTGCGGGTACGCCGGCGTGCCGTGGCCGAGCTCGTAGAGCGTGATCAGCGGCCGGATCGGCACGCCGTCGGCGAGCAGGTCCGTCTCGGCGGACACCGCCACCAGGTCGCGCTCGGGGATCGCCTTGATGCCCTCCGGCCCGATGCCGGTCGGGATCACGTGCAGGAACCTCGGCGTGCCGCGGCTGACGTCGTAGACGCCGACCGCGTTCGCCCGCTCGGCGCCGACGAGCAGCAGCTTGCGATGGCCGTCGTCGACGACCTCGAGGCCCTCGGGCTCGACGCCCTTGTTCGCGGCCCGCGCCTGCGGGAAGTGGCCGGCGCGGACGATCTCGTGCTCGAAGCTCGAGCCGGACTCGTGCTCGACGCGGCCGTCGGAGCGGAAGAGCGTGAAGCTGCGCGAGCCGCCCTCGACCCCGTTCTCGTCGGTGTAGTCGCCTTCGTTGGCGGTGGCGAAGGTGTCGTCGTCGATCCACTGCACGGCGTCGGGCTCGCGGCGGCGCGTGATCGTCTCGTCGAGCTCGATCAGCCCCATGTCCTGCGGGCCGAGCTCCTCCTCGGTGGCGTCGACGTCGCGCGCGGTGGCGCTGCCGGCGGGGAAGTCGCGCTTGACCTTCGCGCGGGCGACGTCGACCAGCGCGAAGTGGTTGTTCTCCTGCAGGCTGACGATCGCCTCGTTGCGGCGGTTGATGTCGACGTACTCGGGCTCGGGGTCGCTCGGCGCGTAGTCCGCGAGACCGGTGAGCGGCACGGTGCGCAGCCGCAGCCAGGGCAGCTCGAGGATCTGCAGCGTGCCGGCGGGAGCCTGCGGGATGAGGGCGTCGTCGACGTCCTCGTCGCGCTCGTTCTCGATGACGATCGCGGCGTAGCGCTTGTCGGGCGAGACGGCGATCGAGTCGGGCTGGCCGGCGAGCTCGATCCGCTTGAGCACCTTCCTGGTGCGCGTGTCGACGATCAGCAGCTCGCCGCTCGGGTCGGTGAAGCTCTCCGACGTGTTGACGGCGACCAGCGCGTAGGTGCCGACGGTGGCGACGCTGGTCGGCTCGCCGTCGGTGAGGATCACGCCGGCGGCGCGCGGGCGGCTCGGCCGGCTGATGTCGACGAACCCGATCCGGCTCGCGGGCGAGTCGGTGTAGATGAGGGTCCGCCCGCCCGGGACGGCGGTCACGATCTCGGCCGAGGTGATCGTGTCCGCCGGGTCACCGGGGAGCAGGTTGTCGGGCACCTCGAACGTGCCGACGTGGTCGTAGGACGATCCGCCACCGCCGGTGGCCGCGGCCGGCGCGGCGAATACCGCCGTCGCCGCCAAGGCAGCCGTCAAGCCCGTTCCGAAGCGCAAGTCAACCTCCCTGTCGTAGGTAAGGTCGCAAGCCTCCGGGAGCGGGCTCGGGGCGGGGTGAAGCGCTGGTGAACTAGCTACGCGGCTTGAGCCACGAGCCGTCGTCGTAGCGAGCGGAGGAGGCGTCGACTCGCTTGAAGCCGGTGCGGTCCTCTGCCACCAGGCCGGCGACGGCGCGGCGGAGGGTGCGGAGGTGATTGGTCATAGTCGTATTCTGGCTCTGCGACGCCGTGTTTCCAAAGGTGGCAGCAGGTCAACGACGGTTGGGTTGTCCGCGCCTCGGAGGGGGTCAGCCGTAGCCCGGCAGGACTACCCCGGTCGGCGCGGGGGTAGGTCGCGGCAATGGCGAGCCAAGCGGAAGCGGGAAGCCTCAGCGGCGGGCCGGGCTACAGGGCGCAGGCGCCCACGCTCAAGCCCGCGATCACGCGGCGGATGCTGCTGTTCTTCATCGTCGGGGACATCCTCGGCGGCGGCATCTACGCGCTCGTCGGCGAGGTCGGCGCCGAGATCGGCGGCGCGATCTGGGTCGCGTTCGCGGTCGCGGGCATCGTCGCGGCCTTCACCGCCGCCTCCTACGCCGAGCTCGTCTCCAAGTTCCCCTCGGCCGGCGGCGCGGCGCTCTTCGTGCACAGCGCCTTCCGCACGCCGCTGTTCACCTTCCTCGTCGCCTTCGCCGTGATGTGCTCCGGCGTCTCCTCGGCCGCCACGCTGGCGACCGCGTTCGGCGGCGACTACCTGAGCGAGTTCATCGACCTGCCGACCGTGCTCGTCGGCCTCGTGGTCGTCGCCGCGCTTGTCGCTGCTCAACTTCCGCGGGATCAAGGAGTCGGTCACCTTCAACATGGGCTGCACGCTGATCGAGCTCGGCGGCCTGCTGCTCGTGGTCGTCATCGGCCTCTCGTTCCTCTTCGACGGCGGCGGCGACACCGCCGCGCGCCTTCGAGTTCAAGGCCGGCGAGGCGCCGATCCTGCTCGCGATCTCCGGCGCGTCGCTCGCGTTCTACGCCCTGATCGGCTTCGAGGACTCGGTCAACGTGGCCGAGGAGACGGAGGCGGCGCCGAAGACGTTCCCGGGCACGCTGTTCCTCGGCCTGGCGATCGCCGGCTTCGTGTACCTGCTGGTGACGATCATCGCCTCGATGGCCGTGCCGACCGGCACGCTCGCCGACTCGGACGGCCCGCTGCTCGAGGTCGTCCAGCTCGGCCCGCTGGCCATGAACACCGAAGGTCTTCTCGCGCGATCGCGCTGTTCGCGCTCGTCAACGGCGCGCTGATCAACCTCGTGATGGCGTCGCGGCTGATCTACGGCATGGTCGAGCAGAGCGTGATCCCGTCGTGGTTCGGCAAGATCCACCCCGGCCGGCGGACGCCGTGGGCGGGCATCCTGCTCAGCTCGGCGATCGCGGGGGTGCTGGTCATCGTCGGCGACCTCGAGACGCTGGCCGACACCACCGTGCTGCTCCTGCTCTTCGCGTTCGTCTCCGTGCACATCTCGGTGCTCGTGCTGCGGAGCACGCCCGTCGACCACGACTACTTCCGCGCCTGGACCGCTTCCCGGTCCTCGGCGCGCTATGCTGCTCGCGCGCTGATCGTGCAGAAGCTCGTCGAGGACACGATCGTCTTCGCCTACGCCGGCGGCCTGCTGGCGTTCGGGCTGGTGCTGTGGCTGATCGCCCGCGCCTTCACCGGGCCGACCGAGGAGATCGACCCGGCGGCGCTCGGCGGGCGAGGACGTAGGCTAGCTCTCGAGCCTGGCGTCGACGCGTGATGTCGCCGACGCCGGCGAGCGAGCGCGAGATGATGCATCCGTCCTTCGCCTGATTGGCGAGCTCCTGGAACTTCGCCTCGTCGACGCCGGGCACGCGGCCCACGGTCGTGAGCGCGATCTGGCGATCGTCGGCAGGCCGTCGATGTTGCGGATGCTGCACCTTGGCCTCGGTGTTGACCGAGTCGACGGGGAAGCCGGCCTCGGCCAGCGTGTTCGAGAGCTGCATCGTGAAGCAGCCCGCCTCCGCGGCGCCGATCAGCTCCTCCGGATTGGTGCCCTCGCCGTCCTCGAAGCGTGACTTGAAGGTGTAGGAGCCGGTGAAGGCGCCGGAGCCGAGCGCCATCGTGCCCGCGCCCTCCTTCAGGGTGCCCTTCCACTCGGCCGTCGCGGTGCGTGCCATGCGTTCGTCTCCTCGTGAGTCGTGGGTTGCGCTCCCCGCAGCTTGGCAGCATGTGGGTCATCCACGTCCTGCTCCTGATCGCCGTCGGCCTCGCGCTGGCCGACGCCTCGGTCGTCACGCTCGCCCTGCCGCCGATCATCGCGGAGCTCGACGCGTCGGTCGAGCAGGCCGCCGCCGTGCTCGGCGTCTACACGCTCGTGCTTGCGCTGTCGCGCTGGCCGCGGTCGCCCAGCGTTCGCGGACCGCGGCTCGCGGTGGGCGGCGCGCTGCTCTTCGGCGCGGCCTCGCTCGGCTGCGGGCTGGCGGACTCGATCGAGCTCGCTGCTCGTGCTGCGCGGGGTCCAGGCGATCGGCGGGGCGGCGCTGCTGGTCGGCGCGTTCCCGCTGCTCGACGCGGGCGGAGCCGGCCGGCGGGCCTGGACGGCGACGGCCATCTTCGGCTTCGCCGCCGGCCCGGCGCTGGGCGGCGCGCTGACCCAGGCGTTCGACTGGCGGGCGATCTTCCTCGTGCAGGTCCCGCTCGCTGCAGCAGCCGCCCTCGCCGTCGCGGCGTGGACCAGACGACCAAGGGGGGTCAGACCCCGCCGCAGAGCCCAAGGCGGGGGTCAGACCCCCTTCGCGGTGGGCGGTGGCGCGGTCGGGCCCCGGTCCGGTTGGCGCTGGCGCTGCTCTCGGCGGCGCTCGTCGGGCGTGCTGTTCCTGCTGGTGCTGCTGCTCGTGACCGGCTGGTCGGTGTCGCCGCTGGCGGCGGCGGCGCGCGGTGACGCGTGCTGCCGGTCGCCGCGGTCGCTCGCCGCCCGGGTCCGCGGGCCGGCCGGGCGCGGGCCGCCGCGGGCGCGATGCTGGTCGCGGGCGGGGTGCTGTCGCCCTCGGCGCCGTGCCCGGCGCCTCGCTGTGGTGGACCGTTCGCGCCGCAGGTCATGGCCGGCGCCGGGCTCGGGCTCGCGCTGCCCGGCGCTGGCCGGCGAGCTGCTGCCCGAGGACACCGCCGAGCAGGCGGCCTCGGCTGCTCGCGATCCGGCACGCCGGCATCACCGCCGCGCTGATCCTGCTCGCGCCCGTCGCGGCCGCCCAGCTCGACGACGCGGTCGCCGACACGCGCATCGAGGGCGCCGCGCTGGTGCTCGACGCGGAGCTCCCGCCGCTCGAGAAGCTCAACCTCGCCGGCGCGCTGGTGGCCGACCTCGATCCCGTCGACCCGCGCGGCCAGCTCGAGCGGTCGCTCGACCGCGTGCGCCGATCGACGCGAGGACCGCGCCGCCTACGACGAGCTCGCGACCCGCGCCGACGAGACGCTGGTGGCGGGCGTGCAGGAGGCGTTCGCGCCCGCGCTGCTGATCTGCGGCGCGCTCGCGCTGCTCGCCGCGCTCGCGCTCCTCCCGCGCGACGCGGCGGGTGGCGGCCGCGGCGTCGCCGCGGTCGCCTCGCCGGCGGCGCGTGGCTCGCCCAGCCGCAGCTCGCGCCCGAGCCGGTCGGTCATCGCCGACCCGTGCGAGCCGCGCGACCTGCCGACGACGGGCGGCCTCGACGGCGCGCTCCAGGACGCCGCGCTGGTAGCGCTCGACCGTGCCGCGTGCCGACTTCGGCTCCTCGCGCGAGGAGCTGGCCCTGGCGCTCGCCGACGACGACGCGCGCGCCGCCTACGAGCGCGAGTACGGCGTCGACCCGCGCAGCGCCGGCGGGCCTGCTGCGGCGCCATCCTCGGCGCTGACTACCCTGGACGGGATGAACCGGGGCCACGCGCTTCACGTTCCTCGCCATCGCCGTGGTGATCGCGATCGTCGCCGTCGTCGTGCTCGCCGACAGCAGCGAGGACGACACCGACCCGGGGCAGGCCGCCGCCACCGCGACGGCCACCGCGACGCCGGTGCCCACGGAGGCCTCGCCGGCGGAGGACGAGACGCCGACCCCGACCGCGACGCCCACCCCGACGCCGACGCCCAAGCCGCCGCCCCCGCTGCTCACCGCGGACAAGGTCACCGAGCTCGAGTTCACCGAGGGCGACACGATCCGCTTCCGCGTCCGCTCGGACGACGCCGGACCACATCCACGTGCACGGCTACGACATCATGCAAGGACGTCCCGGCCCGGCGAGACGATGACGATGTCGTTCAAGGCGACGATCACCGGCATCTTCGAGATCGAGTTCGAGGACGCCGGCACGGAGATCGGCGAGCTCAAGGTCGAGCCCGGCTAGGAGCCCGTTCCAGGCGCCGGCACGCCCGGATACGGACGACCCGCGGCGCCATGCGCCACCCGCGGGCTCGCCGATAACCCCACTATCGGCTTCACCCCCGCGCGGCGCCTGGCATCCACGGTTCGGCCGTCCCAGGCGCACCGTCGATCCTGGAACGGACTCCTGAGGCGTACGGTTGACGCCATGACTCGCTCCTACGCGTCGGGCGTCGCCACCAAGCCGCTGATCGGGGAGACGATCGGCGAGAACCTCGAGCGCACCGTCGCGCGGTTCGGGGACCGCGAGGCGCTCGTGGTCCGGCACCAGAACATCCGCCTCACGTACGCCGAGCTGAACGAGCAGGTGGACGCGCTCGCGCGCGGGCTGCTCGGCGCCGGCATCGAGAAGGGCGACCGCGTCGGCATCTGGGCGCCCAACTGCGCCGAGTGGGTGCTCACCCAGTACGCGACGGCCAAGGCCGGGATCATCCTCGTCAACGTCAACCCGGCGTACCGGACGAGCGAGCTGCGAGTACGCGCTGCGCCAGTCCGGCTGCCGGATGCTGATCGCGGCGCCGAGCGTTCAAGACCAGCGACTACGCGGCGATGATCGAGGAGGTCCGCGGCGGCCTGCAGGACCTCGAGCGCGTCGTGCTGCTCGGCTCCGCGCGAGTGGGACGCGCTCGATGCAGGGCGACGGGCCGGCGCCCGACCTCGGCGCGCTCGACTCCGACGACCCGATCAACATCCAGTACACGAGCGGCACCACGGGCTTCCCGAAGGGCGCCACGCTCAGCCACCACAACATCCTCAACAACGCGTTCTTCGTCGGCGAGGGCTGCGGCTACGACGAGCACGACCGCGTCTGCATCCCGGTGCCCTTCTACCACTGCTTCGGCATGGTCATGGGCAACCTCGGCTGCACCACGCACGGCGCGGCCATGGTCGTCCCGGAGGCGGCCTTCGAGCCGCGAGGCGGTGCTCCAGGCCGTCCAGGACGAGCGCTGCACGAGCCTCTACGGCGTGCCGACGATGTTCATCGCCGAGCTCAACCACCCGGAGTTCGGCGACTACGACCTGAGCAGCCTGCGCACCGGGATCATGGCCGGCTCGCCGTGCCCGATCGAGGTCATGAAGCAGGTCATCGAGCGGATGCACATGGACGAGGTGACCATCTGCTACGGCATGACCGAGACCTCGCCGGTGTCGACCCAGACCGCGCGCCGGCGACTCGCTCGAGAAGCGCACGCGGACCGTCGGCCGCGTCCATCCGCACCTCGAGGTCAAGCTCGTCGACCCGGCCACGGGCGCGACCGTGCGCGCGGCGAGCCGGGTGAGCTGCTGACCCGCGGCTACAGCGTCATGGCCGGCTACTGGAACGACGCCGAGCGCACGGCGGAGGCGATCGACGCCCACGGCTGGATGCACACCGGCGACCTCGCGACGATGGACGAGGACGGCTACCTGAACATCGTCGGGCGCTCGAAGGACATGGTCATCCGCGGCGGCGAGAACGTCTACCCGCGCGAGGTGGAGGAGTTCCTCCACACGCACCCGGACGTGCTCGAGGCGGCGGTGATCGGCGTGCCCGACGAGCGCTACGGCGAGGAGCTGATGGCCTGGATCCGCGTCCGCGAGGGCGCCGTGCTGACCGAGGACGAGGTGCGCGCCTACTGCGAGGGCCGGATCGCCCACTTCAAGCGCCCGCGATACGTGCAAGCTTCGCCGCCGAGTTCCCGATGACCGTCACCGGCAAGGTGCAGAAGTACAAGATGCGCGAGCAGGCGATCGAGGAGCTCGGCCTGCAGCGTGCAGGCGACGGCGTGACGCAATCATTAGCACGCTAATGATTGCTCCGCTAATGTTCTTTGGCGTGCCCGTCGCCACCGACCAGTTCGCCGCCGCCTGGGAGACGTTCTTCCGCACGACGCGCCGCATGCGCGCGCGCGCGCCAAAGAGCAGATCGCGGGCCTCACGCTGCCGCAGTACCACCTGCTCGAGGCGCTGAGCGACGACGAGGAGCTGAGCGTCGGCACGCTCGCGGAGGCCGCGGGCGTCGCCCCCCCGACCGCCACGCGGATGCTCGACTGCCTCGCGCGCGACGGCTACGTGGAGCGCCGGCACTCCGATTCCGACCGCCGCACGGTCCTCGTCTCCCTCACGCCGTCCGGCCGCGTCGCCGTGGAGGCCGCGCGCGAGCTCGTGGCGCCTGGCGCCGCCGCGTGTTCGAGGCCTTCGAGCCGGACGAGCGCGAGCAGGTCGCCGCGCTGCTCAACCGCCTCAGCGAGGTGCTCGAGGACCGGATGCCGTGAAGCGCCAGCACTACGGCCTGACGCTCGCGGTCCTCGCGCTCTCGGGGCTGTCGTTCGCGCTGCTGCAGACGATGGTCGCGCCGGCGCTCCCCGCCATCCAGCGCGAGTACGGCGCGTCGACGACCGCCGTGACCTGGGTGCTCACGGTGTACCTGCTGAGCGCCTCGATCTTCACGCCGCTGCTCGGCCGCCTCGGCGACATGTTCGGCAAGGAGCGGCTCCTGCTCATCGTGCTGATCGTGCTCGCCCTGGGCACGCTGATCGCGGCGCTCTCGACGTCGCTCGAGATGCTGATCGCCGGCCGCGCGGTGCAGGGCGCCGGCGGCGCCGTGTTCCCGCTCGCCATCGGGATCATCCGCGACGAGTTCCCGCGCGAGCGCGTCGGTGCGGGCATCGGCCTCATCTCGGCGACGTTCGGCGTGGGCGGCGGCGCGGCGCTCGTGCTCGCGGGCGTGATCGTCGACCACCTGCCCTACGCCTGGATCTTCTGGCTCAGCCTGGCGGTGATCGGCGTCGCGATCGTCGCCACCTGGCTGTTCGTGCCCGAGTCGCCGGTCAAGAGCCCGGCGCGCATCGACTGGGCCGGGGCGGCGCTGCTCGCGGGCGGCCTCGGCTCCGGCCTGCTCGGCGTGAGCGAGGGCAACGGCTGGGGCTGGACGTCGCCGGGCGTGCTCGGGCTGCTGGCCCTCTCCGGCGGCCTGCTGGTCACGTGGGTGCGGTTCGAGAAGCGCGTCACCGAGCCGATGGTCGACATGCGGATGATGCGGCTGCGCGGCGTGTGGACGACGAACGTGACGACGCTGCTCGTCGGCTTCGGCATGTTCGGCTCGTTCCTGCTGGTCCCGCAGCTGGTCCAGCTCCCGGTGTCGACGGGCTTCGGCTTCGGCGCCAGCGTCACGGACGCCGGCCTCTTCCTGCTGCCGTCGGCGCTCATGATGCTCGTCGCCGGGCCGTTCGCCGGCTGGCTCGGGAGCCGCGTCGGGCCTCGCACGCCCGTCCTCATCGGCAACACGCTGATCGCCATCGGGTTCGTCCAGCTCGCCGCGCTGCACTCGCAGGACTGGCACATCTACGTCAACAGCGTCATCAGCGGCGCCGGGATCGGGCTCGCCTTCGCGGGCATGTCCACCCTGATCGTGGACGCCGTCCCGCAGTCGCAGACCGGGGTCGCCACCGGCATGAACGCGATCATCCGCACCATCGGCGGCGCGCTCGGCGCGCAGATCAGCGCCAGCATCATCGGCGCCCACCTCGCTGCCTCGGGCCTGCCGACCGAGGCGGGCTTCGTGATGGCCTTCGCCCTCTCGGCGGTCGCGCTCATCGTCGCCGTCGGCGTCGCCCTGCTGATCCCGCGGCGGGCGTCGGAGCCGGTCGTCCCGCACGGCTACCGCCGGCTCGGCGAGCCCGCTCGCGCCACGGCGCGCTAGTCGCGCACGCCCGCGTGTCGGCCCGGCCGGGCCCGGGCAGGCTCGGCGTTACGTGCCGACGCTAGAGCCGGGTGTCACAAAGTTGTTACAAACTCGAATTCCCCGCTACACTCCGGCGCGCCGCCCAGGCCTGGGACTCCGGGGGGTTGGAGTCCCGCCGCCGCATCCGCGTGCGGGGATGGCCGGTGGGCGGTGATTTCGCCATGTCCACACCTCGTGAACGAGCGCATGCCGACCGTGCCCGCTGATCCGGGAACCGCGACCCGTGCGCTGGATCCGCTGATCTTCGTCCGCTACCTGGACGTCGTGCTCATCGTGCTCGCCGCGCCGTTCGTGGTGCTGCTCGGCGCGCCGGTCCTCGGCTTCACGGTCGGCGCCGTCGCGTGGATCGCGCAGCGCTTCGCCGCCGTCGCCATCGACCGCCGCGCCGCCCGCGCGACGGACGTCAAGACGGCGCTCGGGCTCAACATGGCATCACTCGTACTACGCGCGTGGCTCATCGGCCTTACCATCCTGGCCGTCGGCCTGATCGCCGAGCGAGAAGACGGACTGACGGCGGGTATCACGGTGCTCGCCGCGTTCACCGTCTACTTCGCCATCTCCCTGATCCTTCGCCCTCTGGAGAGGAAGTCCCCACGCCCATGACGACCAGGCGCAAGATCCTGTTCGGAGTCTTCGGCTTCTACGCCCTGTCGCTGATCCTGATCCTCGTGATCTTCGGCTTCACGCGCCAGGACAACGAGGAGTTCGCGCCGCAGGAGGAGTTCCGGCTCCACACCTGGATCGACCTTCCGGGGCCGCTGGACTTCAACAAGGCCGTGATGTACCTGATCATCTCCGGGATCCTCACCGTGGGGACGATGATCTGGATCGCCCGGCGGATGCAGGCGCGGCCCAACCGCGTGCAGACGGCGGTCGAGGTGCTGTTCTCGCTGATGCGCGACAACATCACCTACGGGAACCTCGACGACAAGATGGCGAAGAAGTGGTTCCCCTTCATCGGCGCGCTGTTCCTCTTCATCTGGTTCAACAACCTGATCGGCTACATCCCGCTGCCGACCAACACCGAGCACCCGGTGGAGATCTTCGGGGTCGAGGTCCCGTCGTTCGCGATCTACGCAGCCACGGCCAACCTGTCGGTCCCGCTCGTCCTCGCGCTCGTGGTGTTCGTCTCGTACACGACCGAGGGCATCCGCGCCAAGGGTCCAGGCGGCTACCTCAAGAGCCTGATCCCGGCCGGCGTGACGGGAGGCATGGCCGTCTTCATCTTCATCCTCGAGTTCCTCTCGAACTTCATGCGGCTGATCTCGCTCTCCGTTCGTCTCTTCGCCAACATCCTCGCCGGGCACCTGATCATCCTCTTCATGTCCGGCGGCCTGGCCGTGCTGCTCGGCCTCGAGGTCCTCGGCATCGTCACGCTGCCGATCGCGGTCGCGCTGTTCCTCTTCGAGGTCGGCCTGGTCGCGACCCTGCAGGCGTTCATCTTCGCCACCTTGACTGCCATCTACCTCGGCGGCGCCGTCGCCGAGCACCACTAACGCAAAGGAGCACTTCGGTGGACCTGCTCTTCTCTGTCATCACCATCATCGCCCAGGCGGGCGCCGAGACCGCGGCTGACGCCGGCAAGGCGATCGCGCTGGGCGTCGGTGGCGGCCTTGGTGCCGTGGGCGCCGGCGTCGGCATCGGCATCATCTTCGGCAAGGTCATCGAGTCCGTGACGCGTCAACCCGAGATGCGCGATGAGATCACCGGCATCCAGTGGTTGGGCTTCGCGCTGACCGAGGCATGCTTCTTCTACGGGCTCGTCGCGGGCCTCATCGCGTTCTTCCTCTAGGCCGGCGATGACCGACCTGTCGCTCATCTTCGCGACCGCCGCCGAAGGCGAGGAGGAGGGCGGCAGCTTCCTGGTCTCGCCCGACGTCGGGCTGATGATCTGGACGCTGCTGGTCTTCGGCCTGTCCATGTACGTGCTCGCCAAGCTCGCGTTCCCGCGCATCGCCGAGGCGCTCGACCGGCGCCAGAAGGCGATCGAGGAGTCGATCGACGCGGCGGAGCACATCCGCAAGGAAGCCGACCAGATCCTCGCCGAGTACCGCGAGCGCCTCGCCGAGGCCCGCGGACAGGCGGACGAGATCGTCGCCCGCGCCCGCAAGACGGGCGAGGCGGCGGAGACCGAGATCCTCGCCGACGCGCGGACCAAGCGCGAGGAGATGATGGAGCAGACCCGGCGCGACATCGAGGCCGAGACGCGCCGCGCGATCCAGGAGATCCGCGCGGAGGTCGCCGACCTCACCGTGCTCGCCACGGAGAAGGTCACGCGGAAGACGCTCACCGACGCCGATCACAAGCGGCTCGTCGAGGAGGCGCTGTCGGAGCTCGACTTCGCCTCCCTGTCGGGTGAGGAGCGCACCCGCTGATGGAAGAGATCGCCACGGTCTACGCCCGCTCGCTGTTCGAGGTCGCGAAGGAGCACGACAAGCTCGACGAGGTGCGCGACCAGCTCGGCGCGTTCGCCGACGCCCTGTCGGAGTCGCGAGAGCTGCAGGTGTTCTTCTTCTCGCCCTACTTCTCCACGCAGGAGAAGGAGGACGGCCTCGACAAGGCGGTCACAGGCGCCGACCCGGTGATCCTGAACTTCTTGGGGCTCCTCATCGAGAAGCACCGCATGCCGGCCGTGTTCCGCATCCGCGCGAACTACGACCGGCGGTGGGAGGAGGAGAACAAGCTGCTCCCGGTGGAGATCACCTCCGCCGTCGAGCTCGACCGCGAGATCGTCAAGCAGCTCGGCGATCGCATCGCCGAGCAGACGGGACGCAAGGTCGAGCTGTCCTCCCGCGTGGAGCCCGACATCCTGGGCGGCATCGTCGTCCAGGTCGGCAACTCGGTGCTCGACGCCTCCGTGCGCAACAGACTCGAACAACTTCGCCGCCAGGTAGCTAAGGCCTAGGAGATCATGCAGATCAAGCCAGACGAGATCACGTCCATCCTCAAGAGCCGCATCGAAGGGCTCGACGAGGGCCAGGCCGACCTGACCGAGGTCGGCACCGTCCTCTCGGTCGCCGACGGCATCGCGCGCATCCACGGCCTCGAGAACTGCAAGGCCTTCGAGATGCTCGACCTGCCGCACGACGTCACCGGCCTCGCGCTCAACCTCGAGTCCGACAACGTCGGCGCCGTGCTGTTCGGCCCGTGGGACAAGATCGTCGAGGGCGACACGGTCAAGCGGACGAACCGCCTGCTCGAGATCCCGGTGGGCGAGCAGCTGCTCGGCCGCATCGTCTCGCCGCTCGGCCAGCCCCTGGACGGCAAGGGCGACATCAACACCGAGATCACCCGGCCGGCCGAGTTCAAGGCTCCAGGCGTGGTCCAGCGCCAGCCGGTGAAGGAGCCGATGCAGACCGGCCTGAAGGCGATCGACGCGATGATCCCGATCGGCCGCGGCCAGCGCGAGCTGATCATCGGCGACCGCCAGACCGGCAAGACGGCGATCGCCATCGACACGATCATCAACAACAAGGACACGGGCGTCGTCTCGGTCTACGTGGCGATCGGCCAGCGCATGTCGACCGTGGTCGGCATCGCCCGCCTGCTCGAGGACGCCAACGCGCTCGACAACACGATCATCGTCGCCGCGCCCGCCGACGAGGCGGCGCCGATCAAGTACATGGCGCCCTACGCCGGCTGCGCCATGGCCGAGCACTTCCTCTACGACGGCAGGCACGCGCTGGTGGTCTACGACGATCTCACCAAGCACGCGTACGCCTACCGCCAGATGTCGCTCCTGCTCCGCCGCCCGCCCGGGCGCGAGGCATACCCCGGCGACGTCTTCTACCTGCACAGCCGCCTGCTGGAGCGCGCGGTCAAGCTCAACGACGAGCTCGGCGGCGGCTCGCTGACCGCGCTGCCGATCATCGAGACGCAGGCCGGCGACGTGTCGGCCTACATCCCGACCAACGTGATCTCGATCACCGACGGGCAGATCTTCCTCGAGCCCGGCCTGTTCAACTCCGGCGTGCGCCCGGCCATCAACGTGGGCATCTCGGTGTCGCGCGTGGGCGGCAACGCGCAGATCACGCCGCTGCGCAAGGTGGCGGGCAAGCTCAAGATCGAGCTCTCCCAGTACCGCGACCTCGAGGCGTTCTCCCAGTTCGGGTCCGACCTCGATCCCGAGACCCAGCGCACGCTGGCCCGCGGCGAGCGGCTCGTGAAGTCGCTCAACCAGGGCGAGCGCTCGCCGCTGGCGGTCGAGGACCAGGTCGCCGTCGTCTACGCGGCCACCAACGGCTTCGTGGACCGCATCAACGCCGACCGCGTCAGCGAGTTCCACCGCGGCCTGGTCGAGCGCGTCCACTCGGAGATCCCGGAGACGCTGAAGAAGATCGCGGGCGGCGACTGGTCGGACGAGACCCAGAAGGAGCTCGACGACGCGATCGCGCAGTTCGCGCAGGACTTCGGCCACGACCTCGACGAGGAGGGCCAGCCGCTCAGCGACGAGCAGGCGATCCGCGAGGGCGGCGGCAAGCGCGACGAGGCCGAGGACGAGGACGGCGGCGACGAGCCGGAGCAGGCCGAGGAGAAGGAGGAGGCGGCCACCACCGCCTGAGCCATGGCGCAGAAGGACGTCAAGAACCGGATCAGCTCGGTCAAGAACATCCAGAAGATCACGCGGGCGATGGAGATGGTCGCCGCCGCCCGCCTGCGCCGCGCCGAGCAGCGCATCGAGGCGCTGCGGCCCTACGCGTCGGCGATCCGGCGGATGACCCGTCAGGCCGCCGAGGCCGCGGGAAACGTGCCGAACCTGCCGATCCTCAACGAGCACGAGTCGGTCAGCACCGTCGGCCTGCTGCTGGTGACCGGCGACCGCGGCCTCGCCGGCGCGTTCAACTCGCAGATCGTCCGCGCGGGCGTCCGCGCGGCGGCCGAGCACGAGGGCGACAGCCGCTCGATCGCGTGGTACGCCTCGGGCCGCCGGGGCACCTCGTCGCTGCGGTTCCGCGGCAAGGACGTGGCCGGGAGCTACACCGGCTTCACCGACCGCCCGGCCTACGGCGACGCGCGCGACATCGCGTCAGACCTCATGACCGCGTACGTGGACGGCAAGGTCGACCAGGTCGAGATCATCTACAACCACTACATCTCGCCGCTCACGCAGAAGGTCACGCGCGAGACGCTGCTGCCGCTCCAGCACGCCACGATCCTCGAAGAAGGCGAGGAGGCGGGCGACGAGGAGGACAAGGACGACGACGGCGGCGGCAAGCACGCGCTCGTCGAGTACGAGCCGGACCCGGAGGAGATCCTCCAGCGCCTGATCCCCGCCTACGTGGAGATCTCGATCTTCCGGGCGCTGCTCGAGTCGACCGCCTCCGAGCACGGCGCGCGCATGACCGCCATGCGCAACGCGTCGACGAACGCCGGAGACATCATCAAGGACCTCACCCTGCAGATGAACCGCGAGCGCCAGGCGGAGATCACGCAGGAGATTCTGGAAGTCGTTTCCGGGGCCGAAGGCCTCAGGTAAGGAGAAACGTGGCTGCCCCAACTGAAACAGAGACCCCAGAGACCACCCAGAACGTCGGCCGGATCGAGGAGATCCAGGGCGTCGTCATCGAGGCCGTCTTCCCCGACGAGCTGCCCGAGATCTACTCGGCCATCATCGTCAAGCGCGAGCCCGCCGAGGACCAGGACGAGAACATCAGCCCGGACCTCGTGTGCGAGGTCCAGCAGCACATCGGCGACGACCGCGTGCGCGCGGTCGCCATGGACTCCACCGACGGCATCGCGCGCGGCACCGAGGTCATCGACACCGGCGGCCCGATCACGCGTGCCGGTCGGCCGCGTCACGCTCGGCCGCATCTTCAACCTGCTCGGCGAGGCGATCGACCAGGGCGACGAGATCGAGGTCGAGGAGCGCTGGCCGATCCACCGGCCGGCCCCGACGCGTCGAGCAGCTCACGCCGACCGCCGAGATGTTCGAGACCGGCATCAAGGTCGTCGACCTGCTCGCGCCCGTACGCCAAGGGCGGCAAGGTCGGCCTGTTCGGCGGCGCCGGCGTCGGCAAGACGGTGCTCATCCAGGAGCTGATCAACAACCTCGCGCAGGAGCACGGCGGCCTGTCCGCGTTCTGCGGCGTGGGCGAGCGCTCGCGCGAGGGCAACGACCTCTGGCTCGAGATGAGCGAGTCGGGCGTCATCGACAAGACGATGCTCGTGTTCGGCCAGATGAACGAGCCGCCCGGCGCGCGCATGCGCGTCGCGCTGTCCGGCCTCACCATGGCGGAGTACTTCCGCGATGAGGAGGGCCAGGACGTGCTGCTCTTCATCGACAACATCTTCCGCTTCGTGCAGGCCGGCTCCGAGGTCTCCGCCCTGCTCGGCCGCATGCCGTCGCAGGTCGGCTACCAGCCGACGCTGGAGTCCGAGATGGGCCAGCTGCAGGAGCGCATCACCTCGACCCGCAAGGGCTCGGTGACCTCGATCCAGGCGATCTACGTGCCGGCCGACGACCTCACCGACCCGGCGCCGGCCTCGGTGTTCGCGCACCTCAACGCCACCACGACGCTGTCGCGCGCGATCTCCGAGAAGGGCATCTACCCGGCCGTCGACCCGCTCGACTCGACGCTCGACGATCCTCAAGCCCGAGATCGTCGGCGAGGAGCACTTCAACGTGGCCAACGAGGTCAAGCAGGTGCTCCAGCGCTACCGCGAGCTGCAGGACATCATCGCCATCCTCGGCATCGACGAGCTGTCCGACGAGGACAAGGTGCTGGTGCAGCGCGCCCGCCGGATCGAGCGCTTCCTGTCCCAGCCGTTCCACGTCGCCGAGCAGTTCACCGGCACCCCGGGCCAGTACGTGCCGATCGCCGAGACCGTCCGCTCGTTCCGCGAGATCCTCGACGGCAAGCACGACGAGCTCCCCGAGTCGGCGTTCCTGCTCAAGGGCTCGATCGACGACGTGATCGAGGCGGCCAAGAAGTAATGGCCCGCACGCCCTTCCAGGTCGAGGTCCTCACCCCCGAGGGGGAGGTCTTCAACGACGAGGTGGAGATGGTCTCCACCAAGACGACCGTCGGCTCGATCGGCCTGCTGGCGAACCACCAGCCGCTGCTGGCCATGCTCGACCCGACCGAGCTGCGGCTCTACAAGTCGGAGTCCGACGTCGTGCGCTTCGCCCAGGGCGAGGGCTTCCTCCAGGTCGCGGGCACGCACGCGCTGGTCCTCGTGGACGAGGCGTTCGCGCTCGACGACCTCGACGCCGGCGAGATCAAGAGCCGGCTCGAGCGGGCCGAGAAGGAGCTCGAGAAGGCCGAGGAGGGCACCGAGGAGCGGCGCGCCGCCGAGCGCGACAAGCGCCGCTACGAGGCCTTCCTCAAGATCTCAGAGGGCGAGCTAGGACCCGGTCGCGCGCCGGCGCCTCGCGGCGCCGGCGCGCCGACCGCGACCAGCGACGCGCACGAACGCCATCGCGCCGGCGTGGGCGTCGTCCGCGCGCCGGCGGTTCGCGAGCTTGACCGCGATGCGGCCGGCCAGCGTGCCCGCCGCGTCGTCGCCGAGCCGGGCGTCGGGCATGATCGGGCGTGCCGGCAGCAGCCGGCGCGGGCCGTGGCGCAGCGCGACGTGGCGCTCCTGCGCCCAGGCCAGGCACATGCGGGCGCGCTCGGCCTGGACCCCGGCCACCGCGCGCGTGCCGACGACCTCGGCGGCCAGCGGGATAGAGCTCCTGGCGGCGGCTCTCGTCGATCCCGTCGTTGTACGTGCGCAGGAAGCCGGCGATCACCGGATCCACGCAGCGGGGGCGGTCCGTGAAGGCCTCGCCGGCGAGCATCGAGGAAAGCTCCATCACGCAAGCGCCGTGCTCCGGACCCCGATGCTTGCCTTGTGAGAGACGGACGGTCTGGTGGCTCACCTGGGTCATTCGCGCTCCTTTCGCCAAAGGCCAGTGTCTCATGCGCCGCTACCCTCCTGCGGGTGGATGAACGGGTTCTGACCGAGCGCCTGGTCACCTACGACACCTCGACGGCGGAGGGCCTGCACGCGGCGGCCGGCTTCGTCAAGGGCTGGCTCGAGGCCCGCGACATCGAGGTCGAGGCGCACCGGTTCGGGGAGCTGCATGCGCTGACCGCCGCGGTCGGCCGCGAGGGCGTGCCCACGATCGTCTTCCACGGCCACCTCGACGTCGTGCCCGGCCACACGGAGCAGTTCTCGCCGCGGATCGAGGGCGACCGGCTGTACGGCCGCGGCGCCTACGACATGAAGGGCGGCCTGGCGGCCATGATGTGCGCCGTCAACGACCTCGACGGGCAGCAGGACGTCCGCGTCCGGCTCGTGATCGTGCCCGACGAGGAGTCCGAGGACATCGAGGTCCGCTCCAGCGACGACCTCGTGCGCCGCGGCTACGTCGGCGACTTCGCGATCACCGGCGAGCCCACCGACCTGCACATCGGCGTCCAGGCCAAGGGCGTGCTCGCGGCCCGGATCCTGGTGCGCGGGCGCGCCGCGCACGGCTCCACGCCGTGGCTCGGCGACAACGCGATCGTGAAGGCGGTTGACGTCTTTCGGCGAATCGAGTCCATGCCGTTCTCGCGCGAGTCGTCCGAGCTGTTCGACCGGCCGTCGATCAACCTCGGGCGCATCGTCGGCGGGGACGCGCCGAACAAGGTCCCCGACAGCTGCGTCATGGACGTCGACATCCGCTACCTGCCCAACCAGGATCCCGGCGACATCCTCGAGGAGATCCGCGCGATCCCGGATCTCGAGGTCAAGCGGACGTTCATCTTCCCGCCCGCCCACGTCTCGCGCTCGAACCCGTACGTGCGCGCGCTGGGCGAGTGCATCGCCCCGCAGGGCTCGGAGTCGTCGGTCTCCGTGGGCCGTGACGGCGCCTCGGACGCCGTGTCGTTCCTGCGCGCCGGCATCCCGGCCGTCGAGTTCGGCCCCTCCGGCGCCGGCCACCACGGCCCCGAGGAGTGGGTCTCGATCCGGTCGCTGGCGCGCTACCGCGAGCTGCTCGTGGAGTTCGCCCGCGCCGTCCCGGGCCGGCTGGCCGAAGGCGGGACGCAGCTGCGCGCGGTCGAGGGCGGAGCGGCGTGAAGCCGAAGGGAGAGCGCCCGCCGCGCCTGGGCCTGAAGCTCGTCCTCCGCGGCCTGCTGGCGTGCGTGCTTCGTGATGGTGCTGACGGCATCCGCGCTGGCCACCGACCGTGCTGCGCGAGGTCGACGACATCCTGCGAGCCGCTGCGGCTCCCCGGCCGCGCGGACATCGACGTGCCCGAGCTCGACATCCCGGACCCGGGCGGGCCGCGCACGTTCATGATCCTCGGCTCCGACAAGCGCGAGGGCGCCGACGCGTCCAGCCCGCCGCGGTCGGACACGATCCTGCTCGCGCGCGCCGACCCGGACAAGGACGCCGTCACGCGTCATGTCGATCCCGCGCGACCTCAAGGTCGACATCCCCGGTCACGGCGAGGGCAAGATCAACAGCGCGTTCGAGCTCGGCGGCCGCAAGCAGGGCCCGCGCCTGATGGTCCGGACGGTCAAGAAGCTGTTCGAGGACGCCGACCGGCGAGAACTTCCCGATCACGAACGTGATGATCATGGACTACGGGGCGTTCCGGCGGGCGGTCAGCTACATCGACGGCGTCTACGTCGACGTCGATCGCGACTACTTCAACGACAACTCGTCGGGCGAGAACTACGCGACGATCGACATCGATCCGGGCTACCAGCGGCTGGGCGGGCAGGACGCGCTCGACTACGTCCGCTACCGCCACACCGACAACGACCTCGTGCGCGCCGCGCGCCAGCACGACTTCCTGCGCCAGGCCAAGAACGCCGCCGGCGTGCGCAAGCTGCTGGCCAGCGGGCTCAGCGAGAGCCGGCACCTGATCCAGGTCTTCAGCCGCTACTTCCGGGTCGACAAGTCGCTGCGCTCGAACCGCAGGTCTTCTCGATGCTCAAGCTCGTCCTCTACCTGAGCACCAAGAACCCGAAGGTCCACGAGGTCGCGTTCAAGGTCCACGACGCGCCGAACCCGCAGCTGGACTCCAATCTCTACTTCCGCGAAGCGGATCTGCGCCGGTCCTACCGCCAGTTCATGCAGTCGCGCGAGTCGGCCGCGCCGCGCGAGGAGGCCGAGCCGGCCGAGACCCCCGAGCCGCCGCGGGAGCCCAAGCGGCGCTCCGAGCGCCGGCCGAAGAAGTCCAGCTCCGAGGTCTCAGGGCTCGAGGACGCCCGGCGCGAGGGCGAGGACCAGGCCGTCATCGCCGATCCCAAGCTCAAGATCCCGTTCTACTTCCCGTCCAAGCGCGTCAGCGGCTCGAGCTACGTCGGGCACCGAGCCGCGGATCTACAAGATCAAGGACGAGCAGCGGCAAGAAGCGCGAGGCCTACCGGCTCGTGCTGCGCAAGACCGGCGTCGGCGAGTACTACGGCGTGCAGGGCCTGGCGTGGAAGGCGCCGCCGATCCTCGACGACCCGGACCGCACGGTCCGCCGCGGCAACCGGCGCCTGCGGCTGTACTACGACGGAGAGCAGCTGCGGATGGTGGCGTGGAAGACCAAGCGGGGCGTCTACTGGATCTCGAACACGCTCACGCAGACCGTCGGCGAGGACCAGATGCTCGAGATCGCCGCCTCGCTGCGGCGCCTCAATCAGTAGTGTGATCCGCCGCTGCATGAGAGAACCGATAGGCGTCATCGGGACGGGCTACGTCGGCCTCGTCACCGCCGCGGGCTTCGCCGAGCTGGGCAGCGAGGTCTGGTGCATCGACATCGACGAGGCGAAGATCGAGGGCCTGAAGGCGGGCCGCGATCCCGATCTGGGAGCCCGGCCTCGACGACCTCGTCGCCCGCCACCGCGGCCGCCTGCACTTCTCGACCGACATCGCGGACGCGCTCGAGCACGCGCGGCTGCTGTTCGTGGCCGTCGGCACGCCGCCGACCTACTCCGGCGACGCCGACCTCTCGGCCGTCCACGCCGTGGTCGACGCGATGCCGGCCTCCGACCGCCATGCGCTGGTGATGAAGTCGACCGTGCCGGTCGGCACCGGCGACAGCATCAAGCGCGCCTTCGTCGAGCAGGGCAAGGGCGGCTTCCGCTACGTCTCCTGCCCGGAGTTCCTCAAGGAGGGCAGCGCGCTCAAGGACTTCCTCGAGCCCGACCGCGTCGTCGTCGGCGACGACGGCGACTGGGCGGGCGACGCGGTCGTCGAGCTGTACGCGCCGCTGGGCGCGCCGCTCGTCCGCACGGACATCCGCAGCGCGGAGATGGTCAAGCTCGCCTCCAACGCGTTCCTGGCCACCAAGATCTCGTTCATCAACGAGATCGCCAACGTGTGCGAGGAGACGGGCGCCGACGTCGTCGAGGTCGCCCGCGGGATGGGGCTCGACGACCGCATCGGCCCGAAGTTCCTGCAGGCCGGCATCGGCTTCGGCGGCTCGTGCTTCCCGAAGGACGTCGCGGCCCTCAAGCAGCTGGCCGGCAACTCGGGCTACCACTTCCAGCTCCTGAACTCGGTGATCGAGGTCAACGAGCTGCAGAAGCGGCGGGTGATCGCCAAGCTCCACAAGCACCTCGGCGCTCGCTCGTCGGGAAGGAGATCGCGCTGCTCGGCCTGGCCTTCAAGCCGAACACGGACGACATGCGCGAGGCGTCCTCGCTCGTCCTCTCCGCGCGGCTCCACGCCGCCGGCGCGCTGGTGCGCGCGTACGACCCGGTGGCCGAGGACGAGGCGCGCAAGCTCGTCCAGGGCGTGGACTTCAAGCCGTCGGCGGCCGAGGCGGTCGAGGGTGCCGACGCGATCGTGCTCGTGACCGAGTGGCCGGAGTTCGGCGAGCTCGAGTTCGGCGCCGTCGCCGCGGCGATGCGCGGGCGGCTCGTGGTCGACGGGCGCAACTTCCTGGACCCGGACGCGGTGGCCGCGGCGGGGCTCACGTACGAGGGCATCGGCCGCCCGCCGCGCGACGGAGGAGGCTGACCGGTGCAGGCCCTGATCCTGGCGGGAGGCGAGGGCACGCGGCTGAGGCCGCTGACGAGCACGGTGCCGAAGCCGGTCGTGCCGCTCGTCGACCGGCCGTTCATCCGCTTCATGCTCGACTGGCTGCTCTCCCACGGCGTCGACGACGTCGTGATGTCCTGCGGGCACCTCGGGAGCGGCGTGCGCAACGTGCTCGGCGACGGCTCGGCGTTCGGGATCACGCTCCGCTACGTCGAGGAGCAGCGGCCGCTCGGCACCGGCGGCGCGCTGAAGTACGCCGAGCCGCTGCTCGCCGACCGCTTCCTGATGCTCAACGGCGACGTGCTGACCGACATGGACCTCACGGCGCAGATCGCGCAGCACGACCGCACCGGCGCTCGCGCGACGCTGGCGCTGACGCCCGTCGAGGACCCGTCGGCGTACGGGCTCGTGCGCCGGCGCGACAACGGCGAGGTCACGGAGTTCGTCGAGAAGCCGTCGCCGGACCAGATCGACACCAACAACATCTCCGCGGGCGCCTACGTGCTGGAGCGCTCGGTGCTCGAGCTGCTCGAGCCCGACCAGCCCGCCTCGATCGAGCGCGACGTCTTCCCGCGCCTGGTCGGCGAGGGGCTGTACGGCTACGTGTCCGACGGCTACTGGCTCGACATCGGGACGCCCGGACCGCTACCTGGAGGGGACGTTCGACATCCTCGAGGGGACCGTCACGACGCGCGTCTCCGAGCGGATGGGCGACGGCTACCTGTGCGTGGAGAGCGACGTGGAGAACCGCGGGCGCATCATCCCCTCGGCGCTGGTGGAGAGCCGCTGCCGGATCGGCGAGGGCGCGCGGATCGGCGGGCGCGCCGTGCTCGAGAGCGGGGTGACCATCGGCGCCGGCACCACGATCGAGCGCGCGGTGGTCATGCAGGGCACCGAGATCGGGCGCAACTGCTCGCTGTCCGGCTGCATCGTGGCCGGCGGGGTCCGGATCGGCGACGACTGCCACGTCGACGGCATGAGCGTGCTCGGCGAGGGCGTGACGATCGGCGACGGCAACGTGATCTCGCGCGGCGCGCGGATCTTCCCGGGCGTGACGCTGCCCGACGGGGCCCTGCAGTTCTAGTGCTCGACCGCGAGGCCGTCGCCGCGGTGGACTCGACCGGCCAGGCGGCCGAGATCCTCGACCTGCACGTGCACCTGCGCGACGCGCTGTGGCGGGTCGACTCCGCGGGCATCGCGCCGATCGACGCCCCCGGCGGGCTGGTGGTGGCCGGCATGGGCGGCTCGGCGGTCGGCGGGCGGCTCGCGGCGGCCGCGATCGGGCCGCGGCTGACGCGCCTTCTGGTGGTCGCCGACGGCTACTCGATGCCCGGCTGGGTCGGGCCGGAGACGCTGGTGCTGTGCTCGAGCTACTCGGGGACGACCGAGGAGACGCTGTCGGCCTACGACGACGCGTCGGAGCGGGGCGCGCAGCGGCTCGTGGCGACCACGGGCGGCGCCCTGGCCGAGCGCGCGCGGCGCGACGGCGTGCGGGTGATCCCGGTGCCCGGCGGCTTCCAGCCGCGGGCGGCGGTCGGCTACGCGCTGGTCTCCGCGCTCGAGGCGGCCGCGCTGTGCGGCGCCGGGCCGTCGCTGCGCGACGAGGTCGAGGCGGCGGCCGCGCTGGCCGAGGGCCTGGCCGCCGAGTGGGGCCCCGACGCTCCCGAGGAGTCCGAGGCGAAGACGCTGGCGCGCCGCCTGCACGGCACGATCCCGGTGATCGCCGGGGCGGAGCTGGCCGCGGCCGCGGCGTACCGCTGGAAGTGCCAGATCAACGAGAACGCCGGGCTGCCCGCCTTCTGCAGCGTGCTGCCCGAGCTCGACCACAACGAGGTGGTCGGCTGGCCGGCCGCCGAGCGCCGGCTGTCGGCGGTGTTCCTCGAGGACCCCGGGTCGCACCCGCGGAACCTCCTGCGCAGCGAGCTGAGCGCCGGGCAGGCCGCCGCCGGCGCCGCCGTGGTGGAGCGCGTGACCGCGCGCGGCGACACGCCGACGGAGCGCCTGGTCTCGCTCGTCCTGCTCGGCGACCTCGTCTCGCTGTACCTGGCGGTCCTGCGGGGCGAGGATCCGGTGGACATCCCGCCGATCGACGCGCTGAAGGCCGCGCTGGCCGAGCGGTGACCGTCCGCAGTACCGTGGACGCATGACCACGATCGCCGCGACCGAGATCGCCTCCATCGTCGACGGGAAGCCGCTCGCCGACGCGCCGGGAGGCCGCCTGAGCTCGACCAACCCCGCCAACACGTCCGAGACCGTCGCCGAGGTGCGGCTCGGGGACGCCGACACGTTCGTGGCCGCCGCGCGCGCCGCTCGTGCCGCACAGCGCGACTGGGCGAAGGTGCCCGCGCCAGCGCGCGGTCGCGTGATCGCCAACGTGGGCCGCCTCGTGGAGGAGAACAAGGAGGCGCTCTCGCGCCTCGTCACGCGCGAGGTCGGCAAGCCCTACGCCGAGTCGCTCGGCGAGGTGCAGGAGATCATCGACACCTGCGACTTCTTCATCGGCGAGGGCCGGCGCCTCTACGGGCAGACGGTCCCGTCGGAGATGCCGGACAAGCAGCTCTTCACGTTCCGCATGCCCGTCGGCGTCGCCGCGATCATCACCGCCGGCAACTTCCCCGTCGCCGTGCCCGCCTGGTACCTCGTGCCGGCCATCCTGTGCGGCAACGCCGTGGTCTGGAAGCCGGCCGAGTACTCGCCGGCGCTGGGCGACGCGATGGCCAAGCTCTTCCACGCCGGCGGCGTGCCCGGCGGCGTGCTGAACGTCGTCCAGGCCGAGGGCGCGGCGACGTTCGAGGGCCTCGAGCGCTCGCTCACCGAGGGCCTCGTCGACAAGGTCGGCTTCACCGGCTCGAGCGCCGTCGGCTCCAGGATCGGCGAGCTCTGCGGCCGCCACCTGCAGTCGCCCTGCCTCGAGCTCGGCGGCAAGAACCCGATGGTCGTGATGGACGACGCCGACGTCGACCTCGCGGTCGAGGGCGCGCTGTTCGGCGGCTACGGGACCGCGGGCCAGCGCTGCACGTCGCTCGGCACCTCGATCGTCCACGAGTCCGTGCACGACGAGTTCGTGTCCAAGCTCGACGCGCGGCTGCGCGGCGCCGCGATCGGCGACCCGACGCAGGACGTCCTCTACGGCCCGATGCTGCACGAGCGCTTCGCCGAGCGGTTCGAGGACTGGCTCGGCCTGGTCCGCGACCACCACACCACCTACGGCTCCACGGCGCAGGGGCGCATCACCGCGTCGAACCCGCGCGAGGGCTTCGTCGGCGACCCGGACGCCGGCATCTACTACCACCCGGTGCTCGTCGACGGCGTCACGATCGACGACGACATCTACGCCACCGAGACGTTCGGGCCGATCACCGGCGTCGCCACCTTCCGCTCGTTCGACGAGGCGATGGAGCTGGCCAACGACCACGGCTACGGGCTCTCCTCCTCGATCTACACGCGGTCGGGCGAGAACGCGTTCCGCTTCCGCGAGCGCATCACCGCGGGCATGGTGTCGGTGAACAACTCGACGTCGGGCGCCGAGGCGCACCTGCCGTTCGGCGGCAACGGGAAGTCGGGCAACGGCTCGCGCCAGTCGGGCGTGTGGGTGCTCGACCAGTTCACGCGCTGGCAGTCGATGAACTGGGACTACGCGGGCAAGCTGCAGAAGGCGCAGATGGACGTCGTGGAGATCGACGCCCAGCCCGGCTTCCGCCTCGAGTAGAGCGGCGGCGCGCCCAGGAGTGAACCGATCGGGAGCGGTCGTCCGCACTGGCGAAGGTTCCCGATCTCTCCCCCAAGGAGGGCCCCATGCGCCGTACCCGCCTGCTCCGCTGGAGCGCCGCCGCCGGCTGCGCTCTCGCGCTCACCGCCGTGGCCGCCCAGGCCTCGCACAAGTCGCCGCGCGTCGACCGGATGCTCGTCGCGACGACCGACCAGAACCAGCTCATCCGGTTCAACGCGCGTTCACCCGAGCGCATCCGCGACGTTCGCGCCATCACCGGACTCCCCGCCGGGGTCACGCTCAAGGGCATCGACTTCCGGCCCGCGACCGGCGACCTCTACGGCGTCGGCTCCGACAGCGTCGTCTACCGCGTCAACCCGCGGACCGGCATCGCCGTCGCCGAGGCCCCGGCCTTCACGCCGGCGCTGCGCGGCACCACGTTCGGGGTCGACTTCAACCCGGTCGTGGACAAGATCCGCGTCGTCTCGGACGACCGCCAGAACCTGCGCCTGAACGTCGACGAGGGCACCGTCCTCAGCACGGACAAGGACATCAACCCGGGCATGCCGCAGCTCGTCGGCGCCGCCTACCTGAACTCGTCGTTCAACGCGACCCGCCCGGCGGCGACCACGCTCTACGTCGTCGACGCCGCGAGCGACCGCGTGTTCAAGCAGGACCCGCCGAACGACGGCACGCTCAAGGACGGCCGGAAGCTCGGCATCGACCTCGGGACCGACGTGGGCTTCGACATCGCCGACACCGGGTTCCTGTCGAACGCCACGCGTCGCGGCACCGGCCTCTACACGGTCGACGTGAACACCGGCGACACCGACTACCTCGGGCGCGTCGGCGGCCGCAGGATCGTCGTCACCGGCCTCGCGGCCTGGCAGGACTAGAGCTCGCGCCGGAGGAACACCTCGGTTCGCGACGGGTCGGCGGGCAGTGGGCGCCGCCGGCCCGTCTCGGCGAACCCGGTCCTCGCGTAGAGCGCGGCGGCCGCCGGGTTGTTCGTGGTCACCGACAGCTCGAGCGCCGTCGCGCCCTGCTCCCGGGCCCAGCCGGCCAGCGCCTCGATGAGGGCGGCGCCGAGGCCGCGGCCGCGCGCGGCGGGCTCGACGTACAGCGCGAACAGCCACGCGACTGACGGATCCTCGCGCAGGCGCCCGCAGACCATCCCGAGCCAGTCCTCGGTGACGAGGACCACCTCGGCCCACGACGCCCAGCGCTCGGCCGGCCACGCTCTGGCGTCGTCGTACCGGGTCGCGAAGGCGCCGGGGTCGGTGCGGAGGGCACGCAGCCGCAGCTCGCGCAGCGCCGCGCCCTCGCCCGGGCGGACGCGGCGGACCGTCACCCGGCGAGCGGCAGGCGCCGGCCGGCGGCGGCGTCGCGGACGAAGCCGAGGAACGCCGCGGCGGCGGGCGGCTGGCGGCGCTCGCGCCACACGAGCGTGAGCGGCCGCTCGAGGCCGACCGGGATCGCCGCCACGGGCGGGCCGTCGCCGTCGACGGTCGAGCGCGGCACGATCGAGACGCCGAGCGAGCGTCCGACGAACTCGCGCACGCTCACCAGCTCGTCGCTCTCGAACACGACCTGGGGCGTCACGGCGGCCGCGCGCAGCGCGGCGTCGATCGTGTCGCGCAGCGCCGAGCCGCGGCGGAAGCCGATGAACGGCACGTCGTGGAGACCGGACAGCGTGAGCTCCTCGTAGCCCGGCGGCGTGATCAGCAGCAGCTCCTCGCTCACCAGCAGCTCGCCCGCGATGCCGTCCTCGAGCCGGTCGGCGGGCACCGCCGGTGAAGCCGACGTCGAGCTCGTCGCGGCGGACCGCCGCGAGGATCTCCGGCGCGCTGCCCTCGCGCACGTGGACGGCGACGCCGGGATGGCCGCCGTGGAAGGCCGCCAGCAGGCCGGGGAGGTCGATCGGGCCCGGCGGGAGCATCGTCCCGAGCGCGACGGTGCCCTCCAGCAGGCCGCGCAGCGCGGCGAGGTCGGACGCGATGGCGTCGGCGCTCGCCACGATCTCGCGGGCGCGCTCGAACACCACCGCGCCCGCCTCGGTGAGCTCGACGCCGCGGCTCGTCCGGCGCAGCAGCTCGAAGCCGAGCTCGGCCTCCAGGCGGCCGACCGCCTGCGAGACGGCGGACTGCGCGAGGTGCAGCTCCTCGGCCGCGCGCGTGAACGTCCCGGCATGCGTGACGTGCACGAACGCGCGCAGCTGGCGGAGCTCCATCGCGCCATCGTAGATAGCCGGTATCGCACATCGATATTGCCCGCGCGCGGGAGCGCGCCTACCGTCGGCGGGAGTGACGGCGACCACCGTGAACCGCTGGGCTGGAACGTTCGCGGCGAAGGCCCCGCCCGAGAGCTTCTTCGCGATCAGCGCGGTGTTCCACTACCTCGGGCCGGCGTTCGCCGTGCTGCTCTTCGCCCGCGTCGAGGTGCTCGGCGTGGCGTGGCTGCGGATCGCCTCGGCGGCGCTCATCTTCGCGATCTGGCGGCGTCCCTGGCGGACGTTCGTCGCGCTCGACCGGGACGGGAGGCGGGTGCTGCTCGCCTGGGGCACCGTGCTCGCGCTGATGAACTGCATCTTCTACAGCGCGATCGACCGCCTGCCGCTGGGCACGGTCGCCGCGATCGAGTTCCTGCCGGTGATCGTGCTGGCCGCGATCGGGACGCGGACGGCGCGCAACATCGTCGCGCTGGCCATGGCCGTCGGCGGCGTGTACCTGCTGACCGACGTCGTGCTCGAGGGCGAGCCGCTCGGCGTCGCGCTGGCGGCCGCCAACGCGGCGCTCTTCGCCCTCTACATCGTGCTCGGCGCCCGCGTGGCGGAGCAGGGCGCGGCCGCCGGGATCGACGCGCTGGCCGCCTCGATGCTCATCGCCGCCATCGTCGTCACCCCGATCGGCGGCTGGGCGGTCCTGCCGGTGCTCGGCGACCCGGTCGCGCTGCTGGCCGGGATCGGCGTCGGCGTGTCGTCGTCGGTGATCCCGTACGTCGCCGACCAGCTCGCGCTGGCGCGGATGGCGCGGGCGACCTATGCGCTCATGGTGTCCCTGCTGCCGGCCACGGCGACCGTGATCGGGATCGTCGTGCTGGGGCAGCTGCCTTCGGCGGTCGAGGTGTGTGGCGTCGCCCTGGTGGTGGGGGGTGTGGCCGTGCACCGCGAGCGAACGTCAACCCCGGCTGGGTAGGGAGGCTGGGGTGCATTTCTGCAGCCTTCCGTCGTCGTGGGCGGCGTGGCTGCAGTTGTGCACCTATACGGTGCGAAATTGCAGTCGCGCCCCTCGCGGCGCGCCGATGTTGCAGAAATGCACCCTCCCCATCCCTCCCTCGATGCGGGGGTTGACGTTCTACCGCCGGCGGTACCAGTTCGGCGAGGTGTTCGGCGGCGGCACCAGCGGCTCGGGCGTCCGCGCCACCAGCACCGACGGGCCCTCCTCGGCGACGTGCCGCGCCAGCGCCTCGCCGAACTCGTCCTCGAGGCCGTCGACGGTCTCGGCCCGCACGCCGAACGAGGTCGCCAGGGCCGCGAAGTCGGGCGTGTGGAGGTCGACGCCGTAGCGCTCGTCGCCGTGCACGTCCTGGTCGTAGCGCAGCATCCCGTAGCCGCCGTCGTCGACGATCACCGTGGTCAGGGGGATCTGCTCCTGGGCGATGGTCGCGAGCTCGCCGCACGCGAAGAGGAACCCGCCGTCGCCGGCCACCGCCACGGCCGGGCCGCGGCCGGCGAGCGCCGCGCCGAGTGCCCGCCGGGAAGGCGTAGCCGAGCGTTCCCCAGCCGAGCGGGATCTGGAGCTTGCGCGGCACGGTGGGGGTGTGGAAGCCCGCGAGCCAGTAGCCCGGGATGCACATGTCGGCCACCAGGATGGCGTCGTCGGGCACCGCGAAGGAGATGGCGTCGAGGAAGCGCAGGGCGCGGTCGTCGAGCTTCGAGCATGCCCGCGCGCGGACCTCGTGCAGCCGCTCCGCGAGGCCGTCGAGCCCGCCGCGGTCCTCGACCCGGTCGGCGAGCGCCGCAGTCAGCGTCGCCGCGTCGCCCTCGAGCAGGTGGTCGACGCGGTAGTTCTTGCTCGCGTCCTCGGCGTCGAGGTTGAGCGCCACGAGCGCGGGCGGCTGCGGCATGGCGAAGTTCTGGGTCTGGACGCCGTCGAGGTCCGAGCCGATCGCCACGACGAGGTCCGCGCCGTCCCACAGCGCGCCGGCCGGCTCGACGTGGGCGGGCATCCCGACCAGGCACGGGTGCGAGGGCGGGAGCAGGCCCGCCGCGCCGTACGTCGTCAGCACCGGCGCGCCGAGCCGCTCGGCCAGCCGCGTGACCTCGGCGCCGGCGTCGCGCGCGCCCGTCCCGGCCCAGATCAGCGGGCGGGCGGCCGCCGACACGCGCTCCGCCGCGGCGTCGAGGGCGCCGGCCAGCGGCGGCATCCTCGGCGGGGCGGGCTCGGACGCGGCCGCGGGGACGTCACGGCCGAGCAGGTCCGTCGCGACCTCCAGGTAGACCGGGCGCGTGGGCGCCGTCTGCGCGTCCTGCACCGCGGCGGTCGCGGCCGAGTCGACCGTCTCGGCGGTCAGCGCGCGGTGCACCGACTTGACCACCGGCGCGAACATCGCCGCCTGGTCGGTCGCCTCGTGCAGGACGCCGCGGTAGACGCCGGGCTTGCGCAGCGTCGAGGGGATGTCGGTGGCGATGACGAGGATCGGCGAGCGCGCCGCCCACGCCTCGCCGACCGCGCCCAGGGTGTTCGCGGCGCCCGGACCCGTGGTGGTGAGGGCGACCCCGAGCCGCCCGGTCGCCCGCGCGTAGCCGTCGGCCGCGTAGGCGGCGGCCTGCTCGTGCCGCACGCCGACGAGCCGCACGCGCGAGTCGCGCAGCGCCTCCCAGAGCGCGAGGTTGTGCACGCCTGGCAGGCCGAAGCAGACGTCGACGCCCGCGTCCTCGAGCAGGTCGACGATCAGCTGCGCGCCGGTCGGCATGCGGCGGATCCTCTCACGGCGTGCCCGGCCGGCGCGGCGAAACCTTGACACAGTTGTGTCAGGGTTCGCTACACTGGGCCGCCGAATGGACGCACTGACGATCCACGAGGCGGCGGAGACGACTGGATGGTCGCCGCGGATGCTGCGCTACGTCGAGCGCGTCGGGCTGGTCGAGCCGGCCCGCAGCGCATCCGGCTACCGCCTCTACGGGCCCGCCGAGCTCCAGCGCCTGCGCACCCTGCGCGAGCTGCTCGAGGAGCATGACATCGGCCTCTCCGACCTCGCGTTCGCCCTGCGCCTGCGGGGCGAGCCGGAGCTGCGCGAGGCCACGGAGACCTGGCTCGAGGCTCGCGCCGAGCGTCCCGACGACGTGCCCGCCGCCGACTGGATGCGCTGGGAGCAGGAGAAGCACCAGCGCCTTCTCGACGCCGCCGCCCTGACCGCAACTCCCTGAGGAGACCCATGGCATCCACGAACCTGACGACGGACTACAAGGTCGCCGACATCTCGCTGGCGGCGTACGGCCGCAAGGAGATCCAGCTCGCCGAGCACGAGATGCCCGGCCTGATGTCGACGCGGCGCGAGTTCGCCGACGCGCAGCCGCTCAAGGGCGCGCGCATCACCGGCTCGCTGCACATGACGATCCAGACCGCCGTGCTGATCGAGACGCTCGCTTCTCTCGGCGCCGAGGTCCGCTGGGCGTCCTGCAACATCTTCTCGACCCAGGACCACGCCGCGGCGGCCATCGCCGAGGCCGGCATCCCCGTCTTCGCCTGGAAGGGCGAGACGCTGGAGGAGTACTGGTGGTGCACCGAGCAGGCCCTCACGTGGCCT
The DNA here is from genome assembly GCA_963720415.1 of uncultured Solirubrobacteraceae bacterium. Lineage (GTDB taxonomy): Bacteria > Actinomycetota > Thermoleophilia > Solirubrobacterales > Solirubrobacteraceae > DASSUW01. The sequence goes on along the minus strand of CAVRFQ010000012.1, from coordinate 751,553 downwards.
GACGGCCAGGGCCCGAACATGATCCTCGACGACGGCGGCGACGCCACGCTGCTCGTCCACAAGGGCGTCGAGTACGAGGCCGCCGGCGCCGTGCCGGATCCCGCCTCCGCCGACAACGACGAGCTGCGGATCATCCTCGAGACGCTCACGCGCTCGCTGGCCGAGGACCCGCAGCGCTTCACCCGCGCGGCGGCCAACATCAAGGGCGTCACCGAGGAGACGACCACGGGCGTCCATCGCCTGTACCAGTTCGCCGAGCAGGGCACGCTCCTGTTCCCGGCGATCAACGTCAACGACTCGGTCACCAAGTCGAAGTTCGACAACCTCTACGGCTGCCGCCACAGCCTGATCGACGGCATCAACCGCGGCACCGACGTGATGATCGCCGGCAAGGTCGCGGTGATCTGCGGCTACGGCGACGTCGGCAAGGGCTGCGCGGAGTCGCTCCGCGGCCAGGGCGCCCGCGTGATCGTCACCGAGATCGATCCGATCTGCGCGCTGCAGGCCGCGATGGAGGGCTACCAGGTCCTCCCGCTCGAGGACGTCGTGGAGACCGCGGACATCTTCATCACCGCGACCGGCAACAAGGACATCATCACCGCGGCGCACATGGCCCGCATGAAGCACCAGGCGATCGTCGGCAACATCGGCCACTTCGACAACGAGATCGACATGGCCGGGCTGGCGAAGCTCGACGGCATCGAGCGGATCAACATCAAGCCGCAGGTCGACGAGTGGGTCTTCGCCGACGGGCACTCGATCATCGTGCTCTCCGAGGGCCGCCTGCTGAACCTCGGCAACGCCACCGGCCACCCGAGCTTCGTGATGTCGAACTCGTTCACGAACCAGACGATCGCCCAGATCGAGCTGTTCTCGAAGAACGACGAGTACGAGAAGCGCGTCTACGTGCTCCCCAAGCACCTCGACGAGAAGGTCGCCCGGCTGCACCTCGACGCCGTCGGCGCCAAGCTCACCGAGCTGACGCCCGACCAGGCCGCGTACATCGACGTGCCGGTCGAGGGCCCCTACAAGCCCGATCACTACCGCTACTAGGCCCCGATAGGCTCGGCGCATGTCGGTCATGCGCCGAGCCGTCGAGCTCGCCGAGGAGCACCTCGCGAGCCTGCCGGACCGGCCGGTGGCCGGGAGCGACGACGTACGAGGATGTCGTCGCGGCCCTCGACGAGCCGCTGCCCGAGGCGGGCGACGACCCCGTCGCGGTCATCGAGCACCTCGCTGCCGTCGCGGGGCCGGCGGTCGTCGCCAGCCCGGGGCCGCGCTACTTCGGGTTCGTGACCGGCGGCGCGCTGCCCGCCGCGCTGGCGTCCGACTGGCTCGCCTCGGCGTGGGACCAGAACGCCTTCAGCCGGGTGAGCTCGCCCGCGGCGGCGGCGATCGAGGCCGTCGCCGAGCGCTGGGTGCTGGAGGCGCTGGGCCTGCCGGACCATGCCGCCGTCGGCTTCACCACCGGCGCCACGATGGGCAACTTCACCTGCCTCGCCGCGGCCCGTCACGCCGTGCTCGAGCGCGCGGGCTGGGACGTCGAGGCCGACGGGCTGGCCGGCGCGCCGCCGATCCGCATCGTCGTCGGCGAGCACGTCCACGCGTCGATGATCGTCGCCCTGCGCTACCTCGGCCTCGGGCCCGGCCGCGCCGAGCGCGTCCCGGCCGACGCGCAGGGCGCGATGCTGGCGGACGAGCTGTCGCTCGGCGACGGGCCGACGATCGTCTGCGCGCAGGCCGGCGAGGTCAACTCGGGCGCCTTCGATCCGCTCGCCGAGATCGCCGACGCGTGCCGGGCGTCCGGCGCGTGGCTGCACGTCGACGGCGCGTTCGGGTTGTGGGCGGCCGTGTCCCCCGAGCTCCGGCACCTGCTGCGCGGCGCCGAGCGCGCCGACTCGTGGTCGGTCGACTGCCACAAGTGGCTCAACGTGCCCTACGACGGCGGGCTGGCGATCGTCGCGGACCGCGACGCCCTGCGCGCGGCGATGGGGATCCAGGCGACCTACCTGCCGGGCGTCGGACGGCCGCGAGCCGCTCGACACGGTTCCCGAGATGTCGCGCCGCGCGCGCTCGATCCCCGTCTACGCGGCGCTCCGGTCGCTGGGGCGCGACGGTCTGGCCGAGCTGGTGGAGCGCAACTGCGCGCTGGCGCGCCGGGTCGCGGCCGGGGTGGAGGCGATGGACGGCGCGGAGGTGCTCAACGACGTCGTCCTCAACCAGGTGCTCGCGCGCTTCGGCGACGACGACGAGCGGACCCGCGCCGTGATCGCCGAGGTCCAGCGCGGCGGCGAGGCGTGGCTCGGCGGAACGGTCTGGCACGGACGCGCCGCGGCGCGGGTTTCGGTCTCCAACTGGTCGACGACCGAGGACGGACGTCGACCGGCTCGTGCGCGCCTTCGAGCACGCGCTCCTCGTAGTCTGAGCGGCGATGGCCGCCTCGGACGTCGCCGACACCACGCTCGCGGAGGCCGGCGAAGCCCGCATCGAGTGGGCCGACGGCCAGATGCCGGTGCTGCGCTCGATCCGCGAGCGCTTCGCGAAGGAGCGCCCGCTCGACGGGCTCGTGCTCGGCGCCTGCCTGCACGTGACGTCGGAGACCGCCAACCTCGTGCGGACCCTGGCGGCGGGCGGCGCCGACGTGGCGCTCTGCGCGTCCAACCCGTTCGCGACGCAGGACGACGTGGCGGCCGCGCTGGCCGCCTCGGGGGCCGAGGTCCACGCCGTGCGCGGCGACGACGCCGAGGCGTGGGCCGCGCGGGTCGCGGCCGTCGTGGCGCGGGCGCCGCGGATCACCCTCGACGACGGCGCCGACCTGCTCACCGCCCTGCACCTCGCCCGCCCGGACCTCCTCGAGGGCCTGATCGGCGGCACCGAGGAGACCACCACCGGGCTGGTCCGGCTGCGCGCCCTGGAGGCCGAGGGCAAGCTCGCGTGCCCGGTCATCGCCGTGAACGAGGCCGTCACCGAGCGGACGTTCAACGACCGCTTCGGGACCGGCCAGTCGGCGCTCGACGGCATCCTGCGGACGACCAACCTCCTGCTCGCCGGGCGCACCATGGTCGTGCTGGGCTACGGCTGGGCGGGGAAGGGCATCGCGCTCCGGGCCGACGGGCTCGGGGCCTCCGTGATCGTCTGCGAGGTCGACCCGCTGCGCGCCCTGGAGGCGCGGATGGACGGCTTCGAGGTGATGCCGGCGCTGGAGGCGGCCGAGCGCGGCGACGTGTTCGTGACCGTCACGGGCGGCCGCGACGTGCTCGGCCGCGAGCACTTCGCGCGCATGAAGGACGGCGCGGTGCTGGCCAACGCGGGGCACTTCGACGTGGAGATCGACGTCGAGGGCCTGCGCAAGGCCGCCGACTCCGTCCGCGAGATGCGCCCGCGCGTGGAGCAGTTCGTCCTCGACGGGCGGCGGCTCAACCTGCTCGCCGCCGGGCGCGTGGTCAACCTGGCGGCCGCCGAGGGCCATCCGGCGGCGGTCATGGACATCTCCTTCGCGCTGCAGGCGCTGGCGGCCGAGGAGCTCGCGGGCAGCCGGCTCGCGCCGGGCGTGCACCCGGTGCCGGAGCGGATCGACCGCGAGGTGGCGGCGCTCAAGCTCGCGTCGCTGGGCGTGCGGATCGACGAGCTGAGCCCCGGTCAGGAGCGTTACCTGCGTGGATGGCGAGGGGTAGATTGACCTCGGTGGACGGGCTTCAGGCAAGCGTGGAGAAGATGCGCCGCGAGGGGCTGCCGCAACCGGCGATCGACACCTTCGCGCACTACTACCGAGCAGCTCGCGGAGGGCGCGACGGGGATGCTCCCGGAGTCCGAGATCGAGCCGGTCGACGACATCGAGGACCTCGAGTCGCTCCCCGAGGGCGACGCCCCGCTCGACGAGGCCGTCGTGCTCAAGCTCAACGGCGGGCTCGGCACCTCGATGGGCATGACCCAGGCCAAGTCGCTGATCGAGGCCAAGGACGGGCTGACGTTCCTCGACGTGCTGGCGAAGCAGGTGCTCGAGCTGCGGCGCCGCTCGGGCGCGCGGCTGCCGCTGGTGCTCATGAACTCGTTCCGCACGCAGGAGGAGTCGCTCGACGCGCTGTCGCGGCACCCGGACCTGGAGTCCGACGTGCCGCCCGACTTCGTCCAGCACAAGGAGCCGAAGATCCGCGTCGACGACCTGATGCCGGTCGAGTGGCCCGACGACCCCTCGCTCGAGTGGTGCCCGCCGGGGCACGGCGACCTCTACACGGCGCTGCTGACCTCGGGGATGCTCGAGGCGCTGCTGGAGCACGGCTACCGCTACGCGTTCGTCTCCAACTCCGACAACCTCGGAGCGGTGCTGGAGCCGCGCGTCCTGGCCTGGATGGCGCGCGAGGAGATCCCGTTCGTGATGGAGGTCACCGACCGCACGGAGGCCGACCGCAAGGGCGGGCACATCGCGTCGCGGAAGGACGGCGGCTACGTGCTGCGCGAGACCGCGCAGACGCCGGAGGAGGACCTCGAGGCGCTCCAGGACATCACGCGCCACCGCTACGTGAACACCAACAACCTGTGGGTCGACCTCGCGTCGCTGGGAACGGTGATGCGCGAGCGCGACGGCGTGCTCGGGCTGCCGCTGATCGTCAACCGCAAGACGGTCGATCCCGGGCGACAAGTCGACGCCCGAGGTGTTCCAGCTCGAGACGGCGATGGGCGCCGCCATCGGGGTCTTCGACGGCGCCCGGCCGGTGCGGGTCCCGCGGCAGCGCTTCTCGCCCGTCAAGACCACCGAGGACCTGCTGGCGCTGCGGTCCGACGCGTACGTGCTGGCCGGCGACGCGCGGGTCGAGCTCGACGCGGCGCGGGACGGCAAGCCGCCCGTCGTCGACCTCGACGACGACCACTTCAAGCTCCTCCGGGACTTCGACGCCCACTTCCCGTCGGGCGCTCCTTCGCTGGTGGCCTGCGAGCGGCTGTCGGTCGATGGCGACGTGACGTTCGGGCGGGACGTCGTGGTGCGCGGCGTGGTGGCGGTCAGCGGGCCGCGGCGGATCGAGGACGGCGCGGTCCTCGAGGGCTGAGCGCCGTGCCGGCATGACGCCGTGCCGGCACGAACCCCGGCATTGAGGGAGTGGGATCGGCCGCTGCGCGAGGGCCGGGGCGGTTTATGGGTCCATACGAACCACAGACGACCCCGGCGGCCGATCCCGCTCCCTCAATGCCGCAGTTCGCCGGACCTGTAACCCGCGTCGAGCGAGCGGTGTATCTCCTATCGACCATCGGTCAACAAGGAGAGCACGCATGACCGCCCCACGCGACAAGACCTTCCTGCTCGCGCGCCCGGAAGCGCGCGTGCTCGAGTGGATCGCCGCCCGCCTCCCGCGCTGGGTCATGCCCGACCACCTGACGATCCTCGGCGTCCTCGCGGCGTTCGGTATCGCGGCCGCGTACGCGCTCTCGAACGGCGATCCCGTCTGGCTGTGGGCCGCGAGCGGGCTGCTCGTCGTGCACTGGCTCGGCGACTCGCTCGACGGGACGCTCGCGCGGGTGCGCCGGACGGAGCGGCCGCGCTACGGCTACTACCTCGACCACCTGGTCGACGCGATCGCGACGGTGGTGATCGGCGTCGGGCTCGGGCTGTCGCCGCACATGCTGCTCGCGACCGGCCTGGTGATCGTGGTCGCGTACCTCGTGCTGTCGATCAACACGTACCTGGAGACCAACGCGCTCGGCGTGTTCTCGCTCGGCTACGGGCGCCTCGGGCCGACCGAGGCGCGGCTGGGGCTGATCGCGGTGAACACGCTGATCGCGCTCGGGCTCGCGCCCGCCGTGGAGCTCGCCGGCCTCGGCGTGACCGTCCTCGACGCCGCCGGGCTCGCGCTCGCCGGGCTGATGATCGCCGCCGTCAGCGTCCGCGCCGCCCGCAACCTGCGTGAGCTGCCGCGCCGCCGCGGCCCGCCGTTCACGCCGGGTCGTAGCGCTCCGCGCGCTGGTCTGCCGCTTCGGACTCCGCGAGCATGCGGAAGAAGAGGTAGGCCAGCGCGATCCCCATCACGATCGACTGCTCGAGCGCCATGACGAGGCCGGCGACGTGCTGGTCGTCGATCGGCGTCAGCCCCCACTTCGTGCCCTCCCACGAGTAGGCGTAGAGCAGGTCGGGCGAGAACGCGAGCAGGATGCCGAGGAACCCGACGAGGATCTTCGTCGACGCCATGTAGAGGATCGGGCCCATCCCGGCCAGCCGCAGCCGCGAGCGGATGGGGGAGAGCAGGTGCCACCAGTACAGGAGGCCGGCGGCGGCGAACGAGAGGTGCTCGAGCGTGTGGATCGAGGGAGTGCTCGAGCGCCGCGTCGTAGAGCGTGGGCACGTGCCAGAGCCACATCACGCCGACGTAGGCGACGACGCCGAACACCGGATGCCCGAACGGGCCGGCCGCGCGCTCGATGCGGTGGATCCGGCGGGTGGCCGGCCGCAGGATCCACTTGGTCAGGCCCAGCGTGAGGAACATCGCCGCGAGGTCGGCGATCAGCAGGTGCTGGACCATGTGGAACGTCGCGAACTGCTCGCCGAGGATGTCGATCGGCGAGATCAGCGCGACGAAGAGCGTGAGGATCCCCGCCCCCCACAGCACGGCTCGCCCGACGCTCGCCGCGCGCGCCCCGCCCTCGGCGCGCGACCTCCGCCACCGGAGCGCCATAGATCGACCGCGTAGGCGAGCAGCGACGCCATCACGACGGGCGCGAACGTCCACGAGACATCGACCGGCACGACAGTGGCATTGTCACAGCGTCCGCGTGTACGTGACCGCCACCACCTGCTCGCACCCGCCGCCGAGCAGCGCGCGGGCGCAGGCGTCGAGCGTCGCGCCGGTCGTGTGGACGTCGTCGACCAGCACCGCCCGCCGCGGCGGAGGGCCGCGCAGCGCGATCTCCAGCCGGTCGCCGCCGCGCCGCTCCGCCCGCGTCGCCCCGACCTGGCGGCCCGCGCGGTCGCGCCGGCGCAGGCAGGCGCGCGGCTCGACCGCGAGCCGCCGCGCGAGCGCGGCGCAGAGCAGGCCCGCCGGGTCGAACCCGCGCCGCCGCCGCCGGCCCGCGTGTGCCGGGACGGGCACGAGCGCCGCCGGCGGGGTGGCGAGCGCCGCCGGCGGGCCGAGCATCCCGCGGAGGTCGCCGGGCAGGTTGGCGGCCAGGTGCGCGGCCATCACGTGCGCCACCGGGAGGGCGGCGCGGAACTTCAGCGCGCCGACGAGGTCGCGCGCCACGCCCTCGTGCGCGAGCGGCGCCCAGGCGCGGCCGAACGCGGCGCCCGCGGCCGGGCAGGCCCGGCGGCCGTGCGACGGCAGTCCGCAGCGCCGGCAGGCACCGGCGGGCAGCCAGGGCAGGGCCTGCGCGCAGGGCGCGCACAGCCGCAGCTCGGCCCGCGGGAGCGAGGCGCGGCAGACCACGCAGGCCGGCGGGACGACGAGGGCGAGGACGTGCGACCACATCGGTCGAGCCTGCCGACAAGGGTGTGACGTGTCAGCACGCGACTGTCACGATCGACGCATGAGCCTGTTGCGCGACTACTCCCGCCAGGCGCTGACGTACGACGAGACGCGTGCCGCCTCCCCCTCCGTCCTCGGCCCGCTCCGCGAGGCGCTGGCCGGAGCTCCCGGGAACCGGCTCGCCGACATCGGCGGCGGCACCGGCAACTACGCCGACGCCTTCCGGCAGGAGGGCTGGGACCCGATCGTGATCGACCGCGAGCCCGCGATGCTCGCCCACGCCCGGGCCAAGGGCCTCGAGACCCTCGAGGCCGACGCCCAGAGCCTCCCGCTCGACGACGAGAGCGTGGACGCCGTGATGCTCGTCTCGATGCTCCACCACGTCGAGGACCCCGGGAAGGCGCTCCGGGAGGCCAGGCGGATCCTCAGGCCGGCCGGCAAGCTCGCCCTGATGGTCTTCACCCGCGAGGACCTGGAGGGCGCCTGGTACGGCGACTACTTCCCGAGCACGCGCGAGTGGGTCGCCGCGTCGCACCCGAGCCAGGCGTCCCTCCAGGAGCACCTGCCGGGCTCCCGCGCGATCGAGGTCGTCTACGAGGACCTGGAGGACGGGTCGCTGTCGGCGCTCGCCAACCACCCCGAGCTGCTCGTCGACCCCGCCTGGAACCGCCAGACGAGCTACTTCGAGCGCCTCGAGCGCGACCACCCCGAGGAGCTCGCCGCCGGGCTGCAAAGACTCGAGAAGGAGCTGGCCGAGGGGACCGCGCCGCGCCAGAAGGGCCGCGGGACGGTGCTCGCCTACACCAGGACGCGGCCGGCTTCGTCAGCCCACTCGAGCGCGGCGCGGTAGGCGCCGGCCAGAGACACGCTGGTGTCGGCCGCGTCGAGCGTCGGGAACTCCCCGCGCTCGTAGGCCGTCACTGCGCCCAGCAGCTCGCCCTTGGGACCCTCGCGGCGCAGGAGCGCGTGCTGGATCTCGTCGGTGAACGGCAGGGAGTCGAGCACCTCGGCCATCGGCGCATCCAGGAGCGCGTCGGCGACCGAGAACAGGCCGATCGTGAAGAGCGTCTCGCGCTCCTCGGGCAGCGCGCTGCCGGCGAGCATCTCGCACATGCGGGCGCGCCGCAGGCCCAGGGCCACGAGCTCGTCCGGCACGTCGGGGATCGCCGAGATGGCCATCACCGTCGCCCAGCGGCGCACGGTGCGCACGCCCAGCAGCGACAGCGCCTCGCGCACCGACCCGACGGTGCGGGGGAGCGCGAAGAACGCGGAGTTGACGTAGCGCAGCAGCTTGAGCGAGAGGCCGACGTCGGAGGCGATGATGCGCTCGAGGTCCTCGAAGGACACGTCGCCGACGGTCAGCTCGCTCAGCTGGCGCAGCGAGCCGAGGCCCGCCGTGGCCACGCCGCGATGGCGGAACAGCCGCGGCTTGGCGAAGTAGTCGCCCTGGTAGTACGTGAAGCCCTTGCCCTGCAGGCTCGAGAAGAGGGCGTGGTCCGCGACGCCGGTGGCGACCAGCAGCGCACCCTGCACGCGCGGCGCCTCGATCACGGCGGCCAGCTCCTCCTCGGAGCGGTCCTCGACGTTGATCTTCACGATCGAGCAGAGCGACATGAGCTCCTGGACGTCGTCGCGCCCGTCGAAGTCGTCGAGCGCGAGCGTGTAGCCGGAGCGGGACAGCTGCTGGAGCAGCGACAGGAGGTCGTCGCGGGCCGGGTAGGCGTCGATCTGCAGCACCGCGCGGTCCGGGCGCACCGGCGGCGGGCCGATCTCGACGAGGAAGTTGCGGGCGATCGAGATCCAGGCCGGATGGCGGCCGGCGAGCGTCTCGAGGCCGATGTCCCCGAACGCCTCCACGAGCAGCGCCGACGTCGCCTTCGCGTCGTAGGAGGGGTCGCCGAGGTCCACGGCCCCGCCGAAGCGAAGCTCGTAGCCGACGACGTTGTTGCGCCCGTCCGCGATGGGATGGCGGACGACTGCGACCTCGGGACGCTGCACAGTTGCGCTCACACCATGGAATGTCGGCCGATCGCGAGAATGGTTGAGCCCTGATCGGTTCAGGAGGCGCAATTTCCGGCTAGCATCCGAGGCAGAGTCGGACCCACCACACCGAGAGGAGTCCCCCGTGCGGATCGAGGTCAAGGGACGCAACCTTCAGGTCACCGACGAGCTGCGCGAGGTGGTCGCGCGGCGCTTCGAGAAGGTGGACAAGCAGGTCAGCGAGCTGGCCATCCTCGAGATCGAGCTGTCGGAGGAGCGCAACCCCGCCAACCCGCAGCAGATGGTGGCCGAGGCGACCCTCCACCTCAAGGGCGTCACCCTGCGAGCCTCGAACTCCTCCAAGGACGCGAAGCACTCGATCAACCTGGTCGCGGACGAGCTCGCGAGGCAGGTCAAGCGGCACCGCGACAAGCGGCGCAAGCGGCGCGAGTCGCGGGCGCTGGCGGGCCAGGCCCCGCCGCCGGTGGAAGAGGCGATCTGACGCGGGTTTCCCGCACGGGAGCGGCCACCCTCAGCCGCTAGGCTAAGTCGTATGTCGATCCTCGATCGTGCCCTGCGCCTGGGCGAGGCCAGGCAGTTCAAGCAGTACGCCAAGCGCGTCGAACGGATCAACGCCTGGGAGCCCGAGCTGGAGCTCCTCGACGACGCGGAGCTGCGCGCCAACGCCGACGCGCTGCGAGAGCGCGCGCGCAACGGCGAGTCGACCGAGGACCTTCTGGCCGAGACGTTCGCGCTGGTGCGCGAGGTCAGCCGCCGCACGATGCACATGCGGCACTTCGACGTCCAGATGATCGGCGGGATGGTGCTGCACGACGGCTCCATCGCGGAGATGAAGACCGGCGAGGGCAAGACGCTCACGGCCACCACCGCGGTGGTGCTCAACGCGCTGGCCGGCGAGGGCGTCCACGTCGTCACCGTCAACGACTACCTCGCCCGGCGTGACGCCGACTGGATGCGGCCGATCTACGAGGCCCTGGGCCTCACCCTCGGCGTGCTGCAGAACATGCAGCCGTACGAGGAGAAGCGCCAGGCCTACGCCGCCGACATCACGTACGGCACGAACTCCGAGTTCGGCTTCGACTACCTGCGCGACAACATGGCGACGACGCTGCAGGAGAAGGTCCAGCACGGCGGCCGCTTCGACGAGGACGGCAAGCCGCTCACGTCGCACCACTTCGCGATCGTCGACGAGGTCGACAACATCCTCATCGACGAGGCGCGCACGCCGCTGATCATCTCCGGCGCCCCCGAGCAGGCGGCCGACCTGTACGAGCGGTTCGCCAAGCTCGCCCCGCAGCTCGAGCCGGGCAAGAAGCCCGACGGGATGGACCCGAAGTCCAAGAAGGACTTCATGGCCGACTACGACTACGAGGTCGACGAGAAGCACAAGAACGTCTCGATCACCGAGCGCGGCGTCGAGAAGGCCGAGAAGTTCCTCGGCATCGACCACCTCTACAAGGCCGAGAACGGCCCGCTGGTCAACCACCTGCTGCAGTCGATCAAGGCGGAGGCGCTCTACAAGCGCGACGTCGACTACGCGGTGATCGACGGCGAGGTCAAGATCATCGACGAGTTCACCGGCCGCATCCTCGACGGCCGGCGCTGGTCGGAGGGCCTGCACCAGGCGGTGGAGGCGAAGGAGGGCGTGCGCGTCCGCGAGGAGAACCAGACGCTCGCGACGATCACCCTCCAGAACTACTTCCGCATGTACGACAAGCTGGCCGGGATGACGGGCACCGCCCTCACCGAGGCCAACGAGTTCATGAAGATCTACAAGCTGCCGGTGGTCGAGATCCCGACCAACAAGGACATGATCCGGCTGGACAAGAACGACCAGATCTTCAAGACCATGGACGGCAAGTGGGCCGCCGTGGTGCAGGAGATCGCCGAGCGCCACGAGAAGGGCCAGCCGGTGCTCGTCGGCACCATCTCGGTCGAGGTCTCCGAGCTGCTCTCCGAGCAGCTCCGCAAGCGCGGCATCCAGCACCACGTGCTGAACGCCAAGCCCGAGTACGCCGAGCGCGAGGGCGAGACGATCGCCGAGGCCGGCGCTCCGGGCGCGGTCACGATCGCCACCAACATGGCCGGCCGCGGGGTCGACATCAAGCTCGGCGGCAACGCCGAGCACCTCACGCGGCTGGAGCTCGCCAAGCTCGGCCTCCAGCCTGGCGATCCCGACTACGACGAGCGCTTCGCGCAGGTGCTGCCGTCGATCGAGGCCCGCGTGGAGGAGAACCGCGAGAAGGTGCTCGAGACCGGCGGCCTGTTCATCGTCGGCACCGAGCGGCACGAGTCGCGCCGGATCGACAACCAGCTCCGCGGCCGCTCCGGCCGCCAGGGCGACCCCGGCGAGTCGCGCTTCTTCCTCTCCGCCCAGGACGACCTCGTGCGCAAGTTCGCCGGCGATCGCATCTATCGCATCCTCGACCGCCTCGGGCCGGTGTCCGAGGACGGCGTGGAGGAGCCGATCGAGGCGAAGATGCTCACGAAGCAGATCGAGGGCGCCCAGCGCAAGGTCGAGGAGCAGCACTTCCTCATCCGCAAGCGCGTCCTCGAGTACGACGACGTGATGAACCAGCAGCGCGAGATCGTCTACCAGTACCGCGACGAGGTGCTGGAGGGCCGCGACATGGGCCCCGTGGCGCGCGACGCGATCGGCGACGTCATCGGCCGCCTGGTCGACGAGTACACGCCGGGCGACTACCTCGAGGACTGGGATCTCGATGGCCTGTGGGCCCAGCTCGACCAGATGTTCGAGGTCGACTTCGCGCCCGACGAGATCGACCCGTCGACCGTCGACCGCGACGAGCTCAAGCGGCTCCTGGCCGAGGACGCCGAGAAGCTCTACGACGAGCGCGAGGAGGAGCTGGGCGAGGAGCTCATGCGCGCGCTGGAGCGGTACCTGCTGCTGCAGATCATCGACCAGCGCTGGCGCGAGCACCTCTACGACATGGACTACCTGCGCGAGGGCATCCACCTCCGCGGGTTCGCCCAGATCGAGCCGATCATCGCCTACAAGAACGAGGCGTTCACGCTCTTCCAGGACCTGATGAACACCATCTGGGCGGACTTCGCGCGGATGATCTACAACGTCGAGGTCCGGGTCGAGGGCGAGAACGGCGCCGCCGACGCGGTGCCGCAGCAGCAGGGCGGCCCGGCGGCTCTCTCGTACTCCGGCGGCACCCTCGACGACCAGCCGAGCGTGTACGAGGACGAGGGCGAGGAGCTCGCCGTCGCGCCGGTGATCCAGCAGCGCCGCGTCGACGAGAACGAGCAGCTCGGCCGCAACGACCCGTGCTGGTGCGGGTCGGGCAAGAAGTACAAGAAGTGCCACGGGGCCTGAGCGCTTGGACCCGCGCCGCCTGCTGACGTTCCGCGAGGTCGTCCGGCAGGGCTCGTTCTCCAAGGCCGGCGAGGCGCTCTCGCTCACGCAGCCGGCGGTGTCACAGCAGGTCGCGGCGCTCGAGCGCCAGCTCGGCCTGCAGCTGCTCGACCGCGGGCCGGGCGGCCCGACGCCGACCGAGGCGGGCGCGCTGCTGCTCGCCCATGCCGAGGCCGTCTCCGACCGGCTCGCGCAGGCCGACGCGCAGCTCGCCGAGCTGGCGGCCACGGACCGCGAGACGCTGCGCGTCGGGGCCTTCCCGAGCGCGCTGGCCACGCTCGTGCCCGCGGCCATCGCGCGGCTGCGCGAGGCGCGCCCCGAGGTCCAGGTGGAGGCCACCGAGGCGTCGGGCGACGAGCTGGGGGAGATGGTCGCCGCCGGCACGCTGCACGCGGCCGTGTGCTTCCAGGACGCCGAGGCCCCGCCGCGCCGGCCGGAGGGCACCGAGCGGCGCGAGCTGGGCGAGGAGCCGATGCTGGCGATCCTGCCGCCCGGGCACGCGCTCGCCGGCCGCGAGCGGATCCACCTGAAGGAGCTCTCGGAGGACGTCTGGACCGCGCCGTCGCGCGACCATCTCATCTACCAGGCGTGCGTGACCGCCGGCTTCGAGCCCCGGATCAACTTCGTGACCCGCGACGTGCTGGCCGCCCGCGGGCTCGTGCGCGGCGGCCTGGCGGTGACGCTCGTGCCCGAGCTCGTCGCCGGCCTGTTCGACGACGTCGCGGTCCTGCCGCTCGAAGGCCCGCAGCCGCGTCGCTCGCTCTACGCCCTCACGCCGGAGGCCGGCGTGCGCGAGTCGGCGCTCGCGTTCCTCGACGGGCTGCGGCCGTAGTAGCCTCAGAGGCCATGGCCACGGCCCCGACATCCCAGCCCACCCCGCAGCGCCTGGCCGCCATCCGCGAGCAGCTGTCCCTGCTCTCGGACTACCTTTGACCCGGCAGGGCTGAAGGAGAAGATCACCGCCCTCGAGGCGCAGATGGGCGAGCCCGGCTTCTGGGACGAGCCTGAGGCCGCAGGCAAGATCGGCGCCGAGCACTCGCGGCTGTCGCGCCGCGTCGACACGTTCGAGAAGCTCCAGGCCGACGCCGACGACCTCGAAGGGCTCGTCGAGCTCGCCGAGGAGGACGAGGACATGGCGGCCGAGATGGAGGAGACGCTCGTCTCGGTCGAGCAGCGGCTGGCCGCGCTCGAGGAGGAGCGCCTCTTCACCGGCAAGTACGACCACGGCGACGCGCTGGTGACCGTCAACGCCGGCGCGGGTGGCACCGACGCCCAGGACTGGGCCGAGATGGTCCTGCGCATGATGATGCGCTGGGCCGAGCGCCGAGGCTTCAAGGTCGAGCTGCTCGAGGCCAGCGCCGGCGAGGAGGCGGGAATCAAGTCGGCCACCTTCCGGGCGAGCGGCGAGAACGCCTACGGCCTCTACAGCGCCGAGAAGGGCGTGCACCGGCTCGTCCGCCTGTCGCCCTTCGACGCCGCCAACCGCCGCCAGACGAGCTTCGCCGGCGTCGAGGTGGCCCCGGTCGTGGAGGACGCCGACGTCCAGATCGAGGACGACGACCTCCAGATCGACACGTACCGCGCCTCCGGCGCCGGCGGCCAGCACGTCAACAAGACCGACTCGGCCGTCCGCATCACGCATCGCCCGACCGGCGTCGTGGTGCAGTGCCAGAACGAGCGCTCGCAGTCGGCCAACAAGGCGACGGCGATGGCGATGCTGCGGTCCAAGCTCGTCGAGCGCGCCGAGCGCGAGCGCCAGGAGGAGATCGCCCGCGAGCGCGGCGAGGCGCAGGACGTGAACTTCGGCTCGCAGATCCGCTCCTACGTCCTGCACCCGTACACGATGGTCAAGGACCACCGCACCGACTTCGAGGTCGGCAGCGCCGAGCGGGTGCTCGACGGCGATCTCGACGGCTTCGTGCGGGCCTGGCTCGAGGCGAACGCGAAGGCCTCGACCAACTGAGGCGCCCCGCCCTCGACGGCTGGTTCTGGCGGTTCACCTGGCCCGACGGCCGTGCGGCGATCGTGCTGTGCGGCGTGTGCCCGGGCTGGGCGCTGGCCGGCGTGGCCACGGAGCCCGGCGGCTGGCATCCGGCGATCCTCGACGGACCGGTCGCCGACGGCGACGGCGTCCGCATCGGGAGCTCGTTCGCCGGCGAGGCGGAGCGGCTGCGCATCGTCGTCCCCGGGGCCCGCGTGCACGCCGACCTGCGCGACGTCGTGGCCTGGCCGCGGCCGTGGCACGGGACCGGCCCGGCGGGCTGGGCGCCGTTCATGCGCCAGTACTGGCGTCCGCTGGTGCTGCGGGCGGCGGTGGACGGGTTCGTGGAGGCCGGCGAGCACTGGCCGCTCGACGGGGCGACCGCCTACGTGGAGCGCAACTGGGGCAACGGCTTCCCGCCGGTCTGGTGGTGGGGCGAGGCGCACGACTTCGGAGGCGACCCGGTGACGGTCGCGTTCGCCGGCGGGCCGGCGCTCGGGCCGCTGCGCGCGACCGCGGCGGTGGTCCACGTCGGCGGCCGGCTCGCCCGGCTGGGGGAGCCGCTGATCGCCCCGGTGCGCGCCGAGACGGCCGACGGGAGCTGGGTCCTGCGGGGGCGCTCGCTCACCGGCCTGCGGCTGGAGATCGAGGGGACCGGCGACCCGGCCGCCGCCCACGTCCTCGACGTCCCGGTGCCCGCGGAGCGGCGCGTCGTGCCGTGGTCGCACCAGCACCTGGCCGGCGACCTCCGCGTGCGGCTGACCCGCCGCGGGCGGCTCGTGTATGAGGGCGAGAGTGGGTGCGCCGGGCTCGAGCTGGGGCGGGCTCCGTGAGCGAACGTCAACCCCCGCATCGAGGGAGGGACGGTGCGTAACTGCAGCTTTTCGTCGCCCCGCCGCCCGAGGCTGCGGAAAAGCACCGTATAGGTGCGTAACTGCAGCTTCCCCGGCGCGGGCGGCGGAAAGCTGCACTTCTGCACCCCCGCCGCCCTACCCAGCCGGGGTTGACGTTCGTGGTTCTGCCACGCTCAAACCCATGCACGACGACCTGATCGACCGCGCGCTCGCCGAGGACGTGGGCGACGGCGACGCCACGACCGACGCCACCGTCGACGCCGCCGCGCGGGGGCGGGCGACGATCACGCAGAAGGCGCCTGGCGTGATCTCCGGCCTCGAGGTGGCCGCGGCCGTGTTCCGCAGGCTCAGCCCCGACGTGGAGATCGAGCTCGGGCCCGAGGGCGAGTGGCGTGACGCGGGCGCGTTCGTGCTGCGCGCGACCGGCCCGGCCCGCGCGCTGCTCACCGCGGAGCGGACGGCGCTGAACTTCCTCGGCCGCCTCTCGGGCATCGCGACGGCGACCGCCCGGGTCGTCCGCGCCGTCGAGGAGGCCGGCGGCACGGCGAAGATCCTCGACACGCGCAAGACCACGCCCGGCCTGCGGCGGCTCGAGAAGCAGGCCGTGGCCGACGGCGGCGGCGTGAACCACCGCGCCGGCCTCTACGACGCGATCCTCATCAAGGAGAACCACTCGGCCGCGGCCGGCGGCATCGGCGCGGCGGTCCGCCGCGCCAAGGCGACGCGGCCGGACCTCCCGCTCTCGGTCGAGGTCCGCGACGCCGCGGAGATCGACGAGGCGCTCGAGGCCGGGGCGCCGCGGCTCCTGCTCGACAACATGACCCCCGACCAGATCCGCGCGGCGGTCGCGCAGGTGGCCGGCCGGGCGGAGCTCGAGGCGTCCGGCGGGGTCGACCCGCAATCAGTTTTGGTCTATGCGACCATTGAAGGGCTACACTACGTCTCGATGGGCGCCCTCACCCATTCGGCGCCCGGGCTCGACCTCTCTCTCGCCCTGGAGAACCTCCCCTCGCCATGACGCTCCTGACGCTCGACAACATCCCCGCCCTGCAGTCGGAGGTCCGCGCGCTCGCCGAGGAGCGCGGCGCCGTGATCCTCGCGCACAACTACCAGCTGCCCGAGGTGCAGGACGTCGCGAACTTCGTCGGCGACTCGCTCGGCCTCTCGCAGCAGGCCGCGCGCACCGACGCCGAGGTGATCGCCTTCTGCGGCGTGCACTTCATGGCCGAGACGGCCTCGATCCTCTCGCCGGAGAAGACCGTCCTGCTCCCGGATCCCGACGCCGGCTGCTCGCTCGCCGACTCGATCACCGCGCCGCAGCTGCGGGCCTGGAAGGCCAAGCACCCGGGCGCGCTGGTCGTGATGTACGTCAACACCACCGCCGAGGTGAAGGCGGAGACCGACTACTGCGTGACGTCGGCGAACGCCGTGTCGGTGGTCGAGCACATCTACCGCGAGCACGGCGCGGACACCGAGATCCTCTTCGGGCCGGACATGTTCCTCGGCGCCTACGTGGAGAAGATGACCGGCCGCAAGATGCGCGTGTGGGACGGCGAGTGCCACGTGCACGCCGGCATCCGCCCGTCGGACATCCGCGACATGCGCGACAGCCACCCGGGCGCCGACTTCCTCATCCACCCCGAGTGCGGCTGCTCGACCTCGGTCATGGAGTACGTCGCCGCGGGCGACGTCGCCGCCGAGGGCGTGCACATGCTCTCGACGGGCGGGATGCTCGGCTACGCGGCGACCGCGCCGGCCGGCACGACGGCGATCGTGGCCACCGAGACGGGCATGCTCCACCCGCTGCGCGAGGCGCGCCCCGACGTCGACTTCGTGGCCGCCAACGAGGCCGCGAGCTGCCGGTTCATGAAGATGATCACGCTGCCCAAGCTGCGTGACGCGCTGCGCGAGATGTCGCCGGTCGTGAAGGTGCCCGAGGAGATCGCCGAGCGGGCCCGGCTCCCGATCGAGCGCATGGTCGCCATCGGCTAAGCCGGCATGCACCGATCCCCGCGGCGCCTCGCCGCCGTGGCCGTCTCTGACTCGGCCCACGGCGCCGAGTCATCCACGTGTCATCGGTGCATGCCGGCCAATCCCTCGGGTAGCGGGACGAAAAGTCTCGCGTTGAACCCAAGGCGGTCGTACCGGAGCATCGCCGGATGCTCCGAATCCTCCCCATATTCCTGACACTCCTGCTGTTCCCCGCCGCAGCGAGCGCGGCGCCCGCGGACATCGACCGCGGCTACGGCGTCAACGGCTTCTCGTTCCTCGACTCCGGCTACCCGGACGCGATCGACGCGATGGCGCTGACGCCGGACGGCAAGACCGTCGTTGCCGCCTCGACGGCCATCAAGGACGACGGCGTCGTCATGCGCTTCACCGCCAGCGGCGCCCCCGATCCCACGTTCGGCGGCGGCGACGGCGTGGCGATCATCGAGAGCCAGGCCGCCGAGTACCTGAACGCGATCGCCGTCCAGCCCGACGGCAAGATCGTCGTCGGCGGCTCGACCGGCACCGGCTCGAACGGCATCGTCCGCCGGCTCGACACCGACGGCTCGATCGACAAGCAGTTCGGCACCGACGGCCTCGCCGTGCTCGACAGCGGGGGCGACGAGGTCGTCTGGGCCGTCGCGGTCCAGCGCGACGGCAGGATCGTCGCCGTCGGCGAGACCTCCGTGGACAGCGCCCTGGCGGCCTACCGCCTGACGGCGCAGGGCAAGCCGGACAACTCGTTCGACGAGGACGGCGCCCGCGGGATCGACGCGGGCGGTGGCGACGCCGCCGTACGCCGTCGCCCTCCAGCCGGACGGCCGGATCGTCGTGGCCGGGAAGACGCAGCTCGCCGGCGACCACCCGCTCGTCGCCCGGTTCGGCACGGACGGCAAGCCCGACGAGTCCTTCGGCAGCGGCGGCTGGCGCTCGTCCCCCGAGTACGCCTCGCTCTTCTCCATCGCCGTCGAGCGCGACGGGAACATCGTCGCCGCGGGCGAGCTCGAGGAGGGCGACGAGAGCGACGGCGTCGTCTACCGGCTGCCGCCGACCACCTCGATGTTCGCGAAGGAGGGCACGGCCAGGCTCGACCTGGGCGGCGACGAGGAGGCCTACAGCCTGGCGCTGCACGCCGACGGCAAGATCGTGGTCGGCGGCTGGACGGACGTGGGCGCCGACCCGATCGTCTGGCGGCTTCGGCCCGATCTCAGCCCGGACCCGGCATTCGGGAGCAACGGCTCGCTGAACCTCGGCGGCACCGGGTTCGAGTGGATCCACACCGTGCAGGTCCAGGCCGACGGCAAGATCGTGGCCGCCGCCGAGCGGAACGGCTCGAACTCCGACATCGTCGTCACCCGCCTGCTCGGCGACTTCCAGCCGCCGCAGGCCCAGCCGCAGCCCGGCGCACGGCCGGTGCCGGTGGTCCGCTGCGGCGGCCTGAAGGCCACGATCGTCGGCACCTCGAAGCGCGACGTCATCCGCGGCACCAAGAGGCGCGACGTGATCGCCGCGCTCGGCGGGAACGACGTGGTCCGCGGCAACGGCGGCAACGACGTCATCTGCGGCGGCGCTGGCAAGGACAAGCTGGTCGGCGGCAAGGGCCGCGACCGCCTGATCGGCGGCGCCGGGAAGGACCGGCAGATCCAGTAGCCCGGCTACGCGGGCTCGGGCAGCAGCTCGAGCCCGCGCTCGGCCGCCTCGCGCACCAGCGGGAGCTGCTCGAGCTTGCGCTCGAACTCCGCCGGGGTGTAGCAGTGCACGTCGGCGGTCGCGCCCATCTCGTACGCGTCCCACAGGCTCCCGCAGACGTAGACGCGCTCGAGCCACGGCACGCCGTCGAAGAACTCCGAGACGAGGACCACGACGAACTCCGGGCCGCGCTCGCGCTGCGGCCCGGCGCCGCGCAGGTCGGCGACGCGAGCGCCGCCGAGCAGCGCGCGCGTGACCGGCCACCGGTCCGCGACCCGTTGCACGTAGCGCTCGAGCTCGCGGTGATTGAGCTCGGCCAAGGTCATGTGATCGTGGCAAACCGCGCGCTACGGCGCAACGGCTATCCGGTCGGTCGGCGGCGGCACGACCGGATCGCCGGTCAGCGAGGGCGCCAGATACGCGTCGAGCGCGGCCGTGTCCGCCGGTCCGCCGGCGAGCCGCGTGCCGTCGGAGAGGACCGAGAAGCGGTTGAAGCCGCTGGCCAGCAGCGAGCTGACCGTGATCCGGTAGCCCGCGTCCGTATCGACCGGCTCACCGTCGATCGTGAGCCCGGACACGGGGTTGGGCGCGGACGCGCACGGGGCGGCGGTCGCCGTCGCGGCGAGCTGCGCGCTCCAGCCGTAGCTCACCGTGTCCGACGGCTGCAGGATGCGCGGCGTCGCGCGGCCGCACCACTGCTGCTTGAGGAGGTCGAAGAGCTGCGCGCCGGTCAGCGTCATCGTCACGAGCGACGTGCCGAACGGCTGCGACGCGAAGGCCCTGGCGAACGTGACGTCGCCGGCCGGCAGCCCGGTGCGGATCTCGCCGGGGTTCACGAACGCCGCGTCGGCGCCGCTCGCCTGCTGCTGGGCGTCGGCCACGAGGTTGCCGACGGGCCGCTCGCCCGAGTCGTCGGCCGTCCGGCCCGCGTACGCCGCGAGACGGCCGATCAGCCGCGTGCGCAGCGGGTCGGCGAACGTGGCGTAGCGCGCGATCAGCTCCGTGAGGTCGGGCGCGCGCAGCACGTCCTGGCCGACCACCCACTGGCGCGCCTTGGCGCGCACGACGTCGTGGCGGCGGCCGTCGATCGTCAGGTGGATGCGCGTGATCAGCCGCCCGAAGGAGCCGGCGCTGGTCACCCTCCGGCGGTCGACGATGCAGTTGTACGCCGCGTGGGTGTGGCCGGTGAGGAAGACGTCGACCTCGGGCGAGGTGCGGCGGATGATGTCGTTCAGCGGGCCCGAGAGGCCGGGGCAGTCGTCCGGCAGCGCCGGCCGCACGGGGGCGCCGCCCTCGTGCAGGAGCACGACGATCGCCTCGACCCCGCGCCGCTTGAGGTGCTTGACGTAGCGGTTGGCGGTCTGCGCCTCGTCGCGGAACTCGAGCGCGGCCGAGACCGACGGCGGCACCATCTCCGGCGTCCCCTCGAGCGTCATGCCGATGAAGCCGATCTTCACGCCGCCGACCTTGCGGATGGCGTAGGGCGGGAAGAACGGCTTGCCGGTCCGCCGGCTGACCACGTTGGCGGCCAGGAAGCGGAAGTCCGCGCCGTCGAACGGCGTGCCGTCGAGGCAGCCGTCGCGCGGATGGCAGCCGCCGCGCTGGAGCCGCAGCAGCTCGGCGGCGCCCTCGTCGAACTCGTGGTTGCCGACGGCGTTGATGTCGAGCCCGATCCGGTTCATCGCCTCGATCGTCGGCTCGTCGTGGAACAGCGCCGACAGCAGCGGGCTCGCGCCCACGAGATCGCCGGCCGAGACGACCAGCGTGTTGGGCTGGCGCCGGCTGAGCAGCCGGATGTGGGTGGCGAGGAACTCGGCGCCGCCCGCGGGCACGCGGTCGCGGCGCCGCAGGCTGTTGCGGGCGATCTTGCCCGTCGTCGTCGGCTCGAGGTTGCCGTGGAAGTCGTTGATCCCCAGCAGCTGGACCGTGACCGGCTGCGGCGCCTTCTTGGGCTTCTTCTTGGCCGCCTGGGCGGGCGCCGCGGCGGCGAGCGCCGCCAGCGCGAGGATCAGGATCCGGAGTCTCACCGGAACCTAGAACAGCAGACGACAGCAGGCGATGCGGAGGCTCCGCCGAATCCCACCGATCCCCGCGGCGCCTCGCCGCCGTGACCGTTCGCCAGGGCCGATCGGCCGCGAACCAAGTGATCCACCACGAGGAACGCGGCCGATCGACCCTGACTCGGCTCACGACGCCGAGTCATCCACGGGTCATCGGTGGATCCGGCTAACCGGTGAACTCAGGGGTCTCGTGGGGCCCCACGCAGGCGACGGACGCCCCCTCGGAGATCCCGCGCGCGACGTCGGTCACCTGCTCGAACGTCACGCGGTCGAGGGCGGCGATCGCCTCGTCGGGGTCGATCTCCTGGCCGAAGACGACCGACTGGCCCGCGGCGTAGCGGGCCACGGCGTTCGTGTTCTCGAACGCGAGCACCCGGCGGCCGGCGGCATACGCGCGGGCGCGCTCGAACTCCTCCTCGCTCGGCCCGTCGGCGCGCAGCTCGTCGACGATCTCGCGCATCCGCGTGTAGGCCTCGACGCACTTGCCCGACTCCAGGCCGGCCGAGAGCTGGAGGATCGGCACGTCGGCGAAGGTGTGGTCGACCGAGTAGACCGAGTACGCGAGGCCGCGCTGCTCGCGGATCTCGTCGAACAGCCGGGAGCCCATCGAGCCGCCCAGGAGCGTCGAGTAGATGCCCAGCGCGGCGCGCTGGGCGGCGTCGCGGGGGTCGATCGACGGCCGGTAGGAGATGCGCAGGTGCGACTGGTTGGACTCGCGCGGCTCGACCAGGGTGCGCGGCTCGAACGCCGGCGCGGGCTCGACGCCGCCGTTCGGGGAGATCGACGGGAAGCGCCCGAACGTCTCCGCCAGGTCGTTGTCCTCCGGCACGTGCTCGAGGTTGCCGACCAGGAAGGCGCCGCCGCGCGAGCCCGCCCACTGGCGGGAGCGGAAGGCGACGATGGCGTCGCGCGTGAAGGTGCGCAGGTGCTCCTCGGGCCCGAGGACGGGCCGGCCGAGCGGATGGTCGCCGAAGGCGGCCTGGTCGATCAGGTGCTCGGCGAGCACCGACGGCTGGTCCTGGGCGCGCGCGATCTCCTGGATCACGACGCCGCGCTCGCGGTCGAGCTCCTCGGCATCGATCTTCGGGCGGCCCACGAAGTCGGTCAGGAGGTCGATCGCCTCGTCGACCACCTCGGCCCGGCAGGTGATGTGGAAGGCCACGAGGTCGTGCGACGTGTACGCGTTGAGCACCGCGCCCATGCGCTCGGCGGTCTCGTTGACCTTGCGGTAGTCGTCGTACTTCTGCCCGCCCTTGAACACCAGGTGCTCGAGGAAGTGGGCCATGCCGTTCTCCTCGGGGCGCTCGGTGCGCGCGCCGGCGTCGAACGCGACGAGGACGGTGGTCGCTCGCGTGCCCGGGATCTCGATGCGATGGACCGGGAGTCCGGAGGGGAGGGTCGACGTCTCGATGCGAGCCATACCCCTTATCTAACCAACGAGTTCCCTCGGGCTCGTCCCGGGGGCTCCGAATCGAGCCCGTGATCGCCGGCTCACGAGTCGCTCCTGCTGCAATGTCGCTTTCAAGGAGGGTCGTGCCCGATGCGCACGAATTACCCTCCTCAGGGGAGATGGCAGCCACCGAACGACATATCCGACGCCGCAGGGAGCGTCCCGAGCCCGCCCAGGCGCCCGCGCCGCGGGTGGCGAAGCCGGGCGCCGTCATCGAGTTCGACCACGTCTCGAAGCGCTATCCGAGCGGCGACACGGGGCTCGACGACGTCTCGTTCGCCATCTACCCCGGCGAGTTCGTCTTCCTCGTCGGCCAGTCCGGCTCGGGCAAGTCGACGACCATGCGGCTGCTCATCAAGGAGACCGAGGCGACGGGCGGCACGATCCACGTCGCCGGGCGCGAGCTCACGAAGATCCCCCGCCGCCGCGTGCCGTACTACCGCCGCAACGTCGGCATGGTCTTCCAGGACTACAAGCTGCTGCCGACCCGGACGGTCTATGAGAACGTCGCCTACGCGCTCCAGGTCACCGGCGGGAGCCGCCGTGACATCCGCGACAAGGTGCCGGACATCCTGCGGCTCACCGGGCTCTCGCTGAAGCTGCACAACCGCCCCGACCAGCTCTCCGGCGGCGAGCAGCAGCGCGTCTCGGTGGCGCGCGCGTTCGTCAACCACCCGCCGCTGCTGCTGGCCGACGAGCCGACCGGCAACCTCGATCCCGAGACCTCGATCGGGATCATGCAGCTGCTGTACCGCATCAACCGCACCGGCACGACCGTGGTGGTCGCCACCCACGACGTCGAGATGGTGGACAAGATGCGGCGCCGCGTGATCGAGCTCGCGGGCGGGCGCGTGGT
This sequence comes from uncultured Solirubrobacteraceae bacterium, assembly GCA_963720415.1. Lineage (GTDB taxonomy): Bacteria > Actinomycetota > Thermoleophilia > Solirubrobacterales > Solirubrobacteraceae > DASSUW01. Next base: position 727,843 of record CAVRFQ010000012.1, on the reverse strand, counting down.
CCGCGACGAGCAGGCCGGCGCCTACACCGCGCGCGAGACGACCGGCGAGTTCGCGATCCGCATGCGCGAGGAGCTCGACGACGAATGAGGATCGGCTTCTTCATCCGCGAGGCGCTGCGCGCGCTTCGCCGCAACGCCGTCCCGTCGTTCGCCGCCATGGCCACCGTGCTGGTGACCGTGCTCATCCTCGGCATCTTCATCCCGGTCGTGCAGGCCACGACGGGCGCCGCCAACGAGGTGCGCGGGCGCGTGATCGCCAACGTCTACCTGGTGCGCGACGCCGACGAACGCCGACGTGCAGCGGGTCCGGAACCTGCTGGAGAACGACACGCCGCACGTCGCGAGCGTGGAGTTCGTCTCCAAGGACCAGGCGTACGCGGAGCAGCGCAAGAAGAACCCCGACGCCTACGGCGAGCTGGGCGAGTTCAACCCGCTCCCGCACCTGTTCCGCATCACGCCGGACGATCCGGACAACATCGGCAAGGTTCGCAACGCGCTCACGCCGGTGGCGCCCGGCGGCGGGCGGACGGTGATCGACTCCTCCATCGACGAGGTCGAGAACCGCGAGGAGGACACGGCGAAGATCCTCTCGATCACGCACGCCGTGAAGCTGACCACGGCGCTGCTGGCGGGCCTGCTGGTCATCGCGTCGATCCTGCTCATCGCCAACACGATCCGGCTGTCGCTCTACGCCCGCCGCCGCGAGGTCGAGGTCATGAAGCTGGTGGGCGCGACCGACTGGTTCATCCGCTGGCCGTTCGTGATGGAGGGCATGCTCGTCGGCGCGCTGGGCGGCGTGCTGGCCGTGCTCGTGCTGGCGGTCTTCAAGGTCGCGGTGGTCGATCCGCTCGCCGCCGAGTACGCGCTGATCGCCGCGCCGGACACCATGAGCTTCCCGCTGCTCGTCGCGCTCCTGCTCGGCGCCGCCGTGGCGGTCTCGGCCGCGGGCTCAGGCCTGTCGCTGCGCCGCTTCCTGCGCGTCTAGCGGGCTTACCTGGGTCTGACACGGCCTCGGTACCTTGGGAGGCCTCATGCGCCCACGTCGACGCTCTTATCTCGTCCTGCTCATCGTGCTCGTCCCGCTGCTCCTCGCGGGCGGCATCTGGCTCGGCGGGCATCCCGACTCGCTGCCCGACCCGGTGCGAAACGCGCTGGTGTCCGACGACGAGGGGCGCGTGTACGAGGAGGCGATCGACACGCTGGCGCGCGACTACTACCGCGAGGTCGATCGCAAGGAGCTGCTCGACCAGTCGCTCGAGCAGGCCGTGACCTCGCTCGACGACCGCTTCTCGCACTACTTCGCGCCGCGCGACTACAACGACTTCCAGGAGGCCACCGAGGGCCGCTTCGAGGGCGTCGGCATGACGGTCGAGGAGGTCGCCCGCGGCCTGCGCGTCCTGACCGTGTACGAGAACTCCCCGGCCGACCGCGGCGGGCTGCGGTCGGGCGACCTCATCACGCACGTCAACGGCAAGTCGATCGCGGGCAAGAGCTCCGAGGAGTCGACGACGGCGATCAAGGGCCCGGCGGGCAGCGTCGTCACGCTCACGGTGCGCTCGGGCGGCGGGACGAAGGAGCTCGAGCTCGAGCGGGCCCAGGTCGAGATCCCCGTCGTCAAGGCCGAGATGCGCCGCGAGGGCGGGCGCAAGATCGCCCACGTGCGGCTCGCCGGCTTCACCTCCGGCGCGCACGGCGCGGTCGGCGAGGCGGTCCGCCGCCTGCTCGACCAGGGCGCCGAGGGCGTGGTGCTCGACCTGCGCGACAACGGCGGCGGCCTGCTCAACGAGGCCGTCATGATCTCCTCGATCTTCATCCCCGACGGCAGGATCGTCAGCACCAAGGGCCGCTCGCGGCCGGAGCAGGTCTACGAGGCGACCGGCGGAGCGATCGACAAGGACATCCCCGTCGTCGTGCTCGTCAACGACCGCAGCGCCTCGGCGTCGGAGATCGTGACGGGCGCGCTCCAGGACCGCGACCGGGCGACCGTGGTCGGCACCCGCACGTTCGGCAAGGGCGTCTTCCAGGAGATAGAGCCGCTGCCCAACGGCGGCGCGCTGGACATCACGGTCGGCGAGTACTTCCTGCCCAGCGGGCGCAACCTCGGCGGCGGCGGCGTCTCCCGCGGCGCCGGCGTCTCGCCCGACGTGAAGGCCGAGGACGACCCGAAGACGCCCCGTGACGAGGCGCTGGTCGCCGCGCTGCGCGAGGTGACGTGAAGCAGCACCGCCCGCCGCCACGCGGCGACGAGCGGGGCATCCACGCCGGCCCTGTCGTGGGCGTGCTCGAGAAGCGCGGCCGGTTCCTCGTCGTCGAGCCGCTGTTCGCCCGCGGGCGGCGGGTGAACGTGGGGCGGTCGGACCGCGCGCGGCCGGGCGATCTCGTGCTCGTGGGGCCGGAGAAGCGCGGCGCCGGCCACGGGCGGATCCTCAAGCGGATCGGCCGGCCCGACGTCGCGCGCGACGTCCTCGAGGCCCTGATGCTCGACCGTGGCCTCCGGCGGCGCTTCGACCCGCTGGCCGAGCGCGAGGCGCGCGAGGCGGCCGAGCACGTCGCCGACGTCCCCCGCGCCGACCTGCGCGGGCTCCCGACGTTCACCATCGACCCGCCGAGCGCACGCGACTTCGACGACGCGATCTCGGCCGAGGAGCTCGACGGCGGCCTGGTCCGGGTGTGGGTGCACATCGCCGACGTCGCGGCGCACGTGCAGCCCGGCTCCCACGTCGACCGCGAGGCGTTCAAGCGCGCGACGTCCGTCTACGTGCCCGGCCTGGTCGAGCCGATGCTGCCGGAGGCGCTCTCCAACCAGGCCTGCTCGCTGGTGCCGCACCAGGACCGCCTCACGGTCACGGTTGAGCTCGACTTCGACGGCGCGGCCGTGCGGCGGACCGCCTTCCACCGTTCGATCATCCGCTCGGACCGGCGGCTCACGTACCCGGAGGTCGACGCGATCTTCGCGGGCACGGAACGCGCCGAGGAGCCGTGGGCCGCGCCCCTGGCGGCCGCCCGGCGCGTGGCCACGGCGCTGCAGGAGGCGCGGGTGGGAGCGCTGGAGGTCGACAACCCCGAGCCCGAGTTCGCCTTCTCGCGCGAGGGCCACGTGGTATCGCTCCTGCCCAGCGAGCAGACCGAGTCGCACCGGCTCATCGAGCACCTGATGATCGCCGCGAACGAAGCCGTGGCGACGCTGCTGGAGACGCGCAAGCTGCCGGCGCTCTACCGCGTCCACGAGCGGCCTGAGCCGGCGCGGGTCGTGCGCCTCGTGGAGCAGCTCGCCTCGCTCGACGTGCCGACCCCGCCGCTGCGCCAGCACATGACGCCGCAGCAGGCGCAGGACGCGGTGGCGGAGATCGCGCGGACGGTGTCGGCCGAGGTGCGCCGCCGCGGGCACGGCCGGATGGCCCTGACGTCGCTGGTGCTGCGGTCGCTCAAGCAGGCGTACTACTCGCCGCGCAACCTCGGCCACTCCGGGCTGCGCTCGCAGCGCTACTGCCACTTCACCTCGCCGATCCGGCGCTACCCGGACCTCATCTGCCATCGCTCGCTGCTGAACGCGATCGGCGCGGGCGAGACGCCGCCGCCGGCCTCGCGGCTGGAGGGCGCGGGCGAGTGGTGCTCGCAGCGCGAGCGCGACGCGATGAAGATCGAGCGCGACGCCGACGCCGTCGCGCGCTGCTTCCTGCTCGAGGCCGAGCTCTTCAAGAGCGGCTGGGACAGCGTCTTCGACGGCGAGGTCACCGGCGTGATCGGCGCGGGCGCCTTCGTGGCGTTCGGCGACGGCCACGAGGGCATGCTGCCGGTGCGGCGGCTGCGCGGCGACTGGTGGGACCTCAACGAGCTCGAGACGATGCTCGTCGGCGCGGGCACGGGCGGCGTGCTGCGCCTCGGCGATCCGGTCAGCGTCAGGGTCGAGCGGGTGGAGAGCCAGCGGGGGCGGGTCGACCTCGCCCCTGCGTGAGGTTCGCGCACTCGAGGCAGATCGACTCCGGCACGAGCCCCACGCGCATCAGCCCGGCGAACACCTGGCAGCCGAGGCAGAAGGCGAACACCGACTCGAGCGTGGCGGCCACGACGAGCATCGCGACGAGGACCGCCGCGGCGGTGGTCGCGCCGGCCAGCGCCAGGATCGCTGCGGCCGTCGTGATGACCGCGCCCATGCCCTGCGCGAAGCGCTTCGGCGGGCCCGGGACGTACTTCGGATCGCTCGCCATGAGCCGCATCGCGAGGCGGGCCAGCGGGCTCAGCGTCGGGCCCGTCAGGACCCGCGCCCAGAAGCCGTAGGCGACCGCGATCAGCAGCCAGTACGCGCCGGTTGCCAAGATGATGATCCCCGCGACCGCCACGACGCCGGCGACGAGACGCGCCGCCTTCTCGTTCACAGGGTTCGGGAAGGTGAACATGGGCGCCAAATCCTACTAAGTTGATCTGAAATGGCAGATATCGCCACCAACCGCCAAGCGAGGCACCGCTACAACCTGCTCGACAAGTGGGAGGCGGGCATGGTCCTCACGGGCACGGAGGTCAAGTCGCTGCGCGAGGGCAAGGCGCAGATCAAGGACGGGTACGCCGCGCTGCGCGACACCGAGGTGTGGCTCTACAACGTCCACATCCCGCCCTACGCCCCCGCCTCGCGGGAGAACCACGAGCCCGAGCGCCCGCGCAAGCTGCTCATGCGCCGCAGCGAGATCGAGCGGCTGATCGGCAAGACGCGCGAGAAGGGCCTGACCCTCGTGCCCACGCGGATCTACTTCCGCGACGGGCGCGCGAAGGTCGAGATCGCGCTCGCCAAGGGCAAGGACGTCGGCGACAAGCGCCAGGCGATCAAGGAGCGCGAGATGAAGCGCGAGATGGAGCGGGCTATCCGCCGACGGTGAGGACCGCCTTGCCGGCCACGCGCCGGTCGAGCAGCGCGGCGATCGCCTCGTCGGCCTGCTCCCAGCTCAGCCGCAGGTCGATCTGCGGGTCGAGGCGGCCGGCCGCCAGCTCGGCGAGCAGCAGCTCGAGGTCGCGGACGCCGGAGTGGGTCCGGCGCAGCTCGTCGAACACGCGCAGGCCGTAGAGGCGCGGGGCGCCGCGGTTGTAGAAGCGGCTGACGTCGAAGGTCGTCGGGTCGGGGGAGGAGGCGCCGAAGGCGACGACCGTGCCGCCCGGCCCGACCCGGGTGAGCGCCGCGCCGAGGCTGGCGCCGCCGACCGACTCGAGCAGGAGGTCGAAGTTCTCGCCGTCGGGCTCGAGCGCGGTGATCAGCTCGTCGGCGCCGAGCTCGCGCAGGCCCTTGCCGCGCTCCTCGTTGCGGACGACGCCGGTCACGTGCGCGCCCGCGCGGTGGGCGAGCTGGATGGCCAGGCGGCCGACGCCGCCCGCCGCGCCCGTGATCAGCACGCGGCGGCCGAGCAGCGCGCCGCCGACCTCGAGCGCGCGAATGGCGGTGATGCCGGCCACCGGAAGGGTCGCCGCGTCCTCGAAGGAGACGTCGTCCGGCAGGGCGGCGAGCACGGCCGTGGGGACGGGGGCGAGCTCCGCCCAGCCGCCGGCGTCGGCCAGGCCGACGACCCGTGTGCCGGGGGTGGGGCCGCTGCCGTCGGCGGCGGCCTCGCGGACGATGCCCGCGACGTCCCAGCCGGGGATCGTGCCCTCGGCCCGGGCCGGCAGGCGGCGCACCTCGCCGCGGTTGAGCGAGACGGCGCGGACCTCGACGAGCGCCTCGTAAGGGGCCGGAACGGCGTCGGGCGCCTCCCGGAGGGAGACGCCCGACGTGGCGGAGCGGTCGGCGACCAGCGCGCGCATCAGCCGGCGGATCGGCCGGTGAACACGACGACGCGCCGGAAGGGCGGCCGCTCGGGTGGGGAGGGAGGGGGAGAGGAAGGACTCATGGGAAGGCTCCTGTCTTCCGAAAGTACGACGACCATCGTACCATATGTTCGACGAGCGTCGTACAATCAAGTTCACGCCATGCCGCGCACCCTCCATCATCCTCCCGCCGAGACGCTCGAGCTGACCGGCGTGCTCCACGCCCTGGCCGATCCGATGCGGCTGGAGATCGTGCGGGTCCTGGCGGCCGATGGCGGCTCCGAGTGCAGCTGCGGCGGCTTCGACCTCCCGGTCACCAAGTCCACGCGCACGCATCACTTCCGCGTGCTGCGCGAGAGCGGCGTGATCGAGCAGCGGGCCGACGGGACCGCCCTCGTGAACCGGCTGCGCCGCGAGGAGCTCGACGAGCGCTTCCCGGGGCTGCTGGACTCCGTGCTCAGCGCCCGGTGAGCGCCGCGAGCATGGCCGCGATCGCGGGGCGGGCGCTGCTTCCCGCCCGGACCGCCGCGTAGATCCGCCGGCTCTGCGGCGCGCCCTTGACGGGCTTGACCGTGACGCCGGGCGGCGGCGGGCCGGCCAGCTCCGGCACGAGGCCGACGCCGGCCCCCGCCTGCACGAGCGCGTACGAGACCTGGAAGTCGTTGGTGATGTGGGCGAGGCGCGGCTCGTAGCCGGCCGCGCGGGTCGAGTGGACGACGACGAGGTGGCAGAAGGACCCCTCGCGGCCGGCGATCCACGGCTCGGCGTCGAGCTCCGCGATGTCCACCTCGTCCGCGTCCGCCAGCGGGTGGTCGTCCGGGAGGGCGACGCGCAGGAGGTCCTCCACGAGGTCGGTGCGCTCGAGCGCCGGGTCCGGCGGGGTGGGGGCGAAGCCGTACTCCTGGGCGAGCACGAGGTCGAGCTCGCCGAGCTTGAGCGCGGGCAGGCCGTCCTCCGGCTCCATGTCGCGCGTGGTGACGCGCAGGTCGGGGTGCCGCTCCGCGAGCGTCGCGATGGCCTTCGGGAGCAGCACGCGGTGCGCGCTCGCGAAGGCGGCGGTCCTGAGCACGCCGGCCACCTGCGTCGTGGTGGCCTCGAGCGCGGCCTCGGCGGCCTCGAGCTCGCGCAGGATGCCCTCGGTGCGCTGGACGAGATCCTCGCCCGCGGGCGTGAGCCGGCGGCCGCGGCCGCTCTTCTCCAGGAGCGCGACGCCGGCCTCGCGCTCGAGCGCGGCGAGCTGCTGGGAGACCGCGGGCGCGGTGTAGCCGAGCGCGTCGGCGGTGGCGGCGATCGTCCCGCGGGCGGCGAGCTCGCGCAGGACCCTGAGGCGGCGGACGTCGAGCATGCGAAAGCTGAGCTTACGCTCGTGCCAAGGAATCGCAACTGGAAGTTGGGTTGGGCGGCGGTCACCATGGCCTGCCATGCGCCCCGTCCACGTCGCCTTCGCCGTCCTGGTCGCCGCGCTCTGGGGCCTGAACTTCGTGGTCATCGAGGTCGGGCTCGAGGACTTCCCGCCGCTGCTGCTGTCGGCGCTGCGCTACTCGCTGGCGGCGCTGCCGGTGCTCTTCCTGCGCGGCGGGCCCGGCGTGCCGTGGCGCTGGGTGCTCGCCGTCGGCGTGAGCGATCGGCGTGGTCAAGTTCTCGCTCGGGTTCATCGGGATGGACGTCGGGATGCCGGCCGGTCTCGCCTCGCTCGTGCTCCAGGTGCAGGCGTTCTTCACGATCGGCTTCGCCGCGGTGCTGCTCGGCGACCGGCCGTCGGCCCGCCAGCTCGCGGGCCTCGCGCTCGCCACCTCCGGCCTCGTGCTGGTCGCGACCGGCCTCAGCGGCGAGGCCACGTTCGCCGGCTTCGCGCTGATCGTCGGCGCGGGCGCGGCGTGGGGGCTGGGCAACATCGCGATCCAGCGCGCCGCCCCGCCGGACCCGATGCGGTTCATGACGTGGATGTGCGTCGTGCCGCCGATCCCGCTGTTCGCGCTGTCGCTCGCCTTCGAGGGGCCGGGCGAGGTGGGCGCCGCCCTGGCGGGGATCGACCTCGGCGGCATCGGCGTCATCGCCTACCTCGCGTTCGCGGCCACCACGCTCGGCTGGGGCCTCTGGGGCTACCTGCTGCGCGAGTACTCGGCCGGCACCGTCGCGCCGTTCTCGCTGCTGGTGCCCGTGTTCGGCCTCGGGTTCGCGGCGCTCCTGCTCGGCGAGCCGCTCACGGCGCGCACCGTCGTGGCCGCCGTCCTCGTCGTCTGCGGCGTCCTGCTGACGCAACGCGCTCTGCGGATTTCACCGCAGTTTGCGGGCATCTCGGTCCGGCGGGTCTTGCGAGGCGGCGCGGACGCCGGGTAATTTCGCCGCAGACGCGAAGGTCGAGACGCAAAGAGCGAGGCCATTGAGGTGAGAGGCCCGCCGCCCCGTCTGCGACAGTGCTTGCACTGGCGCGGAGGGCTCCTCGAGCGGCTCCCTTCGCGTCTTTTGCGTGCCCCTGCCCCGTCCGGGGGCAGGTCTGATTAGGGCTCGCCATCCATGGCTCGGTTGACCGGGCTTCGCCCTCTTCCCTGACCTCGCCTGACCGGCGTAACCCCAATTTGCGGACGGCTGAGTCAGGCGTCTCGCGCGGATTCCCGGAAGATGCGGGATCGCCGGTTGCGCGGCGATTCCCGCCTGCATATGTTCCTTCCAGACGCGAGGGTGTGAGTCGCAAAGAGCGAGGCCATGAGGTGAGAGGCCCGCCGCCCAACCTGAGGACGGTTCGCCGTCCGATGGGGGACCTCGAAGCGGCCGCTCTCGCGTCTACTTCGTTAACCGGGCGGCTGGTGCAGCCCGAAGCGCGAGCCCTGGTCATCGCGGCAGAGCTTGAAGCGGCCGAACTTCGCCGTCATCTCCTCGTCGCCGTCCATGTCCATGTCGTCGATCTCGCCGCCCAGCTCGCGGACCTTCTCCGCCGCGGCATCGATGTCGTCGACGCCGAAGAACACGTAGGGCGCCGCCTCCTTGTCGCCGCCGTGCATGCCGCCGGCGACGTTCGGGGCCGCTATGCCCCAGCCGCCGCCACCGGACGGCCCCGGCTCGAACTTCCAGCCGAAGAGCGCCTCGTAGAACGCCCGGCCCTTCCCGGCGTCTTCGACGCCGAGCTCGAAGAACGTCAGCTCACCAGACATCGGGTTCTCCTTTCGTTCGCTCGAGACCACCGTATGACGGCCGTCTTGGACAAATGCGACACGGACTTTTTCCGGAGGATGCGGGATCGGCGTCGCAGAGCCCCTTGCGCGGCTTTCGGGACGCCCATATGTTCCTTCCAGACGCGAGGGTGTGAGTCGCAAAGAGCGAGGCCATGAGATGCGAGGCCCGCCGCCCAATACCCGGAGCCGGCTTGCCGGCCGAGGGGGGATCTCAAAGCGGCCCGCCCCTCGTGTCTACTTCGTTAAACCCCGGCCTTCGCCAGCAGCGTGAGCCAGATCTCGCTCCGGGTCGGGAAGCACGGGACGGCGTGGCGCAGCCGCTCCAGCGGGACCTCGCCGACGATCGCGATCGTGGCCGCGTGCAGCATCTCGCCGACCTCGGCGCCGGTGATCGTCGCGCCGACCACGAGCCGGCGCTCGCGATCGATGACCAGGCGCGCCGTCCCGGGCGCGTTGCGGCCGTAGAACGAGCCGCCCGCGTTGCCGGACGTGCTCGTCTCGACGACCTGCACCTCGAGGCCGGCCGCGCGCGCCGTGTCGGTCGTGTGGCCGACCGAGGCGACCTGCGGCTCGGTGAAGATCACGCGCGGGCTCAGCGGGCCGTCGGCGCCGTGGGAGATCGCCGTGTCCTCGCCGAGGATGTGGTCGGCGGCGATCCGCGCCTGGTACTTGCCCATGTGGGTGAAGAGCGCCTTGTTGTTGACGTCGCCGATCGCGTACAGCCACGGGTGCCCGTCCACGACCATCCGGGCGTCGACCGGCACCGGCTCGCCGGGCTCCAGGCCGATCGTCTCCAGCCCGATCGCCCCGGTCTGCGGCGTGCGGCCGAGCGCGACCAGCAGCGCGTCGCCCTGGGCCTCGCGGCCGTCCGTCGTGGTCACGACGACGGTCCCGTCGCGCTGCGCGACCCGCTCGGCCTTCTGGCCCGTGCGGATGTCGACGCCGTACCCCTCCAGCGCCTCGGTCAGCTGCGAGCAGGCGAACTCCTCCTCGCGCGGGAGCAGCCGCCGCTCGCCCTCGATCAGCGTCACGTGCGAGCCGAGCGTCTGGAACGCCTGCGCCATCTCGACCCCGACCACGCCGCCGCCCATGATCACCAGCCGGTCGGGGATCGCCTTCGCGGTCGTGGCATCGCGGTTGGTCCACGCGTCGTCGATGGCGTCGAGGCCCTCGATCGGCGGCATGGCCGGGAGCGAGCCGGTCGAGAGGATCACCGCCTTGGTCGCCTCGAGCTCCTCGTCCCCGACGCGCAGCCGGCGCTCGCCGGTGAGCACGGCCACGCCGCGCAGCAGCGCGATGTCGCGCTCCTCCAGCCACGGGAGCTGCTCCGAGTCGTCGAGGTCGTGGATGACCTCGTCGCGGCGCGCGAGCACGGCCGCGAGGTCCAGCTCGCCCGTGATCGCCTCCGCCGCGCCCGGGATGCGGCGCGCCTCGGCCAGCGCCTCGTACGGTCGCAGCAGGGCCTTGGACGGCATGCAGGCCCAGAAGGAGCATTCGCCGCCGACGAGCCGGTCCTCGACGATCGCGACCTTCAGGCCGCGATCGGCCAGCCGCCCCGCCGCGACCTCACCCGCCGGTCCCGCTCCCATCACCACGACGTCGAAGGTCCGCATCAATGCTCCATCCGTCGACCTCTACAATGAACAGCGAACATAGACCCCTGGGGACGACACGGCTTCGACGTGGCCGGTTCGCAGGGGCGGTTGCGAGTCGAGGTTCCGGAGGCCTCGTAAAACCCCGGAAAAACCATAAGTGCGGATACCAGCACTGAGAAGGCTCACGCCTTCGCTCTCGCTGCCTAGCTGACACTAGGTATGTGATGTCGGCCCCCGCAGCCTGCGGCGGGATCGGCCGACTCAAATAGCAGGCTCACCCTGGCCGGTCTGTCTCAGCCGTCCGGGGGACATTTTCGAGGCTGGCCGCCCACAACCCCGCCGGCGTTGGCGAGTGGGGGGCGAGATTTAGAGCGCCGGCTACGCTCGTAGACGCCGTCTTTAGCGCGGTCGCGGACGTGGGTTCGATTCCCACCGTCTCCACCTCATGAAGCCCCCGGTTACCGCCGGGGGCTTCGTCGTTCTCACCTGAACGGCTGCACCTCGGTGCCGGGGTCGCCGTCGACCGCGTCGGCCACGGCCGGCACGCCCTCGTCGAGCACGTACGGCAGGCTCAGCGGGCTGGAGAACCCGAGCGCGTTGGCGAAGTCGCCGGTCTGGTCGAGGTAGACCACGCGGCCCTCCTTCACGGCCTTCATCCGCCCCGCGAGGGGCAGCCCCTCGATGTCCTTCGGCGCGCCGTAGACGACGAGCAGGTCCTGGTCGAGCATCGAGAGGTTCTCGCCGCTGACCTCGGCGAAGAAGCTCTCGCCCGTCAGCTCGTCGACCTCCGCGGGCGTCTTGAAGCCGAGCGACTCGAAGAAGCGCGAGCGCAGGTCCTCGGAGCTGTAGACGTAGACCTTGCCGCCGTTGACCGCGGCCAGGACGAACGAGCGGCCCTCGAACTCCGGGTGCGCCTCGCGCGCCTCGGCCACCTGGCGCTCGACGTCGTCGACCACCGCGGCGCCCTTCTGCTCGACCCCGAGCGCCTCCGCGCTCATCTGCGCCTGCTCCTGCCACGGCATGCCGTAGTCGTCGTACTCGTCCGTCTGGGCGACCGTCGGGGCGATCTTGGAGAGGGTCTTGTAGTCCTTCTCGGTGAGCCCGGAGTACACGCCGAGGATCAGGTCCGGCCGGAGCGCGGCGATCTTCTCGTACTCGAGCTCCTCGGCCCCGATGATCTCGGGCGACGCCCCGGCCAGCTCGTCCTGGGCCCACGGGCGCCCGGTGATGTCGATGCCGCCCTGGAACTGGCGGACGCCCACCGGCTTGACCCCGAGCGCCAGGGCGAAGTCCTGGTCGTTGAAGCCCACCGCGACCACGCGCTCCGGCTCCGCGTCGATCGTCGTCTCGCCGAACTTGTGCTGGATCGTCACCGATCCCTGGTCTGTCGTCTGCTCGTCGCTGCCGCAGCCGATGGCGAAGACGGCCAGCGCGAGCGCTGTGATGCATCGTCGCATTAGGGTGCCCTAATACCCAGCCGTCGGTCTCCGACACTTGTACCTTCAGCGCCATGGCGACGCGCTGGGGCATCGACCATGGCGGGCGGCGGCTGGAGATCGACTGCGAGAGCCAGTGGTCGGGCGAGACCGTGCGGCTGTACGTCGACGGTGACGAGGTCGCCCACACGAAGAAGCAGGGCTCGCCGATCACGGTGATCCACGACGGGCTGGAGGTGACCGCGAAGCTCGCCTGGCACGGCTCCTCGATCACCTCCGCGACGCTCACGGCCGGCGACGCCGAGCCGGTCCCGCTCGAGCCCGAGCCCGGCAGCCGCGCGGCCAGGCGCGAGGAGTTCAAGCGGGAGCGGCCGGGCCTCTACGCGGCCCGCCACGTGGCCAAGGCCGTGGGCAAGCTGCTCGTGCCGCTGCTCGGCATCGGCCTGCTCCTGAACTTCCTGCCCGAGATCTCGATCGACATCCCGATCGACCTCCCCGCCATCCCGTTCCCGGACCTCCCGTCGATCCCGTTCCCGGACATCGACCTGCCGGAGCTGCCGGGATGGGTCAAGGCGATCCTGGAGGCGGCGAAGTACTGGGGGCCGCTCCTCGTGGCGATCGTGATCGCCGTCAGGGAGTGGCGGAAGCGCCGGCGACCTCGACCGGAGATGTCACGCCGGTGAGCTTCTCGGAGAGCTCCCACAGCCGCCGCGCCGTGGTCTCGTCGCTCGCCGCGCCGCTGCGTCCCACCAGCGCCGGGTGCCCGACCGTCTCGAACCGGCTGTCCGGGCCGACGTAGCTCGCGCCGGGGATGTCCTGCGTGGCGGCGTAGAGCGTCGGCAGCGCGCCCATCTCGTCGTTCTGCGCGACGACGCGGTTGAGGACCGCGAACACCGCGTTCTGCAGGGTGCTCTCGGTGTGCCCCTGGAGGTGCGTGGCCGAGTAGCCCGGGTGGGCCGCGACGGCCCGGCGGCCGGAGTCCGCGAGCCGCCGCTGCAGCTCGAGCGTGAACAGCAGGTTCGCGAGCTTGGACTGCCCGTACGCGCGCCAGCGGTGATAGCTGCCCTGCTCCCAGTTGAGGTCGTCGAGCCGGATCGAGCCCATCCGGTGGGCGCCCGACGCGACCGAGACCACGCGGTCGGTCACGTGCGGGAGCAGCAGGTTGGTCAGCGCGAAGTGGCCGAGGTGGTTCGTGCCGATCTGCAGCTCGAAGCCGTCCTTGGTGCGGCGCTCGGGCGTCGCCATCACGCCGGCGTTGTTGATCAGCACGTCGATCTCGCCGTCCCAGTCGGCGGCGAACGCGCGAACGGAGGCGAGGTCGGCGAGATCGAGCGGGCGGACGTCGGTCTGGCCCGGGATCGTCGCCGCCGCCTGCTCGCCCCGCGCCGGGTCGCGGACGGCGAGCACGACACGAGCGCCCGTCCCGGCCAAGGCCCGCGCCGTGGTGAGGCCGATGCCGCTGTTGGCGCCGGTGATGACGAACGTGCGCCCGTCGAGGGGCGGGAGGTCTGATGCGGTCCATTTCGTAGCCATGCGAGACAATGTAGTCGATGACAACAATGATGTCAACGCCTACATTCGGTTATCCTGCCGTGCATGGCCACGCGCACCTACCACCACGGGAACCTGCGCGCCGCCCTGCTGGACCGCGCCGAGCGCACGCTGTCCGAGCGCGGGGTCGCCGGGCTCTCCCTCCGCGAGCTGGCCCGCGACGTCGGCGTCAGCCACGCCGCGCCGCGCCGCCACTTCGCCGACCGCCAGGCGCTGCTCGACGCCCTGGCCGAGGAGGGCTTCGCCCGTCTCGGGCGCGAGATGGAGGAGGCGATCGCCGGCGCCGGGCCGGCGTGGCGCGACCAGCTCGGGGCCTTCGCGACCTCCTACGTGCGGTTCGCCACGGAGCACGCGGCGCTGCTCGAGCTGATGTTCGCCGGCAAGCACAGCGCCGATCCGGTGCGCGAGGCCGCCGACCGGGCGTTCGCGGCGCCGCTCGCCCTCTTCGTCGCCGGCCAGGCGCAGGGCGAGATCGAGGGCGGCGACCCGGAGCGCGGCGGCACGGTGGCGCTGGCCACGCTGCAGGGCATCGCGTCGCTGGCCAACAACGGCATGCTCGGGGACGCCCCGCTCGACGAGGTGCTCGCCGAGGCCCTCGACCGCCTGCTGCTCGGCCTGCGCCCGCGCTGATCAGGCGCTTACGTTTCGTAGCCACCATGGACGCGTGCAGCTGTCCTTCCCCAGCGATGCGGTCGTCGTGGTCGCCGGCGTGCCCGGCGCCGGCAAGACGACGCTGATCCGGCGCGCGGTCGATCGCGACCGCGTGCGCGTGGTGGACACCGACGACCGCCGCGAGGCGGGCCGCCGCCGGCTGCTCTACCCCGGGCACTACGCGCGGATCGCCGCGGCGATCGCCGGCCGCCGCCCGGTGGTCATCCACTCGCGCGGGACGCACGCCGGCGCGCGCCGGCTGATCGCCGTCCTGGCCGCCCTGCGCGGCCGCTCGGCCCACCTCGTCCTGCTCGACGCGGGGCGCGGCGAGGCCGAGGCCGGCCAGCGGCGGCGCGGGCGCATGGTCCCGAGCGACGAGATGGACCGCCAGGTGGCGCGTTGGCGCTCGCTGCTCGCCCGCGGCCCGGTGGGCGAGGGTTGGTCGTCGGTCACCGTGCTCGATCGCGCGCAGGCGGCGCGCACCGAGGCGTTCGAGTTCCGCGCGGCGGCTGCACGGCCGGTCGCGGCAGCTACCATGTAATGAGCCGCGAGAGCCCTGGCCGCCCATGGCGCCAACCGGGCTCCGCTTCAGAACTTCCGAGCGCCTGCCGCCCGTCCGGGCGGCGCTCTCGGCGCTCGTACCCATCGAAATCCGGAGGTGACAGCCATGGCCGTCGAAGAGAAGCTCTCCCTCGAGGGGCTCGTCGAGGAGTCCCTGCCCAACCTGATGTTCCGCGTCACGCTCGACAACGGGCATTCCGTGCTCGCTCACATGGCCGGCCGCATGCGCCGCGCCCGCATCCGCGTGAACCCGGGCGATCGCGTCCGCGTCGAGGTCTCGCCGTACGACCTCACGCGCGCTCGCATGATCTACCGGCTCAAGTAGTCGCGCGGCGGATCAGCGCATCCATCACGCGGTCCGGCAGGAGCCGGGCCGCGACCGCCTGGACCTTGGCGTCGCGCCCGACCACGTAGCGGGCGCGCGGGCGCCGCGCCGTCACGGCGCGGCCCACCGCCTCGGCCACGGCCTCCGGCGGGAGTCCCTCCTTCTCGAGGCGCTCGACGATCTTCGTCACGCCCGCGACCACGCCGGCGTAGCGCTTCTCCTGCTCGGGGGACATGCCGGCGGTGATGCGGCGGGCGTCGTCCGTGCCCTTGCCCCAGATCGGCGTCGCGATGCCGCCCGGCTCGATGCTCACCACCCGCACGCCGTGCGGGCCGACCTCGCGCCGCAGCGCGTCGCTGACCGCCTCGAGGCCGAACTTGGAGGCCGAGTACGGCCCGAACAGCGGGTTCGCGACCCGGCCGCCGATCGAGCTCATGTTGATCACGCGGCCGCGGGCGTTGAGCACCGCCGGGAGCATTGCGCGCGTCACCGCGATCTGCCCGAGCAGATTGACCTCGAGCTGGCGCCGCCACTCCTCCACGGGCACCACCTCGACCGGGCCGCTGACGGCGATCCCGGCGTTGTTGACCAGCACGTGCAGCTCGCGGCCGACGCGCTCGGCCGCCGCGGCGACGTCCGCCTCGGAGGTGACGTCGAGCCGCAGGGGCTCGATGCCGTCGGGCGCGTCCGCCGGGTCGCGGACGCCGGCCAGGACGTGGAAGCCCAGACCGGCGAGGTGGAAGGCGGTGGCGCGGCCGATCCCGGTCGAGGCGCCGGTGACGAGAGCGAGGCGGGACATCGCATCGACGATACGCATACGCTGCCGGTGTGGATCAAGTGGCCGTCCAGCGCGTGTGCCCGCATTGCGCGCGCATCTCCTACGAGGACGGGCGGCGCTGCCCCTACTGCGGGAGCTCGTTCCGCCGCAGGACCGGGCTGGCGGCCATCGCCGCGATGCTCACCGTCTTCGCGGCCGTCGTCCTCGGCGGCGTGGCGCTGATGTTCATGGCCGCCGGCAGCGAGGTCGAGGACCAGCTCGACAGCGAGGTCCGACGGGTCGAGCGCGAGCTCAACCGCAACTTCGACGGAATCCAGCAGGACGTGCGCGAGGAGCTCGACCGTCGGCTCCCCGCCGCCCCGACGCCTAGCCCCTGAGCCGCACGTGCAGGTGGTCGTCGTGGTTGGCGAGCACCTCGACCACTCCGCGCGGGCCGCGGAGGCCGAGCGAGGGGCCGGTGAACACGTACTCGGGACCTTCGGCCACGAAGGCGTCGACGAGCTCCTGCGCCGCCGCGCGGTCGACCTGGTCGGCGCGTCGCGGCGCCCGCAGCCGGCCATCGCTTCGCGGGTAGTACACGTCGGCGTCGAGGCCGTTCTGGTGCGACGCGTGGCCGATGCCGCCGTACTGCGGGCCGAAGTCGCCGCCGCGCGGCCGTGAGAGGTCGCCGACGAGGACCGGCGGCGCGCCGGGGTGGCTGCGCGCGTAGCCGGCCAGCACGCGCTGGAGCGTGCGCAGCAGGCGGTCGGTGCCCCAGCGGCGCCACGCGCGGTTGCCGACGTGCTTGCGGATCGGGTCCCAGGTCACGTAGCCCTCGCCGCGCGCCGGCAGCTCGCGCCCGTGCACGAGACGCCCGCGCCAGGGGGCGCCGGCCGCGCGGGAGCGCGGCAGCGGCGCCGGGGTCGCCACGGGCGGGAGCGGCGCCGGCGGCGAGGTGGCGACCGGCGGCAGGAGCTGGATCCGCGGTGGGGCCGGCGGCTCCTTCCGCTCTCCCGGCGCCGCCAGCAGGACCGCGGGCAGGGCGAGGGCGAGGAGGATCAGGAGGAGACCGAGGCGCACGGCAGGGATACGTCCCCTCTCAAGCTAGCGGTCCCAACGCGGCGCCCGCGGACGCTAGTCCGCGAGCGCCTGCGCGACCTGTCCGGGCTCCGTGGCCACGAACTCGGTGCGCGGGAACCTGTGTGCCACGGGATCGACGGCGTTCTGCCGATCCAGGCCGACGCCGACGACGCGGGCGTAGCCCCGTGCGGCGAAGTAGTGGGTCACCGAGAGCTGCTCGGTCGAAGTACGGGGGACGCGCAGCTGCACCTGGGGCCCGGCTGCCTCCACGGCAGCCTCGGCCTCGGCGAGCGCGGCCGGTCCGGCCGCTGCGTCCACCACCACGACCGCGCGCCGCTCCGGTGCGGCCGATGCCACCTGGAGCCCACCGAACACGGTGAGCGCCAGCAGCCCGGCGATGAGGAGGAGACGATGGGTCATACGAATGAGCGTAATACGTATGACGGAGAAGTTCAAGCAGCTTCGCGAGAACTTCACAAAGCCGGTTCTCAGCCCGGCGGGGCGGTCGATCCGCGCTCGACGAACTCGACCGGCAGGATCCGGCTCGGCGGCGCGGTCTCGCCGTTCATCAGCGCGTCCAGCACCTCGAAGGACTCGCTCCCCAGCGCCGCCGGGTCGATCCGGATCGTGGTCAGCGGCGGCTCGAACACCTGCGCGAAGGGGAGGTCGTCGAACCCGACCACCGAGAGGTCGCCGGGGATCCGCAGCCCGCGCTCGCGGGCGGCGAGGTAGACGCCGCCGGCCAGGACGTCGTCGTCGCAGACCACCCCTGTGGGCCGCTCCGGCGCGTCGAGCAGCTCGAGCGCGCCGCGGCAGGCGTCCTCGAACCGGAACGCCGCGCGGGCGTACGGCCCGCTGTCGCCCACGAGCGAGAGGACCGTCTCGCGCCGGAGCCGGAACGTCTCGGCGTCGAGCTCCGATCCCAGGTGCCCGATCCGCGTGTGGCCGAGGTCGAGCAGGTGCCGGAGGGCGAGCGCGGTCCCGCGCTCGGTGTCGAAGCGGACCGACGCCATGCCCGGCGGCGAGACCTCGAGCGCGACGATGTGCTCGCCGGTCGTCTCCGGCGGGTCGACCGTGAAGAAGAGGAAGCCGTCGACCGGACCGGCGCGCAGCGCCTCGAACGACTCGAGCTCGCGGTCGGGGTCGTTGGCGGCGTCGACCAGCGCGACGGCGTAGCCCGCGCGCCACGCCGCGATCTGCGCGCCGCGCAGGACCGGCCCGAAGAACGGGTGCGTCACGTCCGTGACGACGAGGCCGATGGTCCGGGCCGTGCCCGTGCGCAGGGCGCGCGCCGCCACGTTGGGCCGGTAGCCCAGCTCCTCGACCGCCTCGCGCACGGCCGCCTCGGTCCTGGCCGAGATGCGGCCCGCCGACTTCCCGGACAGCACGAGCGACACCGTCGACTGCGACACGCCGGCCCGGCGGGCCACGTCGATGCTGGTCACGCGTGAATCGGCTCGGGCGATGACCGGATACAACCACGTCCATGGACGACCTCGTCGAGGAGGTGGTCGCGGTCAAGGGCCGCGACCTGCGCCTGCTGCGCCCGCGGGACGCCGAGGCGCTGCTCAGCGACGAGGCGTTCGACCGCGAGGAGTTCCTGCCGTACTGGGCCGAGCTGTGGCCGAGCTCGCTGGCGCTCGCCCGCTCGGTCGCGGCCCGCGCGCTGCGCGGCGCGCGGACGCTCGAGCTCGGCTGCGGGCTCGGGCTGCCGAGCATCGCCGCCGCGCTGGCGGGCGGTCGCGTCCTGGCCACCGACTGGTCGCCGGACGCCGTCGCCATGACCGCGGCCAACGCCGAGCGCAACGACGCGGCGCTGGAGACGCTCGTGTGCTCGTGGACCGAGCCGGGGCCGCTGCTCGAGCGCGCGCCGTGGGACCTCGTGCTCGCCTCCGACGTGCTCTACGAGGCCCGCAACGGCGAGGCGCTGCTGCCGCTGCTCCCGCGCCTCGGGCCCGAGGTCTGGCTTGCCGATCCCGGCCGCGTCGCGGCCGGGCGCTTCCTCGAGGCGGCCGCGCGCGACTGGGAGATCACGTCACGGCGCGTGCCGGAGCTCGCCAACGGCGCGCTCTACCGGCTGCGTCAGCCCGCGGCGACGTAGAGGACGCGCGTGCTGGCCGGCCCGCTGCGCCGCAGCCGGTGCCGCACGGCGCCGTCGAAGCGCAGCGCGTCGCCGGCGGCGAGCACGTGGACCGTGCCGTCGAGATCGACCTCGATCGCTCCGCGCACGACGTAGACGAACACGTCGCCGGAGGTCGTCTCGGCCTCGGCGGGCCACGACCGGGCGCCGCCCGACCACTCGCGCACGCGCAGCGTCGAGTCGTCCGAGAGCGCGCGCACGCCGCCGGGCGCGCCGCGCTCGGGATGGGCCGACACGCTGCCCTCGCCGGAGCGCACCACGCTCACCGCCTCGGTGCGAGGAGTGGCCCACAGCGCGCTGACCGGCACGTCGAGGGCTTCGGCGATCCGCTCCACCGAGCCGACGCTCGGCCGCGCGAGACCGCGCTCGAGCTGACTCAGGAACGGATGGGAGAGGCCGGCCTGGCGACCGAGCGCCTTCAGCGTGAGCCCACGCTCGTGGCGCAACTCGCGCACACGCGCCCCAAGGCAGGCCGCTGCATCCTGGAACCTCATGCTCTGCTCACTGTCGCGTAGCACCGCACCGTCTTCTAGCGTAATGGGATGGCACGCCAGATGCTGGCGCGCCGGTGCCGGCGACAATGTTCCGGGGCGAGTCGGGCACGGATCAGCGTCGCATCGTGCGACGCAAGACGATCACGCGCCGGTCGCCGGCGCATCTTGCGCCGGGGCACCGGGATTTTTTGAAAGGGCCTGACCATGGACCCAGGTGGGACCCGCCCCTGGCGGGCGGGGCGGGTCCCACCTCGGCCCGTGACCGGGCGAGTGCTGTGTAACCGAAACTGCTGCGCTGGAGACTAGGGGGCACCCATGGAAGTGCCTACTCCCCGAAGGAACAGTTGTCGAAGCAGTGGACACGGCTCCCTTTTCGGCCCGCCGCACAGGCGGCTTCGCACCCGCGGGTAAGGCTCGGCGCGGCGGCCTGTGAGTACCATCGACCGCGGTTTGAGCGAGGGGGAGTCGTGAGGTTCTGGATCGTTCTTGGGCTCGTCTGCGCCCTGATCGCGGGCTGCGGCGACGACGGCGGCGACGGCGGGAGCGCCGACGCCGCCGGGCTCGCCGTGCCCTGGGTCGACCCCGACGGCGATCCCCCGATCATCGGCTCTCTGACCGAGAACCCGGCCGACAAGACGCTGTTCATGGCCACCAACACGGGGCTCTTCACGATCCCCGAGGGCGGCTCTGAGCCCGAGCGCCTGCAGGGCACGCTCGAGACCCCGGACGGCTCCGGCAAGGTGTCGGAGAGCCTGGTCGTGCGCTTCACGGGACCGGACGAGCTGCTCGGCTCCGGCCATCCCGGCGCGGGCGAGTCGCTCCCGCAGGCGCTGGGCCTGATCCGGTCGTCCGACGCGGGGAAGACGTGGGAGTCCGTGTCCGAGCTCGGGCGGGCCGATTTCCACACCATCGAGCCGTCCGGCGACGAGATCGTCGCGGCGCTGTTCCAGCAGGCGCAGGTGCTCGTGTCGGACGACGACGGGCGCACGTTCGCCACGAAGGCCGCGCCGATGCCGCTCGTGGCGCTCGAGGTCGACCCGGGCGATCCGCGCCGCTGGGTCGGGAGCACCGAGCGCGGGATCTTCGTGTCCGAGGACGGCGGCGAGAGCTGGCGCCAGCGCGACCCGACGCCCAACTCGCGCTTCGCCTGGACCGAGGACGGCGAGCTGTTCCGCATCGATCCGGGCGGGCCGGTCAAGGTCAGCACCGACGGCGGCATGACCTGGGAGGACCGCGGCTCGACCGGCGGCGAGCCGCAGGCGATGACGGTCACCGGGGACGGGACCGTCTACGTGGCCCTGATCGACGGGACGCTGCTGGCCTCCGACGACGGCGGCCAGAACTTCACCGAGCGGATCGCGGGCGGCTAGATCCGCCCGGATTCCTTCGCGGCGGCCTCCGCCGCGTCGAGCTGGCGCTCCACGATGTCGAGCCCGCGGTCCCAGAAGCCCGGGTCGGCGAGGTCGACGCCGACGATCTGCCCCAGCTCCTCCGGGCTGCGCGAGCCGCCGGCCTTGAGCAGGTCCAGGTACGAGGGCACGAAGCTCTCGCCCTGCTCCTCGTACCGGCCGTAGACGGCGAGCGCGAGCAGCTGCCCGTAGGCGTAGGCGTACACGTAGCCGGGCGTGCCGATGAAGTGGGGCACGTAGGACCACCAGCTGCGGTAGTTGTCGGTGACCTCGACGGCGTCGCCCAGCAGCTCGGTCTGCGACTCGGCCCACAGCTCGCCGATCCGCTCGACCGCCAGCTCGCCGGTCTCGCGCCGCGCGGTGTGGACGAGGTGCTCGAAGCGGTTCATGGCGACCTGGCGGAAGACCGTGGCGATCGAGCCCTCGATGCTCTCCGCGAGCAGCGCCAGGCGCGACTCCGGCGTCTCGGCGGCCTCGAGCAGGCGGCCGAAGACGAGCGTCTCGCCGAACACGCTGGCCGTCTCGGCCATGGTCAGCGGCGTCGCCATGTGGAAGACGCCCTGGCGCGAGCCGAGCGCCGCATGCACGCCATGGCCCAGCTCGTGCGCGAGCGTGAGGACGTCGCGGCGCGTGTACGTGTAGTTGAGGAGCACGTACGGGTGCGAGGACGGGACGGTGTAGGCGCAGAACGCGCCGCCGCGCTTGTTCGGGCGCACCGGCGCGTCGATCCACGACTCGTCGAAGAAGCGCTGCACGAGCGAGCCGAGCTCGTCCGAGAAGGCGCCGTAGGTGCTGAGCACGGTCTCCTTGGCGGCCGACCACGGCACCTGCTCCTGCTCCTGGGTGACCGCGGCCATGCGGTCGTAGTCGGCGAGGCCGTCGAGGCCGAGCAGCCGCGCCTTGAGGCGGTACCAGCGGCGCGGGACCTCGTAGCGGTTGCGGACGGCGGTCACGAGCGCCTCGACCGACTCGTCGGAGGCCTCGTTGGCGAGATTGCGGCTCGCCAGCCAGTGCGGGTAGTGGCGCAGCCGGTCCTCGACCATCTTGTCGGCGAGCAGCGTGTTGAGCACGTAGGCGCGCGTGCGCAGGCCGGGCTGGAGCGCCTGCGTGACGCGCTCGGCGGCGTCGCGGCGGACCTCGCGGTCGGGCGCGAAGAGCTTCGAGAGCGCGACCTCGAGCGAGACCTCGCCCTCCTCGAGCTCGACCGTGATCGCCGAGGCCTGCTCCTCGAACAGGCGCGTCCACGCCGTGCGGCCGGTCAGCGCCTTCTCGGCGAGGATCTTCTCCTCGGGCTCCGAGAGCAGGTGCGGGCGGTAGCGGCGCGCGGTGCGGAGGTGGTGGAGGGCGAAGTCGAGCTCGGGGGTCGCGAGGAGCTCCTCCGCGCGGTCGTCGTCGAGCGCCGCCCACTCGAGCTCGAAGAAGAGCAGCGTCGTCTCGATCCCGGTCGCGCCCTCCTGGAGCTTCTGGAGCAGCGCGCCGCGGAGAGGGTCGGCCGTGTCGCCGGAGAAGTTGAGCACCGCGTACGAGCCGGCGCGGCCGAGCAGCTCCTGCAGCGCCTCCAGCTCGCGCATCGCGGCGACGAGCCCGGCGCCGTCGAGCTCGGCCATCCTGCCGGCGTAGCTCGCCGCGAAGGCGTCCGCGCGCTGCTGCGCCTCGGCGACCATGCCGGTGACGGCGGCGTCCGGGTCCCCGGCGCCTCCGTCGAGCAGGGGATCGAGGTCCCAGGCGACCGCCTGGAGTTCGGGGTCGGTGGCTTCTGGCGCGCTCATGCGCGCACACGTTAGCCGTGCAGCTGACTGCTCGCGGCCTCTGCGCGGAGACCGTCGAGCATGATCGCCAGGTGCCGGCGCCAGGCGTCGGGCACCGGGTGCTCCATCTGGCTGGCGGTGCCGACGCCGCACATCAGCAGCCCGATGTCGTCGACCATCGCGTCGGGCCGCATCTTCCCGGCGGCCTTGCAGCGGTCCATCATCTCGGCGACCGTGACGAAGAGGTCCTCCTTGCCGGGACACGAGCGCGGCGGCATCGCGCTCGAGGCGGCCATGATCTCGGAGAACGCGCGGTCGCCGGCCGTCTTCTCCGCTCCGAACCACATGGCGCGGGTGAAGGCCTCCCACGGATCGTCGAGCGTGAGCAGGTTGCGGGTGTAGACGGCGACGACGGCGAACAGCTCGTCGCTGAGCGCGTTCAGCAGCGCGTCCTTCGTGGGGAAGTGGCGGTAGACGGTGCCGACGCCGACGTCGGCGCGCCTGGCGACGTCGTCCATCTGGGCGTCGACGCCCTGCTCGGCGAACACCGCGCGGGCGGCGGCCAGCACCTTCTCGCGGTTGCGCCGCGCATCGGCGCGGAGGGGCTTCTCGGCTGTGGCGGGGACCATTGTCAATTTCTCAATCTAGGGGTTGACAACCGGAACGTCAATTCCGTATCGTACAGAAACGAAACCGGAGTTCAGGTTCCAGATCCGATACCTGGCAGGTCAGCCAGGGCCCTACCTCCCTTCCTCCCCAGGAGCTTCTTCCCGATGTCCGCTTCCCCCAGCAAGTGGGTCGCGCTGGCCTTGCTGGCTGCCGCCCAGTTCGTCGTCATCCTCGATGCGTCGATCGTCAACGTCGCGCTGCCGTCCATCGGCGCCGACCTCAACTTCTCCCAGGACGACCTCTCGTGGGTCGTCAACGCCTACGTGCTCGTGTTCGGCGGCTTCCTGCTGCTCGGCGGGCGCATGGCCGACCTCCTCGGTCGACGGCGCTTGTTCATGGCCGGTCTCATCATCTTCGCGCTCGCCTCGCTGGCGGGCGGTCTCGCCGAGAGCTCGACCCAGCTGATCATCGCCCGGGCCATCCAGGGCCTCGGCGCCGCGCTGCTCTCGCCGGCCGCGTTGTCGCTCGTGACCGTCCTCTTCGAGGAGGGCTCCGAGCGCAACAAGGCGATGGGCGTGTGGGGCGCGGTGGCCGGCTCCGGCGGCGCGGTCGGCGTCCTGCTCGGCGGCATGCTCACCGAGTGGGCCGGCTGGGAGTGGGTGCTGTTCGTCAACGTGCCGGTCGGCCTCGCCGCCGCCGCGCTGGCGCCGCGCCTGCTGCCCGAGTCGCGCACCGAGGGCGTGCGGCACTTCGACTTCGCGGGCGCCTTCTCCGTGACCGCCGGTCTCTCGCTGCTCGTCTACACGCTCGTCGACGCCAACAACGCCGGCTGGGCGTCGCTGCAGACGCTCGGGCTCGGCGGCCTGTCGCTGGCGCTGATCGGGGCGTTCTACGTGATCGAGCGGCGGTCGCACGCTCCGCTGATGCCGTTCCCCGGCATCTTCCGGATCCGCACGATCACCGGCATCAACGTGTCGGCCGTGCTGATCGCCGCGGCGCTGTTCTCGATGTTCTTCTTCATCTCGCTGTACATGCAGCAGGTGCTCGGGTTCTCGGCGCTCGAGGCCGGGCTCGCCTACCTGCCGCTGGCGGCGGGGATCATCTTCGCCGCGGGCGGGAGCGCGCCGCTCGTGACGCGCTTCGGCTTCAAGCCGGTGCTGGTCACCGGCCTGTTCGTGACGGCCGCGGGGCTGCTCTGGTTCTCGCAGGTGTCGCCCGGCGGCACCTTCGTCGGCGACATCCTGTTCCCGTCGCTGCTCGCCGCGGTCGGCCTCGGCCTGGCCTTCGTGTCCATGACCGTGGCCGCCGTGAGCGGCGTCGAGCCGCACGAGGCGGGCCTCGCCTCGGGGCTCATCAACACGTCGCAGCAGATCGGCGGCGCGCTCGGGCTGGCCATCCTGGCCACGATCGCCAACAGCCGCACCGATGACGCGATCGCCGCCGGGCAGGCCGTCCCGTCGGCCCTCACCGAGGGCTTCCAGGCGGCGTTCCTGGTCGGCGCGGGCTTCGCGATCGCGGGCGCGATCCTCGCGGTCGTGCTCGTCTCCGGCCGCGCCTCCCGCGAGCACGCCGAGGCGGCGCAGCGCGGCGAGCTCGACCCGGTCCCCGTAGCGGCCTAACCAAAGGGGTCAGACCCCTTGAGTCACTCCGGCTCAAGGGGTCAGACCCCCCGGCTAAGGTGCGGCGATGCCCGGCGACCTCGCCCTCGCGTTGGCGCTCGCCGACGAGGCCGATGCGCTGACGCTGCCGGCCTTCGACCGCGGCGAGCGCGCGACGGCGAAGGCCGACGGGACGCCGGTGACCGCCACCGACCACGCCGTCGAGCGGATGCTCCGCGACCGGCTGGCCGCCGAGCGGCCGGACGACGGCGTGCTCGGCGAGGAGCTGGGGGAGATGGGCGCCGGCGCGCGGCGCTGGGTGCTCGATCCCCTCGACGGGACCGAGTGGTTCGCCCGCGGCATCCCGGTGTGGGGCACGCTGATCGTGCTCGAGGACGAGGCAGGGCCGCTCGTCGCCGTGGTATCGGCTCCCGCGCTGCGGCGGCGCTGGTGGGCCGAGCGCGGCGGCGGCGCGTTCCGCGACGGGCGGCCGATCGCGGTGTCGGCGGTCGAGCGGGTCGAGGACGCGTTCGTCGCCCACGCGAACCTCTTCCTCGGCTTCGAGATCGACGCGACGCCGCTGCTGCGGGCCGCGCGCCTGAGCGGCGGCTTCGAGTCGTTCCTCGCGCCGATGCTGCTCGCCGAGGGCGCGGTCGACGTCGCCCTCTCGCCGCGCGGCTTCCTCTGGGACCTGCTCCCGGTGCAGCTGATCGTCGAGGAGGCGGGCGGGGTGTTCAGCGACTTCGACGGCGTCCGGACCGCCTCCGGCCGCGGTGTCGTGGCCGCGAACCCGGCCCTGCACCCGCGCGTGCTCAGCGCACTGCGACCCGCCACACCCACGCGATGAGCACGCCCTGCACCGGCAGGCGCGCCCACAGCAGCCACGGCCGCACGAAGCGATAGCGCTCGGCGTTGACGGCCATGTTCACGTTGGCCGGGAAGATCGCGAGCAGCGTCGCGATCAGCCACCAGCCGGCGACCCGTCGCGTGCGCTCGCCGAGCACCCCGGCGCCGCACGCCATCTCGGCCACGCCGCTCGCGTAGACGAGCTCGAGCTTGCGCGGCAGCGCCTCGGGGACGATCGCCACGTACGGCTTCGGCCTGAGGAAGTGGAGGAGCCCGGCCGCGAGGAAGAACGCGCCGAGGAGGAGTCGAGGCATCGCTCCTACGGTTGCACGATCAGCCGCGCGTTGCGGTCGGTTCGGCGCCCCGCGAAGCCCTGCGGCCGCCCGCCCTGGGCGTCGAGGTACGCGAGCTCGCGGGCGGTTCCGGCGAGCCCGCGCCCGTCGTGGTCGACCATCCAGGTCTCGAGGACGGCGCCGCCGTCCAGGCCCTCGCGCAGCCGGAGCATGCGCGCCTGCTGCGGGAAGTCGGCGAGCGAGGACGTGCCGATCAGCCAGTAGCCGTCACGCGGCTCGATCGTGTTGCGGTGCCGGTTGCCGGCCACCACGGCGGCCACGCGCGGCGCGCGGTCGAGCACGCGCAGCGCCGCCTCGCCGCCCTCGGAGCTCTCGAGCGGGTTGTGGGCGAACACGACCGTCCAGCGGTCGCCGCGGACCTGGCGCCGCAGCCACGCCACCTGCGCGGCGGTGACCCGCCCGCGGGAGCCGAACTCGCGGGCCGCCGTGTCGAGCACGACGCCGCGCACGGACGGGCCGAGTTCGAACGTGTAGTCGAGCCTGCCGTCGACCGGCGCGACGCCGGCGGCGGCCGCCAGCCGCTCCACCGGGTCGACGTGCCGGCGCCCGGGGTCGGCGGGAACCCGCTCGGCGTCGCCGAACACGCCGCCCTGCGTGAGCAGCGAGTTGACGATCGCGGGCGCGTCGGACTCGTCGAGGCTGGGCGGCTGGAACGACGGGTCGAAGCCGGTCACCAGCTCGTCGCCGGTGGCGACCGCCTCGATCGCGTCGGTGGCCGGGACCTCGCCTTGCACGAGCACGTCGTGGTTGCCGATCGCCGGGTACCACGGCACGCCGAGGCCGCTCGCCCGGAACCGGCGCTGGGCGGCCGCCAGCGCGCCCGGGTGGCGCGGGGCGTCGGTGTCGGGCCGGAAGTAGAACGGGTCCGGGTTGGACGCCGCCTGCACCCCCGCGTAGCCGGGCGCCCCGCTGTCGGGCACGACGATGCCGCCGTCGAGCACCGCCAGCGCCTGGTCGAGCTCGTTCTCCTGCGCGGAGTCGACGATGTCGCCGGTCACGACCACGGCCTCCGGCCGTTCGCGGCGCAGCGCCCGCACGGTCGCGTCGAGCACCTGGGTGGAGAACGCCTCCTGCGGGCGGAACGTGGACGTGAGCGGCGGCCCGAGCCGGTCGAGGAACGGCACGCGGGCGGGCGACTCCTCGTCGCGCACGTGCGGGTCGGTGATCTGGCCGAAGGTGGCGAGCACCCGGCCGCCGGCGGGACCGGTGAGCGGCTCGCCGGGACCGCGCTCGAGGAAGCCGTCGCCGTCGCGGTCGACCAGCGTGGCCTCGAGCGTGGACGTCGGCGGCGGCGCGCTCGCGGCGCCTTCGCCGCCGCAGCCGGCCACGAGCAGGAGCGCGAGCAGCGCGAGGGCGCGCATCACTCCTCCCGCAGGCCGGCGATGACCGGCTCCCGGAGGGCGCGGCGGGCGACCAGCGCGGTGGCCACGCCGGCCAGCAGCACGAGGCCGAGCACCACGAGCACGACCTGGCCGGCGCTGGGCGCGATCGGCAGGGACGCGAAGCCGGCGGCCAGGCGCGCGACCAGCGGCCCGAGCACCGCGGTCTCGAGCGCGACCCCCAGCAGCGCTCCCGGCAGCGCGACCGCCGCGGCGGCGCCGGCCAGGACGACCGCCACGGTCACCCAGTCGCCGCCGCAGGCGCGCAGGAGCGCGACCGCCCCGCGCCGCTCGCGCGCGGTCACCGCCAGCGCCTGCACGAGCGCGTAGAGGCACACGAGCCCGACCGCGAGCCCGACGCCGCGCAGCACCGCGGCGAGCACGCCGAGGAAGGCCGCGTTGCGCGTCGTCGCGCCGCCGACGCGCTGCGGCGGCGCGCCCAGCGCCTCGAGCGCGCGCTCGACCGCCGGCCGGTCCGCGCCACCGTCGAGCCGGACGGCAAGAGAGGACTGACCGCCCACGGTGCCGGGGGCCCGGGTCCAGGCGATGCGGCCGTTGTTCTCGAGCGCGCGGACGACGCCGACGACGCGGAAGCGGACCTCCTCGCCGGTCGGGAGCTGGGCGGCGAGCGCCGACCCCGGCCGCAGCCCGAGCGCGTCGGCCAGCCCGAGGCCCACCTCGACCTCGCCGGCGTCGCGCACCCGCCGCCCGGCGGCGAGCGGCGGCGCCTCGAACTCCGTGTGGTCGCCCGGATAGCCGACGAGCCGGAACGGCTTGTCGAGCCGGTAGGAGTCGGCGACGTCGACCACCGTCCGCGGCGCGGCGTCGGCGACGCCCGGGATCGCGCGCACCTCGCCGACCCGCGACGGGTCGAGCTGCACGGTGAGCTGGTAGCGCTTGCCGACCGTGCCGGGGTCGTCGCGCAGGCGCTCGAGCAGCGAGGCGAGCGCGAGCATGAGCGTGACGACGCCGGCGCACACGCCGATCGTCGCCACCGTCGCGAGCCAGCGCGCGCGGGCCGCCGTGGCGAAGCGCGCGCCGAGCAGGGCGAGCCCGCCGCCACCCCCGCGCGACGGCGCGTGCACGGGGGCGCCGCGCAGGATCTCGACCGGCGGGCGCCGCGCCGCGCGCCACGCCGGCCACGTCGCGGCGGCCACCACGATCGCCACGACGACGGCCAGCGCCAGCGTGAGCGGCCCGAGCAGCGCCCAGCCGGGCGGGCGCTCGTTCAGCGAGGCGAGCAGCGCTCCCGCCGGTCCGGCCACCGCGAGCGTGCCGGCCGCGATCCCCAGCGCCGCGGCGGGGATCGCGACGACCGCCGCCTCGGTCGCCTGCAGCGCGGCGATCCGGGCGGGCGAGAAGCCGATCGCGCGCTGGACGCCGAAGGCGCCGAGCCGCCGCTGCACGTCGGCATGGGCGCCCGCGGCCAGCATCGTGCCCGCGGCCACGAGCGCGACGAGCGAGAAGGCGATGAGCAGCGAGATGACGATCCCGGCCGCCTGCCCGAGCAGCACCCGGACGCCCTCGCGCGTGACGAACTCGAGCCGCCCGAGGCCGAACGACACCGCGCGCGCCTGGGTGAGCGTGACGTCGGCCTTGGAGCGGTCGTTGAGCCACAGCAGCGCGACATTGGCCGGCTCGTCGCCGCGCTCCGGCAGGTACACGCGGGCGGCGCGCGCCAGCGGGTACGCGACGTTGTCCGGCGACACCGCGATGCCGACGACGCGCCGCGGGCGGTCCGGGTCGCCGACGGCCAGCGCGTCGCCGACGGCCAGGTCCCAGTCGCGGGCGAGGCCCTGCTCGATCACCACCTCGCCGGGGTCGCCGCTCAGGTCGCGGCCCTCGGTGACCAGATAGCCGCGCCGGCCGCCGAGCACCGTGTGGGTGGCGCCGCGGTGGTTGTGGCGCCCGTTCGCCCACAGCGGCACGTTGTTGCGCTCGTAGCGGTACGAGCGGGCGGCGAGGTTGGGCAGCGCGCCGACGCGCTCGTCGAGCACGTCTCGGCCCTCGTCGTCGAAGCGCGCGATCACGTCCGGGAGGTCGGCCTGCCCGGCCGCGCGCTCGAAGCCGGTGGCGAGCCCGTAGCCGACGGTCGACGCCGTGCCGACCACGAGCGAGGCCGCGAGGACGCCCACGGCCGCCAGCAGCGTGCGGCCGCGGCGCGCGCGCAGGCCGGCGAGCGCGAGGGAGATCACGCGACGAGCCGCCCGTCGCGCAGGGTCAGCACGCGGTCGGCGATCTCGGCGGCCGCGGCCTCGTGCGTGACCATCACGACGGCGCGGCCCTCGGCGGCCCCGGCGCGCAGCAGCCGCAGCACCTCGGCTCCCGCCTCGACGTCGAGGTTGCCGGTCGGCTCGTCGGCCAGGAGCAGCGCGGGGTCGTTGACGAGCGCCCGCGCGATGGCGAACCGCTGCTGCTCGCCGCCCGAGAGCGTGCTCGGTAGCGCGCCGGCGACCTCCCGCAGCCCGAGCCGGTCGATCAGCTCCCCCGCGCGGACCACGGCGTCGGGGTGCGCGCCGCGCACCCGGCCGGCGAGCTGCACGTTGGCCTCGCCGGACAGCTCGGGGAGCAGGTGGAAGAACTGGAAGACGAACCCGATGCGCCGCCGCCGCAGCGCGCTCAGCTCGCGCTCGGCGGCCCCGGTCACGCGCTCGCCGGCGACCTCGATCGTCCCGGCCTCCGGCCGGTCGAGCCCGCCAAGCAGGTGCAGGAGCGTCGACTTGCCCGACCCGGAGCGGCCGAGGATCGCCACGACCTCGCCGGCCTCGACCGACAGGTCCGCGCCGTCGAGCACGCGGCGAGCCGCGCGACCCTCTCCGTAGGTCTTCACCAGCCCGCGGGCCGTGACCGTCTCCATCTCCCTCAAGGTAAGGAGTACGGGCGCGACCCCGCTAGCGTTCTCCGCGGTGGACCCGACGATCTACGAGTGGGCCGGCGGCGAGGAGGCGTTCCGGCGCTGGCTCGACGCGTTCTACGACCTCGTCGAGCAGGAGCCGGACCTCGCCCGCCTCTTCGGCGGCGCCGTCAGCGAGGAGCATCGCGACCACGTCACCGCCTGGTGGAGCGAGGTGATGGGCGGCCCGGCGCGCTACACCGAGCGGCTCGGCGGCTACGAGCACATGCTCGCCAAGCACCGCGACCTGGCCATCACGGCGGAGCAGCGGCTGCGCTTCGTGACCCTGCTGAGCGAGGCCGCCGACCTCGCCGCGCTCCCCGACGATCCCGAGTTCCGCGCCGCGCTGATGGGCTACGCGGAGTGGGGCACGCGGTTGGCGCGCCAGAACTCCCAACCGGGCGCGCAGCCCGCCGCGCACGCGCCCGTCCCGCGCTGGGGCTGGGGCGTGGCGCCGCCCTACACGCCCGGCGCGTGAAGCAGCTCGCGCAGCGTCCTGATCTCGACCAGGTCGTCCCGCCCCTCGGGCCGGGGCTCGCCCGCCCGGTTGCACCAGACGGCCTCCAGGCCCGCGGCGAGCGCGCCGTCGACGTCGCGCGCGAGGCTGTCGCCGACCATCACGCCCTCGTCGGCGCCGAGCTGCTCGAGCGCGTGGCGGAAGACCGACGGATCGGGCTTGCCGACCCCGAGCTCCTCCGACACGACGACGACGTCGAAGACGAGGCCCGAGGCGGCGAGCTTCTCGCGCTGGAGGCACGACGCGCCGTTCGTGACGAGGGCGAGCGGGCGCGGCAGCTCGCGCAGCACCGCCTCGACCTCGGGGAAGGTCTCGTGGCGGGCGCGCCGCTCGGCGCCGAACCGCTCACCGAGCTCCTCGGCGAGGTCGGCGTCGTCGATCCCCTGGTCGGCGAGCGCGAGCCGCCACGCCTCGCGGCGGTAGGTCGGCGACCAGGCGCGCAGCGCCTCGTCGCGCTCGAACCGGCACCACAGGCCCTCCCAGGAGCTGATCCCGATGCGGCGGCAGTACGGGTGGGTGGGCGCCGCGTACCAGAGCTCGCGCGCACGGGACCGCGCGCCGGCCGCCAGCGCGGCCAGGTCGAGCGTCCTCGCCGCCGCGGCGAAGCGAGCCGTCGCCTCGAAGGCGGCCACCGCCGCCGGCTCCTCGACGACCAGCGTCTCGTCGAGGTCGAAGAGGTACGCCACTAGAACCGGCTGCGGGCGAAGCGCTCCGTGCCGTCGTCCGGGATCGGCTCCCAGTCGGGCGCGGACTCCAGCCACTGGCGCCACGACGGCCGGATGCCGGGGTCGCCGTCGACCGCGCCGAGGCGCACGCCGAGCGACGCGTCGCCCGGCTCGCCGCTGAACACGTGGCCGCCGCACTCGCCGCAGAAGGACTTGGGCTTGCCGTCCTCGGGCCGCCAGGTCCGCAGCGCCTCGGCTCCCTGGACGATCTCGAGCGACGCGCCGTCGGCGACGGCGTTGAGCGACCACAGCGCGCCGCTGCGCCGCTGGCAGCGCTTGCAGTGGCAGTAGCCCGCGGTCTTGAACGGCGCCGTGACCTGGAAGCGGATGGTCCCGCAGGCGCAGCCGCCGGTGAGCGGTTCCTCTGGCGAAGGCATGACGGGAGCCTAGGACAGCCGGTTCCGGTGCGCCACGGCCGCCGCCTCGGTGCGGGACCGGACGTTGAGCTTGGAGAGGATCCGCGACACGTGCACGCTCGCGGTCTTCTCGGCCATGAAGAGCTGTGCGCCGATCTCGCGGTTCGTCGCGCCCTCGGCGACGAGCGCCAGCACCTGCCGCTCGCGGCTGGTGAGGCCGAAGCCGTCGTCGTCCGGCTCCTCTTCCTCGTCGGCGACCGGGACATCGCCGCCGAGCGGGAGCCGGGCCCGCGCCGCGAGCCCTTCGACCTCGCTCCGCAGCCAGCCGGCGCCGAGCCGCAGCGCGATCTCCTGCGCGGCGCGCGCCGCCTCGGTGGCCGGCTCGCGGTCGCCCGCGGCGCTGTGCGCCTCGGCCTCGCGCCAGTACATCGCCGCGGCGGGCTCGGGCCGGCCGAGCTCCTCCCACGCCCGCGCCGCACGCGCGAAGGCCGCGGCGTCGGCGCGGCCCGCGGCGCGGCTCGACTCCGCGCGGGCGTCGAGGAGCCGCGCGCACTCGACCGGCCGCGTGCGGGTGGCGGCGGCGGCGACGCGGGCCAGCAGGTCGTCCACGCGTTGCAGCGCCGCCGACTCGGCGTCGTCGTCGCCGAGGTCGCGCGCCCGCTGGGCGGCGTCGGCCTCGACGGTCACGCCCGCGGCGGCGACGGCGCCCACGCGGGCGGCGTCGTCGGTGCAGAACTCCATCTGGTCGAGCCCGCGGTCGATGACGGTCCGCGCGGCCTCGAGGTCGCCCTCCCGGCGGCGCAGCTCGGCGACCAGCACCGCGACCGGGCCGACGAACTGCGGCTCGCTGGAGTCCGCGGACAGCTCCTCGAGCTCGGTCAGCACGGCGGTCGCCGCCTCGTGCTCGCCGCGGCCGACGAGCAGCCACGCGCGGCGGAGCCCGATGTTCACCCGCGTGTGCATGCCGCTCCAGCGCTGCGCGTCGGGCAGGCTGCGCTCCGACAGCTCCCACTCGCCGACGTCGTACGCGAACTCCGCGATCTGGCAGTCGAGCCAGGTGACCGCGATCGGCCGGCGGCCCTCGACGATGCGCCGGCCCTCGGCGGCGATGTCCCGGGCCTCGTCGGAGCGGCCGAGGATGTGGAGCATGTCCGAGTAGTTGACGTAGGCGTCGCTGAGGTCGGGCAGGTCGTCGCGCTCGCGCGCGATGCGGATCGCCTCGCGGAGGTGCTCCGCGCCGTCGTCGACCTCGCCCGTCATCGCCAGCGAGAAGCCCAGCGTGTTGCGGGCGTGACCCTCGGCGGAGCGCATGCCGGCGGCCACCGTGGCTTCGAGCGCGCGCCGCGCGGCGTCCACGGCGTCGCCGAAGCGCCCGTCGAGCATGCGGCCGCGGGCCAGGCCGGCGAGGAGCCGCGCCTTCGCCTCGCCCTCGGAGCCCTCGAGCAGCTCGAGCGCCCGCTCGAGCGTCTCGATGCTCGACTTCGGCCGGTTCAGGCTGCGCTGCGCGCGGGCGACCGACTCGAGGATGTGCGCCTCGCGGATCGGGTCGGCGTCCGGGCCGAGCGCCTCGAGCGCCGTCTCGAAGAGCGCGAGCTGGCGGCCGGGATGCCCGAGCGCCCCGGCGGCCCCGCCCGCGCGGGTGAGCAGCTCCACGCGGTCGACGCCGGTGCGCTCCTCGGGCGACGGCACGCGGTCCCACAGCTCGAGCGCGCGCTCCAGGTGCGCGCGGGCCTCGCCGTGGGCGTAGACGTTCTCCGCGGCGCCCGCGGCATGGACCGACCACTCGAGCGCCGCCGGCTGGTCGCCCGCGACGAAGAAGTGATGGGCGACGGCGGCGGTGAGCACGGCGCCGTCGGCGCGCGGCTCGAGCGCCCGCGCGAGCGAGAGGTGCAGCGCGGCGCTCTCGCCCGGCAGCAGGTCGTCCTCGACGACCTCGCGCAGCAGCGCGTGGCGGAAGCGGTGGGTGCCCTCCTCGGTCGCGACGAGGATGTGGCCGTCGACCGCCTCGCGCAGCGCGTCGCGCAGCGTGCGCTCGTCGAGCCCGCTGGTCTGCACGAGCAGCGGGTGGTCGAGCCGCTGGCCGACGGCCACCAGCCGCAGCAGCTCCTGGGCCGGCTCGCTCAGCTGCTCGACGCGCAGCATCAGCGCGTCGCGCAGCGTGTCGGGCGCGGCGCCGAGCCCGTCGACGCCCGCGGCCAGCAGCTCCTCGCAGTACAGCGGGTTGCCGCCGGAGCGCTTCCACAGCCGCTCCAGCAGCTCGGCCGCGGGCGGGGCGCCGAGGATGTCGGCGAGCTGGTCGGCCAGCTCCTCGCGGGTCAGCGGCGCAAGGGAGAGGCGGCGGGCGTGCGGGTGCCGCTCGAGATCGGCGAGCAGGGGGCGCAGCGGGTGGCGGCGGTGCAGCTCGTCGGGCCGGTAGGAGGCGACGACGAGCACGCGCTCGCGCGAGAGGCTGCGGGCGAGGAAGGCGAGCGCCGCCCGCGTCGACCGGTCGGCCCAGTGCAGGTCCTCGATCAGCAGCAGCACGGGCCGCTCGACCGCGAGCGCGTCGAGCAGCGAGAGGAGGCCCTCGAAGAGGCGTGCCTGCGCGCCGATGTCGCGGCCGGGGTCGGCGAGCTCGGGCGGCGCCGCCAGGCCCGGCAGGAGCGGCGCCACGGCCTCGCGCAGCGGCTCCGTGAGCGCCGCGTCGCCGGAGCGCGCGAGCGGCCGCAGCGCGGCCACGAGCGGCACGTACGGCAGCTCGCTCTCGCCCAGGTCGACGCAGTCGCCGGCCAGGACCAGCGCGCCCGACTCACCCGCGAGCTGCTCGAGCTCGGCGAGCAGCCGCGACTTGCCGACGCCCGACTCGCCCGCCACGAAGGCGAGCGAGGGGCGGCCGTCAGCGGCGTCGGCCAGCGCGGCCTCGAGCTCTGCCAGCTCGGCCGCCCGGCCGATCAGCCGGGAGCTCGTGACGCGCGCGGCCATGCGGGCTCAGCCCGCGTTCTTGTCCAGCTCGAGGGCGCAGGAGTTGATGCAGTACCGCATGCCGCCGGCGTCGCGCGGCCCGTCGTCGAACAGGTGGCCCAGGTGGCCGCCGCAGTTGCGGCACACGACCTCGGTCCGGTTCATGCCCCACGAGCGGTCCTCGCGCAGCTCGACGGCGTCGGCCACGGCCGGCTCCGTGAAGCTGGGCCAGCCGGTCCCGGAGTCGAACTTGGTCCCCGAGGCGAACAGCTCGGCGCCGCAGGCGGCACAGCGGAACGTGCCGTCCTCGTGGCTGTCCCAGTACTTCCCGGTGAAGGCGCGCTCGGTCGCGCCGTTGCGGAGCACGTCGTACTGCTCGGGCGTGAGCTCCTCGCGCCACTGCGCGTCGGTCTTCGTTGTCATGCCTCCAATTTTATTGGAGTGCACCAGCGGGTCAGACGCGCTGCGGCGCGTCGACCGTGAACTGCACGACGAGCTGCTCCAGCTCCTCGGCCGCATCGCCCAGGCGGGCGGCCGATCCCGCCATCGCACGGGCCGCGGAAGCGGTCTGCTCGGTGGTCGCGGAGACCTCTTCGGTGTTGGCCGAGGAGGACTCGGTGAGGCGGGCGGCCTCGTCCATCCGGGTGCGCACGGCGTCGGTGTCCTCGGCCACGCGGCGGCTGGCGTCGGCGATCTGCTGGACGCGGCCGACGAGCGCGGCCACGGCGGCGTCGATGCGCTCGAACGCCTCGCCGGCGTTGGCCACGGTGGCGGCGCCCGCGTCGGTGCGGCCGGCGGCCTCGCGGACGGCGTCGGCGGCCTGGACCGTCAGGTTGTCGATCCGGCCGACGGCCTCGGCGATGCTGCGCGCGGCGTCGCCGGACTCCTCGGCGAGCTTGCGGACGGCGTCGGCGACGACGGCGAAGCCGCGGCCATGCTCGCCGGCGCGGGCGGCCTCGATCGCGGCGTTCAGGGCGAGCAGGTTGGTCTGGTCGGCGATCGCGGTGATGCGGTTGACGAGGCCGGTGATCTCGTGCGAGCGCTCGGTGAGCTCGCCCATGGCGCCGGTCATGGCCTGCGAGCTGTCGGCGGCGTCGGCCATCGCGTGGGCGGCGTCGGCGGCGGCGTCGCGGCCCTCGCCGGCCAGCAGGCGCGCGGCCTCGGCGGCCTCGGCGGCGGAGGCGGCCTCTTCGGCGTTGCCGCGCATGGCCTCGGTCACGCGCAGGGCGGCGTCGTGCGTCTCGGCGACGATGACGGCCTGGCGCTCGGCGCCCGCGGCGACGTCGGACACGGCGGAGACGATCTCGGTGCTCACGCGGCCGGCCTCCTCGGCGCCCGCGACGACCTCGCGCGACGAGGCGGCGACCTGATGGGCGGTGAGGCGGATGGCGCGCACGAGGTCGGCGACCTGCGCGATGCCGTCGCGCATCGCGGCGCTCGCCTCGGAGTTGACGTCGCCGTCGGGGCTGGAGAGGTCGCGGCGCTCGAGCCGGCCGGCCAGCACGGCGAGCTCCTCGCGCTCGGCGTTCACGGCGGCGCGGCGGTTCGAGAGATCGACGACCTCGCGCTCGAGCGTGATGGAGAGGAACACGAGGACGGCGGTCTCGAAGACGACGAAGACCGCGTGCAGGGCGACGATGCCGAGGCCGTGGTGGCCGTGCGGGAGCACGTGGGCGAACTGGGCGTGCGGGTCGAGCGTGTCGAGCCCGAGGTGGTGGAGCGCGATGGCGGCCGCGGCGACGACCGGCACGCGCCAGTCGCGGTACGCGAGCAGGAACGCCAGGCTCCCGAAGACGTGGAAGTGCAGCTCCACCATGCCGTGGCTCTGGTGGATGAAGAGGCCCGAGTAGGCCATCAGGCCGAGCGCGATGGCGAACCGCGTCTCCAGCGCGCCGGCGCGGGTGCGCGCCAGGAAGAACGTGACGCCCGAGACCGTGCCGCCGACGAGCAGCGCCGCCGTCCACGTGTCGTTCACCGGC
Source organism: uncultured Solirubrobacteraceae bacterium (assembly GCA_963720415.1). Lineage (GTDB taxonomy): Bacteria > Actinomycetota > Thermoleophilia > Solirubrobacterales > Solirubrobacteraceae > DASSUW01. The sequence continues at coordinate 690,941 of CAVRFQ010000012.1, read as the reverse complement.
GCGATGGCCAGCGCGACGGGGAAGTGGGCGAGCAGGAGCCACGCCAGCGCGCGGTCGGTGCGCGCGCGGATGCGGAACAGGGTGTCCTTGGCGGCGGGGTTCATCGTTCCCAGGAGTCGGCCGGAGCGTCTGGACCTTTAACCGGTCGGTCGGCGTGGGCGCGAACCCCGGCATGGAGGGAGGCGGGTCGGAAGGGTGCGCAAGTACAGCCTTCCGGGCCGGTCGCGGTCGAGGTTGCAGGAACGCACCGCATAGGTGCGCAACTGCAGCCTCGACGCCCGCGACGAAGGAAGGCTGCAGAAATGCACCCCCAGCCTCCCTACCCAGCCGGGGTTGACGTTCGAGCGCTCAGCGAGCAGTCAGGCCGAGCCGGTGCGCCACAGCCGCCGCCTCCACCCGCCCGCCCACGCCGAGCTTGGCGAGGATCCGCGAGACGTGCACGCTGGCCGTCTTCTCGCTCATGAACAGCTCCTCGCCGATCTCGCGGTTCGTGCGGCCCTCGGCCACCAGGAGCAGCACCTGGTGCTCGCGCGGGGTGAGGCCGAGCGGCGCCGGCTCGGGCGCGGACGCGGACGCGGGCTCGGCGACGTCCACGCGCACGCGCGCGAGGCGCGCGAGGCGGTCCGCCTCCTCGGCGAGCGTCGTCGCCTGCATCGCGGCGGCGGCCTCGCGGACGGCGGCCAGCGGCGCCGCGGCGGCCGAGCGGTCGCCCTTCGCCACGTACGCCTCGGCGGCTCGCAGGCGCGCGTAGGCGGCCGGTCCCGGGCGGCTGAGCTCGTCGAACCCCGCGGCGGCGACGAGCCACGCGCCCGGGTCCGAGCCGCCGGAGAGCCGGGTGAGCTCGGCGTCGGCGAGCGCCGCGTACCGCGGGCCCTCGGCCCACTGGCCGGGACGCCCGCGCGCCGTGGCCAGGCGGGCGCGCAGGGTCTCGGCGAGCGAGGCGTCGAACGGCACGCCGAGCGCGGTCGCATGCTCGAACGCCCCGGCCTCGACGGCCAGCGCGGCCCAGATCAGCTTCACGAGCCGGCCGCCCTCGTCGGTGCCCTCGACGATGGCGAGGCCGCGCGCGGCGGCGGCGCGGGCATCGTCGAACCGGCCCTCGCGGAGGGCGAGCTCGCACGTCATCGCCTCCATGCCCTCGATCCACTGGGCGTCGCGGTTGCCGACGCTGTGGCGCCGCAGATCCTCGAGCGCGGCGTGCGCGCCGGAATGGTCGCCGCGCACGAGGGCCAGCCGCGCGCGCACCGCGTCCAGGAACATCGCCGTCGAGCCGCTGGCGTCGCCGGGGATCCGGTCCGGCAGCGCCGCGGCCGCCTCGGCCGTGCGGCCGAGCCGCAGCAGCTGGTCGGTCTCCTGCAGCTCGAGGAAGGCGTGGTAGGACGAGCGCTCGGCGTGCTCGCGCAGCAGCGGCAGCGTGCTCTGCACCTCGGCGAGCGCGTCGGCGGTGCGGCCGGAGAGGTCGAGCATCTCCGAGAGGTTCACGACGGCGCGGACATGGCCGGCCGGCGACCCGCTGCGGAGCGCCAGCTCGCGGGCGAGACCGAGCAGGCGCGCGCCCTCCTCGGTGTCGCCGAGCGCGCCGCGCGCGAAGCCCTCGGTGTTCGCCGCCGCCATCTCGAGATCGACGGCGCCGAGCCGGCGCGCCTCCTTGGCGGTCGCCGCGGCCTCGATCGCCGCCTCGCGGAAGTGCCCGCGCAGCATCAGGCTCTTGGCGCTCTGGTCGCCGAGCTGCGCGCGCTCGAGGTCCGCGCCCGCGGGCAGCAGCTCGAGCGCGCGCTCCAGGACGTGGTCGCTCTCGTCGTGCTGGTTGGCGTGGCGCAGGTAGCGCGCCAGCTCGACGTTCATGCGGGCCTGCTCGAGCCGGCCGGCGTCGCCCGCCGCGGCCAGCGCCTCGCGCTGGAGGGCGACCGAGCGGTGCACCTCGAAGCCGTCGGCGGCCGCGGCGGCGGCCGCGCGCAGCACGGCGCTCCGGCTCATGCCGGCGCGCTCGGCGGCGTCGGGGACGCGGTCCCACAGCGCCAGCGCGCCCTCGAGGTGGCGCAGGGCCTCGCCGTGGGCGAGCACGCGGTTCGCGGCCATGCCGGCGGCGACCGACGCGCCGAGCGCGCGGGGCAGGTCGTGGGCCATGCGCCAGTGGCAGGCGAGCTCGGCGGGCACGCTGGCCTCGGGGACGTCGCCGAGCAGCGACGGGTCGGCCTCCACCAGCTCGCCGAGCCGCGCGTGCAGCGCGGTGCGCTCGCCCGGCAGCAGGTCCTCGTAGATCGCCTCGCCGACCAGCGCGTGGCGGAACGCGTACGTGCCGTCGGGCTGGGTGACGAGGAGCTGGTGCGCGACCGCCTCGCGCGCGCCCGCCAGGATCTCGGCGGCCGGCAGCGGGCAGGCGGCCTCGAGCAGCTCGTGGCGCATCGGGTGCTCCACGACGGCGGCGACGCGGACGACCTCCTGCGCGGCGGCGGGCAGGCGCTCGAAGCGGCCGACGAGCGCGTCGCGCAGCGTCGCCGGGAGCTCGCCGATGCCCTCGGAGGACGCGGCGAGCAGCTCCTCCGTGTAGAGCGGGTTGCCCTGGCTGCGCGCGTACAGGCGGTCGGTCAGCTGCCCGGCGGGCGCGTCGCCGAGGATGCCGGTCAGCTGCTCGGCGACCTCGTCGCGGCTGAAGCGCTCGAGGCCGATCCGCTGGACGCCCGGCACGCGCTCGAGCTCGGCCAGCACGGGGCGCAGGGGGTGGCGGCGATGCAGCTCGTCCGAGCGGTAGGTGACGAGCAGGGAGAGCGCCTCCGAGCGCGCGTTGCGGACGAGGAAGATGAGGAAGTCGCGCGTGGAGGGGTCCGCCCAGTGGAAGTCCTCGATCACGAGCGCGACGGGGCCCAACCGATTCAACAGCGCCAACAGCTCCTCGTAGACGTGCGCCTGCGAGTCGCCGCCCGGGACCGACTCACCGACCGAGCGGAGCGCCTCCACCAGCGGCGCGTACGGGAAGACCGCGCCGCCCAGCTCCAGGCAGTGCCCGACGAGCACCTGGACGCCAACCTCCTCGGCACGGGCCTCGAACTCGCGGACCAGCCGGCTCTTGCCGACGCCCGACTCGCCGGCCACGAAGGTGAAGGCCGGCACGCCCTCGGAGGAGCGCGCCAGGGAGGCGCCGAGGGCGGCCAGCTCTTCGGACCTGCCGACGAACGTGGGGCTGGAGACGCGCCGCAGCACGACCTCCATGATGGACGTCACCGGCCGGTGCTGCGTACGCGGAGCGGGGCGGTGGCGGGGGAGGAGGGAGCATCCCGGCGGTCGCCGCGGCTGAAGCGGCGGCGACCGCGTGCGAAGCGGCGGGACCGTGACGCGCCGTCGATGCGGTCGGCCACGACCTGGTTGACGATGGTGCCTGTGTTGAGCGTGTGCATGCCATCGAACCTACGGCTGAGAAGGCACCCGCACATCGGGAGGTCGCGCCGACTAAGGGGGCCCGACCCCCTTACTCCGGCTTGACAACCCCTTAGGCCCGTCGTTCGCGTAGCGTGTTGATCGGCAACCGACCCAGGAGAGAGCCGCATTGACCCAGGTGACGGAGCGGGCCGCCCTTGACGAGCTGTGCGTGAACACGATCCGCACCCTCTCGATGGATGCGGTCCAGAAGGCCAACTCGGGCCACCCGGGCACGCCGATGGCGCTCGCGCCGGTGGCATACCTGCTCTACACGCGCGTCATGCGCCACTCGCCGGAGCACCCGGACTGGCCCGGCCGCGACCGCTTCGTGCTGTCCGCGGGCCACGCGTCGATGCTCCTGTACTCGATCCTCCACCTGACCGGGTACGGCATCTCGCTCGACGACCTCAAGAACTTCCGCCAGCTCGGCTCGCCGACCGCCGGCCACCCGGAGTACGGGCACGCGCCGGGGATCGAGACGACGACGGGGCCGCTCGGCCAGGGCATCTCCACCGCGGTCGGCATGGCGCTCGGGGAGCGCCTGCTCGCGGCTCGCTTCGACGAGGCGATGGTCGGCCACCACACGTACGTGATCGCCTCCGACGGCGACCTCGAGGAGGGCATCGCCTCCGAGGCGAGCTCGCTCGCCGGCCACCTCGGGCTCGGCCGCCTGATCGTCTTCTACGACGACAACCACATCTCGATCGAGGGCGACACGGCGCTGGCGTTCTCCGAGGACGTCGGCAAGCGCTACGAGGCCTACGGCTGGCACGTGCAGAACCTCGGCGAGGACATCGGCCTGGACAGCCTGGAAGCGGCGGTCGAAGCCGCCAAGGGCACCGACCAGCCCAGCATGATCATCATCCGGACGCACATCGCGCCCGGGTCGCCGAACAAGCAGGACACGCACGAGGCGCACGGATCGCCGCTCGGCGAGGAGGAGATCAAGCTCACCAAGCAGGCATACGGCTGGCCGAGCGAGGAGCCCTTCTTCATCCCCGAGGAGGCGCTCGCGCACTTCCGCGAGTGCGTCGAGCGCGGCCGCGAGCTGTACGAGGAATGGGACGCGAGGTTCCCCGACCGCGCGGAGCTCGAGCGCATGCTCTCGCACACCCTGCCCGAGGGCTGGGACGCCGACGTCCCCAAGAAGGGCCCGGATGCCGGCATGATCGCCACGCGCAAGGCCTCCAACGAGGTCATCCAGTGGGCCGCGGCGCAGGTGCCCGAGCTGGTCGGCGGCTCCGCCGACCTCGCGCCCTCGACCCTCACGCTGATCAACGGCGGCGGGAGCGTCGAGGCGGGCGACTACAGCGGCCGCAACTTCCACTTCGGCATCCGCGAGCACGCGATGGGCGCGGTGGTGAACGGCCTCACGCTGAGCGGGTTCCGGGCGTTCGGCGCCGGCTTCCTGATCTTCAGCGACTACATGAAGGCGGCGATCCGCCTGGCCGCGGTCATGCACATCCCGTCGACGTTCGTGTTCACGCACGACTCGATCGGCCTCGGCGAGGACGGCCCGACGCACCAGCCGATCGAGCAGCTCGCGACCCTCCGTGCGACGCCCAACATCGACGTCGTGCGCCCGGCCGGCTTCAACGAGACGGCGCTCGCCTGGCGGCACGCGCTGCGCCAGACCGACCGGCCGACGGCGCTGGCCCTCTCGCGCCAGGGCCTGCCGGTGTGGGACCCCGCCGGCGTGCCCGACGACGCCATCGAGCGCGGCGCCTACGTGCTGCGCGACAGCGAGGGCGGCGAGCCGGAGCTCATCCTCATGGGCACCGGCTCCGAGGTCCACCAGGCGCACGAGGCCATGAAGCTGCTGGAGGCCGAGGGCGTGCGGGCGCGGCTCGTGAGCATGCCGTGCCTGGACCGCTTCGCCGAGCAGGATCAGGACTACCGCGACAGCGTGCTCCCGCCGGCGATCAAGGCGCGCGTCGCCGTCGAGGCCGCCAGCCCGCTCGGCTGGCATCGCTGGGTCGGCGACGCCGGTGACGTCGTCGCGATGCAGGGATTCGGCGCGTCGGCTCCCGCGAAGGCGCTCTACGAGCACTTCGGCTTCACCGGCGAGGCGATCGCGACATGCGCCCGGGCGGTTCTGGAAAGGACGAGAGCATGAGCGTCACCTCAGTGAACGAGCGGCTCGCGGCCCTCACGGCCGCGGGCACCAGCGTGTGGCTCGACCAGATCCGCCGCGGGATGATCGACGACGGCGAGCTCGCGCGGATGGTCGCCGAGGACTCGCTGCGCGGCGTCACGTCCAACCCCGCGATCTTCGAGAAGGCGATCCTGGGCTCGTCCGACTACGACGACGAGATGGCCGCGGCCGCCCGCGAGGGGCTCTCCGCGCGCGAGGTCTACCGCCGCCTGGCGGTCAAGGACGTCCAGCTCGCCGCCGACGTGCTGCGGCCGGTCTACGACGAGACCGGCGGGCTGGACGGCTACGTGTCGCTCGAGGTCGCGCCGCGGCTGGCGCACGACACCGAGGGCACGCTCGAGCAGGCGCGGATGTACTGGGGCCTGGTCGACCGCCCGAACCTCATGATCAAGATCCCGGCGACCGACGAGGGGATCCCCGCCATCGAGCAGGCGCTGTTCGAGGGCATGAACGTCAACATCACGCTGCTCTTCGGCGTCTCGTACTACGAGCGCGTGATGGAGGCCTTCATCAAGGCCATGGAGCGCCGACAGGAGGCGGGCGAGCCGCTCGACCGCCACTCGGTCGCGTCCTTCTTCGTCTCGCGCGTCGACACCGAGATCGACAAGCGGCTCGAGGCGTCGGGACACACCGACATCGCCGGGCGCGCCGGCCTGGCCAACGCCCGCGCGGCGTACCTGAAGTTCCGCGAGGTGTTCGACGGCGAGCGCTTCGCCGCGCTGCGCGAGGCCGGCTGCCCGGTCCAGCGCCCGCTGTGGGCGTCGACCGGCGTGAAGAACCCCGCCTACCCCGAGACGATGTACGTGTACGGGCTCGTCGGGCGCGACACGGTCAACACGATGCCGCTGCCGACCCTGACCGCCGCGGCGCGCGACGGCGAGGTCACCCGCGAGACCGCCGCCGACGACCCGACCGCCGATCTCGACGCGCTGCGCGAGGCCGGCATCGACCTCGACGAGGTCACCGACAAGCTGCTGCGCGACGGCATCGAGGCCTTCCTCGTCCCGATGGCCAAGCTGCTCGACGGCATCGAGCGCAAGCGCGAGGCGATCGTCACCGGCCGCCCCGAGGCGATCGACGCCGACCTGCCGGCCGCGCTCGAGTCGGCCGTGGCCGCGCGGCTCAAGCGCGCCGCCGACGACGACGTCGTGCACCGCATCTGGCATCGCGACGGCACGCTGTGGGGGCCTGAGGGGACGCCCGAGGTGACCAACCGCCTCGGCTGGCTCGACATCTCCGAGAAGATGCTCGACCAGGTCGAGGACCTCGAGGGCCTGGCCGCCGGCGTCCGCGCCGACGGCTACACCGACGTGGTGCTCTGCGGCATGGGCGGCTCGAGCCTCGCGCCCGAGGTGTTCCGCCGCTCGTGGCCGGACGCGTCGATGACGCTGCACGTGCTCGACTCGACGCACCCGGACGTGGTGTCCGCCGCGACCGACGCCATCGACCTCGACAAGACGCTGTTCGTCATCTCGTCGAAGTCGGGCGGGACGATCGAGACGCTGTCGCAGTTCAAGTACTTCCACGCGCTCCAGAGCGACGGCGCGCACTACGTCGCCGTCACGGATCCGGGGAGCGGGCTCGCCGCGCTGGGCCGCGAGCACGGCTTCCGGCGCGTGTTCGAGAACGACCCCGACATCGGCGGGCGCTACTCCGCGCTCTCCTACTTCGGGCTCGTGCCGGCCGCGCTGATCGGCGTCGACGTCCGCGCGGTGCTCGAGGCCGCGCAGGTCGCGGTCACCAACTGCCAGGGGACCGAGGACAACTCGGGCCTGTGGCTGGGCGTCGCGCTCGGCGAGCTGGCCCGCAACGGGCGCGACAAGCTGACCTTCGTGGTCGACGAGCCGCTGTCCGCGTTCGGCCTCTGGGTCGAGCAGCTCGTGGCCGAGTCGACGGGCAAGCACGGCCGCGGGATCCTGCCGATCGCCGACGAGCCGCTCGTCGACGCGGGCGCGTACGGCGACGACCGCGTGTTCCTCCACCTCGCGCTCGGCGACGAGGAGAACGCCGCGAAGGTCGCCGCCCTGCGAAAGGCCGGCCACCCGACGATCACCGTCCCCGCCGAGGGGCCGGCCGACCTCGGGCGGATCTTCTTCCACTCCGAGTTCGCGACCGCCGTCGCCGGCTGGGTGCTCGAGCTCAACCCGTTCGACCAGCCGAACGTGCAGGAGGCCAAGGACAACACGGCCAAGGCGCTGGCGGAGGGGCCCCAGGACCTCGATCGCGGAAGCCTCGACGAGCTGCTCGGCGGCATCGCGCCGCCGTCCTACGTGTCCATCCTCGCGTACCTGCCGTACAGCGAGGAGACCGACGCCGCCGTCGCCCGCTTCCGCGAGAGGCTGATCACCGAGCACGGCGTGGCCACCACGTTCGGGTACGGCCCCCGCTACCTGCACTCGACCGGCCAGTTCCACAAGGGCGGCCCGGCGGCCGGGCGCTTCGTCGAGATCGTCGACGATGCGAGCGGCGTGCCGATCCCCGGCGAGGACTACGACTTCGGGACGCTGATCCGGGCCCAGGCCGACGGCGACCTCCAGACACTGCGGGCACACGGACTCTCGGCCGTCAGGGTCGGGAAGGAGATCCTCTGATGCAACTCGGCTTCGTCGGGCTCGGGAAGATGGGCGGGAACATGGTCCATCGCATCCACCGCGACTCGGACAACCAGGTCGTGGCCTTCGACTTCAGCGCCGACGCCGTCTCCGCGGCCGAGGGGCACGGCGCGACCGGCGCCTCCTCGCTCGAGGACCTGGTGGGCAAGCTCGAGAGGCCGCGCACGGTCTGGGTCATGGTCCCGGCGGGCGATCCGACCGAGCAGACCGTGAACGCGCTCGCCGACCTGTTCGACGAGGGCGACACCGTCGTCGACGGCGGCAACACCAACTGGCACGACGACGTCCGCCGCGCGAGCGCGCTGAACGAGCGCGGCATCCACTACGTCGACGTCGGCACCTCCGGCGGCGTGTGGGGGCTCGAGGTCGGCTACTGCATGATGGTCGGCGGCCACGAGGAGAGCGTCGAGCGGCTCGCCCCGATCCTCGACGTGCTCGCCCCGCCGGACGGGTGGCGGCGGTTCGGCGACGCCGGCGCCGGCCACTTCGTGAAGATGGTCCACAACGGCGTCGAGTACGGGATGATGCAGGCCTACGCCGAGGGCTTCGAGCTGATGCACAAGTCCAAGTTCGACGTCGACCTCAAGGAGGTCGCCGGGCTCTGGAACCGCGGCTCGGTCGTCCGCTCGTGGCTCTGCGAGCTGGCCGAGAAGGCGTTCGCCGAGGAAGGGAACGACCTCGAGGCCCTGCGCGGCCACGTGAGCGACTCCGGCGAGGGCCGCTGGACGATCATCGACGCGATCGACCACGACGTCCCGACCCCGGTCATCACGGCGTCGCTCTACGCGCGCTTCTACTCGCGCGGGAACGGCGACTACACGCACCGCGTGCTCGCCGCCCTGCGCAACCAGTTCGGCGGCCACGCGGTCGAGCGGTCATGACGACGCTCGCCGAGAACCCGCTGGTCGAAGGGCTCGAGCGCCTGCCCGTGCCCGCGACCACGCTGGTCATCTTCGGCGCCACCGGCGACCTCGCGCGGCGCAAGCTCCTGCCCGCGCTCTACAACCTCGCGCACGAGGGCGCGCTGCCCGAGCGCTTCAACCTGATCGGCGTCTCGCGGCGCGACCAGAGCGACGACGACTTCCGCACGCAGGCGCGCGAGTCGATCAGCGAGTTCTCGCGCCGCCAGCCCGACGACAGCGTGCTCGACGGCCTCGTCGGGCGCATGTACTACCGCGGCATCCCGTTCGACGACGTCGAGAACTACGCGAAGCTCGGGAAGCTGATGGACGAGCTCGACGCCGAGTCCGCCGTGCCGCTCAACCGCGTCTACTACCTCTCCACGGCGCCGGAGTACTTCCCGGTCATCACGGAGGCGATCAAGGAGAACGGCCTCCACCGGACCGAGCACTCCGAGGTCCGCGCCGTGATCGAGAAGCCGTTCGGCACCGACCTCGCCTCCGCCCGGTCGCTGCAGGAGGTGGTGCACTCGGTCTTCCGCGAGCGCCAGGTCTTCCGCATCGACCACTACCTGGGCAAGGAGACCGTCCAGAACGTGATGGCGTTCCGGTTCGCGAACTACATGTTCGAGCCGGTCTGGAACCGCAACTACATCGACCACATCCAGATCACCGCCTCGGAGGATCTCGGCATCGGGACGCGGGCCGGGTACTACGACAGCTCCGGCGCGCTGCGCGACCTCGTGCAGAACCACATGCTCCAGCTCCTCACGCTGGTGTGCATGGAGCCGCCGACGACGTTCGAGGCCAACAAGGTCCGCGACGAGAAGGTCAAGGTGCTGCAGGCGATCGAGCCGCCGACGCCCGAGGAGGTCGCGGAGATGACCGTGCGGGCGCGGTACACGGCCGGCGTCGTCGGCGGCCACGAGGTACCCGGCTATCTGCAGGAGGAGGGCGTCCCGCAGGACTCGCAGACCGAGACCTACGCGGCCCTGCGCCTCGAGGTCCACAACTGGCGCTGGGCCGGCGTGCCGATCGTGCTGCGCACCGGCAAGCGGCTCGCCCGCAAGGTCACGGAGATCGCCGTCCAGCTCAAGCCGGTCCCGCACATGGCCTTCCAGTCCCACGGCTCGGTCGGCGTGCAGGCGAACCAGCTCATCCTCACGGTGCAGCCGAACGAGGGCGTCTCGCTGTCGCTGGGCGCGAAGATCCCGGGCGCGAGCATGCGCATCCGCCCGGTGAACATGGAGTTCCTCTACGGCACGTCGTTCATGTCGCAGTCGCCGGAGGCGTACGAGCGGCTGATCCTCGACGCGATGCGCGGCGACGCGACGCTCTTCACCCGCAACGACGAGGTCGACGCGCAGTGGTCGATCATCGACCCGATCCTGCAGGCGTGGGGCGCCGGCAGCCCGCCGCTGGCCGAGTACGAGGCGGGCACGCCCGGCCCCGTGGAGGCGGAGGCGCTGCTCGGCGAGGGCCGCCACTGGAGAGGGTTGTAAGTGGACGAGGTCTGGTCAGAGCGCAACACGACGCCGGCGAAGATCGAGGCGGCGCTGCGGCAGATCGTCGCCGAGCACCATCACTCCGACCATCCGTTCGTCCCCGCGCGGGTGCTCAACGTGGTGGCGATCGTCGAGTCCGAGTTCCGCGGCGAGATCGAGAACCGCTTCGAGCGCGTCGGCCGCTTCCACCCCTCGCGGCTGGTGCTCTGCGCCGTCGAGGAGGGTCGCGACACGATCGACGCGTGGGCGGGCGTGGGCACGGACGACGCCGAGCCGCGGCCCGGCCACATCGCCGTCGCCCGTGAGCGGGTGGAGATCGAGATCGGCCCGCGTCACCTCTCCAAGCTCGACACGATCGTCGACCCGCTGCTCGTCTCCGACCTGGCGACGATGGTGTGGGCCCCGCACGGGCACAGCGAGGCGATCGACTCGCTGCGGCGCCTCGCGCAGATCGTGCTCGTCGACACCCAGGACGAGCCGGACGTGTCCGCGTCGCTGGCGCGCGTGGCCGAGCTCTCCGAGTACGCGTACGTGGTCGACCTCGCATGGCTGCGCTCCACCCCGTGGCGCGAGCGCGTCGCCGCGGCGTTCGACCCGCCGGCGCTGCGCACCGCGCTCGCCGGCGTGTCCGCGGTCACCGTCCGCCATCGCGACGACTCGCTGGCGGCCGCGATGCTCTTCTGCGGCTGGCTCTCCTCGCGCCTGGGCTGGAAGCCCGGGGCGATGGCCCAGTCCGGGCGCAGCATGATCGGCCACGCGCGCGCGCGCCGCGCGGAGGTCAAGCTCCGGTTCGAGCCGACCCACATGAGCGCGCCCGGCCTGGCCGGCGTGACGATCGAGACCGCCTCCGGCGAGTCCGTGTCGCTCGACCGCGCGCCCGGCGGCCTGCTCGCGGTGCGCCGCGCGCGCGACGGGTCCGAGCAGAAGTGGACCGTGCTCGGCGCCTCGCGCGGCGAGGGCGGCATCCTCGGCGAGGGCGTCCGCCAGGCGCTGCTCCGCGATCCCACGTACCGCCCGGCGCTGGCCTGCGCGCAGGTGCTCGCGCGATGAAGCTCGAGGTGCTCGACGACCCGGCCGAGGCCGTGGCCGGCCTGCTGGCCGACGCCGCGGCGGCCGGCGGCAACATCGTGCTCACCGGCGGCAGCTCGCCGAAGCGCGCCTACGAGCTGGCGGCCGCGCGCGGAGTCGACTGGAGCGGAGCGACGCTCTGGTTCAGCGACGAGCGCTGCGTGCCGCCCGACCACGAGTGGTCGAACTGGACGATGGCCGAGGCCGCGCTCGCTATCGCGGATCGATCCGCGCCCCACCGCGCTGCGGATGCGCGGCGAGCTCGGCCCGAACCAGGGCGCCCAGTCCTACGAGTCGCAGATCCGCGACCGGCTCGGCGGCGAGCCGGAGTGGGACCTCCTGCTGCTCGGCCTCGGGCCGGACTCCCACACCGCGTCGCTGTTCCCCGGCAAGCCCGAGGTCGAGGTCACGGGCCGCCTCGTGACCGGCGTGCCGGTGGCGGGGATGGAGCCGCAGGTGCCGCGCATCTCGCTGACGCTCCCGGCCATCAACTGCGCGCGCCACGTCGTCTTCCTCGTCACCGGCGAGAGCAAGCTGGATGCCGTCAAGCGGGCGTTCGGCGACGAGCCGGACCCCAGCTCGCCCGCCGCGCACGTGAAGCCGCGCGGCGAGCTGACGTGTTCCTGGACCCGGCGGCCGCGCCTTGAGCGACCAGTTCGTCGGCATCGACGTCGGCGGGACCAAGATCGCCGTCGCCACGCTCCAGGCGGGCGAGCTCAGCGAGTCGGAGCTCCATCACACGCACCTCGGCAGCCAGGAGGCGCTGGTCGAGCAGCTGATCGAGGTGATCGACGGCGTGCGGACGCCCGACACGCGGGCGGTCGGCATCGGCGTGCCGTCGCTGATCGAGTTCGCCACCGGCCGCATCCGCTCGAGCGTGAACATCCCGCTCAAGGACGTCCCGTTGCGCGAGCTGCTCACCGAGCGCGCCGGCGTGCCGGTCTACGTGGAGAACGACGCGTCGTGCGCCGCGCTCGCCGAGGCCTTCCACGACGGCCGGATGGCCACGCCGCAGCTCGTGATGTTCACGATCGGCACCGGCGTCGGCGGCGGCCTGGTGCTCAACGGCCGCCTGTTCCGCGGCGCCACGGGCACGGCCTCCGAGGTCGGTCACACGATCATCGGGCTCGACCTCACCGACGGCGCCCCGCCGCACAGCGGCGTGTTCCCGCAGGCCGGCTCGCTCGAGCTGCTGGCCTCCGGCACGGCGCTCGACAAGCTTGCCGTGGCGGCCGCCAACGAGGACCCGAACTCCTTCCTCGGGCGGCGGCTCACGCGCGACGGCGGCGTGACCGGGCACGACGCGGTCGACGGCGCGCGCGAGGGCGACGAGGCGTCGATCCGCTGCCTGCGCATCCTCGGCGAGCGGCTCGGGATCGGGATCGCCAACGCCATCACGATGTTCGACCCGCTCGAGGTCGTCATCGGCGGCGGCGTCTCGGCGGCCGGCGAGCTGCTGCTCGGCCCGGCGCGCGAGGTGGCGTGGAAGTACGCCGTGCCCGGCGCGGGCTCGCAGTGCGAGATCCGCCTCGCCCGCCACGGGCCGCGCGCCGGCGTGCTCGGCGCGGCGCTGATCGCGGCCCAGGAGTACGCCGAGGAGACCGGAAAGGTGATGGAGGAGACGGTGGAGGGACGATGAAGATCGCCTGCGCATTCGACCACGCGGGATTCCCGCTCAAGCAGCAGGTGCTCGAGATCGTGGAGGCGGAGGGGCACGAGCCCATCGACCTCGGCACGAACTCGACCGACCCCGTCGACTACCCGGACATCGCCCGCGCGGCCGCCCAGCGCGTCCGCGAGGGCGGCGCGGAGCGGGCGATCGTGGTCTGCGGCTCCGGCGCCGGCGTCGCCGTGGCGGCCTGCAAGGTCCCCGGCATCCGCGCGGCCTGCGCGCACGACACCTACACCGCGCACCAGTGCGTCGAGCACGACGACGTCAACGTGCTGTGCCTCGGCGCGCGGGTGGTCGGCCCGGCGCTGGCCGCCGACGTCATGCGCAGCTTCCTCGGCGCGCACTTCACCGGCGAGGAGCGCCACGTCCGTCGCCTCGGGAAGATCCAGGCGATCGAGGACGAGTTCACGAGCTGATGGCCGACTCCGGCGATCTGGCACAGCGCTATCTGCCGATCGCCGAGCACGGGCTCGTCGGCGACCTCCACACGGTCGCGCTGGTCGGCACGACGGGCACCATCGACTGGTACTGCTGCCCCGCCGTCGACTCCCCGAGCGTGTTCGGGAGCATCCTCGACGCGGACGAGGGCGGCTTCTACACGATCCGGCCCACCCAGGACGGCTGGACGTCGCGGCAGCTCTACTTCCCCGACACCAACATCCTCATCACGCGCTTCTTCACCGGGAGCGGCGTCGGCGAGGTGCAGGACTTCATGCCGATCGAGTCGGTCGACACCGGCATGCACCGCCATCGGCTGATCCGCCGCGTGGTCGTGGTCCGCGGGGAGATGCAGTTCGTCATCGAGGTCCAGCCGCGGTTCGACTACGGGCGCGCCGAGCACGAGGTCGAGATGCACCCGCACGGGGTGCTCTTCCGCTCGCCCGAGCTCACCCTGGCGCTGGAGGGCGCGATCGCCCACTCGATGGGCTCGCAGCGCCGCCTGGAGCGGGTCGACGGCGGCGTGCGGGCGCGCTTCGACCTCGCGGCGGGGCAGTCGCAGACCTTCGTCCTCGAGCGCGTCGCGTCCGACCACATCGCGCGGCCCTATCCCGAGCACGAGACCGCGGCGGCCTTCGACGCGACGGTCGCCTACTGGCGCCGCTGGGTGGCGCAGTCCGGCTACAAGGGCCGCTGGCGCGAGATGGTGCAGCGCTCGGCCCTGACCCTGAAGCTGCTGACGTACGCGCCGACGGGGGCGCTCGTGGCCGCCCCGACGACCTCCCTGCCGGAGCAGATCGGCGGCGAGCGCAACTGGGACTACCGCTACACGTGGATCCGCGACGCGGCGTTCTCGCTCTACGGCCTGCTGCGGCTCGGCTTCACGGAGGAGGCGGGCGCGTTCATGAACTGGCTGACCGACCGCACGCGCGAGTGGAAGCTCGGCCCCTCGGGCCCGCTGCAGATCATGTACGGCATCGACGGCCGGGCCGAGCTGCCCGAGTGGGAGCACCCCACGTGGTCGGGCTACCGCGACTCGGCGCCCGTGCGGATCGGCAACGCCGCGGCCGATCAGCGCCAGCTCGACATCTACGGCGAGATGATCGACTCGATCTACCTCTACAACAAGTACGGCAACCCGATCCACTACGACACGTGGGAGAACGTCCGCCGGATCGTCGACTGGCTGTGCGAGAACTGGGACCAGGCCGACGAGGGGATCTGGGAGACCCGCGGCGGGCAGAAGGAGTTCACGTACTCGCGCCTGATGTCGTGGGTGGCGATCGAGCGCGCCATCCGCATGAACCGCGCGCGCGGGCTCCCGGGCGACATCGTGGGATGGCTCGGCGCGCGCGACCGGATCTACAACCAGATCATGAAGAAGGGCTGGAGCTCCGAGCGCGAGGTGTTCGTCCAGAACTACGGCTCGGACGTGCTCGACGCCTCGATCCTGCTCATGCCGCTCGTGCTCTTCATCGCGCCGACCGACCCGCGCTGGCTCTCGACGCTCGACGCGATCGGCGACGAGCTGGTCTCGGACTCCCTGGTCTACCGCTACAACGTCGAGGCGTCGCCCGACGGCCTGCGCGGCGACGAGGGCACGTTCTCGATGTGCACCTTCTGGTACGTCGAGGCGCTCACGCGCGCCGGGCGGCTGGAGGAGGCGCGGCTGGTGTTCGAGAAGATGCTCACGTACGCCAACCATCTCGGGCTGTACTCGGAGGAGATCGGGCCGACCGGCGAGCAGCTCGGCAACTTCCCGCAGGCCTTCACGCACCTCGCGCTGATCAGCGCCGCGTACAACCTGAACCGAGCATTGGGGTAGGACACCGCCATGAGAGTGATCGAGTGCAACGAGTGCGGCGACACCGTGTCGGCCGCCAACGACGAGGAGCTGGCCAAGCATCTGGCCGCTCACATGCGGTCCGAGCACGACGAGGAGCCTGACGAGGAGGAGATCGAGGATCTCGTCCACGAGCAGGCCTACGACGCGACGGACTCCTGAAGGCGCCGCACGTCGCCGGCGGCGAGTGCCGCGGCGCAGAGGACGATGACGATCAGCCCGCAGGCGAGCATCGTCGCGCGGGTGCCGAAGAGCGAGGCGGCGGGGGCGACGAGGGCGAAGCCGAGCGGCATCGCGCCGGTCGTGGTGAACCAGTCCAGCGACACGACGCGTGAGAGCGCCTTCGGCGGGATCTCGCGGCCCAGGCTGGTCTCCCACAGCGTGAAGCCGTAGGCGACGGCGATGCCGGCCAGCAGCTCGAGGCCGGCGATGATGGCGGTGTTGCCGCCGAAGGCGATGATCGGCGCCTGGCAGGCGGCGATCATGAACGCGATCGTGGCGCCGTACATGGGATGGCGCGGCCTGGTGCGGAGCGCGATCGTGCTGCCGACGATCGTGCCGATGCCGAAGGCCGCGACGATGATCGCCCAGCTCGAGGCGCCGTCGAGATCGCGGTCGGCGATCACGGGGCCGAGCGCCAGCACGCAGGGGAGGGCGAGCAGGTGGTAGGCCGAGAAGGCGGGCATGAACGTCCACATCCAGCGTCGCTGCAGGATCTCGTGGAAGCCGCCCTTGAGATCGGCCCAGAAGTGGTGCTCCGTGGCCTGCGGCGTGTGCGTGACCCGGATCGTGGCCAGGAAGCCGGCGCTGATCACGAACGTGACGGCGTCGAGGCCGATGGC
This sequence comes from uncultured Solirubrobacteraceae bacterium, assembly GCA_963720415.1. GTDB lineage: Bacteria > Actinomycetota > Thermoleophilia > Solirubrobacterales > Solirubrobacteraceae > DASSUW01. The sequence goes on along the minus strand of CAVRFQ010000012.1, from coordinate 674,490 downwards.
GATGCCCGGGCCGGCCAGGGCGATCAGCAGCCCGCCCAGCACGGGCCCGAGGACCATGCCGACGTTCTGGGCGATCCCCATCATCGCGTTCGCCTGCTGGAGCTGCTCGCGGCCGGCGATCTGCGGCACCAGGCCGCCCGCCGCGGGCCGGAAGCCGGCCTCGAACGCGCCGTAGACGGCCACGAGCAGCACCAGGTGCCACAGCTCGGCGTTGCCGGTGAGCAGGAGGACGCAGAGCGCGGCCTGGACCGCGGCGCGCCCGAGGTCGGAGACGACCATCACGTTGCGGCGGTTCAGCCGGTCGGCCCAGACGCCCGCGGCGAGGATCAGCACCGCGAGCGGGAGCGTCTGGGCGGCGAGGACGAGGCCGAGCTCGCCCGGCGAGCCATGGAGCTCGTCCAGGACGGCGAACGCGAGCGCCACCGGGAACAGCGCGTCGCCGACGACGGAGACGGCCTGGCCCGCGAACAGCCGGCGGAAGCCGCGGTTCTCGCGAAGGAGGGTCAGTCGCGGAAGCCGCCCGTCCGGGCCACGCGCAGGCGGCGCAGCTCGGCGACGGCCGGCAGGGTCGGCGGTGAGTTCACCTGGAGTCTCAGTGAACGCGCGGGGAGTGAAGTCTCACCTGTCTCGTTCACCTCATACGCCCGCGCGCCCGGCCGCGCGCTCACGACCTCGGCGAGCTCGTCGCCGCGGAAGATCAGCCCGGCGCCGTCGTCCACGGCGTAGCCGGGCGGGACCGTGCCGTCGCGGACGGCCTCGAGGTAGACGGGCCTGCGGGCGGGCTCGGTGTCGTGGTGGACCGAGTTGGAGCCCCGGAGGAAGCCCAGGCCGCGCGCGGGGGCGGGGGCGCCGGACGACGTCGTGACGCCCCACTCGAACCAGCACATGGACCCCGCGCTGAGGCCGGACAGGAGCACGCCCTGCTCCCACGCCTCGCGCAGGATCAGGTCCAGGCCCTGCGCCTTCCAGATGGCGAGCAGGTTCACCATCGACCCGCCGCCCACGTAGATGGCGTCCTGTGACAGTAAGTGCTCCCGCAGCGGCACCGGGTTGCGGCCGAGGCGGAACAGCGAGATGTGCGACGGCTCGCACAGCCGGTCGCGGAAGGTCTCGTAGTAGCGGCGGATCTGGTGCTCGGAGTCGCCGCCCGCCGTCGGGAGCAGGCAGACGCGCGGGCGCGGCTTCTCCGTCAGCTCGAGGACGAGCTCGTCGAGCGCGGGGTCGGCGGTGCCGGCGGTGAAGCCGCCGCCGCCCATCGCCAGGATTGTCGGCGTCCGGCCGGGCTCAGGCGGCAAGCGCCGGCTCCACGGCGAGCGGCGCGCCGAGGAAGCGCGTGGCGAGCTCGGTCTCTGTCACTTCGGCCCCTTCAGGCGTCACATGGTACGCCCGGGCCTTCTCGCGCGAGGTCACGACCTCGGCGAGCGTCGTTCCGACGAAGTGCAGTGCCGCGCCGTCGCCCGTGCCGTAGCCGGGGGAGATGCCGTCGGCCACGGCCGCGAGGTAGGCCTCGCGGCGGCCGGGCTTGTCGTCGTAGTGGACCGCGTTGGAGAAGGGGAGGAACCCCATGCCCCGCACGGGCTTGCTCTCGCCGTGGAAGGCGGTCATCCCGTGGTCGAACCAGCACAGCGAGCCGGCGCTGAGCCCGGTCATCACGGTTCCGGACTCCCAGGCCGCCCGGAGCATCAAGTCGATGCCGTGGGCGCCCCACGTCCCGAGCAGCGAGATCACGCTCCCGCCGCCCACGTAGATCAGGTCCTGCTCGAGCAGGTGGGCGGCCAGGTCGCACGCTCCGCCGTCGCGCCGGAAGAGCGAGATGTGGCTCGACTGGCACCGGCTCGCCGGGAAGGCCCGGTAGAAGCGGACGATGTAGTGGTCGGCGTCGCCCGAGGCCGTCGGCAGGAAGCAGACCTTCGGGCATTCGACCCCCGTGAGGGCGAGCACGTAATCGTCCAGCAGCGCGTTCCCGGCCTCCATCGAGAACCCGCCGCCGCCCATCGCGAGTATCTGACGCGGACGCGACATGGCGGGAATGTAGGGGGCGGAATCGCGCTCGGAGCGGATTTCAGCCTTCGGTCGATGCAGTACGGACCGGTGGTCCAGGCAAGTAATGAATGGGTAACCTCCAGCTTGCGTTGATGTCCTGACGCGGACGTTCAGCCAGCGTGCTGCGGACCGCGGCGGCGGGCTCGGCGAACTGCAGCTGGGTAGGGAGGGTGGTCAGCCTCGGGCGCGTGCAGCAGGTCCGTGGCGCTTTCTGGACGCTATGCGACCAGAACTCGCCACGAACCTCGCAGCGAGCCTCCCCGGGCCGCCGATCCTGCCTCCCTTCAATGCCGGGGTCACGGACCTCGCGCGCCCGGCGACGTGCCAGTTCTGATATGCATGCGTCACACATATGTCGGCACACGACGTCAACGTGGTCGGCGCCCTCGGCCTGGCGCTCGCCGACCGCCTCGCGGCCGCCGAGGCGAGCGGCTCGGCGTCCGAAGCGCTCGTGGCGCTCTACGGGCGCAGCGCGGGCGGCTCGATCGACGCTCTGGCGGGCGTTCTGGGTCTCTCGCACTCCGGGACGGTGCGCCTCGTCGACCGCCTGGTGGCGGGCGGGCTCGTCGAGCGCCGGCGGGGTGCTGACCACCGGTCGACGGCGCTGTACCTGACCCCTCCGGGACGCCGCGCGGCCCGGCGCGTGCTTGCGGAGCGAGCCAGAGAACTGCACGAAGCCCTGCAAGTATTGACCGCTGATCAACAAGCCGATCTCGCACGTCTGTCGGGCCTGGTGCTCGGCGCGCTCTCCGCCCCCGCCGGCGCCGAGCGGCGCCTCTGCCGGCTGTGCGACCTCGAGGCCTGCGGGCGATCGCGCGGCGAGTGCCCGGTCGCGCCCGGCGCGCAGGCGCTGAGCTCCACCTCGTCCGCCTTCGATGCGCCGTCAGTGGACCGGCCGGACGGTGCACCACCGCAAGAGCTGAACTCTGAGACTAACGCTGAAGTAGAGGTCGATGCGCTTGACAACCAGTCCCACGGCCGCTCTCCTGCCCCGCTCGCATGGCGCTCCGTCGCGGCATCGCACTCCTGCTCCTCGTCGCGGCGGCCGCCGCGGTCGGCTGGCTGCTGCTCGGCCCCTCCGGCCCGAGCGCGGCGGATGACGCGAACCGCTTCCTCGCCGCGTGGAGCCGCGGTGACGATCGCGGCGCCGCGACTCTGACGGACCGCCCGGACGCCGCGGCCAAGTCGCTGGAGGCCAACCGGCGGGGGCTGGACGGCGCGAAGCTGCGCGCCCGGCTCGTGAGCGTCAGCGAGGAGGACGACACGGCGCGGGCCCGGACCGAGCTCGTCTGGGAGGTTCCGGGGATCGGGCGCTTCGCGTACCCGTCGGCGCTGACGCTGCGCCGCGGCGAGGACCGCTGGGAGGTCTCCTGGTCCGAGCGCGTCGTCCATCCGGACCTGCAGGACGACCAGCAGCGCCTCGGGACCACCAGCGAGCCGGCCGCGCGTGGAGAGATCGTCGACCGCGACGGCCGCGCGATCGTGCGCCCGCGGACCGTGTACCGCGTCGGGCTCGCCCGCGACAAGGTCACCGACGTCCGCGCCTCGGTGCGGGCGCTCGGCGATGTGGTCGACATCGACACCCGCTCGCTCGCGCGGGCGCTCCGCGGCGCCGGGCCGCAGCAGTTCGTGGAGGCGATCGCCCTGCGCGAGGGCGACTACGAGGAGGTCGAGGACGCGCTGAAGGACGTCCCGGGCGCCCTGGCCGTGCGCGGCGAGGCCCCGCTGGCCGAGTCGCGCGAGTTCGCGCGGGCGCTGATCGGCTCGGTCGGCCCGGCCACGGCCGAGCAGCTCGAGGAGCTGCCGGACCGCGGGCCCGGCGACGTGGTGGGGCAGTCGGGGATCCAGGCGCGCTACGAGGAGCGGCTCGGCGGCGAGGCCACGCGCCGCGTCGTGATCCGCGCGGGCGGCGTGCCGACCGACACGCTGCTCGAGCGCGAGGGCCGGCCCGGGCGGCCGGTGCGGACCACGCTCTCGACCGCCGTCCAGCGCGCCGCCGAGGAGGCTCTCGACCGCGACGACGAGGCGGCGCTGGTGGCGGTCCAGCCGTCGAGCGGCGACATCCTGGCCGTGGCGAACCGGCCCGCCGACTCGACGTACGACCGCGCGCTCGAGGGCCGCTACCCGCCGGGCTCGACCTTCAAGGTGATCAGCACGGCCGCCCTGCTCCGCGACGGGCTGCGAACCTCCGAGATCGTCGACTGCCCGCGCACGATCGTCGTCGGAGGGCGCGAGTTCCGCAACTTCGAGGGCAGCGCGCAGGGCGCCGTGCCGTTCTCGGAGGACTTCGCGCAGTCGTGCAACACGGCCTTCGTCTCGCTCACCGAGCGGCTGCCCGCCGACGCGCTCGGCACGACGGCCCGGAGCTTCGGGCTCGGCGAGAAGCTCCAGCTCGGGATGCCCGCCGCCGACGCGGACGTCCCGCCCGGCCGCGACCTCGTCGCGCGGGCGGCGGCGATGATCGGCCAGGACCGGATCCTCGCCAGCCCGCTCGCCATGGCCGGCGTGGCGGCGACCGTCGCCGAGGGCCGCTGGCGCGCCCCGCGCCTTCTGGCGGGCGACGAGCGGCGCGCGATCGAGCCGCTCGACCCGGGGGAGCGCGACACGCTGCGCGAGCTCACCCGCGAGGTCGTCACCAGCGGCACCGGCGCCGCGCTGGCGAGCACGCCCGGCGACGTCCACGGCAAGAGCGGGACCGCCGAGTACGGCTCCGGCGACCCGCCGCCGACCCACGCGTGGTTCATCGCGTACCGCGACGACGTCGCGATCGCCGTGCTCGTCGAGGACGGCCGCTCGGGCGGCTCGGTCGCCGCGCCGATCGCCGCCGCCTTCTTCGCCGCCATCGGCTAGGCGGCCGCAGCCCGCTCGTACTCGATCTCGCGTGCGACGGCCTCGGCGATCCCGGCGCCGGCCGCCGTCTCGACGATGTGGAGCGCGAGATCGAGGCCCGAGGTCACGCCGCCCGCCGTGAGCAGGTCGCCGTCGTCGACGAACCGGGCGTCGATCGACCTGCGCGCCCGAGGCGGCGAGGTCGTCGATCGCGTCGCGATGCGTCGTCGCCGGGCGGCCGTCGGTGAGGCCGGCCGCGGCGAGCAGCATCGCGCCCGTGCAGACGCGAGGCGACCTTCGCCCCGCGTCGTGCGCCGCCGACGAGCAGCCGCGGGAGCTCGCCGCGCTCGACCTGGTCGCGCGCTGCCGGCGCCGTGGAACCATCCGCCGCCGGGGACGATGCACCATGTCGGCCTCGTCCGACATCCCGCGGTCGACCACGAGCCGCGCCCCGTGCGAGGCCGTGACCGTGGCCGGCCCGTGCGCGCCCACCAGCTCGGCCTCGATCGCGCGCGCCGTGGTCGGCGGCCGTCCGCAGCACCTCGTACGGGCGCGAGGGCGTCCAGCTCGTCGAACCCGTCGAACACCACGATCTCGATCTTCATGGCGGTCATGCTGGCGCTGCGAGCGATCGCCGCCAGTGGCAGGACCGCCATGTATCGCAGGGATCCCGCCAGATACGATCCGCGGGTGCACCGGATCGCCGTCCTCGCCCTCGACCAGGTCGTCGCCTTCGACCTCGGCATCCCCGCGCAGGTCTTCGGCCACCCCGACGAGCGCTCTCGCTACGCGCTCGTCCGTGTGCGCGCGAGCGCGCCGGGCCTGTGCGCACCTCGACGGGCTTCCAGATCGTCGCGAGCCGCGGGCTCGGGCGGTCGCGCGAGGCCGACACCGTGTCGTCCCCGGCATCCAGGACACCGCCACCCCGGTGCCCGAGGCAGTCGTCGCCGCCGTGCGCGCCGCCGACCGGCGCGGCGCGCGGCTGATCTCGATCTGCACCGGCGCGTTCGTGCTCGCGGCGGCCGGCGTGCTCGACGGCCGCCGCGCGACGACCCACTGGCGCGACGCCGCCGAGCTGAAGGCGCGCCACCCGGCGATCGACCGTCGACCCCGGCGTCCTCTACGTCGAGGACGGCCGGATCCTCACATCGGCGGGCGTGGCGGCGGGGATCGACCTCTGCCTGCACGTCGCCGCGCTCGACCACGGCGCGGAGTACGCGGCGGCGATCGCGCGGCGGATGGTGGTCGCGCCGCACCGCGGCGGCGGGCAGGCCCAGTTCGTCGAGCGCGCGCTCCCGCCCACCGACGGCGACGGCCTCGCCGACACCCGGGCGTGGATGCTCGACCGGCTGGACGACCCGCTCACCATCGGCGAGATGGCCCGCCACGCCGCCCGCAGCGAGCGCTCTTTCGCCCGCCACTTCCGCGCCGAGACCGGGACCACGCCACTCCGCTGGCTGCACGAGCAGCGCATCCTCCACGCGCGGCGACTGCTCGAGGAGAGCGACCTCCCGGTCGAGGAGGTCGCGTCGCGCTGCGGCTTCGGCACCGCCGACGACGCTGCGCGAGCACTTCGGCCGCGCCGTCCGGACGACGCCGACCGCCTACCGCCGCGCGTTCAGGACGCCCGTCTCGCGCCGTGACCTCGATCTCGATCCGCATCCGCGGGTCGGACAGGCCGCACTCCTGCATCGTCGCGGCCGGACGCGCGTCGCCGAACGCGCGCCGCAGCGCCGGCCAGCACGGCTCGAAGTCGTCCCGCGCGGGCAGCAGGTAGCGGACGCGCACGACGTCGCCGAACGTGCAGCCGGCCTCGGCGAGGGCGGCCGCGACGTTGGCCAGGCACTGCTCGGCCTGCTCGACCACGCCGTCCGCGATGGCCATCGTCGCGTAGTCGAACCCGGTCGTGCCGGAGACGTGGACCCAGTCGCCGTCCACGACCGCCCGCGAGTAGCCGATCTGCTCCTCGAACGTGGAGCCGGACGAGATCAGGCGGCGCATCGGCAGGACCGTATCGGCCGACGCGCAGGTCGCCAGCGCGCGCATGACGTCCCCGGCCGGGACGCCCCGCAGCCGCGGGTGGTCGAGGTCGACCATCACCTCGCCCGCGTCGTCGATGCCGAGCGAGGCCAGTCCCGCCGCTGCCACCGCGGTCCAGAGATCGCCCGTCCCGGCCAGGAGCGCGTGACGCGTCCGGCGCTCGCGGCGCGCGCCGGTCTCCAGCTCGCGCACCTCCTCGAACGGATCGACGATCACGTTGCTGTCGCTGCCGATCGCCATCCGCACCCCGGCGTCGCGATAGCGCAGCGCCGGGAAGTGCCCGTCGCCGAGGTTGCCCTCGGTGGTCGGGCACGTGGCGACGATGGCGCCGGCCTCGGCCAGCAGCGCCACGTCGCGGTCGGAGACGTGGATCGCGTGGACGACGGTCGTGCGGTCGGAGAGGAAGCCGGTGCGGTGCAGCAGCTCGATCGGCGAGCACCCGTGCTCGGCCTGGCACTCCTCCAGCTCACGCGGCTGCTCGTGGGCGTGGACGTGGCGGACGAGGCCGTGGGCGTCCGCGTACGCCGCGAGCTCGCGCAGCCACTCGGCCGGGACGGCCCGCACGCTGTGGGCGGCGACGCCGACCGCGTGGCCGGCCGCGCGCAGCGCGTCGACGCGCTCGAGGTAGGCGTCCACCGACGGGTCGCGGAACCGCGGATGCCCGCCGCGCGCGTAGGCGGCGGGGAGCAGGACGACGCGGATCTCCGTCGCCGCCTCCGCGACCGCCAGCGCCATCGCGTTCGGCTCGTCGTAGGGCGTCCCGTCGGGCCGGTGGTGCACGTAATGGAACTCGCCGACGGCGCCGTAGCCGGCGCGCGCCATCTCGCCGTAGACCCGGCCCGCCACCTCGCGGATGGAATCGGGCTCGAGCGAGCCGGCCAGCCCGTACATCGCCTCGCGCCAGCTCCAGAAGTCGTCGTCCGGCCGCTCGCTGCGCTCCCCGATGCCGCGCAGATCGCGCTGGAACGCGTGCGAGTGCACGTTCGGCATCGCCGGGATCCTCACGCCGCGAGCGCCTCCGCGGCGGCGAGCAGTCCGGTGGCGGCGGCCGCGGCGTCGTCGAGCGTTACCTCCTCGTCGGGGGAGTGGCTGACGCCGGTCTCGTTGCGCACGAGCACCATGCCCGCCGGGCGGCGCTCGGCGATCACGCCCGCGTCGTGGCCGGCGTAGCAGACGAGCCGCGGCGCGCCCCGCCGCAGCGCGTGGCCGAGCGCCTCGCGGACGCGCTCGTCGAACTCGACCCCCGCCGACCAGGCCGCCGTCCGCAGGTCGAGCTCCACGCCCGCCTCGGCGGCCACCCGCTCGGCCTCGGCCGCCACCGCGTCGCGCCACGACTCCACGGTCTCGGCCTCCGGCGCCCGGGCGTCGAGCCACAGGCGCACGAGGGAGGGCACCGTGGTCGGCGCGTTCGGCTCGACCTCCATCCGCGCCGCGGTGAAGACCATCCCGAGCCGCTGTGCCGCCTCTGTGTCGCCGCGGACGATCACCCGCGCGGCGGCGGCCAGCGCATCGTGGCGCTCCTCCCGCGGCGTCGTGCCCGCGTGGTCGGCGCGGCCGGCCAGCTCCACCTGCAGCCGCAGCCGCGAGGCCAGCCGGCTCACGACGCCGGCCGGACGCCGGGCGGCGGCCACGTCGCGCGTCTGGTCCACGTGCAGCTCGAGGAAGCCCGCCAGCCGGTCGAGCCACTCCGGCGCCGACGCCAGTCCGTCGGGATCCACGCCGGCCGCGGCCATCGCGTCGCCGAGCGACACGCCGTGCTCGTCGACGCGGTCGAGCGCGTCGTCGACGTCGAGGCGCCCGACCAGCGCTCGCGAGCCGAAGGTCGGCGTGTTGAACCGCGCGCCCTCCTCGTCGGCGAAGGAGATCACGGCGAGCGGCACCGAGGCGCGCTCGGCGACGGCGAACGCGGCCGCCACGCCGAGCGCTCCGTCGAACCGCCCGCCGTCGCGGACGCTGTCGAGGTGCGAGCCGACCGCCCACCACGGGCCGGGCGCGTCGGGGCACGCCCACAGGTTGCCGGCCGGGTCGCGCTCGAGCCGGCGGCCGATCGCCGCGGCGCGGCGGGCGAACCAGGCCGCCGCCAGCTCGTCCTCCTCGGTCCAAGCCAGTCGCGTCGTGCCGCCGTTCTCGTCGAGGCCGATCGGCACGAGGTCGGCGAGCAGGGTCTCCAGGTCCGCGGCCGTGATCATGCGCGGATGACCTCGGCCACCGGGTTGCGGCCGAAGCGGTAGGCGAGATGCTCGACCGGCGAGTCGAGCACCACGATGTCGGCGCGCTTGCCGACCTCGATCGAGCCGCGATCGTCGAACCCCAGGACCCAGGCGGCGTTGAGGGTGCAGGCGGCAAGCGCCTCGAGCGCGGTCCAGCCGTAGCGGCGGACCGCGAGCCCGACGACGAGCGGCATCGAGAGGACCGGCGAGGTGCCCGGGTTGCAGTCGGTGGCGAGCACGCAGATCGCGCCGGCGTCGGCCAGCGCGCGGCCCGGGGCGAGCTCCTCGGCGCCCAGGAACTCCGCGCCGGGGAGCAGCACCGCCGCGCACTCCGCGGCCGCGAGCGGCGCGAGGTCGTCGGGGTGCAGGCAGGCGAGGTGGTCGACCGATCGCGCTCCGGCGTCGAGCGCCACCGGCACCGACCGGTTGGCGTTGAACTGCTCCACGTGGGCGCGCAGCGGCACGCCCTCCCGGAGCGCGATCTCGCCGAGCCGCGCGAGGTCCTCGTTGCGGAAGGCGACCGACTCGACGTAGATGTCGAGCGCGTCGACGTCCGCGCGCGCCGCCAGGGCGTCGACCTCGTCCATCCAGCCGGCGGCGTCGTAGCCCGCGGGGATGGAGTGCGCGAACAGCCCGGTCACGCGGTCGCCGACCCGCCGCGCGAGCCCGGCGGCGCGCAGCTCGGCCTCGACCGAGAGCCCGTAGCCGGTCTTGGCCTCGACCGTCGTGGTGCCGTGGGCGAGCATCTCGGTGCGGATCTCGCGCGCCTGGTCCAGCACCGCTTCGTCGCTCGCCGCCGCCAGCGCCCGCGCCGACGAAGCGATCCCGCCGCCGCGCCGCGAGATCTCCTCGTACGGCACGCCGGTCACCTTCTGCTCGTACTCCTCCGCCCGCCAGCCGGCGAACGGCAGGTGCGTGTGGCAGTCGACGAAGCCCGGCACGATCGCCCCGCCCGTGGCGTCGATCAGGACGTCCGCGCCGGGGTCGTCGTCGAGGGCGACGATCACGCCGTCCTCGACGGTCAGCGAGCCCGGTTCGAGCCGCAGGTCGGCGGGACGGCGCACGTACGGCATCCCCGGCTCCGGCGGGAGCAGCATCTGCGCGGCGCCGCGGATCGAGACCCTCACCCGAACGGCCCCCGTATGCCGTTCATGGGCCGTTCGGCCTCATGGGGATCCGCACGCCGAGCCGGTCGGCGGCGTCCAGCGCCTCGGGGTAGCCCGCGTCCACGTGCCGGATCACGCCCATGCCGGGATCGGCGAGCAGCGTGCGGCGGATCCGCTCGGCCGCCGCGGGCGTGCCGTCGGCGACGATCACCTGGCCGGCGTGCAGCGACTTGCCCATCCCGACCCCGCCGCCGTGGTGGAACGAGACCCAGCTCGCCCCGGTCGCCGTGTTGACCAGGGCGTTGAGGATCGGCCAGTCGGCGATCGCGTCGGACCCGTCGGCCATCGCCTCGGTCTCCCGTTGGGGCGAGGCGACCGACCCGGCGTCGAGGTGGTCGCGGCCGATCACGATCGGCGCCCGCACGGCGCCGCTCGCCACCAGCTCGTTGAACCGCAGCCCGGCCACGTGCCGCTCGCCGTAGCCGAGCCAGCAGATCCGCGCCGGCAGGCCCTGGAAGCGCACGCGCTCGCGGGCGAGCTCGATCCAGCGCCGGATGTGGTCCTGCTCGCCGAAGAGCTCCAGGATCGCGTCGTCGGTGACGGCGATGTCCGCCGGGTCGCCGGAGAGCGCCACCCAGCGGAACGGGCCCTTGCCCTCGCAGAACAGCGGCCGGATGTACGCGGGCACGAACCCCGGGTAGCTGAAGGCGTCGGCGTCACCGTGCTCGGCGGCCAGTCCGCGCAGGGCGTTGCCGTAGTCGAACGCCTCGGCGCCGGCGGCGGCCAGATCGCGGATCGCGGCGACGTGCGCGAGCGCGGATTCCCCGACGCGGCGCAGATATTCGGAGGGGTCAGACCCCCTGACAGCGTCAGCCTGCTCGACCGTGAGGCCCGCCGGGACGTAGCCGTTGAGCGGGTCGTGCGCGCTCGTCTGGTCGGTCACCACGTCGACCTCGGCGCCGCGCCGCGCCAGCTCCGGCAGCACCTCGGCGGCGTTGCCGAGCAGGCCGATCGAGAGCGCCCGGCCCTCGCGGCGGGCGGCGTCGAGACGGGCGAGCGCGTCGTCGAGCGACGCGGCCCGCTCGTCGAGGTACGCGGTCTCGATCCGGCGCTCGATCCGCTGCAGGTCGACCTCCACGCACAGCGCGCAGCCGTCGTTCATGGTCACCGCCAGCGGCTGCGCCCCGCCCATCCCGCCGAGGCCGGCCGTCACGACGAGCCGCCCGCGCAGCGACCCGCCGAAGCGCTTCGCCGCGAGCGCCGCGAACGTCTCGTACGTGCCCTGGAGGATCCCCTGCGTCCCGATGTAGATCCAGGACCCCGCCGTCATCTGGCCGTACATCATCAGCCCGGCCGCGTCGAGCTCGCGGAACGTCTCCCAGTTCGCCCAGTCGCCCACCAGGTTCGAGTTCGCGATCAGCACCCGCGGGGCGTCCGGGTGGGTCTCGAACACGCCGACCGGCTTGCCGGACTGCACGAGCAGCGTCTCGCGGTCGTCGAGCCGCATCAGCTCGCGCTTGATCGCCTCCAGCGCGGCCGGGTTGCGCGCCGCCTTGCCGATCCCGCCGTAGACCACGAGGTCCTGCGGCCGCTCGGCCACGTCGGGATGGAGGTTGTTCTCCAGCATCATCAGCGCCGCCTCCTGCACCCAGCCGCGGCACCTCACAGGACCAGCTCCCCGGTCCGCAGCGCGGTCGCCAGCGCCGTCAGCTCGCCGGACAGCGAGCGGTCCTCCTCCACGCGCGGGACCCACTCCCGCACGCGCGCGACCGCGGCCTCGAGGGCCGGCGTGCTCTCCAGCGGCCGGTGGAACTCCAGCCCCTGGACCGCGCAGACGAGCTCGGTGGCGATGACGTGCGCGGCGTTCTCGGCGACGGTGCGGGCCTTCAGGGCTGCGAGCGCTCCCATCGAGTTGAAGTCCTCCTGGCCGGCGCTGGTCGGGATCGATCCCGCGCCCGCCGGATGCGACAGGACCTGCGTCTCGTTGACCAGCGCGGCGGCCGCGTACTGGGCGATCATCAGGCCCGACGAGAGGCCGGGGCGGGGGGTGAGGAACGGCGGGAGCCCGGCGTAGCCGGGGGAGAGGAGCGCGAAGATCCGCCGCTCGCTGAACGAGGCCAGCTCGCACAGGGCGAGCGCGAGGTGGTCGAGCGGGAGCGAGAGCGGCTGGCCGTGGAAGTTGCCGCCCGAGAGGATCCCGTCCTCGAACACGAGCGGGTTGTCGGTGACCGCGTGCAGCTCGCGACCGATGGCGCCCTCGATGTAGTCGAGCGCGTCCGCGACGGCGCCGAGCACCTGCGGCGCGCAGCGCAGCGTGTACGGATCCTGGACGCGGCCGCAGTCGGCGTGGCTGGCCACGACGGGGCTGCCGTCGAGCAGCGCGCGCAGCCGCGCGGCGATCGCGACCGGCCCGGGCTGCGGCCGGAGGTCGTGGAGGCGCGCGTCGAACGGGACGGTGGAGCCCTTGAACGCCTCGAGGGAGAGCGCGACCGCGACCACCGCCGCGTCGAGCAGCCGCCGCGCGTCGCGCACCGCGAGCGCGCCGGCGGCCGCCATGAGGTGCGTCCCGTTGATGATCGCCAGGCCCTCCTTGGCGGTCAGCGCGACCGGGGTCAATCCCGCGCGCGCGAGCGCCTCGCCGCCCGGCAGCACCGCTCCGTCGAACGTCGCCTCGCCCTCGCCGATCAGCACGAGCCCGAGGTGGGCGAGCGGCGCGAGGTCGCCCGACGAGCCGACCGACCCCTTGCTCGGGATCACGGGCGTGACGCCCTGTGCGAGCAGCGCCAGCACCAGCTCGACGAGCTCGGCCCGCACGCCCGAGTGCCCGCGCCGCAGCGACGACGCGAGCAGCAGGAGCATCCCGCGGACGATCTCCTCGGGCAGCGGCGGTCCCGACCCGACGGCGTGCGAGCGCAGCAGGTTGAGCTGGAGCTGCGCCGCGTCCGCGGGGGCGATGCGGACGCTCTCCAGCTGCCCGAACCCGGTCGTCACGCCGTAGACGGCGGTCGGCTGGTCCAGCGCGGCCTCCACCACGGCGCGACTGGCGGCGATGCGCGCGCGGTCGGCCTCGTCGAGGGGCGGCGGCGGCGCGCCGCGCGCGACGGCCTCGAGCTCCTGCGGCGACGGCATCAGGGGAACGTATCGGTCACGCGGCCCGCGCGACCGGGCAGCGGTCGCACGCGCGGCGCTCGCAGAGCCGGCACAGGCGCTTCGCGCCGGTCACGCCCTCGGTGCGGGCGGCCAGCATCCGCTCGAGGAGACCCGCGAGCGCCTCGCGCTCGCCGGCGTCGAGCGGCGCCAGCAGCGCCACCAGCGCCTCACGGCGCGCCGCCAGGAACCGGTCGATCTCCGCGCGGCCCGCCGCCGTCACCGTGAGGCGGTGCCCGCCGCGGCCGCCCGGGCCCTTTCGCTGCACCCAGCCCGCTTCGACCAGCCGCTGCACGAGCCGCGCGGCGCCCGGCTGCGAGAGGCCGAGCGGCGAGCGCAGCTCCTCCACGGTGCGGTCCGGATGGGCGGCGACGGTCACCAGCGCGGCGGTCGTCGCGCCGGCGCAGGCGAGCTCCTGCGCCACGCCGGCCGCCTCGAGCCCGAGCGCCCCGAGCAGGTTCGCGGTTCGCGCGTTGGCGCTACCACGGCGACTGGCCCGCGCGCCGCGAGGTCCTGCGCGCGGGACTCGCGGCGCGGGACCTCGACCTCGTCTCGCTGCAGGAGGCGTTCGACGACCAGCCGCGCGACCTCATGGGGCGCGGCTACGAGATCGCCCAGAGCGACGACAAGGGCGTCGCCGTCGCCAGCCGCTGGCCGATCGCCGGGCTCCACGAGCTCGACTCGGACACGCTCGTCGCCGAGATCGACGCGCCGGCCGGGCGGCTCGTCCTCGTGAACCACGCGGCGAGCTACGAGCTCACGAACGAGCTCGCCCGCGAGCGCGAGGCCGTCGCGCTGGCGCGGCTCGTCGAGGAGCTGGACCCCGAGCACGCGATCGTGGCCGGCGACCTCACCGCCACGCCCGAGTCCACGGGCCTGCGCTTCCTGCTCGGGCTCCAGTCGCTCGACGGCATGAGCGTCGCCTATCGCGACGCGTGGGGCCATGCCGAGCCCGGGCACACCTTCACGCCCGAGAACCCGACGATGCCGACCGGTGAGACCGGGGCCTGGGCGCTCGAGCCGGGCCGCCGGATCGACTACGTCCTCATCCGCTGCTCGGATCACGGTCCGACGCTCGACACGCGCTCCTGCGAGCGGCTGTTCGACGAGCCCGAAGGCGGCGTGTGGGCGAGCGACCACTTCGGCGTCGTGGCGGAGTCGTCATCGCTGCTGCCGGATGGTCGACCCGTGCCATAGCATCGCCACGTTGCTGGTCACCGGCCCCACGCTCACGCTGCGCTACGCGACGACCGCCGACGCGCCTCGGCTGCTCGAGCTGGCCTCGGATCCGCTCGTCACGCGCTGGTTCTCGTGGGGCCCGTACTCGCAGGTCGAGCAGCCCGAGGGCTACATCGCGTCGCTGCCCGAGAAGCGCGAGCGCGGCGAGCTGCTCGACTTCCTCGCCGTCCATCCCGAGGACGGCCCGATCGGCGTCACCGGCCTGTCCGAGCTGTCGGTGCGCGACCGCCGGGCTACCGTCGGCTCGTGGTTCGGCCGCCCCTACTGGGGCTCGGGCGCCAACGGCGAGTCGAAGGCGATGGTCGCCGCGCTGGCCTTCCGGCACCTCGGGCTCGAGCGCCTCACCGCGTGGGCGAACACGCGCAACGGCCGCTCCCAGACCGCGCTCGAGCGCGTCGGGTTCCAGCGCGAGGGGATCCTGCGCGGCTGGCACCGGCACGGCACGGACGTCCACGACGTCGTCGTGTTCCGGATGCTGCGCGACGAATGGGAGCGGTCGCCGCTGGCGCAGGTGCCGGTCGAGGTCACGGGGACGCCGCCTGCGGCGTTCTCGCTGGGCTCACTCGTGTCCGCTGCGTGAGGGCGACGCACGCGAGCACGGCGACGGCGGCGCCGACCGTCGCCGATCCGATCCGCTCGCCCAGCAGCAGCCACGCCCACACGAGCGTGAGCACCGGCTGCGCGAGCTGGATCTGGCCGATCCGGGCGGTGCCGCCGAGCGCGAGGCCGCGGTACCAGGCGAAGAAGCCGAGGAACATCGAGAACAGCGACACGTAGGCGAAGCCGAGCCAGGCGGCGCCGTCGGCCGCCAGCCCTTCCGTGGCGACGAAGTACGCGACCACCGGCACGAGCGCCGGCGCGGTGAGCACGAGCGCCCAGCAGATCACCTGCCAGCCGCCGTAGCGGCGTGACAGCGTCGCGCCCTCGGCGTAGCCGAACGCGCACAGCGTCACGGCGCCGAGCACGTACAGGTCGGCCGTCGCCACCCCGCCGGCGCCCTGCGTGGCGGCGAAGGCGAGGACCGCGACGAGCCCGGCGAGGGCCGCGAACCAGAACCCGCGCCCCGGCCGCTCGCCGCCGCGCGCGACGGCGAACGCCGCCGTCGCCGCGGGCAGCAGCCCGACGATCACCGTCGCGTGCGCCGACGAGAGGTCGCGCAGGGCCATCGAGGAGAGCAACGGGAATCCGATCACGACGCCCAGGCCGGTGAGGAGGACCCGCGGTACGTCCGCGCGGTCGGGGAACGGCTCGCGCCGCCACCGCAGAAGGGCCGCCGCGAGCACCGCGGCGACCAGCGCGCGGCCGAAGCCGACGATCGCCGGATGGAGGTCCTCGACGGCCACGCGCGTGGCCGGGAGCGAGACCGAGAAGGCGAGCACGCCGAGGCCGCCCCACACGAACGCCCGCTGCACCGTTATCGAAAGCGGGCCGACAGCGTTATCCAAGGTCGTCATACAGAACGATAACGCAGGCGGGCGTGTTACGGCATCCCTGTTGGGTGTGTAAACAATTGTTCGAGCGGGGACTAGCGCCTGCGGCGGAAGCACAAGAAAGGCGCCGACTGGTTGACGGCGCTGCACCATTTTTCTTTCTACCGCGGGCCCGCAGGGGGTCTTCATGCTCGATCACGTCCATACACGGCGGAGTTCCCTCCTTGCCGCATTCGGGGCATCGGCCGCCGTCGCGCTCGCGGGCACCGGCCCGGTACCGCTCGCGGACGCGCACGCCGCGTCGTGCTCGGGGGCGAACGCGAACATCAACAAGGCCTCGGCGAGCAAGCTGCGCAGCGCGCTGCTCTGCCTTGTGAACAACAAGCGCGCCTCCGCGGGCCTGAAGGCCATCAAGGCCAACCGCAAGCTCGAGAGGGCGGCGACCCGCCACGCCAAGGACATGGTCAGGCGCGGCTACTTCGCCCATCAGCGGCCGGGCGGCCCTGACCTCGGCGAGCGGCTCGAGCGCGCCGGCTGGCGCGGGAGCGCGTTCGGCGAGACGATCGCCTACGGCTGCGGGTCCTCGGCGTCGCCGAAGGCCACGCTCCGCGGCTGGCTCAACAGCCCGCCGCACCGCGCGATCCTGCTCTCGGGCACCTACAAGGCCGGCGGCCTGGGGATCGGCGCCGAGGCGCCGTGCGGGAACCACGGGGCGACCTGGGTGCTCGACGTCGGCCGCAAGTAGCGCTCAGCTGCGCCGGGCTTCCCAGGAGAACCCGCGGACGGCGAGGACGATCCCCGCTGCCGCCCACAGGCACAGCGCCACGAGCGCGGTCGTGTGGTCGGCGATCCCCTCGCCGTTGACCATCGCGCCCGAGAGCCCGTCGATCAGGTGCTTGAGCGGCAGCAGCTCGGCGAGGTCGCGCAGCACCGTGGGCGCCTCCTCGTCGTCGTAGAAGACGCCGGCGACCATGATCATCGGGAGGAAGACCGCGTTCACGTACGCGGGCGCTGACTCCGAGTTGGGGATCGCGTGCGAGAGCGCCACGCCGAGCGACGCGAAGCAGACGACGCCGACGGCCAGGAACACGAGCAGCGAGAACCACTCGCCCGGCCACGGGATCCCGAAGAAGATCCGGCCCGCGACGATGACGACGGCCACCTGGAGCACCGTGTTGGCGATCGCGTTGCCCGCGATCCCCGCCAGGTAGGCCGACGAGGGCAGCGGCGTGCCGCGCAGGCGCTTGAGGATGCCGCGCTCGCGCAGGAAGGTGAGGTTGTAGGCCAGCGCCACGAACGTCGCCGCCATCACGCTCATGCCGGCGATGCCGGGCACGACCACGTCGAGCTGGTCCTGCTCGCCGGAGAACACCGCGCCGAACATCGCGAGCAGCAGCAGCGGGAGCAGGAAGCCGAAGAACGCGGCGGTCGGGTTGCGCCAGAACATCCGCCGCTCGAGCCGGAACTGGCGCCAGGCGGCCGCGGGCCACGACTGCCGCTGCGGCGCGAGCGTGGCGGTCCGCACGCGCTCGAGGGCGTGGTCGCTCACTCGGTCAGCTCCAGGTAGACGTCCTCGAGCGAGGGCCGCGTCACGCACAGGTCCTCGAGCCGCTCGCCGCGCTCCAGCGCATCCGAGGTCAACTCGTGCAGCAGCGCGGTCGGGTCGTCGGTGACGTGCTCGCCGCCGCGATAGGTGACGCGGTAGCGCGGCGCGCCGGAGACGAGCTCGCCGGGCGGCCCCTCCGCGAGGATGGCCCCGTCCTTGATGATCGCGACGCGGTCTGCCAGCGCCTGCGCCTCGTCGAGGTAGTGCGTGGTGAGCAGGACCGTCTTGCCGAGCGCCCGCAGGGAGCGCACGGTGTCCCACGCGGCGCGGCGGGCCGCGGGGTCGAAGCCCACGGTCGGCTCGTCGAGGAACACCAGCTCCGGGTCGCCGACCAGGGCCAGCGCGAGGTCGAGCCGGCGCTGCTGGCCGCCCGAGAGCGTCCGCGCGCGCTGGTCGCCCGCCTCCTGCAGGCCGGCGAGCGTGATGACCTCCTCGACGTCGCGCGGCTCCGGATACAGCGAGGCCCAGTGGGTGAGCGTCTCGCGCACGCTGAGGTGCGGATAGGTGCCGCAGCTCTGGAGCACGATCCCGACGCGCTCGCGCAGATCCGCCGGCCGGTCGCCCGGGTCATGTCCGAGCACCGACACCGTGCCGCCGCTGCGGGGGCGGTAGCCCTCGAGGATCTCGACGGTCGTCGTCTTGCCCGCCCCGTTCGGCCCCAGCAGGCCGAAGACCTCGCCACGGCGCACCTGGAAGTCGATGCCGCGGACGGCCTCGCGGCCGTCATAGACCTTGCGAAGCCCCTCCACCTCGATGGCGGCGGTCGTCGTCACCCCGGCATCATGGCATCCTCCCCGGGGCCCCGATGGTTTGCGCCTGCGTGGACATCGGCACGAACACGACCCGCGTGCTCGTCGCCGAGGTGGTGGATGGGCGCCTCGCCGAGGTGCTCCAACAGCGCGCGTTCACGCGCATCGGCAGCGTCCCCGAGATCCCGCGGGCGAAGATCGACGAGGTCAGCCGCGTGGTCGCCGAGCAGGTCTCCCTCGCGAAGGCGGCCGGGGCCGAGCGCCTGCGCGTGGTGGCGACGGCGTGCATCCGCACCGCGGTCAACCGCGAGGAGTTCATGGCCGGCATGACGGTCGAGGTCGACATCCTCGACGGCGACGAGGAGGCGCGCCTGGCCTTCCTCGGCGCGACCAGCACGCTCGGCAGCGAGCTGCCCGGGGTGGTCGGCGTCGTCGACGTCGGCGGCGGCTCGACCGAGATCGCGGTCGGCACCGTCGCGGACGGCGTGCACTGGAGCTCGTCGTTCCTCGTCGGCTCCGGCGCGCTCGCCGACCGCTACCTCGTCTCGGACCCGCCGACGCCGAAGGAGCTGGATCTCGTGCGCGCGCACGCGTGCGACGTGCTCGACACCCGCGCGGTCCCGCAGGCCGAGTGCGCGGTCGCCGTCGGCGGGAGCGCCGCCTCGCTGCGCCGCTTCCTGGGCGACACGCTCGAGCCCGCGACGCTCGCGCGCGCGCTCGGCATCCTCTGCAAGGCGCCCGCGGAGGAGGTCGCGGCGGCGATGGCGCTCGACCCCGAGCGCGTGCGGCTCATGCCGGCCGGGATCGTCATCCTCGACGAGGCCGCGCAGCGGCTGGGAAAGCCGCTGCAGATCGGCCGCGGCGGCCTCCGGGAGGGACTCCTGCTGGACATGGCCCGTCCCCGAACGTAAAGGATTTGCTGCACGGCTCGCCTTCGCCTGCTCCGACCGGTCACAATCAGTCGCGTGAGCGAGACGAGCGCCGAGCGGATCGCGGCCGAGGTGGAGCTCTCGGGGTCGGAGCTGTACTTCAACCGAGAGGTGTCCTGGCTCGACTTCAACGCCCGCGTGCTGGAGCTGGCGGAGGACGAGAGCATCCCGCTGCTCGAGCGCGTGAAGTTCTGCGCGATCGTCTCGTCCAATCAGGACGAGTTCTTCATGGTGCGCGTCGCCGGCCTGCACGACCAGATCGAGGCGGGCATCGAGACGCCGCTCCAGGACGGCCGCACGCCGCGGGCCACGCTGGACGAGATCCGGCGCGTCGTGCGCGCGCACATCGAGCGCCAGAGCCGCTCCCTCGAGCTCGACATCCGGCCAGCGCTGGCCGAGCACGGGATCCGCATCGTCGGCGTCGACGACGTCGGCCCGGACGAGCGGCGCGCGCTGGACGAGCGCTTCCGCCGCCAGATCTTCCCGGTCCTGACGCCGCTGGCCGTGGGCCTCGGGCGCCCGTTCCCGTACATCTCCAACCTCTCGCTCTCGCTCGGCGTGCTCGTGCGCGACCCGGTGAGCGGCGTGGAGACCTTCGCGCGCGTGAAGGTGCCGAAGGAGATGCTCCCGCGCTTCGTCCCGACCGGCGACGGCTTCACGTTCGTGCCGCTCGAGGACCTGATCGCCAAGCACCTGGACACGCTGTTCCCGGGCATGGAGATCGTCGACTACGACGTCTTCCGCGTGACCCGCGACGCCGACTTCACGGTGTCCGACGAGGCCGACGACCTGCTGCAGGCGGTGGAGGACGAGCTGCGCCGCCGCCGCTTCGGCGACGTCGTGCGCCTGGAGGTCGGCTCCCAGATGAGCCCGGTGATCCGCGAGTGGATCACGAGCTCGCTCGAGGTCCCGCCCGAGGACGTGTTCGAGGTCCCGGGGCTGCTCGACCTCAACGACCTCTGGGGGGTCGTCGGCGTCCCCGGCCACGCCGAGCTGCGCGACTCGCCGTGGACGCCGGTCACGCAGCCGCGGCTCCAGGCCGACGAGCCCGACAACGCCGACGTCTTCGCCGCGATGCGCCGCGGCGACATCCTGCTCCACCACCCGTACGACTCGTTCACCACGTCCGTGGAGCGCTTCGTCGAGCAGGCGGTCGCGGACCCGAACGTGCTCGCGATCAAGCAGACCGTGTACCGGACGAGCGACGACTCGCCGCTGGTGCCGGGGCTGATCCGGGCGGCCGAGCGCGGCAAGCAGGCGGTGTGCCTGGTGGAGATCAAGGCGCGCTTCGACGAGCGCGCGAACGTCCAGTGGGCGCGCTCGATGGAGGAGGCGGGCGTGCACGTGGTCTACGGCCTGCCCTCGCTCAAGACGCACGCCAAGTGCATCCTCGTGGTGCGCCGCGAGGGCGAGGGCGTGCGCCACTACGTCCACATCGGCACCGGCAACTACCACCCCAAGAACGCCCGGCTGTACACGGACTTCGGCCTGCTCACATGCGACGACCGGATCGGCGCCGACGTCGCCGACATGTTCAACTTCCTCACCGGCTTCGCCCGCCCGCGGGCGTACCGGCGGGTGCTCGTGGCGCCCGCCCACATGCGCAACGGGATCCTCGAGGAGATCGAGCGGACGGTCGCCGCCCACCGCGAGGGCAAGCACGCCCGCATCCGGATGAAGATGAACTCGCTGGTCGACCGCGCGTGCATCCAGGCGCTCTACCGCGCCTCGCAGGCCGGCGTGCCGGTGGAGATCAACCCGCGCGGCATCTGCTGCCTGCGGCCGGGCGTCCCCGGCGTGTCGGAGAACGTCAGCGTCGTCTCGATCGTCGGGCGCTTCCTCGAGCACTCCCGGATCTACGCGTTCGAGCGCGACGACGACACCAAGGTCTACATCGGCTCCGCCGACCTGATGCCGAGGAACCTCGACACGCGGGTGGAGCTGCTGGTCCCGGTCCAAGATGACGCGCTGCGGGCCGACCTGATCGACACGCTGGACCGCTGCTTCGCCGACGACGTCAACGCCTGGGACCTGGGGGAGGACGGCCGATGGACTCGCCGTCGTCCCGACGGCGAGTCCCATTCGGTCCAGCGTGAGCTGATGGCCGGGCACGCGGCCCGGGCGGCCGAAGCCGCCCAGACCTGACGCCTAGCGCTTCTTCTTCGGGATCTCGAGCGTGTACTTCTCGCTGCCGTCGTCCGTCTGGGCGATGGCGGCGACCTTGCCGTGCTTGGCGAACTTCTTGATCCCCTTGTACAGGTGGACCTTGACCTTCTTCTCCTCGCCGTAGGAGAGGTCGTACTTGGCGCTGCCGAGGACGGGGCGGATCTTGACCCCGTGCACCTTGTAGTACTTGTCGGTGACGAGGGTCACGCGGCCGTAGCAGCCGTCCTTGGCGAGGCACTCCAGGTACGCGTAGGCGTACGGCTTGTTCTTGCGGTCGTACTTGATGACGACCTTCTTCTTGGTCACGTCGATGTACTTCGGGCTCTTGCCGCGGTCGACGTGCTCGACGTCGACGTGGATGTCGTACTTGTCGATCTGCGCCGAGTCGTTGCCGGCGCCGCCGCGGGCGAGGTCGCCGTAGCCGTCGCGGGCGAGGATCGAGTCGTCGCCGGCCTGCCCGTCGAGCAGGTCGTTGCCGCCGCCCCCGTTCAGGAGGTCGTTGCCGGCGCCGCCGAAGAACGTGTCCTGCTCCTCGGCGCCGGTGAGGCTGTCGTTGCCGTCACCGCCGTCGGCCAGGACGGCCATCGGCACGCCGGGCTTGACCAGCAGCGTGTCGTCGCCGCCGAGGCCGTTGATGTCGAACAGCTCGGAGGTCGCGACGTCGAGCGTGAACGGGACGAGGTTGACGCGGTCGAACTTGACGCGAGCCCCGTTCGGCGCGATCTCGAACGCGTCGCCCGCGGCCGCCGCGCCGTTGACCTCGATCTGGTCGAGGCCGTCCTGGCCGTCCATGACGTCGCTGCCGTCGCCGTTGTTCCACACGAGCGTGTCGTCGCCCGCCGCGCCGCGCATGGCGTCGCCGCCGCGGTCGCCGACGATGCGGTCGGCCGACGGGCCGCCGTCGAGGACGTCGTTGTCGTCGCCGCCGTTGATGAAGTCGGCGGCCGCGCCGCCGCTCATCGTGTCGATGCCGGTGCCGCCGTTGAGCAGCATCGCGGTCGGGGTGGCCGGGTTGGAGACCATGGTGTCGTCGCCGCCGTTGGCGTTGAGGACGAGGCGCTCGGTGTCGGGGCCGACGTCGAGGACGAACGGAGCGGGGCTGACCCGCTCGAACCGGACGCGCGCGCCGTTGGGCGCCGCGGCGAAGTTCTCGGGGTTGTTGCCGCCGTTGAGCTCGGCGTCGTCGCCACCGCCGGCGCCGCCGTTCATGACGTCGTCGTCATCACCGGGGTTCCAGACCATGGTGTCGTTGCCGGCGTCGCCGTTCATCGTGTCGTTGGCGTCGTTGCCGGAGATCCGGTCGTCGCCGCCGCCGCCGTTGAGCGTGTCGAGGTCGTTGCCGCCGTTGATGATGTCGTCGTCGGGCGAGCCGTTGACGATGTCGTTGCCGTCGCCGCCGTTGATCGTGATCCCGCGCAGCAGCGCGGTGGTCACGGTGATCGTGTCGGCGCCGCCGAGCGCGTTGACCGTGAGGTCGAACGTGTCGTTGGCCGTGGCCGTCGTGGCTGCGCCGTCGACGGTGATGAAGCCGCCGGCGTCGGCGATGACGATCGTCTCGTCCGTGTTGTCGCCGGTGACGGTGATGTTGGGCGCGGCCACGTTCACCGTGGCGGCGCTCGCCACCGCGGGGAAGGCGGCGATGGCGGCCGCGGCCGAGGCAGCGGCGATGAGGCTCTTCCTGGTCATGCCGCTCAAGACGCCAGGCCGGTGCGATTCATTCCGCCCATGCGGCTACCGTGGACCGTTCGCATGCGCGTCGCCGACCCGGTCCACAACGTCGAGTTGCGCCAGAACCTGCAGGGGCAGGAGTCGGTCGTGTTCGCGTTCCCGTACCGGGCCGACATCGTCGACGCGGTGCGCTCGATCCCCGGCCGGCGGTTCGACTGGGAGAAGAAGGAGTGGTGGGCGCCCCGGGCCGACGCCACCGCCCCGTACGTGAAGGGCGTGATCGAGCGCCATCCGACGCTGTCGGTGGCGCCCGACGTGGAGACGTGGCTCGCCCGGGCCGTCAAGGGCTGGGTCGGGCGCGTCACGGCCGGCAAGCGGTCGGGCGCGGGCCACTTCGTGATGGAGGCGATCTCCGGCGAGCTGCCGGAGTCGCTGGCCGAGGTCGCCGACGTCACCGGCGGGCGCGCCTGGGTCCCGTTCAGCCAGGAGGCGGCCGACGAGCTGCTCGAGATGGCGGGCGCGCGGCTCGACCCGAGGGCGCTGCGCTGCGCCTCGCGGCTGCAGGTCGGCCAGGTCCCGGCGCCCGCCACGCTGTCGCTCGTGGAGAGCGTGGGGGAGCCGCGCTTCACGCTCGACGTCAACTGGGACCCGGAGACCATCCCCGCGTTCCTCGCGCTTCCCGCCTGCGAGGCGCACGGCCGCTCGCTGCCCGTCGACCCCTACCTGCTCGAGCCGCTCGAGCACTACCTGCGCACGTTCGGCGTCGAGGCCGGCGTCAACGCCCGCGAGGTGCTGGAGCGGCTGCGCAAGGAGCACGACGAGGCGATCGACGGCGTCCGCCGCTCACGGGCGCACTCGGCGCCCGAGCTGCCGATCGAGGACCGCCTCGGCGGGGAGCTGCGGCCCTTCCAGCGCGCCGGGGTGGCGTACGCGCTCGAGGCGCGGCGGCTCTTCCTCGCCGACGAGCAGGGCCTCGGCAAGACCGTCCAGGCGCTCGCCACGCTCGAGGCCGACGACGCCTATCCCGCGGTGGTCGTCTGCCCGGCCTCGCTCAAGCTCAACTGGCAGCGCGAGATCGAGCGCTGGCTCCCGCACCGCACGACGACGGTGATCTCCGGCACCGGCAGCGTGGCCGAGGCGGCGGAGATCAGCGTCATCAACTACGAGATCGTCCACGCGCACCGCGTGCGGCTCGCCTCGCGGCGCCCGCGGGCGCTCGTGCTCGACGAGTCGCACTACATCAAGAACCCGCGCGCGAAGCGGACGCAGGCCGTGCGGCGGCTCGCCGAGTCGCTGGGCGAGGACGCGCTGAAGATGGCGCTGACCGGCACGCCGGTCATGAACCACGCCGAGGAGCTGATCGCGCAGCTGCGCGTGATCGGCCGGCTCGAGGACTTCGGCAGCGGCGCCCGCTTCGCCCGCCGCTTCCAGGGCGCGGGCGCCGAGGAGCGCATCCACTGGCACCTGCGCCGCCGCTGCTTCGTCCGCCGCCTGAAGGCCGACGTGCTGCCCCAGCTCCCGGCCAAGCGGCAGGTCGTCGTGCCGGTCGCGCTGGAGAACGAGCGCGAGTACCGGCTCGCCGAGCGCGACGTCGTCGCCTGGCTGCGCGAGCAGCCGCTCGACCTCGGGCAGCTCGAGGCGAAGGTGGCGGCCGCGCTGCGCGCGGAGCGGCTCGCGCAGCTCAACGCGCTGAAGCGGCTCGCCGCGCGCGGCAAGGCCGGACCGGCGCTGGCCTGGATCCACGACTTCCTCGAGTCCGACGAGCCGCTGGTCGTGTTCTGCGGCTCGCGCGAGGTGCAGGAGCTGGTCATCGAGCGCTTCCCGGAGGCGCTGCACCTCGTGTCGCGCGACTCGATCGACCAGCGCGAGGCCGCCGTGCAGGCCTTCCAGGAGCCCGACGGCCCGCAGATGATCATCTGCGGCACGCGCGTCGGCGG
Organism: uncultured Solirubrobacteraceae bacterium; assembly: GCA_963720415.1. GTDB lineage: Bacteria > Actinomycetota > Thermoleophilia > Solirubrobacterales > Solirubrobacteraceae > DASSUW01. The sequence continues at coordinate 649,391 of CAVRFQ010000012.1, read as the reverse complement.
CCAGGGCATCACGCTGACCCGGGCGTCGAACGTCGCGTTCCTCGACCTCGAGTGGACCCCCGCCATGCACGACCAGGCCGAGGATCGCACCCACCGCATCGGCCAGCGCGACGCCGTGACCGCCTGGTACCTGCTCGCCGCCGACACGATCGACGAGACGATGATCGAGCTCATCGCCCGCAAGCGCGGGATCGTCGGCGCGGTCACCGACGGGCGGCGCGACGAGTCCGAGGCGCTGGTCCAGGCCGTCGTGCGCGAGCTGCGGGGCGGGACGCCGCGGCGGCGGTTGCGCGTTGCGTAGGCTCGAACTGCGGCATTGAGGGGGCGACACGGAAGGGGTGTGCTGGGTTAGGCGTCAAATACGACCGCCAGTCAGCACACCCGCCTCCCTTACCCAGCCGGGGTTCGTCACCACACGGCAAGCCGAGCCAACGCGCCAGGATCGCCACGCCCGACGATCACGCAGGTCCGCCCGTCGCGCGTCCACGTGACCGCGGCGAGGGAGCCGTCGCGCACCACCCGCAGCGAGCCGTCGTCGCTCAACGCCGGCCCGGACACGATCGCGTAGGCGATCTCCCGCCCGTCGCGGGCGTAGAACACCGTCCGCACCGTGCGGCCCCCGACGACGTCGGTCCGCGCGCCGGTCATGCGCCACCGCTCGTAGCGCGGGAAGCGGATGCCCTCGAACTGCTCGCCGGCCGCGGCCGGCGCGGTCGCGGGGCGCAGGGCGACGGCGAGGACGTCGTCGACGACCGGGCCGCTCCCGAGCACGAGCACGAGCACCGCCGCCAGGCTCGCGGCGAAGGCCAGCGCGAGCGCGGGCAGGCTGCGGCGCCGGCGCACCGGCGCGCGTTGCAGCTCCTCGACGCGCAGGCGGAGCGAGAGCGGCGCGGGCAGGGCCGTTAGGGCGAGCAGCGAGACGGCGGCGCGCTGGCGCTCCAGCGCGGCGGCGAGCGCGGGGTCGACCCGCAGCCGCGCCTCGATCGCGGCGCGGCGCGGCCCGTAGAGGGCGCCGTCCGCGAGCGCGGCAAGATCGGCCTCGTCCTCAGGCGTCAGATGTTCGTGTGTCCCGTTCATCGCCCCTATCCGGACGAACGCCCGCGGGCCGCCGCCTATTCCCGGCGATAGGCTCGACCGCATGGAACGCGAAGCGCTCCTCTCGGGCCTCGTGCACCCAGGCGGCCGTGAGCCGGCGCCCGGCTCGCTGCGCGTGGTCCAGGGCTTCGTCAACACGGTCGACCGCGAGCACGGGCCCGACCTGTTCGACGACGCCGCCGGGCTGGCCGAGTGGCTCGAGCGCCAGATGCTCCCCGCCGACGTCAAGCCCGGCGACCTCGAGGCCGCCGCCGAGGTCCGCGAGGCGCTGCGCTCGCTCCTGTGGGCCAACAACGGCGGGCCGCACGAGCCGGAGGCGCGCGAGGTGCTCGAGCGCGCCGCCCGCCGCGCCCGGCTGGAGCCCGCCTTCCCGCCCGACGGCGCCGAGCTCGTGCCGCGCTCGGCCGGCGTCGACGCCGCGGTCGGGCACATCCTCGCCGCCGCGTTCGCCGCCATGCTCGACGGCAGCTGGCGGCGCCTGAAGGCCTGCCCGGGCCAGAACTGCGGCTGGGCGTTCTACGACCGCTCGACGAACGCGAGCGCCACGTGGTGCTCGATGAGCGTGTGCGGCGGGCGCTCCAAGGCCGGCGCGTACTACCGCCGGCGGCGCGCCGCCGGCGCCTGAAACATCTCGTTCATACGGAGTGCCGACGTGCCACTTTCCGGGGTGGTGTGCGACGGTTGACAGGTGGCCCGGCGACCAAGCTGGTGGGCCGCGACGGCGGCTGTCGTGCTCCTCACCGCACATGCGATGGCGGTTGCCCCTGCCCGCGCCGCGTCGGCGAGCGCCGCGGCGCTCCAGACCGCGCTGCGCGCGAAGGGCGTGTACGCCGGGACGGTCGACGGCGTCCGCGGCCCGATGACCCGTGAGGGAGTGCGGCGGTTCCAGCTCCGGCGCGGCCTCGCCGCCGACGGCATCGCCGGCCCGCAGACGCGCCGGGCGCTCGGCTGGCGCGGGCGCCACCGGTACGGGTCGCGCGCGATCTCGGCGCCGGCGCGCGGGTGGGACGTCGCCGGCCTGCAGTTCCAGCTCGCCCTCCACGGCTTCCCGTCGGGCCTGTTCGACGGCCGCTTCGGCCCGCGCGGCGACGCCGCCCTGCGGCGCTTCCAGGCCTGGGCGGGGCTCGGCGCCGACGGCGTCGCCGGCCCGGCGACCTTCGCGGCGCTGCGCAAGCGGCCCGCCCGCTCCCCGCTCCGGTTCCTCGCGCCGATCGGCGGCTCGCCCACCGATCGCTTCGGCCCTCGCGGCGCGACCATGCACACCGGCGTCGACTACCCGGCGCCGCACGGCGCGGCGGTGGCCGCCGCGGGCCGCGGCTGCGTGCGCTCGGCCGGCTACGACTCCGGCGGCTTCGGCAAGCTCGTGGTCATCGAGCACCGCATGGGCATGACGAGCTGGTACGCGCACCTCTCCCGCATCACGGTCAGCCCCGGGGAGTGCCTGGTCGCGGGCAACCTGATCGGGCGCGTGGGGTCGACGGGCAACTCGACCGGCCCGCACCTGCACTTCGAGCTGCGCCTCGGCGAGGCGCCGATCGACCCGCTCTCAGGGCTCTAGGCCGAACACCACGACGACCTGCGCGGTCACCGTCTGCTCGCGCGGGCGCACGTCGGGCGCCTCCGTGTGCGCCGCCACGGCCATCATCCGCTCGTCGCCCACGCGCTGCGGGCCGCTCTCCTCGACCGAGACGACGCGGCCGAGCTCGCGCGACGCGGCCGCCGCGAGCCGCTCGGCCTTTCGCCGCGCGGCCGCGAACGCCTCGGCCAGCAGCTCGTCGAGCACCGGCTCGGTGTCGTAGGTGAACCGCGGGCCGTGCAGCCGGTCCGCGCCCGCGGCCATGGCCGCCTGCGCGACCTCGCCGGCCCGGTCGGCGGGCGAGCGCACCCGCACCCCGCCGACGGCCTCGACGCCGGCCTGCGACTGGCCGTCCCAGCGCGGCTGGACCACCACGGCGTCGGTCTCCACCTCGCCGGCCTCCGCCAGACGCTCGACCAGCGCGTTCAGCCGCCGGCTGCAGCGCTCGAACGCCGCGCCCGGATCCTCATCGGCCTCCACCGTCTCCGCCCGCCACACCGCGGCGGCGGGAGTGACCGAGCGGCTCGCCCGGCCGGACACCGTGAGGCGGTCGTCGCTCACCAGTGCACGCCGCGCATCAGGTACGCGAGCGCCTGCGCCTCGCCGGACGCGCGCTCGCCCGGGTCCTTCTTGCCGGACGCGGCCGCCGACTCGGGGAACACCTTGTAGGCCATGTGCAGGATCTGGTCGACGGCCTTCGGCGCCAGCGCGTAGGCGACCTCGCCGAACGTCCCGAGCCGCGTGTTGATCTGCTTCGGCCGCGCGCGGATCGCCTCGCAGATGAGGTCGGCGGCCTCGTCGGGCGAGATCGTCGGGAAGGAGTCGTAGAGCTTCGTCGGCGCGATCATCGGCGTCCGCACGAGCGGCATGTGGATCGTCGTGAAGGTCACGTTGTCGCCGATCGTCTCCGAGCTCACCACGCGCGTGAACGCGTCGAGCGCCGACTTCGAGGCCACGTAGGCCGAGAAGCGCGGCGGGTTGGTCTGCACGCCGATCGAGGAGACGTTGACGATGTGGCCGGAGCGCCGCTCGGTCATGTGCGGCAGCAGCCCGAGCATCAGCTTGACCGGGCTGAGGTAGTTCAGGCCGACGGTGCGCTCGTAGTCGTGGAAGCGGTCGTAGGAGAGCTTGACCGAGCGCCGGATCGAGCGGCCCGCGTTGTTGACGAGCACGTCGATCGCCGCGTGATCGGCGAGCATCCGCGGCACGAGCTGCTCGATGGCGTCGAAGTCGGAGAGGTCGCACGGGTACACGTAGGCGGTCCCGCCCGTGGACTCGATCTCGGCCTTGACCTCGTCGAGCTTCTCCTTCGTGCGCGCCACCAGCAGCGGGATGCCGCCCGCCGCGGCGACCTTGAGCGCAGCAGCCCGGCCGATCCCGCTGGACGCGCCGGTGATGATGACCGTCTTGCCGTTGACCGCGTGCTCGAACGACCGGTCCTTGAACAGGTCCGGGTCGAGGTTGCGCTCCCAGTAGTCCCACAGCTTGTTCGCGTAGCTGTCGAGCGCCGGCAGCTCGATCCCCGAGCCGGCCAGCGCGCGCTGCGTGTCGCGGGCGTCGAACCGCGTGCGCAGCTCGGCGTTCGCGATCACCTCCTCGGGGATGCCGAGGTCGGCGAGGAAGCTGCGCTTGATGCCCTGCAGCGCCGGGATCTTCAGCGCGTAGCCGAGCACGCCCTTCGGGAGCATGTCCGTGAGCTTCTTGTCGACCCGCATGACCGCGTGCGGCGCGTGGGCGGCGTTCGCGAACGTGTTCATCACGTCGCCCGACTTCGGCGGCTTGGGATCGACGATGTGGAACGCCTGCCCGTCGAGCCCGTCGACGTGGGCGATGTGGTCCACCGCCGCGGCCACGTAGTCGACCGGCACGAGGTTGGTGCGGCCGAACTCGAGCGAGACGAGGGGGAACCACTCCGGCAGCGCGTGCCGGAGCTTCTGGATCGCCTTGAAGAAGTAGTACGGCCCGTCGATCTTGTCCATCTCGCCGGTCTTCGAGTTGCCGACGACGATGGCCGGGCGGTACACGCGCCACGGGCTCGTCACGCGCTCGCGGACGAGCTTCTCCGACTCGTACTTGGTGCGGTGGTACGGGCTCGGGAGGTCCTGGCCCTCGGCGAAGTCGTCCTCGGTGAAGTGCCCGTCGTAGCTGCCGGCCACCGCGATCGAGGACATGTGGTGGAAGCGGCCGGCGCCGAGCCGGTTGGCGAGGTCGACCGCGTTCTGCGTGCCGCCGACGTTGAGCAGCGCGTTCGTCGTCTCGTCGGCGGTGATGTCGTAGATCGCGGCGAGATGGAAGAAGTGGTCGACGCCCTTGAGCTGCTCCACGGCGTCGTCGTCGAGCCCCAGCCGCGGCTCCGACAGGTCGCCGAGGACGGGCTTGATCCGGTCCGGCCGCCCCGTCTGGTCGAGCAGCCGCTCGAGCTTCGCCTCCGACCCCTCGCGGACCAGGACGTGGATGTCGCCCTCGCGCTCGAGCAGCAGCTCGACGAGGTGGCGGCCGATGAATCCCGTGGCGCCCGTGACGAAGTAGCTCATGGCTGAACCCTAAACCGCCGGGCCCCCTCGAGAGCGCCGGTAACCCGCGCCCGCCCGAGGCGCGCCTCGAGCGCCAGACCCTCGGCGAGCGGGAGCCCGAGCGCGGCGTGCGCGGCCTCGCGGTCGGACAGCATCGTCTCCTGCGGGAAGGCCGCGATCGCCTCCGCGAGCTCGAGCGCGCGTGCCCGCGGATCGGCCGCGATCTCGGTGACGAGGCCCATGGCCAGCGCCTCGGCGGCGTCGACCGTGCGGCCGGTGAGGATGAGGTCGAGCGCGCGGCCGAGGCCGACGATCCGCGGCAGCCGCTGCGTGCCGCCGTCGATCAGGGGGACGCCCCAGCGCCGCTCCAGGCAGCCGAAGCGCGCGTCCTCCCCCGCCACCCGCAGGTCGCACCAGAGCGCCAGCTCGAGCCCGCCCGCCACGCACCAGCCGGAGATCGCGGCGATCGCGGGCTTGGCCGGCGTGAGCCGCGTGAAGCCCATCGGCCCGCCGGGCAGGTCGGGATCGAGCGTGTCGAGCGCCTTCAGGTCGGCGCCCGCGCAGAAGGCCTGCGCGTCGCCGGTGAGGACCATCACCCGCGCGCCGTCGTCGGCGGCGAAGCGCTCGTAGGCCTCCAGCAGCGCCGCGGCGGTGGGGCCGTCGACGGCGTTGCGGCGCTCCGGCCGGTCGATGGTGACCACCGCAGAGGCGTCGACCCGTTCGTATCGCACCATGGGGCCAGTCAAACAGCAACGGCCCCGGGCGGGGAGACCGGGGCCGTCGCACGAGGAGGGATCTCGCGCACTCAGCGTCGCGGTCGCCGCCCGGTGCGGTGTGAAGATGCGGCTACCAGCCGCCGCGCAGGTCCTCGCGCGCCGTGCGGGCCTTGGCGGCCGCCAGGCGGCGGTCCTTGCGCTTGTCCAGCGAGGACTGGATCAGCGTGAGGATCAGGATCAGCGTGGGGACGCCGGCGATGATGATGAAGCCGGCGTTGGTGATGACCTTGTCGTTGGTCTCGCCCCACCAGCCCTCCCCGCCGTCGTGGCCCTCGGAGGCCAGCGCGACCGGCGCGGTCAGGGCGAGGAGCGCGAGCGTGAGCAACGTGGTTCGCAGCACGACGCGGAGGATACCCTCGATGGCCCCATGGCCGTCCTCATCGCCTCCGACATCGCCAAGGACATGGCAGGAGAGCCGCTCCTGCGCGGCGTGTCGTTCCGCCTCGAGCGGCGCGACCGGATGACCCTGTCCGGCCGCAACGGCGCGGGCAAGACCACGCTGCTGCGGATGCTGGCGGGCGAGACGTCGGTGGACGGGGGAGAGCTGAGCTTCGCCAAGGACGTCCGCATCGCCCTGCACGATCAGCGCCCGCCGCGCGACCGCGAGCTCAGCCTGCGCGACTACGTGCTCTCCGGCGCCAAGGACCTGCTCGCCCTGGAGGCGCGGCTCAGCGAGCTCGAGCTGGCGATGGCCGAGGGCGCCACCGACGGCGCCACGCTCGACGCCTACGCCCGCGCGCAGACCCGGCTCGAGCACGCCGGCGGCTACAACTGGCGCGAGGCGATCAACGCCACCCTGCACGGCCTCGGCTTCCGCGACGAGCACCTCGACCGCAGCCTGGAGACCTTCAGCGGCGGCGAGCTGACCCGCGCGTCGCTGGCCCGCGCGCTGGCCGGCGATCCCGACCTGCTGCTCCTCGACGAGCCCACCAACCACCTCGACATCGAGTCGCTCGAGTGGCTCGAGAGCCATCTGCAGTCGCTCGACGCGGCCGTCGTCCTCGTCGCGCACGACCGCTGGTTCCTCGAGGCGGTGGGCACGGCGGTGCTCGAGCTCGAAGCCGGCCGCGGCCGCTTCTTCAAGGGCACCTGGCACGCCTGGCGCAAGGAGAAGGCGTCGCGCGAGCTCGCGCTCGGACGGGCGATCGAGAAGCAGGAGGCCGAGATCGCGCGCCTCGAGCGCTTCGTCGACCGCTTCCGGGCCGGCACCCGCGCGCGCCAGGCGCAGGCGCGCGTGAAGAAGCTGGAGAAGATCGACCGCCTCCAGCGCGACCCGCGCGACGGCAAGTCGCTGGGCTTCTCCTTCAAGCCGCCCGAGCGCTCCGGACGCGTGATCTTCGAGGTCGAGGACGGCGAGCTGCGGATCGGCGACCGTACGCTGCTGCACGACTTCGAGCTGTGGCTCGAGCGCGGCGAGCACGTGTCGCTGATCGGCCCCAACGGCACCGGCAAGACCACGCTCATCAAGGCGCTCTCCGGCCAGCGCGAGCTCGACGGCGGCAAGCTCCGGCGCGGTCACAACGTGAAGATCGGGCTCCTCTCCCAGCACGCCGAGGAGCTCGGCGCGCCCGGCGCGCGGACCGTGCTCGAGGCCGCGCAGCGCTCCACCGGCCTCAAGCCGAACGAGGCGCGCTCGCTGCTCGGGCAGTTCCTGTTCAGCGGCGAGGCGGCCGAGAAGCCGCTCGACGGGCTCTCCGGCGGCGAGCGGCGCCGGCTCTCGCTCGCGATCCTCGTCCACTCCGGCGCCAACGTGCTCGTGCTCGACGAGCCGACCAACCACCTCGACCTCGAGAGCCGCGAGGCGCTCGAGGCGGCGCTGCAGTCGTTCCCGGGCTCGCTGCTGCTGATCTCGCACGACCGCGCGCTGCTGGACGCGGTCGGCACGCGGACGATCGCGGTCGAGGAGCAGACGCTGCACTCGTACGTCGGCGGCTGGCCGGAGTACGTCCGCGTGCGCGAGGAGCGCAAGGAGGCCGAGCGGACCGCCAAGCGCTCCAGGCCGCCGGCCCCGAAGCCCGCGCCGAAGCCGGCCGGGAAGTCGAAGAACCAGCAGCGCCGCGCGGGCGACCTGGAGAAGGCGATCGAGGCGGCCGAGGCCGAGCTGCGCACGCTCGAGGAGGAGCTTGCGGACCCCGCCGCCTGGAACGACCCGCGAGCCGCCGCCAAGTCCACCCGCCGCCACGACCAGGCCAAGAAGGCGCTGCAGTCCCTGTACGAAGAGTGGGAGACGGTCGCCGGCTGAAGCACTACGGTTGGCGACCGCATGAATCGCCTCACCGCTCTCGCCGCCGTACTGGCCGCCCTGGCCGTCCCGTCCGCCGCCTCCGCGGCCACCCTCCACGAGCTGCCCTTCCAGCCGCGTCCCGACCGGGGCGGTGCGGACTGCCTGACCACCGCGGGCGACGGGCTCGCCCTCGTCGGGCCGAGCACACGGCGCGAGTCGCCCGTCGATCTGCTCGCCGTGACGGCCGCCGGCGCCGAGGCGCGCGCCCGGGCGCCGCTCGCCCGCACGTTCGAGTGCCCGGCGATCGCCGGCGCTCCCGGCGGCGCGGCGGTGGTCGCCGGCGTCACGGTGAGCGAGGACTTCGAGGTGGCGCTGCAGGCGCACGCGAAGGACGCGGGCGGCACGTTCGGCGCGCCGGTGACGCTGGGTCGCCGCGGGACGCAGCCCGTGGCCGCCGTGGGCGCGGGCGGGCACGCCGTCGTCGCCTGGGTCGAGCGCCGGTCCCGGCGGACCTGGCGCATCGTCGCGGCCCGGCGCGCTCCCGGCGGCGACTTCGGCGCGGCGGAGCCCCTCATCACGTGGCGCCTCGACTCGAGCGACCACCCCGACGCCGAGATCGCGGCGGCCGTGGACGGCGCCGGCGGCGTCTCGCTCGTATGGGCACGCGAGCTGCCCTCCGGCGACGCCGACGAGCACGTCGAGGCCGCGACCGCCGCGCCCGGCGGACCGTTCGCGGTCCAGCGGCTCGCCACGGGCGTCTCGACCGACGACGGCCCGGTCATCGCCGGCGCCGCGGACGGCTCGGTCGTCACGGCGTTCCACATCGGCCGGACCGGAGGTCTGCGCGCGTTCGAGCGGACGCCCGGCGGGGCCTTCGCGGCGGCGGCGCTGCCCGCGCTGCCCGACGAGGCGCAACGCCCGTGGCCCGGGGACCTCGCGGTCGCCGTGCGCGACGGCGGCGGCGCGGTCCTCGCCTGGCGGACGGGCGACGTCGACTTCTTCCGCGGCATCGAGGCCGTCACGCGCGCATCGTCCGGCGCCTTCGGACCGGTCCGCGCCGTGGCCGGGCCGTCGGGTCCGGCGGTCCAGGAGACGAGCGGCGACCCGTTCGAGTTCGCGCCCGGCTACAACCCGTTCGACCCCTTCGCGGGCGCGGTGATCGACGACGACGAGCACCGGCTCGCCGCCGCGCTGTCCCCGGAGGGCCGCGTCGTCCTCGCCTGGACCGCGCCCGCCGGCCGCCGGCCGCTGTGGGCCGGGACCGCGCACGCCTCGACGGGGCGGCTCGACGGCACGTTCGACGGCGTGCAGGCCCTGGGCGCGCCGCTGCGCGACGCCGCGGACGTCGCGGCGCTCTTCCTCGCCGACGGGCGCGCGGCGGTCGCCTGGACCGCCAACGCCGGGGTCGCGATCGACGGCAGGCTGCACGTGGCACTCGAGGGCGCTGCCACTCCGGCCGACCCGCCCGCGCCGCGGCTGACGCTGCGCGCCCCGCGCCGCCAGCGCCTGTTCGCGAACCAGCCGCTGCGCGTCGTCGCGAGCTGTGGCGGGCCGTGCGACCTGCGCGCCAGCGCCCGCGGCCCGTGGCCGACGGGGACGGGCACGTGGACACGCCTGCGCGCCGGGAGCGCGGCGGTCGCTCTCGGCCCCATCGAGGGCATCAGGCGCGGCAAGCCGCGGATGGTCCGCGTCACGATGCACGCCACGGCGCCGGGCGGCCGCCGCACCGCCGTGCGGACTCTCCGGGTGCGCGTGGCCCGCCGCGCCCCGCTCCCGCTCCGGCGCCCGCTCGACGTGACCGCGCGGCGGCGGGGCGACGTGATCGTGGTGCGCTGGCGCACGGCGGCGCCGGCGCGCCGGCAGTGGTTCCTCGTCGCCGGCCAGGCGAAGGGCGTCGACGTCGAGCCCGCCTTCCCGGGCACGCTGGCGTACGTGCGCGGACGCGGCCACACGCGCTTCACGGTGCGGCTGCGGCCGTCCGCGAGGTTCCGCGTCCCGTGGATCGTGGTCGTCGCCACGAGCGACGACAGCTCCAGGGAGCGCTACGTCCGGGTGCGGGTGCGCTGATGCGGCGCGTCCTGCTGGGCGCGCTGCTCGCGCTCGTGCTCGCCCCGGCCGCGCGCGCCGACACGCTGGTGCCCGTCCACGCGGTCTCGGGCAAGGGGGTCGCGACCTGTCTGCGGGCGACCGGCGTGCCCGGCGGCCTGGCGCAGTGGCGCCCCGGCGGCGTCGCGCTCCTCAGCGGGACGACCGAGCTCGAGCGCGTCCGGCTCGGGCAGGTCGCCGCCTGCCCCGAGGCGGCCGCCGCGCCCGGCGGCGCCGCGGTCGTCGCCGCGATCCCGGGCCGCGGCCGGTCCGTGCGCGCCGCGGTCCGCGAGCCCGGCGGCGCCTTCGGGGCTCCGGTCCGCCTGCGGCGCGGCGGCGGGACGAACCTCGCGGCCGCCGTGGCCGTCTCGCAGGCCGGGCACGCGGTGGTCGCGTGGGCGCAGCGCCGCGGGGCCGAGCTCAAGGAGCGATATCGCGTGCTCGTCGCGCGGCGCGCGCCAGGCGGGTCGTTCGGGCCCGTCGAGGCGCTGACCGGCTGGCAGGAGGGCAACGGCTTCCGCACGCCGGAGGTCGTTGCCGCCACCGACGCGGCGGGCGCCGCCACCGTCGCCTGGTTCCTGCCGCTGCCGTTGTCCCCGAGGACGGGCGACCGCACCGCCGTCGAGGCCGCGAGCGCGGCCCCGGGCGCGCGCTTCGCGGTGCAGCGCGTCGCGACGACCGAGGTCCTGACCCGGCCCGCGCTCGCCGTGGCGGCCGACGGCTGGGCGCTGCTGGCGCACGACGGCTACGGCGGCGTGAGCACCTACGAGCGCGCGCCGGGCGCGACGCGCTTCACCCGGGTGCTGTCGGCGCGGGACACTGCCTCCGGCTCGCCGGTGGTCGCCGTCCGCGACGGCGGCGGCGGCCTGGTCGCGTGGCGGAGCGGGATCGGCGCCACGGCCGGCGTGGGCGCCGCGGTCCGGGCGGGCGCCGGCCCGTTCGGCGCGCCGCGGGAGGTCGCCGAGGACGTGACGAGCGTCTCGGACTTCGGCGGGGCCGGAGCGGTGATCGTGACGACGGGCGCGCCGCTCGAGCTGGGGAACGAGTCGCTGCGGGGCGCCCTCGCGCCGGACGGCCGGGCGCTGCTGGCGTGGGGCGGCTCGCGCGCCGCCCCCGGCTCGGCGGTCACGGCGCGGTCGGCCGCCGGCACGCTGGCCGCCGGGTTCGGGGCGTCGCAGGAGGTCGGCGGCCGGATCCTCGACGTCAACGGGGTCGCGCCCGTGTTCCTGCCCGACGGCCGCGCCGCCCTGGCGTGGACCGACAACGCGGGCCGATACTTCTCCTCGTTCCCGAGCGGGCACGGCACGCTCCACCTCGCCGTCGAAGGGAGCGGCGCGATCGCGGCTCCGGCGCCCCCGCGTCTCACCCTCCGCGCCCGGCCGGTGCAGCGGCGCTTCCCGTTCCAGTCGCCCGTCGTGACCGCCGGCTGCGACCGCCCGTGCGAGCTGCGCGTCGCGCCCGCGGGCGAGGAGGCCGCCGTCACCGCGACGCTGACCGCCGCCGGGAGCATGCGGCTGGCCGTCCCGTCGCGGCGGCGACGCGTGCGCGTGCGGGTCCAGGCCGCGGCGCGCGGCGGCTCCGCGGTCGCCCGCGCCTCGGTGCTCGTGCGCGTCGTCCGCTGGCGCACCGCCGAGCCGGCCCGCCATGCGTACTACTCGGTCGAGGGCGTCTCCCGGCGCGGCGGGCTGTTCGACGCCGGCGACCGCGGGGCTTGGCGCGTCGTCGAGGGGAAGGGGCGGACGAGCTTCACCGTCCGCCTCCGCCCGCGCGGCCGGGTGCGCTGGGTGCAGGTCGAGCCGATCAGCGTGGGAGGTCCGCAGGCGCCGCGGCCGGTGACCGTGCGCGTGCGCTAGTGCCGGCCGTTGTTGCTGGCGCGCTTGAGGGTGATCCCCTCGAGCACGTTGGCGACGGTCTCGCACGCGTCGACGGCCGACTCGAGCGTGTCGAAGATGTCCTTCCAGCGGATGACCATCATCGGGTCGATGCCGTTCACGAACAGCGATGCGACCGCGGCGCGCACGATGCGGTCGGCCTCGTTCTCCTGCCGGTGGATCTCGACCAGGTGCTGGGCCGGGCTGTCGCCGGTCCGCAGGGCCTCGAGGCTCTCGGCCACGAGGTCCGACGTCGCGACGAGCACCTCGGTCATCCGCTGCGCCTGCTCCATCGGCGCCTCGACGCCGTAGAGCCCGAGCTGGTCCGCGGCCTCCTCGGCGAAGTCGACGACGTCGTCGAGCGCGCCGGCGAGCGCGTGGACGTCGGCCGCGTCGAGGTCGGCGGCCCGGCTGCCGCGCTCCGCGAGGCGGCTGAGGATCTCGTGGGCGATGCGGTCGCCCTCGTGCTCGCAGGCCAGCACCTCGGTGGCGATCTCGGCGCGCTCGGGGTAGTCGGCGAACAGGTCGCGCAGCAGGCAGGAGGCGCGCTGCACGTTGCGTCCCGACTCCTCGAACAGGACGAGCAGCTCCATGTCCTCCTTGGCCTTGGAGAGCCTCATGGCCGCACCGTAGCCCGGCGTCGCGCGCGGTCGCGAGTCGTTCACAGGCCTTTCACGGGTGCTTCACCCCTCGGTAACCGCATCGGGCGCCGACTGCTCGATCTTCCGGCGCGATGCAGTCCATGCAAGAGGCCGGAGAGGTCATCAGGGCGGGCGAGCTGGAGATCCGCCCGTCGCAGTACCTGGCGCTCGCGGGAGGCCGGGCGCTGACGCTGTCGGTGCGCGAGCTGGAGCTGCTCGCCGCGCTGGGACGCCGCGAAGGCCGCATCGTGCCGCGGGAGGAGCTGTACGAGACGGTGTGGGGAGCGCCGATGCGGTCGGCCGACCGCTCGGTGGACGTCTACGTCCACAAGCTGCGGTCCAAGCTCGCCACGGCGCTGCCCGAGTGGCGGTTCATCCATACGCACTTCGGGTTCGGCTACCGCTTCCAGGCGGAGCTTTCACAGCGTTTTCACAACACGGCCACGACTCGGTAACAGGCGGGGCCGACCCCGCTGCGAGTGTCGGCCACGACACGCCTAACGGAGAAGGAAGGGTCATGAGAATCGAACGTCTACTGCTGGTGCTCGCCATGATGGCGTCGCTGGCGCTCTTCGCCGCAGCCTGCGGCGAGGACGAGGGGGAGAGCGGCTCCGGTGACGGCGGCGGCGCCGCCTCCGAGGAGGAGCTGAGCGGCCCGATCCGCATCGACGGGTCGTCGACGGTCTTCCCGTTCGCGGAGGCCGCCGGCGAGCTCTTCAACGAGGAGGTCGGGTCCGGCGTCCAGGTGACCGTCGGCCAGTCCGGCACCGGCGGCGGCTTCGAGAAGTTCTGCGCCGGCGAGACCGACATCTCCGACGCGTCGCGTCCGATCAAGGACGACGAGGAGGTCCCGGTCTGCGAGGAGAACGGCGTCGAGTTCGCCGAGATCCAGGTCGCCAACGACGGCATCGCCGTCGCGACCAACAAGGACCTCACGATCGACTGCCTGACCGTCGACCAGCTCAAGGCGCTCTGGGAGCCCAAGTCGAAGGTCTCCAGCTACAGCGACATCGACCCGAGCCTCCCGGACGTCCCGGTCAAGCTCTTCGGCCCCGGCACCGACTCCGGCACGTTCGACTTCTTCACGGACGTCATCAACGGCGAGGAGGGCGCGTCGCGCGAGGACTACGAGGCGTCCGAGGACGACAACCAGCTCGTCACCGGCGTCGCGGGCACCGAGGGCGGCCTCGGCTACTTCGGCTTCTCGTACTACGAGGCCAACATGGACAAGCTGAACCTCGTCAAGGTCGACGGCGGGAGCGGCTGCGTCGAAGCCACGTCCGAGGCCATCCAGGACGGCTCCTACACGCCGCTCAGCCGTCCGCTGTACATGTACCCGTCGAAGGCCTCCATGGAGAAGCCGCAGGTGAAGGCCTTCATGGACTTCACCATGGAGAACCAGCAGGCGATCGCCGAGGCGGCGCAGATCGTGCCGATGACCGAGGAGCAGGTCTCGGAGGCGCAGTCGGCCCTCACGACGCTCGAGGGCGGGTCCTAGTCATATGGCCGAGCCGCGCTACGCGGCGGCGGCCGGCGCCCAGGGGGGCCGGGTCGATCTGACCCGGACCCCCACGGCGCGCTCGCGCTTCGAAGGCGCGATCCGTGTGGCCCTCATGGCCGCCGCGGCGTTGTCCGTCGTGACCACCGTCGCGATCGTCGGCTCGCTGCTGTTCGAGTCGATCGAGTTCTTCGGCGAGGTCCCGGTCGCCGACTTCCTCTTCGGGACCAAGTGGAGCCCGACCTTCGCCGGCGACCAGCAGTCGTTCGGCGTGCTGCCCCTCGTCTGGGGCACGATCTACCTCTCGCTGATCGCGCTCGTCGTGGCGATCCCGCTCGGCCTGCTGGCCGCCATCTACCTCTCCGAGTACGCGCCCAACCGCGTCCGGAAGGTCGTCAAGCCGGTGCTGGAGCTGCTGGCCGGCGTGCCGACCATCGTCTTCGGCTACTTCGCGCTCACCTACTTCACGCCGGTGGTCCTGAGCGACTTCCTCGGCATCGGGGTCGGCGTCTTCAACGGCCTCTCGGCCGGCATCGTCATGGGCCTGCTGGTCCTGCCGACGATCGCCTCGGTCGCGGAGGACGCGATGTCCGCCGTGCCGTACTCGCTGCGCGAGGGCGCGTTCGGGCTCGGGGCGAGCAAGCTCCAGGTCTCGCTGCGGATCGTCTTCCCGGCCGCGCTGTCGGGGATCGTGGCCGCGCTCATCCTCGGCGCCTCGCGCGCCATCGGCGAGACGGTGCTGGTGCTCGTCGCCGGCGGCCAGACGCCGAACCTCAGCCTGAACCCGACTGAGAGCTACCAGACGATGGCGGCCTTCATCGCCGCGACGGCGCGCGGGGACATCCCGACGGGCTCGATCGAGTACATGACCATCTTCACCGTCGGCTTCACGCTGTTCGTGCTCACGCTGGCGCTGAACATCGTCTCGATCCGGCTCGTCCGCAAGTACCGGCAGGTGTACGAATGACCGGCGCCCAGATGGCTGCCGCCGCCCGGCGGCAGGACACCGTGATCCCCCGTCGCAGCGGCGGCGACCTGTTCGCCGACCGGTTCTTCCGGGGGCTGATGTTCGGCGCCGTCGGCATCGCCTTCCTCGGCCTCGGCGTGATCATCTACGACTTCGCCAGCGACGGGATCCCGGTCCTCTCCTGGGACTTCATCACGAACTTCCCGTCCCGGGTCATCCCGGACCGCGCGGGAATCCAGTCGGCGATCGTCGGGACGATCTACCTGATGATCATCTGCGCGTTCCTCGTGGTCCCGCTCGGCGTCATGACGGCCGTGTACCTCGAGGAGTACGCCGACGGCGAGCGCTGGTACAACCGCATGATCGAGGTGAACATCCAGAACCTCGCGGGTGTCCCCTCGGTGGTCTACGGCATCCTCGGCCTCGCGTTCATCGTGCGCGGCCCGCTCGGGATCGGCCCGGTGCTGCTGGCCGGCGGCATCACGCTCGCCCTGCTCGTCCTCCCCGTGGTGATCATCGTGGCGCGAGAGGCGATCCGCGCCGTGCCGCCGTCGATCCGCGAGGGCTCGCTGGCCCTCGGCGCGACGCAGTGGCAGACGATCTGGAAGCAGGTCCTCCCCGGATCGATCGCCGGAATCTCCACCGGGGTGATCCTCGCGCTGTCCCGCGCGATCGGCGAGACGGCTCCGCTGCTTGTCATCGGGGCCGGCGCCTCGCTACGGTTCAACCCGACGGGGCTCGACAGCAGCTTCACGGCGCTGCCGATCCAGATCTTCGCCTGGACGCAGGATGCCAATCAGGAGTTCGTGGCCCGAGCCGCCGGTGCGATCTGCGTGCTGATGGTGCTGTTGCTGGCGATGAACTCTGTCGCCATATGGCTTCGCAATCGATACGAGCAGAAGTGGTAGAGGAACCCGACATGCCCGAACGAGTGCAGGACGAGACCTCCGTCGAGCCGGAGCACCGGTTCGTGTCCACCCAGGCCGGAGCATCGGCGGCCGGCAAGCCGCCGGCGCCGGCGAAGATGGCCGAGCCGATCTTCGACGTCCGCGACGTGGCCGTGTTCTACGGCGAGCACCGGGCCGTGACGGACATCACGGTCAGCCTCGCCAAGAACCAGATCACGGCGCTGATCGGCCCGTCGGGCTGCGGCAAGTCGACCTTCATCCGCTGCCTCAATCGCATGAACGACCTCATCGCCACGGCTCGCGTCGAGGGCGAGGTCGTCTACCACGGGCAGAACCTCTACGACGAGAAGATCGACCCCGTCCAGGTGCGCAAGCGCATCGGCATGGTCTTCCAGAAGCCGAACCCGTTCCCGAAGTCGATCTACGACAACGTCGCCTTCGGCCCGCGCGTGATGGGCATGAAGGGCGACATGGACGAGATCGTGGAGAACGCGCTCAGGCGCGCCGCGCTCTGGGACGACGTCAAGGACCGCATGAAGACGAACGCGTTCGGCATGTCCGGCGGCCAGCAGCAGCGCCTCTGCATCGCCCGCGCGCTCGCCACCTCGCCCGACGTGCTGCTCATGGACGAGCCCTGCTCGGCGCTCGATCCGATCTCGACGGGTCGCATCGAGGACCTGATGATGGAGCTCAAGTCCCAGTACTCGATCGTGATCGTGACCCACAACATGCAGCAGGCCGCGCGCGTGTCCGACATGACCGCGTTCTTCACGGTCGAGCTCGACGCCGGCGAGAAGCACCGCACGGGCCGCGTCGTCGAGTACGCGCCGACCGACAAGATCTTCACGAACCCCGACGACAAGCGGACCGAGGACTACGTGACCGGCAAGGTGGGCTGATGGCCGAGCAGGCGCGCGTCCACTTCCAGGACGAGCTCCGCGCGCTGGAGGAGCAGGCGCTGGGCGCCCTCGATCTCGTGGTGAACACGCTCGACCGCACGCTGGAGGCGCTCGAGCACCAGGACATCGAGCTGGCGTCGATCGTCGTCCACGACGACGACCGCATCGACGGCCGCTTCCTGGAGGTCCACCAGGGGATCCTGTCGCTGCTCGCCCTGCAGGCGCCCGTGGCGGGCGACCTGCGGGTCGTGGCCGCGCTCCTGCACGTGATCAAGCACGCCGAGCGGATGGGCGACCAGTGCGTGAACATCGCCAAGGTGATGCCGCTCGTCGGCAACGAGCCGCCCTCCGACGACGAGCTGCTGCAGCGCATCTTCAGGATGGGCCGGCTGGCCCGCTCGGAGGTGGCGCAGGCCAAGCAGGCCTTCGTGCTGCGGGACGTGTCGCTGGCCCAGGACCTCGTGCGCCAGGACGCCGAGATCAACCTGCTCAACCGCGAGGTCTTCCGCCGGGCGGTCGAGATCGGGACCGACGAGGACCGCCGCGAGTGGGCGATGACGATGATGCTCGTCGCCCGCGCGCTGGAGCGGATCGGCGACAACGCCGTCGACATCGGCGAGCAGGTCGCCTTCGTGGTCACGGGCCTCTTCCGCGAGTTCTCCGACGCTTCACGCGTCTGAACCCGTTTTCGCGGAGGATGCGGGATCGCAGGACGAGGGGTAAATCGCTTGTGACCATCCTGTTACGCAAGGCGGCCGACTATTCCCGTCCGCCGCGCCTTGGCCCTATGCTGGGCGGCAGATGACCTCGACGACGCAAGCGCCGGTCCGACTCGCGATCCTCGATTCCGACAGCGGGTTCCTGCAGGTGCTGACCAAGCGCCTCGGGGCCGCCGGATGGCAGCACCGGGTGCTGGCATCGCCGGTCCCGCTCGACGCGCTGGTGGCCATGCGCCTCAACGCCGTCGTGATCGACCTCACGGTCCTCGGCCCGCAGGCCTGGAACTACCTCGAGAAGCTCTGCTCGCGGCTGCCGCAGCTGGGCGTCGTGGTCTGCACCGGCCAGTCCAGTGTCGCCCAGCGCGTCCGCGGGCTGCGGCTGGGCGCCGACGACTGGGTCACCAAGCCGTGCCATCCCGAGGAGCTCATCGCCCGCGTCGAGGCCGTCGTGCGGCGCCGCAAGCGCGCCGACACGCGGGCCGCCACCGCGCCGCTCGCGGTCGGCGAGATCGAGATCCGCGCCGATCAGTTCCAGGCGTTCGCCAGTGGCGCGTCGG
This sequence comes from uncultured Solirubrobacteraceae bacterium, assembly GCA_963720415.1. Taxonomy (GTDB): domain Bacteria; phylum Actinomycetota; class Thermoleophilia; order Solirubrobacterales; family Solirubrobacteraceae; genus DASSUW01. The sequence goes on along the minus strand of CAVRFQ010000012.1, from coordinate 631,062 downwards.
TCGACCTCACGCGCCGCGAGTTCGAGCTCATCCAGCTGCTCGCCGAGGCCGAGGGCCAGGTGCTCCAGCGCGAGGAGATCTACGAGCGGGTCTGGGGCTACGCGATGGTGCACGGCGACCGCTCGGTCGACGTCTTCGTCCGCAAGCTGCGGCAGAAGCTCGAGAAGGCCTCGCCGTCGTGGCGCTACATCCACACGCACTTCGGGATCGGCTACCGGTTCGCGCCGGAGGCCGTGGACGAGGCCGCGGCCGCCGCAGCGGCTGTGCCCGCGGTCGTCGAGCCGGCCGTCGTGCCGGCGCCGGCTGACGCCGAGCCCGTCGTCGCCTAAGCCGGGCTAAGCTGAAGGCCCGTGGGGCCCGACACCGGCAAGCACCTCCGCAACATCGCGATCATCGTCGGGCTCGCGCTCGCCGTCTGGCTCGTGCCCGGCGGCGACAAGGCGAGCGTGACGATCAGCAACCTGCTGACGATCGTCTTCGTGGGCGGGCTGCTCTTCTTCGGCTACCGGCTCTACATGGAGCACCGGGAGTCGATCTTCGGGCTCGCCGAGCGCCAGCGCGGCATCCTCTACGCGGCGCTCGCCCTCGGCGCGATCACGCTCGTCGCCACGCGCCGGCTGTGGGACGAGGGCGGGCTCGGCGCGATCATCTGGCTCAGCTTCCTGGGCCTGGCGGTCTACGCCCTCGTCAGCGTCTGGCGCGCGTACCGCGAGTACTGAGCCACGCCTCGTGCGCGGCGAGCACGCGCCCGAAGAGCGCGTCGCGCTCGCGGGTCGTCAGGTCGCGCAGCGGCAGGTCGAAGACGTCTTCGAGCGCGCCGAACCACTCGCCCCGCGTCTCGAGGACCACCGGCTCGGCCCCGCTCCCGAGCCGCTGGAGCACGCAGCCGGTGAGCATGTCGACCCCGGTCGCGTCGCGCCGCTGGACCGAGCACGTGCGGACGAAGCCGGACTCGGGTGAGGTCTCCAGGAACCGGTGGCGCTCCTCGAAGTCCTGCGTCGTGGCCCGCTGCGGCCGGAAGTCCATGCCCTTGAAGGTGCAGCGCGGGTCGTGCTCGAAGCGCCAGCCGCCGGGCTCCTTGACCGAGGGCGCGAGCGCGTACGCGAACGGTCCCTGGCGGTACGAGCCCTCGACGAGCGGCAGCGGCTCGTGCAGGGCGTCGCCGAGGCCCGCGTCGACGAGCCAGACGCCGTCCGGGTTGTCGCCGGCGGGCAGGTGGTGGACGGTCAGCGCGAGGTGGTTGCCGACGGCGCCGACCGGCTCGGGATCCAGGTGGCTCTGTATCCCGGCGCGATGCCACACGACGTCGTAGCCGAGCGCCGCGAGCAGCAGCGAGAACGCGCCGTTGAGGTGGAAGCAGTAGCCGCCGCGGTGGCGCGTGAGCATGCGCTCGGCGGCGTCGTACGGGTCCACCGTCGTGGGACGGCCGAGCTGGATCTCGATCGCCTCGTACGGGATCCGCTCGACGTGGGCCGCGTGCAGGCGGCGGAGCGCGCCGACCGTCGGCGGGCTCGCCGGGACGCCGAGGCGGGCGAGGTACCGCTCGGCGTCGATGGCGCGCGCCATCGGCCGGAGGCTATCCGCCCCGGGCGGCTACTCCTCGAGCGGCGAGCGCCTCGAGCGCAGGCTCTCCCGCACGCCGACGACCTCCATCGAGGCCCGCCGCCGCCGCGCGTCGGCCTCGGCCGCGAGCAGCACGTCGAGCCCGTGCGAGTCGATGTGGTCGACGTCGCTGAGGTCGACCGTGACGGGCGCGCGGTCGCCGCGCAGCGCGTGCAGCACGCCGTCCAGCAGGGGCGCCGTCCCGTGCTCGAGCCGGCCGCTGACACGGAGGAGGACGCCGCCGCCGTCGTCGTCGCGTTCGAATTCGACTGCGAGGCGTTCCGTGCCCATGGCGACCGGAACCCTACCCGGTTACGCCGCCGTGACCGGCCCTAATGTCGGTTTTCCTGACCTGTGAGGATTTCGGCACAAATTCGTGACGAAGACGCGTAGCGCCGTCACTGGCCCGCGAGCGATCGTGCAGGGATGCCACACCCCCCGAGCGCCCGCTCGCGCGAGCCGCTCCGCGGCGCATCCGGCCAGGCCGCGGTCGAGCTCGTCGCCGTCCTTCCGATCGTCGTCGTCCTCCTGGCGGGCCTCTGGCAGGCGGTGCTCGCGGGCCACGCCGCGTGGGCGGCGTCGGCGGCCGCGCGCGCCGCGGCCCGGGCCCACGCCGTCGGCGGAGACCCGGTCCGCGCGGCGCGCGGCCATCTCCCGTCCGGCCTCGAGGCCGGCCTCCGGGTGAGGACGGGCTCGGGCGGCGACGTCCGGGTCAGCGTCCGCATCCCGGCGCTGCCCGGCCTGCCGAGCCCCGGCCGCGCCGGCGCCGCGTCGCACTTCGAGCCGCAGTCATGATCGCCGCGGACCAGACCGGCCAGGCGACCGTCGAGGTCGTCGCGCTGCTCCCGCTGCTGCTCTTCGCCGCGCTCACGGCGGCCGCGCTGCTCGCCGCCCACGCCGCCCACGAGCAGGCCGGTCAGGCGGCGCAGGCGGGCGCGATGGCGCTGCTGCAGGGCGCCGATCCCCGTGCCGCCGCGCGGCGCGCGCTCCCGGCGGAGGTCCGCCGGCGGGCGGCCGTCGAGGTGCGCGGGCGCCGCGTGACCGTTCGCGTGCGCCCGCGCCTGCCGGTCGGCGCGGTCGCGGCCGCGATGACGGCCGAGGTGGACGCGGACGCCGGCCCGGAGCCGTCGCCGTGAGCGTCCTCGATCTCCTCGGCACGCCGGCGGCGGCGAAGCCCGCGGCGCGCAGGCTGCCGGTGGCGGCCCGGGCCGTGGTCCTCGGCACGCCCGAGGACGCCGCGCCGCTCGCGGCCGCGCTCGCGCTCGGCCTCAGGGCCGCCGACCGGGCGGCGGTCGCGCTCGTCGCGACGTGGACGCCGGCCGGCACGACCGTCCGCCGCGAGGCGGCGACCCGCGCGGCGGCCCGGCTCGCCGTCCGCCTCGCGGCGGACGCCGCCCTCTCCGACGCCGCGCCCGCCCCGAACGCGGCCGCGCGCGGGCGCCTGGCCTGGCTCGCGCTCTCGCCGGACCCCGTCGCGGCCGCGGCGGCCGTGCGGCGGGCGTCGTCGCTCGTCGACGGCCCGCTGGTCACCGCGCTCGGGGGCGCGCGGCCGGCGGCGCTCGACGACCTCGTGGCCGAGCACGACCTGGCGGTCGTCGCCGCCGACCCCGACTGCGCGCTCGCCGCCGCGGCGCTCGCCGGGCTCGCCGGTCGCGGAGTCGCGGCGGTCGCGTGCCGGCCGCTCCGCCGCGGCCTGCCACGGGCGGTCGCGCTGGCCGGGCTCGCCGCTCCGCGGCTCGACGAGGTGCTCCACCACGGCCGGGCGGAGCCGTGAGCGTCCTACACCCGGCAGTCCTCCGGCAGCGGGTGGGCGAGACGGTCGCGGTCCCCGAGCGGGATCACCCGGCACCACGCGAACCGTCCCGCGCCGAAGTCGACCACGAGCCGGAACGGGATGCCGATCACGCCCTCGTCGCCGCCCTTCAGCCGCGCGGTGACGGCGACGCAGCCGTAGGCCGACTCGGGGAGGGAGAGCTCGTCCGCGGGGACGAAGGTGCTCGCCCTGCGCGGGAACGGCTCGCAGTCGACGCCCTCGACGTCGCGGCCCGTGCGCCGCCCCGCGTCGGCCGCGATCCCCGACTCGGCCGCGCCGACCAGCGCGCCGCGGACCTCGCGGCGGCGCGCGGCGGGAGCGCCGCGCCCCGGATCGGCCTCGCCGGTGCCGCGCCGCGGGCGCTGCTCGCGGTCGACCGTCGCCAGGAACGCCGCGTGGCGCTCGGCTGCCGCGCGCTGCTCGCGCTCGCGCGCCGCCGACCGGTCGTCGGCGATCCGCGGGAGCGCCACCGCGGCGGCGACGCCGATCACGAGGACCAGGACCGTCGCGCCGATCGCGATCTTGCGCCACGGGACGGGCGGCACGACCGCCCCCCGGGGCGGCGTCCAGAACCCGAGCCACGCGCCGAGGGTCTCCCACCGCCCGAGCCGCTTACCCGACCGCTCGCTCATCCGACTGAACCTAGCGAGCGTCTCCGGGGCGAAATGTGAGAGAACCCAGGGGCGAGATGAGCGAGCGCGCCCGGGAGATCATCGACGGCAACCGCTACATGACGCTCGGCACCGCCGGCGCGGACGGCACGCCGTGGGCCTCTCCGGTCTGGTTCGCGCCGGTCGGGTACCGCGAGCTGCTCTGGGTGTCCTCGCCCGGCGCCCGCCATTCGCGCAACGTCGCGGAGCGCGCGCAGGTGGCGATCGTCATCTTCGACTCGACCGCCCCCGTCGGCGAGGGCCAGGGCGTCTACCTCGAGGCGGTGGCCGGGCAGCTCTCCGGAGACGAGGCGGAGCTCGGCATCGAGCGCTTCTCCGCCCACTCGGTGGCGACCGGCGCGGCCGCGTGGACGATCGAGGCCGTCACGGCGCCCGCCCGCCACCGCCTGTACCGCGCGACCGTCACCGCGGCGTTCATCGGGAACCGCGGCGACGAGCGGGATCGGGTCTCCCTGATCGATTGACACAGAGGTGTTCGCCTTTCGCGCGCCTCTTGTTCCATTTGCGCGTAGATCCGTCACACGCCGACCGGGAGGCTGGTCGGCATGCACGATCCCGGGCGACAACGTGGGCAGGCGACTCTGCTGCTGATCGGCGGGTTGGCCGCCCTGCTCGTCGGCGTGCTCGTGCTCGGCGCCGTCGCCCGCGGGGTGGCCCGCGAGGCCGCGGCACAGCGCGCGGCCGACCTGGCGGCGCTGGCCGGCGCGCGGGCGATGCACGTCGCCAACCCGCGGCTGTTCGAGCCGGCCGTCGTCGGCGGGCGGCCCAACCCGCGCCACCTGAGCCGCGCCGCCTATCTCGCGCTCGCCCGCGAGGCGGCGGAGGGCGCGGCGCGCGCCAACGGCGCCGACCGGGCGCGCGTCCGGTTCCCGGACGGCACGAGCTTCGCGCCGGTGCGGATCGCGGTAGCCGTGCGCGAAGTCGTCGACGTGCGGCGCAACGGCGAGCGCCGCCGGGTGCCGATCACGGTCGAGGCCGAGGCCGAGCTCGCTCCCGGCGCGCTCTCGGGCTTCGCGGAGGGCGGCGGGTACGACGGCCCGCTGGCGCACCGCCAGGGGGTGCCGATGCGGCCGGACGTCGCGCTCGCCTTCGACCGCATGGAGCGCGCCGCGCGGGCCGACGGCGTCACGCTGCTCATCTCGAGCGGCTACCGGAGCGACGCCGAGCAGGCCGAGCTGTTCCGCCGCCACCCCGACCCCAAGTGGGTCGCGCCACCCGGCCGGTCGCTGCACCGCTTCGGCACCGAGCTCGACCTCGGGCCGCCGTCCGCGCACGCCTGGCTGGCGGCCAACGGCGAGCGCTTCCACTTCCTGCAGCGGTACCCACACGAGCCGTGGCACTGGGGCTACGAGCTGAACCCGCGCTCGACGCCGCGCCCGGCCGGCGGCGGCGGCGAGGCGGCGCTGCCCGCCTTCGTCCCACCGCGCTTCGCGCCGATGCTGGCCCGCGCCGCCCAGCGCTGGAACGTCTCGGCCGCGCTGCTGGCCGCTCAGCTCTACGCGGAGAGCAACTTCAACCCGTTCGCGCAGAGCGGGGCCGGAGCGCAGGGCATCGCCCAGTTCATGCCGGGCACCGCGCAGGCGATGGGGCTCGACGACCCGTTCGACGCCGCCCAGGCGATCGACGCGCAGGGGCACCTGATGCGGGACCTGCTGCGCCGGTTCGTCACGGTCCCGCTCGCGCTCGCCGCCTACAACGCCGGGCCCGGGGCCGTGGCCGGCTGCATGTGCATCCCGCCGTACCCGGAGACCCGCGGCTACGTCGCCCGCATCCTCGGCCTGCTCGGCGGCGCTGGCGCACTCGTGTCCGCGGGGCTGACGATCCGGCTCGTCGAGTGACCGTCAGGACCCGCGACGGCGTCGGGCCGGGCATGCCGTCGCGCGACGGCATGCCGCCCGTCTCGGTCATCGGTCTACGGCTGCCAGGGCATGGGACCTCCCTCCTCGGTCGCGCCCGCCGAGCGGGCGAGGAACAGGGCCTTGGGATGCCGGCCCTCGTCGGCGCGGAGCTCGAGCCGCCCGCCCGCGAGCTGGCCGCGCACCGCGACGACCTCGAGGCCCGCCTCGGCGGCCATCGAGGGGATCGAGGCCAGCGGGTAGTGCCAGTGGCCCCAGGAGGCGCTCGAGCGCCGCCACAGGCCGTCACCGCGACGGCTCATCACGTCCATCGCCACGACGGCGCGGCCGCCCGGCCCGTCGAGGCGCGCCGGCTCGCCGTGCCACAGCACGAGCAGCTCGCCGGCCTCGACGATCCGATCCGCGGTCTGCTCGTAGGCCGCGAGCGTGTTGACGTCGAACGCCAGCAGGCCGCCCGGCGCGAGGTTCGCGCCGATCGCGCGCAGCGCCGCCGTCACGTCGGCCGGCGACGGCAGGTGGTTCAGCGCGTCGTCGAGGCAGGTGATGAGGTCGAACGCGCCGTAGACCGGCAGCTCGCGCATGTCGGCGACGCGGACCTCGGCCCGCCCGGCGAGCTTGCGGCGCGCGACCGCGGCCATCCGGGGCGAGGCGTCGCAGCCGGACGCGTCATATCCGAGGTCGAGCAGGGCCTCCAGGCTCTTGCCGGTCCCGCACGCCACGTCGAGCGCCCGGCGGCCGGACAGCCCGTGCCCGCGGGCGAGGCGCTCGATCGCCTCCAGCCAGGGCCCGTAGGCGTACCCGGCCGTTAGAAGGTCGTACGCCGGCGCCAAGACGTCGTACGCGCCGGAGGAGGGGGCGGATGTCACAGTTGGTGGACCTCACCGAACACTCAATGTGTTTCAGTGTTTGAGGCATCTTGGCGCGTTATGACTCCCTACACGCCGCCCGGGACGCCCGGGTGCGACTGGAACTGGACCCACGTCCGCGCGCTCTGCCTGCGCGAGGCCCGCCGCGTCCTCGGGCCGACCGCGGCCGCCGACGACGCCGCCCAGGAGGCCGCGATCCGCGCGTGGCGGCGGCGCGCGCGCTGCAAGAACCCTGCCGTGCCGGATCCCTGGATCGCGACGATCGCCCGCAACGAGGCACTCCGGATCCTGGCGCACCGGCGCGACCAGGAACCCTTGGAGGAGGCCGATTCCGTGCCCGTCGACGACCCGCTCCGGGAGCTCGATCTGGTCGGCGCCCTGGACCTTCGGCGGGCCTTGCGGGCGATGGATGAGCAGGACAGGCGACTATTGGTCGGCCGGTACTGGCAAGATCTGGAGAACAGCGAGCTCGCAGAGCAGCTGGGAGTGGCCGAGGCGACGGTCCGGGTCAGGCTTCATCGTCTCAGGCTCCAGTTGCGTAAAACATTGGTGGAGGCATGAAACCGATCAAGAACATCGACGATCCCCGCTACGTGAAGGCGATGAGCCATCCGCTGCGCGTCCGCATCCTCGCGATGCTCGACGAACGCAAGGCATCACCCAACCAGCTGGCCGGCTGGCTCGGCGCGAGCCTCGGCACCGTGGCCTACCACGTGCGGACGCTGGAGCAGCTCGGCCTGATCGATCTCGTGGACGAGACGCGGGTCCGCGGAGCGGTCGAGCACCACTACCGGGCCAAGGCGCGCCCGACCGTCACGGCGGACGGGTGGGCCCAGGCGCCCCCGATCGCCAAGCAGGCCGCCGTCGGCTCCTCGCTCGACGTGATCGGCGAGTACGCGAAGGTCTCGGCCGCGGCGGGCGGCTTCGACCGTCCGGACGCGCAGCTCAGGCGCGCGATGGTGCGCCTGGACGCGAAGGGCTTCGCCGCGCTGTCGAAGGCGTGCGACAAGCTGCTCGAGCAGGCCCAGAAGATCGAGGAGTCCGCGGCGGAGCGGATCGCGAAGAACCCGCACGCCGAGGACATCGTGGAGGCCGGGGTCGGGCTCATGCTGTTCGAGGCGGTCCGGCTCTCGGGCCGGGAGGACGGCGACCGGCCGAAGTCCCGCCAGCGGTCACGCGCGCGCCGTCCGGCGCGGGCCTGAGTCCCGGCGCGGCGCCGATCTGATCACATATATGCTCCGGTGCGCCACAAGCGTGCCGGAGCACCGCGCCGAAACGGCGTGGGGGACGGGGGTCCCGCACCATCACCAAGGGGAGGCATGAACGCGATCAAAAGCATCGACGACCCGCGGTATGTGAAGGCCATGAGTCACCCGCTCAGGGTGCGCATCATGGCCATGCTCGACGAGCGGCAGGCATCGCCGAACCAGCTGGCGGGATGGCTGGGCGCGAGCCTCGGCACCGTGGCCTACCACGTGCGGACCCTGCTGCGGCTCGGCATGATCGAGCTCGTCGACGAGACGCGGGTCCGCGGGGCAGTCGAGCACCACTACCGCGCCAAGGCGCGTCCCGACGTCACGGCGGACGGATGGGCGCAGGCGCCCCCGATCGCCAAGCAGGCCGCGGTCGGCTCGACGCTCGACGTCATCGGCGAGTACGCCCGCGTGTCGGCGGCGGCCGGCGGCTTCGAACGCCCCGAGGCGCAGCTCAGGCGAGCGTTGATGCGCCTGGATGCGAAGGGCTTCGCGCAGCTCTCGAAGGCCTGCGACAAGCTCCTCGAGCAGGCCCAGAAGATCGAGGCGGCGGCCGGCGAGCGGATCGGCAAGAGCCCGAGCGCCGAGGGCGTCGTTGAGACCGGACTCGGTCTCCTGCTCTTCGAGGCGGCCCGCCTGACCACGCCGGACAACGGCTCGGGCTCCGGGTCGAGCGGACGCGGCCGGCGCAAGGCGCCGCGGCGCCGGGCACGGAAGAGTGCCCCGGCGGCGGGGTCGGTCGCCGCCGGGGCCGGCACCGAGGGATGAGGGCCGGTGCTCGACGCACCGTACAGACTCAGTGCTCAGTTTGCTTGATCGCTGATCGCGACGCCGTCCGCGCCGCGGCGATCGCCCGCTCCACGCCGGAGCGGTCGACGTCGAGGTGCGTGACGGCGCGCACCCGCCGCGCGCCGAGCGCGCCCATCCGGACGCCGGCCTCCTCGAGCGCCGCGCAGAACGCCGGCGCGTCCGCGACGCCGAAGACCACGATGTTGGTCTCCACCGTCGCCGGGTCGAGCTCGATCCCGTCGAGCTCGGACAGGCCCTGCGCCAGGACCCGGGCGTTCTCGTGGTCCTCGGCGAGCCGCTCGACGTGGTGATCGAGCGCGTGGAGGCCCGCCGCGGCGACGATCCCCGCCTGGCGCATCGCGCCGCCCCACATCTGCTTGTAGCGCCACGCCTCGTCGATCAGCTCGCGCGAGCCGGCCAGGACCGCGCCGACGGGCGCCCCGAGGCCCTTCGTGAAGTCGAGCCAGGCGGTGTCGAACGGCCCCGCCCAGTCGCGAGCGGGCACGCCGGTGGCCACGACCGCGTTCATCAGCCGCGCGCCGTCGAGATGCGCGCGCATGCCGGCGTCCCGGGCGACGGCGAGCACCTCCCGCATCTGCCCGTGCGGCCACACGTGCCCGCCGGTGACGTTCGTGGTCTGCTCGACCGAGACGAGGCGCGAGCGCGGCTGGTAGCGGTCGCCGGCCGGTCGCAGCGCGGCGCGCAGCGTCGCCGCGTCGAACATCCCGTCCGGGCCGTCGACCGGGCACGTGACGGCCCCGGAGATGGCGGCGGGCCCGCCCGCCTCGGCGATCATCGGGTGCGACATGCGGTGCAGGACGACCTCGTCGCCCCCGGGCCGCACGTGCAGCCGGAACGCGATCGCGTTGCACATCGTGCCGCTCGGCAGGAACACGGCCGCCTCGTGGCCGAGCAGGTCGGCCACGCGCTCGCACAGCGCGTTGACCGTCGGGTCGCGGAACGACTGCTCGTCGCCCACGTCCGCCTCGGCCATCGCGCGGCGCATGGCGGCGGTGGGGCGGGTCTGGGTGTCGGAATAGAGGTTGACCACCCGCAGGACGGTACCCGCGGGTGGCCGGGTACCCCTAGCGGTGCGTCTTCGCGTACTTCTTGAAGACGTTGTACGCCTTGCGCGGCGTGCCGTCCGGGTTCACCAGACCGGCGTCGAAGCGCGCGCTGCGACCCTCGCCGAACCAGCGGTACACGTAGAGCTGCGTGATCTTCGAGCGCAGCCCGCGCTGGCGCGTGTCGTAGCGGTTCGCGAGCGTGAACATCCACTTCGTCCGCGCGGCGGCGCGCGTGGGGCTGTACTTGAAGTTCTGGAACTTCACGATGCCGCCCGTCTCGGTCAGCCAGACCTCGCCCGGGACGATCGACAGCATCAGCCGCGTGTCGGCCGAGGTGCGCCGGTTGACGTCCTGGTAGTTGTGCAGGCCCCAGAGCCGCGGGGAGCCCTTCGCCTTGCGCTGGAACTTGCGCAGGTAGGAGGCCATGTTCGACGTGTCGAGCATGTCGGCCGCCATCACCTTGAACTTGCGCTTGCCCGCGAGCTTGCGCAGGACCTCGTAGTACCGGACCGCGAGGGCCGGCTTGCGGTAGGTCGGCTGCGACGCGTGGTTGACCTCGTTCCAGGCCGAGTACGTCTTGACCCACGGGAACGCGTTGTCGAAGGCGGCGAACGCCTTCTTGTACGCGCCCGAGCTCGGGGCGCGGCAGGCCTTGGACCTGGAGTAGCGGGTGCCGTTCCAGCAGCCGCGTCGAGCCGTGAAGGCGACGAGGACCTGCTGCTTGGCGACACGGGCGCGGTTCATGAAGTCCGTCGTCTCGGCGATCTGCGCCGGACTCTTGTTCCAGTCCCACGGAACGAGGTAGCGGGTGCGCTTGAGCTTCAGCGACTGCCAGCGCGCGCTGTCGAACATCGCTGCGCTCTGGTCTCCGACGCCGACGCGGTACTTGGCCTCGGCGGTGGGGACCACGAGGAGCACCGCGAGCAGCGCAATAGGGAGCATCTTTCGGAATGCCATGCCCACTGCATCCCCTCACCGGGCGCTTTGTTGCGTAAATTCGACCTAAAGATCGGGCCGGGCGCTTCTCTAACCTAGGTCTAGACCCGCATGGCGATAGAGGCTGCAGCCGCAGAACAGGACCGCGCGGGACGGCTCGCCGAGCAGCGTCGAGGCCTTCCCGACCAGCCAGGGGTGTACCTGTTCCGCGACGCTCGCGGCCGGGTCATCTACGTCGGCAAGGCGAAGTCCGTCCGCAAGCGCGTCGCGAGTCACTTCTCGAACCCGACGCTGTACGGAAACCGCGCCCTGACCGACGAGGTGGACCACATCGAGGCGCTCGTGGTGGCCACCGAGGCGGAGGCGCTGCTCACCGAGCAGACCTTCATCAAGCAGTACAAGCCGCGCTTCAACATCCGGCTGCGCGACGACAAGTCGTACCCCTACATCGCCATCAGCCTCGACGAGGACTTCCCCCGGGTCTACTTCACGCGCGAGCGCCACAAGCGGGAACGCGTCTACTTCGGGCCCTACTCGAGCGCCAAGCGCGTCCGCAACACGCTCGACCTGCTGGGAAAGATCTTTCAGCTCCGCAGCTGCGAGGGGCCCGAGCCCGGCCGCCACTCCGGCTCGCCCTGCCTGGACTACTACATCAAGCGCTGCGGGGCGCCCTGCGTCGGCTACGTCACCAAGGACGAGTACCGCGAGGGGATCGACGGCGTGGTGGCGTTCCTCGGCGGCCGCTACAAGCAGATCGAGCGCGACCTCGAGCGCCGCATGCACTGGCACTCGGGCGAGCAGGACTACGAGAACGCCGCGCTGGACCGCAACCGCCTGCAGGCGGTCCGCGCGCTGCTCGAGCGCCAGCGCGTGGCCAACGAGGGCGCCGGCACCTACGACGCCGTGGCGGTCGACGTGGAGGGCACGGAGGCCAACGCCCAGGTCTTCCAGGTGCGCGACGGCGTGCTCTCCGACCGCCAGTCCTTCTACCTCGAGAACGAGGCCGAGGCGCCGCCCGCCATCGTCGGCGAGGAGTTCCTCCTCCAGTACTACGCGGCCGCGCTCTCGATCCCGTCGCTGATCGTCGTCCAGGGCGTCCTGGCCGAGGGCTCCGAGCTCGCCATCCTCGAGGAGATCCTCGGCGAGCGGCGCGGCGGCGGCGTGGAGATCCGCGCGGCCGAGCGCGGCGGCAAGCGCCGGATCCTCGAGCTGGCGGAGCGCAACGCGCGGCTCGCGCTCGAGCAGGAGAAGCTCAAGGCGGAGCGGCGGCGCCAGCAGCGGGTGGAGGCGCTCGACGGGCTGCAGCGCGCCCTCGGCCTCGACGCGCTGCCGGTCCGCATCGAGTGCTTCGACATCTCGCACCTCGGCGGGACGCACACGACGGCCTCGATGGTCGTCTTCGAGGGCGGCGCCCCGAAGAAGTCCGATTACCGGAGGTTCACCATCCGGGAGGTCGAGCCGGGGGACGATTACGCTGCAATGGCGGAGGTTCTCACCCGGCGGTACGGGCAGTGGGAGAAGCAGGCCGAGCGCTCGCCCTACGACGCGGAGCGCGACCCGAGCTTCGGCGCCCTGCCCAACCTCGTCGTGATCGACGGCGGCAAGGGCCAGCTCGCGGCCGGCCTCGAGCCCCTGAAGGGCTTCACCGACCGCGGCGTCCCGGTCGTCTCGCTGGCCAAGCGGATCGAGGAGGTCTTCCGGCCCGGCAGCAGCACGCCGGTCGTCCTCCCGCACGACACGCCCGAGCTGCAGCTGCTCCAGCGCGTGCGCGACGAGGCGCACCGCTTCGCCATCACCCACCACCGGATCCGGCGCGACCGGGCGATGACAGCGTCGATCATGGACGACCTGCCCGGCGTCGGCCCCGCGCGCAAGCGGGCCCTGCTCAAGCACTTCGGATCGCCCGACGCGGTGCTGGCCGCGAGCCGCGAGGAGCTCGAGCGCGTCCCGGGCTTCCCGCAGAAGGTCGCCCGCTCCCTCTACGCGCACCTGAACAAGACGGGCAGATGAGCCGCCGGGTCGCACGCGACACTTCCTCCGTGACCTCCAACGGCCGCGGGCCGTCGAACCTCGTGGACTTCGTGATCATCTCCGGCATGTCCGGGGCGGGGAAGTCCTCGGCCATGAACGTCTTCGAGGACGCCGGCTACTTCTGCGTCGACAACCTGCCCGCCGAGATGATCCGCTCGCTGGCCGAGCTGTTCCGTCATCCGGGCTCGAAGGTCGAGCGCGCGGCGGTGGTCTCCGACTCGCGCGGCGGCGAGTACCTGTCGGCCCTCACCGGGGTGATCGACGAGCTCGACGAGGCGGGCATCGTGCACCGCGTCCTCTTCCTGGAGGCCGACGACCTCACGCTGCTGAGCCGCTACAAGGAGACGCGCCGCCGCCACCCGCTGGCGCCGCACGGGAACGTCCACGACGGCATCGAGCAGGAGCGCACGCTGCTCGCGCCGGTGCGCGAGCGGGCCGACACGTGCATCGACACCAGCGGCCTGAGCTCGGCCGGGCTGCGTCGCAAGGTCGCCGACGAGCTGCTCGAGCAGGAGGCGCCCGGCCGCCTCTCGGTCACGTTCACGTCGTTCGGCCACAAGTACGGCCCGCCGCGCGACCCCGACCTGGCCTTCGACGTCCGCTTCCTCCCGAACCCCCACTACGAGGCCGACCTGCGGCCGCTCACCGGGTTCGACCAGCGGATCGTCGACTACGTCGGTCGCGACGGCCGCCTCGAGGAGCTCTACGACCACGTGATGCCGCTGCTGGAGTACCTGCTCCCGCAGTACGTCGCGGAGGGCAAGGCGCACCTCGTGATCGCCATCGGCTGCACCGGCGGCCGCCACCGGTCGGTGGCCATCGCCGAGCACCTGGCGAGCGCCTTCCGCGACCGCGACGAGTACTTCGTCGAGGTCCAGCACCGGGATGTCGACCGGCTGCCGCTGCGCCGGGCCGGGTAGCCTTCCGCGGGTATCTAAGGCGCTCATCCCGAGCTTGCGAGGGTGAGTGAGCCGCATGCCAAATCCACGAGTGACAGTCCAGATCAGGGGAGATCGTCAATGCCCGTACGGGTCGGGATCAACGGCTTCGGCCGTATCGGCCGCAATGTGTTCCGCGCCGCGCACGAGTCCGACGCGGACATCGAGGTCGTCGCCGTCAACGACATCACGGACGCGGGGACCCTCGCGCACCTGCTCAAGTACGACTCGGTGTACGGACCGTTCCAGGGGACCGTCGAGGTCCGCGACGGCGCGCTCGCCATCGACGGCCGCGAGGTCAAGGTGCTCGCGGAGCGCGACCCGGCCGCGCTGCCGTGGGGCGACATCGGCGCCGACGTGGTCATCGAGTCCACGGGCCTGTTCACCAAGCGCGACGACGCCGCCAAGCACCTCGAGGCGGGCGCCAAGAAGGTCATCATCTCCGCGCCGGCCACCGAGCCGGACGCGACCGTGGCGCTGGGCGTCAACTTCGACGACGTCTACGACGCGGACAACCACCACGTCATCTCCAACGCGTCGTGCACGACCAACTGCCTGGCGCCGGTGGCCAAGGTGCTGCACGAGTCGGTCGGCATCGAGCGCGGCCTGATGACCACGATCCACGCCTACACGGCGGACCAGCGTCTGCAGGACGCGCCGCACACGGACCTCCGGCGCGCCCGCGCCGCCGCGATCAACCTCGTGCCCGCGTCGACCGGCGCGGCCAAGGCGATCGGGCTCGTGATCCCCGAGCTCCAGGGCAAGCTGCACGGCTTCGCGGTGCGCGCGCCCGTCCCGACCGGCTCGGTGGTCGACCTCACCGTCCAGGTCTCGCGCGAGACCACGGTGGACGAGATCAACGACGCGTTCCGCGCCAAGGCCGATCAGGGCTCGCTGGCCGGCATCCTCCAGTACACCGACGACCCGATCGTCTCCTCGGACATCGTGAAGTCGCCGTTCTCGTCGATCTTCGACTCCGGGCTCACCTCGGTGCTCGAGGGCACGCTGGTCAAGGTCGTCGCCTGGTACGACAACGAGTGGGGCTACTCGAACCGCTGCGTGGAGCTCGCGCAGAAGGTGCTGGTGCGTGCGCACGCTTGAGGACCTCGACGTCGAGGGGAAGCGGGTGCTCGTCCGGGTGGACTTCAACGTCCCTCTGGACGGGCAACAGAGCATCACCGACGACGCCCGCATCCGGGCGGCGCTCCCGACGCTGGAGGAGCTGCGCGAGAAGGGCGCCAGGCTGGTGCTCGCCGCCCACCTCGGCCGGCCGAAGGACCGTGAGCCGGAGTTCTCGCTGCGGCCGGCGGCCGACCGGCTCTCCGAGCTCCTGGGGACCGACGTGGAGCTGGCCGAGGACCTCGACCACGTTCCGGACGGCGATGTCGTGATGCTCGAGAACGTCCGCTACGAGAAGGGCGAGACGAAGAACGACCCCGAGCTGGCGAAGCGCTACGCGGCGCTCGCCGACGTGTACGTGAACGACGCGTTCGGTGCCGCGCACCGGGCGCACGCCTCCACCGAGGCGGTCGCCCATCTGCTGCCGAGCGCGGCGGGCCGGCTGCTCGAGCGCGAGGTGCGGACGCTCAACGGCATCCTCGAGGACCCGAAGCGGCCGCTGGTGGCGGTCGTGGGCGGCGCGAAGGTGACGGACAAGATCGGCGTGCTCGAGGCGTTCCTCGACCGCGCCGACGAGGTCCTCATCGGCGGCGCCATGTGCTTCCCGTTCTTCAAGGCGCAGGGCCACTCGGTCGGCGCGTCGCTGTGCGAGGAGGAGGGCGTCGAGCCCGCCCGCCGAGTCATGGGCAGCGAGAAGCTGCGGCTGCCGGTCGACCTCGTGGCGGGCGAGGAGTTCGATGCGGACACGCCCGTGAGGGCGATCGACGGCGTGGACGTGCCCGACGGGTGGATGGGGTTGGACATCGGGCCGTCCACCGCTGACCGCTACGCGGACAGCGTCAAGAACGCCGGGACGGTGTTCTGGAACGGCCCGATGGGAGCGTTCGAGCTCGAGCCGTTCGCGGCCGGCACCCGCGCCGTCGCCGAGGCGATGGCCGCCACGTCGGCGACCACCGTGGTCGGAGGCGGCGACAGCGCCGCCGCGCTGGCCCGGTTCGGGCTCGACGACGAGGTCGACCATCTCTCAACCGGCGGCGGAGCCTCGCTCGAGCTCGTCGAGGGCAAGCCGTTGCCCGGAGTGGAGGCGCTCAAGTGAGTCGCACGCCGTTCATCGCCGCCAACTGGAAGATGAACAAGACGATCGCCGAGGCCGAGGACTACATCCAGGCGCTGCTGCCGAAGGTCGGCGCGATCGGCGACGTCGAGATCGTCATCTGCCCGCCGTACCTCGCGCTGCAGGCGATGGTCGACTCCGCGCGCGGCTCCAGCGTGCAGGTCTACGCGCAGAGCATGCACGAGGCCGACACGGGCGCGTTCACCGGGGAGGTGTCGGCGCCGATGCTCTCCGAGATCGACGTCCAGGGCGTTGTCCTCGGGCATTCGGAGCGCCGCCAGTACTTCAACGAGACCGACCGGTCGCTCCAGCAGAAGGTCCCGCGGGCGCTGGAGGCGGGCCTGATCCCGCTCCTGTGCGTGGGCGAGACCGAGGAGGAGCGCGAGCGCGGGGACACCGAGCGCAAGCTCCGCCACCAGGTCCAGGAAGGGCTCGAGAAGGTGCCGGGCGACCGGCTGGCCGACGTGGTGATCGCCTACGAGCCGATCTGGGCGATCGGCACCGGCCTCACGGCGACGCCCGACCAGGCGCAGGAGGCGATCGCCTTCGTGCGCGCGCTGGTCGAGGACCAGGACAAGGCGGCCGGGCAGGCGGTGCGGATCCTCTACGGCGGGTCGGTCAAGGCCGAGAACGCGGCCGAGATCCTCGCGCTGCCCGACATCGACGGCGCGCTGGTGGGCGGCGCCAGCCTCGAGGCGGCGAGCTTCGCCGCGATCGTCGAGGCCGCCCGGCAGTGAACGTCGCGCTCGTCATCCTCGACGGTTGGGGCCTGGCGCCGGACGGGCCGGGCAACGCGATCTCGCTCGCGGAGACGCCGGTGTTCGACGAGCTGTGGGCGTCGCATCCCCACACGCAGCTGACCGCGAAGGGCGAGGCCGTCGGCCTGCCCGAGGGCCAGATGGGCAACTCGGAGGTCGGCCACCTCAACCTCGGCGCCGGCGCGATCGTGCCGCAGGACCTGGCGCGCATCGACAAGGCCGTCGAGGACGGGACGCTGGGGGAGAACGAGACGTTGCGGGCCGCGATGCGCGACGCGCCGCGCGTGCATCTCATCGGACTGGTCTCCAAGGGCGGCGTGCACTCCTCCGAGAAGCACCTCCAGGCTCTGGTCGAGCTCGCGCGCGAGTGGGAGGTCGAGGATCTCGTGATCCACGCCTTCACCGACGGGCGCGACACGTCCCCGACCTCCGGGGCGGCGTCGCTGGCCGAGGTGGAGAGCTGGGGCTTCGGGCGTGTCGGCTCCGTGATCGGGCGCTACTTCGCCATGGACCGCGACGAGCGCTGGGACCGGACCGAGAAGGCGCTCGAGCTGCTCGTCGGCGGCGAGGGCGAGCACCACGCGGACACCGGCGAGGAGGCCGTGAAGGCGGCCTACGAGCGCGACGAGACCGACGAGTTCATCACGGCGACCACGGTCGGCGAGGAGGGCCGGATCCGGCCGGGCGACTCCGTGATCGCCTTCAACTTCCGGCCGGACCGCATGCGGCAGATCACGCGGAAGCTGACCGAGTCTGTCGATCGCTACGCGACGATGGCCTCCTACGACGAGGACTGGGACTTCCCGGTGCTCTTCCCGCCCAAGCGGCCGGAGATCACCATCGCCAAGGTCATCTCGGGCCTCGGCTTCAAGCAGCTGCACGTGGCCGAGACCGAGAAGTACCCCCACGTGACGTACTTCTTCAACGGCGGCGAGGAGCACCCCTACGACGGCGAGATCCGCGAGCTCGTGCCCTCCCCCCGCGACGTCCCGACCTACGACCACAAGCCGGAGATGAGCGCCCGCGAGGCGGCCGCCGCGTTCGTGGAGCACTGGGCGTCGGACGAGCCCGCGTTCGGGATCATCAACTTCGCCAACCCGGACATGGTCGGGCACACCGGCGTCATCGAGGCCGCGGTCAAGGCGGTCGAGACGGTCGACGAGTGCCTCGGCCGCGTCGTCGAGGCCGTGCACGCGAGCGGCGGCGCGTGCGTGATCACCGCCGACCACGGCAACTGCGACCACATGCTCGAGGACGACGGGTCCGTCAACACCGCGCACTCCCTGAACCCGGTGCCGTTCATCGTCACGGCCGACGGCGTCGCGCTGGACGGCGAGGGCATCCTCGCCGACGTCGCGCCGACGATCCTCGCGCTCCTCGAGATCGACCAGCCCGAGCAGATGACGGGCCGCTCGCTGCTCGCGTAGGCTGCCGCGGTCATGGGCGAGCGAGAGAGCTACGCGCCGGGCATGTTCTGCTGGGCGGACCTCGGGACCAGCGACGCCGACGCGGCCAAGTCGTTCTACATGGCGGTCTTCGGCTGGGACGCCGTCGACGCCGAGGCCGGCGAGGCGGGCGTCTACACGACCTTCAAGCTCGACGGGCAGGACGTGGCGGCGCTGTACGAGATCAGCGAGGAGGACCGCGCCGCGCTGGAGCCGCACTGGTCGTCGTACGTGTCGGTGGCCGACGTGGACGCGCTCGCCACCCGCGTCCGCGAGCTGGGCGGCGAGGTGCTGGCCGAGCCGTTCGACGTCATGCAGGCCGGCCGCATGACCGTGCTGCGCGACCCCACGGGGGCGCTCCTGCATCTCTGGCAGGCGCGCGAGCAGCAGGGCGCCGGGCGCGTGAACGATCCGGGCTGCATGGTCTGGAACGAGCTCGCCACGCCCGACCCGGCCCGCGCCCGCGACTTCTTCTCCGAGCTGCTGAGCTGGGCGATCGAGCCGGAGGAGTCGGGCTACGGGATCATCAAGCTCGACGGCGCGCTCAACGGCGGGATGCGCCCCCTCCAGGACGGCGAGCCGACGCACTGGCTCGTGTACTTCACGGTCGAGTCCTGCGACGAGGCGATCGACGCGGTCCGCGAGGCCGGCGGGTCGCTGATCACCGGGCCGCACGACACCGAGGTCGGCCGCGTGGCCGCCGTCGCCGACCCCCAGGGCGCGCCGTTCGCGCTCTATCAGGGCGACGTCGACCCGTAACTCGGTTGCTTGCGCAACCACCCGGCGATAACCTTCAGCGCATGGTTTCGACGGGCACCGAGCCGATCCGCGAGCTCACCACCGAGGAGCTCGGCGCCTGGCGGGGGCTGCTCCGCGTCCACAGCGCGCTCGTCAAGGCGCTCGACGCCGAGCTGCTCGCCCAGCACGCCCTTCCGCTGACCTCGTACGAGGTCCTCATCAACCTGCAGGCCGCGCCAGGCCGCCGGCGCCGCATGGCCGAGCTGGCCGACGGCGTGCTGCTCAGCCGCTCCGGCATGACCCGGCTCGTGGACCGGCTCGAGCGCGACGGCCTGCTCGAGCGCGACGCCTGCACGTCCGACGGGCGCGGCACGTTCGCCGTCCTCACGGACAAGGGGGAGGAGCTGCTCTCCCAGGCGCGCCGCACGCACCTCGACGACGTCCGCGAGCGCTTCCTCCAGCACTTCTCCGAGGACGAGCTCGAGATGCTCGCCGGGCTCTGGAACCGGGTGCTGCCCGGTGCCGCAGGATCTTAGTCTCTGGGACTAAGAAACTTGACAGTCGGACACTGAGATCCTAGAATCGGCGTCCTGAGCAGTCACCACACGACTCCAGGAGGAACGCCACCTATGACCATCGTGCGCTGGGAGCCGCTCCGTGAGCTGGGCTCGCTCCAGAACGAGATGAACCGGCTCTTCAACACGGTCTTCGACGCACCCGCTCCGGCGAGCGGCGGCACGCTCCGCCGCTGGATGCCGGCGATGGACCTCGTCGAGTCCGACGACCACTTCGTCCTTCGCGCCGATCTCCCCGGCATGGGCGAGGACGACATCAAGATCGAGTTCGAGGACCGCACGCTCACCGTCTCCGGTGAGCGCAAGGCCGAGCACGAGAGCAAGGGCGAGGGCTACTACCGCGTCGAGCGGGCCTTCGGCTCCTTCTCGCGCTCGCTGACGCTGCCCGAGGGCGTCGACGCCGAGGCCGTCACCGCCAACTTCGACCGCGGCGTGCTCGAGGTGCGGATCCCCAAGCCCGAGCAGCGCAAGCCGCGCCGGATCGAGATCGGCGGCGCCGACCGCCAGGCCATCGAGGCCTAGGAACCGCTGAACGAGCGCGCCAGGCCTCGCGCGAGCTCGGTCGCGAGGTGGCCGGCGCTCTCGAACGACGGCTGATAGCGGCCCATGAGCAGCGGGTCGCCGGCGACGCTGATGGGCCGCGCCTCGAGCGTGAAGCCCGCCTCGAAGCCGGCGGCCCGCGCCGCGCCCGCGACGCGCTCGTCGCCGATGCCGAACGGATAGGCGATCGTGGTCAGCGGGCCGCGGGTGAGCTCCTCGAGCTGCTCGCGGCCCTCGCGCAGCGCGACGTCGAGCTCGGCGTCGCCGAGGCGGTCGAGCGCCTCGTGCTCGCGGGTGTGGAAGGCGATCTCGAAGCCGGCATCCGCGATCTCGCGCACGGCCTCGTGTCGCAGGCCGGGCTCTGGCGGCCCGCCCGCCAGCTCGACGAGGATCTCCGTCAGCGACTCGCGCTCGCCGGGAGCGAGCTCGCGCACCGCCGCGGCGAGCCGGTGCGGCCCGCCGGGTCCGGCGGGGTCATCGACCGCGGGGAGGAGCGGGTCGTCGGGCGCGAGGCCGGCGTCGAGCGCCGCCTGCAGCGCCTCCCAGAAGAACGGCCGCGGGCGATCGAGGGCCGCGCCGCCGAGGAAGAACGTCGCGGGCACGCCGAGCGAGCGCAGCAGCGGCGCCGTGACGGTCGCATGGCTCGCGAGGTCGTCGTCGAACGTCACGGCCAGCGGGAACCGCTCGCCGCGGCGGCGCGTGGCGGCCGCCTCCGCGAGGTCGCTGGCGCGCACGAGCCGGTAGCGGGCCTTGAGGAGCCGCATCTGGTCGGCGAAGAGGCGCGTCCCGAGCGCCGGGACGAGGGCCCACCCGGCGCCGCCGCCCGTGTCCCGGACGCGGTGGTAGCAGAGCGCCAGCCCCGCGCGGCGGTCGGAGGCCCTCAGGGCGGCCGCGAGCGTGGCGGCGGCGGGCCGCCGCACGTGTCGGATGACCGACTCGCGGACCATGTCGGATGTATCGGCACGAACGGGCAGCTAGCCTCATCGACCCTTTGTCGAGCTTCGAGATCCGTACCCGCGACCCGGAGACGCACGCCCGCACCGGCACGTTGAAGCTCACGCACGGCGAGGTCCGCACGCCGGCCTTCGTCCCGCTCGCCACCAAGGGCGTCGTCAAGACGCTCGAGGTCCGCGAGGCCGAGGAGCTCGGCTTCGACATGGTGCTGGGCAACACGTTCCACCTCTTCCTCACGCCCGGCCACGAGCTGATCGCGCAGCTCGGCGGCCTGCACCGGTTCATGCGCTGGGACCGGCCCGTGATCACCGACTCCGGGGGCTTCCAGGTCTTCTCGATGGGGCACGG
Organism: uncultured Solirubrobacteraceae bacterium; assembly: GCA_963720415.1. Taxonomy (GTDB): domain Bacteria; phylum Actinomycetota; class Thermoleophilia; order Solirubrobacterales; family Solirubrobacteraceae; genus DASSUW01. Next base: position 609,649 of record CAVRFQ010000012.1, on the reverse strand, counting down.
GACGGTGGCCGACGAGATCAAGGGCCGCGCCGCGCAGTCGGCCGCGGCGGGCGAGCGCTCGGGAGCGATCCTGAAGATCGCCGAGGAGGGCGTGACGTTCCGCTCCTACCTCGACGGCTCGACGAAGTTCCTGGCGCCCGAGACGTCGATGGAGGTCCAGGCCGCGCTGGGCTCGGACATCGCGCTCGTGTTCGACGAGTGCACGCCGTTCCACGGCGGCCGCGACTACACCGCGCGCTCGACCGAGCGCACGCACCGCTGGCTCGACCGCTGCGTCGCCTGGCACGGGCGGCACGGCCCGCCCGGGCAGGTCGTCTACGGCATCGTGCAGGGCGGGGTGGAGGAGGACCTGCGCCGCGCGTCCGCGCAGGAGGTCGCCGCGCGGCCGGTCGGCGGGATCGCCATCGGAGGCACGCTCGGCGAGGACAAGGACCAGATGTTCGAGGTCGTCCGCTGGGCGGTCGAGGAGCTCGACGAGGAGCGCCCGAGGCACCTGCTCGGGATCGGGGAGATCGACGACCTGGTGCGCGGCATCGAGCTGGGCATGGACACGTTCGACTGCGCGATGCCGACGCGCATCGGCCGGCACGGCATGGCGCTCGTGCCCGACCCGACCGGGCGCTGGCGGGTCGATCTCGCCAAGGGCCGCTTCCGCACCGCCGACGAGCCGGTCTGCGACGGCTGCTCCTGCCCGGCCTGCGCTCCCGGCTACAGCCGCGCGTACCTCCACTACCTCCTCAGGGCGCACGAGCTGACCGCCCAGCGGCTGCTCACCATCCACAACCTCGCGTACGTCCAGCGGCTGATGGCCGAGCTGCGCGCGGCGATCGACGAGGGCCGCTACGCGGCGGCGGCGCAGGCCGTGCTCGCCGGCGCCGCGCCCTGGGAGCTCGCCTAGCGCTCATCGCGGCGCGGGCGCCACCGTGTAGACGAGGAAGGTTTCCTCGTCGCCGATCCCCTCGACGGTGTAGGGGCGCCCACTCGGGAAGAACACGGCGTCGTTGGCCTCCGCGACCAGCTCGCCAGTCCCAGAGCTGATGCGGAGTCGGCCGCGTACGACGAAGTAGGTCTCCTGGGCGGGCAGTGGCCCGTCGCCGGGCTCGGTGAGATCGAACGTCGTGACCTGGCCGGGGCTGAGCCAGCACGCGCCGACCAGCACGTCGGAGCCGGTCGTGCCCCGGGTCAGGAGACGTGCGAGGCGCACGCCGTCGTCGATCTCGACGCGCTCGACGTCGCTGAGCCGGACCACGTGCGGCTGAAGGCTGGGCATCGTGTCCCTCCTCGGGATCCATCGGAGCGCAGGACGCTCGTCGGCGACGCTCCGGCCCGCCCTCGTGCCCGAGTATGAGGTGCGTCGCGGTTTTCAGACCGGACACATCACTCGCCTCGCCCGGCGTGACCTAGGTTCGGAGCCCCACACGAGGAGGTATTCGCATGGCGGTCACGCGGCAGTTGCCGACGAAGGCGCTCATCGGCGGCGAATGGGTCGACAGCAGCGGGGGCACCATGGAGAGCCGGTCGGTGTGGTCCGGTCGATCCATCGCCGAGCTCGCGCTGTGCGACGAGCACGATGTCGACCGGGCGGTCCGCGCCGCTAAGGCCGCCCAGCCCGGATGGGCGGCCGTCAGCCTCGTCGAACGGGTTGAGCTGCTGCGCCGGCTCGAACGGCTGATCGTCGCTCGCGCCGAGGACATCGCGCAGATGATCACGCTCGAGACCGGCAAGACGATCAACGAGACCCGCGAGGAGGTCATCGAGTATTCGGCGCCGGCCTTCCAGAAGGCCGCCGAGGAGGCACTCCGCCATCGTGGGCTCTCGCTCCCGTCGACCCAGGAGCGATCGAACAACAAGCGCCTGGTGCTCACCCATCGGCCACTCGGCGTCGTCGCGGTGATCACGCCGTACAACTTTCCGACGGACATCTCGTCGATCGCGATCGCCCACGCGATCGCGGTGGGCAACACCGTGGTGTGGAAGCCGTCGGAGTGGGCCGCCGTGAGCTGCGCCATGCTCGCCGAGCTGTTCGAGGAGGCCGGCTTCCCGCCCGGCGTCGTCAACGTCGTTCAGGGCAAGGGCGAGACCGGCGCGGCGCTCGTCGCCCACCAAGGCGTGGACTGCGTCTTCTTCACTGGCTCGACGGCCACGGGCGAGAAGATCGCTCGCGAAGCAGCGCTCAAGCGCCAGCTGCTCGAGCTCGGCGGCGACGGGCCGCAGATCGTGCTCGCCGACGCGGACGTGGACGCCGCGGTCGACGGAGCGGTGATCGGCTGCTTCTATCTCGCCGGGCAGGTCTGCACCTCGGCCGAGCGCCTCCTCGTGCACGAAGCCGTCCATGACGAGTTCGTCGAGAAGCTGACGCGCCGCGCCCGCGAGCTCGTCGTCGGCGACCCGACCGACGAGGCGACCGAGATGGGCCCGCTGTGCAACAAGGCGACGCTCGAGCGGGTCGTCGCCCACGTGGAGGACGCACGCGCGCGGGGCGCCCAGGTCGAACAAGCCGGCGAGGCCGACGGCATGTACTACCCGCCGACCGTCCTCACGGGCGTCACGCCGGACATGGACATCGCGCGGCACGAGACGTTCGGCCCGGTCGCCCCGATCATCAAGATCCGGTCGGCCGACGAGGCGATCTCCATCGCCAACGCGTCGTCGCTCGCGCTCACCGCCTCGCTCTACACGCGCGACCTGGCCACCGCGTGGCGCGTCGGCGAGGCGCTCCACCATGGGACGGTGAACGTCAATGAGAGCACGAACTACTGGGACCAGCTCGCGCCGTTCGGCGGCGCAAAGGCGAGTGGTCGCGGGCGGGAGCTCTCGCAGTGGTTCCTCGACACGTTCACCGAGCCGAAGTTGCTCAACTTCGACCTCAACGACGAGGCCAAGGGCGACCGCCGAGTCATGCGCGAGACCGGCGACTGATGCGGACCGTGACGATCGACGGCGCGGCGGCCATCCGGCACGTCGAAGCGCTGTGCGTGGCCGGCGACAGGTTCGTCGGCGAGCCCGGGGACGCGGTGGCCGGCGAGTACGTCGAGCAACAGCTCGCGACACTCGGTCTGAAGATCGAGCGCACGCCGGTCGAGCTGCCGTCGTGGCGCCAGGACCGCTGCGTCCTGACGCTCGCGGACGGGACGGCGCTCGACGCGAGCGCGCCGTACTTCTCGCCTTCGTCGCCGGGGCCCGTCAGCGCGGAGGTCGTCTATCTCGGCGACGGGCATGAGGCCGACTACGACGGCGTCGACGTTACGGGCCGGATCGTCCTGCTCGAGGAGCGGAGCATCGGCTACAGCCTGTTCTGGCTCGGCGGCTTCGCCGAGCGGGCGGCGCTGCGCGGCGCCGTGGGCGTCATCGTCGTCCACCCGATGCCCTGGCCATACCGGATGTCGATGGAAGCCGGGCTCGCGGCCATCGGGCGGCGCCTGCCCGAACGCCGCCTGCCGGCCGTCTCGGTCTCCGCCGCGGGCGGCATGCGGCTGATGCACGCGCTCGGCGCGGGTGCCGCGACCGTCACCCTGGATGTCGCCGTCACGGAGGGCCGGGCGACGACAGACTTCATCGGTGGGCTCCGATCCGGCACCGCGGCGCCGGACGAGCTCGTGATCGTGATGGGTCACCGCGACAGCGGCGCGCCTCCCGGGGCCAACGACGACGGCAGCGGCACGGCGACGATGCTGGCGGTGGCCGAGGCGCTGAAGCAGACGCCGACCGAGCGCTCGCTGCTGTTCCTGTCGAGCGCGGGCGAGGAAGGGGTAGCCGAGGGCACGGTCCGCTGGATCGAGGCCATCGGGCCCGAGCGGCTGAGCCGGATCCGCGGCGTCATCAGCCTCGACATGTTCGGCGTCGGCGGCCGGCTCCACCTCGTCGACCGCGCCTACTGGCCGGATCGCGAGCACCCGCTGCAGCACACGCCGTGGCTGGTGGAGGCGCTCGAGGCGGCTGCGGCGGAGCGCGGATACCACGTCGGGCGCATGGACGGCGATTGGGGGGCCGCGGAGTCGGGCCGCTTCCTCGAGTACGGAGTGCCGGCCGCGTGGTTCTGGAAGGCGGACGACCCGGCCTACCATTCGCCGTTCGACACCGCTGACCGCATCGACGGCAACATGCTCAAAGTGGTTGGCGAGATCACCGCCGACGTCGCCGTCGCGCTCGCCGACGGCCGCATCGGCCCGGACTGACGACGCCCGTCAGGGCGTCGTCAGGTACACGGTCTTGGTTTCGGTGTAGAACTCGCGCGCCGCCTTCCCCTGCTCGCGCGAGTGCGAGCTGGACTGCTTCATCCCGCCGAACGGGACGTGCGGCTCGGCCCCGGTCGTCTCGGAATTGACGTGGACCACGCCAGCCTCGATCTCACGTACGAAGCGCATGGCCGCGCCGAGATCGTGGGTGAACAGCGAAGCGGAGAGCCCGTACGCCGAGTCGTTCGCGGTCGCGAAGGCCTCAGCCGGGTTGTCCGCCTCCAATACTGCGAGGACGGGGCCGAAGATCTCCTCCTGCGCGATTCGGCAGCGCGGGTCGACGCCAGTACACGGTCGGCGCGACGAAGTAGCCGCCGTTCGGGCGTTCGGTCGCCCGGCCGCCGAGCGCGAGCTCGTGGCCTTCGTCCTCGGCGATGGCGTGGTAGCCCTCGACGCGCGCGAGCTGCGCCTCGGACACAACGGGGCCGACATCGACGCCGGTCTCCAGCGGATCGCCGACCCTCAGCGCCGCGACGAGCGCGAGCAGCCGCTCGACGAACTTCGGGGCGATCGCCGAGTGCACGATGGCGCGGCTCGTCGCGGTGCACTTCTGCCCGGTCGACAGCATCGCGCCGCGCACGGTGGCGGCAACGGCAGCTCGAGATCGGCATCGGCGAGGACGACGATCGGGTTCTTCCCGCCGAGCTCCAGTTGCACCTTCACCCCGCGCTCGACCACCTCGCCTGGATTGCGCCGCCGACGGCGTTGCGAGCCGGTGAAGGTGATGCGCGTCGACCGCGTCGTGCTCGACGAGCGCGTCGCCGATCTCCGCCGCAGGCCGATGACGAGGTTCAGCACCCCGGCCGGCAGGCCGGCGTCGACGAGTGCCCGCACGAACTGCGTCGCGGTCAGCGGCGCAGCTCCGCCGGCTTCCAGACGACGGTGTTGCCGTAGGCCAGCGCGGGCGCGATCTTCCAGGCCGGGATGGCGATGGGGAAGTTCCAGGGCGTGATGGCGGCCGACGACGCCGAGCGGCTCGCGCCGCGTGTAGAGGAAGGTCGTCGGCGTGGCGCTCGGGTAGGTCTCGCCGACGGCCTGCGCGTCTCGCCGGCGAAGAAGCGCAGGATGGCCGCGGCGCGCACGCGTCTCGCCGTGCCCTCGGCGAGCGTCTTGCCCTCCTCGCGGGTCAGCTCGACGCCGACCTCGTCGGCGCGGGAGCGCAGCAGCTCCGAGGCGCGAAACAGGATGTTGGCGCGGATCGTGGGGTTGGTCCGCCGCCAGACGTCCGCGGCGCCGCGCGCCGCGGCATACGCGGCGTCAACGTCGGCCACGGTCGCCTCGGCGAACCGCCCGACTAGCTCGTCCGGGTGAGCGGGGTTCCGGTCCTCGAACGTTCGCTCCGACTCTCGCCAGGAGCCATCGATGAACATGCCGTGGGTTCCGGTCTCCCCGGCGGTCGTCGCCAATGCGGTCTCCTCCGTCTGCTGGACCGGCCGATCGTCCATCTTGGCGCGGGCGAAGGCGACCGGCCGATCGCCGAGTTCCGGCCCACGGCTTCGTACGATCGCCCAATCCCGGCGGTTCGACGCGCGCGCGGCGAAACCGGGTTGTCGACGGTGCTGCTTCGTACCATCGATCCAAGCCGCGCCGCCACGTCGTCGCGCCGCACCGTAGCCGGGTCCGTGCCCGGGTCCCGATCCTCGGCTGATGCCTCTCGTCGCGGTCGCGCGCGTATGACGCGCATTGCCCGGTTTCATGCCGATCTGCGCCCGCCCGGCGCCGTGCGGTCCCTCTGGCTGCAGGAGGCGCTTGCGCGCGAGACGGCGCCGCCTGCCGCGGTCGGGCTGATGCCGGCACGGACCGACGTCTGCATCGTTGGGGGCGGCTACACCGGCCTGTGGACCGCGATCCATCTCAAGCGCAAGGACCCGTCGCTCGACGTGACGGTGCTCGAGGCGGATCTGTGCGGCGCCGGGGCGAGCGGGCGCAACGGTGGCTTTGTCATGACCGCGTGGTCCAAGTTCGGGTCGCTGAAGAAGCTGTGCGGCGTTGACGACGCGCTGCGCTTCGCGCGCGCCGCCGCGGACGCCGTCGGCGAGATCGGGCGGTTCTGCTCGGACCACGGAATCGACGCCGGCTTCCGGCAGGACGGGTGGCTGTGGGCCGCGACGAGCCCGGCGCAGGTGGCCGCCTGGGAGGACACCTGCGAGCAAATAGCCGGCGCCGGCGCGGAGCCCTACCAGCCGCTCAGCCGCGAAGAGGTTGCGGAGCGGTCCGGCTCGCCCGTGCACCTCGCCGGCATCTTTGAGCCGGGCGCCGGCACGGTGCAGCCGGCGCTGCTGGCCCGCGGGCTCATGCGCGTCGCGTGCGGGCTCGGCGTCCGCGTGATCGAGCAGACGCCCGTCCTGTCCGTCACCGCCGAGCCGAGACCCACTATCACGACGTCGCGCGGGACGGTGTTCGCCGACCGCGTCGTCCTCGCGATGAACGCTTGGGCCGCTGCCGTCCCTCAGCTGCGACGGCGGCTCGTCGTCATCGCGAGCGACGTCGTCGCGACCGCGCCCATTCCGCGTCGGCTCGCAGAGCTTGGGTGGTCCGCCGGACTGTCGATCTCCGACTCCCGGCGGCTCGTCAACTACTACCGCGTGTCGGAGGACGGCCGTGTCGTGTTCGGCAAGGGCGGCGGCACGCTCGCCCGAGGCGGCCGTGTCGGCCCGTCCTTCCACCGTCCGTCGAGCCGGCGGGCCGAGGTCGAGGCGCAGTTCCGTCACATCTACCCGATGCTCTGGGATGTCGGCGTCGATTCGAGCTGGCGAGGGCCGATCGACTACTCACTCACGGGTCTTCCGTTCTTCTGCGCGATGCCCGGCGCGCCGCAGATTCTCGTGGGAGCGGGCTTCTCGGGCAACGGTGTGGGGCCGTCCTACCTCGGCGGCCGAGCGCTTGCCGATCTTGCGCACGGCGAGGGCACGGACGCCGTCCCCGAGGCCCTCCAGCGCCTACCCAGCGGCGGGCTGCCGCCCGAGCCGTTCCGGTTCGCCGGCGGCCTGATCGTGCGCTCCGCGGTTGCCCGCAAGGAGGCGGCCGAGGACCTCGGGCGCCGGCCGGCGGCGCTCACGCGGCTGGCCGCCCGACTCGACCCGACAAGCTTCGTCGACCGCGGCAACTCCGAGCCGTCTCCTGCGGTGATCGTGCCGGCCGCTTCGAGCACGAATTCGGAGAACGGGAGCGTCGGACTCGCGGCCGGCACGATCGAGGATCACGAGCCGAAAACGCCCTGAGACGACCGCAATCGCCCACACATCGTGAGTAGGGTCTCGCTCCATGGCCATCACGGTCGATGAGCTGGTCGCCATCCCGTACCTCGGCACACGCCTGCACGCCGGCGCGGGGGGCGGAGGCCGCAAGATCAGCTGGGCCCATTCCTGCGAGGTCCCGAACCCCTGGAACTGGCTCGACGAGGGCGACCTGCTCATGACCAACGGCTACGCCATCGCCGCCGACCATGACGCCCAGGTGGCGTTCGTCACCGAGCTGGCCAACGCCGGCATCAGCGGACTCGCGATCGGCGAACAGCAGCACGCGCCGCCGATCACGCCGGAGATGATGGCGTGCGCCGACGAGCTGTGCCTGCCGGTGCTCTTCACGGCCTACGAGGTGCCGTTCATCGCGGTCGCCCGCGCGGTGGCCGACGCGAACCAGCGCGAGGAGCAGGCGCGACTGCTCCAGACCGTCCGCCTCTATGACCGCGTTCGCGAGTCCGCGATCGAGGGCGGCGACAGTCACGGGCTGCTGGACCGCCTGGGCCGCGACCTGAACGCCCGGCTCTACGTGGTCGATCGCGAGCTGGGCAAAGGTATCCTGGCCGGGCACGAGAGCCCTGACGACGAGCTCCGGCAGGTGTTCCTGGCGGCGCTCGCGGGTCGTGACTGGCCGCTCCCGGCGCTCATCCGTATGGAGGCGGCCGAGCGGCACGTGATGGTCGTCCCGGTCCCGTCGAGGCGCGACACGCTTCTCATCGCCGTCCCGCGCGGGAGCCGCCGGCCGGACCTGGCCATTCTCCAGCACGTCGCGACGATCGCCGCGCTGCAGGTCGAGCGGGAGACCGCCGAGCGCGAGGAGCGTCGCCGGCTGGGCTCCGAGCTTCTCGCGCAGATGGTCGACGGCAGGATCGAGACCGCGGCCGCGCAGCACCAGCTGGAGACCTTCGGCCTCCGCAGCCGGCAACTCACCGTGGCGGCATGCGCGGGCGATGGCGGTCGCGCCGGCGCGTCGCTGCACCATCGGCTCGCGGAGCGCGGCGTCGCCCATCTCCTCCTCCGGCGGTCGGGGCTGCTGCTCGTTGCGGTGCCAACCGACGGCGACGAGGCGCTCGGCGCGGTCCGCGAGGACTCGGGCCGGACGTCCGTCACGGGGTGAGCGATCCCGCCGCCGGACCAGCCGCGTGCCGGACGCGGCACGTGAGGCGATGTGGGCCCTACAGGCGGCGGAAAGCGACGGCGTTACGTCGTGCCGCTATGGCGAGCACGCGCCGCTGTTCCTGCCGCGGACGCTTGGCGAGGCCGAGTCCGTCGTCGGCAAGATCCTTGGCCCGCTGCTCGAGTACGACGCCTCCCAGGGCAGCAACCTCGTCCAGTCGCTTCGCGTCTTCCTGTCCTGCAACCGGTCGTGGCAGCGAGCTTCGGCGCAGATGTTCGTCCACAAGCAGACGCTCGTGTACCGGATGCGGAGAGTGGAGGAGCTGACGCAGCGCAAGCTCGACGACACGTCCGCGGTGGCGGAGCTGTGGCTTGCGCTCCGCGCACTGGAGCTCAGCGGGCACCCGGGTCGGGACGCGTCGTTGCCGACGCTCGACGACGCACCGGACCTGACGCGCCCAACGAGCGTCGAAACGGTCGGCGACCTCGCGCGCGATAGCGAAGGCCGACGTGGCGGCCGGTGACGGTGCGTTGCGCACGTGCAGCGCGGCGCCGGTCTCCGCGAACGCGAAGTCGTCCAGGAGCCGGCCGTCGCGGCCGACCGCCTGCGCGCGCACGCCGGCTGGGCCCTCGATCACATCGTCGGTGGTGAGCGCGGGCACGTAGCGGGCGGCGCCCCGTACGAGACGGCGCCTGCTGGCCGTGCAGGCGAGCTCCTCCCAGGCGGCGGCGCGGTAGCGCCAGGCCATCCTCCCGGTCCCTGGCCAGAGGAGGGTGTCGGCCACGTCGCGCGCCCGCACCCGTGTCAGGCGGTACGCGTCGCGCGCGCCCACCAGGAGCGCGGTTGGCCCGAGTGAGACGGCGCCATCGATGTGCCTCGTGAGGTGGACGCCCAGGAACGGCAGGCCCGGAAGCGGCACCGGGTAGACGAGGCCACGGACGAGGTGCCTGCGGGCGGGACGCAAGTGGAGGTACGCGCCGCGGAACGGCACGATCCTCGGATCCGCGGAGGCCCCGTCGCATATCGCCAGGCGGTCCGACCACGCGCCGGCGCAGAAGAGCGCACGGTCGGCCCGGAGCCGCCCGCGGGTGTGCGTGATCAGCACGCCGGCGCCCGCGTCGACGCCCGTCACCCGCGCGCCGAGCTCGATCGTGTGGCCGGCCGCGACGAGCTCGTCCGCGAGAGCGCGGGCGACCGCGCCGTAGTCGACGATGCCGGTGGCCGGCGAGTGCAGCGCGGCGACACCGCGCGCGTGTGGCTCGAACTGGGCGATGTCGGGCCCGTCGACCCACGTGATCCCGGGCACACGGTTGTTGCGCGCGCGCTCGTGGAGGTCGCGGAGCGCCGGCAGCTCACCCTCGTCGGCGGCGATCACGAGCTTGCCGACACGATCCGTCGGGATCGCGTGCTCTGCGCAGTAGTCGTAGAGGAGCTGGGCCCCCTCGACGCATAGCCGCGCTTTGAGCGAGCCAGGTGCGTAGTAGATGCCGGCATGGATCACGCCGCTGTTGTGGCCGGTCTGGTGAGCCGCGACCGTGGTCTCCTGATCGACGATGTGCAGGTACAGGCGCGCGTCGCGCCGTGCGAGCTCGCGCGCGCAGGCGAGGCCGAGAATCCCGGCGCCGACGATTGCGATGTCGCACCGCTGGTCTCGGCTCATCCTCTCCAGCATCAGTGAGGGACCCCCGCGTCGCCCTCGTACGATCATCCAAGCGCTCGACGGCCGTTCGTCTGCGGGCGGTCTGTCGCCGTCAGCCCCGGACTGGCACGCTTGCAACCGTGACCTCGGCCGACCCCGTCGCCCACGGCGAGCAGGTCCGCGCCTCCGCGCGGCGACACCTCTGGATGAGCTTCACGCCGCTCGCTGCGGCGGACCTCCCCGTCATCGTTCGCGGCGAGGGGTGCCACGTGTACGACGCGGAGGGCCGCCGGTACCTCGACGGGCTCTCCGCGCTGTTCTGCGTCAACATCGGCCACGGCCGAGCCGACATCGCCCAGGCGGGTGCCGACCAGGCGGCCGAGCTCGGCTTCTTCAACACCTGGTCGCACGTCCATCCGAAGGCCGCCGAGCTGGCCGAACGGGTGGCCGGTCTCGCGCCCGAAGGCCTCGAGCGCGTGTTCTTCACGTCGGGCGGCGCGGAGGCGGTTGAGAGCGCGATCAAGCTGGCTCGGCAGTACCACCGCCTCGCCGGCACGCCCACGAAGACCAAGTTCATCGCGCGCGAGACGGCGTACCACGGCACCACGCTGGGCGCGCTCACCGCAACCGGGCTCACGGGGCTGCGGGAGCCTTTCGAGCCGCTCGTCGCGGGCGGCTCGCACATCCTCAACACGAATGTCTACCGCTCGCCTGAGGGATTCGACCCCGCGCGCGTTCGCCGACGCCCTGGCCGACCGCATCGAGTTCGAGGGCCCGGGCACCGTCGCTGCCGTCATCCTCGAGCCGGTGCAGAACGCCGGTGGCTGCTTCACGCCGCCGGAGGGGTACTTCGCCCGCGTTCGCGAGATCTGCGACACGTACGGCGTCTTGCTCATCTCGGACGAGACGATCTGCGGGTGGGACGGCTGGGGAGTGGTTCGGCGCCACCCGCTACGGCTTCGTCCCGGACATCATCACTACGGCCAAGGGCATCACCAGCGCCTACGCGCCGCTCGGTGCCGTCATCGCCTCCGACCGCATCGCCGAGGCGTTCGCGGACACGATGTTCATGCACGGCTTCACGTTCAGCGGCCATCCTGTCTGCGCCGCAGTCGCGCTCGCGAATATCGACGCGCTCGAGCACGAGGGGGTCCTCGAGCACGTGCGCGCGAACGAGGCGGTGCTCGAGCAGATGCTCCGGGCCTTGGGCGACATCCCGATCGTCGGCGACGTGCGCGGCGCCGGCTACTTCTGGGCGATCGAGCTGGTCCGCGACCAGGAGACGAAGGCGACGTTCTCGGCGCAGGAGGCCGACGACCTGCTGCGCGACTTCCTCTCGCCCCGGTTGTACCGCGACGGGCTGATCTGCCGGGCGGACGACCGCGGCGAGCCCGTCGTGCAGCTGGCCCCGCCGCTGATAGCTGGGCCGGACGAGTTCACCGAGATCGTGAATGTCCTCCGCCCCGCCTTCGAGGCGGCGTCCGCCCGGATTTGACCCGGTCGCGCGATACGCAGGCCGACGCGCCGCTCGCGGCGGCGGCCGCCCGCTTCCTCGCTGATCCCGGCGCCACGTTCACGACGCCCGGCCACAAGCGCGCGACGTGGCTCGATGACCCGCTACTGGCCCACGACCTGCCGCTGGCGACGGGCGCCGACGACAACCAGCTCTCCAGCGACGTCCTCGGCCGCGCGGAGGCACTCGCGGCCGAGCTCTGGGGCGCGGACGTGTGTCGCTTCTCGGTCAACGGGTCGACCCACGGCAATCAGGCGCTCTGCCTCGCGGTCGGAGCGCCGGGACGCCGCGTGGCCGTCACCCGGAGCCTTCATAAGTCAATGTTCGCCGGCCTCGTCCTGGCCGGGCTCGAGCCCGTGTGGATGCTTCCGGACGTGGACCCGACGAGCGGGCTGGCCGCCGGGCTGAGGCTCGACGAGGTCCGGCGCGCGCTGATCCGCGACGTGACGGCGGTGCTGCTCGTCGAGCCGTCGTACGTCGGTGTCCTCAGCGACCTGCCGGCGATAGCCGAGCTGGCGCACGAGGCTGGCGTGCCGGTGCTCGTGGATCAGGCATGGGGCTCGCATCTCGGGCTGCATCCCGCGCTCCCGGCAAACGCGCTCTCGATGGGTGCGGACGCGATGGTCGTCTCGGCGCACAAGACGCTCACCTCGTTCACGCAGGGCGCGATGGTGTTCGCCCGCGGCGACCGGATCGAGCCGGAGCGGTTCATCAGCGCGTTCGACGCCCTGAACACGACGAGCCCGTCGGCGGCGATCTACGCGTCACTGGACCGGTCCCGCCGCCGGATGGCGCTGCAGGGCGCCGAGCTCCTCGGCCGCGCGCTCGCGCTGGCCGCGGGCGTTCGCGAGGAGCTGTCCCACGTCGACGGGCTGGCCGTCCTGAGCCGCGCGGACGCCGATCCGCTCAAGCTCGTCATCTCGCTCGCAGGCACCGGCGCGAACGGCTTCGATGTGGAACGCGACCTCGTCGCGGACAGCGTGCGCCTGGAGATGGCCGATCGGGACACCCTCGTGCCGCTGCTGACCATCGGCGACGACGAGAGCAGTGTCGGCCGCCTGACCGCCGCGCTCGTCGAAGCCGTCGAGCGGCGCCGTGCGGCGCCGCGTCCGCCCTCGGCATCGACCGTGTGGGCGCTCCGGCCCGAGGCCGCGCTCGCGCCACGCGACGCGTTCTTCGCGCCGCGCGAGCGGGTCAGCGCGGCGCGGGCGGTGGGCAGGATCAGCGCCGAGACCGCCGCGCCGTATCCGCCCGGCATCCCCGCGCTCGCGCCGGGCGAGGTGATCACGGCCGGCCTGCTCGAGAGCCTGCGCGCCGAGGCGGCCGCCGGCACGCGTATCGCCTACTGCTCGGACCCGACGCTCGACACCGTTCGCGTCGTCGCCTCCTGATCTGCGATTCAGACGAAAAGCCAAGTGGCGCACGCCACTTAGTCCCACCGTGCGATCGCCAGCGGCGTAGGGCCTTGGCAGTCTCGTCGCGAGACGAACCGTGGGCGACCCACCGGAGCGAAGGAGAGGCATGACCCGAAGGTTCGAGAACAAGGTGGCGCTCGTCACGGGCGCCTCCGGGGGCATTGGCGGCGCGATCTGCCGCGCCTTCGCGAGCGAGGGAGCGACGGTCGTCGGCACAGGCCGTGACGGCGAGCGCCTCGAGGCGCTCGCAACGGACTTCCCCGGCGAGCTCATCACGATCGAGGCCGACCTGCGGACGCCCGATGCCGCCCGCGGCGCGGTGAGGCACACGATCGATCGTGCGGGCGGGCTCGACATCCTGGTCAACTGCGCCGGCGTCGTGCACATCGAGCCGGTCCTCGAGATCAGCGACGACACGTGGGGCGAGACGTTCGCGACGAATCTCACGGCGCCGTTTGCGGCGTCGCAGGAGGCGGGCCGGCACATGATCGATCACGGCGGCGGCAGCATCGTGAACATCGCCTCCGTCGATGCGTTCACCGCGGAGTCGCCGCAGACGCACTACAACTCGTCCAAGGCGGCGCTCGTGATGCTTACGAAGTGCTTCGCGTACGAGCTCGCCCACCGCGGCGTGCGCTGCAACGCGATCGCGCCCGGCTTCACGTCGACCGCCATGACGCCCGATCCCGGCGACGTCGACGAGGCATACATCGCCTACATGCGCCGTATCCCGCTCCGGCGCCCCGCGCACGTGGACGAGCAGGCGAAGGTCGTGACGTTCCTGGCCTCGGACGACGCCTCCTACATCAACGGGGAGACGATCGTCGTCGATGCCGGGATGCTGACCGGCTTCTGGTTCCTGCCCGAGTCCGAGCCGCCGGTGGATCTCGCCATCACGACCGCCAATGGAGGGAACGCATGACCGATCTTGACGAGCGCGCGGCATCACGGTTCGCCGCGTCGCTGCCGGACCCGATATCGCGCCGCGCGTTTCTGCGGGTGGCAGGCGTCGCGGGCCTGTCCGTCTCGCTGCCCATGGGCCTGATGGCCTGCGGCAGCGAGGACGACGAGGGCGCGCCGGCTCAGAACGGCGACAAGACAAAGACCGGAACGATCGGCAATCAGATCGCGACTCTGGCCGACGAGTACTTCATCTCATGGAACGCCGGATTCGAAGGCGCCGCCGCCGCGCTCGGCTGTGCGACGCGCGAGCTGATCCACGAGGGCCAGGCCGCCAAGGAACTCGGCCAGGTCCGCCAGCTCAAGGCTCAAGGGGCGAACATGCTCATCGCCCTCAACCTCACGGCGAACGTCCCCGCGATCGCGCGGATGTGCCAGCAGAACGAGGTCTACTACGCGCCGTCATGGGAGATCCCGGCCGGGTTCACCCCGCCGGACGTCGGCGACTACTTCGTGTCGTTCCTCACGCCGCCCTCTGAGCAGGCTGGTTACGAGACCGCGAAGGCGCTGTTCGAGTCCATCGACGGTGAGGGCAAGGTCGTCCACATCAAGGGTGGAGCCGGCCCGACCGACGAGTACCGCACCCTAGGAGTCCTGCGCGCGGCGGAGGAGTTCCCCGGGATCGAGGTCGTCGGCGACCTGCGCGCCGATTACACCCGGGAGGGCGCGCGCAAGGTGATGCTCAACAGCGTGAGCGCGCACCCCGATATGCGCGCCGTCTTCGCGCAGAGCGACGCGATGGCGCTGGGCGTCCTGAGCGTCATCGACCAGAACCCGAAGCTCAAGGACGTCAACGTGGCCGGCATCGACGGCCTCGAGGAGCTCCTCCCGCGGCTCGCGGAGGGGAAGAACTTCGTCGCGACGCACAACTCACTCGCGCCGTTCCAGTCGGGCTTCGCCGCCGTGCTCGCGTTCGACGCGCTGAACGGCTGGAAGCCCAAGACCGCCGAGCGCATGCTCTACACCGGCTCCATCCTCGTGACGCCCGAGAACGCCGGCGATCTGAACGAGAAGCTCTACGGCGGCGACCCGCCGTTCGACTGGGTCAAGATGAGCCGCACCCTCAGCCCCGACGACTGGGATCCGCAGAACGTGGTCGCGCCCATCCGGCCGAAGGATCACTACGCCCCGTTCAAGGACCAGTTGCCGCTCAACCCCGTGTGGGACGAGGCGGAGTCAGCGGGCGAGTTCGAGGCCGTCGAGGAGGAGTTCGCCTCCCACTACAAGCAGGGTCCGTTCAAGGAGGCCTGAGGGATGGCGACGGCCACGGCGAACCCGGAGCACGGCGCTCCGCCCGGCGCCCCGGATCCGCGCATGCGGCGGGCGCTGACCCGGGCGGCCGCCGTGGGACGCTCCGGCGTCCTCCTGCCGGTCGCTGCGGCCATTGCGCTCGTCGCGTGGTTCAGCATCCAGAACCCGCTGTTCCTGACGCTCGACAACGCCTGGAACATCGGCCAGCAGTCGGCCGTCCTGCTGCTCGTCGCCCTCGCGGGCACGATCGTGATCCTCGTCGGGTCGATCGACCTCTCGGTGGGGGCGATCGTGACCGTGACGGGGATCCTCTGCGCGTCGCTGATGGACGACTCCGGAGCCGTGGCGGCGGTGGCCGCGGCGCTCGGCTTGGGCCTCCTCATCGGCATCGTCAACGGTGGGCTGATGGTGGCTTTGCGCATTCCGTCGTTCCTCGTGACTCTCGGCATGCTCACGATCCTCACGGGCTTCTCGAACAGCGCCGCGGGTGGGGCCCCGGTGCTGTTCGTCGACCAGGGATTCCCGCAGTTCATCAACGACGACGCCATCCTCGGCATCCCGAACGTGGTCCTCTTGGCGGTCGCCGTCTGGGGCCTGCTCTGGTTCGTCGCGTTCCGGACGCGTTTCGGGCGCTACCTGTATGCGATCGGCGGCGGCGAGTCCGTCGCCGGCCTCTCGGGTGTGCCCGTGAACCGTTACAAGATCGCGGCCTTCGCGGTCGCCGGCATGCTCTGCGGGCTTGCCGGCGCGATCGTCACGGGCCAGGTCGGCGCCGGCACGCCGGACATCGGCTCGCCATACCTGCTCGACTCGATCGCCGCCGTCGTCATGGGCGGCACCGCACTGTCCGGCGGGATCGGCGGCCCGCACCGCACGATCATCGGCGTGTTCGTCATCGCGGTGCTGTCGAACGGCATGGACGTGACCCAGGTGGAGGACTCGACCCAGGACGTCGTGAAGGGCCTCGTGATCATCGCCGCCGTCGCGCTCACGATCGACCGCTCCAAGTACTCGATCATCAAGTGACCGGGCCGCCCATCCTCCGCGCCGTCGGCGTGTCGAAGCGCTTCGGTCCCACGCGTGCCCTGCACGACGTGACGATCGAGGCGCACGCGCACGAGATCCTGGGCCTCATCGGGGAGAACGGGGCCGGCAAGTCAACGCTGCTCAGCGTCATCAGCGGGGTGATCGTCCCGGATGCGGGGCGGGTCGAGGTCGGCGGAGAGGAACGCCGGTTCCGCAGCTATCGCGACGCGGCGCGCGCTGGCGTCTTCCGGGTCTTCCAGGAGCTCGCGCTCGTACCCAACCTGCCGGTCTACCAGAACCTCGCGCTCGGCCACGAGCATCGCTTCGAGGTCGGCGGGGTGATCAGCCGCAAGCGCATGCTCGCGTACGCGCGCGATGCCCTGGCCGCGTTCGACCACGACTGGATCGATCCGACGCTCCCGACCGACGAGCTCGACTTCGCGACGCGACAAGTGCTCGAGATCATCCGGGCGATCGCCCTCGCGGACCTCCTCGAGATCCGTCATCCGATCGTGATGTTCGATGAGGCGACTGCGGGCCTGCCGCGCGACGAGGTCGCGTTCTTCCTGGCGCTCGTACGGCGCTTGCGCGACCGCGGCGCGGCAGTCGTGTTCGTGTCTCACAGGCTGGCCGAGCTCGTCGACGTCAGCGACCGTATCTGCGTCCTCAAGGACGGCGAGGTCGTCGCCCGGCCCGAGAGCGAGATCACCGAGTCCGCCCTGCACGCGCTGATGACCGGCCGGGCGCGTGACGAAGCGGTCTACCGCGAGCATCGCCAGGGCCGGGCGGGGGACGAGGTCGCGCTTAGTTGCCGCCGCCTCCGGGGAAAGGGGTTCGGGCCGATCGACATCGAGCTGCACCGGGGCGAGGTCCTCGGCGTGGCGGGCGTCATCGGATCGGGCAAGAGCAACTTGCTCCGCGCGATCTTCGACGGCCGGGGCCTGGACGCCGGCGCCGTCGATCTCCCGGGCTGGGCGACCAGTCGCCCCACTGCCACCCAGATGCTGCGGGCCGGAGTCGGCTATGTCTCGCCCGATCGCCAGGCCGAAGGCATCCTCCCGGATCTACCGATCGCATGGAACCTCACGCTGGCGCACCTGACGCAGAAAGGCGGCCGGCAGGTGCTGCGGACCGGCCCGGAGCGGCAGCTCTGCGACAGGCTCGTGCGCGACCTGCGGATCAAGCTGCCGGGCCTGCGCAGCACGCCCCGCGTGCTGAGCGGCGGCAACCAGCAGAAGCTGGTGATGGGTCGCTCGCTGGCGTGCGGCACCGACGTGCTGCTGCTCGACAACCCCACCAAGGGCATCGACGTCGGCGCCAAGGAGGAGCTGTACGAGCTCATCCGCGGCTTCACCGAGTCTGGCGGGGCCGTGCTGCTGGCGAGCGACGAGCTGGTCGAGCTGATCGGGCTCGCACATCGCATCGTCGTCATGCGCGACGGCGTGGTGACGCACGAGGCGGCCGCAGCCGTCGGAGACAAACCAGAGGAGACCTCGCTTGTCGCTCACATGGTCTGACCGGGACGCGGCGGTGCCGCGTAGCTTGCCTAGTTGGCGGTGTTGTCCTCGATCAGGCCGCGCAGCTCGTCCACCGCGCTGTCGACCTGACCGCGGACGTCCTCGCGGAGCTGGACGGACTTGCCGCCCGCGTCCTCGACGGCCTGGTACCCGACGATGCCGGCGGCCACGAGGGCGAGCACGACCAGGAGGCCGACGAAGAGCTTGAGCGCGCCGCCGGACTTGCGGCGGGCGGGCGGCGGCTTCGGCGCCGCGCGGCGGGGCGCGCGGGTCGGCGGCTCGTCCAGCGGCTCGAGGCGCCGCCGCGACGGCGCCTGCGACGTGCGCGGCATGGCCGACGTGGCGCCGGTCCCGGTCAGCATGCGCGTCGCCTCGGTCTCCTCGGCGCCCGACCAGCCGGTGGCCGGCGCCGGCGCGCGGCCGCGGAGCCCGTCGCGCAGCGCGGTCTCCATCTCGCCGGCGTCGGCGAAGCGGCGCTCGGGATCGCGGTGCAGCGCTCTCGCGACGGTGGCGGCCAGGGCCGGTGAGACGCCCGGTGCGACCTCGTCGAGCCGCGGCGGCGGGCCGGTGTCCTGCAGCCGCGCCAGGTCGGTCAGCGACGCGGCCTCGTACGGCAGGCGGCCGGCGAGCAGCTGGTAGGCGACGACGCCGAGCGCGTACATGTCCGACGCCGGCCCGGCGGGCTCGCCGCGGGCCTGCTCCGGCGCGAGGTACGCCGCGGTGCCGAGCACGGAGCCGACCTTCGTGATGTCGGACTGCTCGGCCGCCTTCGCGATGCCGAAGTCGGCGAGCTTGACCATCCCGTCGTGGCTGCGCATCAGGTTGCCGGGCTTGACGTCGCGGTGCACGACGCCGTGGCGGTGCGCGTAGTCGAGCCCGCGGCAGGACTGGGCGAGGATCTCGACCGCCTCCGCGGGCGGGAGCGTGCCCCGCTCGCGCAGGATCTCGGCGCACGACTCGCCGTCGACGTACTCCATGACGATGAAGTTGCGGTGCGTCTCGGTGTCCAGGCCGAAGTCGAAGACCTGGACGACGTTGGGGTGCACGAGCCGCGCGGCGGCGAGGGCCTCGCGCCGGAACCGCGAGACGAAGGCCGGGTCGTCGGCCAGGTGCTCGGCCAGCAGCTTCACGGCCACGTTGCGCTCGAGCCGCGTGTCGAAGGCGAGCTGCACGGTGGCCATGCCGCCGACGCCGAGGCGGCGCTCGAGCCGGTAGCGGTCGGCGAAGAGGTCGCTCACGGCCCGTCCTCCTCGGGCGCGGGCACGCCGCCCTCGTCGTTCGGCGGCTCGGTCGCCGTCGGCGTCGGGGTGGGCGTCGGAGTCGGCGTGGGCGTCGCCGTCTCGGTGGGCGTCGGCGTCTCGGTGGGCGTCGGCGTCTCCGTCGGGGTCGGCGTCTCCGTGGGCGTCGGCGTCTCCTCCGGCTTCTCCTCGCAGTCGCGGTCGAGCCGCCGCTCGATCTGCGAGAGCCACTCCTGCATGTTCTGGCGCAGCTGGTCGTCGACCCGGCGCGGGAGCTCGTTCACCTGCGCCGTGGCCTCGTCGTGCGCGGAGCGGGCGGCCGCGAGGTCGTTGCCGTCGCAGGCGGACTGGATCTGGTCGACGGCCTCGACCAGCGCGGTCGCGCGGTCCTCCGGGATCAGGCCAGGGTCGTCCTGCCCGCAGCCGGCCGCCAGCGCGGCGGCGGCCAGCGCGAGCGCGAGGAGGCCACGTCGAAGCACGGGTCGCAGGCTAGCGGCCGAGGAGACCGTTCAGGAGCCGGTACGCCCGAATACGGCCGATCCGCGGCGCCAGACGCCCCCCGCGGGCTCGCCGATGACCCCACTATCGGCTTCGCCCACGGGCGACGCCTGGCATCCACGGCTCGACCGTCTCGGACGGACCGTCTGTCCTGAACGACCTCCTACTGCCCGTACTGGAGACGATCTGCCAGCGAGTCAGGCAGATTTGCGGCCCGATAGCGGCCTGGGCGGCCGCGATGTCGTACTCCGCCCGCCGCCAGGTCACGGTCTGCGCCTCGGTGTCGAGCACGAGCCAGGCGGCCCGCGGGTCGCGGTCGCGCGGCTGCCCGGCCGAGCCGGGATTGATCAGCCACTCGCCGTTGGAGATGTCGACCGACACGCCGTCGCGGCGCGTCGTGCCGCTCGCGGGCTCGCCCTCGGGCCGGTGGTAGGAGAGCGCGACGTGCGAGTGCCCGATGAAGGACACGCGGAAGTCCGTCGCGTCGAAGCACAGCTCGGCGGCCAGGGTGGAGAGCACGTACTCCCAGATCGGGTCGCGCGGGGATGCGTGGAAGAGCCCGTAGCCCTCGCTGGCGCCCTTCGGCGAGAGCGAGAGCAGGTACTCGCGCGTCTCGGGGGCGATCACGTCGCGCGTCCACTGCGCGGCGAGCGCGGCGCCGCGCGAGAAGTCGTCGAGCGACAGCACCTCGACGACCGCCAGATCGTGGTTGCCCGCCAGGCAGACGGCGCAGTGGGTCTCGGCCAGCGCGACGCAGGCGTCGGGGTCGGCGCCGTAGCCGACGAGGTCGCCCAGGCACCACAGCTCGTCCGCCGCGTCGGCTTCAGCCGCCCTGATGACCGCCTGGAACGCCTGCTTGTTGCCGTGGATGTCGGACGCGATGGCGACGCGCATGCTCGGGTTATCGTCTATTCGGTGCTCAAACGGCTCCGCCTGCCGGTCAGCATCGTCGCCGCACTGGTGGTGGCGGAGGCGGCGGTGCTCCTCCTCCGGCCGCGCGACGGGCTCGAGCCGGTCGACGTGGCGCCGCAAACCTACTTCAGTGCGGCGTTCATCGAGCGCGCGGAGGACTTCCGGACCGGCCAGCTCTGGCTCTACGGCCTCCGGGTCGCGCTCGAGCTGGGGCTGCTGATCTACGTCGTCAAGCGCCCGCCGGAGCGCCTGCGCGGCGCGTTCCGGCGTCCCGTGCTGGCCGGCGCGGCCACCGCGGCGGCGCTCTCGGTCGCCGTGACCGTGATCACCCTGCCCGTCAGCGCCGTCTCGCGCGAGCGGGCGAAGGACGTCGGGCTCGTCACCCAGAGCTGGACGGGCTGGATCGGCGACGTCGCGCTGGGGACGGCGATCGACGCGGTGCTCGTCGGCGCGGGCGGCGCGATCCTCGTGTTCGGCATGAAGCGCTTCGGCCGCCGCTGGTGGATGCCGGCGACCGGCGTCGTCGTGGCCTTCGGCGTGGTCATGACGTACGCGAGCCCGATCGTGCTCGACCCGCTGTTCAACAAGTTCGAGCCGCTCGAGCAGGGCGAGCTGCGGCGTGACGTCCTCTCGCTCGCCCGCGAGGCCGGCATCGACGTCGGCGAGGTCTACGTGATGGACGCGTCACGGCGCACGACGGCCGCCAACGCCTACGTGGCCGGCCTCGGATCGACCAAGCGCGTGGTGCTCTACGACACGCTGGTACGCGACTTCGAGCCGGGCGAGGTGCGGCTCGTGGTCGCCCACGAGCTCGGGCACGTGCACTACGACGACGTGCCGCGCGGGCTGCTCTACCTGGCGATCGTCGCGCCGTTCGGCATGTTCGCCGTGGCGCGCATCACCGACCGCCTCGCGCCCGGCGGCGGGCCGCTCGCGGTGCCGGCCGTGGGCCTGGCCATCGCGATCATGGTCCCGGCCATCACGATGATCTCCAACCAGCTCTCGCGCGCGGTCGAGGCCCGCGCTGACCGCTACTCGATGGAGCTGACGGGCGAGCCGGACGAGCTGATCGCGTTCCAGCGCCGGATCGTCGTGCAGAACGTGTCGGACCCCGACCCGCCGGCCTGGTCGCACTTCCTGCTCGGCACGCACCCGACGGCCATGGACCGCATCGGGCAGGCGCGGGCCGTCATGCAGGAGGATCGGGCGGCCGCACCTCGGGAAGGTTCTTGATCCCTTCCTTGGTGCTCCACTTGGACCAGTTGTCCTCCATCGCATCGATCAGCTCGCGCATGAAGCGGGGCGACACGCTGATGCGGGAGACGACCACGCCGGGCACCTCGTCGCTCTCCACCTCGTGGTCCACGCGGGCGAAGGTGATCGTGAACTCGTAGTCCGAGTGCGAGACGTTCGCGAAGTTCGCGTAGAGGCCCGCCATCACCTCGGGCGAGGTGTGGAGGTTGATGTGGCGTTCGGAGGGTTCCTCGTCCACTTCGTCCTAGTATCGCAGCGGTGGTCTACACGGTGCTCGCGGTCGGCAAGGTGCGGCCGCCGTTCACGGACGACGTGCAGCACTATCAGCGGCTCATCGCCCGCCATGCGCGGCTGTCGCTGATCGAGGTGCGCGAGGACGAGCACGTCGAGCGCCGCATCCCCGAGCGCGCGTACGTCTCGCTGCTCGACGCCGGCGGCAAGGAGTACTCGTCCGAGGCCTTCGCGCGCTGGCTGGAGGAGCGCCGCCAGGCGGGCCGCGACGTCTGCTTCGTGGTCGGCGGCCCGTACGGCACGTCGCTGGACCGGGTCGATCACCGGCTCTCGTTCGGTCCGATGACGCTGCCGCACCAGCTCGCCCGCGTGGTCCTGCTCGAGCAGCTCTTCCGCGCCCACAAGATCCTGGCCAACGAGCCGTACCATCATTGACCGCGCAATGAGCACGCCTCTCGAAGAACTCCGGGCCGCCGTCGAGGACGCGGCCTCCGATCTCGGCAACGGGTCGAGGGTCGTGCCGACGCTGGAACGGCCGAAGAAGGCCGGCTTCGGCGACTACTCGACGAACGCGGCGATGCTGCTGGCGCCGAAGCTCGGGGCGCCGCCGCGCGAGATCGCCGAGCGGCTCGGCGCCGCGCTGCAGCAGAGGCTGGGGGAGCGGGTCGAGCGCGTCGAGGTCGCGGGCCCGGGCTTCCTCAACGTCTTCCTGGCCGACGCCTGGTACACGGCGGCCGCCGCCCACGTGATCGGCGCGCCCGACTGGGGCGCCGCGACCGCCGCCGAGCGCGAGCGCATCCTCGTCGAGTTCGTCTCCGCCAACCCGACCGGCCCGCTCACCGCCGCCAGCGGCCGCCACGCCGCCTACGGCGACGCGCTGGCGCGGCTGCTCGAGTTCGCCGGCCACGAGGTCGCCCGCGAGTACTACTTCAACGACGCCGGGTCGCAGCTGATCCGGCTCGGCGAGTCGATCCGCGCCCGGGCGCGCGGCGAGGAGCCGCCTGAGGACGGCTACCAGGGCGGCTACGTCGAGGAGCTGGCGGGCGCGCTGGACGGCGCGGCCGAGCGCGACGCCGAGGACCTCGCCTTCGCCGGCGGGCAGCTGATGATCGAGCGGATCAAGGCGACGCTCGCGCGCTACCGGGTGCAGTTCGACAGCTGGTTCTCCGAGCGCAGCCTCCACGACGGCTCGATCGAGCGCGCCTTCGCCGAGGCCGAGGAGGCGGGGCACTCCTACCGCTCCGAGGGCGCCCTGTGGCTGCGGACCTCGGCCTTCGGCGACGACGCCGACCGGGTGCTCGTGCGCTCCTCCGGCGCCCCGACCTACTTCGCCGCCGACCTGGCGTACCTCGAGAACAAGCTCGAGCGCGGGTACGTGCGCCTGATCACCCCGCTCGGGGCCGACCACCACGGCTACGTGCCGCGCTTCAAGGCGGCCATGGCGGTGCTCGGCGCCGAGCCGGACCGGCTCGAGATCCCGCTGCTGCAGTTCGTGCACCTCGTCGAGCGCGGCGCGCGCGCGTCGATGTCCAAGCGGCGCGGGCGAGTTCATCACCCTGGACGACCTGATCGACGAGATCGGCGTCGACGCCACGCGCTTCTTCATGCTCCAGCGCTCGCACGACTCGACGATCGACCTCGATCTCGACCTCGCGCGCGAGCAGTCGGCCGAGAACCCCGTCTACTACGTCCAGTACGCCCACGCGCGGATCGCCTCGGTGCTGCGCAAGGCCGAGTCGGTGCCGGACACGGTGCCCCGCGATCTCGCGCTGCATCCGTCCGAGCGCGAGCTGATCAAGAAGCTGCTCGCGTTCCCGGTCGAGGCGGCGGAGGCGGCGGAGCGCCGCGCTCCCCACCGGATCGCCACCTACGCGCTCGAGCTGGCCCAGACGTTCACGGCCTTCTACCGCGACTGCCCGGTACTCAAGGCCGAGGAGGAGTCCGTCAGGTCGTTCCGGCTCGGGCTGTGCGTGGCCTCCAAGCGCACGATCGGGCGCGCGCTCGACCTCCTCGGGGTCTCCGCGCCCGAGACGATGTAGCTACAGCTCGTTGAAGAAGTTCAGCCCGAGGTCGTCGAGCGCCTGCTGTGCCTCGATGTTCAGCGTCGTCAGCTCGCCGGTGAAGAGCAGGATGCCCATCGCGATGAGGATCGCGCCGGACACGCCGGTGATGATCAGGTAGCGGTCGCGCAGCCAGCGGAAGGCGCTGGTCGCGCGGGTGAAGGCGACGGCGGTGATCAGGAACGGGACCGCGAGGCCCGCGCTGTAGAAGAGCAGCAGGATCGCGCCCTCGCCGACCGTGTCCTGGACCGACGCGGCGGTGAGGATCGTCCCGAGCGTCGGGCCGACGCAGGGCGTCCACGCGAACGCGAAGGCCGCGCCCGCGATCAGCGGGCCGCCCGACCCGGCGCGCGTCATCAGCACGTCGGGCCGCCACTCGCGGTTGAGCTTCGGCACGAAGGGCGTGAGCACGAAGAGCACGCCGAGGGCGATGATCACGATGCCCGCGACCTTGTCGAGCGTGCCGCGCCCGTCCTGGAGCGTGGAGCCGAGGCCGGTGGCCGTCATCCCGAGCGCGACGAAGACGACGGTGAACGACAGGCAGAAGACGATCGCGGGCAGCAGCACGCGGCTCAGGCGCTTCTCCCCGTGCTGGATCTCGGCCAGCGACTGGCCCGAGACGGCCGAGAGGTAGCCGGGCACGAGCGGCAGCACGCAGGGCGAGATGAAGGACACGAAGCCGACGGCGAAGGCGGCGATGATCGTGGTGTCGACGCCGCTCGTCATCGGTCGAAGGCGCTCAGCTCGGCGTCGAGCCGGCGGGCGTCCTCGGGGTCGAGCTCGGGTCCGGCGGCCGCCACCTCGGGCGTGCGCCGCCAGCGTCCCGCGAGCAGGAGCACGCCTGCGGCGGCCAGCGCGACGAGCAGCGCGGGAACGAGCCATGCCGTGACGTCGAAGCCCTGGCTGGGCGGCTCGGCGAGCACGTCCGGCCCGTACTCCTCAACCAGCGCGGCCTTGATCTCCTCCTTGGTCATCCCGTCGGCGATCCTCGCACGGATGAAGGCGCGCTCCTGGTCGGCGACCGGGGCGGAGGACACGTTGAGCGCCGTCCGGCACTCCACGCACATGACCTCGTCCTCGATGTCCGGCAGCGACGCCTGCGGCTCGGCCGCGGCGGTCAGCCCCAGGACGAGCGCGAGCGCCACGAGCCACCTCATGCGGGCTCCTCGAGCAGCGGGTCGAGGTGCTCGTCCAGCCACGCCTTGTCGACCGGCCCGCGCTTGAGCGCGACGATCCGCCCCTTGCGGTCGATCAGGAAGGTCTCGGGATAGCCGCTCACGCCCAGCTCGCGGCCGTACTCGCGGTCGCGGTCGCGGAGGCTGGTGAACCGGATGTCCTTCTCGCGCAGGAACCTCAGGGCGTCCTCGGAGGCGTCCTGGGTGTCGATCCCGAGGACCACGCCGCCGCGCGCCTCGATGTCGTCGTGCGTGCGCTGGAGCAGCGGCATCTCCGAGACGCAGGGCGGGCACCACGACGCCCAGATGTTCAGCACCACGACCTTGCCCAGGTGATCGGCGAGCGAGCCGGTGCCGTCGGAGCCCAGCACGGGCAGGTTGGTCACGGGCGCCGCCACCCGCTTGCCGTCGGCCAGCTGCTCGTCCAGCGAGGTGTCGGGACCGTTCGACGCGACCCCGTAGGTCAGCAGCGCGATCAGCGCCGCGGCGGCGATCGTGACGGGCCAGTAGAGGCGCGGGCGCACGTGTTGAAGGGTAGTGGCGGGCCAGTAGACTCCACGCGACCCGCGGGCGTTGTCCAATGGTTAAGACGCTGGCTTCCCAAGCCAGAAATGGGGGTTCGATTCCCCTCGCCCGCTCTTACTCCCCCCGTTCGAGGACCACGACCGGGATCACGCGGTCGGTGCGCTCCTGGTACGCGTCGTACGCCGGCCAGTGGCCGGCCATCTCGCGCCACGTCGCGGGCTTCTCCTCCGGCGTGGCGTCGCGCGCGCGGGCCGTGAAGCGGTCGCCGAGCACCTGCACCTCGACCTCGGGCGACGCCTCGAGGTTGCGGTACCAGGCCGGGGGCTCGGGAGACCCGCCGTACGAGGCGACGACCAGGTAGTCGTCGCCGCTGCGGCCGTAGATGAGCGGGGTCGTGCGGGGCTCGCCCGACGACCGGCCCTTGGTGGTCAGCAGGAGGATCGCGCTGCCCTCCCGCCAGTCGTGTCCGCGCTCGCCGTCGGTCTCGCGGTAGGAGCGGACGTGCTCCGCGCCGTAGAGGTGGGATGCGTCC
Organism: uncultured Solirubrobacteraceae bacterium; assembly: GCA_963720415.1. Taxonomy (GTDB): domain Bacteria; phylum Actinomycetota; class Thermoleophilia; order Solirubrobacterales; family Solirubrobacteraceae; genus DASSUW01. The sequence continues at coordinate 583,309 of CAVRFQ010000012.1, read as the reverse complement.
TGCATGGCCATGGCTTCAGACTACGCCGCCAGGTGCCGGCGCCCAGGATCGAGACCCAGGGCCTCGCGGTCGCCCGCGGGGAGCGGGTGGTGCTGCGGGGGATCGACCTGCTCGTGCACGCGGGCGAGGTGACCGCCGTCGTGGGCCCGTCGGGCGCCGGCAAGTCGAGCCTGCTGCGGAGCCTCGTGCGGCTGGACGAGCCGCACGCGGGCCGTGTGCTGGTCGACGGGCGCGACGCCGCCGAGCTGGAGCCGTGCGAGCTGCGGCGGCGGGTCGGGCTCGTGACGCAGGCGCCCGTGATGCTGCCGGGCGACGTCCGCGCGAACCTCGCCTACGGCCTCGCGAAGCCCGCGAACCTGGAGGAGGCGCTCGCCGCGACCGGGCTCGACGCGAGCTTCATCGACCGCGAGGCACGTGAGCTCTCGGGCGGCGAGGCGGCGCGCGTGGCGGTCGCGCGGGCGCTGACCCGCGACCCGACGGCGCTCCTGCTCGACGAGCCCACGGCCGCGCTGCACGGCGAGGCGAAGGCGGCGATCGAGGCGCTCGTGCGCTCGCTGGCCGGCCGCGGCCTCGCGATCGTCCTGGTCACCCACGACGAGGAGCAGGCGGAGCGCGTGGCCGACCACCGGCTCGAGGTCACGCCGTGACGCAGGTGATCGTCGCCGCCGCGCTCGTCGTCGTGGCGATCGCGTTCTCGCGCCTCGGCCGGCTCGGCCTCGAGCGCGAGCTGGGCGTCAGCGCCCTGCGGGCCGGCGTGCAGCTCGCGGCGGTCGGCGCCGTCGTCACGCTCGTCTTCGAGCACGCCGGGCTGACCGCCGCGTTCGTCGCGGTCATGCTCGGCACCGCGAGCTTCACGTCGGGGCGCAGGCTGCGCGGGGTGCCGGACGCGCTGTGGCGCGCCGGCGCGGCGATCGCCGCGGGCGCCGCCGTCGGGATCGTCCCGATGCTCGTGACCGGGGCCTTCAGCACCACGCCGCGCGAGCTGATCCCACTGGCCGGGATCCTCATCGGGGGCGCGATGGTGGCGACGTCGGTCACCGGGCGCCAGATCGCCGACCACGTCGGCGACGAGCTGCCGGCGATCGAGACCCGCCTGGCGCTGGGGGTGCCGGTGCGCGAGGCGCTCTCCGGCACCGTGCGGCGCGCGGCGACGACCGGGCTGATCCCGCTGCTCGACCAGACCAAGAACGTCGGGCTCGTCACGCTCCCCGGCACGTTCGTCGGGCTCGTGCTGGGCGGCGCGTCGCCGGCCGAGGCGGCGCGGGTTCAGCTCACCGTGCTGCTGGCGCTGCTCGCCGTGGAGGTGGTGGCCGCGCTGAGCGCGGCGCGGCTCGTGGTGGCCGGGCTCACCGCGCCCGGCGAGCGGGTGCGGGTGCCGGGAGGGCGCTGAGGCCCTACCAGGCCTGGTGCGTGCCGCAGTGCGGGCAGCCGACCGAGGTGGAGACCTCGGCCTTGAACGCGTACCCGCAGCTGCACGAATAGAGCGCCTGATCCTCCGGGCCGCCGCTGCGCTTGGCGCGGGCGAGCATCTGGAGGACGGCCGTGCGGCTCCGGGACCGGCCTTCGTGGCGGTCGCGGCGGAGTCGAGTGGGGATGGTCGCGGTGAGTTGCATGTCCGTTGCCTGGAGTAACGCCGAAGTTCTACGAAGGTTTCTCGGCCACGTGTTGGAAACCTTTATGTGTCGTTCAGCACGAGGCATCTGCCATTCGTCCAGTTCGGCGCGAAATGGCCGGATGATCGAGGTCCCGTCACCCATCTCTACGGACCTGGCCGCCTTCCGGATGCGACCTCGCCATAATCGGAGGTGATGGATCCCGCTTCGAAGCGCACGGTGCGGCTCGCGGTGGCGCTCACGGCCGCCCTGCTGCTGGCCACCGCCCTCGTGTACACGAGCTTCTCGGCCTCCAGTGAGGCGCGGACGCCGAGCCAGCTCATCAACGCCGCCGAGCCGGGCAAGACGTACCAGCTGACCGGCAAGGTCGTGCCGGGCTACACGCGCGACGGCACCGTGACCGACTTCCGGGTGCGTGACCGGACCGGCCACGTCTCGGTCCCGGTCCGCTACGAGGGCGTGCTGCCCGATCCGTTCCGCGCCGGGCGCGAGATCATCATCGACGTTCGGAAGCAGGGCGACACGTGGGTCGGCGAGAAGAACTCGCTGATCACGAAGTGCCCGTCGAAGTTCACGGCTGAGAAGACGTAGTGCTCGTCGCGGGCAAGGCCTGCCTCATCCTCGCCCTCGCCGTCTGCCTCTACGGCGTCGGCGCCTCGCTGTACGGCGCGCGCACGCAGCGGCGCGAATGGGTCGCCTCCGGCCGCCGGGCCGTCTACGCGCTGGCCGGCACCGCGCTGACCGCGTTCATCATCCTCGAGGCCGCGTTCCTGCGCTCGGACTTCGCGTTCGCGCTCGTCACCTCGCACTCGTCGACCACGACGCCGGCCTTCTACCGCGCCACCGCCGTGTGGTCGTCGCAGGAGGGCTCGCTGCTCCTGTGGTTGCTGCTGCTCTCGCTGTGGTCGAGCCTGATCCTGTTCGCCACGCGCCGGCGGCTGCGCGAGATCGCGCCCTACGCCACGGCCGTGCTGCTCGGCTTCGGCGTCTTCTTCGCCTCGCTGCTCGTCTTCCTCGAGTCCCCGTTCGACCACGTGATCGGGCCGGTGCCGGCCGAGGGAGCGGGCCTGAACCCGCTCCTGCGCCACCCGAGCATGATGATCCACCCGCCGATGCTCTACTCGGGGTACACGCTGTTCGCGGTGCCCTTCGCGTTCGCGGTCGGCGCGCTGGTGGCGCGGCGGCTGAACGCCGACTGGATCCGCAGCACGCGCCCGTTCACGCTCGGCGCCTGGTTCTTCCTCGGCGTCGGGATCGTCCTCGGCGCCCGCTGGTCGTACTCCGAGCTCGGCTGGGGCGGCTACTGGGCCTGGGATCCCGTGGAGAACGCGTCGCTGATGCCGTGGCTCACCGGCACCGCCTTCCTGCACTCCGTGATGATCCAGGAGAAGCGCGGGATGCTGAAGACGTGGAACGTCTCGCTGGTGCTGGCGACCGGCGTGCTGGCGATCCTCGGCACGTTCCTGGTGCGCTCCGGGATCCTGGACTCGATCCACGCGTTCGGCGCCTCCACGCTCGGCGTGCCGTTCCTGATCCTGATCGTGGTGATGATCGGCGGCTCGATCTTCCTCGTCGCCTCGCGCGCGTCGGAGCTGCGGTCCGAGCACCGGCTCGACTCGCTGCTCTCGCGCGAGGCGGTGTTCCTGCTCAACAACCTCGTGCTCGTGCTGCTCTGCGTGGCGATCTGGTGGGGCACCTTCTTCCCGCTCATCTCGGAGGCCTTCACCGGGTCGCGCGCCTCGATCGGACCACCGTGGTTCGACCGCTTCACCGTGCCGCTCACGCTGATGCTCGTGCTCCTGTCGGGGATCGGCCCGCTGATCGCCTGGCGGCGCGCGACGGCCGCCAACCTGCGGCGCAACTTCACCTGGCCGATCGCGATCGCGCTGGGTGTGCTGGCGCTCTCGCTGGCCCTCGGCGGCGGCTCGCAGCCGGACGCGCTGATCATGTTCGTGCTCGCCGGCTTCGTGATCGGGGCGGTGGGGCAGGAGCTGGTGCGCGGCGTCCGCGCGCGGCGGGTGATGGCGCGCGAGGCCCTGCCCGTGGCGCTCGTCTCGCTGGTGAAGCGCAACCGGCGCCGCTACGGGGGCTACACCGTCCACGCGGGCATGGCGATCCTCTTCGTCGGCATCGCGGCGTCGTCGAGCTTCGCCGACGAGCGCGACGTCGAGCTCGTGCCCGGCCAGTCCGCGCGGGTCGGCGGCTACGACATCGAGTACGTCAAGCCGACCTCGGAGCTGGTGGCGGCCAACAACGGGCGGCTCGAGCGGATCGACTTCGGCGCCGAGCTGCGCGTGACGCGCGACGGCCGGTCGACGACGCTGGTCACCGACCGGTCCTTCTTCCCGTCGGCGGGGCCGATGCTCGGCCCGGTGTCGCGGTTCTTCGAGGGCGAGGCGACCAGCGAGGTCGGCCTCCAGGCGGGACTCCGGCGCGACGTCTGGGTCTCCGTGGCGCCCGACACGCGGCGGCTGGAGCCGCGCGTGAAGGAGGGCGACGACGTGTTCGCGGCGGCCGAGGAGGCGGGTGAGCTGGCGCCCGCCGAGCGCGACGCGTTCCTCGCCGAGGCGCTGCGCGGCCTGGTGCGCTCGTACACGGACGATCCGCCGCCGGCGACCTTCCGCCTGCTCGTCTCGCCGATGGTCACGTGGATCTGGATCGGCGCCATCATCGTGTTCCTCGGCGGCCTGATCGCGCTGTGGCCGTCGCCGCGCGCCGTAGGGCGGCGCGTCACGGCCGCCTATGCGGCCCGCGTCGGTCGCGAGGCCCGCGCGCACGCTTGATCGACCTGCTGCTCATCTGCGTGCTCCTGGCCGTCGTCGTGCTGGTGGTCTCCGGACCGCTGCGCTCGCGAGGCTCGGACGAGGCGTCCGAGAGCGCCGAGCGTGCCGAGCTCGACGCCGCGCGCGACGCCAAGTACCGCGAGATCCGGGACGCGGAGCTCGACTACCGCACCGGCAAGCTCTCGGAGGCCGACTGGCGGGCGGCCGACCGCACCCTGCGGGCGGAGGCGGTCGACATCCTGCGACGGCTCGACGAGCTGGACCCTCCAACCTCGGACGACGAGGCGCGTTAGTACGTGCATGCGAAGGCCCTCCTGCTCGGCGTCGCCGTGCTGCTGTTCGCAGCGCCGGCCGGCGCCCATACGGCTCGCTGATCGCCTGCGGCGAGCTCGAGCGCAAGGGCCACTACGACCGTCCGGGCCACGATCGCGGCCGCGGGCATGACCGCGACGTCGACCGAACCAAGACCCTGGGGGCAGCTGCCCATGTCAGCCCCCGGGGCCGGAGGCGATTCCCGTCCAACCTCCGGCCTGCTCCGGCCGCGGCCGCCTCGTTGCCTCGGGGCGCGCCGCGGCCGGCGGGAGCTATCCTGCTCGGCCGATGGTCCAGTCCGCTCTCTCAGTCCTGCAGGTCTTCATCGCCGTGATCCTCATCTTCCTGGTGCTCCTGCACTCGGGGAAGGACGCGGGCATGTCGGGCGCCTTCGGCGTCGGGACGGCCGGCGGGACCGGCGGTGGTTCGCTCATGGAGCGCAACCTCGACCGCTGGACGATCTTCTTCGCCGTGCTCTTCGTGGCGAACACGATCGTGTTGCTGAAGGTCTAGCGCCACTCTCCAACCCGCGGGCCTCCGGCGCGTTCGAACTCCCCGAAGGGGGAAGGGCGCCCGCGGTCACGACGCGCTGTCGGCGATCCACCGGGGGTGGCGCCGCGGAGGTGCCGCCCCCGGTGCGGCGTCCGCCTAACATGCGTGGCGATCGTGAGCGTCACGGCAAGCGGCCATGAAGGCCGGCTGGACCGGCACCGGGGACGTCGCGTCTCCGCCCGCCTGCTCCGGCTGGCGTCGGACGAGAAGCTCGTCGAGCTCGCCCGGGCGGGCTCGGACAGCGCCTTCGAGGTCGTCTACGCCCGCTACCACCGCGGGATCCTCTCGTTCTGCCGGCACATGCTCGGCTCCGCCGAGGAGGCCGAGGACGCGCTCCAGCACACCTTCCTGGCCGCCTACCGCGCCCTCGCCGGCTCGGAGAAGGAGGTCGTGCTGCGGCCGTGGCTCTACACGATCGCGCGCAACCGCTGCCTCAGCATGCTGCGCGCGCGCCGGGAGCGCGCGTCGGTCGATCTCGAGCCCGCCACCGAGCACCTCTCGACCGAGGTCGAGCGCCGCCACGACCTGCGCGCGATGCTCGGCGACCTCGCCGGCCTGCCGCCGGACCAGCGCGCCGCGCTCCTGCTCACCGAGCTCGGCGACATGTCGCACGACGAGATCGGCGCGGTCCTGGGCTGCCGCCGGGAGAAGGTGAAGGCGCTCGTGTTCCAGGCACGCAGCTCGCTGATCGCCAGCCGCAACGCCCGCGAGACCTCGTGCGCCGAGATCCGCGAGCAGCTCGCCAACCTGCGCGGCGGCTCGCTGCGGCGGAACACGCTGCGGCGGCACCTGCGCGAGTGCGAGGGGTGCCGCGCCTACCGCGAGCAGGTCTCGGCGCAGCGCCGCGACCTCGCGCTGATCCTCCCGGTGCTCCCGACGCTCGGGCTCAAGGCCGCGGTGCTCGGCGCCGCGGGCATCGGCGCGGCGAGCGCGGGCGGCGGCGCCGTGGTCGCCACCACGATCGCGGTGCTGGCCGTCGCCGGCGGGGGCACGGTGGCGGTGGAGTCGACGCGGGACAAGGCCGACCGGCCGCCGCCGGAGCGCGCCGCGCCCGCGCGCGTGGCTCCCGCGGCCGTCGCGCCGGCGGCGGCGGCCACGGTCGCCGACGAGCCGCGCGAGACGGTCGCGCCCCGCAAGGCGACGGCCCGGCCGCGCCGGGCGCGGCGCCGCGCGGCGCCGGACCGGCCCGTGCGAAGCCCGCGTTCGAGCCCGCCGGCGGCCGCGCCGGTCGTCGTCGCGGCCGAGCCCGAGCCCGAGCCCGCCAAGGCGAAGCCGCCGCGGGCGGCGAAGGTCAAGGCGCCGAAGCCCGTGAAGGTGAAGGCGCCGAAGCCCGTCAAGCCGCCGAAGCCGCTGAAGGTCAAGAAGCCCCACCCGGTGACCGGACCGCCCGAGGAGGTCGTAGGTGCCGAGCGCGGCCGCGGCCATCGTGAGCGCGAGCGCGAGGACGACTGAACTGCGGCATTGAGGGAGTGGGCGCGAGCGAGGGGTGTGCTGACTAACGGTCGCTATGCGCCCCTCAGTCAGCACACCCGCCTCACTCGCCCTCCCTACATGCGCAGTTCGGGGTTCAGGCAGCCCGCGGCTCAGGCCGGCCCGGCGACCACGAGAGCTGCGCGCGCGCCCGGCGCGACCGTCGCGGACGCCGTGCGCGCCGACCGCACCAGCGGCGGCGGCACCGTCCGCTGCCGCGCGGTCAAGGCCTGGACGCCGGCGAGCAGCTCGAGCGGCTCGAAGAGCACCGTGAGGTTGGCGACCGGCTCGGCCGGCTCGCCGCCGCGGATCAGCCGCACGCCCTCGGCCATCGCCGCGCCGCGGCGGCCGAGCACCCACGCGCCGTGCAGCGACAGGGCGGGGATCAGCAGGCCGCGCTCGATCGGCGCGGCGAGCTCCTCGAGGCCGGTCGCGCCGCCGCCCACGAGCACGAGGTGCTCGGGGAGCTGGGCGCCGCCCGGGCTGACGGCGTGGCCGGTCCCCGGGCCGACCACGCGGTGGGCGATCCCGTCCTGGATGAGCGGCAGCGGCCGGCGCGGCGCGCCCTCGGCGTCGTAGCTGCGCGGGAGCGTCGCCGGGAACCGCGGCGAGTCCGAGAGGTTCACGAGCGGCGGGGCCACGCGCGAGCCGAGCCGATCGGCGATCGGCGCCCGCGGCCCGCCGAAAGCGAGCGCCGCCCGGCGGAGCACCTCGGCGACCGCCCATGGCCCGAGCACGACCGGGTACTCGCCCGGCTCGACGGCCGCGACCGCGCCGTCGCCCAGCAGCGCTTCGGCCTCGGCGGCCAGCGCGCCCTCGTCGAGCTCGCGCGGCGACACCGCCGTCGCGCTCAGCTCGAGCGACCGGCCCGGCGCGCCGTGCCGCCGCACCCGGAGCTCCCCGAAGCTGCGCTCCTCGTACGCCCGCACGCCCTTGGTGGACGCGATCGCCGTCCGCGCCGCGGCCGCGCGCCATCCGGTCCACTCGCCGGCGACGGCCGGCTCCCCCAGGACCGCCGTCCGGTCGTATCCCTCGTGCGGACGACCGGCCGCCGGCTCGGCGAGCGGCCCGGTCGCCTCCGGCCCGGCCGCCGCCGCGCGCTCCGCCAGCTCCACCAGCGGCGCCGAGAGGTCGGTGCTGACGGCCGTCCCCACACGGCCGTCGCGCACCACCGCCAGCTCCAGCGACACCGCCTCCGACGTCACCACGCCGCCGGCGCGCGAGCTGAGCTGCCGCTCCCACCACACCGTGGCCTGGGCCTCGCCGCGCGCGCCCTCCAGAGCGCGCTCGGCGAGGTCGGTCAGCTCCGCCCGTCTCACCCCGTGCTGGACATCGACGCGCCTTCCTCGTACCACGAGAACGCGTACGAGGGGTCGTCGAGGTCCCGCGACAGCGTCGTCAGCTTGAGCGGCCGGAACGTGTCGCACATCACGGCCAGCTCCTCCGTCCGCGTCGCGCCGAGCGACTTCTCCACGAGGCCCGGCTGCGGCCCGTGGGGGAGCCCCGACGGATGCAGCGTGATCGCCCCGATGTCGACGCCCTTGCGCGAGCCGAACTGGCCGTCGACGTAATAGATCATCTCCTCCGACTGCACGTTGGAGTGGTGGTAGGGGATCGGCACCGCCATCGGGTCCCAGTCCAGCATCCGCGGGCAGAACGAGCAGATCACGAAGTTCGGGCCCTGGAAGTTCTGGTGCGCGGGCGGCGGCTGGTGCAGGCGCCCGGCCTTGGGCTCGAAGTCGGCGATGTTGAACGTGTACGGGTAGACGTAGCCGTCCCAGCCCACCACGTCGAGCGGGTGGTAGTCGGTCACGTAGTCCTGGTAGCCGCTGCGCACGCGCACCTTGACGATGTGCTCGCCGCGCGAGCGGTGGGTCACCAGCTCGCCCGGCGGCTTGAAGTCGCGCTGCGAGAACGGCGCGTGCTCGAGCAGCTGGCCATAGCGGTTGCGGTAGCGGTTGGGCGTCTCGATCTCGCCCGGCGTGTAGAAGGTCAGCCAGCGCTGCTCGCTGTCGAACCGGAAGCGGTAGGTCGTCCCGCGCGGGATGACGATGTAGTCGTGCTTGCGGTACTCGAGGCTGCCGAAGATCGTCTCCACGACGCCCTCGCCCTCGTGGACGAAGATGACCTCGTCGCCCTCGCCGTCGCGATAGAAGTACTCCGCCTCGGCCTCGGGGATGCAGAGCCCGATCTCCACGTCGGCGTTGTACTGGAGGACCTGCCGCCCCAGCACCGGGTCGCCCTGGGGCTGCATGCCCATCGTGTTGGTGAGCCGGTGCACGTGCGTCTCCGGCACCCACTCCTCGAGCTCGATCGGCGTGAACTCGCCGACGTCGCGGATCCGGCACGGCGACCACAGGTGGTAGAGGATCGACTCGTTGCCGGAGAAGCCCTCGAACCCGAGGACTTCTTCCACGAGCAGCGGCGCCGTCCCGTTGCCGGAGGCGTCCGGATCGCGGAACTGCACGTGCCGCTTCTGCGGGATCTGACCCAGCGAGTGGTACCGCATCAGAGGTTCCCCCTCAGCTCCTGCTCGCGCTCGATCGCCTCGAAGAGCGCCTTGAAGTTGCCCTCGCCGAAGCCGCGCGCGCCGTGGCGCTCGATGACCTCGAGGAACATCGTCGGCCGGTCGCCGATCGGCTTCGTGAAGATCTGCAGCATGTAGCCCTCGTCGTCGCGGTCGACGAGGATCCCGAGCCGCCGCAGGTCCTCCAGCGACTCCTTGATCTCGCCGATCCGCTCCGGGACCTCGTCGTAGTAGGCGTCCGGCACGGTGAGGAACTCGATCCCGCGCGCGCGCAGCTCGGTCACCGTGCGCACGATGTCACGCGTGGCCACCGCGATGTGCTGCGCCCCCGCGCCGCCATAGAACTCGAGGTACTCGTCGATCTGCGACTTGCGCTTGCCCTCGGCGGGCTCGTTGATCGGGAACTTGATGCGCCCGTTGCCGCTGGTGACCACCTTGGACATCAGCGCGGAGTACTCGGTGGAGATCGCCTCGTCGCTGAAGTGGAGCATCTCCGTCATGCCGAAGACGTCCTCGTAGAACTTCACCCACGTCTCCATCTCGCCGAGCTCGACGTTGCCGACGATGTGGTCGATGGCGAGCAGCCCGACGTCGCCGGCCGCGCGCTCGCGCGCCACGTAGCCCGGGATGAACGGGCCGTGGTACGCCGAGCGGTCGACGAACGTGTGGACCGTGTCGCCGTAGGCGGCGATGGTGGCGAAGTGGATCGTGCCGTGCTCGTCGCTCTCCTCCCAGGGCTCGCGCACGCCGCGCGCGCCGCGGGTGGTGGCCTCGCGATACGCGTGCCCGACGTCGGGCACCGAGAGCGCGATCACCTTCACGCCGTCGCCGTGGCGGGCCGCGTGGGCGCCGATCTCGTGGTCGGGCGTCAGGGCGCCGGTGAGGACGATCCGGATGCGGCCCTGCTCGAGCACGTGCGAGGCGCGGTCGCGGATGCCGGTGTGGAGGCTGGCGTGGGCGACCTCCTTGAAGCCGAGCGCGTGCACGTAGAAGAACGCGGACTGGAGGGCGTTGCCGACATAGAGCTCGACATGGTCGATGCCGTGGAGCGGCATGAAGTCGCCGCGGTGCTGATCTGCAGGGGCGACGACGGGCTGGGTGCTCACGGACAGGCCTCCCTCGAAGGGTCTCAAGATTCGCTGACTTCATGGTTGCGCTGTCGAGCGCCGCACTCAAGCGCGATCTGTTGCGTAGCGTGCGACAATCACGGCTGTATGGACGCCATCGACCGCCAGATCGTTGCGCTCCTCCGCCAGAACGCCCGCCGCTCCTTCCAGAGCATCGGGATGCGGGTCTCGCTGTCGGCCCCCGCGGTCAAGCGGCGGGTCGACCGCCTCGAGGCCGACGGGGTGATCCGGGGATACACCGCCCAGGTCGATCCCGGGCGCTTCGGCTGGGGGACGCACGCCTTCGTGGCGCTCTACACCGAGGGTCGCATGGCCGCGGCCGAGGTGCGCGAGGCGGTCGAGCGCCACCCGGAGGTCGAGGCCGCGTACACGGTGGCCGGCGAGGCGAGCGCGATGCTCCACGTCCGCGCCCGCGACACCGCGCACCTGGAGGAGGCCCTCGAGCGGCTGCGCGACCACCCGGGCGTGACCCGCACGCAGACCCAGATCGTCCTCTCCACGCTGTTCGAGCGGCCGTTCGAGGAGCCGCCGCCGGCCTAGTCCCGGCTTGTGTACATTGTCGATCGTGTTGATCGACAATGTGACCCGGCGAGACGTCCTGAAGCTCGCCGCCGCGGCCTCGCTGCCCTTCGTCCTGCCGCGCGCCGCCTTCGGGCAGGCCGCGCCGATCCTGAAGCCGCTCCCGCCCGAGTGGTTCGTCGTCCACGGGACCAACGCGGAGATGCGGTGGGAGGCCGCGCGCGGGCTCGGCTACCTGATCCCGAACGAGCGCTTCTTCGTCCGCAACCACACGCGCACGCCGGCGATCGACCCGCGGACGTGGCGTCTGCGCGTGCACGGCCCGGGGGTCCGGCGCGAGCTGGAGCTCTCCTACCGCGACCTCGAGCGGCTGCCCTCGTGTGACGTGACCTCCGCGGTCGAGTGCGCCGGCAACGGCCGCAGCTTCTTCGGCAGCCAGCAGGGCACGCCGGCGAGCGGGACGCCCTGGAAGCTCGGGGGCATCGGCGTCGCCCGCTGGCGCGGAGTGCCCCTCGCCGAGGTCCTCGACCGGGCCGGGCTGCGCCGCGGCGCCGTCGACGTGCTGGCCGAAGGGCTCGACGACCCGTACGTGACGGGCGGCGTCGACTACGGGCGCGTGCGGCGCCCGATCCCGGTCGGCAAGGCGCTCGACGACGCGCTGCTCGCGTACGAGATGAACGGCCGCACGCTGCCGGCCGACCACGGCTTCCCGCTGCGCCTCCTCGTCCCCGGCTGGATCGGCATCTCGAGCATCAAGTGGCTCGGCCGGCTCGAGGTCTCGGACGCCACGGTCAGCACGGCCTGGAACACGAAGTGGTACCCGGGCCTCAGCGTGCAGCCCGTGAAGAGCGCGTTCGAGCTGGCCTGGGACGCGGTGCTGCGCGCCGGCAGGCGGACGACGCTCACCGGCCGCTCGTGGTCGGGCAGCGCGCCGATCAGGCGCGTCGAGGTGAGCACCGACGGCGGCGCGCGCTGGCGCCGCGCCGAGCTGCGGGGCCCCAATCTGCCGAACGCCTGGGTGCGCTGGGAGCTGCCGTGGAAGCCGCCCGCCGGGAGCCACCAGCTCCTCGCGCGGGCCACGGACCGGACGGGCGCCGTGCAGCCCGATACGGTCCCCTTCAACGAAGGGGGCTACCAGTTCTGGGCCGTGGTGCGACACCCCGTGACCGCCGTCCGGTGATCACGCAACAGCAACAGCAGATCGAGAAGCCGCTCCCGCCCGAGTGGTTCGTCGACCACGACGAGAACGCCGAGATGCGCTGGGAGGCCATGCGCGGCTCGGGCTACCTCGTGCCGACCGAGCGCTTCTTCGTCCGCAACCACACCCGGACGCCCGCCATCGACGTCGACCGCTGGCGCCTGCACGTGTGCGGGCCGGCCGTCGAGCGCGAGCTCAAGCTCACCTACGGCGGCCTCGAGCGCCTGCCGTCACACGGCTTCACGGCCGCGATCGAGTGCGCCGGGAGCGGCGGCCGCGACCTCTTCGGCTCACAGCAGGGCACGCCGGTCGAGGGCACGCCGTGGAAGCTCGGCGGCATCGGCGTCGCCGAGTGGCGCGGCGTGCGGCTGGCCGAGGTGCTCGACCGCGCCGGCGTGAAGCCCGAGGCGGTCGACGTGATGGCCCGAGGGCTCGACGACCCGTACCTCTACGACGGCATGGACCACGGCCCGGTGCGCCGCCCGCTCCCGATCGCCAAGGCGCTCGACGACGTCCTCATCGCGCTGGAGATGAACGGCGCCGCGCTGGAGCCCGACCACGGGTTCCCGGCGCGCCTCGTCGTCCCCGGCTGGGTGGGCGTGGCGAGCATCAAGTGGCTCGGCGCGCTCGAGGTCTCCGACCGGCGGCAGTTCTCGCCGTGGAACACCCGCTGGTACGCGGGCCTCTCGATCCAGCCGGTCAAGAGCGCGTTCGAGCTGGCCTGGGAGGCGGTGCTGCCCGCCGGCCGATGTACCACCCTGACGGGCCGCTCCTGGTCGGGCTACGGCCCGATCGCGCAGGTGCAGGTGAGCACCGACGGCGGCCGCCACTGGGAGCAGGCGCGGCTGCACGGGCCGAACGTCGCGCACGGCTGGGTGCAGTGGGAGCTGCCCTGGACGCCGCCGCCCGGCCGCCACGAGCTGCTCGCCCGCGCGACCGACTGCACCGGGCTCACGCAGCCCGACCGCGTGCCGTTCAACGACGGCGGCTACCAGTTCTGGGCCGTCGCGCGGCACCCGGTGACTGCGACTCGGTAGGGAAGCGGGAACGCCCGTCGAGGGGGTCATGCTTGTCGGCCGCGGGTCAGTACGGCCCGACGTCCAACGAGCGCCCCGCGTCCCTACCCAGCCGCAGCCTGGAGTGCCGGTGCGCCCATGCGGCGGCGGCGCCCGGTGAGCGCCACCAGCCCGGCGACGCACAGCACCGCGGCGCCGACCACGAGGATACGGTCCGGATCCGCCAGCTCGTTGGCCAGCGGGGCCAGCGCGATCGATCCGATCATCGCCGTGCGGACCGTCGCGTCGGTGAGCCCGAAGGCGCGGCCGAGCAGGCGCGGGTCGGCGGAGCGCTGGAGCGCGGTCTCGAACATGACCCAGCCGATCGAGTCGAGCACGCCGACCAGGAACAGCAGCAGCAGCGCGAGCGGCGCGCTCGTCACCGCGGCCAGCAGGCAGAAGACGACGGCGGTGGCCAGCAGGGTGCGTCCGAGCACGCCGGTGTCGGCGCGCTCCACCCGGATGCTGCCGGCCACCGCGCCGCCGACCGCCAGGCCGATGGCGATCGCGCCGAAGCCGTAGCCGTACGCGCCGGCGCCCATGCCCACCTCGTCGAGGAAGCGCGGGAGCGTCGCGTTGACCAGGCCGCCCGCGACGACGGTGATGCAGAGCGCGCCGACCGCGGTCGTGATCGTGCGATCCGTGAGCAGGTCACGCAGACGGGGCGCCGGCGCCCCGTCCGCGTCGTCCTCCTCGGCGGGGGCGTCCATGACCCCGCGCGAGGAGATGCCGGCGAAGAGGATCGCCGCCAGGATGAAGGTGAAGAGGTCGGCGGCCAGCGCCGGGCCGATGCCCACCAGCCCGAGCAGCACACCGCCGCCGATGGCGCCCGCGGCCATCGCGGTGCTCTCGATCACGCCGCTCAGGCCGTTGGCGGCCGGGAGCTCGGGGGCGGGCACGAGGCGCGGGATCAGCGCGGAGACGGCCACGGGCGAGATCGCGCCCAGCAGGCCGCTCACGGCGATCGCCGCGTAGATCAAGGGGGTGAGGCCGGCGAGCAGGCCGGCGAGGACCGTGGCGAGCGCGAACGCGCGCAGCACCTCCACGATGACGAGCAGGCGCTCGCGGCTGACGCCGTCGACGAGCGCGGCGGCCGCCCCGCCGCCGAGGATCGGCGGGGCGAGGCGGACCAGCATGAGCAGCGCCACGCTGCCCGTCGAGCCGGTCTCCTGGAAGATCCAGCCCATGAGTGCGCCGACGGTGAGCCAGTCGCCGGTCTTGGAGACCAGGCTGCCCGCCAGCAGCCGCCGCACGGGGCGGCGGCGGAGCGGTTCGAGGAGCCGCCGTGCGGCGACTCCCCGCCCTGTCGGGTCCTGTGTGTCCTGGATCAGGTCCAGGTCGCGCGCTTGGCGATCATTGCCAGCTTCCTTTCGGTCGTCGGTCTTCATGGGCAGCATGTTCGGGGTGGGCGGCAACGTGGCGGTAAGGCGGCGGTAAGGCGCGATGGAGTTCGCGATCCTCGGGCCGCTGCGCGTCGCCGGGCCCGGCGGGGAGATCCCCGTGCCCGGCGCCAAGCAGCGCGCCCTGCTGGCGGCGCTGCTGCTCGGCCACCGCGATGGCGTGGTCTCGGCCGACCGCCTGATCGACGAGCTGTGGGGCGACGAGCCGCCCGCCACCGCGGCCAAGTCGCTGCAGGTCCACGTCTCGCAGCTGCGCCGCGTGCTGGGCGACGGCCAGCCGATCGTGACCCGGCCCACCGGCTACTCGGTCGAGCTGGCGCCGGGCGCGCTCGACCTCGATCGCTTCGAGCGCGGGCTGGACGACGCGCGGCGCCTGCGGGCGGCCGGCGACCTGCCCGGCGCGGCCGCCGCGCTGCGCGAGGGGCTGGAGCTGTTCCGCGGCCCGCCGCTGGCCGACGTCGAGCTGCTCGGGCGCTCCTCCGCCGAGGGCACGCGGATCGAGAGCACCCGGCTCGCCGCGCTCGAGGACCGGCTGGAGCTCGACCTGGCGACCGGGGGGCACGGCGCGGTGATCGCCGAGCTCGAGGCGCTCGTCGGCGAGCACCCGTACCGCGAGCGGCTGCACGCGCACCTGATGCTCGCCCTCTACCGCGCCGGCCGCCAGGCCGACGCGCTCGACGCGTTCCGCCGCGCCCGCACCGTCCTCGTCGAGGAGCTCGGCCTCGATCCCGGGCCGGAGCTGCAGCGGCTCGAGGCGGCGGTCCTGGCCCAGGACCCGGCGCTCGACCTCGACCGCCCCGCGCCGGCGGCGCGCCGCGCCGCCGCGCCCGCGCCGGACCTGCCCGCGGCGCCCGCCGGCCTCGTGGGCCGGGACGCGGAGCTCGAGGCGCTGGCCGCGCTGCTGCGCGAGGCGCGCCTCGTCACGGTGCTCGGGCCGGGCGGCGTCGGCAAGACGAGCGTCGCGCTCGAGCTCGCGCACCGCCTGGCGCCCGAGTTCCGCGACGGCGCCCGCTTCGTCCCGTTGGCCGCGGTGGACACGCGCGAGCGCCTGGAGGAGGAGCTCGCGCAGGTCGATGGCGAGAGGCTCGTGGTGCTGGACAACTTCGAGCAGCTCCTCGACGCCGCGCCCGCCGTGGCCGACCTCCTCGCCGTGCAGCCCGGCGCGACGGTCCTCGTCACGAGCCAGGCGGCGCTGCGCCTGGCCGGCGAGCGCGAGGCGCCGCTGGCGCCGCTGGCCGCCGAGCCCGCCGTGGAGCTGTTCCTCAGCCGCGCCCGCGGCGCCGATCCCGACGACCCGGCGATCCCCGAGATCTGCCGCCGCCTCGACGGGCTGCCGCTCGCCATCGAGCTGGCCGCCGCGCGCACGCGGCTGCTCTCACCGGCCGCGATCCTCGACCGGCTGGGACGGCGCCTCGAGCTGCTCACCGGCGGGCGCCGCGACGCGCCCGAGCGCCACCGCACGCTGCGCGCCGCCATCGAGTGGAGCCACGACCTGCTCGAGCCGCCCGAGCGCGAGCTCTTCGCCGAGCTCGCCGTGTTCGAGGGCGGCTGGTCGCTGGAGGCGGCCGAGGCGGTGTCCGGCGACGTGCTCGACGCGCTCGAGGCGCTCGTGGAGCGCTCGCTCGTGCACCGCTCGGGCGAGCGGTTCTCCATGCTCGAGACCGTCCACGAGTTCGCCCGCGAGCGGATCCCCGGCGACGTCGCCGCCCGCCACGCGGCGTGGGCGCTCGCGCTCGCCGAGGCGGCCGAGAGCGGCCTCGAGGGCGCGGACCAGCTCGAATGGCTGCGGCGGCTCGACGCCGAGCGCGAGAACCTCGGCGCCGCGGCCGAGTGGGCGATCGGGGCCGGCGACGCCGAGACGGCGCAGCGGATCGCCGGGGCCCTGTGGCGGTTCTGGCTCGCCCGCGGCGCCGTCGCCGAGGGCCGCCGGCTCGTCGACGCGGCGCGGGCGGCGGGGGCCGCGAGCGCCGCCGCGGGCGCGCGCGCCGGCAACGCGGCCGGCGTGCTGGCCGGGGCCGCCGGCGACCACGACGCGGCGAGCGAGGCGTTCACGGCCGCGCTCGCCCACGCGCGCGAGGCGGGCGACCGCGCCCGCGAGGCGCGCGTGGTGACCAACCTCGGCGTGCTCGACGTCTTCGCCGAGGACTACGACTCGGCCCTCGCGCGCTACGAGGCGGGCGCGGAGATCTGGCGCGAGCTCGGCGACGTGCGCGGCCAGAGCATCGTGACCCAGAACCTGGCGATCGTGCACGAGGGTCGCGGCGACCTCGATCGCGCGGGCGAGCTGCTGGAGGAGAGCGTCGAGCTCGCGCGCGCGGCGGGGGACCCCGCCCACGTCGCCTCCACGCTGCACGTGCTCGGCAGCCTGCTCGCCCGCCGCGGCGATGCCGAGCGGGCGGTGGCGCTCGTGCGCGAGAGCCTCGAGCTCAGCCACGCGGCGGGCGAGGGCGTGCTGACCGTGGAGTGCCTCGAGACGCTGGCGGGCGTCGCGGCGCGCGCGGGCGACGCGGTGGCCGGCGCCACGCTGCTCGGCGCCGCCGAGGCCCAGCGCGAGGCGATGGGCGCCGTCCGCCAGCCCGACGAGCAGCCGGCGGTGGACGAGACCGTGGCGGCGCTCGAGCACGCGCTCGCCGCGGACGCGCTCGCGGTCGCGGTCGAGCGCGGCCGCCGCACCGACCTCAATGATGCGGTTCAGCTGGCTCTGGCCGCCGCGCGTTCTCGATCCTGATCACGAGCGCCACCGAGAACACGATGATCGCCGCGCCGACGACCATCACGGGCGTGATGACCTCGTCGAGGATCAGCATCCCGAGGATGATCGCCACCACCGGGTTGACGTAGGCGTAGGTGGCGACGCGCGAGATCGGCGCGTTCTGCAGCAGCCACACGTAGGTCGTGAACGCGAACCAGGAGCCGAACACGACGAGGTAGGCGAGAGCGACCAGCGAGCGCGTGGAGAACGTGTCGAGCTCGACCTGCGGCGCCTCGCCCGCCGCGAGCCCCGCCAGCGTGATGACCAGTCCGCCGAGCAGCATCTGCCAGCCCGTGGAGACGAGCGGGTCGGCGGGCAGGCTGATGCGGGGCGAGGCGAACGAGCCGCTCGCCCACATCACGGCGCCGACGACGCAGGCGCCGAGGCCGAGCAGCGTCGCCTCGCCGGACTGCTCGCCCGGCCGCACGAGCAGCGCCACCCCGGCGAAGCCGACGAGCACCGCCGCGATGCCGGCCCGCGAGACGGACTCGCCCGCGATGCGGCGGATGATGAGCACCCACAGCGGGATCGAGGCGACGAGCAGCGCCGCCACGCTCGACGGCACCTCCTGCTCGGCGACCGTGATCACCGCGTTGGCGCCCGGCAGCAGGAGGCCGATGAGGAGCGCGCTCAGGAGCTGCGCGCGCGTGGGCCGCACGCTGCGGCTGAAGGCGAGCACGACGAGCATCACGCCGCCCGCGACGGCGAAGCGCGCGCCCGCGCCGAGCAGCGGCGGGACCGTCTCGACCATCACGCGGATGGCCAGGTACGTCGAGCCCCACACGACGTAGACCACGCCGAGGGCGGCCCAGACCTTCCAGGCGGGGGCGGCCTTGAGGGCCGCCCCCGCCCGAGTTGAGGAGGGGAGGGAGGGAGAGGTGGTGCTCACGCGGCTCGCAGGAGCGAGCCTCGCAGCTGGAGCAGCTCGACGACGTCGGCGGTGTGCCGGAACGGGTCGGCGATCACGGCGCCCGTGTCCGGGGCGTGTGCCGCGACGAGGTTGCCGTCGGCCTCGGCGACGATCAGCTCGCCGGCGGGGACGCGCTTGCTGTCCAGCTCGGCGAGGCGCCGGAGGGCGGACCCGTCGGAGCCGCGAGCGGCGCGGATGACGACTGTAGGAGCGGTGAAGGCGGTCATGGTCATGTCCTTTCAACGGAGCTGGGGAGGGCGACGTGAGGACGATTCTCCAGATGGAACCCCATCAGTTCAAATGAACGTTCGGAACGGGTGGTATAAGTTCTCCTCATGCTTGACGTTCGCCGCATGCGTGTGCTCCGCGAGGTCGCGGTCCGAGGCTCGTTCTCGGCCGCCGCCGAGGCGCTGTCCTTCACCCAGTCCGCCGTCTCGCAGCAGATCGCGGCCCTCGAGCGCGAGGCGGGGACGATCCTCGTCCAGCGCAGCGCGCGCGGCGTCCGGCTCACCGAGGCGGGCGAGGCCGTCGTGCGCCACACCGAGGCGATCATGGCCCGGCTGGCCGAGGCCGAGACGGAGCTCGAGGCGATCGCCGGCCTGCACGGCGGGCGCCTGCGGATGGCGGCCTTCGAGTCCGCGGGCTCGTCGCTCATGCCGCTGGCCATCGCCGAGTTCCGCCAGCGCCACCCGGCCGTCGACCTCTCGATGAGCCTGTCCGAGCCCGAGGACTCGGTGCCGCTCCTGCGCAGCGGCGACCTGGACCTGGCGATCGTCTTCGAGTCGGCGATCACCAAGGCCGACGACGGCATCGCGCGCGTGCACCTGCTCGAGGACCCGATGTACCTCGTGCTGCCGCGCGACCATCCGCTGGCCAACCGCCGCCGGGTGCGCCTGGCCGACCTCGCGGGCGAGGCGTGGATCGCCGGCCAGCCCGACTGCGAGTGCAACCGGCTGATCTCGCGCGCGTGCGCGGTGGCCGGCTACGAGCCGCGGATCGCCTTCGAGACCGACGACTACACGGCGATGCAGGGCTTCGTGGCCGCGGGCGTCGGCGTCTCGCTGATGGCCGAGCTCGGCCTCACGAGCGTGCGCGACGACATCGTGGTGCGCGACCTCGGGCGCGAGACCCCCGTGCGGCAGATCTACGCCGCCACCCTCTCCGAGGGCTACCGGTCGCCGGCCAGCCACGCGATGGTCGAGATCCTGAGCGACGTCGCTTCGCGCTACGAGTCCAAGCGCTCGCGGCTCTCGCTCGTCGTCGCCTGATCGACTTCTCGTCCAGACGGCTCAAGGCCGTCAGCGGGAGCGCCGACAACCGTGGTGCATGCCCGGAACGCGCGCTCGCCGGAGCCCCGGCTCAGAAGAAGGTTTCGCACTCATCGAGGTCGTCGTCTCGGCGGCCGTGCTCATCCTCGTCGTCCTCGGGGTCATGGCCGCCCTGGACGCCGTCACCGGCACCGCCGGCGCCAACAAGGCGCGAACGGTCGCCGCCACGCTCGCCGAGCGGGACCAGGAGGAGCTGCGCTCGCTGCGCACGGCCGACCTCAACACCCTCCGCAGCCTCATCCCGCCGGAGCGGACGGTCACGGTCGGCGGGGTCGTCTACACGATCGTCTCCGACGCCGTGTGGGTCAGCGACACCACCGGCGACGACATCAGCTGCGAGGTCCCCGAGGGCGACGGCAGCTACATCCGCATCACCTCGACCGTGACGTCGCCGATGACCGGCGCCAGGGTCAAGCCGGTCGTCATGAGCAGCATCGTGGCGCCGCAGCCGGGCTCGGGCACGCTCAGCGCGATGGTCAACGACGCCGACGGGCGGCCCGTGGTCAACATGCCGGTCCAGGCGATCGGGCCCGACACCGAGACCAAGCAGACCAACGACGCCGGCTGCGCCGTGTTCGGCTCGCTCGACGCCGGCAGCTACACGGTGAAGGTCGACCAGGCGGGCTGGGTGAACCAGGAGGGCCTCCAGGACGTCCAGCAGACGGTCACCGTCAACGCGGGCATCCTCAGCACCGTCGAGTTCGTCTACGACCAGGCCGCGTGGATCAACCCGGCCACGATCGTCCGCAAGACCGGCGCCACCTTCCAGCAGGATGACGGCAACGGCCTCATGGTCGTCCACAGCGGGCTGCAGACCGGCTTCCGCAGCTTTCCCGGCGCCCAGTCCACGGCCTTCAACCTGCAGAAGCTCTTCCCGTTCCCGGCGGCGTACAAGGTCTACGCCGGCCAGTGCACGGGCGCCGACCCGGAGCTGTACCACGACAACTTCTTCGAGGAGTACCCGGGCCAGTCGCCGAAGCTCGAGCGCGGCACCAACTTCGGCTCGATCAGCGTCATCGAGCCGGCCACCAACATCGTCGTGCGCCGCGGGACCGGCTCGACGCCCGCCACGCGGTCCGGCGCGATCGTCTACGCCTACCCGACGCACGCCTCGTGCGCCGGCCAGCGGATCCTCCTGGGCACGACCCAGACCGGCGGCACGCTCACGCGCCCGGGCCTGCCCTTCGGCGACTACCGGATCTGCGCGCAGTACACGACGAGCGGCCAGACCTACGTCCGCAACGGCCCCACGCTCCAGAACCGCAACCCCAACGGCCTGACGGGGAGCACGTACGTCGACATCCCGACCACCGGCGGCTCGTCGTCCGCCACGTGCCCGGCGACATGAGACGGCTTCGCGAAGAGGCGGGCATGACCGTCATGGAGCTCGCGATGGCGATGACGGTCGGCCTGATCGTCCTCACCGGCGTCTTCACGATGCTCGACACCTCGGTCCGCCTCAACACGGGCGTGATGAGCAAGACCGACGCCATGCAGCGCGGCCGCCTGGCGATGGACACCATCACGCAGGAGCTCCGCTCGCAGGTGTGCCTGAACAACCTGAACAACCCGGCGATCGTCGCCACCAAGGCGACGGGCGACACGGTCACGTTCTACTCCGACTTCAGCAGCGCGGACGGCGACACGCCGCCGGAGAAGCGGACGCTCACGTTCGACCGGACGAACGGCAACATCACGACGAAGATCTACCGCTCGACCAAGCTCAAGCCGCTGCCGGCCGACTTCCCGCTGAACCCGAGCGCGACGCAGATGCGGCTCGAGAACGCGCAGCTGCAGAAGAAGACCTCCGGCGAGGAGATCCCGTTCCTCCAGTACTTCGCGTACAAGTGGGTCGGCGATCGCCCCGTGGCCGAGGAGGTCCTCACGCCGGGGGCCAACGGGCTGAACGCCGCCCAGGCCGCGCGCGTGGCGCGCATCGACATCAACTTCACGTCGCGCCCGACCGGGGCGAAGGACGACACGAAGGGCGTGCGCCTGAGTGACCAGATCCTGGTCCGGCACGCCGACCCGAACCTCTCCGTCCCCGATCCGAGATGCATATGAGCCGACGACTCAAGCTGTCCGCTGAACA
This sequence comes from uncultured Solirubrobacteraceae bacterium, assembly GCA_963720415.1. Classification (GTDB taxonomy): domain Bacteria; phylum Actinomycetota; class Thermoleophilia; order Solirubrobacterales; family Solirubrobacteraceae; genus DASSUW01. Next base: position 561,671 of record CAVRFQ010000012.1, on the reverse strand, counting down.
CGGCTTCACGATGGCCGCGGTGATGATCGTCATGCTCGTGACGACCATCCTCGCCGGCGCGACGTTCGCGGCGGTCGGGGCCGACGTGCCCTTCGCCCGCGAGTCGCAGGACCGCAAGCAGGCCTACGCGGCCGCCGAGGCCGGGATCGAGTACTACCTCTACCAGCTGACCCGCGACAACGACTACTGGTCGTACTGCGACGACGTCGAGGACCCGGGCGACGGCCAGCCGAGCCCGGTCAACACCGCGGACCCCGGCGACGACCGGACGTGGCGCAACGTGGCGGGCACCGAGGCGAAGTTCTCGATCGAGCTGCTGCCGGCCAACGACGAGAGCACCTGCGACCCGGACCGCTCCGAGGAGACGATGCTCGAGGAGAGCTCCGGCTCCTTCCGCATCCGCTCGACGGGCACGTCCAACGGCGTCCGCCGCTCCGTGGTGACCACGATGCGCCGCACGAGCTTCCTCGACTACCTCTACTTCACCGACTACGAGGCGTCCGACCCGAACAGCTTCGAGACCACGTCGCAGCAGGACTATGCGCGCAACAACTGCGTCAAGTACCGCGCCCAGCGCAACCAGGACCAGTGGTGCCGCGACAACACGAACATCACGTTCCCCGACTGGGACGCGATCCACGGGCCGCTGCACACCAACGACGACCTCCTGACCTGCGGCACCCCCGAGTTCGGTCGCGAAGGCAAGGACGACGTGACCGAGGTCCACGGGCCCGCGCCCGGCGGCTTCGTGCGCGGCTCCGGCTGCAGCGGCAGCCCGGTCTTCAACGGCCCGCTCCGCCAGCCCGCCGAGCACCTGCCGGTGCCGACGTCGAACACGCGCCTGCGCGCCGCCGCCGACGCCCAGTACGTGTTCGCCGGCAAGACCGAGATCACGTTCGACGGCTCCCAGTTCATGGACGTGCGCCGGTGGACGGGCAACAGCACCTACACGACCACGCGCATGCCACTTCCTTCGAACGGCGTCATCTACGTGGACAACAACGGCGCCTGCTCGATCGCGGCGCCGCGCGAGATCAACTACAACGTCTCCGGCGAGTGGCGCTGCGGCCTGCTGGTCGTCCGCGGCATCTACCCGAAGTCGATGACGCTGGGCGCGGCCGTCGACATCCTCGTCGACAGCGACCTGGAGGCCGACGACGCCGGCGACCCCGTGCTGGGCCTGATCGCGCAGCGCTTCGTGCGCATCAAGCACGACGTCGACGACAACGGCAACAACATCGCCTCGGGCACGCGGACCAACATCACGGTCGAGGCCGCGATCCTCGCGCTCAACGACTCGTTCATCGTGGACAACTACCGCGACGGCAACGCGCTCGGGACGCTCACGGTGTACGGCGCCATCGCGCAGAAGTTCCGCGGGCCGGTCGGCACGTTCTCGGGCTCCACGCGCCAGACGGGATACGCGAAGAACTACGTCTACAACGACGAGCTCCGGTTCCGCAGCCCGCCGTACTTCCTGGATCCGCTCCAGGCCGCGTGGCGCGTCGTGCGCGCCAACGAGCAGGTCCCCGCCGCGCCGTAAGCGTTCCTTCACGGCGGCCGCCAGCGATCGTCGTCGAACCTCCCTCGCGCGCGCGCGACGATGGGAGAGGTACGGTCGACGACCCGGCGGGGGCCGCCGGAGGAAGGAACCTCAGATGCATCGAGTGGCCAAGGGCGCGTTCCTCGCGCTTGCTCTCGCCGGCGCGGTCCTCACGGGCTGCGGCGGCGGGAGTGACGACGCCGAGAACGAGCGCGGCACAGGCGGCGGCGCCCCCATCGAGGGCAAGCAGGGCGGCAAGCTGACGATGCTGTGGACCGATGATGTGGACAACATCGATCCCGGCATCACCTACTACCAGATGGGCTACATGGTCGGGTACGCGACCCAGCGCCCGCTGTACTCGTGGAAGCCGGACGACGGGCAGACGCCCGTGCCCGACCTCGCCGAGTCCGACCCGGAGATCTCCGAGGACGGCAGGACCGTCACGGTGAAGATCCGCACCGGCGTGAGGTTCTCTCCGCCGGTCGATCGCGAGGTCACCTCCGCCGACGTCAAGTACGCGATCGAGCGCGGCTTCTTCAACACGGTCAACAACGGCTACGCGGGCGCCTACTTCGGCGACGTGGTCGGCGCCGAGCCCGGCGTCGCGCCGGGAACCGAGATCGAGGGCATCCGCACGCCCGACGACCGGACGATCGTCTTCAAGCTCAAGCGCGGCACCGGCGGCGTCATGGCCGGCGCCCTGGCGCTGACGCTCAGCGCCCCGGTGCCGGAGGAGTACGCCTCCGACCTCGACGCGCAGAACCCGTCGATGTACGGCCAGAACCAGGTCGCGACCGGCCCGTACATGATCGAGAACGACGCCTCCGGCAAGGCGATCGGCTACGAGGCCGGCCGCCGGATCCACCTCGTCCGCAACCCGAACTGGGACAAGACGACCGACTACAAGCCGGCGTACCTGGACGAGATCGACATGCCGCAGGGCAACGACGACACGACCGTCGCGTCGCGTCGCGTGCTCGAGGGCGAGAGCATGCTCACCGGCGACTTCTCGGCCCCGCCGCAGGTGCTCGCCCAGGCGCTGAAGACCGCCAAGGACCAGCTCGTGCTGATCCCGGCCGGCAGCGCCCGCTACGTCTCGATGAACACGACCGTCAAGCCGTTCGACAACGTCGACGTGCGGCGCGCCGTGGTCGCCGGCTTCAACCGCGAGGCGATGCGCCTGGTCCGCGGCGGCGAGCTGGTCGGCGACATCCCGACGCACATGATCCCGCCCGGCCTGCCGGGCTTCGAGGAGGCCGGCGGCTTCGAGGGCCCCGGGCTGGACTTCATGTCCAAGCCGGCGGGCGACCTGGCGCTGGCCGCGGAGTACTTCAAGAAGGCCGGCTACGCCTCGGGCAAGTACGAGGGCGACGGCGAGGTGCTGATGGTCGGCACGTCGGAGGGCGTCGCGCAGAAGGCCGCCGAGGTCGCGAAGGAGAACTTCGAGAAGCTCGGCTTCAAGGTCCGGCTGCGGCTGGTCACGCAGGACGCCATGTACACGAAGTTCTGCAACGTCCCGTCGGCGAACGTGGCGATCTGCCCGAACGTCAGCTGGGGCAAGGACTTCGGCGACCCGCAGACGATCCTCGACCCGACGTTCAACGGGAAGAACATCATCCCGCAGGGCAACTCGAACTGGCCCGAGCTCGACATCCCCCAGCTCAACGAGGCGATGGACGACGCGGCGCTGCTGACCGACCCGGACGAGCGCGCTCAGGCGTGGGCGAAGATCGACCGCATGATCACCGAGCAGGCGCCGGTGGTCTCGTGGATCTGGGACAAGCAGCCGCTGTTGCGCTCGGCCAACGTCAACGCCGTCGCCAGCGAGTTCAACTCGCAGTGGGACTTGGCGTGGACTTCCCTGAAGTAGCGTGAGCGGCTGGAAGTGGACGAAGGCGCAGGTGCATCTCCGCGCCTGAGCCGCTGCGCGGTGGCGCCGCCCAGGCGGCGCCGCCGTGCATCTCGGCCACCTGGCGCACGATGGCCAGGCCGAGGCCGGAGCCGGGCAGGCGGCGCGACTCGGCCGAGCGGTAGAAGCGGTCGAACACGTACGGGCGGTCCTCGGCCGCGATGCCCGGGCCCTCGTCGCGGACGACGAGCTCGCCGTCGGCGACCGTGACGCGCACGGTGCCGTCCGGTCGGGGCTCCACTTGCGCGCGTTGTCGAGCAGGTTGGTGACGGCGCGCTCGAGCCGGACGCGGTCGCCGCGCACCGTGCACGGCGTGCAGCGACGCACTCGAAGGCGACGCCGCCGGCGCGGCCGCGGGCGCGCTCGACGCAGGTGGCGACCAGCGCCGCGAGGTCGAGCTCCTCGAGGTCGCTCTCCGGCGCGCGCTCGCGGGCGAGCTCGACGAGGTCGCCGACCAGCCCGGTCAGCTCGCCGCAGCTGGCCGATCAGGTCCTCGCGCAGCTGCGCGGCGCTCCTCCGGGCGGCAGCTCGTTGGCGCGCGAGAGCAGCTCCACGTTCGCCTGCACGGTGGCGAGCGGCGTGCGCAGCTCGTGCGACGCGTCGGCCACCAGCTGGCGCTGCGCGCGGCGCGACTCGGCCAGCGCCTCGAGCATCGCGTTGTAGCTGCGGGCCAGGCCGGCCAGCTCGTCGTCGCCGACCGCCTCGACGCGGCGGGAGAGGTCCTGCGTCGCCGCGACGTAGCGCGTGCCGCGCATCAGCCTGCGGACCGGGCGCATCGCGCTGCGGCCGACGAGGCCGCCGAGCACGGCGGCCACGCCGATGCCGCCCAGGCTCACCAGGACGAGCACGAGCGTCAGCCGCCGCATGGTCGCGTTCACGGTCTCGAGCGAGCGCGCCGCCTGCAGCGCCTGGCCCTGGGCGAACGGCGCGACGTACACGCGGACGTCGGTGCCGGAGAGCTGCGAGTCGTAGAAGAACGGCGCCGCGGTCCCCTGGGCGACCGCGACCACCCGCGGCGTCACCGCGCAGCAGCGCGCGCTGGTTGGGCGGCGGCTGGATGTTGCCGGCGCTGGAGACCACCTGGGCGTACCCGGCCTGCTCGCCGAGCGGGGAGGACGGCAGCAGGAGCAGGAAGGCGCGCCGCTGGGCCTCCGGGTCGAGCTGGCGGCGCGTGGGGCTCTCGCGCGGCTCCGGGGCGGTGCCGACGCCGGCGCTCAGCGACCGCAGGCCGTCGTCGAGCGAGTCGAGCAGCTGCGCGCGCACGGAGACGTAGGTCGCGGCCGAGGCGAGCACCACGGCGAGCGCGACGGCGAGCGCGGCCAGCAGCATCAGGCGGCGGCGGTAGCTCATGTCCCCAGCCGGAACCCGACGCCGCGGACGGTGTGGATCAGGCGCGGCTCCCCGGCCTCCTCGGTCTTGCGCCGCAGGTAGCCGACGTAGACGTCGAGCGAGTTCGAGGTCGCGCTGATGTCGTGGCCCCACACGCGCTCGTAGATCATGTCGCGCGGCAGCACCTGCTCGGGGTTGCGCAGCAGCAGCTCGAGCAGCCGGAGCTCGGTGCGGGTGAGCTCGAGCCGGCGCTCGCCGCGGGAGGCGCGCAGGCCGGCGAGCGTCGAGCGCGAGGTCGGCGTAGGAGAGCCGCTCGCTCGTGGTCGTCACCACCGGCGCGGCGGAGCAGCGCGCGCACGCGCGCGTTGAGCTCGTCGAGCGAGAAGGGCTTGACCAGGTAGTCGTCGGCGCCGGCGTCGAGGCCGGCGACGCGGTCGTCGACGGCGTCGCGAGCGGTCAGCATCAAGACGGGCGTGCGGTCGCGGCGGGCGCGCATGCTGCGGCACACGGCGAGCCCGTCGAGGCGCGGCATGCTGACATCGAGCACCACGGCGTCGAACCGGTCGGCGGCGAGACGCTGGAGCGCCTCCGCCCCGTCCCCGGCGCATTCCACGTCGTAGCCCTCGATGCCGAGCGCGCGGCGCAGCGTCCTGGCGAGGGCCGGGTCGTCGTCGACGACCAGGAGCCGGTTGGGGGTCGCGTGCGTGCACCTTCCCCGATTATCGGCCGTCGGCGGTTTCTTAGGGAGTTCTCACGACCGCGGTCGATGTTCCCGCCGAGGGCGCAGAATGAATCTCACCCGGCTCCAGACGTTCGTCGAGGTCGTCAGGCGCGGCACGTTCGCCGGCGCCGCCGACGCGCTGTCCTTCACCCCGTCCGCTGTCTCGCAGCAGATGACCAAGCTCGAGGCGGAGTCCGGCGCCACGCTGGTCGTCCGCGAGGCGAGCGGCGTCCGCCTCACCGAGGCGGGCCGGGTCCTGCACGAGCACGCGGTGGGGATCGTCGAGGCCGTGCGCCTCGCGCAGGCCGGACTCGAGGCCCTCCAGGCCGAGCAGGTCAAGCGCCTGCGGCTCGGCGCGTGCCCGGTGGCGGCGGGCACGGTCGTGCCGCGGGCGCTGCGCCTGCTCCGCCGCCGCCTCCCGACCGCCGACCTGCTGCTCGAGGAGGCCGCCGCCGGCGCCGCTCGCCAGGCGGTCCTCGACGGCGCGGTCGAGGTCGGCGTCTGGGTCGCCGCCGCGGGCGCGGAGGAGGACCCTCGGATCGTCGAGACGGTGCTGCGGCGCGAGCCCCTCTGCGCCGCGCTGCCCGCCGACCACCCGCTGACCCGGCTCGAGACCCTCGACGACGAGGCGCTCGCGGCGACACCGCGGATCGGCGACGGCTCCCGCTGGCGCGTCGAGAGCCTGCGCACCGTGCTGGCGCTCGTCGCCGCCGGCGAGGGCTGGGCGCTCGTCCCCGCCCTCGCGGCAGAGCCGCTGCCGCCGGGCGTGGCGCTGCGCCCGCTGGCCGGAGCCCCCGAGTGGGAGCTGCGCGCCGCGCGCCCGGCCAGCGACGTGCTGTCGGTCGGGACGCTCGCCGTGATGGACGCGCTGCGCCGCGTCAGCGCCGCTCACGGCGCCGATCAGCAACGCTGGTCGCGCGCCGCCGGCGTCTAGGCGAGCATCGCTCCCGCAGGACACCACTGGACCCTGGAAGGTCCCTCGCGTGCCGGCGTGGGGGACCGCCGGGGTGCCAAGTAAGCATCCGGATGGGGAGTTGGCGCGCAGTAACTGCCATGAGACTCTCCATGATCCTCGCAGTGATGGCCCTCGCCGTCGGCGCATCCGCGTGCGGCAGCGACTCGGCCGATGAAGCGACGAGCACCGCCCGGCCGGACCCGGTCGCGCAGATCGACCAGCTCTCCGGCAAGAGCACCGCGGTGACGCTCGACGGCGGGTTCGCGTCGGCGCTCCAGTCGCTCAAGCTCACCCCCGGCCCGGTCGGCGACGCGTCGATCAGCAAGGCCGGCGTGGCCGCCTTCCCGATCACCGGCGGCAACGTGACGTACTACGAGCCGGGCTCGGTCAGCCCGTACGTGCAGGGCGAGATCGACCATGACGGCGCCGGACTGTCGCTCGAGGGCGGCGGCAAGCGCGTCGAGCTCACCGACTTCGTCGTCGATCCGGGCGAGTCGGTCCTGACCGGCAAGGTCAGCGTCGACGGCGAGGTCGCCGCCGAGAGCGCGCCCCTGTTCTTCCTCGACGGCCGCACGCTGAACCCGCTCGAGGTCGACGAGGGCAACGGCACGGCCGTGCTCGAGGGCACGACCGTCAAGCTCAAGGCCGAGGCCGCCGAGCTGCTCAACACGACCTTCGGCGTCGACGCGCTGCAGGAGGGCCTCGTGATCGGCGTGGCCAAGATCACGGTCAACACCTGATCAACCCCGGCATTGACGGAGGTGGGTCGGGCGGGGTGCATTTCTGCAGCCTCGCGTCCCGATTCGCCGCGAGGCTGCAGTTGCGCACCTATACGGTGCGTTTCTGCAGCCTCTCCCCGAGAACTGCCCCGAGGCTGCACTTGTGCACCGCCTCCCTACCCAGCGGGGTTGCCGTTCCCGGCTACACGAAGAACTGCCGCCAAGCGGCAAGCCACGTGTCGGCAGTGGAAGTGAGAGAGCGTCCCTCGCTGATCTCCACCCCGGCCCGAGCGCGGTACGGCTCCGCATGGTCGGGCGTGGCGAGCTCGACCTCGATCGTGCACGGCGCGCCCGGGTCGTAGACCGGCGCGTCCCCGAGCGAGCGCAGAGCCTCGGCGGCGGCGCGCTCGATCCCCTCGCGCGCCCGGGCCGGCGGCTGGTGGCGGGCCGAGAAGCGCGCCAGGCCCTGCTTGACGGCGAGCGTGCCCAGGCCCGGGCCGAGCAGCGCGGTCGACTCCGCGCAGACCACGTCGTCGCCGGTGACCAGCGCCACCGGGCAGCCCCAGGTCCCGCACAGCGCGGCGTTGATCCCGACCTCGCCGACGAACGTGCCGTTGAACCGCAGCGAGTGCCAGCCGGTGCTGCTCACGGTGTGCGACATCACGCCCCGCTCGGCGCCCGCCATCGCGTGCATGCCGATCATGAGCGCCGCGTCGCAGCCCTGCTCGAACGGCTCGGTGTACTCGGTCCACTCGCTCTGGACCACGAACTCGCAGCGCTCGTCGAGGTCCTCGGCGATCAGCGAGTTGAACGAGTGGTCGCCGCCCGCGCCGTGGCAGTCCATGACGATCACCTCGGTGGCGCCGGCCTCGAAGGCGCCGCGGACCGCCGCGTTCATCTCGGCCGTGTAGAGCTTGCGGCCCTCCTCGTAGAGCGGCTTGCCGGCGACCACCTGCGCCCAGCGGCAGATGCCGGCCACCCCCTCCATATCGCCGAAGACCACGACCCGCACGCGGCGACCCTACAGCGAGCGAACGCGCTCGGTGTGCCGCGCCTGCAGCTCGATCGCGCGCTCGAGGAACTCGGTGAAGCGCTCGATCTCCGCGTCGGTCAGGTCGTCGACCAGCACCTCGGACTCCGCCAGCATCGGCCCGAGCAGCGGCTCCAGTCAGCTCCCACAGCTTCGGCGTGACCTCGATCCGCACGCGGCGCCGGTCACGCGGGTCCGCGACGCGGCGGGCGATCCCGGCCTTCTCCAGCCGGTCGACGACGGCTGTCACGGCGCCCGTCGTGAGCCCTGCCGCCTGGGCCAGCTCGCCGGCCGTCATCCCACCCGCCTGCTCGATCAGGTCGGCGCAGCGCGCATCGGTGCGGTTGACGCCCAGGTGGTCGGCGGCCGCCTGGTCGAAGTTGTCGACGCCCGTCTGGTAGGCGCGGATGGCCGCTCCGAACGCGCCGAGCAGTTCCTCACGGGCCGAGTTTCTTGACATCTAAGTCTCTTAATTTCTAAGATGCTTTGGTATGAAGACAAGTCTAGACCATGCGATCGAGGCCGAGGAGCTCGTCAAGACGTACGGCGACGTGCGCGCGCTCGACGGCCTGAGCCTCGCGGTCCCGGCGGGCACCATCTTCGCGCTGCTGGGGCCCAACGGCGCGGGCAAGTCGACGACGGTGCGCATCCTCACCACGCTGTCACGGGCCGATTCCGGCCACGCGCGGGTGGCGGGCCACGACGTCGTGGGCGACCCCGGCGCGGTGCGGCGGGCGATCGGGTGCGTCGGCCAGCGCTCGGGCGTCGACCGCGACGCCACCGGCGCCGAGAACCTCCGGCTGCAGGGGCAGATCCACGGGCTGCGCGGCCGCGCGCTGGAGGCGCGGATCGCCGAGCTGCTCGGGCAGTTCGGGCTCGCCGAGGCCGGCGCGCGGTTCGTGCGCACGTACTCGGGCGGCATGCAGCGCCGGCTGGACATCGCGATGGCGCTGGTGCACCGGCCGCAGGTGCTGTTCCTCGACGAGCCGACCACCGGGCTCGACCCGGAGGTGCGGGCCGAGATGTGGCAGGAGATCCAGCGGCTGGCCCGCGACGAGGGGCTCTCGATCCTGCTCACGACCCACTACCTGGAGGAGGCCGACCGGCTCGCCTCCGACCTGGCGATCGTCGACCGCGGGCGCGTCGTCGCCGGCGGCTCGCCGGAGCGCCTGAAGGCCGAGCTGCGCGGCGACGCCATCCACGTCGAGCTGGGCTTCGCCGCGGAGGGCGCCGTCACGGCCGCGCTCGAGCCGCTGGCCGGCATCCGCGAGCTGGTGATCGACGGCACGGCGCTGCGCGCCCGCGCCGACGAGGGCGCCCGCGCGGTGCCGGTCGTGCTGGCCGCGCTCGAGGCGCGCGGGGTCGACGTGGCCTCCGTGACCGTCTCGCGCCCGTCGCTCGACGACGTCTACCTCCGCCACGCCGGAAGGAGCTTCGGATGAGGCACACCGCCTACCTCGCCCTGCGCGACCTGCGCGCCCTCTGGCGCCAGCCCTGGTACATCGCCGTGACGCTCGTGCAGCCGGTGATCTGGCTGCTCCTGTTCGGCGAGCTGTTCAAGAGCGTCGCCGACCTCCCGGGCTTCGGGACGAGTCCTACATCGCCTACCTGGCGCCGGGCATCGTGGTGATGTCGGCGCTGTTCTCCTCGGGCTGGAGCGGCATGGCGACGATCGAGGACATCGACCGCGGCGTCACCGACCGCTGCTCGTCTCGCCGGTCGGCGGGCGCGCTGATCGCCGGCCGCGTGGCGCAGAGCGCGTGGTGGTCGTCGTCCAGTCGGTGATCATGGTCCGATCGCGCTGGCGGTGGGGGCGAACTTTCCCGGCGGCGTCCTAGGAGTGGTCGTGCTCATCCTCGTCGCAGCCCTGCTGGGAGCCGCGTTCGGCGCGCTGTCGAACTCGCTCGCGCTGGTCACGCGCCAGGAGGAGTCGCTGATCGGGGCCGTGACGTTCCTGGTGCTGCCGCTCACCTTCCTCTCGACCGCGCTGATGCGCGAGGAGCTGCTGCCGGGCTGGATGCAGACGGCCGCGGCGCTCAACCCCGTCGACTGGGCGATCGAGGCGGGCCGCAGCGCGACGGCCGCGAGCCCCGACTGGGGCATGGTGGCCGGAGACGTGGCGCTGCTCGGCGTGCTGTTGCTCGCCTGCGGGGCGCTCGCGACGCAGGCGTTCCGGTCGTACCAGCGGAGCGTCTGACTAGGGTCAAGGGTGTGATCGACGATCGGGCATCGACATTGCTGCGGGATCTCGCCGGGCCGGAGGCGGGCTTCCGCGAGCATCAGCTCGAGGCCGTGCGCGACCTCGTGGAGGACCAGGCGCGCGTGCTCTGCGTGCAGCGCACCGGCTGGGGCAAGTCGGCGGTCTACTTCATCGCCGCCGCGCTGCTGCGCGAGCGCGGCGCCGGGCCGGCCCTGATCGTCTCGCCGCTGCTGGCCCTCATGCGCAACCAGATCGCCGCCGCGCAGAAGCTCGGGATCCGCGCCCACACCGTGAACTCCACGAACCGCGACGCGTGGGCCGAGGTGCAGGAGCTGCTGGAGACCGACGCGGTCGACCTCCTGCTGATCAGCCCCGAGCGGCTCGACAACCCGCAGTTCCGCGCGCAGATGCTGCCGCTGTTCGCCTCGCGGGTCGGGCTGCTGGTGATCGACGAGGCGCACTGCATCAGCGACTGGGGGCACGACTTCCGGCCCGACTACCGCCGGCTGGAGGAGATGCTCGCCCGCCTGCCCGAGGGCGTCGCGGTGCTCTGCACGACGGCGACGGCCAACGACCGCGTGGTCGCCGACATCGAGGAGCAGCTCGGCCGGCGCGCGCACCTATCGCGGGCCGCTCGGGCGCTCGTCGCTGCGGCTCGAGGTCGTCGACCTCCCCGGCCAGGCCGACCGGCTGGCGTGGCTCGCCACGCACCTGCCGCAGCTCCCGGGCTCGGGGATCGTCTACACGCTCACCAAGCGCGACGCCGAGCTGGTTGCCGACTGGCTCGGCGGCCGCGGCATCCCCGCCGAGGCCTACAGCGGCGAGATCGACAGCGAGCGGCGGATCGAGGTCGAGGAGCGGCTGCTCCGCAACGACCTCAAGGCCGTGGTGGCGACGAGCGCGCTCGGGATGGGCTACGACAAGCCCGACCTCGGGTTCGTCGTCCATTACCAGGCGCCGGGCTCGGTCATCTCCTACTACCAGCAGGTCGGCCGCGCGGGCCGCGGGGTCGACCGCGCCGAGGTCGTGCTCCTGCGCGGCGCCGAGGACCGAAGGATCCAGGACTTCTTCATCCAGCAGGCGTTCCCGCCGCGCGAGCTGGTCCGCCGCGTGCTCGAGCGGCTGGACAACGGCGGCGCGACGGCGCGCGACCTGATGGCGGAGGTGAACCTCGGGCGCGGGCGGATCGACGCCCTGCTCAAGGTGCTCGACGTCGAGGGGGCGGTGACGCGCGAGGGCTCGCGCTGGAGCCTGGCGCCCGGCTCGGAGTGGACCTACGACGCCGAGCGCTACGCGCGGGTGACCGAGCTGCGGCGGCGCGAGCAGGAGGCGATGGCGGCCTTCGGCGCCGACGGCCGCTGTCTCATGCGCGCGCTGCAGGAGGAGCTCGACGATCCCGAGCCCGCCGACTGCGGCCGCTGCGCGGTGTGCACGGGCGCGCGCTACGCCGCGCCGCTCGACCCCGTGCTGGTGCGCGAGGCGGCGCTGCTGCTGCGGTCGCGCCCGATCGTGCTCGAGAGCAAGAAGATGGCGCCCGACGAGAGCGGCGCGATGCGCAAGATCCCCGAGGACGTCCGCGTCGAGGAGGGCCGCGCGCTGGCCAGGCTCGGCGACGGCGGCTGGGATCCGGTGGTGCAGGCGGGCCGCCGCTCCGGGCAGTTCGACGGCGAGCTCGTCGACGCGGCGGCCGAGGTCGTCCGCGCGTGGCGCACCGGCGCGACGTGGGTGACCGGCGTCCCCGGCGGCGCGGTGCCCGACTTCGCGCGCCGGCTCGCGGACGCGCTCGGGCTGCCCTACGTCGACGCGCTGGCCCGGGTGGCCGAGCGCCCGCCGCAGCGGGAGATGGCCAACTCGGCCCAGCAGGTCGCGAACGTGCGCGGGGCGTTCTCGGTGACGGCCGGCCTGCCGGCGGGGTCGTGCCTGCTGGTCGACGACGTGCGCTTCAGCGGCTGGACGCTCGCGATGCTGGGCGGGCAGCTGCGGCGGCGCGGCGCCGACGCGGTGTTCCCGCTCGCCTTGACGAGCGCGTTCTAGACGGCGCAGCCGGCGATCCGCCCCAGCAGCACGGAGCGCTCGCGGGCGTTCTGCGTGAGCGTGAGGGCGCGCTCGAACTCGGCGCGCGCGTCGGCGAGCCGGCCCAGCTTCTCCAGCAGGTCGCCGCGCACGGTCGGGAGCAGGTGATAGCCGCTGCAGGGCCGGCTCGTCGACGAGGTCGTCGACGAGCCGCAGCGCCTGGGCGGGCCCGAACGCCATGCCGACCGCGACCGCGCGGTTGAGCTCGACGACCGGCGACGGCGCGACCTGGGCGAGGCCGTCGTAGATGGCGACGATGCTCACCCAGTCGGTGTCCTCCGGCCGTCCGGGCGCGCGCGTGGCAGGCGGCGATCGCGGCCTGCAGGGTGTACGTGCCGACGGCGCCGCCCGTCGCGTACGCGCGCTCGAGGGCGGCGAGCCCGCGGCCGACGAGCATCCAGTCCCAGCGCGAGCGGTCCTGGTCGAGCAGGAGGATCGGCTCGCCGTCCGGGCCGACCCGCGCGCGGGCGCGCGACGCCTGCAGCTCCATCAGCGCGCGACAGCCCGTGCACCTCCGGCTCCCCCGGCAGCAGCGCCGCGAGCATGCGGCCGAGCCGGAGCGCCTCCTCGAGCAGCTCCGGGCGCAGCCACTCGTCGCCGGCGGTGGCGGCGTAGCCCTCGTTGAAGATCAGGTAGATCGCCTCCAGCACCGAGGCGAGCCGCTCGGGCAGCTCGCCGCGCTCGGGCACCTCGATCGGCACGCGGGCGGCGGTCAGCGTGCGCTTCGCGCGCACGATGCGCTGCTGCACGGTCGCCTCCGGCACCAGGTACGCGCGGGCGATCTCCTTGGTCGTGAGCCCCGCGAGCAGGCGCAGCGTGAGCGCCACGCGCGCCTCCACCGAGAGCACCGGGTGGCAGGCGGTGAAGATCAGGCGCAGGACGTCGTCGTCGAACGGGTCGGCGGCCTCCGCGGCGAGGTCGGGCACGTCCGCCTCGCCGCGCAGCTCCATGTCGCGCCCCAGCTCCTCGGTCTTGCGCCGGTGCACGTCGCGCGCGCCGCAGGCGGTCGATCGCGCGGTGCTTGGCGGTGGCCATGAGCCAGGCGCCCGGGTTGTCCGGGACGCCCGCCTCGGGCCACTGCTCGAGCGCCGCCACGAGCGCCTCCTGCGCGAGGTCCTCGGCGAGGCCGACGTCGCGCACGAAGCGGGCGAGGCCCGCGATGAGCCGGGCGGACTCGATCCGCCAGACGGCGTCGATCGTGCGCGTGACGTCGGCCGCCGGCACCTCCCTACGCGCCCTCGGTCTGCGGCGCGCATCGCGGCGTCGCGCTCGCGCAGCTCGGGCGTGAGCTCCTCGCCGAAGTCCTCGAGCCTCGAACACCGGGCGGATCTCGACGATCGCCGTCGTCGTCGTCGTCGGGCGACGGGATGCGCTTGACCCACTCGACCGCCTCGTCGAGCGACTTGACCTGCCAGACCCAGTAGCCGGCCAGCAGCTCCTTCGTCTCGGCGAACGGGCCGTCGATGACCTTGCGCTCGTCGCCCTTGAACGCCACCCGGACGCCCTTCACGGACGGGTGCAGGCCGTCGCCGGCGAGCATGACGCCCGCCTTCACGAGCTCCTCGTTGAACGCCGTCATCTCCGTGAGCACTCGCTCGCTCGGCATCTCGCCGCGCTCGGACTGCTCGTTCGCCTTGATCAGCACCATGACTCGCATCTCGCCGTTCCTCCTTGGTGGGGGATCGATTTCGGCCTTCTATCTCGTACGTCGAGCGAGCCCGACGGAAATCGACACGGCCTCCTGAGATTCTTTACCGCTCTCGCGACGACGTAATGACCAGCGTGGCGCTGACGGGTTCCCCGAGTGCCTCGTAGACGTGCGCGACGGAGGCGTCGAAGGCGACGAAGTCGCCCGGGCCGAGCTCGACGGGATCCTGCTCGGGGCCGACCCGCAGGCGGCCCGCGTGGACGAGCAGCTGCTCGGTCACGCCGGCCGGGTGCGGGTCGGCGCGACGTGGCCGGCCGGGGGAGACGTGGAGCTCGTAGACCTCGACGCGGGCGCGGTCGACCGCCGCCTGCCGGAGGAGCCGCGCCTGCAGCACCGGGCCGTCGACGTGCGGGCCCTCGCCGGCGCGGACGACATGCACGGCAGGTGCGGCGGCCTCCACGAGGAGGTCCGCGAGCGTGACGCCGAGGACCGTCGCGAGGCCGAAGAGCGTCTCGACGGTCGGATTGCCGCGGCCGGCCTCGAGCTCCGCGAGCGTCGCCCGCGCCACCTTCGACGCTCGCGCGAGCCCCGCCGCGGAGAGGCCGCGCTCCGCCCGCAGGCGCCGCACGTTCGCCGCGATCGTCTTGACCGAGTCGTCCATGGATGTCTAATATAACGGCATGTCAGACGGTAAAGCATTCAAGCAGGCGCAGCGCCTGGTCGACGTGCGGGGCTTCGGCATCGACCGGACGGCGCTCGCCGCCGACGCGCTCCGCGCCGACTGGCCGGTGCTGCGGATGGAGAACCTCGACACCGACCTCCCGCTCCCGCCGGAGGCGATCCCCGAGACGGTCCGCGGGCTCGAGACGCCCGAGGCGAACAGCTGGCTGCCGTTCACCGGCGACATGGACCTGCGCGCGGCGATCTCCGACTTCCTGGCCGCCCGCACCGGCCACCGCTACGACCCCGAGCGCGAGATCATCGTCACCAGCGGCGGCACGTCGGCGATCCTCGACGTCATGCTCGCCGTG
Source organism: uncultured Solirubrobacteraceae bacterium (assembly GCA_963720415.1). Classification (GTDB taxonomy): domain Bacteria; phylum Actinomycetota; class Thermoleophilia; order Solirubrobacterales; family Solirubrobacteraceae; genus DASSUW01. Next base: position 546,510 of record CAVRFQ010000012.1, on the reverse strand, counting down.
GTCGACCCCGGCGACGAGGTGCTGCTGACCGACCCGACCTACGCGGGGATCGTGAACCGCGCGCGGGTCGCCGGCGGCGTCCCGCGGCTCGCGCCGTACGTCGTCCGCGACGGCGAGTGGCGGCTCGACCTCGACGCCTTCGCCGCGGCCGCCGCGGCCCACCCGGCGCTGGCCGTGCTCATGAGCCCGTCGATGCCGTCCGGCGCCGTGCTCGACGCCGGCGAGTGGGCCGCGGTGGCGGAGATCCTCGGCGACCACGACGTCCCGCTGCTCTACGACGCGGCGATGGAGCGGCTGCTCTTCGACGATCGCCCGCTCGTCCACCCGCTGCACCTGGAGGGCATGGCCGAGCGCACGGTGATCGCCGGCTCGCTGTCCAAGGAGCACCGGATGATCGGTTGGCGCGTCGGCTGGGTGGCCGGGCCGGCCGAGCTCGTCGAGTCGGTCGGCTGGATGCACGTCTACAACACGACGATGCCCACCGGCATCTCCCGCGCGGCGGCCACCGCCGTGCTGCGCGGCGACCAGGGGCACGTGGCCGAAGCCGTGGCCGACCTGGAGCGCCGGCGCGACGTGATCCTCGACGCGCTGGACGGCTGGCCCGTGGTGCGGCCGGCGGGCGGCTGGTCGCTGCTCATCGACGCGGTCGCGCTCGGGACCACCGCGCCCGCGCTCTCCCGCGCGCTGCTCGAGGACGCGGCGATCGCCGCGACGCCGATGACGGGCTGGGGCGGCGAGGTCGCCGACCGCCACGTGCGGCTCGTGTTCAGCGCCGAGCCGGTCGAGCGGCTGGCGACGATCCCCGAGCGCTTCGCCGGGACGCGCCTAGAGCAGCTCACCGCGTAGCGCGGCCACGTAGCGCGCGGCCGAGCGCGCCACGATCGCCTTGCCGTCGCGCCGCACGATCCGGTCCCACCAGGCGCCGTAGATCGTGTCGAACGCGTACGGCTCGAGCGCGCGGGCGATCGCCTCCACGCTCGCGGCGGGCAGCGGGATCAGGTTCGGGTAGCTGTACATGAACCCCACCCACCCCCTGTCGGGGATCACCTGGACGATGTCGCCGGACAGCAGCGCGTCGCCGACGTGCAGCACGGTGCCGCCCGCGAAGTGCCCGCCGCAGCGGATCAGCGTGAGCCCGTCGCCGAGGTCGAGCGTCTCGCCGTCCCACAGCTCGATGTGCGGGTCGTCGCGCGTGATCCACTCGCGATCGTCGGCGTGGAGGTGGATCGGGCAGTCGTACTCGCCCGCCCAGTCGGCCATGCCGGTGTAGTAGTGCGGGTGCGAGATGGCGATGCCGGTGAGCTCGCCGATCTCGACCTCGCCGACCTTCGGGACGCAGTCCCACATCAGCCGGCCGCCGCCGTGGGGGACGAGCAGGGCGCGCTGGCCGATGGCGAAGCCCGGCTCGAGCCCGACGCCCTCGAACGCGCCGTCCAGCCGCAGCACGTGGTCGCGCGAGGCGGCGAGCGCCTCGGTCGTGGTCCAGCGCTGGCCGTCCTCCGGCACCCACTGCCGGGCGTCGTCGCAGACGGGGCACACGTCGGGCGGCTCCACGAACTGGGCACCGCACGTCTCGCACACGGGCACGCACGCAATGATGCCGCGTCATGAGCGATCACGTCCTGCGCTACACGGCGTTCTCGGAGAGCCCGGCGGGCGGCAACCCGGCCGGCGTGGTGCTGGACGCCGCCGGCATGAGCGACGAGCAGATGCTCGCGATCGCCGCCGAGCTCGGCTACAGCGAGTCCGCCTTCATCGACGGCAGCGACATCCGCTACTTCAGCCCGCTGGCAGAGGTGCCGTTCTGCGGCCACGCGACGATCGCGACCGGCGGTCGCGCTGGCCGAGCGCGACGGGCCCGGCGAGATCGTGCTGCAGACGCGGAGCGGGCCGGTGCCGGTGAGCACGCGGCGCGACGACCAGGGCCGGCTGACCGCGACGCTCACGAGCGTCCCGCCGCGCGTGGAGCCGATCGCGGATGGCGACCTCGAGGAGCTGCTGGCGGCCCTGCGCTGGCCCGCCGCCGACCTCGACCCCGAGCTCCCGCCGCGCGTCGGCTTCGCCGGCGCCTACCACCCCGTCGTCGCCGCGGGCACGCGCGAGCGGCTCGCCGACCTCGACTACGACTTCGACCGCCTCGGCGCGCTGATGGCGCTGCGCGACTGGACCACGATCCAGCTCGTCTGGCGCGAGGACCCGATGCGGTTCCACTCGCGCAACCCGTTCCCGCCCGGCGGCGTCGTCGAGGACCCGGCCACCGGCGCGGCGGCCGCCGCGTTCGGCGCCTACCTGCGCGAGCTCGGCCTGGTGGAGCCCCCCGCGACGGTGACGATCCTCCAGGGCGAGGACCTCGGGCGCCCGGGGCGGCTGCTCGTGGACCTGCACCCGGGCCGCGCCGAGATCGACGTCACCGGCGCGGCCGTGGCGATCACCTGAGCGCCGCGCGGACGTCGGCCGCGAACCGGTCGACGTCGCCGGGCTCGGTGTCCCACGCGGTCATCCAGCGCACCTCGCCGGTGTTCTCGTCCCAGACGTAGAACTCCCAGTCGCGCTGGAGGCGCTCGGTGGCGGCCGGGTCGAGCACCGCGAAGACGGCATTGGCCTCGACCGGCTGCGTGATCCGCACGCCGCCCACGCCGCGCACGGCGCCGGCCAGGCGCTGCGCCATCGCGTTCGCGTGCTGCGCCGACCGCTGCCACAGGTCGCCCGCGAGCAGCGCCTCGAGCTGGGCCGAGATGTAGCGCATCTTCGACGCGAGCTGCATGGCCTGCTTGCGGCGGAACTTGAAGCCGTCGGCCACCTCGGGGCGCAGCAGCACGACCGCCTCGGCGCCCATGAGCCCGATCTTGGTGCCGCCGAACGAGACGGCGTCGACCCCGGCGTCGGTGGTGAGCTCGCGCAGCGACACCCCGAGCGCGGACGCCGCGTTGCACAGCCGGGCGCCGTCGACGTGGAGCAGCATGCCGTGCGCGTGCGCCCAATCCGCGAGCGCCTTGATGTGCTCGACGGCGTAGACGGTCCCGAGCTCGGTGCTCTGCGCGATCGAGACGACGCGCGGCTGGACGACGTGCTCGTCGCCGATCCGCGTCAGCAGCGGCGCGACCAGCTCGGGCGTGAGGCGGCCGTCGGGCGTCTCGAGCGTGAGCAGCTTGCGGCCGGAGCGCTCCGGCGCTCCGCACTCGTCGACGTGCAGGTGCGCGGTGCGCGCGCACACGACGCCCTGCCACGGCTGGGTGAGCGCCTCGAGGCAGAGCACGTTGGCGCCGGTGCCGTTGAACACCGGGAACGCCTGAGCGGCCGGCCCGAAGTGCTCGCGGAACCGCTGCTGGGCGCGGGTGGTCCATGGATCGGCGCCGTAGGCGGCGGAGTGGCCTTCGTTGGCGTCGGCGATCGCCGCCATCACCTCGGGATGCACGCCGGCGTGATTGTCGCTCGCGAAGCCTCGGCGTTCGCTCATCGGACTCCTTCTTCTTCGGTCAGAAATGTTCGATTGGGTTCGATGTGCTGAACATCTGGGTAATAACACGGTGTCATGATCTTGCTCCTGGGAGGGGCCGTGACGGCGTGGATCCTGGCTGCCTTCCTGGTGCTCAGCGTCCTCCGCGCCGCTGCGCGCGCCGATGAGAACGACGCCGGCCGGCGACTCGCCCGGATGGGTCGCCGCAGCGCCGGCGTGTCGCTGGTGACGGCGGTCTTCGTGCTGCCCGCGCTGCCCAAGGATGCCGCGGCCGCATGCGCCAGTCGCAGCGTGCAGTTCGACACCGCGCCCACCCTGGTGCGCGACGCCGTCCTCTGCGAGCTCGAGCGCGTGCGGGACAGGCGCGATCTCGGCGGCCTGCGCTTCAACGACGACCTCGACCTCGCGGCCGCGCGGCATGCGAACGACATGTTCCAGCGAAAGTACTTCTCCCACGTGAGCCCCGGCGGGGGAGAGCTCGCCGACCGCGTGCGGCGGGTCGGCTACGCCAAGCGCGGCTGCTCATGGGGCGTCGGCGAGGTGCTGGCCTGGGGCGTCGGGACGCGCGCCACCGCGGCGGCCACCGTCAGTGCCTGGCTCGACAGCCCGTCGCACCGCCGCATCATCGTCTCGCGCCGCTACCGGCAGATCGGCATCGGGATCCAGGCGGGCACGCCGTTCGAGCAGTTCACCGGCGGCATCACCGTCGCCGCGGTGCTCGGGCGCCGCGACTGCTCAACGTAGGACGCCGCGGACCGTCCGCCCGACGATCCGGGCGTCGAGCCCAAGCGACCACGTGCGCGCGTAGCGCTCGTCGAGCTCGAGCTGCTCGGCGACCGAGAGCCAGCGGTCGAGCTGCGCGAGCTGCGCCAGGCCCGTCAGCCCCGGCCGGGCCGGCGGCGGCTCGAAGCCGAGCTCGCGGGGGCGCGGGCCGACCACGCTCATCTCGCCCTTGAGCAGGCTCCAGAGCTGCGGCAGGGCCCCGATGCCCACGTGCGCCAGCGTCCGCCCCGCGGCCGTGTCCAGCGGCAGCGCGAACGAGCGCACGACCACGGTCCGGCCGTTCTCGCCCACCCGCTCGTCGCGCAGGAAGATGCGTCCCGACTGGATGCGCAAGCCGAGGGCGACGGTGAGGAAGACCGGCGCGATGACGACGAGCGCGAACACCGCGGCGAGCTTGTCGAGCCCGTGCTTGACGAGCAGCGCCCCGCGACCGTGCCGCGGCGGCGGCGAGGACGCGCGGCGCGGCGGTACGCCGGCTGCCGGCCTGGTTGCCTCCAAGCCCTCGCTGTATGCCCCTCTGGCCATCCGGGCCAGTCCTCCTGACTCGCTCTTCGTGGTATTCGACGTCTGCCCGTCCGAACGAACCGTACCCGCAGAACCGGCGTAGCAATACTCCGGATGTCAGCCCGCGGAGGCGATCGCGCTCAGCGGTGCAGCGGGAGGGTCAGCGAGGTCGTGTCCGGCAGGTGCTGCGGCTCGGCCTCGATCGCGTCGACGACGGGGTGCCGCAGGTCGCGCTCGCGCGGCTCGACGGGCTTGATCACGAACAGGCGCAGGGGCACGCCGGCCTGCTCGACGCGGTGGAGCTCGCTCGCGATGAACGTCTCCGACACCCGCGGAAAGCCCATCAGCACGTATCCGATGCGCCCCGGCCCCGTGAACATCTTGTTCACGACTTACGTTTCTCCGGAGGAATGGTTCGATGGCTCGATCCCGTGGCCCGGGCGCTCGACGGCGCCGAGCGCCCGGTGCCCGTGTTCTTCCGCGACGACGACGCCGGCTGGCGCGACGACCGCCTGCGCGTGCTGCTGGACCGGTTCGAGGCGGCCGGGCTGCCGCTCGACGTGGCGGTCATCCCGCAGGCGCTCGGGCCGTCGATGGCGCGCGAGCTGCTCACGCGCGACGTCGCGCTGCACCAGCACGGCCTCTCGCACGCCAACCACGAGACGGTGGGCCGCAAGCACGAGTTCGGCCCGAGCCGCCCGCGCGACGTGCAGCGGGCCGACATCGAGGCCGGTCGCGAGCTCCTGCGCGAGCGCCTCGGCGACGGCGTCGAGCCGATCTTCACTCCGCCGTGGAACCGCTGCACGGCGGACACCGCGCACTGCCTGGCGGAGCTCGGCTTCGCCGTCCTCTCGCGCGAGTCGCGGGCGGCGCCGCTCGGGCTGCTGCCCGAGCTCGACGTTGCGCTGGACTGGTGCCGGCTCGGCCCGGACGCGTTCGCCGCGGGGTTCGCGGCGGCGAGGGCGCCGGTCGGCGTGATGCTGCACCACGCCGAGATGGACGACGACGACATGGACCGCGCGGGCGCGCTGCTGGAGCTGGTGGCGGCGCATGAGGGCGCCGACGTGCGGTCGATGATGTCGCTGGTCTAGGGCGCGTGAACTGCGGCATTGAGGGGTGGCCCGGATGGGTGTGCTGACCAGGGGTCCCCAGGCGACCCTTAGTCAGCACACCCGACTCGCCAGGCCCGCGCGGGCGCACGGGGGATCCCACCCACCCTCCCTACAAGCGCAGTTCCCGAGCCCTAGCCTGCCCGGATGCCCGTCATCGCCTTCGACGTCAACGAGACGCTCCTCGACCTCAGCCCGCTCGACCCGCTGCTGGGCGGCGCCGACACCCGCAGGCGCTGGTTCGCCCAGATGCTGCAGATCGCCTTCGTCGGCGGGCTGACCGGCCGCTACGTGGACTTCTCGACGGCGCAGCGCGGCGCGCTCGAGATGCTCGGGCTCGGTCGCGAGGACGAGGTGCTCGCCCAGATGCGGCGGCTGCCGCCGCATCCCGACGTCGTGCCCGCCCTGGACCGGCTGGACGGCGTCACGCTCGTCGCGCTGACCAACTCGCCGCTCGACGTCGCGCAGGACCAGCTCGGGAACGCCGGGATCTCCGACCGGTTCGACGCGATCCTCTCGGCCGACGAGGTGCAGGCGCTCAAGCCGCAGGCGGCGGCCTACCGCCACGTCGCGGACACGCTCGGCGTGCCGATCGGCGACGTGCGGCTCGTCGCCGCCCACGGATGGGACATCGCCGGCGCGCTGGCCGCCGGCTGCACGGCGGCGTTCGTGCGCCGCCCCGGGATGGCGCTCATCCCGATCGGCGCTCAGCCGGACATCGTGGGCGACGACCTGGTGGAGGTCGCCGGCGCGATCAGGGGATCTCGCGAACCATGATCAGGTTGGTGCCGCCCGGCGTGCCGGTCTGGCGGCCGGCCGTGACGACCACGCGCGCCCCGCTCGGGAGCCCGAACGTCTCGCCGGCCGCGAGCAGGGCGGCGTCGATCATGTCGTCGACCGTCTCGGCGACGTGCACCGACGCGGGGTGCACGCCCCACTCGAGCGTGAGCTGGTTCGCGGCGCGAGGCTCGTAGGCGAGCGCGATGATCGGGCGGCGGCGGCGGTACTTCGCGCAGGCGCGGGCCGCGCCTCCGGTGGAGGTGGGGACCACGAGCGCGGCGGCGTCGATCTCCTCCGCCAGCTCGACCGCGGCGTGCATGACCGCCGCCGCGGCGGTCTCCCCGATCGTGGTGCGCGCGCGGCCGTGGATCTCCGGCGCCTGCTCGGCGGCGGTGGCGATCTCCGCCATGGCGCGGACGGCCTCGACCGGATAGGCAGCCGACGCTCGTCTCGGCCGAGAGCATCACCGCCGAGGTCCCGTCGATGACCGCGTTGGCGACGTCGGCGGCCTCCGCGCGGGTCGGCTCGGACGACTGGATCATCGACTCGAGCATCTGCGTCGCCGTGATCACGAGCTTGCCCGCCTGGGTCGCCCGGAGAATGGTGTCCTTCTGCATCAGCGGCACGTGGGCGACCCCGGCCTCGACGCCGTAGTCGCCGCGCGCGACCATCACCCCGTCCGTCACGGCGATGATCTCGTCGAGCTGCTGATAGGCCTCGATCTTCTCGATCTTGGCCACGATGCGGGCGTGCGAGCCGTGCGCCTCGAGCCGCGCGCGGAGCTCCTCGAGGTCGGAGGCCGAGCGCACGAAGGAGAGGGCGACGAAGTCGGCGTCGAGCTCGGCGGCGACGGCGAGGTCGTCGACGTCCTTCTCGGTGATCGCCGGCAGCTCGGGCCGCGCCCAGGTCACGTTGATCCCCTTGCGCGCCGACAGCGGTCCCGGCGAGCGCACGGTGGCGACGACCTCGCGGCCTCGATCCGGTCGACCGCGAGGCGCGGCACCCCGTCGCCGATGACGATCTCCGAGCGGTCGGTGACCAGCCCGTGGAAGCCGGCGAAGTCGACCATCACGCGGCCGTCCCCGCTCGGCCGGTCGCCGCAGAACACGACGGTCTCGTCGACGGCCAGCGTCCGGGTCTCGGTGTCGCCGAGAGCCGCAGCTTCGGGCCCTGGAGGTCGAAGAGCAGGCCGATCGGCCGGCCCGCGCGGACGGAGGCCTCGCGGACCGCGGCCGCCCTGCGGCGCAGGTCGTCGGACGCGCCGTGTGAGCAGTTCAGGCGGGCGCAGTCGATACCCGCGGCGATCAGGCGGTCGAGCTGCCCCGGCGCGTCGGTCGCCGGCCCGAGCGTGGCCACGATCTTCGTGTGCCGCCCGTACATGCGGGGAGTGTTGCAGCGTTGGACGGGGTACCAGCGCGCCATGGTCGGCGCACTGGACTACATCCTCATCGTCATCTACTTCGCGATCATGCTCGGGGCGGCCTGGTGGGGCTACACCCGGGCGCGGACCGCGGACGACTTCCTCGTCGCCGGACGGCGACTGGGCTACCCGATGTTCATCGGCACGCTGAGCGCGGTGGTGCTCGGCGGCGCCTCGACCGTCGGCAGCGTGAGCCTCGGCTACCAGTACGGCATCTCGGGCGCCGCGCTCGTCGTGATGATCGGGCTCGGCCTCATCCTGCTCGCGCTGATCCTCGCCAGGCCGCTCGCGCACGCCGGCGTCTACACGGTGCCGGAGCTGATGGCCCGGCGCTACGGCGTGCCCTCGCGGGTGATGAGCGCGGCCGTGATGGCCGCCTACGCGCTGATGATCGCGGTGACGTCGACGATCGCCAGCGGCACCGTCTTCAACAGCCTCTTCGACATCTCGACGACGGCGGCGATCCTGCTGGCCGGCGGCGTCGTGCTCCTCTACTGCGTGACCGGCGGCATGTGGTCGCTGACGCTCACGGACATCATCCAGTTCGGGATCATGACCGCCGGCATCTTCTTCCTGCTGCTGCCGTTCGCGGTCGGCGACGCGGGCGGGTTGAGCGGGATGCGCGACACGCTGCCCGACAGCTACTTCGAGATCGGGGCGATCGGCGGGAACACGATCTTCACGTACTTCCTGCTCTACGCGCTGGGGCTGATGATCGGGCAGGACATCTGGCAGCGCGTGTTCACCGCCCGCGACGCGAAGGTCATGCGCACGGGCACGCTGGTGGCCGGCTTCTACTGCATGGCCTACGGCATCGTCGGCGCGCTGATCGGGGCGGCCGCCAAGGTGGTCCTGCCCGAGCTGGGGAACCCCGACGACGCGTTCGCCGCGATCGCCGAGGCGTCGCTCCCGACCGGCGTGCTCGGCCTCGTCCTGGCCGCGGCGCTGGCGGCGATCATGTCGACCGCGAGCGCGACGCTGCTCGCGGCCGCGACCGTGATCGCCAACGACCTCGTCCCGCTGATCCGCGAGGTCGGCGACCGCGTGCGGGCCACGCGGATCGCGACGCTCGCCGTCGGCGTGGTGGTGATCGGCATCTCGCTCGTGCTCAACGACGTGGTCGGCGCGTTGACCGTGGCCTACGACCTGCTGACCGGCGCGTTGTTCGTCCCGATCGTCGCCGCGCTGCTGTGGCCGCGAGGGACGGCGCAGGGCGCGGTGGCGTCGATCGCCGTGTCGTCGGTCGTTATCGTCGCGACGATGCTCGCCACCGACCTGTACGCGAACGAGCCGATCCTCTACGGGCTGCTCGCGAGCTTCGTGGTGTACGTCGGCGTGAGCCTCGCGACGACGCCGAAGCCGGTGGCGGCGTGACGCACTACGAGCCACCCGACGCCTCGCAGCAGCCGCGCTTCACCGGACCGCGGACGTTCCTGCGGCTGCCGTTCGTGCAGGCGCTCGAGGGCGTCGACGTCGCCATGCTCGGCGTGCCGACCGACGACGCCGTGTCCTTCAAGTCGGGCGCGCGGTTCGGTCCCGAGGCGGTGCGCAGCGCGTCCGTGTTCCTGCGCCCGTACAACCCGCTGCTGAAGGTCGACGTGCACGAGAAGCTGTCGATCGTCGACTACGGCGACGCGCCCACCGTGCCCGGCTACCACCTCGAGACGCTGGAGCGGATCCAGGGCTTCCTGGCGCCGCTCCACGAGGCGGGCGTGATCCCGCTGGCCGTCGGCGGCGACCACTCGATGGTGCTCGCCGAGCTGCGCGCGGCGGCGGCGGTGCACGGGCCGCTGGCGCTCGTCCATCTCGACGCCCACTCCGACGTCTGGGAGCAGTACTACGGCGCGCGGCACTTCCACGGGACGGTGTTCAAGCGGGCGGTGGAGGAAGGGCTCGTCGACCCGTGGCGGTCGGTGCAGGCCGGCATGCGCGGGACGCTCTACGGCGAGGCCGACGAGCGCGCGCAGGCGGACCTGGGCTACGACGCCCTGCCGTGGACGGAGCTGGAGGCGCTCGGGCCGGACGCCTACGGCGACCGCGTGCGCGCGCGGGTGGGCGACGCGCCGGCGTTCCTCTCGTTCGACATCGACTTCGTCGACCCGGCGTTCGCCCCCGGCACCGGGACGCCCGAGGTGGGCGGGCCGAGCAGCGCGCAGGCGCTGGCGTTCCTGCGCGCGCTGACGGGCATCGACTTCCGCGCCTTCGACTGCGTCGAGGTCTCGCCGCCGTACGACCCGAGCGGCATCACGGCGCTGCTGGCGGCGACGGCGTGCTTCGAGATGCTCTCGCTGGCCGCGCTGCGGGCATGACCGGGGGAGAGGCGCTCGCCCGCGCGCTCGCCGCGGCGGGCGTGGAGCTCGTCTTCGGCATCCCGGGGACGCACACGCTGCCCATCCATCGCTGGCTCGGCGCGGCGGGCATCCGCCACGTGACGCCGCGGCACGAGCAGGGCGGCGGGTACGCGGCGGACGGCTACGCGCGGGTCAGCGGGCGTGCCGGCGTCGTGCTGGCGACCAGCGGCCCGGGCGTGATCAACACCGCCACGCCCGCCGCGACCGCGTACGCCGACTCGGTGCCGATGCTCATCGTCTCGCCCTCGATGCCGACGCGGATCGAGGGCCGCGACACCGGCTACCTGCACGAGTCCAAGGACCAGGGCGCGGCCATGGACGCGCTTACCGCGTACTCCTACCGCGCGCGGACCCCGGCCGAGGCGGCCGACGCCGTGCGCGGGGCGTTCGAGTCGTTCGGCGGGCGCCCGCGGCCGGTGCACGTCGAGGTGCCGGTCGACGTGCTGGAGGCCGACGGGCCCGTGGAGATCGCCGCGCCTTCGCGGTCCGATCCGGCGCCGCCCGACGTGTCGCGGCTGGCCGCGGCGCTCGCGGCGGCCGAGCGCCCCGCGCTCGTGCTGGGCGGCGGCGCCCGCGGGGCCGACGCCGCGCGGCTGCGCGTCCCGGTCGTGACGACGGTCAACGGCAAGGGCATCGTCGACGAGCGCGACCCGCTCTCGCTCGGCGCGTCGATCCGCCTGCGCGCCGCCCAGCGCTGGCTCGCGGAGCGCGACCTCGTGATCGCCGTCGGCACCGAGCTCGGCGACTCGGACCTCTGGGGCGCGAAGCTCGAGCTCGGAGGCCGGCTCGCGCGGATCGACGTCGACCCGCGGCAGCTGCACAAGAACGCGCCGGCCGACCTGGCGCTGCGCGGGGACGCGGCGGCCGCCCTCGCGCAGCTCGAGCCGTGGCCCGGGAAGGCCGAGGACCTGAGCGCCGTGCGCGCGGCGATCCGCGACGAGGCGCTGCGCGACGGCGCGCCGTACCTCGACCTGGCCGGCGCGCTCGACGAGGCGCTCGGGCCGGACGGCGTGCTGGCCGGCGACAGCACGATGCCCGCGTACTACGGCGCGGTCCACTTCCTGCCGATGGGCCCGCGCCGCCGGTTCATCTACCCGACGGGCTACGCCACGCTCGGCTACGCCCTGCCCGCCGCGATCGGCGCCAAGCTCGCCGCTCCCGGCCGGCCGGTCGTCGCGCTGTGCGGCGACGGCGGGCTGCTGTTCACCGTCGCCGAGCTGGCCACCGCGGCCGAGCTCGAGCTCCCGCTGCCGATCGTGGTCGCCAACAACCGCGGCTACGGCGAGATCCGCGACCAGATGGCCGAGGCGGGCATCGACCCGGTCGGGGTCGACCTCCAGGTCCCGGACCTCCCGGCGCTGGCGACGGCGTTCGGGGGCTCCGGCGCGCGGATCGACGATCCCGGCGAGCTCGCGCCCGCGCTGCGCGAGGCGCTCGGGCGGCCCGGCCCGACGATCCTCGAGGTGCCGTTCCCCTGAACACCGCTTCCCTATCCAGCCGCAGTATTCCGTGCAGGCGGCCACGGCCACGACCGACGGGCGTAGGATCGCGCAATGCGGCCCCTGATCGCCTTCCTCCTGGCCCTGCTGAGCGGCGCGGTGCTCGCGCCGCAGGCCTCGGCCGCGCTCACCGCACGCGAGATCCGCGTCGGCGACCACCCGGGGTTCGTCCGCGTGGTGATCGACTTCACCGGCGGGCGCGTCGAGCCCGGCGAGGTCGTGGCGACCGACCCGGACCCGTTCCCCGACGGCTTCGTCCGCCTCCCGCTCACGCGCGCCGGCGTGCGCACGACCGCCGACCCCGTCCGCGCGCACGGCGTGTTCGCGCGGATCGCGCAGACGAGCGGGCGCAAGATCACGATCCGGCTCACGGGCGCCGACCGCCGCTTCAAGTACGCCGGCTACGTCGCGCAGCACACGCCCGAGCGGCTGGTGATCGACCTCTACAAGGCGCGCCCGCCGAGCAACGCCGCCGAGATCGAGACGGGCCGCAACGGCTGCCTGCGGCTCAGCTCCCATCAGGTGACGCGGACCCACGTCAACGCGGCGGGCCGGGAGCGGAACCTGTTCGAGCACTCGCTCGTCGTCCGGCTGCGGCGCAACGACGGGCGCATCCACCGCCAGAAGGCCGAGACCGCCTTCCAGCGGATGTGGGACACGAGCTTCGACTACCCGCAGATCGCGCGCCAGACGGGCACGCTCGAGGCCGTCGCCCTGTCGGCCAAGGACGGGACGCTCGACTGCCTCGTGCAGGCGCGCGTCAGGCTCGGCGGGAGCTAGTCTGCCCCGGGTGCTGTTCCCGGCCCTGGCGGATCCGCCCGACAAGCTCGCCCTCCGCTTCCCGAAGCGCGAGCTGACCTACGCCCAGCTCCGCGACGCCGCGACCGCGGTCGCGGGGCAGCTCGAGGGGCGCTCTCGCGTCGCCGCCTGGGCGGTGAACGAGCCGGAGATCGCGGTCGCGGTGATCGGCGCGCTGCTGGCCGGCGTCCCGATCACGCCGATCAACCCCAAGGCGGGCTCCAGGGAGCTCGAGCACATCCTCGGCGACTCCGACCCGGAGCTCGTCTTCTGCCCGCCCGGCACCGACGTGCCCGGGGCGATCGCGAATCGCGTCGACGTCGACCTCGACGCCGCCGGCGGCGAGCTCCCCGGCGAGCCCGCCGAAGAGGCGCCCGGCGATCGTCGTCTACACCTCCGGCACCACCGGCCCGCCGAAGGGCGCGGTGCTGCCGCGGCGCGCGATCGCGTCCAACCTCGACGCGCTGGCCGAGGCGTGGGAGTGGACGGGCGACGACGTCGTGACCCACGGGCTGCCGCTGTTCCACGTGCACGGGCTGATCCTCGGCACGCTCGGCCCGGTCCGGCGCGGCGGCGGCGTCCGCCACCTCGGGCGCTTCTCCGCCGAGGGCGCGGCGAAGGCGCTGCAGGAGGACGCGACCATGCTCTTCGCCGTCCCGACCATGTACCACCGGCTCGCGGCCGAGGCCGAGGAGGACCCCGAGCTCGCCCGCGCCTTCGCCGGCGCGCGGCTGCTCGTGTCCGGCTCCGCCGCGCTCCCCGCGATCGAGCACGAGCGGATCGAGCGCCTGACCGGCCAGCGGATCGCCGAGCGCTACGGCATGACCGAGACGCTGATGAACACCGGGGTCCGGGCGTCGGGCGAACGGCGGCCGGGCTACGTCGGGCCGCCGCTCGAGGGCGTCGAGATCCGCCTCGTCGACGACGACGGGGAGGCGATCGAGGACGCCGACGACGAGACGATCGGCGAGATCCACGTCAAGGGCCCGAACCTCTTCCTCGAGTACCTCAACCGCCCCGACGCGACCGACGAGGCGATGACCGGCGGCTGGTTCAAGACCGGCGACCTCGCCACCCGCGCGCCGGACGGCTACATCCGCATCGTCGGCCGGCGCGCCACCGACCTGATCAAGAGCGGCGGCTTCAAGATCGGCGCCGGCGAGATCGAGGGCGCGCTGCTCGAGCACCCGGCCGTCAAGGAGGCCGCCGTGACCGGCGAGCGCGACCCCGACCTCGGTGAGCGGATCGTGGCCTGGATCGTCGTCCGCGACGGCGAGTCGCCCTCGGAGGACGAGCTGGCCGGCCACGTCGCCGACCTCCTGACCCCGCACAAGCGCCCACGCGTCGTCCACTTCATGGACGAGCTGCCGCGCAACGAGCTGGGCAAGGTGCAGAAGCGCCGGTTGACGGCGTAGCGTTCGCGGCCGCAGGAGGGGAACCCGCGGCTCGAGGAGGGAAGCATGGCGGTCTGGAAGCTCCACGGTGACGGGCGGACGGTCGAGCCGGGCGCGGTGGTGCGGCCCGACGAGCGCCTCGGCATGCCCTACATGCTCGGCCTCGGCGGCCAGCACATCCTGGCCATGTTCGGCGCCACCGCGCTGGTGCCGGTGCTCACCGGCTTCCCGGTCACGACGACGATCTTCTTCTCCGGGATCGGGACGATCCTCTTCAACCTGCTCACCCGGAACCGGGTGCCGTCCTACACCGGGTCGAGCTTCGCCTTCATCGCGCCGGTGCTGGCGGCCAAGTCGGAGGGGATCGAGGCGGCACTGGGCGGCATCGTCGCCGCGGGCATCGCGCTCTTCCTCGTCGGCCTGATCGTGGACCGCGCGGGCTACCGCGTGATCGAGTTCCTGCTGCCGCCGCTGGTCACCGGCGCCATCGTGGCGCTGATCGGCCTCAACCTCGCGCCCGTGGCCAAGGACCAGTTCGAGGCCCAGGCCGGGATAGCGCTCGTCACGCTGGTGGCGATCCTCATCATCGGCGTGGCCGTGAAGAACTTCCTGTCGCGGCTGTCGGTGTTCCTCGGCGTGGTGGTCGGCTACGTGTTCGCCGCGCTGCTCGGCGACGTCAACTGGGACGCCGTGCACGCCGCCGACTGGTTCGGCTTCCCGGACTTCATCACGCCGGAGTTCAACGGCAGGGCGATCATCCTGATCGTGCCGGCCGTGCTGCTCGTGCTGCTGGCCGAGAACGCCGGCCACGTGAAGGCGGTGGCCACGATGACCGAGGACGACCTGGACCCGCTGATCGGCCGGTCGTTCATGGGCGACGGCGTTGCGACGACGATCTCCGGCCTGTTCGGCGGCTCGGGCACGACGACGTACGCGGAGAACATCGGCGTCATGGGCTACACGCGGATCTACTCGACGCTCGCGTACCTGATCGCGGGGGTGGTGGCGATCTGCCTCGGCCTGCTGCCGAAGTTCGGGGCGGTCATCAGCGCGATCCCGCTGGGGGTGCTCGGCGGCGCGGTCACCGTGCTGTTCGGCATGATCGCCGTGCTCGGCGCGCGGATCTGGATCGAGGCGGGGGTGAACTTCCGCGATCCCGTGAACCTCGTCACCGCGGCGGTGGCGCTGATCGTGGGCACCGCGAACTACACGCTCAACTGGGGCGACTACACGTTCGGCGGCATCACGCTCGGCACGATCGCGGCGATCGTCATCTACCAGGTGCTGCGCGCGTTCCAGCCCGAGCTGCCCGAGCAGGGCACGGCGATCGGCGACTCGCTGACGCCCCTCGCCAGCTCCCCCGACCCGAGGGGGACGTCACGCTCCGAGTGATCGCCACCGGCGGGACGATCGCGTCGCTGGCCGATCCGTCGACGGGGGCCGTCCGGCCGGCGGTGGGCGCGCAGGAGCTCGTGGCGAGCGTGCCCGGCCTCCCGCCCGTCGAGGTCGACGAGGTCGCGCACGTCAACGGCTGGAACGTGACGCCGGCGACGATGCTCGAGGTCGCGCGGCGCGCGTCGGCCGGCGGGGCGGTCGTGGTGACCCACGGGACGGACACCGTGGAGGAGACGGCGTTCCTCTGCGATCTGACCGTCGACGGGACCGTGGTGTTCGCCGCCGCGATGCGCAACGGCTCCGAGGTCGGCGCCGACGGCCCGCGCAACCTGCTCTGCGCCGCGCAGGTGGCCGAGGCCGCCCCGGACCTGGGCGCGGTGCTGGTGCTCGACGACGAGATCCACGCCGCACGCTGGGTCCGCAAGCTCCACTCCTCGCGCGTGTCGGCGTTCGCCTCGCCCGGCCACGGGCCGGTCGGCACCGTCAGGCCCGGCGACGTGCGCATCGCGCTCCCGCCGCCGCGCCGCTTCACCATCGCGCTGCCGGACGCGCTGCCGCCGGTGCCGGTCGTGCAGACGTACACGGGGATCGAGGAGCACCTGATCGAGACCGTCCTCGACGCCACCGGCGCCGCCGGGCTCGTGCTCGACGGCACAGGCCTCGGCAACGTCCCGGGCAGCGCCGAGCGCGGCATCGCCGCCGCGATCGCGCGCGGCCTCCCGGTCGTCGCCGCCACTCGCGTTCCGGCCGGCGGCACGCGCGCGGTCTACGGCGGCCCGGGCGGCGCGGTCACGCTGCGCGAGCACGGCGCGCGCGCCGCGGGCGGCCTGTCGGCCGCAAAGGCGCGGCTGCTCCTCATGCTCCTCATCGCGGCCGGCGAGGTGGAGCGCTTCGACGAGGCCGTGGCGACGCTCAGCGCTTGGTGAGCCTCGTACGCTCCAGGCATGGCGAAGCTGATCGTGGCCGAGTTCATGACCCTGGACGGCGTGATGGAAGGCCCCGGAGGGGAGCCGCCGCATCCGCACACCGGCTGGGTGTTCGACTTCTCGGGCCCGGAGCAGCTCAAGTACAAGCTCGACGAGCTCCTCGAGGCGGACGTCCTGCTCATCGGCCGCGTGACCTACGAGAGCTTCGCCGGCGCGTGGCCTGAGCGGGAGGGGCCGTTCGCCGACAAGATGAACGGGATGCCGAAGTACGTCGTGTCGACGACGCTGAAGGACCCGGCGTGGAGCAACACCACCGTCCTCGACGGCGACGTGGGGGAGAAGATCCGCGAGCTCAAGGCCCAGGAGGGCGGCCCGATCCTCGTGGCGGGCAGCTGCTCGCTCGTGCACTACCTGACCGAGCAGGGGCTGGTCGACGAGTACCGCCTCATGGTCTTCCCGGTCCTCGTCGGCGGCGGCAAGCGGGTCTTCCCGGACTCGCCGGACAAGCACGTGCTCGAGTACGCCGGCGCCGAGGTCTTCCCGTCCGGCGTCACCGTCCAGACGTACCGCGCCGCCGCGTAGCCATGGCCGCCTGGGAGGACGTCGTCGCGATCGGCACGCGCTACCCCGAGGTCGCGGAGGGCAGCTCCTACGGCACGCCGGCGCTGAAGGTGAAGGACAAGTTCATGTGCCGGATGCGCACGGGCCCGGACGCGCTGGTCGTGCGAGTGGTCGACGTCGGCGACCAGCAGGCGCTCCTCCAGGGCAACCCCGACGTCTACTTCACGACGCCGCACTACGACGGCTACCCCTACGTGCTCGTCCGGCTCGAGGCCGTCGACCTCGAGGAGCTCGCGGAGCTGATCGAGGACGCGTGGCGGATCCAGGCGCCCAAGCGCGTGGTGAAGGCCTACGACGGCGCGTAGGTCGCCGGTCCTAGGACCAATTGCCCGTGGAAGGAGCGCGGCCGGCGAGCGACCATGAGGGCATGACCGAGACGCGCACAGCCAGCCAGCAGATCGTCGCCGAGGTCACGTCGTGGCCGGGCATCACCGCCGTGAACGGCGACCGGGGCGAGCTCTCGCTCCGGCTCGGGCGCCGCGAGATCGGCCACCTTCACGGCGACCGGACCGCGCACTTCGGCTTCCCCAAGGACGTCGCCGCGGCCTTGAAGGAGGAGGGCCGCCTCGGGCCGCATCCGGCGTTCCCGGACAAGGTCCAGTGGGGCGCCCGCCGGATCATGGGCGACGACGACGTCCGCGACGTGATCGAGCTGATGCGGCTGAACTACGACCGCAGCGTCGCGCGGTTCGGCGTGCCCGCCAGCGTGTAGCTGAGCGTCAGCCGCGCGCCGGCGTCGTCGTGGGCGAACGTGGCGTCGCCGCGCAGCCCTTCGAGCTCGCCGGTCGCCGAGCCGGGGACGATGCTGCCGAACGCCCGCTGCTCGGTCTCGTCGCCGATCCCGCCGTGCTGGATGACGAAGGTGCCGCGGCGGCCCTCGAGGCTCGCCTCGACGCGCTCCGACGCGAGGTACCCCGCGCCGCCGTCGCCCTTGGCGGTCAGCAGCTCGGCGCTGCTCGTGCCCTCGAGCGGGCCGCTGAACCGCTTGCGCACGGTCGCGCGGGCCATCGGCGGCCCTTCGTCGGGGGCGTCGTAGACGGTCTCGTCCCACCCGGTGATCTCGAAGCTCGCGGTGACGGTCGGCATGAGCTCGACGATACGACGCGCGTCTTGGAGATTCGCGTCACTCGAGCCACTCGGTCTCCATGCGGGGGACGGGGTGGATGCTGATCTGCCGGTGCGTCTCGCCGCGGCTGAGGAACTTGTGCGGCGTGCCGGCGGGCACGACCTCCTCGTACTCGTGGCGGTGCAGGCTCGGGCCGGTGCTCGGGCGGTGCTCGCTGAGGAAGAAGCACACCGGCGCGTCGTGCTCGTGGCCGTTGAAGATGGACGAGTTCTCCCCGCGCGGGAGCTCGTCGACGCTGATGACGGGCATCGCCCGAACCTATGCTCTTGCGTCATGGCCGTCAGGGGGGTTCTCCACACTCCGCCCGACGACGCGTGGGGCCTCCATCGCTTCGACCCCGGGCCCGAGCTCGCGCCGTACGCGGTCTGGCACTGGATCGTGGTCTGGGACCTGCGCGGCCGCGAGCCGCACCGCCAGATGACGCTGCCCCACCCGTCGCCGCACCTGGTCGTGGAGGAGGGCGGGGCGTGGCTGTACGGGCCGCTGCGCGAGCGGTTCGAGCGCACGCTCACCGGCGCCGGCCGCGCGGTCGGGCTGCGCCTGAGGCCGGGCGCGATCCGGCCGCTGCTCCAGCGCCCGGTCTCCTCGATCCGCGACCAGCGCGTGCCGGCGTCGACGCTCCCGGGCCTCGACGGCGAGACGCTCACGGCGGCCGTCGAGGCGGCGAGCCTGGAGGGGGCGGTGGCCGCCGTGGAGGCCGCGCTCATCCCGCTGCTCCCGCGCGAGCCCGACCCGAACGTGGAGCTGGCGGGCCGCGCGGTGGAGCTCCTCGAGGCCGACCGCGACATCACGCGGGTGTCCGAGCTGGCCGAGCGCCTGGGCCTCAGCGCGCGCACCGTGCAGCGGCTGTTCGCCGACTACGTGGGCCTCGGGCCCTCGTGGGTGATCCGCCGCTACCGCCTGCACGAGGCCGCCGCCCACGCCACCGCGGGCGGCGACGTGGACTGGGCGCGCCTGGCCATCGACCTCGGCTACTACGACCAGGCGCACCTCGTCCGCGAGTTCACGGCCACCGTCGGGACCGCTCCCGCCCGGTACGCGGCCGGTGACGTGTAACCTCGGGGTTGCATCTCGACGCGGGGTGTGTAACCCTACGGTGACACATCGACCGGGAGGCATCCTCATGCAGATCGAACGGGACATCCAGATCGACGCGCCGGCCGAGCGGGTCTGGTCGCTGATCACCGAGGCCGAGCACATCGGCCGCTGGTTCGCCGACTCCGGCGCCGAGATCGACCTCCGGCCGGGCGGCGCGCTGACCATGCGCTGGGCCGACTACGGCGTCGCTCACGCGCGGATCGTCGACGTCGAGCCGCACACGCGCTTCTCGTACCGCTGGGTGCCGTACCCGGCCGCGGGCGTCGAGCCGGCCGAGGGCAACTCCACGCTCGTCGAGTTCACGCTCGAGCCGGAGGCCGGCGGCACGCGCCTGCGCGTGGTCGAGAGCGGCTTCGACCAGCTCGACCGCTCGCCCGCCGCGATCGCCGAGGCGGTCGAGGGCAACACGAAGGGCTGGAAGGAGGAGCTCGGCCACCTGAGCGACTACGCCGCCCGCGTGGCCGCCTGATGAGCGACGGGGTCTTCGCCGCGCTGGCCGACCCAACGCGCTGGCGGGTGCTGACCCTGCTCGCCGAGCGCGGCGAGGCGACCGCCACCACGCTGGCCGGCGACCTGCCGGTCAGCCGCGTGGCGGTCGTCAAGCACCTCGGCGTGCTCGACCGCGCCGGGCTCGTCGAGTCGCGGCGGAGCGGCCGCGAGGTCCGCTACACGGTGCGTCCCGAGCGGCTGGGCGCGACGGCGCGCGACCTGGCCGCGATCGCCGTCGAGTGGGATGCCCGGCTGGCCGCCATCAAGCGGCTGGCCGAGGAGTAGGTCAGCCCGGGAGCGTGCCGTAGCGCAGCGAGCGGAACGCCTCGCTCGCCTGGTTGGCGAACCGGCGCTCGGGCTTGGTGAGCCGGAGCGGGCCGTCGACCTCGCGGCGGAAGCTGAGCAGGAGCGCGCCCTCGGTCTGCTCCTCGTCGGGAAGCAGCAGGATGTCGATGCCGAACGTCTGGCGCCCCGGCGGCCCCGTCCGGAAGCGCACCTCGTAGCCGGGCGCGCGCTGCACGCGCGCGCGGTGCTGCGCGCGCAGCTCGAACCGGTCGAGCTCGGCCGCCAGCTCGCGGATGTGCCCCGACGCGTAGGTGGGGAGCGCGCCGTGGGCGATGTCGCCGCCGCTCGCCGGCAGGTCCAGCGGCCGGACCGTGATCAGCACCGACTGGCGGCCGCGCTCGCCCTCGAGCCGCGCCAGCTCGTCCCCCTGCGGCTCGACCGACTCGAGCGCGCGGTTGTCGTACTCCATCGTGAAGGCCGGGTCGCCGGAGTGCACGACGTTGCTCACGTTGTCCACGCGCGGGCGCACGAGGACGACGAGGACCGCCAGCAGCGCGAGCGCCAGCAGGAGCAGCGCGATCGTGGTCCGCTCGCGCAGCCCGAAGCGCCGGCGCAGGAGCGCGGGGAGCGTCGGCTGGAACTCCGGGCGGACCGCCGGCATCCCGATCACTCTAGGCCGCGAGGCGTGACGCGATGCGACCGGAGACCTCGCCGTCCCCGTTGTCGATGTCCTGCACCCGCAGCCCGGCGGCGATGGCCAGCAGCACCCACGAGAGCGGGTCCTCGAGGTACGCGGCGTAGACGAGCGTGTGCAGGATCAGCGCGCAGTAGGCGGCCGCGAGCGCGGCGCGGGTGACGGCGGCCGAGCCCGGCCAGCGGCGCCGGGAGAGCTTCCCGCGCAGCCCGTCGAACAGCAGCGCGAGCGAGAACGCCACCAGCGCGAGGTAGGCGGCGAGCCCGATCACTCCCTGCTCGGCCGTCACCGTCAGCGGGATCGTGTGCGACGCCGCGGCCACCTTCTCGGAGCTGACCCGCTCGCGCTCGCGGTACTCCTCGGCGTACGCGCCCGAGCCGAACCCGAGGATCGGCCGGTCGCGCACCATCCGCAGGCCGCCGCCGATCAGGTTCGTGCGCCCGCTGGTCGCGCGGTCGAGCTCGTCCAGGCTGCCGGTCTCGAGGTTGAGCGCCGACGGCGCGAAGAGCACGAGCCCGATCGCCACGACGGCGGCGAAGCCGACGCCGGCCAGCACCGGCCACGCCTTCCAGCGCAGCCCGGCGAGCACGGCGAGGCCGAGCAGCAGCGCGGCGAAGCTCGACTGCGAGAGCGAGAACACGAGGCCGGCCCACAGCAGCGCGAGCGCGCCCGCGATGATCAGCGCCTCGCGCCGGCGCCGGGTCCAGAGCAGCACGGCGGCCAGCAGGATCATGGTCAGCGCCAGGTAGCGGCCGTAGATGTTCGGGTCGAAGAACAGCGAGTTGACGCGGAAGTACGGCAGCAGGTCGTTGGCCTCGACCACCTTGGCGTTGCTGATCAGCAGGTGCCCGGTGGCGAACTCCACGCACCCGATCGCGGCGAACGCGAGCGCCAGCCCGACGGTGATCGTGAGGCTCCAGCGCAGGACGCGGCGGCTCCAGCGCACCTCGAGCAGCAGCAGGAAGAGCAGCGCGAACGGCACGTAGAACAGGCACGCGTTCTTGATCGCCGTCTCGACGTCGGACGAGTAGGTCGACTGCAGGCCGTAGAGGACGAGCACCGCCGCGAACGCCCAGATCACGCGCCGCAGCAGCTTCTCCCGCTCGGGCTCCGGCTCGGGCTCCTCGGTGGCGCGCAGCGTCCGCCACGCGTAGGCCAGCGTGCCGGCCGCGATCACCGCGTACAGCGGGAGCAGGAGGTTCGCGGCCGTGTCGCCGATCGAGACCGGCAGCCGGAACGGCAGGGCCGCCACCGCGAGCAGCGCGAACAACGCCGGCCGCCGGTGGACGAGCCACGCGAGGACGACGACGATCGCCGCGCCCACGACGCCGGCCGCGGCGATCAGCGGCGACACGTCCGGGACGTCGAGGTCGGCGGCCAGGCTGCCCACCGCGAGGGCGGCGAGCACGGGCGCCGCGAGCATCGCCAGCGCGCGCCGCCGGCGATCGGTGGTGAGCAGCGCGAAGCCCGTCGCCAGCGCCGTCGCGACGAGCAGCCCGCCCTGGATGGGCGTTGCGAGGGCGAGCAGCGACAGCGAGGCGGCCAAGGTCGGCCAACCCTAGCGGCGCGGCGGACGGCCTCACGGGCGTTGTGCAAACGTGACCGATGCACGATCGCACGCCTGCGCGGGCGCTATCGTGGCGGCGCGGATGGCCACCGTGACGCCCCCGAGGCCTGCGCCGTCACCTCCGCCGCTGGTCCCGAGCGTCCAGGGGCGCTCGGCGCTCCGCCGGAACGTCGTCGTCGCGCTGGCCACGATCGTCGGCGTCGCCGTCGCGATGTTCCTGCTCTACCGGCCGTCGTACGTGAACTACGACGCCCAGTGGGCGCTGCTGTGGGCGCGCGACGCGTGGCACGGCTTCACGCCCGAGTACACGGCGGACTTCGCGCCCACGCCGCACCCGCTGGCCACGCTGCTGAGCTCGTTCGCGCTGCCGTTCGGGGCCGCCGCGCCGTCCGCGGTGCTGTGGGCGACGCTCCTGTTCTTCGGCGCGCTCGTCTACCTCACGTACCGCCTCGGCGCCGAGCTGTTCTCCCCGGCAGTCGGCATCGTCGCCGCCGTCGTGGTGCTCACGCGCCCCGCCATCGAGCGCGACGCGCTGCTCGGCTACCAGGACCTCCCGTTCGCGGCGCTCGTCGTGGGGGCGGTGCTGCTGGAGGCCCGGCGCCCGCGCCGCGGCGCGCCGGTGCTGATCCTGCTCGCCCTGGCCGGACTGCTGCGCCCGGAGGCGTGGGTGCTCGCCGCGGCGTACTGGCTGTGGCTCTGGCCCGCCTCGGACTCGCGCGCGCGCGTGCGCGCGGCGCTGCTCGTGGCCGCCGGCCCGCTGATCTGGGCCGGCACCGACTGGCTGGTGACCGGCGACCCGCTGCACTCGCTGCACGGCACCGCGGCGCTGGCCGAGGAGGCCGACCGCCGGCGCAGCATCCAGGACGTCCCGTACTGGACCTTCCGCTACTTCGGCTTCGTCCTGCGCGAGCCGCTCGTGATCGGCATCCCGCTCGGCCTCGCGTTCGCGTGGAGGTACACCCGCCGCCGGGCGGTGCTGCCGCTCGCCGTCGTCGGGGTGATGATCGCCGTCTTCGCGCTCGGCCCGCTGTTCGGGCTGCCGCTGATCCGCCGCTACGTCGAGACGCCCGCCGTCCTGCTCACGGTCTTCTACGGCCTGGCCGTCGCCGGCTGGACGATGCTCCCGGTCAGCCGCTCGCGCCGCGCCTGGCAGGTCATCGGGGCCCTGATCCTCAGCCTCTCGCTCGCCTACATCCCGTGGCACGCCGCCGAGCTGCGCGGCGTGGACCAGCGGCTGCGGCTCGACGGCACGATGTACCGCGACCTGCAGCGCGCCGCCGAGGCCCCGGCGGTGCGCGCGGCCTTCGCCCGCTGCGCGCCGCTCACCACGGGCGACCACCGCCCGATCCCCTTCATCCGCTACTGGCTCGGCGGCGATCCCGGCTCGGTGGGCACGGTGGCCGGCGGCCAGAGCGAGATGAGCCGCCTGCTGCTGCTCCCGCGCCGCAACTGGTCGACGCGCCGGATCTACAACCTGCGCGTCGGAACGCTGCCGCTCGTGCGCCCGCCGGCCGGCTTCCAGCGCATCTACCGCAACCGGTCGTGGCGCGTCTTCGCCGCTCCCGGCTGCGGCGTCTAACGCCCCGCCACGACGCCGATCAGCCGCTGCCGCCAGCGCAGCGGGATGCGGTGGCGGAAGCGCTTCGGCACGCGGCGCATGAGGCTCGCGGCGGGCCGCGGGAGCCGGGCGGCGGGTGAGGGAGGCCGCCGGTTGGCGGCCACCGAGGACTGCGCGATCGCCTCGGCCTGCTCGTAGAGGTCGACGTACGCGGCGCGCGCCGCGTCGAGCCGCTCCGGCGACGCGGCGGGCTCGGAAACCAGCTCGAAGGTCCGCTCGGCCAGGTCGCGCAGCGGCTCGGGGATCCGCGTGTCGCCCCAATCGGGCCGCGACCGGTTCAGCGAGCGGTCGACGAACTCGTGCACGCGCCGCATGGCGGGCGCCGGGGCGTCGCGGATCGCCGCGAGGTCGAGCGCCTCGCCGACGCGGCCGATCGTCTGCGTCCAGTCGGCGAGCAGCGCGTCGTAGCGGACGAAGGTCCGGGGCGCGTCGCGCGTCGCCCGCTCGGTGAACAGCGTCTGGTTGACCCAGCCGGCGGTGCGGCCCACGTCACCCTGCCAGCCGCCGTACGAGCGCTGCTTGCTGTCCACCACCGCCGCCGGGTGCCGGACCATCGTCACGAACCCCGGCGTCGCGCCGGCGGCCTCGCCGCAGCGGCGCCAGAGCGGGATGAACCAGCACAGCCTCGGGTCCTTGACGACGAGGTGGTCGTGCTCGGCGAACTCGCGCTCGAGCCAGGTCCGCAGCTGCCGCTCGACGGCCGGGTCGAAGCCGATCTCGGCCGTGTGGGCCCAGGCGGCGGGCCGGGCGTCGGCCACCTGCACCCGCGCGCGCTCCAGCAGCGCCGTGTGGAAGTCGACCACCCACTGCGACTCGCCGAAGCCGCGCGGGTTCGTGTCGTCGGCGGGGACCTCGGGCTGCGGCACGTGGAAGCCCAGCCGCTGGAGGATGCCCGCGAGCAGGCTGGTCCCGCTGCGGCCGGACCCGGCCACGAGGACCAGCGTTCGTCGTGTTCCCATCGGCGCGCAGTCTGGCGGCCGGGAGGCGGCCTCCGGTTACGGACACGAGAAATTCGCAAGTTCGCCCCGCGGCGGCACTAGCGTGCAGCCGCGTGGCAGTCATCACCTCCGCGCCCAGCACGCCGTTCTCCAACCACGTGCTGCAGCGCACGGTCGTGCTCCCCGAGCTGCGCGTGGTCTACGTGCCGGTCCCGAAGGCGGGCTGCACGAGCATGCTGTGGCTCCTCGCCGAGCTGGCGGGCCTCGACCTGGACCGCTTCGCGACCTCCACGCTCCCGGAGGTCTCGCCCGCCCTCACCGTGCACGACATGAGCCTGTGGGAGGAGGGCCACCGGCTCGCCGACTACGAGGGGGCCGAGCGCGACCGCGTGCTGGGCGAGGACGGCTGGCTGCGCTTCTCGATGGTCCGCGACCCGCGCCGCCGCCTGTGGTCGGCCTGGCAGTCCAAGCTGCTGCTGCGCGAGCCGCGCTTCGTCGCCGGCTTCGGCGCCGAGGCCTGGTTCCCGCGCGAGCCGCGCGACCCCGCCGAGCTGCTCGAGGACTTCCGGCGCTTCGTCGCGGCCGTCGGCGACGGCGCGGCCGAGGACGTCCACTGGGCGGTGCAGCACGACCTCCTGGCGGGCATGCCGCTGGACCACGTCGGCCGCGTCGAGCAGCTCGGCGAGACGCTCGCGCTCCTGCGCGCGCACGTGCGCCGCCCGGTGGACGTCCCGCGGGAGAACCGCGGCCGCGTCCCGCTGCCCCCGCACGCGTACGACGAGGCCGCGACGGCGGCGCTGCGGACCCGCTACGCCGCCGACTTCGAGGCCTACGGCTACTCGGCGGCGGCGCCGGACGACGACCTGCTGCCGAACGAGTGGGAGCTCAACGTGGCGCCGCTGCTGCCGGTGCTGCGCGACACGATCTCCCAGCACGAGCGCATCGGCCAGCTCCACCGGCTCGCGCGCCGGCCGGAGCCGCGCGCCCCCGGGCCCTACGACGTCCGCTGGGCCTGGGAGGACGCGCCGCTCGCCCCGGGCTTCACCGGCGTGCTGCGCATCCGCGACGAGGCGGAGTCGCTCCCGTGGGTGCTGCCGCCGCTCCTGCGCGCGGTCGAGCGCGTGGTCATGGTCGACAACGGGTCGACCGACGGCAGCGTCGACGTCGCCCGCGGCGTGGCGGCCGGCCTCGGCGCGCTGGACCGGCTCGAGGTCCACGAGTACCCGTTCAGCGTCGCGCGCTGCGGCGCCGAGCACCTGGGCACGCCGGCCGACTCGGTCCACAGCCTGGCCCACTTCTACAACTGGTCGTTCTCGCACGTCCGCACCGCGTACGCGCTCAAGTGGGACGGCGACATGGTCCTCACCGACGCCGCGGTCGCGGCCCTGCGCGGGCTCTCCTGGCAGCTCGAGGGCACCGAGTCCGTGGTGCGGATCCCGCGCCACGCGCTCTACACCGACGGCTCGCGGCGCGCGTACCTCGACACCGGGCTGCGCAACTGCGAGCCGTGGGCGTGGCCCAACGGGCCCGGCTACACCTTCGCGAAGGCGCTCGAGTGGGAGCTGCCCCTGTGGCACGAGCCGATCGCCACGGTGACGCTCCCCGACTGGACGTGCATCGAGCTCAAGCACCTCGCCGCCGACGAGTTCGCCCACTGGTCGGACCGGGACTTCGCCCGCTCCGCGCGCACCCGGCGCAAGCACCGCGAGTGGGAGATCTTCCACGCCCTGTCGGCCGGCGAGCCGCTCCCCGCGGGCGTGGTGCCGATCACGGCGCCCGCCGGGACGCACGTCGTCGACTACGTGCGCTCGACCTGGCTGCCGGCGCGCGCCTCCTCGGGCTGAACCTTCAGCGCGGCGCCGCCCTGGCGCGTGCGGGTGAGGACGTCGCCCGTCCCGTCCAGGACCGACAGCGGGATCCGCAGGCCGCCGCCGACCGCCCACAGCTCCCACACGGCGTCCACGTCCGGATCGAGGTCGGCGGGCGGCGCGATCGAGCGCAGCTCGCCGAGCGGGAGCCGGGCGCTCCACGCCTCGCCGTCCACGTCGAGCGGGAACGTCAGCGTCAGCGCGTCGGTCTCGCGGCGCAGCTCGAGCACGGCGTCGGCGCCCGCCTCGGCGTAGACCCGGCCGGACAGCTCGAGCGCCTCGTCGCCGTCGAGCCGGTGCTCGGCGATCGCCATCCACTCGCGCCGCACGCGCACGACGAGCTTGCCCCACGCCGTGGCGGCCACGGTCAGCATCCCGTCGGCGCCGAGCGGCACGTTGACCGCCGAGGCGGAGCGCGGGACGTCGAGCACGAAGCGCGAGCGGCGGCGGCTGAGCGCGCCGGCGCGCACGTGGACGGACAGCTCCCAGTCGCCCTCGCGGCGGAAGGCCCGGGGGTCGAGCCGGGCCACGAAGCCCTCCCGCGAGCTGCCGGTCGTGGACATGCGCACGGCGGCGATCCGGCTGCGCAGCGCCTGCCAGCGGCCCGGGCGCACGGCCACCAGCGTCACGCGCTGGGCCTCGCGCGACGCGGCCTGGATCGCGGCGCTGCCGCGGATCACGACGCGGTCGCCGTCGCGCTCGAGCGCCGCGACGTGCGCGCTGGGCGCGAGGTCGATGTCCTGGCGGCCGAGCCGGTAGACCCAGCCGGGGATGCGCAGCTCGGGGTCGGTGCGGAAGGGGTAGTCGCCGTACCAGCGGCCGCGGATCCGCAGCGGCGGGGTGGAGGCGAGGTCCTGCTGCTGGAAGCGCAGGACCTCCAGCAGCTCCGGCATCCGCCGCTCGCGGACGAGGTGCCACTTGAGCCGGTCGATGGCGGGCAGCGAGCGCAGCACGTCCCAGCCGGCGCGCTCGACGAACGCGCCCGCGCGGTCGAGGAACAGCTCGCGGTACTCGTCGTCGGCGCGGTCGAGCAGGTCGAGGTGCAGCCGCAGGTCGTCGGCGATCGCGCTCTGCTCGTACCACTTGAGCCCCTTGCGCGGCCCGTTCGCGGCCAGGTGGTCGCGGACCTCCTCGATCGCCGTCAGCCGGTCGAGCAGCGCCCGGAGCTCGAGCCGCCGCTGCGTGATCGACCGCTCGCGGATCCGCCAGTAGTAGACGGGCTCGGCCAGCACGTCGACGCTGCGGGCGGAGAAGTGCGCGGGCAGGGTGACCGGGATGTCCTCGTACAGCCGCCCCTCGGGGAAGCGGAAGCCGTGCCGGTCCCAGAAGTCGCGCCGGTAGAGCTTGTTCCACGCCGTGCGGTCGGCCAGCAGCGGCCGGAAGCGCGTGACGTGGGTGCGCAGCCGGGTCCGCTCGAACGTGCGGGCGAGGAACGGCGCCTGCGCGGTGTCGGTGCCCTCGAGCCGGTGGACGTTGCCGGTGGCGAAGTCCGAGCCCGTCTCCTCGAGCGCGCCGAGCAGGCGCTCGTACGCGTCGGCGGGGAGCACGTCGTCGCTGTCGAGGAAGGCGAGGAACTCGCCGCGCGCCTCGTCGAGACCGGTGTTGCGCGCCGCGCTGAGGCCGGCGTTGGGCTGGCTCACGAGCCGGAAGCGCGGGTCGCGCTGCGCGAACTCCGCGGCGATCTGGGCGCTCGAGTCGGTCGACCCGTCGTCGACCATGATCACCTCGAGGTCGCCCGCGCTCTGCGCCGACAGCGAGCGCAGGCAGGAGCCGAGGTACTCCTCGACGTTGTAGATGGGGACGACGACGCTGATCCGCGTCATACGTCCTCCATCGTGACGGGGTCCTCCTCCCGCACGCCGAGGAACTCCGTGTACGCCTCGATCACCGCGTGCGGCTCGTCCCACATCCGCATCGTGCCCTTGTCCATCCAGATGGCCTCGTCGCAGAGCTTCTCGATGCTGCCGAGCGCATGGCTGACGAGCAGGATCGTCCGGTTCTCGCCGCACAGCTCGCGCATGCGCTCGAACGACTTGCGGCGGAAGCGCGCGTCGCCGACCGAGAGCGCCTCGTCGATGATGAGGATGTCCGGGTGCATCGTCACCGCCACGGCGAAGGCGAGCCGCCCGTACATGCCGGACGAGTAGGTCCGCATCGGCATGTCCATGAAGTCCTCGAGCTCGGCGAAGTCGACGATCTCGTCGTACTTCTCGGCCAGCTCGGCGCGGGTCAGCCCGGCGGCCAGGCCGCCGAGCACCACGTTCTGGCGGCCGGTGAGCTTGCGGTTGAAGCCGATCCCGAGCGAGAGCAGGGTCGACACCCGGCCGTGCACCTCGACGCGCCCGGACGTGGGCGGCAGGATGCCCGCCACCGTGCGCATGAGGGTCGACTTGCCGGCGCCGTTGGCGCCGACGACGCCCATGACCTTGCCCTCGGGCACGCTGAACGAGACGCCCTTGAGCGCCTGGATCTCGCGCACGACGCGCTCGCGCCGGCCGAGCCGCAGCAGCGTGCTCTTCAGCGTCGGGGCCTTCTCGAGCGACGTGCGGTAGGTCACCGACACGTCCTCCACCCGGATCCGCGTGTGCTCAGAGACGGACAGCGAACTCACGCTCCCGGGAGATGAAGAACAGCGCGCCGGCGACGAGGAAGGCGAACGCCCACACGGCGCCGACCAGCAGGTCGGTCGGGTCGGGGGCCACGCCGCGGTCGAGCACGTCGCTCCACGCCGTCAGCATCGGCGAGAGCGGGTTCAGGACGAGCAGGAACCGGTAGCGGTCCGGCACCTCGGCGGCGAGGTAGAGGATCGGCGACGCGTAGAGCCAGAGCCGCAGCGCGTACTGGAGGAAGTTCTTGAGGTCGCGGAAGTAGACCTGGCCCGCGGCGACGAGCATCGCCAGCCCGGTGGCGAGCACGGCGAACAGCAGGAAGATCGGGATCAGCCACAGCAGCTCGGGGCCGACGGGCAGCCCGACCGCGAGGTGCACCGGGACGTAGATGGCGATCGTCGGGAGGAAGCGCCAGAAGGCGGTCACCACCGAGGCGCCCGGGAGCAGCACCCGCGGGAACGCGGTGTTGAGGATGAGCCGGCCGCCGCCGACCACCGAGCGCACCGCCTGCCGGATCGCGTCGGTGACGAAGTAGTAGATGAACAGGCACGCCATCAGGTGCGCGAAGAAGACCATGCCGCCCGTACGCGCCCGCAGGATGTCGACGAGCACGAAGTAGACGCACGCGAGGAGCAGCGGGCTGAGGACGAGCCAGAGCAGGCCGAGCGCCGTGTTGTAGTGCTGCGCGCGCAGCGTCGTGCGCGACAGCTCGAACGCGAACTCGCGCCGCCGCCACAGCTCGCGGAAGTACGGGCCGAGCGGCGGCAGGCCGACGCGATGCGGCTCGTACACGTGCCGCTCGGACGTGAACTCGTCCTCGCGGTGGTGCGAGTCTGCGGGGGGCTCGGTGACGGGGACGCTGCTCAAGGCACGGAGAGGCTAGCCGCTAGATGACCGGAGGCCGCCCGGCTCGGGTCATTCGCCACAGAGTCTTCACGCTCAGGCGGCGGCGCGGGCCGCACTCGCCGCGCACGCCGTCTCGATAGCCGCGCAGCGCCGCGCGCGCCCGGTCGGGCGACCGGAGCAGCGGCAGCGTGCGCAGCGCGAAGCCCGCGACGTAGAGGACGCCGAGCGGCAGCGGGAGGTTGCGGCGCGCCAGGTACACGCGGTTGCGGGCGCCGTAGTAGGCCGAGTAGTCGTGCGGGGCGGTGCGGTACGCCGGGTGCAGCACGGCGATGTCGCCGGCGTAGGCCACGCGCGCGCCGGTGTCCATCACGCGCCAGGCGAGGTCGATCCCCTCGTGGGCGAAGCGGAACGGCTCCGGCCAGCCGCCGACCCGGTCGAAGAGCTCGCGGCGGATGGCCACGGCGCCCTCCCACACGGCCGTCACGTCGCTCGAGCGCGCGGGATCTCCGACGCGCAGGCGCGGGACCCAGTCGCGCGGCGCGGCGCCGCCGTCGGACGCCTTCACCCGGAGCTGCAGCAGGCCGAGCGACTCGTCCTCGAACCGCTCCTGGACGAGCGCGAGCGCGTCCGGCCCGGCGAGCCGGGCGTCGTCGTCGAGGAAGAAGACGAGGTCGCCGCCGACCGCCGGCACGCCCGCGTTGCGGCCGGCCGGGATGCCGCGGTCCTCGCCGAGGGCGACCGACCGCACGCCCTCCGGCAGCCCGGCCGGCGTCCAGCCGTTGCCGACCACCACGACGTCGGTCTCGGCGGTCTGGACGCGGAGCGACTCGAGCGCGGCCGCCAGCTCCGCCGGCCGACGGCCCTGGGTCAGCACCACGCAGCCGATCATCGGAGGCGGCCGGAGGTGAGGATCGCGAGCCCGTGGCCGAGCACCGTGATCGCCGCGACGGGGATCAGCGCGATGACGAGCACCCGCGAGCCGTCGTCGAAGAACGACGCCACCAGCGCGAGCAGCGTGAGCTCCATCGCCACGAACGCGCGGTAGAACGGCAGCCGCCGCAGCGCCCGGCGCGCCCGCGCGAGGAGCCCGAGGCGCGGCGCCGCGACCGCCTGCGTATCGGCGGCGGGAGGCAGGCCCGACTCGGCGCGCGCCACCGTCACGAGCGCGGACTCGCCCTTGATCCACAGCACGAGCACGGCGACCACGAGGCCCAGGACCGGCTCGTCGGCGCGGATCCCGAGCGCGATCGGCAGCAGCGTCTCGGTGACCCAGTGGCCGACGCGGTCGAGGTAGACGCCGGTCGGCGACCGCACGTTCCTCCAGCGCGCCAGCTCGCCGTCGCTGCAGTCGAGCAGGATCTGCAGCTGGATCAGCGCCGCCGCGCCGGCGGCCGCGAGGACTCCGGGGAGGGCCAGGACCCCCGCCGCCGCGACGCCGGACAGGATCATCAGCCAGGTGACGCCGTTGGGCGTGATCGGCGTCCGGATGAGCTGCCGGGTCAGGTACGGCGACGCCTTGCGGATGTAGAGCTTCCCGGCCCAGTGCTCGCCGCTGTCGCGCTCGAAGATCGACGCCGGCTGCGTCGCCGCCCGCAGCTCCGCGATCGAGGGGCCGGTCATCGCCCGTAGGCGGCGCCGAACGCGTCGACGCGCTCGCGGACCGCGGCCGCGTCGAGCGCGAGGTGCTCGAGGATGGTGAAGCGATCGGGCCGGGTGTCCGGCGCCTGGACGACGGCCTGCGCGAACTGCTCGTCCGTCAGCCCGAGGTCGGCGGGCGTGCGCGGCAGCTCGTGGCGGGTGAGGCAGGCGTCGATCCCGGCCGTGAGCCCGTCGTCGCCGCGCAGGAAGGAGGTGAAGAGGCTGGCCGCGCCGGCCAGCTCGCCGTGGGTCGCGGTGCCGGGGAAGAGGTGGTCGACGGCGTGGAGGATCTCGTGGTCGCCGCCGCTGCAGGGCCGGCTCGAGCCGGCGGTGGCCATGGCCAGGCCGGAGAGCACCAGCGCCTCGGCGAGCGCGATCAGGAAGCCGTCGTCCTCGATCCCGTCCTCGCGGTGGACGATCGACGTGGCGGCCACGCGCGCGAAGGTGACGGCCACGCCGTCGACCGCCTCGCCGCGCTCGCGCTCGGCCAGCCGCCAGTCGGCGATCGCCGAGAGGTTGCTGATCGCGTCGCCGATCCCCGACCGCCGCATCGCCGGCTCGCTGCGGCGGACGTAGTCGAGGTCGACGACCACGGCGATCGGCATCTGCACGCCGACCGACGTCTTGCGGCCCGCGTCGTCCTCCAGCGAGGCCACGGGCGAGGCGATGCCGTCGTGGGCGAGGCTGGTGGCCACCGCCACCAGCGGGAGGCCGGACAGGCTGGCGGCGTACTTGGAGACGTCGAGCGTGCGGCCGCCGCCGATGCCGACGACGGCGTCGTAGAAGCCCTGGCGCAGGCGGGCGGCGAGCTCCGCGCCGGCCTGGACGGATCCGCCCTCCACGTTCCAGATCTCGGCGTTGGCGAGCAGCGGCCGGCAGGTGGCGGCGATCTCCTCGCCGAGCCCCGGGCCGACGATCACCGCCACGTGGCCGCCGCTGGAGATCCGGCGGTCCGCGAGCAGCGGGCCGAGCCCCGCCACCGCTCCCGGTCCGATGTCGATCGTGAGCGGGGTGCCGACCATGCGGGTCAGCAGCGGCACGCGACCTCCCGTGCGCGGGCGAGGTCGCGCGCGTCGTCGACCTCGACCCATTCGACCTCGCCGATCGGGGCGATGCCGACCTTGCCGCCGCGGTCGGCGAACTCCTGGAAGCCGTCCTCGTAGTAGAGCTGCGGGTCGCGCTCGAAGGTCGCCTGAAGAGCGCCGGCGAGCGCGGCCGCGGCGGCGGGCTCGATCAGCGTGACGCCGATGTACTCGCCCTGCGCCGTGGCCGGGTCGAGCGCCTTGTTGATGCGGTCCAGGTAGCCGTCGGCCGTCACGTGGACCTTCATCTCCTCCTCGGCCAGCGGCTTGGCGTCGTCGACCGCGATCAGCAGCTCGGGCCCGCGGGCGGCGAGCAGCGACTCCTCGACCGAGGCCGGATGCACCGTGTCGCCGTTCGCGAGCAGGACGCCCTCGGAGAACAGGTCGCGCGCGCACCACAGCGAGTACGCGTTGTTCCACTCGAGCGCCTTCGGGTTGTAGACGAGCTCGAGCTCGAGGCCGTAGCGCTCCTCGAGCGCCTCCTGCCGCTCGGCGATCCGCTCGTGCGCGTAGCCGGTGACGATCGCCGCCCGCTCGAGGCCGACCGCGCGGAAGTTCCCGAGCGCGATGTCGAGGATCGTGCGGTCGCCGTCGACGCCGAGCAGCGTCTTCGGGAGCTCCGCCGTCTCCGGTCCGAGGCGCTTCCCCGCGCCCGCGGCCAGCACCATCCCGATCACGCGACCTCACCCTCCTCGTCGAGTCCTCCGGCGTTCGGCCCGCTGCGGCGCCACGCGGCCACGGCCTCGGCCGTGAAGGCGACGGCGAGCACGCCGGCGGCGACGAAGTAGCCGACCTCCAGCACGCCGGCCAGCAACAGCGCGAACGCCACGATCAGCCGGCCGTCCCAGCCGCCCGCCAGCGCCCCGACCCACGGGGCCGGCGCGACGCCGACCTGGCGCAGCCGGTAGCTGAGGTCGTAGTGGCGGAAGGTGAGCACCGCGAGCAGGGCGAAGGCCGCCGGGTAGGCCGACTCGCTCTCCAATCCGGCGATCCACGCGAGCCCGGCGAACTCGATCGTGCGCAGGAGCGCGGGCTCCGACCAGCGGGTCTCGAGGCGCCCGGGGCGGGCGCTCGAGGCGCCGCCGAGCACCACGGCCCAGGCGATCACGGCGGCCGCGAGCCCGCGCGACGCCTCGGCGCCCTCGACGGCGATGACGGCGATGAGCGGCGCCACGGCGGCCAGCAGGAGCAGCGGCGCCGGAGGCGCGACCGGGCCGAGCAGCCGCCCGAGCGCCCGCGCGAGCGGCCCGTCGTCGCGGTAGTGGTCGATCGGCGTCATCGGATCGACCGCAGCACCCGTCCGCCGTGCATGTACACGAACGCGATCCCGCCCCACGTGAGCAGCGCGACGAACGCGGCGCGCGGGGTGAAGAGGGCCGCGGTGATCGAGAGCAGCGCGAACCGCTCGCCGATCGGGAAGGCGATCATGCGCTTGATCCAGCGCATCTGCCGCGAGCGGTCGGTGCGCCGCCAGAGCGCGAGCACGCGCGTGGCCGGGGAAGGGGCGGGCGGCGGCGCGGCCGGGCCGCTCGACCGCCGCTCGGCGGCCACGCCCGCGGCGTCGAGCGGCTGCTCGAGCGCGGGGCCCTTCACCACGTCGGTGGTGACGCTGCGGACGGACATGTACGCGAAGTCCGACATATGCCGGACGGTCTGCAGCGTGATCGCGGCGATGGCCAGCACCCACACGTCGTCGCCGGTCCGGCTCGCGCCGACGGCCAGGCCGGCGAACGCGAGGTACTCCTTCGAGCGGTCGAAGATCGAGTCCAGCCAGGCGCCGAGCTTGGAGAAGTTGCGCGTGTAGCGGGCGAGCTGGCCGTCCACGCAGTCGGCGGTGAACGAGGCCTGCAGCAGGATCGCGCCGGCGATCAGGCCCCAGCGCTCGCCGGTCGCGAAGGCGGCGGCGGCGAGGATGCCGATCAGCATCGAGGCGATCGTGACCTGGTTCGGGGTCAGCCCGCGGTGCGCCGCCCAGCGCGCGATGTACTTCGAGTACGGGCTGACGAAGAACGTCGTGAAGAAGCCGTCGGCGCCCTTGACCGCCGAGTCGAGCAGCAGCGCGTCCTCGTCGTAGTCGCCGAGCCGGCTCGCCACGTCCGCGGCCACGGCCGCCGAGAGCGGGCGGCTCCACAGCATGCGCCGCAGGTAGACGGTGCTGACCGGCGCGCCGCCGCGCACGAGGGCGACGAGCAGGAGCGCCGCGACGTCGTCGGGCGCTCCGGCCAGCCGCGTCTGCAGCCGCGCCTCGGCGTCGGGCTCCAGGACCAGGTGCCGCGGCTCCTCCTCGGGCCGGTCCTCGAAGCTCTCGTCGTCCTCGGGGGCGGCGAAGTCGTCGTCCTGGCCGCCCTCGCCGGTGGTGGCCAGCATGTCGCGCCAGCGCTCGGCCTTGCGGCCGAGCTCCTCCGACCACGCGGGAGGCACGTCCGCCACCAGCGGGGAGAGCGCGGCGGCGCCGGCGGCGAGGGCGCCGAGCTGCGCCGGGCCGACGCGGAGCACGCCGAGGAAGGTCGCGTTCGGGCGGCGGACCGTGTGGTAGGGCGAGGCCGCGCTGATGAGCCTGCCGCGGCGGCTCTGCACGCGGAAGGCCATCGGCCGCCGCCGGCCGCCGGCCAGGATGCCGGTGCTGACGCGCGGGTCGGTGATCAGCGAGGCGAGGGCCTCGCGGTGGACGGCGATGTCCCCGTAGGCGATCAGCATCGCGCCCTCGGCCTCGCCGGCGAGGCTCTCGATCACGCGCAGGTCGGCGACCGGCGACTCGCTCGCCACGACCTCCACCCCGGGGCGGACCTCGCTCCGGATGCCGGCCTCCCAGGCGGGCCGCGTGATGACGACGGTCGCCCGGACGCCCAGCTCCGAGAGCTGGCCCGTGAGCCGGCCGAGCAGCGTGCCGCCGGCGAACGGCAGCAGCGCGGCGGGCCGCCCGCCGGCGTCGGCCGCGGTGGCGAGCACCACGGCCACGGCGACGGAGGACCCGACGGCCGCCGGCTCCGCCGCGGACGTCGGACCGGCCTCTGGAATGTCCGTCACCCCCGTGGTCAAGGCCGTGGGAGCCTAGCGGCCGGTCAGCGCCGCCAGCAGCGTTTCCACGCGCGGGCCGACGGCTGCAAGATCGTACCCACGCGCGGTCTCGAGCCCGGCGCGCGCGATGCGGCGGCGCCGCTCCGGGTCCCCGGCGAGCGCGAGCAGCGCCGCGGCGAGGCCGCCGACGTCCTCCGGCGGCACGAGCAGGCCGTCCTCGCCGTCGCTGACGATGTCGGCGGGCCCGTGCGGGCAGTCGAAGCTCACGACGGCCAGGCCGGCCGCCATCGCCTCCACGAGCACCATGCCGAAGCCCTCGAAGCGCGAGCTCAGCGCGAACAGCGAGCCTTCGGCCATCGCCTCGTCGAGTCGCTTGCTCCTGCCCATGAGCGTGACGCGGTCGCTGAGCGAGAGGCCGTCGATCTGCGCTTGCAGCCGCGCCTTCTCCGGCCCGCTGCCGTAGATGCGCAGCCGCCAGGCCGGGGCCTGCCCGGCGATCCGCGCAAAGGCCGCGATCAGGAGGTCGAAGCCCTTCTGGCGCGTCAGCCGGCCGGCGGCCACGATGATCGGTGCGGTCTGGGCCGAGACGGGCGGTGCAGCGGTCGCGGGCGGGAGCGGGTTCGGGATCCGCGCGACGCGCGTGCGCGCGCCGGCGAGGAGCGCGCCGTACTCGCGCTCATCGGCGCTGGTGAGCACTGTCACAGCGTCGAGGGCGCCGTAATACCGGCGCATGTCCTCGCGCAGCCGCGGCCGGTGCGAGGCGAAGTGCATGTGCTCCTGACCGACAGTGATCACGCCGGGAGGGGCCAGCCGCGCCGCGAGGAGGTTGAACGCGGGCCGCGTGGTCACCAGCACGCCGCCGTCGAGCGAGCGCAGCCAGCGCAGCAACGCGAGGTCCGTGCGCAGGCTGCACCACGCGTAGGCGTAGTCCTCGGGGTGCACGAGCAGGCTCGGCAACCTCCCGAGCATGCCCCGTGGTCGCCGCTGGTCGTCGAGCGCCCAGGGCTTCAGACGCGAGCGGAAGAACGCCTTCTCGCGCCGCTGGAACACGCTCACCACTTCCACGTCGCGGCGCTCGGCGAGGTGCTCGGCGATCGTCCACGTGGTCCTGATCGTCCCGCCCATCCCCCAGGCATGAGCGAGCAGGAACCGCACCCGAGGGGGTCTGACCCCTCCGGTCTGCGGCTCTGCAGGCGGGATCGGCGAGGGGTCTGACCCCTTGAGTCGGCGGGACACAAGTTTCGCGGTGATCATGAGCGCGGCCCGGTGGACGGCGACGGCGAGCGGGCCGAGCGCGCGGCGGCGGAGCGACTCAGCCGCGGGCATGGCGCCGCCAGCGGTCGCGCTCGGGCGTGAGCAGCGCCTGCCAGGGCTTGATCCGGTCGGCCCAGTGCACGAGCTTCGGCGTGCCCACGGGCGTGCGGGTCGGCACGACGGCCCACGGCGCCGGGATCTCGGCGCGGTCGGCGCCGGCCACGAAGTGCAGGACCTCGAGATCGGTGAGCCCGTAGGCCTGGACGAGCCTCAGCGCCTCGTCGCCGAAGCCGTCGGCCCGGAGCCCCGCGAGGTCGAGCACGAGCGGCTCGTCGGTGAACGCGTCGAAGTCGAAGGCATGGCGCGCGTGGGCGGTGCGCCGCAGCGTCGCGGCGGCGTCGGGGCGCGCGCTGAGGCGCAGTGCGGCGGCGTGGACCACCGCGAAGCCGCTGTCGTCCCGGCCCGGGCGGGTCGGGGCGGCGAGGCGCCTGCCGCCGAGGTCGAGCGCGGCGAGCTCGGCGACGTCCGCCTCGACCACCGAGGGGACGGGGAGGAGGACCAGGCGGTCCACGCCCGGCAGCAGGTCGGCGAGCAGCAGTCGCGCGACGTCCTTGGGCCTGGACTGCTCTCCCGCCGGCGTGACGAGGCCCGCGCCGAGGCCGCGCAGCGGCACGCGACTGAACGACAGGTCCGGAAAGCGCTCGGCGAGCCCGGCGTCGAGCTCCTCGTCGAGGCCCGGGAGGGCAAGCACCCACAGGTGGAGCGGCTCCGACGCGTGCTCGAGCAGCGAGTCGATCAGCGCGTGAAGTCCGCGCACCCCCCACTTGTTGATCATCGCCGCGACGTGGACCCGGTCGCCCTCCGGCGCAGGTGCCGTCTCGGCCGTGATCCGCTCGAGCTGGACGCCGACCTCGGCGATCACCGACGGCAGGCGTACCTCGGCCATGCGCCGCTTCTCGGCGGCCGCGACCGCGCCCTCGGTGAGCGAGCGCCAGAGCCCGTACACCTCGTCCTCGGGGCGACCCGAGAGGACGGCGCGCATGACCTGCCCGAGCTTGTCGTCGATGCCCTCGCGGATCGCCCCGAACTCGCGGTCGTCGAGGCCGACCAGGCCGTCGAAGCGGATGTCCGCGGGATTCGGCGGCCGGAAGTCGACTTCGACGCCGAGCGAGCGGACCGGCAGGTAGCAGTGCAGCCGCGAGGTGACCACCTTGCCGTGCCGCGTCCGGTACGTCTCCAGCAGGTCGATCGCCGCGCGCACGTTGGCCACGAACGAGCGCTTGCGGACGACGCCCGAGCTGTGCCGGTAGCTCTTCCCGTCCGGGCCCGCCGGCACGTCGACGTACGCCACCGGCGCGTCGGCGGCCGGCCGCGGGACCTCGGGGAACACGGTGTCGATCGTCGTCGTCACGCAGCCGGAGAAGAACGCCGGAACGCCCATCGAGAGCAACAGGTAGACCGTGGTCCAGTCGCGGCAGCCGACCGGGCCGTAACGCTTGAGGTACTCGACCGCGGCGGGCGTCAGCAGATCGCGCTTGTTGCAGTGGAACGAGATGAAGACCGGCCGCAGGTTGCGGTGCAGCGGGAAGCCGTGCCGCATCCCGAACATCGCGTGCATGTACCAGCCGAAGCAGAGGACCCAGGTGTCCTCCGGGATCGCCTCGTACATCGAGGCGTCGCGGTGCACGGTGCGGACCTCGAGCTCGGCCGAGACGTCGTCGAGCCGGCGCTCCGGCCGTGTCCGGGCGGCAAGGTCGCCGAGCACGGAGACGAGGTCGTCCGGCCCGTGGAAGCGCACGCCCTGGTGGCGGACCAGATGACCGAGCGAGGCGACGCTCTGGATGTGGTCGCCGATGTTCGCCGACGCGCGGTCGACGCCGGGGTGGCCGTAGTCCATGATCGCGAACGTGCGGCGGCCGTCCGGCGGCTCGGGCGCCGTGCGCGAGTCGCCGTCCGCGGCGACCCACGGCCGCAGCCATTCGAGGTGGCGGCTCCCCTCCGGCCAGTCCTCCGGCTCGGCGCGCTGGCGCCGCTCGAGCGCCGCGAAGGCGGAGCGCGCCAGCGCGTCGTCGCCGTAACCGAAGGCCGCGGATACGACGTCGAACCAGCTGCGGGCCGGCATCGTGTCCGGCTCGTCGGCGACCAGGGCGCGGAGCTCGGCGAGCGTGGCCTCGGGCTCGACCGCGAGTCCGGCGCGGATGTAGGCGGGCGCGGCGAGGCGGGTCCAGACGTCGCGCGGCACGCCGCGCAGCTCGTCGCGCGCCAGCTCCACGTAGCCGTTGCGGTACGCGACGATGCCCGCCGCAACCTTGCCGATCGTCGCCGTGTCGGGACGGCGGCGCAGCGACTCGGCGAGGGCCCAGGCCTCGTCCGACTCATCGGCGGCCAGGAGCTGGCGGACCTGCCAGGTCAGGGCATGGTCGAGCGCACGTCCGCGAGCGAGCGCCCGGGTCAGCGCCTCGCGCGGCGGCTGGGCGTCGGAGCGGGGCGCCTCGGCGGCCGGCTCCGCCGCTGTCGCCGGCGCGGGCGGAGCCGCCGTGGCCTCGGGCGATCGCAGCTCGTGCGTCGCCCGCTGCACGCGGTCGCTCCACTGGCGGCGCGTCCGCCGGGCCCGGCGGACGAGACGCTGCGCGGGGTTGCCGGTCATCGGCCCCGGACGCGGCGCACGGCGCGCCGCGCGATCGGGTGCAGCCGGACACGGACGCTCCGCGGGAGCACCCGCCAGGCGCGCACGAGCACGTGCGGCTCGCGCTCCGGAGCGGCAGGCGCCGGCGCCGCGGCGGCGGCGGCGGCGGGCGGGCCGTCCTCTACGAAGTAGAGCTGCATCTTCCCCGGGTGGTAGAACCGCTCGGCGATCGGCGGCTCGGGCTCGGCGCGCAGGTCGAGATCGCCGAACGCGTCGATCCGCCTTGCGACGTCGCGGCCGTGGACGACCATGCCGCCGTCCGCGGCGAGCGGCTCGAACACGGCCGGGTCGTCCATCGAGTAGCCCCAGAACTCGGCCAACCGCCCGAGACGCTCCTTGAGAGCGGGCCGCCGGTTGCCCGGCATCGTCCGATGCCACTTGTCGATCCGCGAGACGTCGATCGGGTCGTCGATCCGGTTCTTGCCCTCGACGGTGAGCTGGCCGCCGCGCTCGACCTGCACCGTGTGGT
Source organism: uncultured Solirubrobacteraceae bacterium (assembly GCA_963720415.1). GTDB lineage: Bacteria > Actinomycetota > Thermoleophilia > Solirubrobacterales > Solirubrobacteraceae > DASSUW01. The sequence goes on along the minus strand of CAVRFQ010000012.1, from coordinate 506,188 downwards.
GCTCGAGCACCCGGTCCGACCACGGCTCGCCGAGCCAGTCGAGCAGCTCGCGGAACAGCGCCTCGGGGCGCAGAACCATCTCCTCGTAGCGGACGACGGCGAAGCGGTCGCCCTGGATCGCGGCCTGGCGCGCGATCTCGCGGTCGTACTTGTCGACGTGTCGCACGGCGCGCGGAAACGCGTGCCCGAAGCGCGTCATGTTCGAGCCCACGCTCCCGCCCGGGTGGCGGATGATCCCGACGAACACCGCGTCGGGGAAGAGGCGCGCCATGCCCTCCACGTGCCAGGTGTGCAGCGGCGTCTTGTCACCCCAGCGGTCCTTCCCAAGGCTCTGGGCATAGCGCGTGAAGATCTTGTCGTAGAACGCGGCGAGCTCGGCGTCGAGCTCCTCGCGGCTCCAGCCCATGCGGCGCGCCCAGTTGCGACCGGACCACTTGAGCGGTACGAACTGGTGCGCCTGGTACGCGCGCATGAATCCGGTCTCCTGCGGGATCGCGATGCGATCGTGGCTGTCGAGGATCAGCCGCAGCAGGGTCGAGCCGGAGCCCATCGCGCTGACGATGAAGATGGGGCCTCGCTTCAGGATGGCCGCGAGTGTAGAGACGATCGCTAGGGTGATGGCCCCCTGACCATCCGCTTTGTGATCATGAACGCCTTCGGCGTGGGCGGCACGATCCGGACGACGCTGGAGACGGCGGGCGAATTGGCCAAGCGCCACGACGTCGAGGTCGTGAGCGTGGTCCGCCGCCGGACCGAGCCGGCGCTCCCGGTCCCCGCAGGCGTGCGGCTGGTCGCCCTCAGCGATCTGCGGAAGGAGACGCTCGCCGAGGCCAACCCGGTTCGCCGCTCGCTCGCGGAGCGCCCGACACGGTTGATGACCCGGCACGACTTCCGGCATCCGACGTTCAACCTGCTGAGCGACGCGAACCTCCTGCGCTACCTCGCGTCGGTGCGCGACGGCGTGCTGATCGGCACCCGCCCGTCGATCAATGTGGCGATCGCGCGCCTCGCGGCGCCGTCGGTGGTGCGCGTCGGGCAGGACCACATGAACTACGCCAGTTACGGCGATCCGCTGAAGGCGCAGATCCGCGCCGTGTACCCGCGGCTGGACCTCGTGACCACGCTCACCGAGGGTGACGCGGCGGCCTACCGCCGCGCGCTGAAGGACCGCACCCGCGTCGAGTGCATGCCCAACGGCGTGCCGGACACCGGCGGACACCGGGCGGCGCTGGACAACAAGGTCGTCGTGGCCGCCGGCCGCGTGACCCGCCAGAAGGGGTTCGACCGGCTCCTGCCCGCCTGGAAGCAGGCCGTCGCCGAGCATCCGGACTGGGAGCTGCGTATCTGGGGCGACGGCCACAGGATGCGCGCGCTGGGGCGCCAGATCGAGCGGCTGGGGATCGCCGACAGCGCCAAGCTGATGGGCTTCACCTCGCACCTGCACGAGGAGTTCGCCGACTCGTCGCTCTACGTGATGAGCTCGCGCCGCGAGGGCTTCCCGATGGTGCTGCTCGAGGCGATGGCGGTCGGGCTGCCGGTGGTGAGCTTCGACTGCCCGACCGGCCCCGCCGACATCATCCGCGAGGGTGTCGACGGCCACGTCGTGCCCAACGGCGACAAGGACTCGCTGGCGCGCGCGATGAGCGACCTGATGGGCGACGCAGGCAAGCGCCGGAGCTTCGGCGCGGCGGCCGTGGAAGGCGCATCGCGCTACGAGCTCGGCCACATCGCCCGGCGCTGGGAGGAGCTGTTCGCCGAGCTCGCGGCCGCCAAGCCCGCCGACGCTCCGGCGACGATCGTGCGGCCCGCGCTGACCTTGCTCAGGCGGAAGGCCGCCAGCTTCGCGAGGCGCGGATGAGCGCGTCCGGCACCCCGTCCACCACGAGGCAGTCGACGCCGGCGTCGACGAGCCCCGCCTCGTGCTCGGCGGTCGGGCACCAGGCGCCGACCTGCAGTCCCGCTTCGTGCGCCACCGCGACCGCGCGGTCGATGCCGTCGATACCCGGGAACGACTCGACGTTGGCGATCACGGCGTCGACGCCGAGGTGCGCCGCGGCGGCGATCGCCTTGCGCAGCGGGAAGCGCGTCCACGTCAGCAGCCCGAGCGCCGCGCCGGGCGCGCGCTCGCTCACGATGAGGAGCGCCGCGGGGTCGAAGCTCGTGGCCAGGACGCGCCGCCCGCCCACCTGCGCGAGCAGGTCGGCCACCTGGGCCGCGGTCGTCGCCTCGCGCGGGCGCAGCGCGTCCTCGAGCGCGGACTTGATGTCCACGTCTATCGCCACCTCGGGCGGCAGCGCCTCGAACAGGTCGGCGACACGCATCAGGTCCAGCTCGGCGGCCGGGTGCTCGCTCACCAGCCGTCCGTCCTCGAGGTCGGGATCGTGTCGCGCGACGAGCACGCCGTCCGCGGACAGCCGCGCGTCCACCTCCACCCAGCGCAGGCCGAGCTCCGCCGCGGCCTGGAACGACGCCAGGGTGTTCTCGCGGTGACCGGCGACCACGCCACGGCCGCTGCCGCGGTGGCCGCAGAGGACCGGGGTGTCCGTGAAGACCTCCACGCGGGAGGCGCAGGATGCCACGTCTGACCGTCGTGCTCGTCGGCGGCGACGAGGCGTCGGAGGCGTCGGCGCGCAGCCAGCGCTTCGCCGGCGCCGAGATCGTGACCACGCCGGACCGCTCGGCCGCGGCGCGCAACGCGGCGATCGACGCGGCGACAGGCGAGTACGTGTGGTTCGTCGAGCCGGGCGACCTGCTGCTTCCGGGCTCGCTGGCCCGCGTGGCCCGCTCGATCGAGGCGCTCGCGCCCGATGTCATCGTCGTGCACCACTCGACGATCGACGCCACCGGACGCAGCCACGAGGGCAGGCACGGCCCGCTCCTCTCCCGGCTGGCCGGCGCCGCCCACCGCCTCGAGGAGCGGCCCGGGCTCACGGACACAGCGCCGCGCGCGTGGAACAAGGTGCTGCGACGCGAGCACGTGCTCGCCGCCGGCGCACGGTTCAGCGTGGGCGAGCTCACGCTCACGTGGCCGGCGCTGCTCGCCGCCGAGCGCATCGCCACCGTGCCGGAGACGAGCTACGTGCGCACCGGCTCCTACCTCGGCTCGCCGTTCGACGTGTTCGAGCAGTACGACGCCGTGATGGCGGACGCCGGCGCGCCGGAGCTCGTCGTGCCCGCGATGGTGCGGCACGAGCTCGAGCTGCTGCGCCGGCGCGTGCCGCCCGGGGACCGGCGCGCGTTCTTCCGCCGTATGTCCGAGGGGTATACGCGCCACCGCACGGGGCGCGAGCGCCTGCCCACGGGGCGCGTGGGCCGGCTGCGCTGGAAGCTCGTCGAGCACGATGCCTACGCCGCCTTCCGCGCGGTCGAGGCCTCGCGCGGGCGCCGCGGCACGGTCGTGCGGCTGCGCAGGCGGGCGCGCTCGAGGGCCCGCAAGCAGGCCCTCGAGCGCTACTACCGCGAGCGGCTCCGGCAGCCGATCGATCCCGGCCTGGCGGTCTACGCCGCCTACTGGTTCCGCGGCTACTCGTGCAACCCGCGCGCGGTCTACGAGCGGGCGCGGGAGCTGGTCCCCGAGGTCCGCGGCGTCTGGGTCGTCAAGCCGGGGGCCGCCAAGACCATGCCGTCGGACGTCGACTACGTACTCCCGAACACGCGCGAGTACTACGACGTCATCGCGCGGGCCGGGACGTTCGTCAACAACGTGAACTTCCCGGACCACCTCGTCAAGCGCGAGGGCACCGTCCACGTCCAGACGCATCACGGCACTCCGCTCAAGCACATGGGCCTCGACCTGCGCGACACGCACGTCGCCGGGCGGCGGATGGACTTCGAAGCCCTGGCCGCGCGCGTCGGGCGGTGGGACTTCAGCGTGTCCCAGAACCCGCACACGACGCGCATCTGGGAGCGGGTCTACCCCGGCACGTACGAGACGCTCGAGGTCGGCTACCCGCGCAACGACGTGCTGGCCTCGGCCACCGAGGCCGACGTCGAGCGCGTCCGCCGCGACCTCGGGATCGAGCCCGGCCAGATCGCCGTGCTCTACACGCCGACTCATCGCGAGTACCAGCCGGGCTACGTGCCCGTCCTCGACCTGGCGCGCGTGGCCGATGCTCTCGGGCAGGACCACGTCGTCCTCGCCCGGCTGCACTACTTCTATGATGGCGACCCGCTCCTGCGCGACCTGCACCGCGCCGGCAGGATCCGCGACGTGGCCTCGCATCCGTCCATCGAGGGGCTCTGCCTGGCGGCGGATGTGCTGGTGACCGACTACTCCTCGATCATGTTCGACTACGCCGTCCTCGATCGCCCGATCGTCATCCACGCTCCCGACTGGGAGGTCTACCGGGCGGTCCGCGGGGCGTACTTCGACCTCCTGACCGAGGGGCCCGGCGTGGTCACGCGCAGCGAGGACGAGCTGGTCGCGGCGCTCCGTGCCCCGGGCGACGAGGCGGCGGCCAAGCGGGCCGCGTTCCGCGCCCGCTTCTGCGCGCTCGACGACGGGCGCGCGGCCGAGCGCGTCGTGCGGCGGGTCTGGCTCTCCGATCGCGAGACCCCGGCACCCGCCGTGGCGTCGGGGGCGCGATGAGCGGCCGCCAGCTCGTCCTCGTCGTCGGGGTCGGCCGCAGCGGGACGAGCCTGATGTCCGGCATGCTCGGGCAGCTCGGGCTCCACATCCCCCAGCCCGAGGTCCGGGCCGACGAGACGAACCCGCGCGGCTTCGGCGAGCCGCGCTGGGTCGTCAAGTTCCACACCCAGATGCTCAAGCGGCTGCTCGTGACGGTCAACGACGCCCGCCCTGAGGCGTTGGACATCACGGCCGCCGTCGCCCAGGAGGCCAGGACCCATGAGCGGCTCTCCGGCTGGCTGGAGAAGCAGTTCACGGTCGCCGACGCGCTCGTCGTCAAGGACCCCCGCACGGTGTGGTTCCTGCCGCTGTGGCTGAGCGCCGCGCGCGAGCTGGGCGCGGAGACGCGGTTCATCACGATGCTGCGACACCCCGCCGAGATCGTGACCAGCGCGCGCAAGTACTACGGCACGGGGCAGACCGCGGCCAGCCGCACCGGATCGTGGCTGAACCTGATCCTCGAGACCGAGCGCGCGACGCGCGACGCTCCGCGAGCGTTCGTCCGCTACGAGGACCTGCTCGCGGACTGGGAGCCGCAGATCCGCCGCGTCGGCACCCTGCTCGGGTCGCCGGACCTTGCCGCGATCCGGCGCGAGGACCATCCCGCGGTCGACAGCTTCGTCGACCCCACGCTGCATCGCAACCGCGTCGGCTGGGAGGCGCTCAACGTGCCGGACCGCAGTCGCGAGCTGGCCGACGACGTCTGGGCGCAGCTCCAGCAGCTCGCGCAGCCGGGCGGCGACGCGCCGGACGCGCGGCCGCGGCTCGACTCCGCGCGCGACGCGTACCACGCGCTCTACGGCGAGGCCGAGTCGGTCGTGCAGTCGTCGATCCGCGCAGCGCGCCGGCGCGAGCGCGCGGAGCATGAGTCAGCGTCGCGCCCGACGCCGCCGCTGCGCGTGCGCATCGCGCGCCGCATCCCCAAGCCCTACCGCCGGCGGCTGCGCCGCGCGTTCGGCCGGCTCCGCGCCCGGGCGTAGGCGCCGCCCATGATCAGCGTCGTCGTCCCGATCTACAACGTCGAGGAGTTCCTCGGCGAGTGCCTGCGCTCGGTCGAGGCGCAGACGGTCGCGGACCTGGAGATCGTGCTCGTCGACGACGGCTCGACGGACGGCAGCGTGGCGATCGCGCAGGAGTTCGTCGGCCGCGACCCGCGCTTCAAGCTCGTCAGCCAGGAGAACGCCGGCCTGAGCGCCGCCCGCAACACGGGGACCGCGGAGGCGAGCGGCGAGTTCCTCGTCTTCCTCGACAGCGACGACGTGCTGCCGCCGAACGCGTACGAGCTGCTGCTCGGCGCGCTGACCGCCTCCGGCTCGGACTTCGCGACCGGCAACGTGCACCGGCTGACGCGGATGGGCACCGCGCAGTCGCCGTTCCTGGCGCGCGCGTTCGCCGAGACGCGGCTGAAGACGCACGTGACCGACTACCGGCCGCTGATCGCCGACCGGGTGGCCTGGAACAAGCTGTGGCGGCGCGAGTTCTGGGACCGGCACGGCTTCCGCTTCCCGGAGGGCCGGCTGTTCGAGGACGCTCCCGTCACGGTCCCCGCGCACTTCCTCGCGAAGTCGGTCGACGTCATCTCCGAGCCGGTCTACTACTGGCGGATCCGCGAGGGCGGCGACCTCTCGATCACCCAGCGCCGGCTCGACCCGGACATGCTGCTCGACCGCCTGCAGTCGATCTCGGACGTCCGCGACCACCTCGATCGCACGGGCCACAAGAAGGCGAGGCGCTGGTACGACGAGAGCATCGTCGCCGACGACCTGCGCTACTACCTGAACGCGCTCGAAGGTGCCGACGACGAGTTCATGGCGCTGTTCCTGGACCGCGTGAACGCGCTGCTCGACACCGCGAGCCCGAAGATCTACGACCCGCTGCCGGCGATCGAGCGCCTCAAGTGGCACATGGTCCGCCACCGCCTCGTGCCCGAGCTCAGCGAGGTGCTGCGGTTCGCCAAGCAGGACCTGCCGAGCACGCCGCCGGTGCGGGTGCGCGGCAAGTGGTACGGCGACTACCCGTTCCGCACCGACGGGCGGCTGAAGGTCCCGTCGTCGGTCTACCGGCTCGAGGGGGAGCTGACGCTGCGCGCGACGCTCGACACGCTCGAGCCCGGAGGCGACGGCCTGCGCATCGCCGGCACCGCCTACGTGACCGGGATCGGCGCCGCCGCCGAGGGCGCGCAGCGCGTGCAGGTCGCCGCGCTGCGCCCCGGGCGCCTGCGGCGGGTGCGCCTCGTCACCTCGGCGCTGAAGCTGCCCACGCGGCCGGTGCGCCGGCCCGAGGTGACGGCCGAGGCGCCCCAGGGCCTGCGCGAGGACGTCTCGTGGTCGGGCTTCGAGGCCACGCTCGATCCCGTCTGGCTGAAGGGGCGCCGCGGCTGGGACGAGGGGCCGTGGGAGGTCTACGTCACGGTGCGGGCGGCGGGCTTGAAGCGCCGCCGCTCGAAGTTCCTGCTCGGCGCGCCGCTGCAGGCGGTCCGGCTCCAGACGGCCGACGGGATCGACGTCGACGCCACCGTGACCGAGGACGCCGAGCTCTCGCTGACCGTGGCGAAGCAGTCGGCGACGATCGTCGGCGCCCGGCAGGACGGCGAGACGCTCGAGCTGGAGCTCGCGCTGCGCGAGCCGCCCGGCAAGACCGCGCTGGTCGCGGAGGGGGACGGACGCTCCCTGCGCCACCCGCTGAAGGCCGAGGGCGGCACCTACGTCGCGCGGGTCCCGCTCGGGCGGCTGCGCGGCGAGGAGGAGGTCACGGCCTGGGATCTGCGCGTCGGCCGCACCCCGGTCTGGCCGGCCGCCGGCCGCTGGATCTCGGGGGACCGCGAGGTCGCGCTCGCGCACGGGCCGCGCGGCGCCGCGCTCGTGGAGCGCGAGGCGGGCGCGGTCGTCACCGGCGCGCGGTTCCACGAGGACGGGACGCTCGAGCTGGACGGCGACGGGCTCGGCGCCCTCGAGCTGCTCCACGTCGCCCGCGGCGAGCGCCACTCGCTCGCCGGGGCGTTCAACCCCGCCGCGGTGCCCGGGCTGGCGGGACCGCTCCCGCTGGCCGAGGGCCTGTGGGAGCTGCGCGACCCCGGCCCGGTCACGGTGGCCGGCGAGCTGACGCTCCCGATCCGCGCCGTCGTCGGCCACAAGGCCTTCGAGCTGCAGGCCACCGACGACCACCGGCTGGTGCTCGACGTCGAGCGCGACCTCGACGACGACGAGCGCGGCCCCTACCACCAGCGGCGCCTGCGCTCCACCGCCTACGAGGCCCGCCGCGGGGGCGCGCTGCGCGACGCGGTCGTGTTCAGCAGCTTCCTCGGCCGCCAGTACTCCGACAGCCCGCGCGCGATCCACGAGGAGCTCGTGCGCCGCGGCACGCCGCTCGAGCACCTGTGGGTGGTCCGCGACGGCCAGGCGGCGGTGCCGGACACCGCGACGGTGCTGCGCGAGGGCAGCCGCGAGTATCACGAGGCGCTCGCCACCGCCCGCTACGTGGTCACCAACGACCACTTCCCCGACTGGTTCCAGCGCCGCGACGACCAGGTGTGCCTGCAGACCTGGCACGGCACGCCGCTCAAGCGGCTCGGCTTCGACGTCTCGGACCTGCGCAAGACCGTGCGCCGCTTCGAGCGCCACTGGGAGCGGCAGGTGTCGAACTGGCAGTATGTGCTCTCGCCGAACCGCTTCTCGACCCCGATCCTGCGCCGCGCGTACGCCATCGAGGGCGAGATGGTGGAGACCGGATACCCGCGCGTCGACGTGCTCGCGGGCGCCGATCGCGACGCGCGGGCGGCCGGGCTGCGCCGCCGCCTCGGCATCCCCGCGGGCGTGCGCACCGTGCTCTACGCGCCGACGTACCGCGACCAGGTGACCGACCGCCGCGGCCGCTTCCGGCTCGACCTGAGGCTCGACCTCGAGCGCCTGCGCGCCGCGGTGGGCGACGACACCGTGATCCTCTTCCGCAAGCACCACTACGTCGTCGACGCCGCGCCGGCCACCGCCGACGGCTTCGTCCGCGACGTTTCGAGCTACCCGGACGGCACCGAGCTGCTGCTCGCCGCCGACGTCCTCGTCACCGACTACTCGTCGATGATGGTCGACTTCGCGAACACCGGCCGGCCGATGCTCTTCTACACGTACGACCTCGACGCGTACGCCGACGAGATCCGCGGCTTCTACCTCGACTTCGTCGCCAGCGTGCCGGGACCGCTGCTCAAGACGACGGACGAGGTGGCCGACGCGCTGCGCGACCTCGAGGGTGTCCGCGCCGCCCACGCGGACCGCTACCGCGCCTTCCAGGAGACGTTCTGCGAGCTCGACGACGGCCGGGCCGCGGAGCGCGTGGTAGATCGCTTGCTGGACTGGTGAGCCGCATCGATGCGCGGCAACCTGTGTTCCGAAGCAGCGTGCGCCGTATCTGCCTTGCCCTCAGCCTGATCCTCTCGACCTGCCTCTTCGCGGCCGCCGCGGAGGCCCGGCCCGGACCCTGCTACAAGCCCGCAGCCGCCGTCGGCTGCGACGTCAGCAACGGCAAGGTCACGTACGTGGGGGACGGCGACACGTTCTACGTCGACCTCGACCGCGACGGCTCGAAGCGGCACATCCCCGTGCGCGTGACCGGCATCAACGCGATGGAGCAGTCGGTCTACAGCCGCATCCCGTCGCGGCGCGTGGGGGAGTGCCACGCGCTCGAGGCGACCGCCCGGCTCGAGCGGCTGCTCAAGCGCGCGAAGTGGCGCGTGCGGCTCACGTCGCTGGACCCGACGGCCCGCTCCGGCGTGCGCCTGCGCCGGTCGGTCTCGATCAAGATCAAGCGCCGCTGGATCGACGTCGGCCAGACGCTGATGCGCGAGGGCCACGCGCTGTGGCTGCCGAACCCCCGCGAGAACGCCTGGAACGCCGACTACGCGCGCCAGGGCGAGTACGCGGCCTCGCTGCGCCGCGGGATCTGGAACCCGACCTACTGCGGGATCGGGCCGAACGACGAGGCGCAGCTGCAGGTGACGGTCAACGCCGACCAGCGCTTCTCGGGCGGCGAGTGGGTGCGCGTCCGCAACCTCGATCCGGTCAACACCCTCCCGCTCGGCGGCTGGTGGCTGCGCGACTCCGCGCTCAACCGCTACACGTTCCCGAGCTGGGTCGTGCTCCCGCCGGGCGAGACGGTCACCGTCTACGTCGGCGAGGGCGTCGACACCTTCACCGAGCTGTTCTGGAACCTGCCGAAGACCGTCTTCGACAACGCGGGCGGCACGTCGATGGGCGACGGCGCCTACCTCTTCGACCCGCAGGGCGACATGCGCGCCTACATGACCTATCCCTGCGTGCGCGCGTGCGCCGACCCCTACGCGGGCGCCGTCAAGGTGACCGCCAAGCCGTCGGGGCGCGAGTACGTGACCGTGCAGAACGTCGCCGGGTTCGCCATCGACCTCAACGGCTACCGGCTCGAGAGCCCGCCGTTCGGCTACGCGTTCCCGCGCGGCTCGGTGCTGCAGCCGGGCGAGTCGATGCGCGTCTGGATCACCGGCGACCCGGCCGAGGACACCGCGCTCGAGAAGTACTGGGGCGAGACCGGCGCGATCCTCAACAACGGCGGCGACAAGGTGCGCATCAGTAGCTTCCGGGGCATCGTCCTCGACTGCTACACGTACGGCTCTGGCCACTGCTGAGCGGCACCCGCGGCGCGCGCTCGTCACGAGCGTGCTGCACGTCGTCGGCGGGGTGGCCCCGGCCTTCCTCGTCGCCGCGCTCGCCCCGCGGATCGACCTCGACTTCGCGTTCGGCGAGTCCGCGCTCGGCGTCGCGGTGGCGATCGTCTACCTGGTCTGCGCCTGCCTCTCCTCGCCCGCCGGCCTCCTGGTCGAGCGCATCGGGGCGCGCCGCGGGATGGTCGTCGGGGCGGCGGCCACGGTGGCGTCCTGCCTCGGCGTGGCGCTGCTCGCGGACTCCGCGGCGGCGCTCGTGGGGCTGCTCCTCATCGGCGGCATCGGCAACGCGCTCGCGGTGCCGGCGGCGAGCGGCGTGGTCATCCGGCACGTGCCGGCCTCCCGTCTCGGCGTCGCGTTCGGGGCCATGCAGTCGGGCGCGCCGATCGGCGCGCTGCTGGCGGGCCTCTCGCTGCCCGTCATCGCCATCCCGTTCGGCTGGCGCTGGGTCTTCGTCGCCACCGCGGTCCTGGCCGCCGCGACGGCGGCCGCGGCGCCCGCCGCGTCGGTGGCGCGCAGCGCGGGCCGCGCGTTCGCCCGGCCGCGCGGGCTGAGCTCGGTCCACGCGCTCGCGCTGGCCGCCGTGCTGGCGAGCGCCTCCGGCACCGGCCTGGTCTCGTTCATCGTGATCTACGCGGTCGACTCGGGCATCGGCGAGGCCGCGGCGGGCCTCCTGCTGGCCGGGCTCAGCCTGGCGTCCGCGACCAGCCGCGTCGTGCTCGGGATGGTCGTCGACCGGACCGGCGGCGATCCGCTCCGCCCGGTCACGGCGATGCTGACCGTCGGGGCATTCGCGCTCGTGCTGCTGGTCGCCGGCACGCCCGCGGCGGTCGTCGCGGGCGCGCTGGTGGCCGGCGCGGTCGGCTGGGCGTGGTCGGGCGCGCTGACGTCCGCCGTGGTCGACCGCGCGCCCGGCGCTCCCGCGTGGGCGACCGGCGTGCTGATGGCGGGCCTGTTCGTCGGGGCGGTCATCGGGCCGCTCGTCGCCGGACTGCTCGCGGAGCACGAGCAGTTCACGGCGGCGTGGCTGGTCATGGCCGCCTTCTCGGTCGGGGCGGCCGTGACGGTGGCGCTGGTCAGTCGGCGATCAGCTCGTTGAGGTCGGGCTCGGACTCGATCAGGCCGTACTCGAGGCTCAGCGCCGACAGCCGCTCGATCGTGGGGATCGTCAGGTCCGAGCGCCATTGCGGGAGCTTGATGTTCGCCACGGCCTCGGGCGGGATCTGCGTGTACTCGCCGAGGATGTCGCGCACCGCGTCCGGGTTCTCCTGCGCGTACTCGAGCGACCGCTCCATCGCGGTCACGAACTTCTTCACGGTCTCGGCGTTCTCCGCCGCGTACTGCTTGGACGTGAAGTAGGTCGCCACCGTGAGGTCGGGCGCGGTGTTGACGTAGAACGGGTCGATGCCCACCGCCTTGCCGGCCTTGCCCTGGCTGACGAAGGGCTCCACCACGCAGGCGCCGTCGACGCGCTCGGCCTCGAGCGCGGCGTTCATGTCCGGGAACGGCACCTCGGTGAACTTCAGCGTGCTGTCGTCGACGCCCATGTCGGCCAGCGACGCCCGGATGGTGACCTCGCAGACGTTCTTGAGCGTGTTGACGGCGATCGTCTTGCCCTCGAGGTCGGCCGGCTCCTTGATCGGCCCGTCCTCGAGGACGAGCAGGTCGGCCCACGCCTCGTCCTCGGTCTTGCCGCCCAGCACGCCCTGGCTGATGATCGTCACCGGCAGGTCCTTGGAGGCGGCGATCAGCAGCGAGACGGTGTTCGAGAAGCCGATCTGGAAGTCGCCGCTGAGCACGGCCGGCGTGATCGCCGCGCCGCCCTCGGCGAGCTGCGGCTCGATCGTCAGGCCCTGCTCCTCGAAGAACCCCTGGTCGATGCCGAGGTAGAGCGGCGCCACGTCCGCGATCGGGATCACGCCGACGCGGAGCGTCGTCTGCCCGGACCCGCCTTCCCCGCCGCCTTCGTCGTCGTCCCCGCCGCACCCGCCTGCGACCAGCGCAGCCGCGATCCCGAGTGCCACCAACCAGCCACGTCGAACCATCTCTCCTCCTCCTGCCGCGGAGCATCGGAGAATACAACAGACTATTTGGCTTCTTCGCCGGTCACCCGTCGAGGAACGGGAGCAGCGCGCGGTCGAACGCGTCCGTGAACTCGATGTTCGCGATGTGCCTGGAGCCCTCGATCGTGTGCAGCCGCGCCCCCGGCACCTCGCCGGCGATGGCCTGCAGGAGCTCAGGCGGGGTGGACGGGTCCTCCGAGGCGGCGATCACGAGCGTGGGGAGGCGCAGCGCGCCGAGCCGCCCGCGAAGGTCGTGGCCGGCGAGCGCCTCGCAGCACGCGGCGTAGCCCTCAGGCGCCGTGGCGTGCAGCATCGCGGCGAGCCGCTCGCGCATCGGGGCCGGCGCGCCGGGCGTGAGCCAGCGCTCGAGCACCGCGTCCGCCACCGCCTGCATGCCGTCGGCGCGGACGGCCGCCGCGCGCTCGTGCCAGGTCGCCGGCTCGCCGAACCGCATCGCCGTGCAGCAGAGGGCGACGCGCTCGAAGCGCTCGGGAGCCTCCAGCGCCGCGGTCATGGCGACCGCGCCGCCCAGCGACAGGCCGACCAGCGCCGCCCGCTCGATGCCCAGCTGGTCGAGCAGCCCGAGCAGGTCGGCGGCCAGCTCGGGGACCGTGTACGGGCCGGGCGGGACCGGCGAGCCGCCATGGCCGCGCTGGTCGTAGCGGAGGACGCGGTGGTCACCGGCGAGCGCCGCCGCCTGCTCGTCCCACATCGCGAGTGTCGCGCCGAGCGATCCGGCGAAGACGACGACCGGCGCGCCGGCGGGGCCCTCGATGACGTGGTGGAGCTTCACGCGAGCTCCAGCGCGCGGTCGATCAACGCGTCCACCGTGTCCTGGTCGAGGTCGCCGGGCAGCCCTTCGCGGTTCGCGGCCATGCGCCCGGCGTCGACGGTCAGGCCGCCGAGCGCCTCGCCCAGCGACCAGGCGGCGCCGCCGGCTCCGGCCAGCGCCGCGGAAAGCGCCCCCCACTCGCTCTGCCACGCGCCCGCGGCGCGCTCGTGCTCGCCGGCCATCGCCTCGAGCAGCAGTCCGGCGGCGGCGCGCGTGTGGCGGGCCGCGGCCCGGGCGCGGATCGCGCCGACCGGGTTGCGCTTGTGCGCCATCGCCGACGAGCCGCCGCGGCCCCCGCCGGCGTCCTCGGCGACCTCGCCCACCTCGGACTGCGCGAGCAGGACGATGTCGAGCGCGACCTTCTCGCAGGCGCCCGCCGCGATGGCAAGGGCCGCGCCCAGCGCGGCCACGCGCGTGCGGTCGCCGTGCCAGGGCAGCGGCGGCTCGTCGAGGCCGAGGCGAGCGGCGAAGCCCGCGAGCACCTCGGTCCCGAGGCCGGCGAGCGTGCCCGCCGGGCCGCCGAGCTGCGCCGCGAGCGGGACCGCGCGCAGGCCGTCGCGCGCCGTCGCCACGGCGGACAGCCACCCGGCGGCCTTGAGCCCGAAGGTCACCGGCGCGGCCTGCTGCATGAGCGTGCGGCCGGCCATGACGGTCGCACGGTGCTCGTCCGCGAGCCGCGCGCAGGCCGCGACGACGCCGTCGAGCTCGGCGAGGACGAGCGTGCGCGCCCGGAGCGCGACGAGCATCGCCGCCGTGTCGAGGATGTCCTGGCTCGTCGTGAGCTTGTGCGCGTCCGGCGCGCGCTCGCGCAGCGCCCTGGCGAGCGGGACGACCGGGTTCGCCGCGTCGCGCGCGCCGGAGAGGTCGATCTCGCCTTCGCACGCGTCCGCCACCGCCGCGGCGGCCTCGGCGCCGATCAGGCCGGCGTCGGCCTGGGCCGCGGCGAGCGCCGTCTCGGCCTCCAGCATCGCGCGGACCCACGCATCGTCGGCGACGGCTGCCGCGAGGTGGTCCGGCACGAAGATGGCGGTGAAGCTAGACGTCAAGGAACGCGGTCTGGCGCTCGCCCTGCAGGTGGATGTCGAAGGCAAGCACACCGTCGAGGCGCCGCGCGACCAGGGTCGCGCGCAGGGCCGGGTCGCCGATCGCCGCCAGCACCGGGTCGCGCTCGTTGGCCGCCGCCTCGTCCGGGAAGTACAGGCGCGTGAAGAGGTGCCGCAGGAGCCCGCGGGCGAGCACGCAGACGCCGATGTGCGGCGCCTGCCCGTCGGCCGCCCCGGGCTTGACGGTCACGAACTCGAAGCGCCCCTCGGCGTCCGTGGGGCAGCGGCCGAAGCCGGTGAAGCCGTCCTCGAGCGGCAGCTCCTCGCGCCGGTCCTCGGGATGCCGGTAGCGGCCGTGCCGGTTGGCCTGCCAGATCTCGATCAGCGCGTCGTCGACCGGGGCGCCCTCGCCGTCGAACACGCGGCCGGCGATCCGGATGGCGCCGGGGTCGCCGGGCGGGACGAGCCGCTCGCCGCCCTCGTACGGCAGCGCGTAGTCGAAGAACGGCCCGACGGTCTGGGAGGGCGTGCTCCCCATCAGTCCTCGACGGGGGTCGCGTCGCGGCCGCGGAGCACGATGTCCCACTGGTAGCCGAGCGCCCACTCGGGCTCGGTGGTCTCCATGTCGAAGCGCGCGACCAGCCGCTCGCGGGCGGCGGGGTCGCGGACCGACTGGAAGATCGGGTCGTAGGAGAACAGCGGGTCGCCCGGGAAGTACATCTGCGTCACGAGCCGGGTGGCGAACGCCGTGCCGAACAGCGAGAAGTGGATGTGGGCGGGCCGCCAGGCGTTCTCGTGGTTGCCCCAGGGGTACGCGCCGGGCTTGACCGTCACGAAGCGGTAGCGGCCCTCGTCGTCGGTGACGCAGCGGCCGGCGCCCGTGAAGTTCGGGTCGAGCGGGGCCGGATGCTGGTCCACGCGGTGGACGTAGCGCCCGGCCGCGTTGCACTGCCAGACCTCCACCAGCGAGTTGCGCACCGGCCGCCCGTCGCCGTCGAGCACCCGGCCGGTGACGATGATCCGCTCGCCCAGCGGCTCGCCCTCGTGCTGGCGGGTGAGGTCGTGGTCGAGCGGCCCGATGCGGTGGTCGCCATAGACCGGCCCGGTGATCTCCGACAGCGTGTGCGGCGTCAGGATCAGCGGCCGGTCGGGCGCGCGCAGGCGCGTCGAGCGGTACTCCGGGGTCCGGCGGTCGGGATGCGTCCCCTCCGGGTCGCGCCGGTAGCCGTTCACGCTTCCACCACCGCCGCAACCCCCTGTCCGACTCCGATGCACATGGCCGCCAGGCCCCAGCCGCCGCCCCGGCGGCGCAGCTCCCACGCCAGCGTCGTCAGCAGCCGCGTGCCCGAGTTGCCGAGCGCGTGGCCGAGCGCGATCGCGCCGCCGTTGACGTTGACGATCTCCGGGTCGAGCTCCTTCCACTCGGCCAGGCACGCGAGCGACTGCGCGGCGAACGCCTCGTTGAGCTCGACCGCGGCGAGGTCGCCCCAGCCGATGCCGGCCCGCCGCAGCGCCTTCTCCGCCGCCTCGACCGGGCCGATCCCGTAGAGCTGCGGCTCGACCGCGCTCGAGGCGCGGCTCACGATCCGCGCCAGCGCGCCGTCCTCCTCCGCGGAGAGGAGCAGCGCGGAGGCGGCGTCGTTCATCGGCGACGAGTTGCCCGCCGTGACCGTCCCGTCCTTGCGGAACACGGGCTTGAGCGTCGCGAGCTTCTCCAGCGAGGTGTCGGCGCGCACGTTCTCGTCGCGCGCGAGCTCGGGCAGCTCGACCACCTCGTCGGCGAACGCGCCGCGCTCCCACGCCGCGGCGGCCTTCCGGTGGCTGGCGAGGGCGAACGCGTCCTGCTCCTCGCGCGAGATCGAGTACCGGTCGGCGAGGATCTCGGCGCCCTCGCCGAGCGAGACCGTCCACTCCTCGGGCATCCGCGGGTTGACCATGCGCCAGCCGAGCGTGGTCGAGTGCATCGTCTCGCTCGTGCGGGGGAACGGCTTCTCCGGCTTCTGCACCACCCACGGCGCGCGGCTCATCGACTCCACGCCCCCGGCGAGGCAGACCGCCTCGTCGCCGGCCGCGATGGCCCGGCTGGCGCTGAACACGGCCTCCATGCCCGAGCCGCACAGCCGGTTCACGGTCGCGCCCGGGATCGACGCCGGGAGGCCGGCGAGCAGCACCGCCATGCGCGCGACGTTGCGGTTGTCCTCGCCCGCCTGGTTCGCGTCGCCGAAGTAGACCTCGTCGAGGGCGGCGAGGTCGTTGCGGCCGGCGAGCGCGCGCACGACCGTGGCGGCGAGGTCGTCGGGCCTGGTCGTGGCCAGCGACCCGCCGAGCTTCCCGACCGGGGTTCGCACGGCGTCGGCGATGAAGACGTCGCTCACGCGGTCTTCAGCTCCCGCAGCAGCCGCAGCTCCTCGGCCGTCGGCGGCTCGGTCTCGGAGAGGTCGCCGGCGACGCGCAGGTCCCAGCCGGTCGCCTCGCGCGCCTGCTCGAGCGTCACGCCCGGGTGCAGCTTCTCCAGGGTCAGCTCGCCGTCGCGGCGCAGGACCCCGAGGTCGGTGATCACCACCTGGTCGACCGCGCCGAGCGAGCTCTTGAAGCCGATCTCGGACACGAAGCTGCGCGGCGACTGGCGGATGATCGTGATCACCCGCCGGGCCTGCGCCGCGATCTCCGGCGCGCCGCCGGCCCCCGGCAGGCGCACCTTCGGCTCGTCGTAGTCGCCGATGACCGTCGAGTTGAGGTTCCCGTGGCGGTCGATCTGGGCCGCGCCGAGGAAGCCGACGTCGATCCGCCCGCCCTGCAGCCAGTAGTTGAAGATCTCCGGCACGGAGACGACCGAGTCGGCGGTCTCGGCCAGGTCGCCGTCGCCGATCGACAGCGGCAGCCGCGTCGGCTTGGAGCCGATCGTGCCCGACTCGTAGATGAGCACCACCTCGGGCGCGTGCATGCCGCGCGCGAGGTTGGCCGCCGTCGACGGCAGCCCGATGCCGACGAAGCAGACCTCGCCGTCGCGCAGCTCGCGGGCCGCGGCCACGGTCATCATCTCGTCGGCGCTGTGCTCCACAGGACGTGCTCCTCCATCCACGCCTTGAACGTGTCGCGGTCGCGCGCGATCGCGTCCCAGGCCTTGTAGAAGTCGTTGTCGCGGTCGTAGTAGGAGTGCGCGTACGAGGGGTGCGCGCCGCGCGGCGCCTCGGCGACGGCGGTGATCGCCCACTTGGGGATGACGATCGCGCCAGGCCGCGGCTCCAGCTCGTCGACGATCTCCTCGACGGTCACCAGCGAGCGCTCGGCGGCCAGCACGACCTCCTTCTGGATGCCGACGATGCCCCACAGCTGGACGTTGCCCTCGCGGTCGGCGCGCTGGGCGTGGACGATGCCGACGTCCGGGCGCAGCGCCGGCACGGCGGTCAGCTCCTCGCCGGTGAACGGGCATGTGATGGGGGCGACGTTGGTCCGCGGCTCGAGGTCGGTGCCGCGGTAGCCGCGCAGGACGGCGAACGGCAGGTTCGACGCTCCCGCCGCGTAGCGGTTGGCCATGCCGGCGTGCGAGTGCTCCTCCAGCTCCAGCGGCGCCGGCCAGCCGTTCTCGACCGCGTCGCGCAGGCGGTGCAGCGAGCCCACGCCCGGATTGCCGCCCCACGAGAAGACGAGCCGCCGGGCGCAGCCCATCCCGATCAGCTGGTCGTAGATCAGGTCCGGCGTCATCCGGATCAGCTCGAGGTCGCGCCGGCCCTGGCGCACGATCTCGTGTCCCGCGGCGAACGGGATCAGGTGGGTGAAGCCCTCGAGCGCCACGCTGTCGCCGTCGCGGACGAGCGCGCGGATCGCCTCCGGCAGGGTCAGGACGTCGGCCATGCCCGCCCTATTGTGTCAGAACCATTGGTCTAATCACCGTCGCGGGCCCTCGTCATGGCGAGCACGTCCCGCAGGTACAGCAGGTGCTCGCGCATCGCCCGCTCCGCGCGCTGGCGGTCGCCCTTCTCGATCGCCTTGAGCAGCGCCACGTGCTGGTCCAGCACCGCCTCGGGCACGACGGCGTCGCGCAGCTCCTCCATCAGCCGCGGCTGCAGCACCTCGTAGACCCAGCCGGTCAGCGCCTCGGCGATCCGGTTGCCCGCGGCGCCCGCGATCTCGCGGTGGAACTCGGTGTCGGCGTCGTGGACGGCGTCCATGTCGCCCTCGGCCGCCGTCTCGGCCGCGAGCGCCGCGCGCAGGCGCTCGACGGTCCCCTCGTCGGCCTGCAGGGCGGCCAGCCCCGCGAGCGGCACCTCGAGCAGCGTCCGGGCGTCGAGCAGCTCCTCCAGCGAGACGGCGCCGGTCTCGATCATCATGTCGACGGAGTCGCTGATGCTCCGGCGGACGCCCTCGTCGGCGGTGTGGGCGACGAAGATGCCGCCGCCGGGGCCCTTGTTGGCCCGGATGAGGTTGCCGCTGGCCAGCAGCTTGAGCGCCTCGCGCAGCGTCGGCCGGCTCACCCCGAACTCCGCCGCGAGATCCTCCTCGCGGCCGAGGAAGTCGCCCGGCCCGAGGCCGGCCGTCTGGATGCGGTGCTGGAGCGCTGAGGCGACCTGCTCGCTGGCGCCGCGGATCCTCACGCCCAGCCCCGTTCGCGGAGGTCGACCACGCGGCGCGACTTGTTCTCGCTGCGCGGCAGCATCCCCGGCGACACCGGCACGATGCGGATCCGCAGGCCGAGCTGGTGGCGCATCACGTCCTGCAGGCGCCGGGCCTGCGAGCCGTCGCTCAGCTCGACCTCGAGCTTGACCTCGTCGAGGCCGCCGCGCTCCGTGGAGAAGGTGATGCGGAACTCGCCGCCGCCGCTCACCGAGCGCACGGCCTCCTCGATCGCGGACGGGTAGACGTTCATGCCGCGGATGACGACCATGTCGTCGGCGCGGCCGACGATGCCGCCGGGCAGCCAGCGATCGTCGTGGCCGCCGGGGCAGCGCTCGCCGGTGTTGACCACGACGTCGCCGGTGCGGTAGCGCAGCACCGGGAAGCCGGTGCGCCCGAGCGGCGTGATCAGCAGCTCGCCCTGCTCGCCGTCCGCCACCGGCGCCAGGTCGGCGCCGACGATCTCGCAGGCGAAGCGCGACTCGTCCACGTGCAGGCCCCCGCCCTCCGGGCAAGGGGAGCCGAACGGGCCGGCCTCGGTCGATCCGGCGTGCTCGTACACGCGCGCGCCGAACGCCTCCTCGATCGCGCCGCGCACGGCCGGGAGGGAGGCTCCCGGCTCGCCGGTGCAGACGACGCTCTCGATCGTTTCGAGCGCCGCCTCCATGTGCTGCTCGACCGCCACCTCGTGCAGCCGCAGCGCGTAGGTCGGCGTGCAGGCGAGCGCGGTCGCGCCCGTCTCGGCGATCGTCTGCAGGCGCTGGGCCGAGGTCATCCCCCCGGTCACGATGGCCATCGCCCCGACCTCCTGCAGCCCGTCCTTGGTGGCCCAGAAGTGCACGTGGGGGCCGAACGAGAACGCGAGCGCCACGCGGTCGCGCTCGCCGATGCCGATCCGCTCGAAGCTGCGCGCCAGGCAGGAGCGCCACCACGCCCAGTCGTCGGCGGTGTCGAGCACCCGCAGCGGCGGCCCGGTGGTGCCGCTCGTCTGGTGCATCGCGACGTAGCGCTCGAGCCCGTAGGTCAGGTTGGTGCCGAACGGCGGGTGCGCGGCCTGGTCGGCGACCAGCTCGGACTTGGTGAGCGGCGGCACCTCGCTCCCGCGCTCCCAGCCGGCGAGCCGCGCCTGGTGGAACGGGTTCCGCGCGAGCACCAGCTCGAGCAGCTCGTCGTAGGCGATCACGTGGCGACCTTGGCCGAGTCGCGCTTGATCAGCCGGTAGACGTGCGCCCGCAGGCGGGCGAACTCGGGCAGCTCCTTCGTCTCGACCTGGTCGCGCGGGCGCGGCAGGTCCACGTCGAGGATCTCCTTGACGGTGGTGGGGGAGGGGGTGAGCACGACGATGCGGTCGCTCAGGTAGACCGACTCGTCGATGTCGTGCGTCACGAACACGATCGTGACGTCGTAGCGCTCCCGGACCTCGAGCACGAGGTCCTCGAGGTCGGCTCGGGTCTGCGCGTCGACCGACGCGAACGGCTCGTCCATGAGCAGGATCTGCGGCTGGTAGGCCAGGGCTCGGGCGATCGCCACGCGCTGCTGCATGCCGCCCGAGAGCTGCCACGGATAGCGGTCGATGAACTTCGTGAGCCCGACCGCCTCCACCGCCTCGTCCACCAGCCGCCCGCGCTCGGCCTTGTCGAGCTGCTTGTGCCGCAGCGGGAGCAGCACGTTGTTGCGGACCGACATCCACGGCATCAGCGAGCGGCTGTACTCCTGGAAGACGAGCGCCATCTCCTCCGGCGGGCGCGTGACCGGCCGGTCGTTGAGCAGCACCTCGCCGGAGCTCGGGGGGAGCAGGCCGGACATGCACTTGAGCAGCGTCGTCTTGCCGCAGCCCGACGGCCCGACCACGCACACGAACTCGCGCTCGGCGATCGTGAAGCTGAGGTCGCCGATCGCGTGCGTGTCGCCGTAGGACTTCGCGAGGTGCTCCACCTTGAGCATCAGCTGTGCGACCCCCGATGCCAGGCCAGCACCCGGCGCTCGATCAACAGGAAGAGGACGTTCAGCACGTAGCCGAGTATCCCGAGCAGCAGGATCCCCGACCACATCTCGGGGATCGCGAACGAGCGCTGCGACTGCAGCACGAAGAAGCCGATGCCGTTCGTGCTGGCCACCATCTCGCTGATGACCATGAGGATCACGGCCAGCGAGAGGCTCGTGCGCATGCCCGCGAAGATCTGCGGCGAGGCCGCGGGCAGCACGATCAGCCGCAGGCGGGTGAGGCCGCGGACGCCGTAGGAGCGCGTGGTGTCGTTGAGCGTCGGGTCGATGCCGGTGATGCCGTCGATCGTGTTCAGGAGCACCGGCCAGAGGCAGACGAAGGCGATGATCGCGACCTTCATCGAGTTGCCGACGCCGATCACCACGATGGCCAGCGGCAGCAGCGCGGGCGGAGGGATCGCGCGCAGGAACTCCACGATCGGCGACGTCGCCCGGCGGGCCAGCGGGCTCAGGCCGAGCGGGATGCCGAGGAGCACCGCCAGCACGACGGCGATCGCGTAGCCGGCGCCGAGGCGCAGCAGGCTCGGCACGACGTCGCTGCCGACGCGCTCGAAGATCCAGGTCTCGCTGAACGTCTGGAGGATGTCGGTGAGCGGCGGGTAGTAGAAGGTCTCCGAGCTCGCCGACCACACCGCCCACAGCCCGAGCAGCGCGAGCGGGAAAAGCACCTCGAGCACCGGCGCGACGCGCTTCACGCCGCCACCTGCCGTTGCGACGGGTGCCAGTGGAGGACGCGCCGCTCGGCCCGCGTGGTGAGCGAGTTGAGCAGCCAGCCCAGCAGCCCGGTGGTGATGATCAGCGCGTACATGAGCTCGATGGCGCCGCTCGAGCGCGCGACGTTGATGCTGCGCCCGAGGCCGGCGCTGCCGATGACGATCTCCGCCGTGACGGCGAGGATGAGCGCCACCGCGGACGAGATGCGCAGCCCCGTGGCGATGTACGGCACCGCGCTCGGCAGCTTGATGCGCCACAAGCGCTCGAACCGCCCGAGGCCGAACGAGCGCCCCGTGTCCGTGGCCACCGGGTCGACGTCCTGGACGCCGTAGAGCGTCTGCACGAACAGCGGCCAGAACGACGCGAAGGCGGCGAGGAAGACCTTGCTCTCGAGGCCGACGCCGTAGATGAGCACGGCGAGCGGGACGAGCGCGACCGACGGGATCGGCCGCAGGAACTCGACCACGAAGCGGACGGAGCGGTAGGCGGTCGCGCTCGAGCCGATGAGGATCCCGAGCGGCACCGCGAGCACCACGGCGATGCCGAGCCCCAGCGCCCAGCCCGCGAGCGTGTTGCCCACGGCGGTCCAGAACTCGGGGTCGCCGAGGAGCGAGCCGAGCTCCGCGAGGGTCGCGGTCATGGTCGGGATGTGGTCCTCGTCGAGCAGGCCGATGCCGACCACCAGCTCCCACAGCGCGAGCACGCAGAGGATCGCGACGGCGGGGGCGATCACGCGTACGGCATCCCGGTGTAGTTCTCGGCCAGCATCGTGGCCGCCGCGCGCGACGAGGTCACGTAGTCGAGCTCGGCCCGCTGGAGGCGCGCCTGGATGTCGTCCGCCTCCGGGAAGCGATGGAGCATCGACGTCATCCACGAGGAGAAGTGCTGGACGCGCCACACGCGCTGGAGGCACGTGCGCGAGTAGGCGTCGAGGCCGGACTCGTCCCCGTGGTGGAGCCAGCGCCCGAGTGCCTTGGCGAGCACGCGGACGTCGGCCACCGCGAGGTTGAGGCCCTTCGCGCCGGTGGGCGGGACGATGTGCGCCGCGTCGCCGGCCAGGTACAGCCGCTCGTGCTGCATCGGCTCGACGAGGAAGGAGCGCATCGGCGTGATCGCCTTCTCGACGATCGGCCCCTCCTCGAGCGTCCAGCCGTCGTCGCGGTGCAGCCGCGCGTGCAGCTCCTCCCAGATCCGCTCGTCCGGCCAGTTCTCGATGTCGTCGTGGGGGTCGACCTGCACGTAGAGCCGGCTCAGCTCCGGCGAGCGCAGGCTGTGCAGCGCGAAGCCGCGCTCGTGGGTCGCGTAGATCAGCTCGTGCGTCGACGGCGCCACCTCCGCCAGGATCCCGAGCCAGCCGAACGGGTACTCCCGCGTGAGCTCGGTGAGGACGCCGGCGGGGACGGCGTCGCGGCACACGCCGTGGAAGCCGTCGCAGCCGGCGATCGCCTTCGCGCGGACCTCGTGCCGGTCGCCCTCGTGCGTGTAGGAGACCGTCGCGGCGACCGGGTCGACCTCCACGTCCTCGACCTCGAAGTGCAGCGGGAGCCCGTCGGCCTCGCGGCGCTCGATCAGGTCCTTCACGACCTCCTGCTGGCCGTAGACCATGATCGCGCGGCCCACCAGCTCGGCGAAGTCGATCCGGTGGCCCTTGCCGTCGTAGCGCAGCTCGATGCCCTCGTGGATCGCGCCCTGGCGGTCCATCCGCTCGCCGACCCCGGCCTCGCGCAGCGTGTCCATCGTCCCCTGCTCGAGCACGCCGGCGCGCACGCGCTGCTGGACGTACTCGCGGTCGCGGATCTCCAGCACGACCGACTCGATGCCGTCGAGGTGGAGGAGGTGCGCGAGCAGCAGGCCGGCCGGGCCGGCCCCGACGATGGCGACCGGGACGTCTATCCCCAGACCTCCTGCGCGACCTCGACGATCAGGCGCAGCTTGGCGACCTCCTCGTCGTAGCTCAATGCGTTGCCCTCGACGGTCGAGGAGAAGCCGCACTGCGGCGAGAGGCAGAGCTGGTCGACGTCGACGAACCGCGACGCCTCGTCGATCCGCCGCTTGAGCAGGTCCTTGTCCTCCAGCTCGCCGCGCTTGGTGGTCACGAGGCCGAGCACGACGTGCTTGCCCGGCGGCACGAAGCGCAGCGGCTCGAAGCCGCCGGAGCGCGCGTCGTCCCACTCCATGAAGAAGCCGTCGACCTGGAGCTCGTTGAACAGGGCCTCGGCGACGAAGTCGTAGCCGCCCTCGGCGACCCACGAGCTGCGGAAGTTCCCGCGGCACATGTGCGTGGTCACGGCCATGCCGTCGGGCCGGTGCTCCAGCGACTCGTTGATGTGGCGGATGTAGCTCTCGTGCAGGTGCTCGGCGTCGGCGCCCTGCGCGGCGATCATCTCGCGCTGCTTGGGGTCGTTCAGGTAGGCGAGGCTGGTGTCGTCGAACTGCAGGTACGTGCAGCCGAGCTCGCCGAGCCGCCGCACCTCCTCGGCGTAGGCGCTCGTGAGGTCGGCCCAGAACGCGTCGAGGTCGGGGTACAGCGTCTCGTCGATCGCCGCCCGGCCGCCGCGGTAGTGGACCATGCTCGGCGACGGGATCGTGAGCTTGGGCGTGGCCGTCGTGGTGAGCGACTTCAGGTACTCGAAGTGCGGCCCGAAGATCGTCTCGCTGACGCCGATCCTGCCGTCGATGTGCAGCGCGGCGGGCGTGAACTCGATCGTGCCCTCGGCGTTGCGGAACTCGACCTTCATGTTGCCCGGGGCGGTGCTCACGCCGTCGAGCTGGTAGATGAAGTCCATGTGCCAGGAGGCGCGGCGGAACTCGCCGTCGGTGGCCGACTGGAGGCCCACCTCCTCCTGCATGCGGACCACGTCGCGGATCGCCTCGTCCTCGATGCCCTCGAGCTCGCCGGCGTCGATCCGCTGCTCCTTGAATGCCTCCCGAGCCTCCATGAGCCCGCGCGGACGGAGCAGGCTCCCGACGTGGTCGGCGCGGTATGGCGGGCTGGTCCTCTGAGCCACGGTTCTCCTCCCTGCAGGGGTTCGCGTGAGTCAAATAGTCTGACGTGTCTACCCACAGGGCGGATCGCCCATAGAGTGCGGGCACGACGATGAGCCCTGCACGGCTGGTTCTGGCGGAGGACGACGTCCTGCTGCGCGAGGGCTTGGCCAGCCTGCTCCAAGGCCACGGCTACGAGGTGGCGGGCCGGGCCGGGGACGTGGCGGAGCTGATGGCCGTCGTGCGCGAGCACGAGCCCGACGTCGTCGTGGTCGACATCCGCATGCCGCCGACCCACACGACCGAGGGCCTGGACGCGGCGATGGAGATGCGCCGCGAGTTCCCCAAGCTGGGCGTGCTCGTGCTCTCCGCGCACGCCCAGGTCGAGCAGGCGGTGGAGCTGATCGGCGGCGGCGGGGGCATCGGCTACCTGCTCAAGAGCCGCGTCATGGACGTGGAGGACTTCCTCGACGCGCTCGAGCGCGTCGCGCAGGGGCGCTCGGCGGTCGACCCCGAGCTCGTGCGCGAGCTGCTCGCCGCCCAGCGCCGCGGCGACCCGCTCGACGAGCTGACCGCGCGCGAGCGCGAGGTGCTCGGGCTGATGGCCGAGGGCCGCTCGAACGCCGGCATCGCCCGCCGGCTGTGGCTCGCCGGCGGCACGGTGGAGAAGCACGTCAAGAGCATCCTCTCCAAGCTCGACATCCAGGCGACGGACGACGACCACCGTCGCGTGCTCGCGGTCCTGACCTTCCTCGAGCACCGCTGAGCGTGGACCTCGCCGAGGAGCACGCCGCGCTGCGCCGGGTGGCCACGCTGGTCGCGCGGGGCCTGCCGCCGACCGCCGTCTTCTCCGCCGTGGTCGGCGAGGCGGCCGGGATCCTGGGCGCCGACTTCGCGGGCATGTCGCGCTACGAGACGGACGGCTCGCAGACCGTGGTGGCCGCCTGGCCCCCGGACCGCGTGCACGTGCGGATGGGGACGCGGCTGCCCATGGACGAGGGCGCCAACGTCGCGCGCATGGTGCTGGAGAGCAAGCGGCCGGCGCGGATCGACGACTGGTCGCTGGAGACCGGGCCGGTCGCCGAGTCGGTGCGGCGGCTCGGCGTGCGCTCGTCGGTCGCGGCGCCGATCGAGGTGGCGCGCCGGCTGTGGGGCGTGGTGATCGTCGACCGGTGCGAGGGTCCGCTCGCGCCGGACACGGAGGCGCGGCTCCAGAGCTTCACCGAGCTGACGGCCACGGCCGTCGCCAACAGCGACGCCCGCCAGGAGCTGAGCCGGCTCGCGCGCGAGCAGTCGGCGCTGCGGCGCGTGGCGACGCTCGTCGCGCGCGGCCTCCTCCCGGGCGAGGGCCTGCTCGTCGTCGCCGAGGAGGCCGGCCGGCTGCTCGACGCAGAGATCGTGCACATGGTCCGCTACGACGGCGACGACGAGCTGACGGTGGTCGCCTCGTGGAGCGACGGCGACCTGCACATGGCGGTCGGCACCCACCTCTCGCTCGACGACCAGAGCACGGCGGGCCAGGTCCTGCGTACCGGGCAGCCCGCCCGCGTCGACGACTACCGCACGATCTCGGGGCCGATCGCCCAGGCGCTGCGCGATCTCGGCATCCGGTCCACGGTCGGCTGCCCGATCGTCGTCGACGGCCAGACGTGGGGGGCGATGATCATCGCCTCGGTCAAGCCGGACCCGCAGCCGCCGGAGACCGAGGCGCGGATGACGGAGTTCACGGAGCTGGTGGCCACGGCGATCGCCAACGAGGCCAGCCGGGACGCGCTCGCCGCCTCGCGGGCGCGCATCGTCACGGCGGGCGACCAGGCGCGGCAGCGGATCGAGCGCAACCTGCACGACGGGGCGCAGCAGCGCCTCGTCTCGCTCGGGCTGGTGCTGCGCGCGGCCGAGGCGCAGGCGCCCGAGGAGCTGCGCGCGGTGCTCGGCGAGGCGGTCGGGTCGGTCGGCCTGATCGTCGCGGAGCTGCAGGAGATCTCGCGCGGGCTGCACCCGGCCGCGCTGTCCTCCGGCGGCGGGCTCGAGGCGGCGCTCGGCGCCCTGGCGCGGCGCTCCGCGGTGCCGGCCGAGCTCGACCTGCGCGTTGACCGGCGCCTGCCCGAGCCGGTCGAGGTCGCCCTCTACTACATCGTCTCGGAGGCCCTGACCAACGCCGCCAAGCACGCGGGCGCCTCGCACGTGGCGATCTCGGTCGGCGAGCGGGACGGGGTCGTGGAGCTGCTGGTGCGCGACGACGGGGAGGGCGGCGCCGATCCGGCCGCCGGGTCCGGCCTGATCGGGCTGCGCGACCGCGTGGAGGCGATCGGCGGGCGGATCGAGGTCGACAGCCCGCCCGGGGCCGGGACGGCGCTGCACGTGACGCTTCCGGCCTGACGGCTGGTTACAGCAACCGGTCGACCCAGGAGCGCACGTCGCTGTGGGTCACGTTGCCGCCACAGACCACGAACCCGAGCGACACCTCGTCGCCGACGCGTTCGATCACCTGTCGCGCCGCCGGAACCAGGCAGCCCGTCGCCGGCTCGACCCACAACTTCGCCTCCTCGGCGAACCCGACCACGCCGCGCATCGCGTCGGCGTCCGAGACCACGAAGACCTCCTCGACGAGCTGTCGGACGTGGTCGAGCGTGAGCTGGGAGACGTGCGGCGCGCTGAGCGTGCTCGCGATCGAGCTCGGCGCGATCCCGACCGGTTCGCCGGCGGCGAGCGCGCGCGCCATCGCGTCCGCGCCCTCGGTCTCCACGCCCCAGACCCGGACGTCGGGCAGCGACGCCTTGAGCGCGACGGCGACGCCGGCGATCAGCGCGCCGCCGCCGATGCTCACCAGCACGTCGGTGAGATGCGGCGCGTCGTCGGCGAGCTCGAGGCCGACGGTTCCCTGGCCGGCGACCACGACCGGATCGTCGAACGGATGCACGAGCGTCATCCCTGCATCCACGAGCTCCTGGAGCGCCACGAACGCGCTGCCCATGTCCGCGGTCAGCCGGAGATCGGCACCGGCCGCGCGGATGCGCTCGATCGACCGCGGTGGCGCCGAGCGCGCCATCACGACCGTCGCTCGGATGCCCATCCCGCCCGCCACTTCCGCGACCGCGATGCCGTGGTTGCCGCCGCTCACGGCGACGACGCCCGCGTCGCGCTCGGCCTCGCTGAGGGCCAGGAGCTTGTTCGCCACGCCGCGCGGCTTGAAGGACCCCGACCGCTGGAGCAGCTCGAGCTTCATCGTCGTCGGGACGCCGAGCCACGCCGCCATCCCGGCGCCGGCCACGGTGGGCGTCCGCTCGACGTGATGCACGATCGCACGCGCCGCCGCGCGGATCTCCTCGATCGGCACCAGGTCGGGCACGGTCGGCACGCTACACGCGGCCGGACCGCCGGGTTCAGCCGAGCTGCTCGGCCAGTCCGATGACGATGCCCTCGGGGCCGCGCAGGAAGCAGAGCCGGTAGCTGTCCTCGTACTGCGCGATCTCGCCGACGAGCTCGGCGCCGTGGCCGCGCAGCCGGGCGACGACGTCGTCGAGGTCCTCGACGGCGAACATGATCCGGCGGATGCCCAGCGTGTTCGACGGCGCGTCCTCCGGCTCGGATCTGACCGCCGGCGGCGTGTGGAACGTCGTCAGCTCGACCCGGCCGTGGCCGTCCGGGGTCCGCATCATGGCGATGTCGGCACGGACGCCGTCGAGCCCGACCGTGCTGTCCACCGCGGGGCCCTCGACCTGCGTCTGGCCTTCCAGCTCCATGCCGAGCTCGGCGAAGAAGGCCTTGGCGGCCTCGAGGTCCTCGACGACGATGAGGACGTTGTCCATCCGCTTGAGCGTCATGTTCTTCGGGTCTCCTGGTGTCGTGGGCCGCGCCTGTCGTGGCCCTTCACCTGGTGAGCGGAGCCGGTCCGAGCTTCTCGACATGCAAGCACTCACCAGGTGCGAGGATCTGAAGTCATGCTGATCTACTCGATGAGCGTCTCGGCGGACGGCTTCATCGCCGACCGCGAGGGTGAGTTCGGATGGTCGGCCCCGAGCGACGAGCTGTTCCGCTTCCACACCGCGCGGGTGAGCGAGCTCGGCGGTTGCCTGCTCGGCCGCAGGCTCTACGAGACGATGCTGGTGTGGGACACGGATCCGTCGTTGCGCGAGGACGAGCTCAGGGCCGCGTTCGCCGATGTCTGGTGCGCGATCCCGAAGGTCGTCTTCAGCCGCACGCTCGACAGCGTCCAGGGCAACGCCCGGCTCGCCGAGGGGTCAGTGGCCGAGGAGATCGCCGCGGCGCTCGACGCGACCGACAAGGACGTCGAGATCGGCGGCGCCGGCCTGGCGGCGCAGGCGATCGAGCTCGGCCTCGTCGACGATCTGCGCATCTTCCGCCATCCGGTCGTCGTCGGCGGCGGCACGCCGTACTTCCCGCCGGTCACGGACGACATCGCGCTGGACCTGATCGAGACCAGGACGTTCGGCTCGCGCGTGATCTACGAGCGCTACGGGCGCGCCCGCCGCTGACCTCCGCTCATCGGCGTGCGCCGAGCTCGGCGAGCCTCGCTGCGCTCTCGGGGTCCATCGGCAGGAAGGTCTCGATCGCGAGGTTCGCGGCCGTGACGTCGAGCGGGGCTCCGAGGGTGGCGATGACGGTGAACAGCTCGACGTCGCCGAGAGGGGTCTGCAGCCTGAGCGAGACCACCGGCTGGGTGGCGACGCCCGACGGCGGCTCGCCGGGGAGGTAGGACTCGACCTCCTCGATGAGCCGGGCGAGGGCGGGATCGGCGTCATCGCGGCTCCTCCGCTTGAGCCGGTGGATGAGCGGCGCGTTGCACGCGGCCGTCATCGACGAGATCCGCGGCAGGCCGCCAGGGTGGACGCCGAGGCGGAGCAGGTTGATCGGTGGCTCGAGGAGCTCGGTGTCGACCCCGTCCCAGAGGAGCGACGCGGCTCGATTGGACTCGATGAGGTTCCAGAGCCCGTCGACGATCAGAGCCGGGTTCGGCTCGTGCGCCTCGAGCAGGCGCTCGAGCGACACCCGGAGCGGCCGCATCACGTCGCCGTCGTAGGGCAGCTCCAGGTAGGGAGGCGCGAAGCCGCCCGTGAGCAGCAGTCGATTGCGCTCGCCGATCGGCAGATCGAGGTGCTGGGCGAGGTGGACGAGGAGCTGGCGACTCGGGCTGGAGCGGCCGGTCTCGACGAAGCTCAGGTGCTTGGTGGAGACGTTCGCATCGAGCGACAGCTCGAGCTGGCTGAGGCCGCGCCGCGTGCGCCAGAAGCGGATCAGCTCGCCCGCGGTCCGGGGCTCCTGCTCGGTCTGGACGACCACCCGATTGAAGGTACCGGGCGGCATTACACGAGAGGTAATCGACGCGGCGCCCTTCCTCCGGGACCGTTGCAGGGGCAGCAGCAAGACGATCGACGGAGGCAACCGATGACCGACACGAGCGAGAAGTACGTCGCGCTCTGGAACGAGCCCGATGCCGACCGGCGCCGGCGGATGATCGCCGAGCTCTGGACCGACGACGGGAGGCACATCCTCCAGCCGCCGCAGGAGATCCGCGAGCTCGCGGCGCGGCCCGGGATCGCCATGACGGCGATCCTCGAGGCACGGGGACACGAGGAGATCGAGGCCCGCGCGGCCGGCGCCTACGAGCACTGGGTCGGCTCAGAGGGGCTCAGCTTCCGGGGCCGGGACGACGCCGAACGACTCGGTGACGTCGCCAAGCTCCACTGGGAGGCGGTCGCCGAGGACGGCTCGGTGGTAGCGGTCGGCCTCAGCTTCCTCGTCCTCGCCGCGGACGGCCGGATCGAGCGCGACTACACGTTCATCGTCGCCTAGGCGGATAGCCTCGGCGCATGGACGAGGGCGCGCGTGGCTGGTCGATGGAGGTCCGTGCGCCGGAGGCGCGCCCCGTCTTCGAGCGGGTCGGTCGCGCGATCGCGCTGACCGAGCGCCTCAACCGCCTGCCGTACGCCGATCAGGACGCGATCCGCGCCGCGTGGGCGGAGCTGACGAACGCCGCGATCGATCCGACGTTCCGGCTGATCCCCCCGGTGTACTCGGACCAAGGCGTCAACATCCGGGTCGGTCGCGACGTGTTCATCAACCACGACTGCACGCTGAACGACATCGGCGGCATCACGATCGGCGACGAGGTCCTCATCGGGCCGCGGGTGAGCCTGATCACCTCCGGGCACCCGGTCGACCCGGCCCTCAGGCGGCGCCGGATCGTCGCCGCGCCGATCGCCATCGAGCGTGGCGTGTGGCTCTGCGCGGGCGCGACGGTGCTGCACGGCGTGACGGTGGGAGAGGACTCGGTCGTGGCGGCGGGAGCGGTGGTGACGCGCGACGTCCCGGCCGGAGTCGTGGTCGCCGGCGTCCCGGCGCGCGTGCTGCGGTCGGTCACGCCGGACGATCGCGTGTGATGCCGGCCGCTCGGCTGACCATCGTGGAGGTGAGCTCGACGACGCCCGCGCGGCTGACGCCGCCCTCGACCGTGAGCGAGCGCCACGTCTGGAAGTCGACGGCATGGCGGACCGCGGCGAGGAGCACCTTGCGGCGCCCGCCGCGCGCGCCCCAGCCCGCGGCGAGCGCCCCGGCCGCATCGTCCAGGTAGGCGCGGAACGGCTCCACGGCCGAGCCGACCGCGGCGACGAGCGTCTCGTCGCGCAGCACCTTCGTCCACATCCCGCCGGTCGTCTCGTACCAGGCGTAGAGCTCGTCGAGACCGACGCGCAGGCGCTCGGCGGGATCGGCGATCGCCCGCCAGCGGCCGGCATCCGGCCAGGGGTGCAGGGTCGCGAAGTGCGCCGAGCAGGCGGCCAGGATCTCCTCCTCGTCGGCGAAGTGGCGGTAGACGGTCTGGCGCTGCACCCCCGCGCGCTCGGCGACCGCGGTCATCGTCGTGCGCGCCGGTCCGATCGTCCCGTGCAGCTCCATGGCGGCCTCGGTGATGCGGCGGCGCGTGGCCTCCATCGCATCCGCGCGCTTGCGGAGCTCGTAGCGGCGCGCGTTCTTTTCGGCAGACATCGTTGTATGACGTCATGCTCACCGCCTCCACCCCCGAGCTCGACCTCGCCGAGGTCCACATCGACAGCGACCCGCGCGGTCGTGTGTTCCCCGCGTTCCCGATCAACCGCTTCACCGGCGCCGAGCACACGGCCGTCGTCTACTTCGAGGTCCGGCCGGGCGACTACCTGCCCACCCACACCGACAGCGCCGAGGAGATCCTCTACATCGTCGCGGGCGAGGGCGAGGCCCATGCCGGGGGCGAGCGCGGCCGCGTGCGCGCCGGCGACCTCGCCGTCATCCCGGCGATGGTCCCCCACGGCATCGCCAACACCGGCGACGAGCCCCTGAAGGTCGTGGGCTTCTTCTGCGAGAGCGAGATCGTCTCGACGTTCGCGGAGCCGCTGCTGCCGATGGGCCTGGCGACGCTGACGCAGGGCGAGCCGGCGCCCGTCTGACGCCGCGACGACACGGTGGAGCGGGTGCGCCGCTCCACCGTGTCACTGCGACGCGGGACGCGCGTCGGGCGGCTCGGCGAACGCGATCGCGTTCCCGTCGGGGTCGGGGATCTTCACGTGGCGGACGCCGTTCGAGTAGGTCTCGATCGGCTCGTGCTCGATGTGCCGGGCGGCGAGGCGCTCGAGGAGCCCGTCGAGCCCGGCGACGGCGAAGGTGATCCGGCCCGTGCCCGCGTGCGCCGCGTTCGGCTCGATGAAGAGGGTGGCGTGCTCGTCGACGTCCCAGAGGATCTCGTCGCCGGCGCGCATGTCCGGCGGGCGCCCGAAGAACCGCGTGTACCAGTCGATGCCGGCGTCGAGGTCGGATACCGGGACACCGGCGATGAGGTGTGTGATCGCGCTCGTCTCGCTCATGTCGGTATGACGGCCGCGCCGCGTGGAACTCATCGCATCGGGTGCGGTACGGTCGTCTCGATGGTGCTCCTCAGCAGCATGATGCGCCTCGACGCGTTCACGGGACGTACCGACGGCGTCGACGCGTGGTTCTCGGGGCGTCAGACCGGGCGCTGGGCGGTGCAGACGGCTCGCGTGGGAGCGACCCGGTCGCCCGAGGACGCGCTCCGCGAGCTGACGGATCTCAAGCAGCGCGGCGTCGTGACCGACGCCGAGTACGAGCGGCTGCGCGCTCGCCTGCGCGTCCCTTGACGGCGCGGCCGATCCCGAGCGCGACCCGTCTCAGCGTTTCCGAGCGGGCTTGCGCGCGGTCGGCTTGAGCCGGACCCACAGGTGGTTCTGCCCGGTCGCGCCGGGCTCGTCGTTCACCTCGACGTAGCTCTGGGCGCGGACGAGCTCGCCGAGCTTCGCGTGGCCGTACTCCCGGGCATCGAACGCCGCATGGCTCTTGGAGAGATACGACCCGACCTCCGAGAGGTTGGACCAGCCGTCGTCCTTCGAGGTGCTGGTGATCGCCGTCGACAGGATCCGCTTGAGGTCGGGAGGCCTGGACGTCCTCGTCCTCCGCGGCGGTCGCCTGCGCCGGCTCCTGACTCAGGAGATCGAGGTAGATGAACCGGTCGCAGGCAGCGACGAACGGCCCGGGCGTGGTGCGCCGCCCGAGCCCGTACACGGTCATCCCCGATTCACGCAGCCTGGTCGCCAGCCGCGTGAAGTCGCTGTCGCTCGAGACGATGACGAAGCCCTCCAGGTTCCCCGCGTAGAGCAGGTCCATCGCATCGATGATCAGCGCGGAGTCGGTGGAGTTCTTGCCGCGCGTGTGGGCGAACTGCTGCATGGGCTGGATCGCGTGGCGGAGCAGCTCGTCCTTCCAGCTCGCGAGCTGCTGGGTGGTCCAGTCGCCGTAGGCGCGCTTGATCGTCGGCGTCCCGTACTTGGCGATCTCCTCGAGCAGCTCGGTGGTCACGCTCGCCGTCGTGTTGTCCGAGTCGATGAGCACGGCGAGTCGCGTTGCGTCTGCGGTGGGCACTCCTGCATCCTCCCGCAGCACGTGGACGGGTCCGCGTGGACCACGCCGGCTCAGGGGGAGAGCGCCGCCACGCCGGCGGCGTCGATCCGGACCGGAAGGTCTGCCCGGCCGTGAGCCGCGGCGCGCCGGCATCGAACTGCGGGATGCACCCGAGCGGATCCTGATCGCACAGATCTACCGTGCCGTCAGGGCTCGGGTGTGACGCGGCACCCGGTTCGCTGATCGCCCGCAGTCTCGTGGGCGGGACCGGCCGGCTGCCCGCCGCCTCGGGCGCAGACGACGACGCGACAGCGGAGCTGGAGCGGCTGCTCGACCACGCATGCGCGGGAGCGCCGCAACCGGCCTGACCGGATGTGCGACGCTGGTCCGGTGCGGCCGACGTTGTTCGAGTTCGCCGGCGGCGAGAGCGCGTTCCTCGCCCTCGCCGCCGCACACCACGCGCGGTGCCTCGCGGATCCCGAGCTCAACCATCCGTTCTCGCACCCGGGGCAGCATCCCCGGCACGTCGAGCGCCTCGCGGCCTACTGGGCGGAGGTGCTGGGCGGCCCGCCCGAGTTCTCGGAGTCGTGCGGCGACCAGACCCGCGTCCTGCGCATGCATGCCCGCAACGGGGACATGGGCGATCTCGGCGAGCGGTTCGTCGCCTGCTTCGCGCTCGCCCTCGACGACGCCGGCCTGCCCGAGGACCCGGAGTTCCGCGCCTGCCTGCTGGCCTACATGCGGTGGGCGGTCGACGACGTCCTGGCCTACTCGGACCTCGACGCGGTCGTGCCGCCCGGCGCCGCGATGCCGCGCTGGGGCTGGGACGGTCTGCAGACCTAGGAGAAGCCATGCGCCCACCCGTCCCGCCGTTCACCGAGGAGACCGCCCGCCAGAAGGTCCAGGCGGCGGAGGACGCGTGGAACACGCGCGATCCGGAGCGGGTGGCGGCCGCCTACACGGAGGACTCGCAGTGGCGCAACCGCGACGCGTTCCTCACCGGCCGCCCGGCGATCGCCGAGTTCCTGCGCGGCAAGTGGGACCGCGAGCTCGACTACGCGCTCCGGAAGGACCTCTGGGCGTTCACCGGCAACCGGATCGCCGTGCGGTTCCAGTACGAGAGCCGTGACGCCTCGGGCCGGTGGTGGCGGAGCTACGGCAACGAGCAGTGGGAGTTCGACGCCGACGGGTACATGCGGCGGCGCGAGGCGAGCATCAACGACGTGCCGATCGACGAGGCGGATCGCCGCATCCTCGGGCCGCGCCCAGAGTCCGAGCGCGGCGCGCCGCTCCCGCTAGCCTGACCCGCGTGGGCGCCGACGACGGCCTTCCGGTCATCCCCTTCGCCACGCCCGCCGAGTGGGAGGCGTGGCTCGAGGAGCACCACGCGACGTCCGGCGGGGCGTGGATCAAGATCGCCAAGAAGGGCTCGGGCATCGAGAGCATCAGCCACCCCGAGGCGCTCGACCTCGCGCTCTGCTTCGGCTGGATCGACAGCCGCCGCGAGAGCCTCGACGACCGGTACTTCCTCCAGCGCTTCACGCCGCGGCGGGCGCGCAGCAGGTGGTCCAAGGTCAATTGCGTCAAGGTCGAGCAGCTGATCGCCGCCGGCGCGATGCGGCCCGCCGGGCACGCCGAGATCGAGCGGGCGAAGGGCGACGGGCGCTGGGACGCCGCCTACGACGCCCAGAGCAGCGCCACGATCCCGGAGGACCTCCAGCGCGAGCTCGACGCCCGGCCGGCGGCGAAGGCGTTCTTCGCCGGGCTCAGCGGCCAGAACCGCTACGCGATCCTCTACCGCCTCCACGACGCCAAGAAGCCCGAGACGCGGGCGCGGCGGCTGGCGAAGTTCGTCGCGATGCTCGAGGCGGGCGAGACGATCTACCCGTAGCCGCGCGGACCGACTAGTGTCAGGGCGAAGTGGTGACGACCGAGGAGATCGGGCGGATCGCGCTCTTCGCCGCCCTCGACCCGGTCCAGATCGAGCAGCTCTCCCGGCTGTCGGCTGACATCGGGCTCGCGGCGGGCGAGTTCGCCGCGCACGAGGGCGCGGAGCGCGCGCTCTTCGCCGTGCTCGAAGGGCACATCCAGGCGGTCAAGGCCGTCGACGGGATCGAGCGCGTCGTCGGCGAGCGCCACCCGGGTGACGTCTTCGGCGAGGTGCCGATCGCGCTCGGGACGGTCTTCCCCGTGGGCTTCCGCGCGGCGGAGCCGTCGCGGGTCCTGCGGCTCGAGGCGCACGACTACCACGCGTGCGCTGCGGTGGCGCCCGACATCGCCAGGGAGGTCGGGCGGCTGGCGGCCCACCGCATGGGCGGGGACCGCGGGCTGCAGGGCATCGCCGCGGAGCCGCCCCCGCCGCGCGCGATCGTGGCCGGGCATCGCTGGGACGCGTCCTGCACCGAGCTGCGGCGCTTCCTGGACCGCAACCAGATCACCTACAAGTGGCTCACGCCGGACGCGGGCGACGACGATTGGGGAGGGCCGCTGCCGGCCGGCGGCGACCTGCCGGCGATCCGCGTCATCGGCGGCAAGACCGTGATCCGGCCGCAGCTGCGCCGCGTGGCCGAGCTGCTCGGACTGGGCACCGAGGCGGAGCACGCGGAGTACGACACCGTCATCGTGGGCGCCGGCCCGGCCGGCCTCGCCGCGGCCGTCTACGGCGCGTCGGAGGGCCTGCGCACGATCGTCGTCGAGCGCGAGGCGCCGGGCGGCCAGGCCGGCACGTCGTCGAGGATCGAGAACTACCTCGGCTTCCCGGCCGGCGTCTCAGGCGACGAGCTCGCGAGCCGGGCGCTGCAGCAGGCGCGCAGGCTCGGTGCCGAGATCCTCGTCACGCGGTCGATCGTGCGGATCGACCCCGCGACCCGTGAGGTGCACCTCGACGGCGGCGACGTCCTGCGGGCGCGGACGATCATCCTGGCCTGCGGCGTCGACTGGCGGCAGCTGTCGACGGCGGACCTCGACCGGCTCGCCGGGAAGGGCATCTCCTACGGTGCGGGACGGAGCGAGGCTCCGAACACGCACGGGCTGGACGTCCACATCGTCGGCGCGGGCAACTCGGCCGGGCAGGCGGCCCTCTTCTTCACCACCCACGCCCGCAGCGTGACCATCATCTGCCGCGGCGACAGCCTCGAGAAGAGCATGTCGCGCTACCTCGTCGACCAGCTCGCGGCGCGGCCGAACATCCGGACGCTGTACGGGGTCGAGGTGGCGGCCGTGCACGGCGATGTCTCGCTCGAGGCCGTCGAGGTCCGAGACTCCACGGGAGCGACGACGCGGTACGAGTCGGGCGGGCTGTTCGTCATGATCGGGGCGGATGCGCAGACGGCGTGGCTCCCGCCCGAGATCGCGCTCGACGAGCGGGGCTACGTCCTCACCGGCTCGGACATGCGCGCGACGGGGCGCTGGTCGCTCGAGCGCGATCCGTACCTCCTGGAGACGAGCGTCCCCGGCATCTTCGCCTGCGGCGACGTGCGCTTCGGCCCGGTGAAGCGCGTCGCGGCGGCGGTGGGCGAGGGGAGCATGGCCATCGCCTTCGTCCACCAGCACCTCAAGGACGCCGCGCCGGTGGCAGACCCGACGTGATCAGGTGCGCGGCACCGGCACCCGCACGGGCTGGGCGTCGGCCACGACGTCGAGCGCCTCGACGATGTTGCGCAGGTTGACGAGCAGCGCGCCGTAGATCGGCGGCAGCGGCTCGCCGGCGAGGTCGTCGAGGCCGGAGCGCACGGCCAGCAGGCCGGCGACGTCCGCCGCCTTGACCGCCGCGCCGGCGCGATGGAGGAGGTCGATCCACGGCTCGCGGAAGTCCGGATCCCAGTCCTGCGGCGGGACGCGCGCGAGCGCGATCGAGCGGATCATGCTGCGGGTCTCGGCGACCGCGAGCTCGAGCCGCTCCAGCACGCCGCCGAAGTCCTTCGCGGCGCGCATGCGCGCTCGCGTCGAGCGGCGCGGGTTGAGCCTGCCGCTCTCCCGCGCCTGCCCGAGCACGTGCCACGCCTCGTCGATCTCGTGGTCCAGCGCGTCGGCCCGCTCGATCCAGGCCCCGGTGTCCGGGTCGGAGCGCACGCTCGCGGCGATCGCGCACAGGAGCTCGCCGGTGCGATCGTCGATGCGGTCGATCTGGTGCGCGGCGCCGCGGTCGCGCAGCGGCGGCCACACGGCGAGGTTGACGAGCATGCCGACCGCGATGCCGATGCCGGTGTCCAGCAGCCGCGCGGCCAGCATCGCGCCGTCGTCGCCGTAGCCGGTGGTGAGCACCACGATCGCGGTCGCCGCCGCGGTCGTCGCCTCCGATCGCAGGCCGCGGACCGAGCCCGCCAGCAGAGCCAGGAGGACGGCGACGCCGAGCGCGAGGGCGCTGACGCCGAACAGGTGCCCCGCGCCCGAGGCGATGAGCACGCCGAGCACGGTCGCGCCGACCTGCTGGGCGCCGCGCTTGAACGTGCCGAACACCGTCGCGTGGACGGTCAGGAGCGCGGCCCACGGCGCGAGGAACGGCTGCGCGATGTCGAAGACGTGCTTCGCGAGCACCCAGGCGATCACCGCCGCCAGGGCGGTCTTGAGCACCTGCAGCGTGTTGGTCCAGGTGACGGGGTCGCGGAGCCGGGCGGGCATGGGACGTCATCCCATGTACCCGCCCGGCCGTGTCCGCTACGTGCGGTGGAAGTAGAACCACCGCTCCCAGCGGGCGACCTTCTCGCCGATCTCGGCGCCCTGGGTGTCGGCGGTGCGGAAGTGGATCCCGCCCCAGACCCGGGAACCGCGGGCTGAACACGTCGACCGGGATCCGGTCCGTTCCGAAGAGGTCCTGCATGGCGTTGACCATCCCGGAGCTCGCGCAGCCGTGGCCGGACGGGTGGTCGGGGAAGTTCGGCGTCGCCGGCGTGGGCGTGGTCGGGGTGGACGAGTCGAACGGCGGGAGCCAGTCCGGGTCCGCCTTGGTGGCCGGGTTGCCGTCCGTGTCGGCCCGGCGGATGGCCTCGATCGGCCGCCAGAACCGCCGCGTGTACTTGTCCTTCCAGCAGACGATCGCGGAGTCCGCCGCGGCGAGCGCGACCATGCCGAACAGGCGGGCGTTCTGGGCCGTGCTCAGCCCGTAGCGCGCCGACAGGTCGCGCAGGACGCCGCCGTAGAGCGTCGCGGGCTGGGCCTGCCAGAAGATCGCGGCGTTCGTCTGGTCCGCGGTGCGGCTCGCGCTCGTCAGCGAGCCGATGCGCTTGACCTCGTTGAGGTCCTTCGCGTAGGCGCGGCTGGTGAGCGGGTTCGGGCCGTCGGAGAGGAACCAGCGGGCGTCGGGGATCAGGAAGGGGCGCACGTTGCCGACCCACCAGGCGGGCTCGACCGCCGTCAGCGGCGGCGACACGCGCCGGGCGCCCGGCGTCGTGCCCTGCGGGAACGCATACGGCGTCCCGGGCGGCAGCCGGCCGTCGTCCTCGCGCGAGCGCAGCATGGCGCCCGCCGCCGCCTCGCCGGCGGCGATCCCGCGCGTCTTCGCCTTCCCGTCGCTGATCCCGGCGAGCGACGTCGCGTAGTGGCCCCGCAGCGTGGTCAGCTGCGTGGGGTAGCTGGTCGCAGGACGCGGAAGGCGGCCGTCGCCGCAGGGCGTCCTAGGACGCCCTGCGGTCGGCGCGCGGGACGCGCAGGTACGGCTGGTGGCGGCGGTCGATCGCGTTGACCGCGTCGTAGACCGCGCCCTGGGTCATCGCGAAGTCGAGCCGTCGCCGTGCGCGACGGCCGGCGCGGCGAGGCCGGCCAGCGCGCCGACGCAGAGGATCAGGGCGCGTCTCACGCGGCGTCCTCCGGGCGGATGTTCTGGTTGACGCGGAACGTGTTGGCGGGGTCGTACGCGGCCTTGACGCCGGCGAGCCGGTCGTAGTTGCCGCGGTAGCTCGCGCGCACCCGCTCGCGGCCCTCGTCCATCATCATGTTCACGTAGGCGCCGCCGGCCGAGTGGGGGTGCAGCGCCTCGTGGTAGTCGATGCTCCACTTGCGGATCGCGGGCACGTTCGCCGGGTCCGGGTCGACGCCCGCGAACACCGACGCCCAGCGCGCGTCGCGGTAGCTCCACGCGGTGTCGCCGGCGCCGACGTCGTGCGCCGCGCCGTCGATGGGGTAGAGGTGCATGGTCGACTTCATGGTCGGCATCTCGGCCCCGTAGCGGGCGTGGAGGGCGACGGCCTCGTCGGGGATCTCGTTGACGAAGTCGGCGCGCCAGTACCACTGCTCGCCGGCCGGGTAGAGGCCGTCGAACGCGCTCTGGAGCTGCGCGTGCGGCATGTAGTGGACGCCGTGCAGCAGCGGCTCGGGCAGCGAGTCGAGCAGCGGCGCCATGTCGCGGCGCGCCTCCTCCTCGCTGCCGAGGTGGCACCAGACCACTCCGCACACCTCGCGGAGGTGGATGGCCTCCGGGAACGGCGGGCCGGGCGGCACGGTGCAGAACGCGAAGAAGCCGTTCAGCTCGCGCGGCGCCTGCGGGATGAAGTCGCGGTACGCGGCGAGGACCTCCGCGCCCTGCTCGACGGGCCAGAACGTCGGGCCGCCGAAGATCGTGCCGACCTCGTGCAGCCGGAACGTGAACGAGGTGACGACGCCGAAGTTGCCGCCGCCGCCGCGGAGCGCCCAGAACAGGTCGGGCTCGGAGTCGGCGTTCGCGGTGACCTGGCGGCCGTCGGCGAGGACGACGTCGGCTTCGAGCAGGTTGTCGACGCTGAGGCCGAAGGCGCGCGTGAGGTGGCCGAGGCCGCCGCCGAGGGTCAGGCCGCCGACGCCCGTCGTCGAGATGATGCCGCTCGGGGTGGCGAGCCCGAACTCGCCGGTGGCCCGGTCGACCTCGCCCCAGGTGCAGCCGCCGCCGACGCGCACGGTCCGGCTCGCCGGGTCGACCTCGATCCCCTTCAGGGACGAGAGGTCGATGACGATGCCGTCGTCGACCGTGCCGAGGCCGGCGCCGTTGTGGGCGCCGCCGCGGACGGCGAGCGGCAGCCCGTT
This sequence comes from uncultured Solirubrobacteraceae bacterium, assembly GCA_963720415.1. Taxonomy (GTDB): domain Bacteria; phylum Actinomycetota; class Thermoleophilia; order Solirubrobacterales; family Solirubrobacteraceae; genus DASSUW01. The sequence goes on along the minus strand of CAVRFQ010000012.1, from coordinate 465,723 downwards.
GTCGCGGGCGTGGCGGATCGCGGTGGCGACGTCCTCCGCGTCGGCGGGGCGCGCGATCAGCGCGGGGCGCCGGTCGATCATGGCGTTGTAGACGCTGCGAGCGTCCTCGTAGCCGGGGTCGGCCTGGGCGATCAGCTGTCCCTTGAAGCGGGCGGGACTCATCACGGGTGAAGTCATGCCGCGACCCTACGGGCGGGCCGCCGCCGCGTCATGACCTGCTCTGACCCACTTTCCGCCGCCCTTGCCAGGCCCCGGCCGGACGTGGATAGTCAGATCTGACTATGGAGCTTCCCGGACCCCTGACCCACTCGTCGGCGTTCCCCTTCGTCGGGCGCGCGAGCGAGCTGGCCACGCTCCGTAGCCTGATGCCCTGGGCGGAGGGGGAGGGCCGCCGGGTGGTCGTCGTGGGCGGCGAGGCGGGCTCGGGCAAGAGCCGGCTCGTGCGGGAGTTCGCCCGCGAGGCGGCGTCCGGCGGCGCGCTCGTGCTCTACGGCGCGTGCGACGCGGTCGTGCACGCGCCGTACGGGCCGTTCGTGGAGGCGCTCGACCACCTCGCCCGCGAGATCGGCCCGGAGGAGCTGCAGGCCGCGCTCGGCGCGACCGGCGGGGAGCTGACGCGGCTGCTGCCCGAGCTGCCGGTGCGCTCGGCGCCCGTCAAGGCGGACCCCGACACCGAGCGCCACCGTCTCCACACGGCGGTGACCGACCTGCTCGCCACCGTGAGCCGGCGGCGGCCGGTGCTGCTCGTGCTGGAGGACGGGCACTGGGCGGACGGCCCGACGCTCGGCCTGCTCCGCCACCTCGCCCGCGCGGGCGGACGCGCGCGCCTGCTGCTGCTCGCCACCTTCCGCGACGCCGACTCCGACGTCGGCGGAGCCCTCTCCGAGGCGCTCGCCGACCTGCGCCGGTCCGAGGACGTCGTCCGGCTGCGGCTCGGCGGCCTGTCCGGCGACGACGTGACCGAGTTCGTGCGCCACGCGTCGGGCGGCGCCGGGGAGGGGGAGCTGGCGACGGCGATCACGTCGCTCACCGAGGGCAACGCGTTCCTCGTGTGCGAGCTGTGGCGGGCGCTGCTGGACACGGGAATCGTGGAGCTGGACGGCGGCGTCGTACGGCTGCGGCGGCCGCTGGAGGAGATCGGCACGCCGGAGAGCGTCCGCGAGGTCGTGAGCGGGCGGCTCGCGCGGCTGCGGCCGGCGGCCAGCGACCTGCTCGAGCTGGCCTCCGTGGCCGGATCCGACTTCGGGCTCGACGTCCTGCGCCGGGCCGCGGTGATGGATGAGGCGGGGCTGCTGGCGGCGCTCGACGAGGCGGTCCGCAGCGGGATGATCGAGGAGGTCCGCTCGCGCCGGCTGGCGTACCGGTTCACGCACGAGCTGTTCCGCCGCGCGCTCTACGACCACCTGACGGGAGTGCGGCGCGCCGAGCTGCACCTGCGGATCGGCGAGGCGCTCGAGCGGTCGGGCGAGGGGACGGGCCTCGACCTCGCGTATCACTTCGCGGCCGCCGCGCCGTTCGGCGGCACCGAGCGCGGGGTCTCGTACAACGTGCTGGCGGCGCGCTCCGCCGCCGCGGCGCTGGCCTACGACGAGGCGGCGGACCGGCTGCGGGTCGCGCTCGAGCTGGGGGTCGACGACCCAACGCAGCGGTGCGAGCTGCTGCTCGAGCTCGGCGGCGCCCTGCACCGGGCCGGCCGGGCCGTCGACGCGCTCGCGGCGTTCTCGGAGGCGGCGTCGATCGCGGTCGATCCCGAGCTGCTGGCGCGCGCGGCGATCGGCTACGAGGACGCATGCTGGCGGCCGGTGATCACCGACCGCGTGGCGGTCGCGCTGCTCGAGCAGGCGGACGCCGCGCTGGGCGAGGAGGCCTCGGAGCTGCGCGTCAGGGTGCTGGGCGGGCTGGCGCGGGCGCTGCAGATCCGCGGGCGCCACGAGCGCGGCGCCGTGGTGCGCGAGGAGGCCGTGGCGATGGCCCGCGCGCTGGGCGACCGCGAGGCGCTGGCCACCGTGCTGGTGGGGAGCTACTGGTCGCGCGAGGTCACGTCCGCCGAGGAGGTCCTGGACGGGCTCACCGAGGCGCGCGACATCGCCGGCGAGATCGGCGACGCGGAGCTCTGGACGGAGGCGATGTGCTGGCGGGTCTGCGCCCTGGTCGCGGTCTGCGACATCGAGGCGGCGCGCCGCGGCGTGGAGGAGATCCGGGCCACGGCGTCGCGGACCAGCCAGCCGTTCCACCTCCACGTGGCCGAGCACTCCGACTCGGCGATCTCGCTCTGCGAGGGGCGGCTGGCCGACGCCGAGGCCAAGGCGCTGCGCTCGAACGAGTGGAGCCGGCTGCTCACCGGGCGCGACGCCTCGGGCGTGCACGGGATCCAGATGTTCAGCGTCCGCCGCGAGCAGGGCCGGCTGGCCGAGCTGGCGCCGCTCATCCGGGTGCTGGCCGGCCAGGACCAGTGGCGGCCCGGCCTCGCGTCGCTGCTCGTCGAGCTGGGGATGGAGGCCGAGGCGCGGGCCGAGCTGGCGCGCGTGGCGGAAGAGGGGCTCGAGCCGTTCCGCGCCTCGCTGTGGCTCGCCTCGCTCACCTACCTGACCGACGCGTGCGCGGCGCTCGGCGACCAGACGACGGCCTCGCTGCTGTACGGCGAGCTGGAGCCGTTCGCGGGCACCAACGTGATGATCGGCCACGTGGTGGCGTGCTACGGCGCCGCCGACCGCTACCTCGGCATGCTCGCGTCGACCCTGGGCGAGTGGGAGCTGGCGGAGCTGCACTTCTCGCGGGCGATGGAGCTGAACCGGCGGATGGGCGCGGTGACCTGGGTCGCCCACACGGGCTATGAGCACGGGCGGATGCTGCTGCGGCGCGGGGCCGCCGGCCAGGAGCGCGAGCGGGCGTCCGCGCTGCTCGGCGACGCGGCGGCGCTGGCCGAGCGGATCGGCATGCCGGCGCTGCTCGCGCGCGTGCGGGCGCTCGGGGCCGGCGCGCCCGCGCTCCCGGACGGGCTGTCGATGCGCGAGGTGCAGATCCTCGACCTGGTCGCCCGGGGCCTGAGCAACCGCGAGATCGGCGCCCAGCTCTTCATCAGCGAGCACACGGCCGCGAACCACATCCGGAGCATCCTGCGCAAGACCCGCAGCGCCAATCGGACCGAGGCCGCGTCCTACGCGCACCGGCACGGGTTGTTCGAACCCTAGGGGCGGCGGTACGATCGAACCATGCCGTTGTATGTGATCGAACGGGAATTCGCCGAGGACCTCGAGCTCAGCAGCGACGACGTCCGGCTGATCGACGAGATCAACGCCGACGAGGGCGTCGAGTGGCTGTTCTCCTTCCTCAGCGCCGACAAGCGGCACACCTACTGCCTGTACGAGGCGCCGTCGCCGGAGGCGATCCGCGCCGCCGCCGCGCGCGCGAACGTGCCGGCGGACGCGATCGTCGAGGTCAGCGGCCTCGCATCGCCGGAGCTGTCCCCGCGGCTGCGCGAGTGGGCCGTGGCGCAGCCCGCGCCATAGTGTTGGTGTGCCCTCGGGCCTGAGCGACATCTCCACGCGAGCCGACTGCGAGCGCCTCGTGCGGGCGTTCTACGGCCGCGCCCTCGAGGATCCGGTGATCGGGTTCCTGTTCGTGGACGTCGCCAAGCTCGATCTCGAGGCCCACGTGCCGCGGATCACCTCGTTCTGGGAGACCATCCTGCTGGGCGCGCAGTCCTACGGCGGCGGGGCCTTCCGGCCGCACGCCGCGCTGCACATGAAGGCCCCGCTTCGGGCCGGGCACTTCGAGCAGTGGCTGCGGCTGTGGTTCCGGACGGTCGACGAGCTGTTCGCCGGGGAGCGGGCGGAGCTGGCGAAGGCGCACGCGCTGCGGGTGGCCCGGGCGTTCCTGCGGCGGCTCGAGACGATGCCATCTGCGGGGGACGTTCCGGCTCCGGGCGGCCTGACCGTCGTTCGGCGCGCGCCCGGGGGGTAGCCGGGGTCGGGCCGCGTCATGCCCTCCCGGGGCAGCGCTCGCAGGCTCGCGCTCGAGCGCCCCGGGAGGCCATGCCGCGGCCCGCCCGTCGTTCGGACACCGTTTCGGCGTGTTCTCGTTGGGTGGCTTGCGGGACGGCGGCATAGCACTGGTTCGCGTGGGCACAGGCTTCCGTGGGCAGTCGCGATCGGAATACCGAGCCCGGGGTTGGTCGTCTGCGTTCGGCTGTGGGCGTTGGTGGCCCCGGCCTCCGATTCAACGATCGCTGGTTGCTCGGGTACGAGGCCGCGTGCCGGTCGTCCGCCGGCTGGAGATTCGGTTCGCTGTGTGAGCGGTCCGGGCTCCGGCGGCCAGAGCGAATACGCTCGCGGAACGGTCCTCCGGGTCGTCTTCGTCTCGGCCTGTCTTCGCCGTCATCGGTCTGGTGGTCGACGAGGTCGAGGACGGCACTCCCGCGGGGTTCCTGTGTATCGGCGTGCCGGTCGCCGCGGTGGGGTTGGCCTTCGCCGTGGCGTTCATCGTGCTGTGGAGGCGGGAGGCCGCTCGGCGCCGGCGGCGGCGTGGCCGGCCTGCGGGCGAGTCGATCGAGGTGCTCTACGACCCCGCGGAGCCTTCGAACTTCGAGCCGGCTGCGTGGTGAGCCGCACCGAGGGCTCGACGCGTCCGGGGAATGCGCGAGCGATTGCGGGCGTCGACGTAGGCAACCGAACCAAGGATGCCGATGCCCAGCCCCACCTCACCTGAGCGCCTCCGTCGCCTCGTGCACAGCATGCGCTCCGCGCACGCCCGCAACTCGCGGGAGTGGATCCGCCGCATGGAGGCCCCTCCGCGAGGGCCCGATCGCCCCCGCTAGCGCAACGACCGGAAGCCGGCTCGGACTTCCTCCGCGAAGAGCTGCGGCTGTTCCCAGGCCGGGAAGTGACCGCCTCGGTCGAGCTGGCCGAAGTGGATGAGGTTGTCCGGATACGCGCGCTCCGCCCAGCTCCGGGGGGCCTGGTAGAGCTCGTCCGGGAAGACGCTGATGGCGTACGGGATCGAGATGGGCTTGGCCTCGAAGAAGCCCGCCTCGTTCTCCCAATAGAGGCGAGCCGCGGAGACCCCCGTGTTCGTCAGCCAGTAGAGCGTGAGGTTGTCCAGGATGTCGTCGCGGGTGAGCTCGCCCTGCAGGCTGCCTTCGAGGATCCGTGCGATGAGCCCGGGCTGGCCGGTGCCGTCGCCGTGGTCGATCGCGAACGCGGCGAGGTCGATCGGCGAGTCCGCGAACCCGTACAGCGTCTGCGGGCGCGTCGACATGATCAGCGCGTAGGCGACGTGCTTCGCATAGAACCCGCTCAACTGGTCGTATGCGCGTCGCTCCTCGGCTGAGAGGCCGGACGGCGGCGGATCCCCGCGCAGGAACGCCTCGGCGATCTCGGCCGGCGCGGTACCGGGCATGTTGGAGTGGATCCCGAGCAGCTCCGGCGCCGCCTGCACGCCCATCGCCTGGGTGACGGCCGCGCCCCAGTCGCCGCCCTGCGCCACGAACCGGCTGTAGCCGAGGCGCTTCATCAGCTCCACCCAGGCACGCGCGATGCGGGCGGGATCCCATCCGGGGGTGCTCGGCTTGGCGGAGAACCCGTGGCCGGGCAGCGAGGGGATCACCAGATGGAAGGCGTCGGCCGCGCTCCCGCCATGCGCCGTGGGATCCGTCAGCGGCTCGATGATCTTCAGCTGCTCGATGATCGATCCGGGCCAGCCGTGCGTGACGATCAGCGGCAGCGCGTCCTCGTGCTGGGAACGGACGTGGATGAAGTGGATGTCGAGCCCGTCGACCTCGGTGATGAACTGCGGCAGGGCGTTGAGCCTCGCCTCGACCGGCCGCCAGTCGTACTCGGTCCCCCAGTAGCGCGCGAGCTCCTGCATCAGCGCGAGCGGCACGCCCTGGGAGTCGTCGGCGACCGTCTCGCGCTCAGGCCACCTGGTCGCATTGATGCGCCGGCGTAGGTCGCCGAGGTCCTCGTCGGAAAAGGCCACCTCGAAGTGGCGAACAGCGGTGTTGCCGCTGGAAGTCGCGGACATGTCCTTCTCCTTCAGTGAACCGTCGGCCGTGCGATCTGCATGTCCTTCGCAGGTTGGCCAAAGCCGAGCCTCCTGGCATCACGGCCAACCCCCGTCGCGGCTCCGGCAAACCCCCGCTCGCGCGCGATACTCCTCACATGGGTGCCCGGGGCGGACCTGACTGGCGACTGAACGGCGTGCGGGTCGTGCGGGCCGGAGAGCTGGACGCGAACACGCCGCAGACGCCGGGGATGGACCGCGCCGCGGCGATCACGGCGGCTCGGGCGGGCGCGGAGAAGCTGTGGGCGGGGACGGTCGACATCCACCCGGACGCCAAGACCGGCGCGCATCACCACGGCGCGCTGGAGAGCGTGATCTACGTGGTGAGCGGGCAGGCGCGGATGCGCTGGGGCGAGCGGCTCGAGTTCGTGGCCGAGGCCGGCCCCGGCGACTTCATCTTCGTCCCGCCGTTCGTGCCGCACCAGGAGATCAACGCCAGCCCGGACGCCCCTCTGTCGTGCGTGGTCGTGCGCAGCGGCCAGGAGGCGGTGGTCGTCAATCTGGACCTGGCCGAGGTCGAGTCCGATCCCGAGCAGGTCCATTGGGTCGACGACATCCACCGCGAGCCCTGAGCTCGAAGTTCCTGAGCACACGGCGCTCGGGAGTGGTCCAATCGTCAGACGCGACGGGTGCTCGAGGGCTGACCGAAGGGGTTGCGATGGCCGACTACGTGCTCGACAACGCGGGCAGCAAGACCGAGCAGCGCTTCGCGAGCCTCGAGTCGTGCTGGGATCCGGTCACGATCGCGCACTTCGACGCGATCGGGGTCGCCGAGGGCTGGTCCTGTCTGGAGATCGGCGGCGGAGGAGGATCGCCGGCCGCGGTGCTCCTCCACCTGCCCGAGCGGCGGCGGGCGCTCGAGAAGATGGTCGCGTCGTCGAGGACCCGGTCTTCTCGGTCAAATCGTACGTGCTCGTCTCCGGCTCCGGGCAGCGAGCCGCCTAGCACGGTCGCGGGGCGGCTCGCCGGGACGCGACCGCGCCGGCCAGGCCCTGACCGCTGATCAGCGCCCAGGCGCCGTTGACGGCCACGGATGGCCACGCCTCCGCGGGCAGGCCGGCGGCGACCATCGCCAGCGCCCCGCCGAGGTTCAGTACTGCGGGCCGTCCAGCGCGCCGGCGGCGTCGTCCCGGCCTCGCGCGCGCTGTACCTGAGCCCCTCGGGCGTGTCGCAGCACCTCACGCGACTGGAGGAGGAGACGGGCCTGAGCCTCGTCGACCGCACGCGTCGCGGCGGCGGGCGCAGCCTCACGCTGACGCCCGCAGGCCGGGCGCTGGCCGAGCAGGGAGAGCGCGTCGCCGAGGTCCTGGCGGAGGCCGAGCGCGCCGCGATGACGCTCCGCGGCGAGCGCAGCGGACCGGTGCGCATCGGAGGGTTCGCCACGGTCCTGCGCCGGCTCGTCGGACCGGCGGTCGTCGACCTGGCGATCGCCGAGCCCTCCATCGTCCCGGCGGTTCGCGAGGTCGACGAGCCCGAGGGCCTCGCGCTGCTCCGCGCCGGCGAGCTCGACCTCGTCCTCCTGGAGCGCCGGCCGGACGCGCCGCCGCCGCGCGGCGTCGCCACCGAGGACCTCCTGCGTGACCCCTATCGCGTCGTCGTGCCCGCCAGCTGGCCGATCCACGACGACGCGGGGACGCTCCTCGGCGGCCGCTGGATCGCCGGCCACGAGGGCACGCCCGCGCGCGCCGCTCTCGACGCCCTCGCCGCCGCGGCGGGAGCGCGGCTCGAGATCCGGCACCTCTGCGACGAGTTCACGTCGATGCTCGCGCTCGTCGGCGCGGGGCTCGGCGCCGCCGTCGTCACCGACCTCGTGCTGGACTTCCTGCCGCTCACCAACGTCCGCATCAGCGCCGGCCCGCTGGATCCCGGCGCCCGGATCATCTACGTCGCGCACCGCCGCGGTCGCGCCGAGCCCGGACCCGCGGCCGCGGCCACGCTCGAGGCCCTCCACGCGCACGCCGCGTGAGCTCAGGGACCGGCGTCGGCGCGCTCGAGCAGCATGAACTCGTCGACGTTGGCCAGCCGTATCGGGACGCGCACGGGCCTGGGCACGAGCGACCGGGCCGGGTCGCGCAGCACCTCGGGACCGACGAGGCGAAGGCGGCGGCCGCGGGTCTCGACGTCGGCGCCGCCGGCCGCCAGGACGTTGCGCACCCATTGACTGTCCGCGCCGTACATGAGCGCGATCGCATAGCCGTCCCCGTGCTTGAAGAAGCTGACCGGCGTCCGGTAGGTGCGCCCCGAACGGCGCCCGACGTGCGAGACGACCGCGAACCCGGGCATGTAGCGGGCGAGCGGCCCGAGGACGCGGTTCGTCGCGACCTTGTTGAACTTCGCCAGGCGTCTCGGCAGCGGCATCGGGTTCCGTCCTAGCAGGGCACGACGGCGCTGCCGGGCCTGATCTCGCCGTCGGTGAGGATGTCGGCGCGCAGGCCGCCCTTGTGGATGAACGCGCGGAGGACCCCGGGCTCGGTCAGGCGCTCGAGGTGGGCGCACGGCTCGCACCACCGCTGGCCGAAGCACTCGACGTCGCCGACCTTGAAGCGCGTCCCGACGAGCGCGTTGAGGTCGACGCCCCGGGTGACGATGTTCCTGCGGGCCTCCGCCGGGACGAGGGTCTGGACCTCGTCGAGCGCTTCCGCCTCGATGAGCGTGAGGTCGTGGCCGCGCCCGTGCCGGTTGGAGAAGGTGCCTCGCTGGTCGAAGTACCGGTCGCCCTCGAGCCCGCGACCGGCTCGCGCCGTGGCGCGCTGCACGCCGACCATCGCCGCCTCCGCGTCAGGCGCGATCAGCACGGCCTCGACCACGCCGGCGGCCGCCGGTTTGGCGCGCTCTCTGGTCCAGAGCGCCACGTCGGCGGGAGCGATCACGTAGCCCGCCTCGACGGCATCGAACGTCTCGGGGCCGCCGAGCGGGTGCCACGCCAAACCGGGCGGGGCGCCGAACGCGACGGCGCCGACGCGCTCCTCGCCGTCGCGCAGCACGGCCAGCCACGGCCCGGGCCAGTTGAAGCCGGACGGTTCGGAAATCGGCACGAGGCCGAGCCCGCGCTGCGCGAGCCAGTTGCGCCAGACCGTCCACGGCTCCGGGTTGCCCTCATCCGGCACCGGGACCTCGGCGACGTCGATCTCGAGGATCGACGCCAGGCACGCGGCCACCGACCGCTGCAACGCGGCGCCCGACGTGGGCGGGTCGACGATCTGCATCCACCGATGGTTTCACGTGCGCCAGGACCGTGGGCGCCGCGACTCATCGAGGCTGTCTAGGCTTCGCGCCGTGAACACGGCGAGGACGCCCGGCGCGGCGGTCATGACGGACGGCCGGCGTTGAGCGCGGGTCTCGCCGCGCTCCTCGACGACGTGGCGGCGCTCGCCCGCGCGGCCGCGGCGTCGGTCGACGACGTCGCCGCGGGCGCGAGCCGGGCGAGCATGAAGGCGGCCGGCGTGATCGTCGACGACGCCGCGGTCACCCCGCGCTACGTCCAGGGGTTCCGGGCCGAGCGCGAGCTGCCGATGATCAAGCGGATCGCCGTCGGCTCGCTGCGGAACAAGCTCCTCTTCATCCTGCCCGCGGCGCTGATACTCAGCGAGCTGCTGCCGTGGCTGCTCACGCCGATCCTGATGATCGGCGGGGCCTACCTCTGCTACGAGGGCGCCGAGAAGCTGTGGGAGACGATCGGCCCGCACCACGCGGACGCGGAGACGACGGAGAGCGCGCAGGAGCCCGAGGACGAGGACGTGCTCGTCGGCGGGGCGATCCGGACGGACTTCATCCTCTCGGCCGAGATCATGGTGATCTCGCTCAACGAGGTCGCCGACGAGCCGCTCGTCTCTCGTGCCCTGATCCTCGTGGCCGTCGCGCTCGCGATCACCGCCGTCGTCTACGGGGCCGTCGCGCTCATCGTGAAGATGGACGACGTCGGCCTCCGCCTCGCGCAGACGCGCAAGGGGATGGCCGCCTCGTTCGGGGGCGGGCTGGTGCGGGCGATGCCCGTCGTCATGTCGGTGCTCTCGACGGTCGGGATCGCCGCGATGCTCTGGGTCGGGGGACACATCCTGCTGGTCGGCCTCGACGAGCTCGGCGCGTCCTTCCTCTACGACGCGGTCCATCATCTCGAGGAGGACGTCGACGAAGGGCTCGGCGCCGTCGGCGGCGTCGGCGCCTGGCTGACCAACACGGCCGCCTCGGCGGTGCTCGGGCTCGTCGTGGGCGCGATCGTCGTGGCGGTCATGCATCTGCGCCACCGGCACTGAGCGATGACCGACGAGCCGGCCGCGTTCGCCAAGGCCGAGGAGCAGGTCGCGGCGGTGCGCGACGATCCGGCGGCGCGCCTCGCCTTGATGGCGCGGCTGTTCCTCGGGCCGACCGGCCGCGCGCCGCGACACCTGCCGTTCCGGCGGGCGCCGTTGTCGTTCATGCGCTGGCAGGCGCAGCGTGGCGTCCTCAACCCGCTCGACGGGTCACCGCCCGGCAGCGTGTGGTGGCGCGCGATGAACGACCGGCTGCTGCGGGACGGATGCGAGGCCGTCGCGCTCCTGGGCGGGTTCGCCGGCGAGCCGTCGTCGCAGGCCGTGCGGCTCTGGCTGGGGTTCGGCGAAGGCCCGACGGGGCGCAACTGGTACCGGGCGCACAACGCGAGCATCGTGGGCGGCTACCTGGAGCACCGGGAGCTCGCCGACGCTGAGAGCGTGCCGGAGCGCTTCTTCATGAACGTCGCGCTCGCGCGGGTGCTGTACGCGCATGCGCTGGTCGGGGCGCCGTCGTTGGCACTGGGCCGGTTGTCCCCGCTCGGCCGGCTGCTCGGCGATCCCCGGCTGGGGATGGCCGGGCTGTTCCTCTCGCTGCGCCGCGTGCTGCCGAACCGCTATCCGCTCGACCTCGACGTGGAGCGCTACATCGCCGACGAGCAGCGGCTCGCCCGGACGCTCGACTACGCCGTGATCGTGCCGCGGCTGCAGCGCCTGTACGAGTGGTCCGCCCGGGAGCTCGACGAGCCTCGCCTGCGGGAGCTGGTCCGCGACGGCAGCCCGATCTACGCGTGGCCCTTCGAGCAGCGGCACGTGTGGCGGACACCGAGCATGCCACTCCCGGCCCGGGCGCTCGCACGCGTCACACGCGCCCGCCCATAGGATTGCGCCGTGCCGTTCACGCGCAGGAACCTCAAGAAGGACCTGGAGGACGTCGGGTCCAACTTCGACGGCGCGCCGGACCTGGAGTTCCGGCTGGCGACCGAGGCGCTCGAGCTCGAGAGATCCGGCCTGAGCTACCAGCGCGTCCCGCCCAACTATCGCTTTCCGTACGGCCATACGCACAGGACGCAGGAGGAGGTGTACGTCGTCGTGCGCGGGAGCGGGCGGATGAAGGTCGACGACGAGATCGTCGAGCTCGAGGAGTGGGACGCGGTGCGCGTCCCGCCCGGCATGTGGCGAGGCTACGAGGCCGGGCCGGAGGGCCTCGAGATCCTCGTCATCGGCGCGCCCAGTCTCGGCGACGATCGGCGCGGAGACGTCGACGGCCGGCGCGACTGGTGGGCGGACGCCTAGCTGTAAGACCCGAGCAGGTTGTTCCGTCGCGGTGGGTGGCGCGGGACGAACTTCGGCTGGGTGGGGAGGCGACGGAGCCGGCCGTGCCGGCGGTCCTTCGGCGATGCGTGGCGATTTCTGTGCACTATGCGAGCAGAAGTCGCCACGGACGACCGGCGACGCCGACCTCACCGCTCTCCCACCCAGCCGGGGTCGACGTTCAGGCGGCCCGGGCGAACAACCTGCTCGGGTCCTCCACCCATTGTCGCGCGGGCGGCGCCGGCAGCACGATGAGTTTCGCGGCACCCCGCAGTCTCAGTGGCCGTGCAGACCAGAAAAGGAGCCGCCGTGTCCGCGACCGTCCTCTACATGTCCATGTCGCTCGACGGGTTCATCGCCGGGCCCAATGAGCGGCCGGACAACGGGCTCGGCGACGGCGGGCACCGCCTGCACGAGTGGGTGATGAGCCGCGGGCCCGGCGTCAACGGCCAGGTCGTCGACGAGTTCATGGCGACCGGCGCGGTCGTCGCCGGCCGCGGGACCTTCGAGCCGGCCGGCGGCTGGGGCGGCGACCACCACGATGGCGTCCCGATCTTCATCCTGAGCCGCGAGAAGTCGGAGAGCGAGTGGCCGCTGGTCACCTATGTCGACGACGTGACGACGGCGATGTCCGCGGCCAAGCGCGCGGCGGGCGACAAGAACGTGCTGGTGCACGGCGCCGGGACCGCGCAGCTCGCGCTGGCCGCCGGCGTCCTCGACGAGCTCGAGCTCCATGTCGTCCCGGTGCTCTTCGGCCAGGGGCGCCGGCTCTTCGAGTGCCTGCGACCCGAGCAGGTCGAGCTGGAGCGCACCCGGATCCTCGAGGGCGAGGGCGGGGTCACCCACATGCGCTACCGCGTCGTGCGCTGAACGCCCGCGCGCTCCCTGAGCCGTCAGCTGAGCGGCGCGCCGCCGAATCCCACTTCGTTGCCGTCGGGATCGTGGTAGAGCACCTTGCGCACGCCGTTGGCGTACGTCTCGCGCTCGTCGGGCTCGAGCCCGCGGCCGGCGGCCGCGGCGACGTGGGCGTCGAGATCGTCGAGGAAGAGCGTCACCACGGAGTGGCCGGCTCCGTCGGGGTGCTCGACGATGTAGACCGACCGGTCCTCGGCGACCGTCCACACCGCCTCGGTGTCGTGCGGGAAGAACGTCGGCTCGCCGAGCAACCGCTCGTACCACGGCCGGGACGCCTGAAAGTCCCGCACGCGCAGACCCGCGAAGAGGTGCAGCGACACCGCCGCGAGTCTAGATCACGCCGGCGCCAGGACCGGAAGCCCGGTCCTGGCGCCGGCAGCAGCTCAGATCGAGCGCAGGTCGCGCGTGAGCTCGCGCAGGTCGGCGCGCGGGAGCTTGCGCTTCTCGCCGTCGACCTTGAGCACGGTCTTGCCCTTGACGATCCGTGCGTGGGCCTTGAGCCAGCCGGCCCCCTTCACGCTCGCCGAGCGCGCGGCGCTCGCGGCCAGGGACTGGATGACGACGTCGTCGCCGGGAGCGCCGTCGATGACGTCGGTGCCGGGCCCGCCGATGAGCACGTCGTCGCCGGCGCCGCCCAGGAGGGTGTCGTTGCCGTCGCCTCCGAGGAGCACGTCGTCGTCGTCGCCGCCGCTCGCCGTGAGCAGCGCCGAGTTGGCGGCCAGAGCCGTGGCGTCGACCACGTCGTCGCCGGCCAGGGCGTTGACCGTCACGCGGTCGCTGCCGGCGATCGCGCCGGACAGGTTGACCACGGCGGAGAGGCCGCTGACGCGCGCGTTCGGGCCGGTGCCGCTGACGCTCACGACGTCGTCGCCGTTCGTGGCGTTCACGATCACGTTGTCGGCCGCGAGGTCGTCGCCGCCGCCGATCAGGGCGAGGCCGGCGTTCACGCGGGTGAGGTCGGTTCCGGAGACGTCGTTGACGGTGAGGTTGTCCGCGCCGCCGAGCATCTTCGCGTCGATGATCTCGACGTCGTTGAGGTCCATGACGATGTTCGCGACGTTGCGGGTGAACCGCACGCGCCCGCCGTTGGCCGAGACCTCCATGATCTCGTTGGCGGCGGAGCCGTTGAAGGGCATCGTGTCGGTGCCGTCCTGGCCCTCGATCACGTCGTTGCCGTCGCCCGGATCCCACTGGAAGTCGTCGTCGCCGGCTCCGAGGAAGGCGACGTCGTTGCCCTGCTGGCCGTCGACGAAGTCGTTGCCGTCGCCGCCGAGCAGGATGTCGACGCCGTTGCTGCCGAGGAGCGTGTCGTTGCCCGCGCCGCCGTCGGCCGTGATGGCGATGAGCGCGGCCAGGTTGCCGGTCGCGGAGAAGCTGTCGTCGCCGCCGTTGGCGTTGAGGACCAGCTTCTCGGAGGTGCCGATGTCGATCGAGAACGGCGCCGGGTTGAGGCGGTCGAAGCGGACGCGCGTGCCGTTGGCCGTCGTCGTGAACTGCTCGAGGCCGTTGCCGCCGTTGACCTCGACCGTGTCGGCGGCTTCACCGCCCTCGTTGAGGTCGGTGTCGTCGCCGGGGTTCCAGATCATCCGGTCGGTCCCGCCCTGCCCGAAGGACTGGTCGTCGGCGTCGCCGCCGGTCAGCGTGTCGTTCTCGCTGCCGCCGAACAGGAGGTCGAAGCCGCCCTTGCCGAGGAGCGTGTCGTTGCCGCCCTGGCCGAAGAGCTGGTCGTTGCCGGAGCCGCCCGTGAGGACGTCGTTGCCGGCGGCGCCGAACAGGTTGGCCTTCGGCAGCGCGCCGTTGGTCTCGCTGATGGTGATCACGTCCTGGCCGTTGAGGCCGAAGACCTGGATCAGCGAGGTGTTGGCGACCGTCGGCGTGCCGCCGGCCACGGCGACCGCGCCGCCGTTCACCAGGATGTTCCCGGCGGCGTTGCGGCTCACCACGATGTTGTTGTTGAGCGAGTCGCCGTTGACCGACAGCACGCCGGCGTTGAACGAGGCGGTGGTCGCCGCGCTCGCCGACGCGCTGGTCGCGGCGAGGATGCCGGCGGCGAGCACGCTGCCCGCGAGCAGCCGGCGCGCCGTCCGGCGCCATTCGTTGTCAAGTCTCGTGTGCATTGCGCTTTGAGAGCAGCCGGCCGGCGAATCGGCCGGGCTGTCATCCCCCTTGTCTGGTAGCTGGTTGGTATGGCGTCAGTGATCAGACGCCGCCGGTGCCGCGGCTATTCCACGTAGCCTGTGCTCTCGTGTCGGGCATCGGGGTGATGCGCGAAGGTCCGCTTCATGCCGCCGTGAAGGCGCTGCTGGCCGAGCCGGGCGACCGCCTGGAGGTGCCCGTGGGACGGTTCGTGATCGATCTCGTGCGCGCCGACGGCGAGCTGGTCGAGGTCCAGACGGGCGGCTTCGGCGCGCTCGGCAGGAAGCTCGACGCGCTGCTCGACGACCACCGCGTCCGGGTCGTGCACCCGGTCGCGGCGGAGCGCCGGATCGTCCGGGTCGACGAGCACGGCGAGGTGCTCGCCGCGCGGCGGTCGCCGAAGCGCGCGACGGCGGTGGAGGTCTTCGACAAGCTGGTCGCGTTCCCGTCGCTGCTGACCCATCCGAATCTCACGATCGAGGTGCTGCTGCTGCGCGAGGACCACATCCGCCGCCCGCAGCCGACGACGACCCGCGGTCGCACCCGGGACCCCGGGGAGCGGCGGCTGGTCGAGGTGCTCGACCGGGTCGCGCTGCGCACGCCGGAGGACATCGTCGCGGCGCTGCCCGCGCTGCCGCAGGAGCCGTTCAGCACGCGCGAGCTCGCCGCGCTCCTGCGGTGCAGCACGATGCTGGCCCAGCGCACGCTCTACTGCCTGCGGATGATCGGGATCGTCGAGCCCGCGGGCAAGCGCGGCCGGGCCCCGCTGCACGCGCGCGCATGAGCGCGTTCCGCGCGGCCGAGCTCCGCTACCTGGCCGGCGGGCGGCAGCTCGGGCGGGTCGCGACCGTCGGCGCGGACGGCACGCCGCACGTGGTGCCGGTCGCGTGGATCTACAACGCGGTCCGCGACACGATCGACATCGGCGGCAGCGAGCTCGAGCACACGAAGAAGTTCCGCGACGTCGTCCGCACGGGCCGGGCGGCGATCGTGATCGACGACCTCGCGAGCACCGACCCCTGGCATCCGCGCGGGATCGAGGTCCGCGGGCGGGGCGAGGCGATCGCGATGCCGACGCCGCTGATCCGGATCCATCCCGAGCGGATCGTCAGCTGGGGGTTCGAAGGCGGGCGCAGCGCGCGTACGGTGGTGCGATGAGCTCCGACCGAGATCCCGCCCTCGAGCCGTTCGACGCGCTGATCGGCGCCTGGACCACCGAGGCGACCCACCCGATGCTCGACGCCGTCGTGCCCGGCGGCGTCACGTTCGAGTGGCTCGAGGGCGGCCGCTTCCTCGTCCAGCGCTCCCGCAACGAGCACGAGCTGTTCCCGGACTCGATCGGCGTGATCGGCGCCCCCGAGGCCGGTGGCGGGCTGGTCATGGAGTACTTCGACTCGCGCGGCGTGCGCCGGACGTACGGCGTCTCGCTCGAGGACGGCGTGCTGCGGCTCTGGCGCGACGACCCCGCCTTCGCCCAGCGCTACTCCGCCACCCTGGGGCCCGACGCGTTCGTGGGGCGGTGGCAGGTCGCCGAGACGCCGGGCGACTGGCGCGACGACCTGGAGGTGACGTACCGCCGCTAGCCGCGCCCTTATACGGGTTTGACGCGCGGCTGGCCATCGTCTCCTGTCGACCCCCTCCGCGGCCCCGCGGACGACAAGGAGACCCATGAGTTCACTGATACGCCCACGGCGGCTCGCCGGGGCCGCGTTGCTGCTGCTGGCGCTCGGCGCCGCCTTGCTGCACCTCGGCCCGGCCAGCGCCAGCGACCAGCCCACCCTCGAGGCGCCGTCCGGCGCGCACGGCCTGATCCTCGGATCGGAGGACGGCGCCCAGCCGCAGAGCATCGAGGAGTTCCTCACCGCCGTCACGCAGGACGTCGACAGCTACTGGACGAAGGCGTTCGCGGACTCCGGCCTGCCCGAGCCCAGGGTCGGCTACAGCTGGATCCCCGCCGGCCAGACCGCGGCGAGCGCCTGCGGCGACGGCAGCAGCGCCATGGGCGACAGCGCGGCCGCGTACTGCTCGGCCGACGACACGATCTACATCTCGCAGAAGTTCGCTGCCGACATCTACGACGGCGCGCTCGACCAGGCGCTCCCCGGGAGCTCGCAGGGCTACGGCCGGACGGTCGGCGACTTCGCGGTCGCGTACATCGTGGCCCACGAGTACGGCCACCAGATCCAGGACGAGCTCGGCCTCTTCGAGCGCTACGGCAACCAGGTCCCGACGATGGCGTTCGAGCTCCAGGCCGACTGCTACGCCGGCACGTGGGCGAACGCCGCCTACCAGGAGAACCGTCTCGAGGACGGCGACGTGCAGGAGGCGCTGGACGCCGCTCTGGCCGTCGGCGACTTCGACACGAGCGACCCGAGCCACCACGGCACGCCCGAGCAGCGCGAGGCGGCCTGGAACAGCGGCTTCGAGTCCGGCGACCCGTCCTCGTGCAGCCAGTACCTGACCAGCATGTGAGGATGGGGGCCGTGAACGTCCTCGCGCTCTACGACATCCACGGGAACGTCGACGCGCTCGAGGCCGTGCTCGCCGACGAGCGGGCGCTGGGTCCCGACGTCGTGGTCGTCGGCGGCGACGCGGTCCCGGGCCCGTTCGCCGAAGCGACCCTCGCTCGCCTCGACGCGCTGGGCGCGCCCGTGCGCTGGGTGCGCGGCAACGGCGAGCGCGAGGTCGCCGAGGCGATGCTCGACGGCGTCCTGTTCGGCCATGCCAGCCCGCGCCGCGACGACGAGATGCTCACCCGGCTGTCCACCGTCGAGCGGTGGGCGGAGGCGCTCGAAGGGGCCGGCGCCGGGCTCGTGGTGGCGGGCCACACGCATCAGCAGGACGATCGCGCCGTCGGCCCCGTGCGCTTCGTCAACGCGGGGAGCGTCGGGCTCCCCTATGAGGGTGACGGCGCGGCGCGCTGGCTGTGGATCGCCGACGGCGTCCCCGAGCTGCGCAGCACCGCCTACGACGCCGCCGGCGCCGGCGGATCCTCGCGGCGGGCTGGCCCGACGAGCGGTCCGTCGGGGCCGCGCTCGTCGATCCGGTCGAGCCGATCGTCGTGACGCGGATCTTCGAGGACCTCGCCGGCTGACCGCTCAGGCGGCCTGGGGGAGGTCGTCGTAGAGGCGGTTGATGCTCGAGCCCAGGCGCTCGATGTCGGCGCCGTAGACGTGGATCGAGATCGTCTTCTGCCCGCCGACCGCGGCGACCGAGTGGATGTTCTCCGCCGGCGGCACGAGCACCTCGACGTGGCCGGCCGGCGCCTCGACCGTGTCGACCGGCATGAGGCAGCGCTCGCCGCCGCGCTCGATCAGCCGGTAGTGGGTCTCGCTCTCCACGCCGCGGTAGACGCCCACGACGCACCACGACACGTGGTCGTGGATCGGCGTCTCCTGGCCGGGCATCCAGACCAGGGCGACCACGGAGAGCCGGCGGCAGCGCGAGACGTGCAGGAGGTGCTGGCGGTACGTCTCCGGGCTGCCCTGCTGGTGCTCGGGAGCGAGCCAGCCGTCGGCGGCCAGCAGCGGTCTCAGGCGATCGGCGACCGCGTAGGGATCGTCGACGAGCTGTTCGGCGTCCTCGACGAAGGAGGTCAGAGCAAGCGAGGTCATAGCTCTTCTGACGTGCCGGCGCCCATCGTATTCCGCCCGCCGGTCATTCCGAGCCGTCTCGCAGCAGGCCTCCGCGGCCCGTCGGCCAGGGGAGGCGCTTCGCGTTCGAGCGCGGGACGCGGTAGATGTCGATCCCGTGGTCGAAGGTCGAGACGCACGATCTCGAGCCTGCCGTCGCGGTCGAGGTCGCCGATCGAGGGCGCGGCGGGGATGCCGATGCCGTTCCCGTTCGTGCCCTGGCCGCGCAGGCGGATGTCGTGCAGCCGCCGGCCCTTGGACGAGAGCACGACGAGGCGGCCGGAGCCGGGCGCGAGCCCGTAGACGCCGAAGACGAGCTCGGGCCGGCCGTCGCGGTCGAGGTCCGCGGCCACGACCTCGGAAGCGAAGGTCTTCGCCGCCCCGCGCGCATAGTCGTAGCGCCACAGCCGCCGCCCGTTGGGACCGATGGCGTAGATGAAGCCGTCGGGGATCGGCGCGATGATCCGGCGACCGGCGATGGTCGGCGCGGGGATGCCGCTCGGCGGGTACCAGTCGCCGTCACCGCGGACCGCCGGCTTGCTCGTGAGCGGGAGCTCCGGAAGCCCTTGTGGCGGCGGCCCGACCGGTTCCCGTAGGCGCCGTCGAGCACCATGAACGCGTACGCCTGGGTCTCGTAGGGCTCGTTCTTCTCCACGTTCGGGACGCCGATGACCTCGTTGCGCCCGTCGCGGTCGAGGTCGGCGATCGACGGCGGCGACGCCGTCCACTGCAGCCACGCGTTCCGCTGCGGGTGCGGCCACTCGCCGGTGTGCCGGTGCAGGTGGTCGTCCTCGACCTTGGGGCTCAGCCAGCGGATGAACTGGCCCCAGCCGAGCCGGTTGCCCGCGAACGCGCTCTGCCGGTTCGTGTACCAGGAGGAGGCGAGCGCCGACGTGCCGTCGTGGTTGAAGAGGTTGATCTGGTGGTTGTCGTAGGTGACGACGACCTCGAGCTGGGGATCGCGGTCGAGGTTCCCGATCCCGACGTTCTCCCCGTACGCCCCGTAGCCGACGTTGCCGGCGCCGTTGAACGTCGCGTCGGATGCGTTGTACCGCGGCCACCCCGGCGCGTTCGCGCCGTCGGCGCTGAAGGCGAAGACCTGCGAGCCGGTGCGCGACGTGTTGGTGGTCGTGGCCACCACCTCGATGCGGCCGTCCCGGTCGAGGTCCCCGGCGGCCATCCCGCGGGTCTCCGGGCACTGGCCGCCGCTGCACGTGGACGCCGACCACTTGAGCGCCAGCCCGCCGCCGCGCAGGTTGTAGGCCGCGACCGTGCCCTCGTTGCCGCCGACCACGATCTCCTTCGTCCCGTCCTTGTCGAGGTCGGCGACCACGCCCGGGGCGTAGACACGGCCGCGGGTCGCCGTGCCCTTGCCGAGCTGCCGCCCGCGGCGGTCGTAGACGAACGTGCTGTAGAACGGCGCGACGATCTCGAGCCGGCGGTCGCCGGCGAGGTCGACGAGCCCGGGCGAGGAGAACCACCCGGTCTCGCCCGTGTCGATGTTGCGCACGAAGCGCGGCTTGGCGACGTCGGCGCTCGCGCTCGGAGCCAGCAGCAGCGCGACGAGCAGGGAGATGAGCGCCGGCCGCATGGCGCAGAACCTTAGAGTGCTCCGATGATCGCGAACGTGACCCTGCTCGTGCCCTCCTACGAGGCGGGCATCGAGTTCTTCTGCGGCAGGCTCGGCTTCGAGCTGGTCGAGGACACGTCGCTGGGCGGCGGCAAGCGCTGGGTTCGCGTGCGGCCCGCCGGGGCCGGCGGCACGTGCCTGCTGCTCGCCGCGGCCGACGGCGAGCGCCAGCGGGCGGCGATCGGCGAGCAGGGCGGCGGGCGCGTGCTCGGCTTCCTCGAGACCGCCGACTTCGAGAGCGATCACGCGCGGTTCGCCGCCGCGGGCGTGCGGTTCCTCGAGGAGCCGCGGCACGAGCCGTATGGTGTGGTCGCGGTGTTCGAGGACGCCTTCGGCAACCACTGGGACCTGATCGGGCCGGCGTGAGCTACGACGAGGATCTCGCCGGCCGCGTCCGCGAGCTGCTCGCGGACGACCTCGTCACCGAGAAGCGCATGTTCGGCGGGCTCGCGTTCCTCGTCGGCGGGCACATGGCGGTCGCCGTGAGCGGCAGCGGCGGGCTCATGGTGCGCGTCGACCCGGCGGAGACGGACGCCCTGACGGCCAAGCCGCACGCGGGGCCGTTCGAGATGCGCGGCCGGCCCCTGCGGGGCTGGCTCCGGGTGGCAGACGAGGGCCTGCGCACCAAGCGGCAGCTCGAGCCCTGGGTCCGCCGCGGGACCGCCTACGCGCGATCGCTGCCGCCGAAGGGCTAGAGCAGGCGGCGGAAGCCGGTCGGGGCCGGCGCGGCCGGGAGCGGGCTGGGCGGCAGGTCGGCCGCCGGCGTGTCGGCGTTGTAGCCGCCGGGCGCGGTGTCGTTCGGCCCGTCCGGGTGGAAGAGCGAGGCGAGCAGCTGGATCTGGCCGCGGCCGACGTCCAGCTCGCCCATCCCGCCGCCGTAGGTGATGAGCCCTCGCTCCTCGACCGCGGCGTACACGTCGAGCAGCGACCGCAGGTCGCCGACGCGGCACGGCTTGATGTTCACCGCGCGCGGCGGCAGCGGCGTCGCGTCGAGGTCCGCGGCCGTGTGGATCGGCGCGTCGTAGGAGATGCGGTGCGCCTCGGGCTCGAGCAGGGCCTTGACCTCGGGGAGATCGTGGGCGTCCTCGAGCAGCGCGTCCGGGAACCGCTCGATCGCGCGCTCGTACATCGCCAGCAGCGCGGGCAGCTCGCCCGTCTCCAGGCCGTAGTGGCCCTTGAAGTCGACGATCTCGACCGCGCCCGTGGCGGCGACCTCGTCCATCAGCTCGGGTGACCAGGCGTGCGTGACGTCGAGCTTGAAGCGCAGCTCCGGGTGATCGTCGAGCCGCCGCCGGATCGGGTCGAACGCCGGCGGGTCGCCGAGCCCGAGGGAGTTGACGAACCGCACCGGGGCGGGCTCGCGGCCGAGCGCCTCGTGGAGCGGCAGGCCCGCCTGGTTGAGCGCGAGGTCGAGGGCGGCCGACTCGAACGCCCAGTTGCGCCAGAGCCGGCCCACGTCCCACTTGGGCGGCACCGGCCACTGGTCGAGCCCCGCGAGGTGGTCGCACAGCGACTCCAGCGTCCACTCGCCCGCCAGCGGCAGCACCGGGCCGGCGACGTGCAGCGTGTCGGCCTCGTCCTCGAACGGCGAGACGTCCTCGCCGAGGCCCTCGGCGCCCGCGCCCTGCAGGCGGACGAGCGTCGTCACCCGCTCGAAGCTGTAGGACGACGGCGCCACCAGCCGGTCCACCGCGTACGACTCGATCACCACGGGCAGCGCGGCCAGTCGGCTCCACATGTCAGGCATCATGACGATGACCACCCCCCGGCAGGAGGACAGATGCTCGACCACGTCGGATTCGCCGTCAGCGACTACGCGAGGAGCAAGGCGTTCTACGAGCAGGCGCTGGCGCCGCTCGGGCTGAGCCTGTTGATGGAGCCGGTCGCGCAGGCGGCGGGCTTCGGCAAGGACGGCAAGCCGTTCTTCTGGATCGAGAGCCGGGGGGAGCCGGTGCACGGGCGCCTGCACATCGCGTTCGCCGTCGACGACCGCGCGACCGTCGACGCCTTCCACGCCGGCGCCCTGGAGGCGGGCGCGACGGACAACGGCGCGCCCGGCGTCCGCGCGATCTACCACCCGACCTACTACGGCGCGTACGTGCTCGATCCCGACGGCCACAACATCGAGGCCGTCTGCCACAGGCCCGCGTAGCTCACCGGTCGCCCGCCAGGGCCCCTTCGAGCTCGGTGCGCGAGGAGATGCCGAGCTTGGCGAACACCTTGCGCAGGTGGTACTCGGCGGTCCGCGGGCTGAGGAACAGCCGCGCGCCGATCTCGGGGTTGGAGAGCCCGTCGCGGGCGAGCCGGGCGATCCGCGCCTCCTGCGGGGTGAGGCCGCCGCTGGGCGCCGCGGCGCGCTTGCGGGCGGTCGCGCCGGCGGCGTGCAGCTCGCGCTCGGCGCGCGCGGCGAACGCCTCCATGCCCATGTTCGCGAGCATGTCGTGGGCGGTCCGGAGCTCCGCGCGGGCATCGGCCTGGCGGCGCTCGCGGCGCAGCCACTCGCCGTAGAGCAGGCGCGCGCGGGCGAGCGCGGTGGGGACGCGGGTGCGGCCGAGCTGCTCGATCGCCTCGCGGTACAGGCCCTCGGCGGCCTCGCCCTCGCTCACCAGCGCCCGTGAGCGCGCCTCGGTCCCGCGGCCCAGCGCCGTCCCGCACGGCCGCGTGGTCTCCGCGAGCCGCTCGACCGCCTCCGCCGCGCGTTCCGGGTGGCCGCCCCGCGCGGCAGCCTCGACGAGCTCCACGAGCGCCCGGGCCGCGAACCGGAGGTCCGCGGGGTACGCGGCGGCGAGCTCGGCGGCGGCCAGCGCCTCGTCGTAGCGGCCGAGCCCGTTGTAGAGCATGGCCGCGCCCCAGTGCGCGATCGTGACCCCGATGCCCTCGCCGCGCGGCGCGACCTCCGCCAGCGTGGCCTCGAGCAGCCCGGAGGCCTCGGCCTCGCGGCCCCGGAAGCCGGCGAGCGCGAGGCTGACGTAGCGCGCGACATGGCCTCCCGTCGCCTCCGTCACCGCCTGCCCCTCCGCGAGCAGGGCCTCGGCCTCGTCGAACTCGCCGGTGCTCAGGTGCACGCCGACGAGGGTGTTGAGCGCCGTCGGGAGCACCGCGAGCGCGCCCGCCTCGCGCACCCGCTCGAGATGCCGGGCGGCGACGGTGTGCCACGTCTCGTCGTCCCAGAGGTCGATGGCGACGTGCACGGCGAGCCACGACCAGCGCAGATCCGCGTCCCGGGGGACGTCGCCGTCGCGGAACGGCGCCAGCGCGCGCCGCAGCGTCGGAGCGGCGGTGGCGTGCCCCTCCGTGAGCAGCAGCGCGAGGCCGTCGAGCAGGAGGTCGGCGGGGCGCGGCGGCCGCGGTGCCGGGGGCGCCGCGCGCGCGGCGCGCGCCACCTCGCGCAGGCCGACGTCGCCGGCCAGCCGGCCGACGAAGGTGGCCGCCGACAGCGCGTCGAGGTACGTCTCGCGCGCGAGCCCGGCGTCGAGCGGCTCGAGCCGCCTGGCGGCCTCGAGCAGGAGCGGCGGCGCGTCGCGGCCGCGGTTGGCCGCGAAGGCGATCTGGGCGTCGAGGAGGTCCGCCCGCGCGCGCTGGAGCTCGACCAGCGGGCCGTCGCGCGCCGTCGCCAGGAGCGCCCGCGCCGCGCCGGGGGCGCCGGCGAGGTGCTTGGCCTCGGCGGCGGCGAGCGCGCGCCCGGCGCGGCATGCGGGCTCGGGCGTCAGCGCCGTGGCCTGCTCGAGCAGCGCGGCCGCCGCGGCCAGGCCTCCGCGTGCCTCGGCGCGCCCGGCCGACCGCTCGAGGTCGGCGGCGACGTCCTCGTCGGGTCCCACCGCCGCGCGGGCGCGATGCCACGCGCGGCGATCGGGATCGACCTCGGGATCCGTCGCCTCGGCCAGCGCCCGGTGTGCGCGCCGGCGATCGTCCGGCGTCGCGGCCTGGAACACCGCCGACCGCACGAGCGGATGCCGGAAGCGCACGCTCGCGCCGAACTCGCACAGCCCGGCCTCCTCGGCGGGCGCCCGCGCCTCGACGCCGATGCCGAGCCGGCCGGCGGCGCGCCACAGGAGCACCGGCTCGCCGAGCGGCTCGGCGGCGGCGACCAGCAGCAGCTGCCGCGTGTCCCCGGGGAGCGCCGCCAGCCGCCGCGTGAAGCTCTCCTCGATCCGCCCTGACAGCGGCAGCGCCTCGGGCAGGCCGAAGCCGCCCGCCAGCTCGGCCGGCGTGAGCCCGAGCGGCAGCTCCAGCAGCGCGAGCGGGTTGCCGCGCGTCTCTCCGACGATGCGGTCGCGCACCCGCGCGTCGAGCCGTCCGCTGACCGCCGACTCGAGCAGCGCCCGCGCGTCGCGGTCGTCGAGGCCGCCGACCACCAGCTCGGGCAGCCCGGCCCACTCCTTCTCGTCGCCGCGCATCGCGATCACGAGCGCCACCGACTCGGCCAGAAGCCGGCGCGACACGAAGCCCAGCACCTGCGCGGAGGCCCGGTCGAGCCACTGCGCGTCGTCGACCACGCAGACCAGCGGCTGCTCGTCGGCCACCTCCGACAGCAGGCCCAGCACCGCCAGCCCGACGAGGAAGGGATCCGGGGCGACGCCGACCGCGAGCCCGAACGCCGCGGCCAGCGCGTCGCTCTGCGGGCCCGGCAGCCGGTCGCGCTGGTCGAGCATCGGCGCGCAGAGCTGGTGCAGGCCGGCGAACGCGAGCTCCATCTCGGACTGCACCCCCGCCACCCGCGCGACCCGGCATCCGGTCGCTCGCTCCACGACGTAGTCGAGCAGCGCGGACTTGCCCACGCCCGGCTCCCCGCGCACCACCAGCGCGCCACTGCGCTCGGCGCGGACATCCTGCAAGAGACGGTCGAGCGTGTCGCGCTCGCTGCGGCGGCCCCGCAACACCTGTGCGCCCGACCATACCCCCGGCGGCGCCGGCGGACGAGAGGCACCGCCTATCGGCCGAAAGCGCGAAACGATCGCAACTCGCGACGAGGGGAGGCGTTCACGAAGGCAGTGCGACGCCTCGTCCCCCTCATCGCCGCCGCCCTCGTGCTGCTCCTGGCCGTCCCCGCACAGGCCGCCAAGACCGAGATCGGCGTGGCCGACGACCGCATCCTGATGCCCGGCGGCGCGGCCGCCGACCGGGTCGTGGCCGAGTGGGCCGCGAACGGCGTCGACACCGTGCGGATCTTCGCGCACTGGGGCCGGATCGCCCCGCCGCGCAAGCCGGCCGGCTTCCGGGCGGCGGACCCGGACGACCCGCACTACCTGTGGGCCTACCTGGACGGCGCGGTCGACCGGGTGCGGGCGGCGGGGCTGGCGGCGACGCTGACCGTGACGGGTCCCGGGCCCTCGTGGACGAGCGCCGATCCGGATCGGCGCCAGGGCCAGTTCAAGCCCCGCGCCTCGGCCTTCGGGGCGTTCGCGGAGGCCGTCGCGAGGCGGTACGGCTCACGGGTCGACCGCTACATCCTCTGGAACGAGCCGAACATCTCCGCGTGGCTGTCCCCGCAGGCCCGCTGCCGCCGCGGGACCTGCACGCCGGTGTCGCCGCACCTGTACCGCGGCCTCGTGCGGGCGGCCTACCCGCGGATCGAGGCCGTCGACCCGGTCGCGCAGATCGTGATCGGCGCCCTGAGCCCGCGCGGGCAGCGCCTGCGTGCCTCGAACACCGTGATGCGGCCGCTGCTCTTCCTCCGCCGCTTCGGATGCCGGAGCGACGGCTGGACGAGGCTGAGGACCGCGGAGTGCCGGAGCTTCAAGCCCGCGACCGGCGATGGGTTCTCCATCCACCCCTACAGCGGCCGCACGGCGCCCGAGAGGCCGCACCCCAACGCCGACGACGTCGGGCTCGCGCAGATCCACAACCTCACCGCCACGCTCGACCGGCTGCAGCGCGCCAAGGCGCTCCGGTCCACGACGCGCAGGCTGGGGATCTACGTCGACGAGTACGGCTACCAGACCCGCCCGCCCGACCAGATCGCCGGGATCAAGCCCGCCCAGCAGGACGCCTGGCTCCAGCGCGCGGCCTACATGGCGTGGCGCTCGCCGCGGATCAAGCTCTTCACCCAGTACCTGTGGCGCGACGAGCCCCGCGGCAGGGACGGCTCGTTCAGCGGCTGGCAGTCGGGCCTGCGCTTCAACGGCGGCCGCGCCAAGCCGAGCCTCGCGCACTTCGACACGCCGTTCGCGCTCGACGCCGCCCGCAACCGCCTGTGGGGCCAGGTCCGGCCCGGCGGCGCGCACACGGTGACGATCGAGCGCAGGCTCAAGAGCGGCGCCTGGATCACGTTCGCCGTCGTCGGGACCGACGGCCGCGGCTACTTCACGCTCACGCGGCCGCTGACCCGCGGCGCGTCGTACCGCTACCGGTCGGACGACGGCCGGGTGAGCGCCACGCTGCGCCGCTGAGCCGCGGCCCGTATCCTCTCACCACCATGTGGCGGGTGGTGGTGATAGGGGTGATCGTGCTGGCCGGGTGCGGCGGGGAGGCGGCGCCGCCGCCCGACGCGGCGGACATCAACCGTGGCAACCACGCCCGCGAGGCGGTGTTCCTGCAGCGCGTCCTCGGCGACGACCCGGTCTCCGAGTCGGTGTCGCTGCGCGTCGACGGCACCGCGGCGGTCCGCCGCGGCGGCGGGCGCGGGTACTGGGACGTCGCGATCGAGCTGTCCGAGGCCGACGCCCGGCGCGCCCTGGCGCGCGTCCGCGCCGCTCCGCTCGCGGCTCTGCGGGGGAACACGATCACGCCCGGCGGCTTCGGCGGCAACGACAACGACCGCCGCTACATGCTCCGCCGCGGCGCGAGCTCGGTGACCGTCACCGAGCGCGACGTCCCGCGCCGGATGCGCCCGCTCATCGCGGACCTCAACGCCCTGATCGACGGCGACCTCGGCCGCATCGTCGCCGACGACCGGCACTACTCGGCGGCCGGCGTCACCGGCAGCGACGCGAGCGACGACGACGCCGCGCCGCCGGTGTACGAGGGCTCGCCCGCCACCCCGGTCAGCAGCGGCGACGCGCCCGAGCCCGATCTCAGCCTGTCCTGCTACGGCTCCGGAACCCGCCAGGGCGAGGCCGAGGCGCGCGGCATCACGGCCGGCCCGCTCACGCTCGAGACCGGTCCGGCGCGGAACGGCGCGACCCCCGCTCCCGCGGTGCTGGAGCCTGGCGCGGCGGTGACGATCGCGACCGCGAAGCCGCGGCTGGTCTACGGCCCGTCCGGCGAGCGCGCGCGGGTGATCCGGTTCGAGGGCTGCTCGGACACCACCGCCGGCGGCGGGACCTCGCGCTTCGAGGGCCGGATCCTCGGCTGCGCCAAGCTGCGCATCCACACGAGCGACGCGGTCCTGCGCCGCCGCGTCGGCTGCGGCTAGAGGGTCACCGCGTCCGGGAAGGCCGCGGCCGACTCCCGCGAGGCGAACGCCACCGCCCGCAGCATGTTGCCGCGGTTGCCGTCCGCCACGACGCGCTTCGCGCGCTCCGCCTGGCCCGGCCGCAGCGGCGCCTCGCCCAGCTCGACGAGGTCGTTGGCCATCGGCCGCATCACCACCGCCTCGAACCCCGCCCGGCGCAGGAGCAGGGGCAGCGTCGAAGGCGCGTAGAACTTCAGGTGGTTGGGCGTGAACCCGCTCCAGCCGTCCCCGTGCGCCTTGAGCAGCAGCGAGTTGGCGTTGACGGTGAGGATGGTCAGCGCGCCGTCGTCCTTCAGGAGCCCGCGCAGCATCCGCAGGTCCTCGACCGGCGTCGCCAGGTGGGCGAGCACCGACCACATGGTCACGACGTCGAACCCGCCGGCCGCGATCTCCGGGACATCGAGCGGCGACCCGTAGTGCGCGTGCGCGCCGCTCGGCTTCTCGCGCGCCTTCTCCACCGAGTCGCGCGAGAGGTCGACCCCGTAGCCCTCGAACCCGCGCTCGTGCGCGAGGTCGAGGAAGAGCCCGGCGCCGCAGCCGAAGTCGAGCAGCCGCCGCCCGTCGCCGTCCGCGAACAGCGGGTCGAACGCATCCATCACCAGGCGGTAGCGCCGCTGGCGGTTCAGCGCGTACGCGCCGGTCAGGAAGCGGCTGTACTTCTTCGCGTAGAGGTCGCCCAGCCGCTCCGGCCGGATGCCCGGGTTGCGGTACAGGAGCCCGCACGAGAAGCAGCGCACGACGTGGTAGCCCTGCGGCGGGTCCAGCAGCGGCTGGACGGACCGCCCCTCGCACAGCGAGCACGGGATCGGCTCCTCGATCTCCCCGACGCCGACGGATGCGGCGTGTGCCTCGAAGTCCACGACCGGCGCGCGCCGGAGCCGCCATCGCCAGCGCAGCTCGTGCAGCACGGCCGCGCCCGGCAGCGCGAACGGCCGCAGCGTCCCGGGCGGGATCCCGAGATGGCGGAAGACGAGGCGGTAGGCGTGGTAGCGGCGCGAGCGGGAGGCCATCGGCGGCCGACATCCTGGCAGGCGTATCGTGCAGGACATGCTGGTGGCGATCGCAGGAGGACACGGGCAGATCGCGCTGCGACTCGCCCGGGCGCTCAGCGAGCGCGGCGACGAGGCCCGCTCGCTGATCCGCAACCCAGACCACGCGCAGGACGTCCGCGACGCCGGCGCGGAGCCCGTCGTGTGCGACCTCGAGCACGAGGAGCCGCCGACGGTGGCCGAGGCCATACGCGGCGCCGACGCGGTGGTGTTCGCGGCCGGAGCCGGGCCCGGCAGCGGCCCGGACCGCAAGTGGACGATGGACCACGGCGGCGCGGTGAAGCTGATCGAGGCCGCCAAGCAGGCCGGCGTGTCGCGCTACGTGATCGTCAGCAGCATGAACGCCGACCCCGGCGCGCCCGGCGACGACACGTTCGCCGTCTACCTGCGCGCCAAGGGCCAGGCCGACGCCGACCTCGCGGCCAGCGGGCTCGACTACACGATCGTGCGGCCCACCGGGCTCACGAACGACGAGGGCACCGGCCGCGTGCAGGCGGGGGAGGGGCTCGAGTCGGGCAAGGTCTCGCGCGAGGACGTCGCGCGGTTCGTGGCCGCCGCGCTGCACGAGCCGAGCACCGTCGGCCGCACCTACGAGCTCGTGGCCGGCGACACGCCGATCGAGCAGGCCGCCCGGTAGCCCGGGCGGCCCGCCGCGATCGTCAGTCCCGGACCCGCTTGACCTTGACGCTGCGGCTCGCGCTGGACGCGTACTTGTCGTCCATGACCACGACCACGCGGTAGCGCCCGCCGCGCTTCTGGCGGACGGTCTTGCGATAGCGCGAGGAGTCACCGCCGCTGAAGCGCGTGAACGTCTTGCCGATGTTCATCCACCCGCCGTTGTCGCGCCGCAGCTTCTGGACGACGACCTGGCGGCCGTCGACCGCCGGCGTCACCCGCCCGGTGAAGCGGATCGTGCCGCTGCGCGTGCCGCGGTCCACGTCGAGGTCCCGCGTCACCTTTACGGCGGTGCCGACCACGACGATCGGGCTGATGACCGCCGGCTTGGCCGGCATCTGGACCACGTACTGGGTGTTGACCGAGATCGACGGGACGGTGAAGGAGAAGCTCCCGTCCGCGTTCGTCACGATCGTGTTGCCGACCGGCAGGAAGCCCTGCGTGTACGGCCACGGGTTGCCCTTGAGCGAGATCTGGCGCCCGCCGTTGTCGGTGCCCGAGAGCACGCCTGAGAGCGTCGTGAGGCCGCCGATGCGCACCGGGTTCGGCGTGGCGAGCAGCGACACGCCGAGCGGCTGGCGCTTCGTCTTGAACGTCTTGTGCGCGCCGCGCGTGACGCCCTTCGCGTTCTGCGCGACCAGCCGGTAGTGGTACGTGGTGTCGGGCGCGAACCCGCTCGCCGAGAAGGTCGCCCGCACGCGCTTGTTCCCCGCGCCTGCCGCCGTCGGCGTCGTGTTGGTCCCGTACAGGCTCGTGGTGCCGATCTGGAAGAAGTACGTCGTCGCGGCGCCCTTCGGGTTGACGGACCCGTTCAGGACCGCCGTCGTGGGCTGCACGCTCCCGACCGCTCCGGTGGTGACCACCGGCTTCTCCGCTGCCGCCGCGGTCGCGGGCGCCAACAGCAGCGCTCCCACGACCAGTACGGCCTTGAATCCCCGCATTCGCGTCCCTCCTGGATTGACGATCAACCGTGGCAACACGCGCGTGGGCGCGCGGGTTGCGGTGCGGCTCGCCGGGTACGACGGCTGGCGTGGAGACGACGGCCACCTTCAACGCCCTCGTGGGCGACCTCGAGTACCCGATGTTCATCGTGACCGCGCGCGCCGGCGGCGAGCCGCTCGGCTGCCTGATCGGCTTCGCCACGCAGACGAGCATCGACCCGCCGCGCTTCGCCGTCTGCCTCTCGCACAACAACCGCACCTACCGCCGCGGCCGCGACGCCGAGCTGCTCGGCGTCCACTGCGTGCCCGCGCACGCGGTCGCGCTCGCGGAGCTGTTCGGCGGCGAGACGGGCGACGAGGTCGACAAGTTCGCGCGCTGCTCCTGGCACGAGGGCCCGGGCGGGGTGCCGCTGCTCGACGAGTGCCCGAACCGCTTCGTCGGACGGGTCCTGTGGCGGCGCGACGCCGGCGACCACGACGCGTTCCTGCTCGAGCCCGTCGCCGCCGAGGCCGCCCCGGACGAGACGGAGTTCACCTTCCACCGCGCCAAGCGGATCGATCCCGGCCACGAGGCCTGATGGAGCGCTTCACCCGCCTGCTGCCCGACCGGGCCGAGGGGCTGACGGCCGCGGACGTCGCCGCCGCGGTGCCCGGGCCGGCGCACGGGGACCGCCCGTTCCTGCTCGTGAACATGATCGCCACGGCCGACGGCCGCGCGACGATCGCCGGCCGGACCGCGCCGATCGCCAACCGCGCCGACTACGAGCTCTTCCACGCGCTCCGCGGGCGGGTCGACGCTGTGATGGTCGGGGCCGAGACCGTGCGCGTCGAGAGCTACGGCCCGATGGACCCGGTGGGCGTGCTCGTCACGCGCTCGGCGCGGGTGCCGGCCGACGTGGGCCTGCTGCGGGCGCCGGGCAACCGGATCCTCGTGCTCACGCCGTCGCCGGATGCCGAGCTGCCGCCGTGCGACGCGCAGGTGGGCTACCTGCGCGCGCCGCTGGAGGAGGGCGTGCCGCGACTGCGCTCCGAGCACGGCATCGGCTCGGTCCTCTGCGAGGGCGGGCCGCGGCTGCTGGGCGACCTCCTGCGCGCCGGGCTGGTCGACGAGCTGCACCTCGTGATCGCCGCGAGGCTCGCGGCGGGGCCGGACCCGACGACGATCGTCGCCGGCGCCGCGCTCGATCCGCCGGCGGAGCTGGAGCTGCTCTCGCTGCACGAGTCCGGCGGCTTCCTCTTCCTGCGCTACGGCGTCTAGACGCCGCCAACCCTTCCCCAAGCCGGCGGCAAGGCGCGTCGCGGACCCTGGCGGCATGCCACTCCACTCCTACGGCGTGCTCGCCGGACGCGCGGTCGACTGCCGGCGCGAGGGCGGGACCGACACGCCGCACTACCAGGTCCGCATCGACGCCGGCGGCACGCACCACCGGATCGCCGTCAACGTGCTCTCGCAGCAGGCGCCGTCCGAGCTGCTGTACCTGATCGACGACGACCTCGACCACCCGATCACCGCCACGCTCGGCCCGCTGGCCGGCGGCTGGCATCCGCTCGCGCCGCGCGCCGGGCTCGACTTCATCCGCGGCAACCTGTTCGACCGCCGCGAGATGCGGGCGCTGCCGCCCGACGTCGCGGGCCCGGACAACGACCTCGCCGACCTGCTCGACCTCCACATCAAGCGGGCGATCGCCGACCCGGGAGCCACCGTCTACGCGTTCGGCGAGCGCTGGGGCCCCGAGACGGCGCGCGACAAGGTCTTCGGCTTCAAGCCCGGCAACGGCGTGCACGACATCCACATGAACCAGGGCAACAGCGAGCGCTTCAAGAGCGACGACGGCGTCTGGCAGGACGGGGGTCTGCTGCTGCGGATCGGCGGGCGCTGGATCGGGATCTTCCTCGCGTTCCAGAGCCAGGCCTGGCACACCGACGACGTCACAGGCCACGCGATCGCCGACGTGCCGGAGCCGGAGGACGACGCCGCCTCGATCCGCATCCTCGCGGCGATGGTGAACCCGGCCGGGCCGGCGCCCGAGCGCGAGTCCGTGCTCCTGCTCAACGCGTCCCCGCGGGCGATCGACCTCACCGGCTGGAGCCTCGCCGACCGCATGAAGCACGCCTGCGCGCTCCCGCCCGGCCCGCTGGCCGCCGGCCAGGTGCTCAACGTGGCGGTCACCAACGGCATGCAGCTCGGCAACAAGGGCGGCTCGATCACGCTGCTCGACCGCGCCGGCCTGAAGGTCGGCGGCGTCGCCTACACGGCCGAGCAGGCCCGCGAGGAGGGCTGGACGATCACGTTCTGACGACGGCGCGGTCGTGGACCGCGGCGAACGCGGCAACGACCTCCGGCGCGAACTGGCGCCCGGCGTTGCGGCGCAGCTCGTCGAGCGCCTCCTCGTCGGAGCGCGCCTCGGAGTACGGGCGGTCGGTCGTCATCGCCGAGAACGCGTCGCACACGAAGACGATCTGTGAGCCGAGCGGGATCTCCTCGCCGGCCAGCGCGTCGGGGTAGCCGCGGCCGTCCCAGCGCTCGTGGCTCGAGCGGATGAGCTTGGCCACGCCCACGAGCGCCGGGGCGCCCGACACGATGCGCTCGCCGATCAGCGTGTGGCGGCGCATGAACTCCCACTCGTCCGGGTCGAGCTTGCCGGGCTTGTGCAGCAGCGCGCCCGGGATGGCGATCTTGCCGATGTCGTGGAGCTCCGCGGCGGTGGCGACCCGCTCGATGGTCTCCTCGTCGAGCGCGAGCTCGCGGGCGACGGCGGCGGCGAGGGCGGACACCTGGAGGCCATGCTCGCTGAGCGCGGCGTCGAGCTCGCCGACGGCGCGCAGCAGGACGTTCTTGCTCTGGGCCAGCGCGGAGACGCGGCCGCTGTTCTTCTCGATGTAGAGGCGGCGGTCGGCCACCCGCAGCACCTCGGAGGCGGCGACGCCGTCCTCCGGCAGCCGGGCGTAGCCGCACGAGGCGCCGATCCGGAAGCCGTCCCCGTCCGCGCACAGGGCGGCGCGCGTGCGGGCGATCAGGGCGTCGGGCGCGCGGCCGGGCTCCCAGGGGGTCAGCACGCAGAACTCGTCGCCGCCCATCCGGTAGGCGAGGCCGTCGCCGGCGGTGGCCGCGTCGAGCGCGGTGCCGAGCTGGCGCAGCAGCGCGTCGCCGGCCGGGTGGCCGTAGCTGTCGTTGTAGTGCTTGAAGCCGTCGAGGTCGAAGAGCAGCAGCAGGTGGGCGGGCGCGGACTCCTCGTCGGCGGTGAGGAGCTCGAGGTCGCGCAGGAGCTTGAAGCGGTTGCCGAGCCCGGTGAGCGAGTCGGTCCGGGCCTGCTGCCGGGAGACCGTCAGGTTCTCGCGGCTCTGGCGGTGGGTGACGGCGAGGCGGGCGATGACGGCGAGCATCGACGCCGCGGCGAGCGCGACCGCGAGCGTCTCGGTCGAGGAGCCGTGGTCCTGCACCAGCAGCGTGAGGCTGCCGAGCGACAGCAGCACGGGCAGGAGGATGCTCGGCACGTCGTCGGACGGCGCGGTGTGACCGCGCGCGGGCTGCCAGGCGGCCAGGCTGAGGATGAGCGCGGCGACGATCCAGCCGATGTCGAGCAGCGTCCCGGTCTCGTAGGTGCCCTTGGCGACCTGGAAGACGTAGAGGCTGTCGCTGATCGCGAAGACGGCGAGGCCGATGCCGAAGGCGACCCAGGTGCGGTCGAGCCGCTTGCGGCCGGCCGCCATCACGCCCGCGACGAGGCCGAAGAGCACCATGTCCGCGAGCGGGTAGCTCAGGTTGGTGGCGATGGCGGCGCCGTCGCCGCCCGTGGTCTCGCGCACGGCGCCGAACACGACCGCCGCGCTGACGGCGGCGACGGTGAGGGCGGCGATCAGGCCGTCGAGCCAGAGCCGGAAGCCGAGCCGCGGCATGCGGCTGCGGGCCAGCAGGCCGATCGCGGCGTAGGCGAAGGGGTAGAAGCCGAGCCACAGTCCGTCGGCCACCGACGGGTACGGCGCCTCGGCGAGGTCGGCGAGCACGAAGGTCCAGTAGAGGTTGCCGCCGGCGTACAGCGCCAGGCCGCAGGCGATCAGGGTCCAGGCCAGGCGCTCGCGCGGCCGCGCCACGACGCGCATGGCGCAGAGCACCGCGGCGCCGAGCAGCACGCCGTCGTAGATGGCCTCCATCACCGGCCCGTCCATCAGCGTCTGCGGCCACGGCCCGAGGGTCGCCACGACCTGCACGGCGACGCCGAGCACGAGCAGCGCGAGCCAGGCGCGCGCGACGATGGGCATGCCCTTCACAGGACGGTTATCGGCGAGAGCCGACAACCGTTGAAGCTATTTCAGCGCCGCGCGGATCGAGGCCTCCAGCACGTCGAGGCCCTCGGCGAGGTCGTCCTCGCCGATGGTGACCGGCGGCAGCAGGCGGATGACCTCGCCGCGCAGGCCGCAGGAGAGCAGGAGCAGGCCGCGCTCGCGGGCCGCCGCGAGCGTCGCCGCCACGACCTCGGGCGGGAGCTCGACGGCCAGCATCGGGCCGAGGCCGCGCACGTCGGCGACCGCGTCCACGGACGCCGCGATCGCGTCGAGCCGCGCCCGGATCGTGCGGCCGAGCTCCTCCGCCCGGCGCAGGAACTCCGCCGTGGCGACGGTGTCGAGCACGACCGCGGCCGCCGCGCAGGCCACCGGGTTGCCGCCGAACGTGCCGCCGAGCCCGCCGGGGTGCACCGCGTCCATCAGCTCGGCGCGGCCGGTCACCGCCGCCAGCGGCAGGCCGCCGCCGAGCGACTTGCCGGACACGAGCAGGTCGGGCGTGACGCCGTAGTGCTCGATCGCCCACACCGGGCCGGTGCGGCCGACGCCCGCCTGCACCTCGTCGTCGACGTAGAGGATCCCGTGCCTGGCGCACAGCTCGGCCAGCGCGCGCGGGAAGTCCGGCGGCATCGGGATGAAGCCGCCCTCGCCCTGGACCGGCTCGAGCACGACGCAGGCGACGCTCTGCGGGTCGACGTCGGCCTTGAACAGGTGCTCCAGCGCGGCGATCGCCTCGGCGGTGCCGAACGCGCCGTACGGCGCCGGCGCCCGGTAGATCTCCGGCGCGAACGGGCCGAAGCCGCGCTTGTAGGGCATGACCTTGCTGGTCAGCGACATGGTGAGCAGCGTGCGTCCGTGGAAGGCGCGGTCGAACGCGACGACGGCCGGTCGGCCGGTGGCCGCGCGGGCGATCTTGACCGCGTTCTCGACGGCCTCGGCGCCCGAGTTCAGGAGCACGCTCTTGTAGTCGGTGCCCGGGCCGGGGTAGAGCTCGGCGAGCCGCCGGCAGACCTCCACGTAGGGCTCGTACATGCCGACCATGAAGCACTGGTGCAGGTAGCGGTCGACCTGCTCGTGGATCGCCTGCACGACGGCGCCCGGGCCGTGGCCGAGGTTCTGGCAGCCGATGCCGCCCGCGAAGTCGATGTATGAGCGCCCGTCGTCGGCCTTGATGCGGGCGCCCTCGGCGCCCACCACGACCAGGGGCGGCGCCGACACCCCGCTGGACACGTACCTGTCGCGCGCCGCGCGCACGTCGTGAGCGAGAGAAGTCGTCATGCCCCCAGACTGGACGGCGCGGCCGCGCGGTCCAACTGTCAGCGTGCTCAATCGGCGGCCGGAACTTCGTGCTCGACACCACACCAGCCGGCGATGAAGAGCGCGATCGCCTGCGCCGTGCGGGTGACCGACGGGAGGTGCACCCGCTCGTCGACGCCGTGCTCGTTCTCGGCCAGCGGGCCGAAGCAGATCGCCGGAGTGTCGCCGTAGAGGCGGAACTGCCGGGCGTCGGTGGTGGCGGTGGAGGCGAACATCGGCGGCGGGGAGCCGTACACGCGGGCGGCGGCGTCCGCCATCGCGGTGACCAGCGGGGCGTCCTGCTCGAGCTCGTAGCCCTCGCACTGGAAGCCGTCATAGAGCACGTCGAAGCGCAGCGGGCTGCCCGCGCCGACGTCCGCCACGGTGGCCTCGACGCGCTCCTTGAGGCCGGCGATCGGATCGCCGGGGAACGTCGCGAGCCGGAAGTGGGTCACGCACTCGGCGGCCACCGTGGACGGCCAGTCGCCGCCCGCGATCTGGCCCACGTTGAGGTAGATCGGGTGCGGGTGGGCGGCGTAGAGCGGCGGCTTGACGACATTGAGCTCCTCCTCGAGGCCGCGGAGCGCCTCGATCACCCGGTAGGAGGCCTCGATGGCGTTGGCGCCGTCTACCGCGTCGCCGGCGTGGGCGGGCGTGCCGAGCACCCGGACCTGGAACCACAGGACGCCGACCTGCGCCATCCAGATCGCCTCCTGCGTCGGCTCGGTGACGATCGCCGCGTCGGCCGTGTGGCCGTCGATCACGCAGGCGAGCGCGCCGTTGCCCGTGCACTCCTCCTCGACGACGGACTGCAGCTGCACGTTCGCCCGCGGGCGCAGCCCGAGCCGCTGCAGGCCGCGCCACGGCGCCGACCATCGCGGCGAGCCCCGCCTTCATGTCGCCCGCGCCGCGGCCGTACATCCACTCGCCGTCGATCCGGGCCTCGAACGGGTCGCCGGTCCACAGCTCGCGCGGCTCGGGGCTCACGACGTCGATGTGGCCGTTGAGGATCAGCGAGCGGCCGGCGGGGGCTCCCGCGGGGCGCCAGTCGGCGAGCACGTTCGCCTTGCCGCCGACGTCCCAGCTGAACGGCGCGCCGGCGGGGTGTCGCTCCAACTTCACGCGGTCGAGCGGGACCTCGAACGGCTCGAGGCCGAGGCCGGCGAACGCGCGCCGCATGACGGCCTGCCCGGCCGCCTCCTGGCCGAGGAGCGTCGGCGCCGCGACGAGCTCGCCGAGCAGGTCGGTGACGGCGTGCTGCTCGGCCGCCACGGCGGCGATGATCTCGGCATCCACGGCGCGTAGGCTACGAAGCCGTGCTCCGTCTCGCCGATCTGCTCGCCGAGGACGCGTTCGGGCTCGACCTGCTCAGCGGCGGCCCGGAGGCCCCTGAGCGCGAGGTGCAGGGGGCGCACGCCGTCGAGGTCGACGCCCCGGCGCGCTGGCTCGGCCCCGGCTGGGTGATGCTCACCACCGGCGTCCGGCTGCGAGGCAGCGTCGAGGCGCAGCGCGCGCTGGTCCCGCAGCTCGAGGAGGGCGGGGCGAGCGCGCTCGGCTTCGGGATCGGGCTCGGCTTCAAGCGCGTGCCGCCCGCGCTGATCGAGGTCGCCCGCGAGCGCGGGTTCCCCGTCTTCGCGGTCCCGTACGACACGCCGTTCCGCGAGATCATCCACTTCGTCGACAGCTCGCTCACGAGCGGCGAGGAGCAGGTCTTCCGCCGGCTCACGGCGCTGCAGCGCTACCTCGTCGACGCGCTGCGCACGCCGCAGCCGGAGCGGGCCATGGTCGACCGGCTGGCGCGCTTCCTCGATGCCGGCGTGATCCTCGTGGACGGGGACGGTCAGGCGGAGATCGTGGCCGGCAAGCCACCCGTCGCCGCGCTGCTGGAGGCGGTCTGCGCCGAGCCGCCCGGGCTCGTCGAGCTGGAGGTCGACGGCTGGCACGCCGTCGCCACGCCGGTCGGGCATCCGGAGCGCCGCCTCGTCCTCGCCAGCCCGAGGCGCGGGTTCGCCGCGAAGCTCGCGCGGCCCGCGGCCGAGGCGACCGCGCCGCTGCTGGCCGCGGTCGCGCGGCTGAGCGACGTGGTGCGCGACCAGGAGCTGGCCGTCAAGGCGGCGCTGCTCGAAGAGGCGCTCGAGCCCGCCGAGCCGCGCGACCCGCTCCCGCTGGCGGCCCGCGCCGCGGCGTTCGGGATCGACTTCAGCGAGCCCGCGCGGATGGCGGTCATCCGCCCAGCGGGCGTGCGGCGCGAGCTGGTCGCCGCGCTCGAGCACGCCGGGATCCCGCACCTGACCTACAGCCGCGACGACTCGCTGATCGTGCTGATGCAGGGCCCGGACGAGGTCGTCGCGGAGCTGGCGGCCGAGCTCGGCGACGTCTCGATCGGCGTCGGCCGGCCGGTCCGCGCGATCGTCGGCGTCCATCATTCGCTGCGCGACGCCGAGCTGGCGGTCGGGCGCGGCAACGGCTTCACGCGCTTCGAGGACTTCGACCTCGCGACGTTCGTGGTCAGCGAGATCCCCGCCGCCCGGCTGGACCCGAAGGTGGAGGAGATCCTCTCCGTGCTGCGCGCCAACCCGCCGCTGCACGAGGCCATAAGCGCGTACTTCGCGCACGACCTCGACATCGCCGCGACGGCCGCCTCGCTGCACATGCACCGCAACTCGCTGCGCTACCGGCTCGCCCGCGCGGAGCAGGTGCTGGGCCGCTCGCTCAAGCAGCCGGCGACGATCGCCGCCGTCCACATCGCGCTCGTCGCCGCGGGCCGCGACGAATAGGATCGGCGCCGGGATGGAGGCCAACGAGCAGCCCACGGCCCCGTACCTCGACGCCGTGGTCGCCTACGCGTTCCGCGGTCCGGGCCGCTACCACGTGCCCGGGCACAAGGGCGGGCCGGGCGCCG
Source organism: uncultured Solirubrobacteraceae bacterium (assembly GCA_963720415.1). GTDB lineage: Bacteria > Actinomycetota > Thermoleophilia > Solirubrobacterales > Solirubrobacteraceae > DASSUW01. Next base: position 427,252 of record CAVRFQ010000012.1, on the reverse strand, counting down.
ACCCGGGCCTGCGCAAGGCGATCGGGGTCGACGGCCTGGCGGCCGACGTGCCGCAGGACATCCACGGCATCGACCTCGGGCCGTCGCCGACGCCCTACGAGCGCGCCGAGCAGCTCGCCGCCGAGGCGTTCGGCGCCGAGCGCACGTTCTTCCTCACCAACGGGGCGACGCAGGGCAACCACACGCTGTGCCTGGCGCTCGCCCCGCTCGGCACGCGCATCGTCGCGCAGCGCAACTCGCACGCGTCGATCGTCGACGGCCTGGTGCTCAGCGGCGGGATCCCGAGCTTCGTGGCGCCGGAGTACGACGCCGAGCTCGGCATCACCCACTGCGTCACCCCGGCCGCGCTGGAACGGGCGCTGGCCGACGCGCCCGACGCCGAGGCCGCGTTCCTCGTCTCGCCGACGTACTACGGCATGGCGGCCGACATCGGGCCGCTCGCCGACATCGCCCACGCGGCGGGCGTGCCGCTCGTGGTCGACCAGTCGTGGGGCCCGCACTTCGGCTTCAACGAGGCGCTCCCGCCGACCGCGCTCTCGCAGGGCGCCGACGCGATGCTCACCAGCACGCACAAGATCGCCGGCTCGCTGACGCAGAGCGCGATGCTGCACATCGGCAGGAGCGGCCGGATCGATCCGGGGGCGATCGCCCGCGCGCTGCGGCTGCTGCGCTCCACCAGCCCGTCGTCGCTGCTCATCGCGTCGCTCGACTCCGCCCGCCGGCAGCTCGCGCTGCACGGCGAGCAGCTCCTGTTCGAGACGCTCGAGGCGATCGGCGTGGCGCGCGCGAAGCTCGAGACGATCGACGGCATCGCGCTGGTCGACGCGTCGCTGATCGGCTCGATGGGGGTGGCGGGCTACGACCCGCTGCGCATCGTGGTCGACGTGCGCGGGACGGGCCGCACCGGCTACGAGATCGCCGACGAGCTGCGCCGCTCCTACGACGTGCACGTGGAGCTCCCGATGCAGGCCACGGTGGTCTTCGTGGTCGGGCTGGGGGAGACGGCCGCCGCCCTGCGGCGCCTGGCCGGCGACGTCGACGAGGTCGTCAAGCGGCTGCGGGTGCCCGGCGCGACGGCGCCGATCGTGCCGCCCGCCGCGTCGCACGGGTACGAGGTCGCGATCCCGCCGCGCGAGGCGTTCCTGGGCAAGGCCGAGCAGGTCGCCGTCGACGACGCGGTGGGGCGCATCTCCTGCGAGTCGATCGCCAGCTACCCGCCGGGCGTCCCCGCGCTGCTCCCGGGCGAGCGGATCTCGACCGCCACCGTCTCCTACCTGCGCGAGCTGGCGGCCAGCGGCGCGCGGCTGCACGGGGCCAGCGACCCGGACTTCCAGACCATCAACGTCCTTGTCTCGGAGGGCCCGTGATCGATCCACAGGTGCGCTGGCGCAAGTACGGCGAGAAGCCCGACTACGCGGGCCTGCTCACGTTCGGCGGCGTGCCGTTCACCGAGGACCCGGCCGAGCTGCAGGGCTTCGACGTCGCGATCGTCGGCGCGCCGATGGACGACCTCGTCTCCGACCGCCCGGGGGCGCGGCTCGCCCCGCGCGCGATCCGCGGCGCGAGCAGCCCGCCCGGCCCGCACCTGGAGGTCAAGCTCGACGCCTTCGCCGAGCTGAAGATCGTCGACTTCGGCGACGCGCCGGTCATCCCGGCCGATCCGGATACGTCGCACGCCGCCATCGAGGCCACGGTCGGCGAGGTGCTGGCCGCGGGCGCGCTGCCCGTGGTGCTGGGCGGCGACCACTCGATCACCGAGCCGTCGGTCCGCGCGGTCGCGGGCGAGCACGGGCCCGTGGGGATGATCCACTTCGACACGCACACCGACACCGGGACCGAGGTGTTCGGCGTCGAGCGGTCGCACGGCACGTTCATCCGCCGCCTGATCGACGAGGGCGGGCTCGACGGCCGGCGCTACGCGCAGATCGGCCTGCGCGGCTACTGGCCGGGCGAGGCGGAGTTCGCCTGGCAGGCCGAGCACGGCATCACGAGCTTCTTCATGCACGACGTGCGCGACGTCGGCATCCGCGAGGTCGTGCGGCTGGCGATCGCGGCGGTCGGCGACGGGCCGGTCTACCTGACCGTCGACGTCGACGTGCTCGACCCGGCGTTCGTCCCCGGGACCGGGACACCCGAGCCCGGCGGCATGACCGCGGTCGACCTCCTGCTCGCCGTCCGCACCGTGGCCGCCGAGCTGGAGCTCGTCGGCGTGGACGTGGTCGAGGTCATCCCGACCTCGATCGGCACGAGCGACGCCTCCGCGCTCGTCGCCGAGCGCGTGATCCGCGAGGCGCTCACGGGCATCGCTCTGCGCCGCCGCGGCTGACGGAGCAGCGAGGCAGCGTCAACTGCGGCTGGGTGCCTGCGGCCGCTTGAAAGACTGCAGCCCATGGCCCTCATCCAAGAGCTCGACTTCATCGGCATCCCCTCACAGGATCCCGACCGCGCCCGCGCCTTCTACCGCGACGTCCTCGGCATGCGCCCCGACGAGCACGCGGACTACGAGCAGTGGGCGGGCGACACGTGCTTCGGCGTGTGGCAGCCCGAGAACGTCGGGATGCCGTTCGTCGCCCAGCAGGGCAACCCGCTCCCGCTGCGCGTGGAGGACGTCCACGCGGCGCGCGCGGAGCTGGAGTCCAAGGGCGTGACCTTCTTCGGCGACACCTTCGACACCGGCGTCTGCCACATGGCGATCTTCGCCGACCCCGACGGCAATCACCTGATGCTGCACCACCGCTACGCGCCGTACGAGAACGCCTAGCGCTTCGACGTGTCGGACGACGGGCTCGCGGCGTTCTACCGCCGCTACAACGCGTACTGCAACGAGCACCGGTTCGAGGACTTCGGCGAGTTCGTCACCGACGACGTCGTGATCAACGACACCGACCGCGGACTGGACGCGTACGTCGAAGGGTTGCGGGTCGTGGTCGGCGCGTTCCCCGACTTCCGGTGGGAGCTCCGCCACCTCGCGGTCGACGAGCCGTGGATCGCCGCGCACCTCAATGACACGGGAACGCACCGCGCGACCTTCCACGGCGTCGAGGCGACCGGCCGCTCCGTCGACATCGAGGAGTACGCCTTCTACCGCATCGACGACGGCCGGATCGCCGAGGTGTGGGGCACGACCTTCGACGTGCTGCTCCTCGACCAGCTCCGGTAGCGCCCGGACGGAGCGCCGTTTCCGATCGCGTCTGCGGGAGTCCGTATCGCCGCGGCCGGCCCGCGGACGTACCGTCGAGGTCGTTCCCGAATCTTCAGGAGACTCCGATGCCCGAATCTGACACCGGCGAGCGCGTCACCGAGGTGCTCGACCAGCCGTCGCGCGACGGGCTCGTCGTCAACGCCGTCCGCGTCGACTACGAGCCGGGCGGGTTCTCGCGCGAGCACCGGCACCCTGCCGGAGCGCACGTGTACGTGATCGACGGCAGCGTGGTCTTCGGGATCGACGATCGCGAACCGGTCGTGCTGAAGGCGGGAGACTCGTTCTACGAGCCGCCGGGCGCGCTCCACGCCGTGTCGCGCAACGCGAGCGAGGAGCTCCCGGCGAGCCTGCTGGCGTTCTTCGTTCTCGGCGAGGATGAGTCCCCGACCGTCTACGACGGTGACTGACGCGGCGATGCGCGTCGTCAGGCTGCGTGCGGCCGGCGGTCCGGAGCAGCTCGTGGTCGAGGAGGCCGACCGGCCACGACCGGGTCCGGCGGAGGCGCTCGTCCGCGTGTGCGCGGCGGCGATCACCCGCGGCGAGCTGGAATGGCCGGTGGACCGACTGCCGGCGATCCCGTCCTACGAGCTCTCCGGGGTGGTCGAGGAAGCCGGCACGGGCGTGGCCGGTGTCGCGGCCGGCGACGAGGTGCTCGCGCTCACCCCGTTCGACCGCGACGGCGTCGCGGCCGACTACACCGCGGTGCCCGCCGAGCTGCTGGTGCCCAGGCCGCCGGCGCTCGGGCACGCCGAGAGCGCCGCCATCCCGCTGCCCGCGCTCACCGCCTGGCAAGGCCTGTTCGACCACGGCCGGCTCGGCGCCGGCGAGCGCGTGCTGATCCACGGTGCCGCGGGCAACGTCGGCGGGTTCGCGGTGCAACTCGCCCGCGCGGCCGGCGCGCGCGTGATCGGGAGCGCATCGGCGGCGAGCCTGGATCTCGTCCTCGACCTCGGCGCACACGAGGTGGTGGACGCGGCGGAGGACGTCATCGAGCCCGTCGACCTCGTCTTCGACACCGTCGGCGGCGAGCGGTTGCGCCGCTCGCGCGCCGTGCTGCGTGCCGGCGGGCGACTGGTCTCGGTCGCCGAAGAGCCACCCGAGGGAGGCGTGTACTTCATCGTCGAGCCGAATCGCGACCAGCTCGGCTCGCTCGCGAGGATGGTCGAGGGCGGCGATCTGCGTCCCCCGCGCGTCGAGGTCTTCCCGCTCGCCTCGGCGCGAGAGGCGTTCGCGCGCAGCCTGGAGCCGGGGCTGCAGGGCAAGGTCGTGCTGTCGCTCAGGCTCGGCTGAACGGTCCGCCGCGGATCACCCCGCGAACCTGGTCCACCGATACGGCATCGCCCGGGAAGTCCACGACCCACCACGTCGCCCCGGCCGCGGCATAGGGCGCCGGATCGTCGCCGGGCGGGAGCGCCGCGACGACGTCGTAGGGCTCGGCGGCGTCCCTGCCCGCCTCCGCCCGCAGCTCTGTGAGCCGGGCGAGCATCTCCGCGAGCTGGTCGGGCTGCTCGAGGTTGACGGGGAAGAAGCCCTGGTACCGGGCCGCGCGGCGCAGCGGCCTGGGCTTGCCGTAGAACCCCGCGACCCACACGGGCACGCCGGGCCGCTGGACCGGTCGCGGCAGGAAGCGCATGCCGTCGACGGTGTAGTGCTCGCCGTGGTGGTGCACGGGCTCGCCGGACCATGCGGCCGTCAGGATCTCCAGCGACTCGTCGAGCATCCGCGCGCGCCGCTTGTCGTCGAGCTCCTCGCCCGTCTTCGAGTACTCGCTCCCGAACTCGTCGCTGCCGAGCCCGACCCCGAGCGTGAGCCTGCCGCCGCTGAGCCGGTCGAGCGTCGCGGTCTCCCTGGCGACCTTGACCGGCCGTCGCCGGGCGAGCGGCGTGACCATCGGCCCGAGCCGGAGGCGCTCGGTCGTGGCGGCGATCGCGGCGAGCGTGATCCACGGGTCGGCGACGTCGACGACCGGCTCCCGGAAGCGCACGTGGTCCCACACGAAGACGCCGTGCCAGCCGGCCTCCTCCGCCTCGGCCGCGAGGCTGGCGACGAGGGCCGGGTCGGCGAGCGCGTCGAAGAGCGGCAGGAACAGACCTGAGCGCATGCGGCGAACGCTACGGGACTAGGGGCGTCGCAGGTGGAGTCCGACGGCCCCGTGCTCCAGCGCCGTGACGCCGGCCGTCTCGAAGCGTGCTTCGACGCCGTCGGGGAACAGGCGCAGCCCGCCGCCGACCAGCACCGGGACGATCGCCACGCGCAGGTCGTCGACGAGATCCAGCCGCAGGAGCTCGCCGATGACGCTGGCGCTGTTGATCACCAGCACGTCACGGCCCGCCGCCCGCCGCAGCCGCTCGATCTCGCCGGCGAGATCGTCCACGATGCGCGAGTTCTCCCACGGCGCCTCGGTGAGCGTGCGCGAGATCACGACCTTCTCGGTGGCGTCGAGCCAGCGGCCGAGGTCGCGGGTCCGCGGATCGGTGGCCGGGTCGCGGGTCATGTCGGGCCACACGGAATAGAAGCCCTCGTAGTTCGTGCGGCCGAGGACGATCGTGTCGGCGCCGCGAAAGTCATCGCTCGGGATGTCTGTGCGATGACGTGGGCTTCAGCCGCGCGGCACGACGACGACCGGCACGGGGGAGTGCTGGACGATCTTCTCCGAGCGCGAGCCGAGGAACACGCGGGCGACCGGGCCGATCGTGCTCGAGCCGACCACGAGCACGTCGCCGCTCTCCCAGTCGACGTCGTCGAGCGCCTCCTCCCAGCTCGCGCCGCGGCCCACGACGGCCTCGCAGTCCGGCGGGACCTCGGGCAGCTCCCGCACGCGGTCGAGCGCGGCGCGCTGCGATGCCTGGATCTCGGCGACCCACTCCTCGACGGCCGACGCGTCGGCCTCGCGGCCGACGGCGACCGTGTACGGCGCCCGCGGGCGGACGGCGAACGAGGCGATGCGGAGCCGCGCTCCGACGCGGGCGGCCACGGCGCCTGCCGCCACGACGAGGTCGTCGCCTCCGCCGCCGAACGCCGCCGTCACGCGTGTCACGCTCGAGTCGGCGGGCGGCCTGAAGCCGCTCGGGGCGAGCGCGACGGGCACGTTTGAGCTGTGCAGCAGGCGGTTGCTCGTGCTGCCGCGCGCCCCGGCGACGATCAGCGCGGCATCGCGCTGCTCGGCGACCTCGAGCAGGCCGGCCGGGACCGAGCGCGCGTGGTGGACGAGCGTCGAGATCTCCACGCCGGCGATCCGCTCTCTCGCCCGCTCCAGGACCTCGGTCGCCTCGCGCTCGACGCTCGCCTGGTACTCGGCGTCGACGCGCGCCGGGCTCGGCGGCCACGTGTCGGGGACGACCATGCAGAGCAGCAGGTCGTCGCCGGCCGAGCGGGCGAGCATCCCGCCGAGGTGGAGGACGGCCCGGGCCCGGCCGTCCGGCGGGTAGCCGACGAGCAGGGTCACGGCGTCGTCTCCAGCTTCGAGTGCGAGCGGCCGTAGAAGACGTACCAGAGCAGCGCCACGGCGGACCAGCCGAAGAAGACGTAGATGGTCACCGCCCGCAGGTCCTTGATGATCCAGAAGCAGCCGAGGATCGAGAGCAGCGGGATCACCGGGAACAGCGGCACGCGGAAGCCGCGCGGCAGGTCCGGCGCGCGGTAGCGCAGCACCATCACGCCGACCGAGACGATGAGGAACGCGACCAGGGTCCCGATGCTCGTCATCTCCGCGAGGAAGTTGATCGGCAGCAGCCCCGCCAGCAGCGAGACGACGACCGCGACGATGATCGTGGCCGGCACCGGGGTCAGCGTGCGCGGGTTGAGCCGATGGAACAGCGGCGGGATCATGCCGTCGCGGCCCATCGCGAAGAGGATGCGCGTCTGGCCGTAGATCACGACCAGCGTGACGCTGAAGATCGAGATCACCGCGCCGGCGGCCAGCACGGTGGCCGGCCACGTGGAGCCCGTGACGCTCTCGAGGATGGCCGCCAGCCCCGCCTCCTGGCCCTCGAAGGCGGCGAACGGCTGGGCGGCGACGGCGACGAGCGCGACGAGCACGTAGAGCCCGGTGACGACGATCAGCGCGATCATGATCGCCAAGGGCAGGTTGCGCCGTGGGTTCTTGACCTCCTCGCCCGCGGTCGAGACGGCGTCCAGGCCGATGTAGGAGAAGAAGATGATCCCGGCCGCCGCCTCGATGCCGTTGACGCCGAACGGCGAGAAGTCCGAGAGGTTGTTCGAGTCCCAGCCGGTGACGCCGACGGCGATGAACAGGATCAGCACGCCGATCTTGATCAGCACCATCGCGGCGTTGACCTTGGCGGACTCGCTGGCGCCGCGGATGAGCAGCAGCGCGCAGCCGCCGATGAGCACGATCGCCGGCAGGTTGATGATGCCGTCGGCCTCCGGCGCGTTCGACAGGTTGTCGGGGATGGTGAACCCGAAGAGGTTGTCGAGCAGCTCGTTCAGATACTGCGACCAGCCGACCGCCACGGCGGCCGCCGAGACGCCGTACTCGAGCAGCAGGCACGCCGCGACGACCATGGCGATGCCCTCGCCGAGCGTCGCGTACGCGTACGAGTACGAGGAGCCGGAGACCGGCACCGCGCTCGCCAGCTCGGCGTAGCAGATGGCCGTCAGGCCGGCCACCGCGCCGGCCAGCACGAACGCCCACACGACGGCCGGGCCCGCCTCGGGCACCGCCGAGGTGAGCACGATGAAGATGCCCGTGCCGATCGTCGCGCCGATGCCGAACAGCGACAGCTGGAACAGGCCGATCGACCGCGCGAGCTCGCCCTCGCCGGTGTCGGTCCCCGTCTCGGCCGTCATCGCGGTCACCGGCTTGCGACGCATGGCCTGCTGCAACAGCGATGCCATCCCTCTCCTCCTCGTCCGGTAGCGGCACCTTCGCTCATGCGCGCGGCGAGTGGCAACCGTCGCGAGCACCAACTCGCGCGGACGGCTTCGTCATCGCGACGGTTGGACAGGGGCGCGGGCACGCGGGAGGATGCCGCGCATGGCCGAGACGCTGAGGGGCATCTCCGAGATCCGCGCGTACTTCCGCACGAACCAGACGCCGGTCTACTTCGTGTCGCCGACCGCGTTCAACCTGCTCGGCATCGACCGCTGGCTGCGGAACTTCTTCTACGTCAACTACTTCGACTCGTTCGAGGGCAACCACCCGCGCGTGTTCGTGCCCAAGGAGCGGCCGTACCACGAGTTCGAGTCGATGGAGGACGTCTGCAACTACCTGCTCGAGCACAAGGAGGTGCTCGATCGCATCCACTCGCGGGGCGACGCCGGCAAGGCCGTGTTCGTGATGTTCGACGACGAGACCGAGGCGGCCGCGGCCGCGGCCGGGCTCGAGATCGCCCACCCGTCGGCCGAGCTGCGCCACCGGCTGGACTCGAAGATCGTCACGACGCAGCTCGGCAACGAGGCCGGCGTGCCCAGCGCCCCGAACACGCTCGGCCGCGCGACCACCTACGCCGAGCTGATCGCGCTCGCCGAGTCCGCGGCGCTGGGCGACGACCTCGTCGTCCAGACCCCGTACGGCGACTCCGGCAAGACCACGTTCTTCATCCGCTCCGAGGCCGACTGGGACCGCAACGCCGGCGACATGGCCGACCAGGAGCTCAAGGTCATGAAGCGCATCAACTGCCGCGCGGCGGCGGTCGAGGCCGTGCTCACCCGCCACGGCACCGTCGTCGGCCCGCTGATGACCGACCTCACCGGCCACCCGGAGCTGACGCCGCACAAGGGCGGCTGGTGCGGGAACGACATCTTCCCCGACGTGCTGTCGCCCGAGCACCGCGAGCGCGCCCGCGTGCTCACGCAGCTGCTCGGCGACCGGCTGGCGGTGGAGGGGTACCGCGGCTTCCTCGAGATCGACTACCTCGCCGACGTCGACACCGGCGAGCTCTACCTCGGCGAGATCAACCCGCGCATCAGCGGCGTGACGTCGATGACCAACGTCACCGCCGGCGCGTACGCCGACATGCCGCTCTTCCTCTTCCACCTGCTCGAGTACATGGACGTCGACTACGAGATCGACGTCGACGACATCAACCGCCGCTGGGCGGAGGCCGCGAGCGTCGACGTGTGGAGCCAGATCATCCTCAAGGACACCGGCGACGAGGTCGAGCAGCTCAGCCAGGCGCCCAGGACGGGCATCTGGCGGCTCGCGGGCGACGGCATCGAGTTCGCCCGCTGGGGCCACGACTGGCACAGCCTGCACGACGACTCCGAGGCGTTCTTCCTGCGCGTGCTGGAGCCGGGCGACTACCGCTACCCGGGCGCCGACCTCGGCGTCCTCGTCGCGCGCTCGCGCATGCAGACCGACGACAACGAGCTGACGCCGCGGGCGCACGAGTGGATCGACGGCATCCACGCGCACTTCGGGGGCACCGCCCTGCCGCCGCGGGAGCCGGTCCCCCACGGCGCGATGGCGTTCAAGACAGCCTGACGGCGACGCTTCCGGGCTCGAAGCGCTCGAACGACTGCTCCCAGCTCGTGCCCGGCCAGCGGTAGGTCACGCGGCCGGCGGCCGGCTCGTAGGCGGCCGTGTAGATCGTGCCGAAGCCCCGCTCGTGCGCGGTGCTGTGCAGCGGCGGCTCGAGGAACGCGTCGGCGAACCGCTCGCGGTCCATCCCGGGGTCCGCGAGCAGCCCGAGCACGCAGGCCTCGCGCTCCTCGGTGCGGATCGCGGCGGCGTACTCCGGCCACTCGACCTCGCCCTGGTGGTTGGTGGTCGCCGGGATGTCGTGGAAGGACGGCTCGCGGCCGGGCCCGACGTAGGCGGTGAGGTACGCGCCCGTCCGGTCGAGCAGCGTGAGGTTCTGCGGCGCGTGGACCGGCACGCGCGCCAGCACCGCCCGCGCCTCGTCCACCGTGTCGCAGGTCTCGAGCACGTAGCGCAGCACCAGCGAGATGGCGAAGCCGTCGCCGACGTCAGGGCGGCCGCCGAACGTGAGCGACACGGCGAGGCCGCCGTCGTTGACCCCGTCGAGCAGGCCCCACAGGCAGTCGCTCATCCCGATCACCCGCCGGTCGCCCCACTTGGTCAGGTAGACGATGCCCTCCAGGCGGGAGGCCGGGTAGTCGTAGTTGCGGACGAGCAGCGGCGCGTCGCGCGTCCAGGCGCCCTGCGAGCAGCCGACGATGAAGCCCGGCGGCCGGTAGAGCGTGAGCAGGCGCGAGGCGAGGTCGCCGCCGCCCGCCAGCTCGACCAGCCGGTCGTAGACCGGCTCCAGCTCCGGCATGTGCGCCACCAGCGCGCGGCGACCGGCGGCATAGGTCGGCCGCCCGGTCTCGCCCTCCCGCAGGTACCACTGCTTGTACGCGGGCCACATCGACCGGAACCGGGCCTGCCACTGCAGGCCCGGCGTGAGCTCCTCGATCGCCTCGAGCTCCAGCTCCGCGCCGGGCGTGTGGTGCTCGGGGAGGAGCTTGAGCTGGTCCCACAGCGGCCGCCAGTGGCGGTCGATCTGCTCGACCGCCTCCGGCGGAAGCCACTTGACCCAGTCGGGTAGGTCAGCCACCCAGGTAGCTCATGACGTGCTTGATGCGCGTGTAGTCCTCGAAGCCGTACATCGAGAGGTCCTTGCCGTAACCGGACTTCTTGAACCCGCCGTGCGGCATCTCGGCCACGAGCGGGATGTGGGCGTTGATCCAGACGCAGCCGAAGTCGAGCCGGCGCGACACGCGCATGGCGCGGCCGTGGTCCCGCGTCCAGACGCTCGAGGCCAGGCCGAAGTCGACGCCGTTGGCCCAGGCGACGGCCTCGTCCTCGTCGCTGAAGGTCTGGACCGTGATGACCGGGCCGAAGATCTCCTTCTGGATCATGTCGTCGCTCTGCTGCAGGCCGTCGACGATCGTCGGCTCGAAGAAGAACCCCTTGTCGCCCTGGCGGTGGCCGCCGGCCACGACGTTCGCGTGGTCGGGCGTGGCGTCCAGGAACCCGCTGACGTGGGCGAGCTGGTTGGAGTTGTTCAGCGGGCCGTAGAGGACCTCCTCGTCCGAGGGCGGGCCGGTGCGCGTCTCCTTCGCCTGCTCGCCGAGCGCGGCCACGAAGTCGTCGTGGATCCTCGGGCCGGCCAGCACGCGGGTGGCCGCCGTGCAGTCCTGGCCGGCGTTGAAGTAGCCCGCGATGGCGATGTTCTCGGCGGCGAGCTCGAGGTCGGCGTCGTCGAACACGATGACCGGCGCCTTGCCGCCGAGCTCGAGGTGGACGCGCTTGACGTCGTCGGCCGCGGCCTTGGCCACGGCGATGCCGGCGCCGACGCTGCCCGTGATCGAGACCATCGCCGGGATCGGGTGCTTGACCAGCGCGGCGCCCGTGTCGCGGTCGCCGCAGACCACGTTGAGCACGCCCTCGGGCAGGAACTCGGACATCAGCTCGGCCATCCACACCGTGCTGGCGGGGGTCGTGTCGGAGGGCTTGAGCACCATCGTGTTGCCCGCCGCCAGCGCGGGCGCCCACTTCCAGACGGCCATCATCGCCGGGTAGTTCCACGGCGTCACCGCGGCGCAGACGCCGACCGGCTCGCGGCGGATGAACGAGGTGTGGCCCTCCATGTACTCGCCCGCGGCGGTCCCCTCCAGCACGCGCGCCGCGCCCGCGAAGAAGCGGATCTGGTCGCACATCGGAGGGATCTCCTCCTCGAGCGTGAGCTGCTTCGGCTTGCCGGTGTTCCGGCTCTCGACGTCGACGAGCTCGCTCGCGCGCTCCTCGATCGCGTCGGCGATCCGCAGCAGGGCGCGCTGGCGCTCGCTCGGCGTGGAGTCGCGCCAGCCCTCGAACGCGCGCGCGGCGTCCTGGAAGGCGGCGTCGACGTCGGCCTCGCGCGAGAGCGGCGCCGTCGCGTAGACGTCGCCGGTGCTCGGGTCGACGAGCTCGGTGGTCTCGCCGCTCGCCGCGGCGACGCGCTCACCGTGGATGAAGTTGCTGATCTCCGTGCTCATGAGCTCTCCTCGGGGTGGCAGTGGCGGGCGGACGGCGCGACGTCCAGCGCCGGGTTGCGGTCGAAGAAGCCGGTGGGCTTCAGCCAGAACGAGACGGTGTCCACGGACATCACCGGCCACTCCTCGGGGCGGGTGATGTGGTGGATGCCGAACACGTACCAGAGGACGACGTCGGTGTCCTCGATCGAGCGGTCCTGCGCGGTCCAGACGGGCAGCCCGCGGTCCTCCGAGCTCTGGACCACGAACTCGCCGCACGGCCAGCGCTCGTCCTCCTGGAACGGGGTGACCCACAGCGTGTGGCCGATGGCCTGCGCGCGGCGCAGGACCGGCGAGTCCGGGTCGAGCATCGGCGGGAAGGCGCCGCCGGGCACGAGCTTGTAGCCGACGGGCGATCCCAGCCGGTTCGACACGTGCTCGTTGACGACCTTCCAGGCCTTCTGCGTGCTCCAGTCGTAGTCCTGGATCCCTTCGCTCTCCGTCCTGAGCGGCGTGTTGCGCTGCACGAGCGCGAGGCCGTGGGGGTTCTCGTCCGACACGGGCAGCGCCTCCGACTCGGTGGCGTACACCGTGTTGGCCTCGCCGTCGATGTCGAGATCGAGGCGGGCGACGAGGAAGTGCTGGTGGAAGGGGGCGTAGGTGCGCTCGTCGACGAGGGTGCCGTAGGGCGGCTGCGCGCCCTCGGCGAAGCTGGTCGTGACCATGATGCCGGTCGCGCGCACCTCGCACTCGATGTTCCCGTCCTGGTAGAGCCGCCAGTAGACGAGGTACTCGTAGTTGGCGACCGTGACGTGGAACGAGAGCACGAGCCGGCGCTGGCGCCGGGACTCGGCGCCGGCGTGGCCGTCGACGTGCTTCCAGAGGATCGCGTTGTCCTCCTCGTGGATGCAGATCGCGTTGCGGATCGCGTACGGCTCGCCCTTGGTGTCGTGCATGACGGCGTCGAGATAGCTGATCTCGCCGAGGCAGTCGCAGCCCAGCTCGAGCGACGTGGTCATGAAGCCGAGGCCCCACTCGCCGACGTCGAACGCGGTGCGCCGGTAGTGGTCGGTGGTCGGGTCCCGGTAGGGGACGACCATCTCGGCGAAGCTCATGCGGTACGCGACCGAGCGCCCGTCGTAGGCGACCCCGTGGAGCACCATGCCCTCGCGGTGGTTGAAGCCGACGCGGAGCGTCCACTTCTGCCAGCTCACGTGGTTGCCGTCGAGCGTGAACGATGCGCCCTCGGGCTGGGTGATCTCGAGCGGCCTGAGGTCCTGGCGGGTCTCGAGGCCGGGGACGAGGTGGGGGACGTACTCGCCCATCGTGTCCGGGGGATCGACGCGGTGGGTGTCCTCGATCTCGAGCAGCTCCATGCGGTTGAGGTCGACGACGAAGTGCAGCCCCGTGACGGGGTTGGCGTACGGGCTCGCCCCGTCCCGCTTGCGGTACCAGACGTCGGCCCAGCCGATGCGCCCGCCGCGGTGCTGCTCGGGGAGGAGATGGGCGCCGTAGGCCCAGGTGTCGATGAGGACGCGGTCCAGGTCGGTGATCCCGCGGCTCGCCAGCGCCTCGATCACGCGCGGGTCGTTGCGGAGCGCCTCGTCGCACTCCGTGAACTCGTCGACGGTCATGTTCGGCTGGCCGTCCGGGACGTGGTCCCAGCGCTCGACGGCGTCGCCGGTCAGCGAGACCGTGGCCTTGTAGACCTTCCCGTCGTCGCGGTTCCAGCAGATCACGACCGCGCGGCGGTCGCCGTCATCGCCGCGCTTGGGCGGCTCGCGCAGCTCGATCGAGGCGAAGCGCCAGCGGTCGGTCACGCCGCTGTCGCGGCGCAGGATGCCCGCGGCCTGGCGGATCTCGTCGGCCGAGAGCGGATCGAGCGGATGCGGCGTCATACGACGTCCCTCGCCAGCAGGTCGTTCATCGTCTCCCGTCGCACCGCGAGCCGCGCGTCCCCGTCCTTGCAGATGACGACGGGCGGCCGGCGGGCCCCGTTGTAGTTGTTCTGGAGTGAGTAGCAGTACGCGCCCGTGACCGGCATGACGAGCCGGTCGCCGACCCGCGGCGTGGCGAGCGCCGCCTCGTGCACCAGCACGTCGCCGCTCTCGCAGTGGTGACCGACGACCTCGCAGACCTCGGGCGGGCGGTCCTCGTCGAGGATCCCCGGGGCGAAGCGCTGGCCGTAGAGCATCGGCTCGAGGTTGTCGCCCATGCCGCCGTTCACGGCCACGTGGGTGAGCGCGCCGCGCTTGACCGTGACGACGTCGTAGAGGGTCACCATCGAGCGGCCGACGACGGAGCGCCCGGGCTCGACGATCAGGTGCGCGTCAGGGTCCAGGTGCGTGTGGAGCGCGTCGACGGTCGCGGTCGCGTAGTCGGCGACGGTCGGCGCCTCGTCCTCGGGCGTGTACGCGATGCCGAGGCCCCCGCCGAGGTCGTACGTGGGGAAGCTCCCGAGCTTCGCGATCGCCTCCGCGGCGCGGCCGAAGCCGTCGAGGTCGAGCAGCTGCGAGCCGATGTGCACGTGCAGGCCCTCGAGCTCGAGCCCGTCGATGCCCCGGATCCGCTCGAGGAGCGGCGGCGCCTGCTCGAGCGACACGCCGAACTTGGCCTCCGGGCTGCCGGTGTCCATCGCCGCGTGCGTGACGCCCGGGACCGCGGGGTTGATGCGCAGCAGCACGCGCTGGCGCGCGGGGGCGAACCGCTCCAGGCGGTCCACGTCGTCCTCGTTGTCGATCACGACGACCCCGACGCCGGCCGCCAGCGCCTCCCCGATGTCCTGGTCGCTCTTCGCGTTGCCGTGCAGGAGGATGTGCTTCGGCTCGAAGCCGGCGCTCAGCGCGATCGCCAGCTCGCCCGCGCTCGCGACGTCGCAGCCGAGCCCCTCCTCGGCGAGGATCCGCGTGACGGGCGCGCAGGGGAGCGCCTTCGACGCGAAGTGCACGTCGGTCCCGGGGTGCCGCTCCGCGAACGCGTCCAGGTACTCGCGGGCGGTCTCGCGGAGCCCCTGCTCGTCGACCACGAAGGCGGGCGTGCCGAACTCCTCGGCCACGTCGGCGAGCGCGCAGCCGCCGATCGTGAGGCGGCCGCCGACCGTCGCGGCAGTGCGCGGGAGGACCATGGCTGGGGAGTATCCACAGCCGTGCCGGTGGGCGGCAATTGGACGATTCACGGAGCCCCGTGGCGTCGCGTGTCACCGTGACGAACGGCAACCCCGGCCTCGCGCTTCAGCGCAGCGCCTGCAGCACGGGATCGGCGGCCATGCGCACCAGGCAGCGCCCGCGGATCGGGCCGATGGAGCCCCTCGGGATGCCGGTCGCGGCGCTGATCTCGCGGTAGTCGAGCGCCGGCTCGCGCACGAGCAGCTCCATGAGCTGCCGGTGCCGCGGCGGGAGCGCCGTCATCGCCCGCGCCAGCGCGTCGCGGCACTCGGCCGCGACGAGCGCCCGCTCGGGCTCGCCCGCGCCGGCCGACTCGCCGAGGTCGCGGTCGTCGGTGAGCTGCTCCTTCACGCGGGACTGGAGCTGGCGCAGCGCCTCGCGGCGCGTGGTCACGACGAGCCAGCCGGCGACGGCCTCCGGGTCGCGGAGGCGGCCGACGTGCTCGAACAGGCGCACCCAGGTCTCCTGGACGACGTCGTCGACCTGGGCCGGGCAGAGCCCGTAGCGCCGTGCGACGCCGCGCAGCATCGGGTTCAGGCGGGTCACGAGCGCGGCCCAGGCCCGCCCGTCGCCCGTGCGGGCGGCGGAGACGAGCTCGGCGAGGCCGGAACCGGAGCCGGTGGAGGGCTGCGTCGAGGTGGGGGAGGAGGCGACGAGTTGCATGTGGATCACCAGACCGACGCGTCGAACGTGGCCGGCCCGACGGGGCGCGGCAGCTCGATCACGTGCGGGGTCGTGTAGGTGTGGGCATCGACGGGCTGCGGGGGCGGCAGGGGCCGCGGGGGGCGGGTCAGCGGCGGGCTCATGGGCAGACCGTCGGCGACGCCGGTCACGGCCCGTCCACACGCGGTAACGGCCCGGTAACGGAGCCGGCCGGTTGACGCGCCCGACCGGCTCGAAGAGGCTTGGCGCCAGCGATGTACCGGTACGCGATCCTCGGCTCCGTCGAGCTGCGCGACGGTGGAGACCAGCCGCTCGCCGTCGGCGGCCCGGGTCAGGTCGCGCTCCTGGCCTTCCTGCTCGTCCACGCCAACCGCCTCGTGACGACCGATGCGCTCGACGAGGCGCTGTGGGGCGACGAGCGCGCGGCGCCCAAGCGGCTGCAGATGGCGGTCGGGCGGCTGCGGCGGACGCTGGAGCCGATCGGCGATCCGCTGCTCACCGTCAGCGGCGGCTACCGGCTCGCGGTCTCCCCCGGAGAGCTCGACTCGGACGCCTTCCAGGCCGCGCTCGAGGCCGGCCGCGGCGCGCTCGAGGCGGGAGAGCCGGTAAGGGCGCGGGTGCAGCTCCAGCGGGCGCTCGACCTGTGGCGCGGACCGGCGCTCACCGACGTCGCGTACGCGTCGTTCGCGCAGGGCGAGATCCGCCGCTTGGAGGAGCTGCGGCTCGGCGCCCTGGAGGCGCGCGTGGAGGCCGATCTCGAGCTCGGCCGCCACGGCGAGCTGATCGCCGAGCTCGAGGCGCTGCTCGCGGCGCACCCGCTGCGGGAGCGGCTCGCGCGCCAGCTCATGCTCGCCTACTACCGCTGCGACCGCCAGACCGACGCGCTGGAGGTCTACGGCACCGCGCAGCGGCGGCTCGACGAGATCGGGCTGACGCCCGGGCCGGCGCTCAGCGCCCTCCAGCAGCAGATCCTCGGTCACGCGTCTTCGCTGCGCCCGGCCGCCCCGCGCGAGCGGACGCCGCCGCTGCCCGATGCCCTGCGCTCACCGGCCGACGCGTTCGTCGGCCGGGTCGAGGAGCGGGCGATGCTGCTCGACGTGGTCCGCGCGGCCCGCGGCGGCTCGCGGCGCGTCGTGTTCCTGCACGGCGAGCCCGGCGCCGGCAAGACGCGGCTGGCGGCCGAGACGGCGTTCGCCGCGCACGCGTCCGGGTTCCGCGTCGGCTGGGGCGCGGCCGCCGACGGGCTGCGGCCGCCGTACGGGCCGTGGATCGGCGCGCTGGACCACCTCGTCGAGCACGCCCCGGACGAGGTGCTGGCGCGCCACGTCGCCGACCATCGCGGCGAGCTCTCGCGGCTGGTCCGCTCGCTCGAGGCGCGCGTGCCCGCGCCGCAGCGCTCGGATCCCGAGACCGAGCGCTACCTGCTCTACGCCGCGGTCGCCGGGCTGCTCGCCGAGCTCTCGGCCGCCGCGCCGGTGGCCGTGGTGCTCGACGACCTCCAGTGGGCCGACCGCGAGTCGCTCGAGCTGCTCGCGCACGTCACGGCCGCCACGCCGCGCTCACGGCTCCTGGTCCTCGCCACGTACCGCGACTCCGAGCCCGGCGCGCTGCGCGGGGTGCTCGCCGACCTCGTGCGGGTGCCCGGCGTCGAGCGCCACGAGGTCACCGGCCTCGCCGTCGACGACGTGGCGGAGCTGATGACGGTCCGCTCCGGCCTCCACATCGACCACGAGGGCCGCCGGCTCGCGGCCGCGATCACCGCGGAGACCGACGGCAACCCGTTCTTCGTCGGCGAGCTGCTGCGGCACCTCGACGAGTCGGGCGGCGGCGCCCTCGCGCTGCCCCAGAGCGTGCGCGAGGTCGTGCGGCGGCGCGTCGAGCGGCTCGGGGAGGCGGCGCACGGGATCCTCTCGGTCGCCGCCGTCGTCGGGCAGACGGTCGAGCTGGCGCTGCTCGAGCGCCTGGCGCCGGCGACGGAGGACGCGCTCCTGGCGGCGCTCGAGGCGGCCGTCGCGGGAGCGCTGATGACGGAGGCGTCGGACGGCCGCTTCGCGTTCGCCCACGCCCTCATCAACCACACGCTCTACGAGGACATCGGGGCGACCCGGCGCTCGCGGCTGCACGGGCGCGTGGCCGAGGCGCTCGAGGCGCTGGCGCCCGGCGACCACGGCGCGCTCGCCCACCACTGGGCGCTCGCCGGCAGCCCGAAGGCGATCGGCCACGCGCGGCTGGCCGGCGTCCACGCGCTGGAGCAGCTCGCGCCCGACGAGGCGCTTCGCCGGCTCGAGCAGGCCGTGGCCCTGCTGCGCCGCCACGGCGGCGACGAAGACGAGTGGTGCGACGTGCTGATCGGGCTCGGCGAGGCGCGCCGCCAGCTCGGCGTCCGGACCTTCCGCAACCCGCTCGTCAAGGCCGCCCGGATCGCGGCCCGGCGCGGCGACGACGAGCGGCTCAGCCGCGCGGTGCTCGCCAACACGCTCGGGCCGTTCGGCGCCGCCGGCCCGCCCGACCGGCTGCGCCGGCGCGCGCTCGAGGACGCGCTGGAGCGCCTGCCCGCCGACTGGCCGCGCCGCCCGCGGATCATGGCCGTGCTGGCCAAGGAGCGCTACTACGGCGGCGACCCGGGGCCCGGCTCCGAGCTGAGCCTCCGCGCGCTCGAGGCCGCGCTGCGCAGCGACGACCGGCGCGAGCTCGCGCGCGTGATGGCGACGGCGACCGCGATCAGCCCGATCGCCCCGCTCGAGGTGCACGCGGCGCTCACGCGCCGGCTCGCCGCGCTCGGCGACGAGATCGACGACCCGGAGCTGCGCTTCCAGGCCGCCAACGCGGCCTTCATCTTCGGGATGCACAGCGGCGACCGCGTGCAGCTCGAGAGCGGGCTGAAGGTGATGCTCGACCTCGCGCGGGCGATCGGGCAGCCGATCCTGCGCTGGACCGCGCTGTGGGCGCACAGCGCGCGCCGGACCCTGGCCGGCGACCTGGCGGGAGGCGAGGCGCTGGCCAAGGAGGCGGACCTCGTGGCCCGGCGCCAAGGGCGGGCGCAGGGCGCGCTGATCACGTTCGGGCAGCTGCTCGGCATCCGCACCGAGCAGGGCCGGCTCGACGAGCTCCGCGCGCCGCTCGAGCACGTGATCGCGCGCAACCCGCGGCTGCCCGTCCTGCGCCTCGCGCGCGGGTTCATCGACGCGGAGACCGGGCACCTCGACGGCGCCGCCGCGGTGCTCGAGGCCACGGCGGCCGAGGGCTTCCGGTTCCCGTTCGACCGGACGCTCGCCTTCAGCCTCGCCCGCTGCGCCGACCTCGCGCTGCGCGTCGGCGCGCCGGGCATCGCGGAGGACCTCTACGACCGGCTGCTGCCGTACCAGGACCAGTTCGCGACGCCGGCGGGCATCTCGTCGCGCGGCTCGATCGCCCTCAACCTCGGCCGTCTCGCCGCCCTGCTCGGGGACGAGGCCGCCGCGGGCGACCACCTGGCGGAGGCGCGGCGGGCGCACGAGCGGCTCAAGGCGCCGCTGCTGCAGGCCCGAACGTCGCTGGCACTGGGCGAGGCGCTGCTGCGCCGCGGCCGGTCGCCGGCGGAGCCCCTCGCCGAGGCCGTCGCCCTCGCCCGCCGCTACGGCAGCGTGGCGATCGAGCGCGAGGCCGGCGCCCTACTGGTCGCAGCGAGGCACTGATGCGCGCACGCGTGATCGGCACCATCCTGGTCACGGTCATCGAGGTCCCGGCCGTGTTCCTGTGGCTGTACTGGTACGACCTCGGCTATACGGAATGGGCGATCGCGACGCTCGTGATCGGCGAGCTGGTGGAGACCGGGCTGCTCGTCGCCGACGTCAGCCAGCGGCCGAGGATCACCTACGCGCGCTGCGGGCTCGCGGCGGCGCGCCGCCACTTTCACCGGATGCGGGCGATGCTCGCGTCATCGATCGTCGCCGAGATCGCGATCTGGCTCGTGTGGCTCGCGGTGGCGCTGGAGATCGGGCAGGTGGCCGGCGTCGTCGTGCTGATCGTCCTCATGCACCTCAAGCACCAGCTCGAGACGGTCGCCGTGCGCGGGGTGCCGTATCGCGAGGGCTTCTTCGCGCTCCCCGGCACCCTGGCGAGCCTGCTGGAGTCGCTCGGCGCGGCCGGCGCCCTGTACCTGATCCTCGAGGGCGAGCCGCTGCTCGGCGCGCTCGCGCTGCTCGCCGGGATCGGCATCGAGCACTGGATCCTCATCAACGAGCTGCTCACCGAGCGCGACCGCGGCGACATCCGGCTGCCGCGTGACTGCCGCACGCCGCCCGAGCCCGACTGGATGGCGCGCTGGTTCTGGACCAACGACGGGTTGAGGAACAGCGTCCAGCTCCACTTCGGGACGCACTACCCGTGGCTGTGGCGGATCCTCTCCCGCCCGTCGTTCGCCCCCAGGGTCAACCGGGAGATCGTCAACCTCACCGTCTACAAGCTGCCCACGCGCCCGAACCCGCTGAGCACGGACACGGACTACACGTCGTGGGCGTCGCTCACCGACCGGACGTTCAGCGGGCGGCACCTGCCGCCGGCGGGCCTCTTCCACCCCGAGCTCGCCGAGGTCATGACGCTGTTCGAGCGCGACGGGGTGCAGCGGCCGTCGAAGAAGTCGACGCTGCTCTTCCCGCACTTCGCGCAGTGGTTCACCGACGGCTTCATCCGCACCGATCCGGTCAACCCGCGCAAGAACAAGTCGACGCACGACATCGACCTCTGCCAGCTCTACGGCCAGCGGGTCGAGGAGACCGACGCGCTGCGGCTGCACGACGGCGGCAAGCTCAAGTTCCAGCTCATCGACGGCGAGGCGTACCCGCCGTTCTACTACGACGAGAACGGGCTGCCGAAGGACGAGTTCGCCGCGCTCGAGATCCGCTACCCGGGCCACGACGCGCCCGGGCCGCCGCTGGATCCGGAGCTGCGGAAGATGCTCTTCGCGCTCGCCCTCGCGCGCGGGAACGTGCACTACGGCATCGTGATGATGAGCACGCTCTTCCTGCGCGAGCACAACCGGCTCTGCGACATCCTCGCCGCGGAGCGGGTCCCGTGGGCCGACGACGACGAGCAGCTCTTCCAGACGGCGCGCAACATCGCCATCGCGATGCTGCTGAAGATCGTCATCGAGGACTACATCAACCACATCACGCCGTTCCGGTTCCGGCTCACCGCGGTGCCCGGCATGGGGGAGCGGGAGACCTGGTACCGCCAGAACTGGATGGCCGTCGAGTTCGACCTGCTCTACCGATGGCACAGCCTGGTGCCCGACACGGTCGAGGTCGGCGGCGTCGCACGCCCGATGGAGGGCGTGCAGTGGGACAACCGCATCGTCGTCGGGAACCCGCTCCGCGAGCTGTTCGAGGAGGCGTCGGAGCAGCCGAGCACCGAGATCGGCCTCCGCAACACGCCGGCCTTCCTGCTGCCGGTGGAGCGCAAGACCGTGCTCAACGGCCGGACGAACCGGCTGGCGAGCTACAACGACTACCGCGAGGCCTGCACGTACCGGCGGCTCAAGTCGTTCGCCGACGTGTCCTCGGACCCCGACATCCGGGCTCGCCTGAGGGACGTCTACGGCAGGGTCGACAACATCGAGCTCTACGTCGGCCTGCTCGCGGAGGACGTGCGCGAGCGCTCCGCCCTCCCGCTGCTCATGGGCACCATGGTCGGCGCCGACGCGTTCTCGCAGGCGCTCACCAACCCGCTCTTCGCCAGCCGGGTCTACAACGCCGACACGTTCACCGAGGCCGGCCTGCGCGAGATCGGCGCGACGCGGACGCTCGCCGACATCGTCGACCGCAACGTCGCCGGCGACGCGACCGGCGTCACCCTGACGCAGCCCGGCTGGGACGGATAGCGGCGTCCGCGCAGGTCGCGCCGCCGGGGGCGCGGACGCGGTAGGCGCCGCGGCGTGCGGGGAGCCGGACGCGGTAGCGGCCGTCATCGGCGGTGCGCGTGCGGGCGACGGTCCGCCAGGCCCCCGCCGCCGTGACCGGGGCCGACGCGCTCGGCGCCGGCGGCGGGTCGTCCGGCTCCGCGGCGGCCGAGCGGACCTCCGTCAGGAACCCGTCGGCGCACTCGAGGAACAGCAGGACCGCGCCGCCGCAGTTGCCGCCGGACTGCACGGGCTGGACCGCGTCGGCGCTGACCGGGAGGTTGCGCGAGTGCGCGAGCCCGGCGACCCAGGCGTCGCCCTGCGGGTCGAGCGCCACGCCGTTGGCGCCGTCGTCGCCGTCGCCGCCGAGCAGCGAGCCGAGCTCGAGCGCGCCCGCGTCGCTGAGGCGGACGAGGAACGCGTCGGCGCAGAACGACCACGACGCACAGCCCGGGCCGTCGCGCTGGACCGTCTGGAAGGCGTCCGCGAACGGGAACCCGGACGCGCTCGTCGCCTTGCCCGCGATGACCACGCCGCCGTCGCCGCCGACCGTCACGGCGCTCGCCACGTCGTCGCCCGCGCCGCCGAGGAAGGTGGACCACACGAGCGCCGAGCCGTCGCCCGCGAGCTTCGTCGCGAACACGTCGCCCTCGCTCTCGCAGTGGTCCGGGTCGCCGGTCTCGCACACGCGGTCCTGCGCGCCCGGGGTCGTGGGGAAGTCCGGCGAGTTCGTGGCTCCGACGACGACGGGCCGGCCCTGGGCGTCGAGGGCCATCCCGAGCGGGTCGTCCCAGTCGCCGCCGCCGAACGTCGTCGCCCACTCCACGGCCGACCCGCCGGCGCTGAGGCGCGCGGCGAACGCCTCGCTCGCGGAGCCGTGCGGCGTCGTGTCGTAGGCGCCCGGCGTGGCCGGGAAGTCGGACGCGGCCCGGGCGATGCCGGCGATCACGGCGCGGCCCGCGCCGTCGCCGGCGATCGCAGTCCGTAGAGGCCGCGGCCGTCGTCGCTGCCGCCGTAGAACGTCGAGCACGCCGGCCACCGCCGGCGTCGTGTGGATCCCGTGCTCGGCGGCGAACTCCCAGCGCACCGCGCCGCTCGCGGGGTCGACCGCCTGCAGCATCCGGGCGTCCATGAGGCGCCCGCCGTGGAGCGCCGCCGTGCGGCCGCCGGTGGCGGACGTCCACGCGACCGTGCCGTCCGTGCGCCGGAGCGCCGTGGTCCCGCCCGCCGAGTAGTGGACGAGGTCGCCTCCCACGGTCGCCTCGCACCCGTGGGGGATCGCTCGCGACCAGAGCGTCGATCCGTCGGTCAGGCGCAGCGCGTGAGCCGTCCAGCCCGAGATCGTGTAGACCACGCCGCCGCTCGCGACGGCCGGGCAGTCGTGCGTCTCGAGCTCGCGCGACCAGAGCGGCGCTCCCGTCGCCGCGTCGAACGCCTTCACGCCGGCGGCGGTCGTGACGACGACGCGTCCCGCGTCGTACGCCGGGCTGCCCGGTGCGCTCGGAACGCTCCAGAGCGTCTCGCCGGTCTGCGCGGACAGCGCGTGCAGCGCCCGCGCCGCGACGATGAACACCCGCCCGCCGGCGACCAGCGGGTACGAGAGCTCGGGATGGGCGTTCTCCTCCGGCTCGAGCGCGCGCGTCCAGCGCCGGCGCAGCGGCGGCGCCGGGCCCGCGCCGGTGCTCCCGGAGTGCGCGGCGTCCATCCGGTGGGCGACCGCCGCGGTCTGCGCGCCGGCGGCGGACGGCATGGCGGCGAGGCCAAGGAGGACCGCCACCAGCGCCCCGTGCCGGATCGCGCGCACCGCTCGGGGTTGTACCCCGATCAGCGACTCTTAGCGCTCGATCGGCAGCTCGACGCGCACGAATTCGCCGGGGTCGGAGCGCACCACGCCGCCGACCGCCGCGATGCGGTCCGCGAGGCCGGGCAGGTGCGCCTCCGAGCCGGTGCGGACCTCGACGACGAGGCGGTCGCCGCGGTCCCCGACCATCACCGCGACGTCGGTCGCGTCCGGCGGCGCCGCGGCGAGCGCCTCGGCCACCACGAAGTACGCCGTGGCCTCGGCCAGACCCGGGAAGCGGCGGCTCGGGAGCTCGAGCAGGTGGACCGGCACGGCCGCCCGCGCGCTCAGCGCCTGCAGCGCGGCGGCGAGGCCGCGCTCGGTCAGCACGATCGGGTACAGGCCGCGGGCCAGGTCGCGCAGCGCGGCGTTGGCCACCGCGGCCTCGGCCAGCGCGTCCTCGAGCAGGCCGGCGATGTCCGAGCCCGGCTCGGCGCGGCCGTGCGCGATCCGCAGCTTGAGGGTCAGCGCGAGCAGGTGCTGCTGCGTGCCCTCGTGCAGCACGCGCTCGAGCCGCCTGCGCGCCTCGTCGGACGCCTCGACGACCCGCCGGCGCGACGCGGCCTCGCGGCGGCGGGCGGCGGCGTTGGCCACCGCCTGGGCGACCAGCTCGGCGAAGTCCGCGAGGCGCTCCTCGCTCCCGGCCGGCAGCGGCTCGTCGCGCGTCGTCGACGCCGCCACCGCGCCCCACGCCTCGCCCTCGTGCAGGATCGGGGCGGCCACCGAAGCGCGGATGTCCACCGCCCGCATGACGAGGGGCAGCTCCCCGCCGTGGCCCTCGTAGCTATCGGCGCGCGCCGGCCGCCGCGTGCTCCTGACGCGGCCGAGCGCGCTGTTGCGGCGGTCGAAGTCCAGCTCGGCGTTGACCGGCAGCCCGCGGCGCCCGCTCTCCCGCCAGACGCCGATCACCACGGCCCGCTCGTCGCCGACGAACCGCAGCACGCTCGCGGCCTCGACCCCGGTCCGCAGCGCGGCGTGCTCGGAGACGGTCGCGAAGAGGATCTCGTCCGGCACCTCGCGCGCGATCAGCGTGGCGATCTCGAGCAGCGAGCCCGCGTGCTCGACCCCTCGCTCGTGGGCGCCGTCGATCGCCACGCAAGGAGTCTCCCAGTGCCCACCGCCCGGGGCAACGCCACGAAATGTGCAAAATGTCGTGCCATGCCCGCGCCCGTGCTCCCGACCAGCCTGGTCGGCTCGTACCCGCAGCCCGAGTGGCTCGTCGACCGCGACCGGCTGCGCGAGCGCCTCCCGCCGCGGGTGCGCGACCGCGAGCTGTGGCGGATCGATCCGAAGTGGCTCGAGGACGCGCAGGACGCGGCCACGCTGCTCGCCGTCCGCGACCAGGAGCGCGCCGGGCTCGACATCGTCACCGACGGCGAGATCCGCCGCGAGAGCTACTCGAACCGCTTCGCCACGGCGCTGACCGGCGTCGACGTCGACAACCCCGGCTCCACGCCCGACCGCAACGGCAACCCGATGCCGGTGCCGCGCATCACCGGCCCGATCGCGCGCGGCGGCCCCGTCCAGGTCCGCGACGCCGAGTTCCTGCGCGCGAGCACCGACCGCCTGGTCAAGGTCACGGTGCCGGGGCCGTTCACCATGGCGCAGCAGGCGCAGAACGAGCACTACGAGCACGAGCGGGACGTCGCCTTCGCGTTCGCCGACGCGGTGCGCGAGGAGGTCGCAGAGCTCTTCCGCGCGGGCGCCGACGTCGTGCAGCTCGACGAGCCGTGGATGGAGTCGCGCGTGGAGGCGGCGGAGGAGTACGGCATCGAGACGCTCGAGCGCGCGCTCGACGGCATGCAGGGCACGACCGCGCTGCACATCTGCTTCGGCTATCCGCTCTTCGTGCCGAACCACCCTCGCGAGTACCGGTTCCTGCCGAGCCTGGCGAAGGCGCCGGTGGACCAGATCTCGATCGAGACCGCCCAGGCGAAGCTCGACCTCGACGCGCTCGACCGGCTCGCCGGCAAGACCGTGATCCTGGGCGTCATCGCGCTCGACGACGAGACGGTCGAGTCGCCTGAGACGGTCGCCGACCGGATCCGCCGCGCGTTGCCGCACAAGCCCGTCGAGGAGCTGATCGCGGCCCCGGACTGCGGGATGAAGTACCTCTCGCGGGAATCGGCGTTCGGCAAGCTCGAGGCGCTCGTGGCCGGCGCCCGCCTCGTGCGCGGGTCAGGCGGGCGGGCCCCAAAAATCGCCTGAGGCGATGCGGGCGCCCTCGGCCAGGGCGCCCAGCTTGGCCCACGTCACGTCGGGGTCGACGGCGGCCTGGCCGACCCACGTGCCGAAGCCGCAGTCGCTGCCGGCGATGACGTTCTCGCGGCCGACGAGCTCCGCGTAGCGGCCGATCCGCTGCGCGATCAGCTCGGGGTGCTCGATGAAGTTGCTCTTGGACTCGATCACGCCGGGGATGAGGATCTTGCCCTCGGGCAGCCGCACGTCCTCGAACATCCGCCACTCGTGCGCGTGGCGCGGGTTGGCCGCCTCGAAGGCGATCGCCTGCGGCTTGGCCGCGAGCACGAGGTCGACGATGTCGCGGAACGGCACGTCGTGGTGGTGCGGGCCCTCGTAGTTGCCCCAGCAGACGTGCATGCGCACGCGCTCCGGGTCGATTCCGGCGAGCGCGTGGTCGAGCGCCTCGAGGTTGAGCCGCGCCTCGGCGCGGAAGCCCTCGAGGTCGCGGTCGGCGAACTGGATGTGGCGGCCCATGCCGAGGTCGGGGCAGTCGATCTGCAACAGCAGGCCGGCCTCGGTCACCGCCTCGTACTCCACCCGCATCGCCTCGGCGATCGCGTGCAGGTACTCCTCGCGCGTGGCGTAGTGGTCGTTGCGGAAGAACAGCGCGATCACGCCCGGCGACGCCGCGTTCATGAAGCCCTCGCCGCCGTCGCCGAGCGCCGCGAGCATGTGCTCGACGTCCACGCGCGCGGCCTCCGGATCGCGGACGGCGATCGGCCCGGTGCAGGCCGGTGTGCGCCGGCGCGAGCGGCCCGGGTCGCCGAACACCTTGCGCTGCAGCTCGGGGAAGTCGACGAGGTCGGAGTACGTGAGCGGCTGGCTCGTGCCGCCGAAGCCGTCGAGCCGGTCGGTGATGTACGTGACGTAGCTCGGCTTGCTCATCTCGCCGTCGCTCACCACGTCCACGCCCGCCGCCGCCTGCTTGCCGACCACCTCGGCAACCGCCGCGCGCGTGCGCGCCTCCAGCGCCACCGGGTCGATCGGCACGCCCTCCTGCTTGGCGAACATCGTGCGGATGAGGTCGGGCGGGCGCGGCAGGCTGCCGACATGCGTCGTCAGGAACCGCTCGGTGCTGCGCCTCATCCCTCGAGCCGTCCGGCGACGTGCTCGACGGTCTGCCAGAGGTGCCGGCGCGTGGCGTCCGCCGCGGCGGCGGCGTCGCGCGCGAGGCACGCGTCGAGCATCGCCCGGTGCTCGGCGTGGAGGCGCTCGACCGGGAAGTCCGCGGTGGCGCGGTAGATGTGCAGGTAGGCGCTCGACGCGTCCCGCAGGTTGGCGATCATGTCCACCAGCTTTCGCCGCCCGCAGTGCTCGTAGAGCAGCGTGTGGAAGCGCTGGTTGAGCTCGATGTAGCGGTCGGCCGGCGGGCCGGGGCGCATCTCCTCGAGCAGCGCCTCGAGCGGCTCCGCCCACTCGGCCTCGAAGATCTCGGCCGTCCTCGCGGCGGCCAGCGCCTCGAGCGCGGCGCGGATCTCGTAGTGCTCGCGCAGGTCGGCGACCGTGGGGATGAAGACGACGGCCCCGCGCTGGGCGTGCAGCCGGACGAGGCCCTCGCGCTGCAGCATCGCGAGGGCCTCGCGGACCGGCGTGGTGCTGACCCCCAGACGGCGGGCGATCTCGACCTGCGGCAGGCGGCTCCCCGGCGCCCGCTCTCCTGCGACGATCTCGGCCCGAAGACGTTCCGCGACCAGGCCCGCGACCGTGCGCGGGGCGGTGATCTCGGTGGTCGGCACGGGCGCCAGTATGCCCGCTTGACAAGCGGATGTCGAATGTGCAAATTCCAGGGACCGGGAGCCCCGCGGAGGAGAGAAGGCGCAATGCAGCAGCCCCTGAAAGGCCCACACCACTTCACCGGCATCACCCGCGACGTGACCGCCAACGTCGACTTCTGGTGCAGCGTCCTCGGCCTGCGGTTCGTCAAGAACACGCTGAACTTCGAGACGACGTTCCGGTACCACACCTACTTCGGCGACGAGGAGGGGAACCCCGGCAGCGTGGTCACCTTCCTCGAGTTCAAGGAGGCGACGCCGGCCGTCCCCGGCGACGGCGACATCCACCGGATCGTGCTGCGCGTCGCCACGTACGACTCGCTCGAGTACTGGATGGACCGCCTGATCGCCCACCAGACCCACAGCGAGATGCTGCGGCTCGATCCCACCCAGCCGCAGAGCCTCGTCTTCTTCGACCCCGAGGGCCACGAGGTCGAGCTGATGGTGTCCGACGCCGCCGACGCGCCGCTGATCGCCGACGCCGACGACATCCCGGCCGAGCACCGCATCCGCGGCATCGAGGGCGCGCGGTCGTTCACCACGCTCGAGGAGCAGCTGCCGTTCGCGCAGCACCTCGGCTTCCGCCAGGACGGCACCCGGCTCGTGCTCGACGGCGAGCGCAGCGGGCGCTGGTACTTCAGCCCGCCGACCGGGCGGCCGAGCGGCGACGGCCACGTCGGCGTCTGGCACCACGTGGCCTACGACGCCGGCGACGGCGCCGAGGTCCAGCGCGCCCGCGACGAGGCCAACGAGGGCGTGCGGCCGTGGACGGCGATCTTCGACCACTACTTCTTCGACTCGTGCTACTCGATGTCGCCGGGTGGAAGGATGGAGATCTGCACGAGCGGGCCCGGCTTTCTGCTCGACGAGCAACTGGACGAGCTCGGGGACCGGCTCTGCCTCTCGCCCCGGGTCGAGCCCCTCCGGGGGAAGCTCGAGCGGGAGCTGACGCCGATCGTCAACCCGCGCCCGCGGATCAAGGGCCGCAAGCGCGCCCGCAAGGCCGAGCCCACCACCAACGGCGTCGCCGAGCCGGCGCGGGTGTCCTGACGTGGACGTCGTCGAGCTGATCGCGCGGATCGTCTTCGCGCTGCTGTTCCTCGAGTACGGGTCGATGCACCTGCGCCAGCGGCAGGGGATGGTCGCCTACGCCAAGTCGTTCAACGCGCCGTTCCCCGAGGTCAGCGTGCCGGTGTCCGGCGTGATGATGCTGAGCGGCGGCCTGATGATCGCGACGGGGATCTGGCCCGACGTCGGCGCGCTGCTGATCATCGCGTTCGTCCTGCCGGCCGGCTTCGTCGGCCACAAGTACTGGGCCGAGGCCGACTGGGGGATGCGCGCCGCCCAGAAGGCGCAGTTCTGGAAGAACATCGCGATCGTCGGCGGCGCGCTGTACATCTTCGCCACGGCGGTCAACGCCGGCGACGACATGCCGCTCACCCTCGTCGGGCCGCTGTTCGGGTGAGGCTCGCCAGCTACGAGCACGAGGGCCGCTGGCGCGCCGCGGTGGCGGTCGACGGCGGGCTCGTCGACGCCGGCGGCGCGACCGTCCGCGAGCTGCTCGAGGGCGGCCTCGCGTCCGTCCCCCGCGACGGCGAGCCGCTCGGCGACGTGCGGCTCGGCCCGCCGGTGCCGGACCCCGACAAGATCCTCTGCGTCGGCCTCAACTACCGCGCGCACGCGGAGGAGGCCGAGCTCGAGGTGCCGGCCGCGCCGCTCATCTTCGCCAAGTTCCGCAACACGCTGATCGGCAGCGGCGAGCCGATCCGCCTGCCGGCCGCGAACCCCGCCCGCGTCGACTACGAGGGCGAGATCGCGTTCGTGATCGGCCGCGTGACGCACGGCGTCTCCGAGGCCGAGGCGGACGACGCGATCGCCGGCTGGATGCCGTTCAACGACGTCAGCGCGCGCGACCTGCAGCAGGTCACCTCGCAGTGGACGGTCGGCAAGTCGCCCGACACGTTCGGGCCGTGCGGGCCGCACCTCGTCCTCGACGAGGGCTGGCGCGACGGCGGCCTCGAGCTCGAGACGAGGGTGAACGGGGAGCGCGTCCAGCACGCGCACACGAGCGCGATGATCTTCTCGACGGCGAAGCTCGTCGCGTACCTGAGCAGCGTGATGACGCTCATGCCCGGCGACCTGATCGTCAGCGGGACGCCGGAGGGCGTCGGGGCCAGGCGCGAGCCGCCGTTCTTCCTGTCAGACGGCGACGTGGTGGAGATCCGGGTGGGCGACGAGGTGCTCACCAACCCGGTCGCCCGTGCATGAAGTCACGCTGACGTTCGACAACGGCCCGGAGCCGCTGGTCACGCCGCGCGTGCTCGACGTGCTCGCCGACCGCGGCCTGCGGGCGACGTTCTTCGTGGTCGGCCGCCGGCTCGCGTGCGCCGACGGCCGCGCGCTGGCCGAGCGCGCGCGCGCCGAGGGCCACTGGATCGGCAACCACACGTTCACGCACCCCGAGCCGTTCGCGGAGCTGCCCGCCGAGCAGGTGCGGCGCGAGATCGAGGAGACCCAGTCCGTGATCGGCGACCTCGCGCACCCGGACCGGCTCTTCCGGCCGGTCGGCGGCGGGGGGAACCTCGACGAGCGGCTCCTCACCCCGGCGGCCGTCGACACGCTGGTCGCCGGCCGCTACACGTGCGTCCTGTGGACGGCCGTGCCGCGGGACTGGGAGGACCCCGCCGGCTGGGTCGAGCGCGCGATCGCCCAGTGCGCCGAGCGGGAGGAGTCGCTGCTCGTCCTGCACGACGTCGGCGGCGGCGCGATGGACCACCTGGAGCGCTTCCTCGACCTGGCCGGCCGCGAGGGCATGCGCTTCCGGCAGGACTTCCCGGAGGCGTCCGTGCCGATCCGGCGCGGCCAGGTCGTGGGCTCGCTCGACGGGCTCGTCAGCGACTGAGGCGCACCGCCGCCTGCGCCTTAGCCGCCCCCGGCACGGACAGCGTCGCCACGGCCTTCAGCGCGCCGCGGCCGACGGCGCGGCGGGCCGCCTTCGACAGCTTGACCTTGGCCGTCACCGCGCGCCCGGCCGGCAGCGCGACGCGCGCGGAGCCGAGGCGGCGGCCCTTGGCCGTCAGCGTGAGCGTGCCGGTCGCGGCGCCGCCCCGCAGCTGCGCGGTGACCTGGGCCACGCCCTTCTTGACCTTGACCTTGCCGCCGCGCACCCTCGCGCTGAGCGCGGCGGGCGGCGCGGGCGGCGCGGGCGGGCCGGCGGGCGGCGTGACGACCGTCCCGCCGCCGCTCGCCGGCGGCTGGGCGGGCCCGCTGTCCTGCGCCGGGGCGACCGGCTGCCCGTCGAGGCTGACCGCCGGCACGTCGGAGGCGCCGGGGCTGATCGTCACGTCGCCGGTCAGCGGCCCGTAGGTCACACGGCGGCCGGGGGTCGTGCCGTCCATGTCGGTGACGGTCATGGTCAGGCCCTTCGCCTCGACCTCCAGCGCGACCGGCTCGGAGTCGTTCGTGACCACCTTCGTGCCGCCGGGCAGGTCGATCACGTCGGCCTTGCCCTGCCACTGCGCCTCGCCGAGCGTCATCGCGGCGCCCTTGGCGGCGAAGCCCGTCGACACCGGCGGCGGGATCTCCAGGTCCTCGGAGAACTCGATGAAGTCGCCGGCGAGCTCGCACTCGGGGGCGGGGAGCTTGCGCGGCGTGCGGCCGAAGAGCAGGAACTGCGTGTAGGCCTGCTGCATGACCGTGTCCTTGGTCTGGTCCATGTGCTCCTGGCCGCAGCGCTCCTGGATGTGGATCGGATCGCCCATCGGCTCGCCGCCGCCGGGGTTGCGCTGCTTCGCCGAGTGGGCCGTGACCGTGATGTCGCCGTCGGCGAGGCGCACCTCGACGTCGGCGTCGCCCTCCTCGGGGTCCAGCGTCACGTCGACGCGGCGGGTCGTGAGGAAGCCGACGCCGACCACCGCGCGGTCGTCGATGCGCCCGCCGTAGTCGAGCCAGCCGTCGATGGAGTTCTCGTGCGTCTTGCGCGCGTCCTCGAAGAGCACGCCGTTGCCGCCCTGCGACTGCAGGAACGCCTTCACGCCCGCCTGGTCGCGCTCCTCGCCGTCCACGGTGAGCCACTGGCCGAAGTTGTCGCCCGCGAGCAGGTGGTAGGCGCCGGGGAAGTTGCGCATCGTGTCCTTGAGGTCCTCGTTCCCGACGAACGCGTCGAGCGCGGAGGTCCCGATGCCCTCGATGCCGAAGACGAGCGGGAAGAACGGCTTGATCGAGCCCCACATCGGCACGCCGACGTTGAGCGTGCGCGCGACCCGGCGGGAGCGGTCGGGGTCGTCGATGTAGATGCGCATGAGCACGCCGCCGTAGGAGTGGCCGGCGAGCGTGACGCGCTTGGCGCCCTGCTCCCGGGGCAGGTCGTTGTCGTCGAGCAGCTCGGTGATCTTCTCGTCGAGCTTCTTGAGGCTCTCCTGCGGCGCCAGGCGCCAGTCCCAGCCGAACGTCGCGCCGCCGCCCGGCGGCTCCATCTTCTCGAGCCACTCGTCGAGGTGGCCGTAGACGTCCTTGAGCAGGAACGAGTCGACGGGCTTGCCGGTCGCGCGAGCGCTGAAGCAGTTCTGGTTCGAGCGGCCGTCCGCCGACAGCGCCATCGGCTGCATCGTGATCGGCGGGAGGGTGGGCATCCAGACGTCGTCGCCGTCGCACTGGATCTCCGAGCCGAGGAAGCCGGGGATGAGGATGACCGGGAGGTCCTGGCCCTGGATGTCGAAGTTGCCGCGGTAGCCGGGCATGGCCGGGACGCGGATCAGCGCCTGCATGTCGAGGAACGGCGCCTCGACCGGGTCGTCGGGCCGGACGTCGCCGTCCGGGTCGGCGAGCCGGTGCGTGACGATGCCGCAGTGCTGCACGTTCTCCCGGTCCTTGGCGCAGCCCGTGCGGGCGATCGAGTTGCCGTCGGGCGTGAAGCGGATCTGCGGCTTCTCGAGGCCGGTCGCGAACGACTCGAGCTCGCGGCCCGCGAAGTCGATCACGTGGACGGCGTGGCCGCCGACCACGGTGGCGTACGCGAGCTTCTCGCCGACCGGCGACGCGTCGAGGTCGAGGATCCCCGTGCGCCTTGACGATGTCGGTGCTCGTCCCGAGGTTGCGGATCGTGAACGTCTTGTCGGGCCGGCTCCCGAGGATCGCGTACGGGTGGATCGAGGACGCGGGCCAGACGATCGACTGGATCAGGCCGTTGGCCTTCGGCTCGAGGTAGTAGCGCTGGGAGTCGCCGCCGCCCCTGGGGTCGACGATCCGCACCGACGAGCCGCGCTGGCCCACGTAGCGCGACTCGTCGCCCGAGTAGATCATGCGGATGAAGGCGATGTCGCCGTCCGGCGTCCAGGTCGGCTGGAGGTCGGACACCTGGTGGCCGTTGTCGCACTGGCCCTCGCAGGTGTCCGGCTCGAGCGGCATCGGATGCGTGAGCTGGCGGATGTCCTTGCCCTTGGCGCTCATCACGAACACCGCGCTGTGCTTGAGCCCGTAGCTGTCGTCGACCGGCGCCGTGAAGGCGAGCATCGTGCCGTCGGGCGACCAGGCGGGCGGGTGCGGCGCCGCGAACGCCTTGCTCTGCAGGTCGTTGGACGCGACCGTGGCCAGCGGTCCCTGCGGCGGCTGGTCGTCGAACGGATCGTCGATGTAGAGGCCGTCGTCGTAGTCGATGTACGCGACCTTGCCGTTGGACCCGTCGAACGACGCGGACGCCGTCGCGGCGGGGATGATCACGAGGAGCGCCACGAGGGCGGCGAGGACGCGGGCGGGCATGGACCGCATCCTCTTGGTGCGCGGGTGGTCCCCGCACCGGGGGTTCCCCTAGTCGTTGGTGGCGGGACGAACCTCCGGCTTGTAGGGCGGGTGGTCGGTTTTTGCCGTGCGGCGTGGACTGGGCCGCGGCGCGGGGTGTGTCACGTTGACCGCGAATACCGCGGCTAACGTGACACACCCGCCGTCCGAGGTCGCCGCCGCTTCCGCGATGCGCAGTTCCGTCCCGCCACCACGCGACGCGACGCGGCTTGACGCGGTGGATCGGTTCTGTCTAGTGTTCGCACATGCGCGTCGCAGTCCGTATATACGAACAGAGCCACTGACGTCGGGATGGGTGCCGTGACCCAGCCGCGCCGCCGCGAGAGCACCGTGCGCTCGGAGCGGGCGCCCCGTCGCGCCGCTCGCGCGGGCGCCGTCGCGCGCTTCGCGGAGCCGGCCGCCGTGGTGCTCGCCGCGCTGGTGCTCTGGCAGCTGGTCGTCAAGCTCGGCGTGCTGCCCGAGCGCGACGTGCCCGCCGTGACGACGATCCTCGGCGAGCTGCTCGACGACCTGCAGGGCGCGACCCTGTGGGAGAGCATCTGGCAGACGCTGCTCGCGTGGGGGATCGGGCTGGCGATCGTCATCGGCGTCGGCATCCCGGTCGGCCTCGCGCTCGGCGCCTCGAGCCTCGCCTACCGCTCGACCAACCTGCTGCTCGAGTTCGTCCGCACGATCCCGAGCATCGCGGCGCTGCCGCTGCTGATCCTGCTCTACGGCGCCGGGCGCGAGCTGGCCACGGTGCTCGTGGTGCTGACCGCGCTGTGGCCGCTGCTCATCCAGACCATGTACGGCGTCCGCGACGTCGACCCGGTCACGCGCGAGACCGGGCGCGCGTACGGCCTCTCGCGCGCGCGGATGCTGACCCGGATCGTCATCCCCAGCGCCTCGCCCTACATCGCGACCGGCCTGCGGCTCTCGGCCACCATCGGCCTCATCCTCGCCATCGCCGCCTCCCTGGTGGCCGGCGGCGAGGGGCTCGGGAACGCGATCGCCAACGCGTCGACGACCGGCCAGGTGCCGCTGATGTACGCGCGCATCCTCGTGGCCGGCCTGCTGGGCCTGCTCGTCACACTGGTCTTCACGCGCCTCGAGCGCCGCTTCCTGCACTGGCATCCGTCCCACCGGGTGACCGTCGTATGACCGCTCGCCTCGGCCAGGTCGGGATCCGCCTCGCGCTCCCCGCGCTGCTGCTCGTGCTCTGGTGGGTGCTGAGCGCGGACAGCGACTCGCCGTACTGGCCGCCGCTCTCGGAGATCCTCGAGGCGTTCCGCGAGCTGTGGTTCTTCGAGCACCTCTCGAGCGACGTGCTGCCGAGCGTGTGGCACCTCGCGGCCGGCTTCGCCATCGCCGCCGCGATCGGGATCGCGCTCGGCGTCCTGCTCGGCCTCTCGCCGCGAGCCCGGCGCGACGCTGCGCCGCTCACCGAGTTCTTCCGGTCCATGCCGATCGCCGCGCTGGTGCCGATCTCGCTGATCGTGTTCGGCCCGGGCGCGCAGATGGAGATCGCGCTGATCGCCTTCGGCTGCTGCTGGCCGGTGCTGGTGAGCACGGCCGACGGCGTGCGCTCCGTCGAGCCCACGATGCTCGACACCGCGCGCGTCTACGGGCTCTCGGCGCGCCAGCGGATGCTGCGGGTGACGCTGCCGGCCGCGCTGCCGCAGACGTTCGCCGGGCTCCGCATCGCGCTCGCCATCGGCGTCGCCACGATGATCATCTCGAACATGTTCGGGTCCGGCAGCGGGCTCGGCTTCTTCGTGATCAACGCCCAGCAGACCTACGCGGTCCGCGACATGTGGGCGGGGATCATCCTCATCGGGCTGATCGGCGCGCTGGCGAGCCTCGTCCTCGTGGCGATCGAGCACCGGCTGCTGCGCTGGCATCGCGGCTGGCGCGCGGCATCGGCGGAGCGCCGGTGAGCGGCGACGTCGTCATGGAGGCCCGCGGGCTCGGGGTGACCTATGGGTCAGGGCGCGACGCGGTCCCGGCCATCGACCAGCTCGACTTCGCCGTGCGTCGCGGCGAGTTCGTGTGCATCGTCGGCCCGTCGGGGTGCGGGAAGACGACGCTGCTGAAGGCGCTCGCCGGCCTGTTGCGGCCGTCGCGCGGCGAGGCGCTGGTCGAGGGCCGCGTCGTCGCCGGTCCCCCGAAGGACCTCGCGCTGGTCTTCCAGGAGTACACCCGCTCGCTGCTGCCGTGGCTGACGGTGAGCGGCAACGTGACCTTCCCGCTGGCGGCCGCCGGCGTCCCGCGCGCCGAGCGCGACCGGCGCGCCCGCGAGGCGCTCGCCGCCGTCGACCTCGACGGCTTCGACGAGCGCTACCCGTGGCAGCTCTCCGGCGGCATGCAGCAGCGCGTGGCGATCGCCCGCGCCGTCGCCTACGAGCCCGCGGTGCTGCTCATGGACGAGCCGTTCGCCTCGGTCGACGCGCAGTCGCGCGCCGACCTGGAGGACCTCGTGCGGCGCGTGCACGCCGAGGTCGGCGTCACGGTGCTGTTCGTCACCCACGACATCGACGAGGCCGTCTACCTGGCCGACCGCGTGCTGGTGCTGTCGCGGCGGCCCACGACGGTGAAGACGACGATCGAGGTCGCGCTGCCCACGCCGCGCGACCAGCTGCAGACCAAGGCGCTGCCCCACTTCGTGGAGCTGCGCACCGAGGTGCTCGAGCTGATCCAGAGCGAGCGGAGGACAAAGGAGGAGAGCGGTGCGAGGAGTTAGAGGGAGATGGGTCGTCACGGCCGTGGCGGCGGCCGTCCTGGTGTTCGCGGGCTGCGGCGACGACGAGGACTCCGGCGCCGGAGCGTCCGGCGGCTCGGGCAGCGAGCCGGCGGAGCAGGAGGTCACCGACGTCAAGGTCGCCAAGTTCCTCACGGCCGGCATCGCCGGCGTGCCGATCGCCGAGGAGCAGGGCCTGTTCGCCGACAACAACCTGGCGGTCGAGCAGGTCGACGTCGAGCTGCCGAACGTCATCCCGAGCGTCATCAGCGGGGACAACCAGTTCGGCATCGCGAGCGCGGGCGGCATCCTCGCCGCGGCGCTCGAGGGCCTGCCCGTGAAGATCGTCGCTCCCGCGTACTACGCGGCGACCGGCGAGCAGGGCGTGTACGTCGGCAAGGACAGCCCGATCAAGTCGATCGAGGACCTCAAGGGCAAGCAGATCGCCACCGGCACGCTGCAGTCGGTCGCCCACGCGGGCATGCTGAAGGCGCTCCAGGACGCGGGCATGAGCCCGGACGACGTGGAGGTCATCAGCTTCACGTTCCCGGACATCCCGGCCGCGCTGCGCGGCGGCAAGCTCGACTCGGGGCACATGTCCGAGCCGCTGATCACCGCGTCGGGCGACTCGGTGCGCGAGGTCATCGACGACATCTACCCGTACGGCGAGGACCCGGCGGTGTCGTACTGGCTCACGAGCGAGAGCTTCGCCAACGAGAACCCGGAGGCCGTCGAGGCGTTCCGCGTCGCCGTCGGCGAGGCGCAGGACATGGCGGCGGCGGACGAGGAGCTGGCGCGCGAGGCGGTCGGCACGATCACCGAGCTCGAGCCCGACGTGGTCGCCAAGCTCAACCTGCCCGGCTTCGGCTCGGACCCGAAGAAGGAGCAGCTCACGCAGATGGCCGAGGTCATGGCCGAGTTCGGGTTCCTCGAAGAGGTGCCGGACATCGACGCCCTGTTCGTCGAGGGCGCGTAGGGCCGGAAGGCCGCGTCGGCGGGGGCCCGAGCCGGGCTCCCGCCGCCCACCTCTCATGGATCTCTTCGCCGCCGACGCGGACGACGTCTCCAAGCTGCCGGACCTGCCGGCGAGCATGGCGGGCCGCGTCTTCACCAACGCCGCGCACGTGGAGTCGCGCGAGGGCATGCGCAAGGTCGCGCGCGTCCGCCAGTTCGAGTTCTTCTGCGACGAGCCGCCGATCATCGGCGGCGCCGACGAGTACCCGCAGCCGCTCGGCTACCTGGCCGCCGCGGTCGGCTTCTGCCTGCTCACGCAGGTGAGCCGGCTTGCGCGCATGACGAAGAAGCAGGTCACGAACGCGAGCTGCGACTGCGAGTTCGACATCCGCCAGCACGGTTC
Source organism: uncultured Solirubrobacteraceae bacterium (assembly GCA_963720415.1). Taxonomy (GTDB): domain Bacteria; phylum Actinomycetota; class Thermoleophilia; order Solirubrobacterales; family Solirubrobacteraceae; genus DASSUW01. The sequence continues at coordinate 389,707 of CAVRFQ010000012.1, read as the reverse complement.
GGTGCTGCGTGGCGACTACCGGTCGGAGGCGGTCGAGTTCCGGGTCCACCTGAGCCTCGACTCGCCCGAGTCGCCCGAGGCGATCGCCGAGCTCATCCGGCTGGCGAAGCAGAGCTGCTTCGCCGAGGACCTCATCCGCCGGCCGGTGCCGCTCGTGAGCTCGTTCGAGGTCAACGGGGAGCCGTGGACGCCGGGGTGAGGATCGTCCGCTTCGGCGAGGTGCCGTGGGAGCCGCGCACCGAGGACGAGTGGCCGTGCCTGGTCAAGCGCCTGCTCGTCGACGACGAGCGCGGCGTGACCGTGCGCGCGGTCTGGTACGCGCATGACGCGGTCGAGCCGCGGCACGTGCACGAGGGCAGCCACGCCGCCGTCGTCCTCGTCGGCTCGGCGGTGGTCGACGGCCGCACGCTCGGCCCGTGGGACGTGATCTACGGGCCGGGCGGGCATCCGCACGGGCCACTGCGCTACCCGCACGGCTGCATGCTCTTCGCGCTGCTGGCCGGCGGCGCCTTCCACACCGCGGTGGGCGACGACGCCGTCGCCGCCGAGGGAATGCCGCCGCGGCTCGTCGCCGAGCGCGACGTGCCGTGGGAGGACGATCGCAAGGTGCTGCTCGACGACCCCGGGCGCGGCTACACGTGCGCCCTGGAGCGCCTGCCGGCCCTGACGGGCCTCCAGGCCGGCGGCTCGTGCGCGGCGCTCGTGCTGACCGGCCGCGCGGTCGTCGACGGCGTCACGCTCGGGCCGTGGGACCTCGCGTACCTGCGCGGCGACGAGCCGCGGCCCGCGATGGAGCTCCTGGACGGCTGTACGCTCGCCGTGACCATGGACGCGGGGCGATGACTGGGGACAACGAGCGGGGCGCCGCGAAGGGGCACCGCACCGTCACCCGCGTCATGACGATCCTCGAGACCGTCGCCGCGGAGCCCAACGGGGTGAAGCTCGCGTCGCTCGTCGCCGAGCTCGACGCCGCCAAGTCGTCCGTGCACGGCCTCGTCAAGGGCCTCGTGGCCATCGGCTACCTGCGCGAGGAGGGCGGCGCCTACCGGCTCGGCCCGGCGATCACCCATCTGCTGGCGCCAGGGCGGGCCGACATCGCCCCGACCGCGCGCCCCGTGATGGAGGACCTCTGCCGGCGCTTCGGCGAGACGGTCATGATGGCGACGCTGGTCGGCGAGTCGCTGATCTACGTCGACGCCGCCGAGTCCGCGCAGCTGATCCGCTACTCGGCGCCGCTGCGGGTGCGCCGGCCGCTGTGGCCGACCAGCACCGGCAAGTGCTTCCTCGCCCACTTCGGCGACCGCCGGCGCGACCTGTACCTGAAGGCCCATCTCCCCGACCGGGAGGAGCGCGAGGCGGCGGAGGCCGAGCTCGAGGGGGTGCGCCGCGACGGGTTCTCGGTCAACCGCGGGGAGACGCTGCCCGACATCAGCGCCGTGGCGGCGCCCGTCATGTCGTCGGGGCGCGTCGTCGCGTGCCTGGCCGTCGCGGGGCCCACCACGAGGATGGGCGGGGCGCTGGAGGAGATGGCGCCGGTCGTGCGCGACGCGGCGCGCCAGCTCTCCAGCCCGCGCGGCTGACCGCGCCACTTGACGCGGATCGCGCTGTTCGGATAGCTTCGCCGTGTTCTAAATGAGGACGAACGTCTCTATATACGAACAATTGACCGATCACGAGCGTGAGATCCAGCAGGCGGTGGCCGGACTCGCGAGCCGGTTCGGCGACGAGTACTGGGCCGAGCGCGACAGCACCGGCACGTTCCCGTGGGACTTCTACGAGGCGTTCGCCGCCGGCGGCTGGCTCGGGATCGCCATCCCCGAGGCGTACGGCGGGTCCGGGCTCGGCATCCTCGAGGCCTCGCTGCTGCTCGAGGAGGTCGCCGCGTCGGGCGCCGCGATGAACGGCTGCAGCGCGATGCACCTCACGATCTTCGGGCTCAACGTGGTCGCCAAGCACGCGGCCGAGGAGCTGCGGGCGGAGATCCTCCCGCAGGCCGCCGACGGCTCGCTGCACGTCTGCTTCGGCGTCACCGAGCCCGACGCGGGCACCGACACGACGCGGATCGCCACGCGCGCCGTGCGCGACGGCGGCGACTACGTCCTCAACGGCCGCAAGGTCTGGATCACCAAGGCCGGGGAGTCGCAGGTGATGCTGCTGGTGGCGCGCACCGAGGAGCGCGACGCCGCGCATCCGACGGCCGGCATGACGCTCTTCCTCGTCGACCTCTCCACGCCCGGCATCGAGCTGCGGGCGATCCCCAAGATGGGCCGCAACGCGGTCGCCTCGTACGAGGTGTTCATCGACGACGCGCGCGTCCCGGCGAGCCGCCGGATCGGGGACGACGGCAAGGGCTTCCACTACCTGCTCGACGGTCTCAACCCGGAGCGCATCCTGCTCGCGCACGAGGCGCTCGGGATCGGCCGCGCGGCGCTCGCGCGCGCAGTCGCGTACGCCAAGGACCGCGTGGTGTTCGACCGGCCGATCGGCCGCAACCAGGGCATCGCGTTCCCGCTCGCCGAGGCGGCGACGCGGCTCGAGGCGGCGCGGCTGATGGCCCGCCACGCGGCCCGGCTCTACGACGCGGGCGAGCCCTGCGGCGGCGAGGCGAACATGGCGAAGTACCTGTGCGCCGACGCCGGCTTCCAGGCCGCCGACGCCGCGGTCCAGACGCACGGCGGGATGGGCTATGCCCGCGAGTACCACGTCGAGCGCTACTTCCGCGAGGCGCGCCTGATGCGGCTCGCGCCCGTCAGCCAGGAGATGGTCCTCAACTACGTCAGCCAGCACGTGCTCGGGCTGGATCGGGCGTACTGAGCCGGTGGCCGGGATGCTCGACGGCCTCGTGGTCGCGGTCGCCGGCCGGGCGCGTCCGCTGCGCGTGGCCGCACGCTGCCTGAGCGACCTCGGCGCGCAGGTGGTCGCCACCGCGCCGCTGGACGACGACCCCGCCGACCGCCTCTGGCTGGGCGAGCTCGACGCGCCGCCCCCGGGGCCGCTCGACGTGCACCTGGCGCTGGTCGGCGGCGAGGTCGAGCCGCGCCTGCGGGCCGGCACCGTCGTCCGCTACCTCGACGTCTCCTCGCAGGCCGAGCGCGCCGGCGAGGCGGCCGACGAGCGCACGCTCGCCGCGGTCGGCGGCATGGCCGTGGCCGTCGGCGAGCCCGGGCGCCCGGCGCTGCCGCTCCCGCACGGCGTGCTCGACGCGCTGATCGGCACGCACGTGGCCGCCGCCGGCCTCGCGGCGCTGCTCGACTTCACGGCCGAGACCGAGGTGGCGGCCGCCGACGCGGTCGCCTGGGCGGTGGCGACCAACCTGCACCTCTACCTCCCGTACGGGCTGCCGTGGCTGCGCTCCGGCCGCCGGGCCAGCGGCAGCGGCAGCTGCTACCCGTACTCGATCTTCGACGCGGCCGACGGCCCGTACTGCATGATCGGCCGCACGGAGCGCGACTGGGCCGCGCTGATCGACGCGATGGGCCGTCCGGCGTGGGCGGCCGATCCGGCGTTCGCCGACCCGCGCGTGGTCGGCCGCGAGTACCCCGAGCGCGCCGACGCCCATGTCGCGCCCTGGGTCGGGCGGCACACGCGCTCGGAGCTCAGCCGCCTGCTCGTCGGGCAGCGCTTCCCGTGCGCGCCGGTGCTCGAGCCCGGGGAGGTCCTGGACCTCGACTACGTGCAGGACCGCTGGCGCGCGGCGTGGCACGACGACCGGCGCGTCCTGGTGCCCGGCCCGGTCTTCGAGGCGACGGACGGCGGCGCGGCGGACGCGCCGCGGCCGTTCTCCGACCTCGTGGTGCTCGACCTGTCGTGGGTCTGGTCCGGGCCAGCGGTCTCCACCGCCCTGGCCGAGCTGGGGGCGACGGTGATCAAGGTCGAGAGCCCCACGCGGCCCGACGGGAGCCGGACGCGCGGCGCCGCGCTCGGGTTCGAGGTGGCGCCCGACGATCCGGACCGGCTCGAGACTGGTGCCGTACTTCCACGGGCTCAACCGCGGCAAGCTCAGCGTGTCGCTCGACCTCAAGACGCCCGAGGGCCGCGAGCGGCTGCACCGGCTCGCGCGGCGCGCCGACGTGATCGTCGAGAACCTCAGCCCCGGCGTGATGGACCGCTGGGGCGTCTCCCCGGACGCGGTGCACGCCGGCAACCCCGGCTGCGTGTTCCTGTCGATGCGCGGCTACCGCGACCATCCGTCGGTGGCCGGGCTGCGGGCCTACGCGCCGGCCCTGTCGAGCGCGTCCGGGATGGAGGCGCTCGTGCGCTACCCCGGCGAGCCGCCCACCGGCGCGATGACGATCGCCTTCGCCGACGTCATGGCCGCCTCGCAGGGCCTGCTGCTCGCGCTCGCCGGCCTGCGCGCGCGGATGGTGCGCGGGCACGGCACGGCGATCGCGATGTCGCAGTTCGAGTCCGCGATCTTCGCCAACGGGCACAACATCGTCGCCGCGCAGCTCGGCGCCGCGCCGGCGATCGAGCCGGTGACCGACGAGCGCCTGGTCGTCGGCAGCGACCGGCTCACCCGCTCGGCGTGGGTGAGCCCCGACCTCTTCGGGACCGTGCAGCCGCGGCGGCTGCCCCCCGTTACCGTGGCCCGTCTGCCCTGGCGGCGCGACGGGCGCTTCGCCCCGCTCGGCGCCGCCGGGCCCGAGCTCGGCGAGCACACCGACCAGATACTGGACGAGACAGGAGGCAGAGGGTGGATCACGGCATGATGGGCGTGGACTGGGAGCAGCGGATCGACTACTCCCGGCTGCGCGACGAACGGCTCGCGAAGGCTCGCGCGGCGATCGCGGAGTCGGACCTCGACTACATGCTGATCCTGCGGCTCGAGGACGTCCGGTACATCACCTCCTTCCGGATGCACCTGGCGCCCGTCGTCGCGCTCGGCTGGGCGGGCGTCGCGCTCGCCAAGGACGGCGACTTCGTCCTCTACACGATCGACGAGGTCAACTGCAAGGCGCGCATGCCGTGGCTCTCGCACGACCAGATCGACGGGCGGCCGAACGTGCGCGAGCGGCCCGGGATCACCGAGTGGGCCGGCCGCCTCAAGCGGCGCTTCCCGGGGATCGAGAACGCCACCGTCGGCATCGACGTCTGGACGCCGACGATCGAGGCCGGCCTCAAGGAGGCGCTCCCCGGCGCGACGTTCGTCGACGGCTATCCGACGCTCCTGAAGGCGAAGATCATCAAGACGCAGGACGAGATCAGCTGCCTCGAGGAGGCCACGGCGCTCACCGAGGCGGGCTTCCAGGCGGCGCTCGACGTGCTCAAGCCCGGCGTGCGCGAGTGCGAGGTGCTGGCCGCGGCCTGGGGCAAGATGACGGCGCTCGGGTCCGAGTGGACGCAGTGCAGCAACATCGTCGCGTCCGGGCCCAACACCGCGCCCTACCGGCGCGTGACGTCCGATCGCATCATCCGCGCGGGCGACCTCGTGGTGATCGACATCGGCGGCTGCTTCAACGGCTACTGGGGCGACTTCACGCGCACGTGGGTATGCGGCGACGTGACGCCGCGCGACGAGCAGATCGAGCTGCACCAGCTCGCGTACGACTCGCTCTTCGACGCCTGCGCGGCGGCCCGGCCCGGCAACACGAACTTCGACGTCTTCCTGGGCGCGGGCGGGAACGTGCTCGGCGACAGCCTCGGGCACGGGTCCGGCACCAACCCGTGGGAGCCGCCGTTCTTCAGCTCGCACTCCGAGCACGATCCCGTCACCCTGGAGCCCGGGATGACGATGAACATCGAGCCCTACACCGGCGAGCCCGAGATCGGCGGCTTCCGTGTGGAGAACAACCTCGTGGTGACCGAGGACGGGCCGCGGATCTACACGACGTTCCCGTTCGACAAGCGGCTCGTCGCCAGGCGTCACGAGCTCGACCGCTCGGCATGAGGGCGCTCCGGCTGCTCGCGGTCGGTCAGGCCGAGCTGCTGGAGCTCGAGCCGCCCGCGGTGGCCGGCGACGACGTGCTGGTCCGCGTGCAGCGGGCCGGTATCTGCGGGACCGACCTGGAGATCCTGCGCGGCGAGTTCCCGTCCCGGCCGCCGGTGACCATGGGCCACGAGTACGCGGGCGTGGTGGAGGCGGCCGGGCCCGGCGCGGGCGGGTTCCGGCCCGGCGACCGCGTGACCTCGGCGGGCGCGTGGAGCTGCGGCGCGTGCGCGGCCTGCCTGCGCGGGGAGCCCGGCCTGTGCGCCGAGCGGCGGATGCTCGGCTCGACCGCCGACGGCGCGTTCGCCGAGCTCGTCCGCGTTCCCGCGCGGATCGTGCGGCCGCTGCCCGACGGGGTCGACGCCGACGCCGCGCAGTCGATGGTCGCCGTCGCGGTCTCCCTGCGGGCGCTGCGGCGCGTGAGGCTCGACGGGCGGCCGGTCGCGGTCAGCGGTCCGGGGCACCTCGGGCTGATCCTGCTCCAGCTCCTCGAGGGCGCCGTGACGCTGTTCGGGACGCGCGACGAGCGGCTCGCCGTCGGCCGCGCGCTCGGCGCGGAGACCGTGAACGTGCGCAGCGAGGACTGGCGCACGCGCGCGGGCGGGTTCGGCGTCGTCTTCGAGACCGCCGGCACGCCGGCGTCGTTCCTGCAGGCGCTCGAGCTCGCGGCGCCCGGCGGCACGGTCTGCGCGATCGGGACGAGCACCGTGCCCGTCGCCGGGTTCGCGACCAGCGTGCTCTACGACAAGGAGCTGACGGTCGTGGGGTCCAAGGGCGGGGCGGGCGAGTACGACGAGGCGCTGCGCGTGCTCGCGGACGGCGGCGTGACGCTGGCGCCGCTGATCAGCCACCGCTTCGCGCTCGACGACGGCGCCGACGCGCTCGGCGCGGCCGCGGACCGCGACCGGCTGCCCATCCGCGTCGTGATCGAGGCCGGCTGATGCGCTGGTCGGTCAGCCCGTACAACGAGACGCTGCGGGCGGACATGGAGCTGCCGCCGGAGGTCCGCATCACCGACCTCACCCTGCGCGAGGGGCGGCAGGTCGGCGGCGTGTGGATCGAGCTCGACGACGTGCGCGAGTACGCGCGGCGCGCCGCGGACGCCGGCATCTCGGTGCTCGAGATGCACCATTCGGACCCGGACGAGATCCGCGCGGTCAAGGCGCTCGGCCTCGGCGTGCGTGTCCAGGCGCTGGTGCATCCGACCGCGGCGCTGAGCCCCGAGCGCTGCCGCGACGAGATCGACGCCTGCCTGGAGGTCGGCACCGACATCCTCTCGCTGGCGCTGGCGATCTCCGACCACAACACCGGGCTGGTGCGGGCGATGGCCGGGCTCGACATCCCGCGCGAGCAGATCGTCGAGAACACCTGCGCGGCGCTGGAGTACGCGCGCTCGCAGGGCGCCGAGGCGGGCGTGATCCTCATGGACTTCACGCGGCTCGACCTCGCGCGGCTCGAGGCGATCTGCGCGGCGGTCGCGGGCGCGGGAGCGCGCCACATCCGGCTCGACGACATCTGCGCGCCGTGCCTTCCCGCCGTCGTACGGCATCATGTGCGTGCGGTCAGGGCCGTGGCCGGGGATGCGGCGGTCGCGGTCCACACCCATGACGACTTCGGGCTCGCCCTGGCGTCCCAGCTCGCGGGGCTGGAGGGTGGCGCCTCGGTCCTCGAGGCGAGCGTGAACGGGCTCGGCGAGCGGGCGGGGCTGCCCGACCTCGCGGCGCTCGCCCCGGTGCTCGAGCTGATGTACGGCTACGACACCGGCATCCGGCTGGAGGCGCTGCAGGAGCTGGCGGAGTTCGTGGCGCGCGGTGTGGAACCAGCCGATCCCGCCGCACCGGCCGGTCGTCGGCGACACCGCGTTCTCGCACGCCGTCGAGGTCCACTACGTGATGGACGAGGGGATCGGCGAGTGGGCGTGGAACGCGTGGGGGCCCGACGTGGTCGGCAACCGCGCGCGCGTGCCGCTCTGCAAGTACTCCGGGCCGTACGCGGTGCGGGCCAAGGCGCAGGGGCTCGGGCTGCGCCGCCGGCTTCGACGCCGCCGCGGTGATCGCCGCGGTGCGCGAGGAGCTGCGGCGCACGCGCACGGACCTCTCCGACGAGGCGTTCGCGCGGATCGTCGCCGGCGAGGCCGCGCCCGGCGTGGAGCGGCTCGAGCCGGGCGAGGCGCGCGTCCCGGCCGATCACATCGGCTCGCTGTCGCGGCTGCTGGCCGAGCTGCGGGTCGCGGGCGGCTCGCGGTCAACGTCGTGCGCGATGGCGCCGGACGGCTCTGCCCGCGCGCACGCGCACGCGGGCGCGCACCAGATCCTCTTCGTGACGGAGGGGGAGCTGGAGGTCGAGGGCGTGCCGCTGCGGGCCGGGCGAGGCGGCGCACGTGCCGCCGGGCGTCGCGCACGCGGTGGCCAACCCCGGCGTCGCCACGGCGCGCTACCTCGCGCTGACCGTGCACGCGGCATGAGGATCGGCATCCGCATCCCGAGCGCCGGACCGCTCGCGGGACCCGAGGCGCTCGCCGCGGTCGCGGGCGCGGCGGAGGAGCTCGGCTACGACTCGGTGTGGGTGACCGAGCACTTCGCGCTGCCCGGACGAGTACGCCGCGAACTACGCGTACACGCCCACCGGCAAGTCGTGGTGGACCGCCGACAGCCCGCACCTGGAGGTCTTCAACACGCTCTCGTGGGTCGCGGCCCGCACCCAGCGGGTCCGGCTCGGCACGTCGGTGGTCGTGCTGCCGTTCCGCAACCCGGTGGTGCTCGCCAAGTCGGTCGCGACGCTCGACGTGCTGAGCGGCGGCCGCGCCATCCTCGGCGTCGGCGTCGGCTGGCTCGAGCCCGAGTTCGCCGCCCTCGCGGTCCCGATCGGCGAGCGCGCCGCGCGCACCAACGAGTGCCTCGGTGCGATGCGCGCCCTGCTCTCCCAGGAGCGCCCGGCGTTCGAGGGCGAGCGGTACCGCTTCGACGGCGGTTCGGCTTCGCGCCCAAGCCCGTGCAGCGGCCGTGGCCGCCGATCTGGGTCGGCGGCGAGAGCCGCGCCGCGCTCGAGCGGGTCGCCACGATACGGCGACGGCTGGCACCCGGGCGCGCTGACGCCCGAGGCGCTGCGGCGAAGCTCGAGCTGCTCGAGCGCCTCTGCGACGAGCACGGCCGCGACTTCGCGGAGATCGAGCTGAGCGTGCGCGCGCTGCCGCGATGCCCTGGGAGGACGCCTACCTCGACGCGTACCGCGGAGCTCGGCGTCGGCCTCGTGATCTTCGACCCGGCGTACACGCACGACGACCTCGGCGCGTACCTGGGCGAGGTCGAGTCCTACGCGCGCTTCGTCGCGCATGACGGTCGTCGTCGTCACCCCGCACCGCTTCCCCGACCTCGAGCCCGAGCTCGCGGTGCTCGCGCCGCTCGGGGCCGAGCTCGTCGAGACGGCGTCGCCCGAGGAGTTCGCGCGGCGGGCGCCGTCGCGGCGGACGCGCTGCTCGTGGCGTCGACGCCGGTCGGCGCGGAGCTGATCGCGCGGCTGCCCGCCTGCCGGGCGATCGTGCGCTACGGGATCGGGGTCGAGGTGGTCGACGTCGAGGCGGCGACGGCCGCCGGCATCCCGGTCGGCAACGTGATCGACGCCAGCGTCGACGAGGTCGCCGACCACACGGTCGCCATGGCGCTCGCGCTGCTGCGGCGGCTGCCGTCGGCGGCCGCGCTGGTCGAGGGCGAGGGCTGGTCGCTCGCCCCGGTGGCCGGCGTGCGCCGGCTGCGCGGGCTGGTGGCCGGGATCGTCGGGATGGGCCGGATCGGGCAGGCCGTCGCGCAGCGGCTCGAGGCGTTCGGCGTCTCGAGATCGTGGGGTTCGACCCGTACGCCGGGGACGGCCGCTACCCGCTGGTCGAGCTCGACGAGCTGCTCGCGCGAGCCGACGTCGTGAGGTCCACGTGCCCCTGACCGACGCCACGCGGGGCCTGCTCTCCACCGAGCGGCTCGCGCTGCTGCGGCCCACGTCGGTGATCGTCAACGTCGCGCGCGGCGGGATCGTCGACGAGCGGGCGGTCGCCCTGATGCTCGACTCCGACCGGCTGGCCGGCGCGGCCTTCGACGTCTTCGAGCGCGAGCCGCTGCCCGCCAACCACCCGCTGCGGCGGCGGCCGGGCGCGCTGCTCACCCCGCACGTCGCCTGGTACTCGCAGCAGTCGCTGCGCGAGGTCCAGCGCAAGGCGGCCGAGCAGGTCGCCCGCGCGCGTGCGCGGCGAGCGCGCTCGCCCCGATCGTGAATCCTTCGGTGTATGACCGCTGAGCGCTTCGACGGCCGCGCCGTGCTGATCACGGGCGCGGGGGCCGGGATCGGCGAGGCCGCCGCGCGCGCGTTCGCGGAGCTCGGCGCCTCCGTCGCGCTCGCCGACCGCGACGAGGCGGCGGTCCGGGCGCTCGCCGGCGAGCTCGACGGCGCGATCGCCGTCGCCGCCGACGTGACGTCGCCCGCCGAGGTCGAGGCGGCGGTGGCGGCGGCGCTGGAGTCGTTCGGCCGGCTCGACGTCCTGGTCAACTCGGCCGGCGGGTTCCGGCGCCGGGTCCCGACCTGGGAGATGCCGGTCGATGAGTGGGACGAGGTCGTCGACGCGAACCTCAAGGGCGTCTTCCTCTGCTGCCGCGCGGCGCTCCCGCCGATGCTCGAGGCCGGGTACGGTCGCATCGTGAACGTCTCCTCGGGCGCCGGGCGCGCCGTCACCCACGTCAGCGCCTCGCACTACGCGGCGGCCAAGGCCGGCGTGCTGGGCCTCACGCGGCACCTCGCGCGCGAGGTGGCCGACCGCGGCGTGACGGTCAACGCCGTGGCGCCCGGGACCACGCTGACGCCGCGGATCGAGCAGCTCTACGACGCGCGCCGGCTGGAGGAGATCGCCGAGGGCATCCCGATCGGCCGGCTCGCCGTCCCGGACGACCACGTCGCCCCGATCGTCTTCCTCGCCTCCGAGGGCTCGCGCTACGTCACCGGCGTCACGCTCGACGTCGTCGGTGGCCGCTACCTGATCTGACCATGCCGCTCCGCGTCGCCGTCGTCGGGGCCGGGCTCGCCGGGCTGTCGGCGGCCGACGCGCTCACGCGGGCGGGCTGCGAGGTCGTCGTCCTCGAGGCGCGCGACCGCGTCGGCGGGCGCGTGTGGTCGCGGCGGCTCGGCGACGGCTCGATGGTGGAGATGGGCGCCGAGTTCGTGCTGCCCGGCAACACGCGGGTGGCGGACACCGCGAGCCGGCTCGGGATCGGCGTGTGGGAGAAGGGGATGGCGTACGGGCGGCGCGAGCCGCGCGGCGCCGGCGCGCCGGTCACCGAGGAGCAGCTGCGCGCCGCGTCCGCGTCGATCGCGGAGGCGCTGGCGCGCGACGCCGGCGGCTCGGCCGCGGAGCTGCTCGACCGCCTCGACCACCCGGCCGCCGTGCGCGAGGCGATCCGCGCGCGCGTGGAGGTGTCCGCCGCCGCGCCCGCCGAGCTCGTCGGCGCGGACGAGCTCGCCGGCGTCGCCGCGTTCAGCGACGCGCCCTCGTGGGGCATCGCCGGCGGCAACCAGTCGCTCGCCCGCGCCCTCGCGGCGCGGCTCGACGTCCGGCTCGCCACGCCGGTGGCGCGCATCGCGTGGCGCGGCGGCCACGTCGCGGCCGGCGACGTCGACGCCGACGCGGTCGTGGTCGCCGTCCCGGCGCCGGCGGCCGGCGCGATCGAGTTCGACCCGCCGCTGCCGGAGTCGCTGCGCACGGCGCTCGACGGCGTCCGGTACGGGCAGGCGGCGAAGCTCTTCGTCCCGCTGCGCGAGCGGCCGCCGGCGAGCGCGGTGCTCTCGGTGCCCGAGCGGTACTGGACCTGGACGGCGCGGGCCGGCCGGGAGGTGCAGCCCGTGGTCAGCGCGTTCGCCGGCTCGCCGGCCGCGCTCGAGCGCCTCGGCGTCGCCGACGGCCCGGACCGGTGGCTCGAGTCGATCGCGCGGCTGCGGCCCGACCTCGCGCTCGAGCCCGGCGGCGCGGTGCTGTCGACGTGGCCGGACGGCGCGTACTCGGTCCACAGGCCGGGCGGCAACGATCCGGCGCTCGCCGAGCGGTACGGGCCGCTGGTGCTGGCGGGCGAGCACACCGCCGGGCCGTATGCGGCGCTGATGGAGGGCGCGCTGCGCAGCGGGCGCCGCGCCGCGGTGCAGCTGCTCTACGGCTCCTCGACGACGACCGTGCGGCCGTCGTCGAGCTGGTAGACCGACCCGATCTTCTTGCCCTGGCCGACGACCCGCTCGCCCTCGATCTGCACCGTCCGGGTCTGCTGACCCTCCTTGACGGTCACGGCGCCCTCCGTGAGCACGTCGGTGAGCTTGAGCGAGGAGAGCGCCGCGAGCAGGAACGCCAGCGCGAGCACGACGCCGAGGTCGAAGAGGTTGACCAGCCCGTCGAGCGGATCGCCGCCGCGGTCGGGACGCGAGCGGGCGCGGCGGCTGACCGGGATCATGACGCCGCCCGCACGGGAGCCACCGTCGTGGCCTCCGCGATCGGGGTCGTGAGGCGGTTCGCGACGAACTCGAGGTCCGACAGGTCCTGGCCGTAGAGGCGGTCGCGCACGAGCGACAGGCTAAAGGCGATCGCGCCGATGAGCAGCCCGAGCACCGTGACGCTGAACGCCACCCGCAGGTTCTCCGACAGGGTCGCGACGTCGCCGCCGGCCAGCCCGGCGAGCGCGGGGGAGAGCGGGATCAGCGTGCCCATCAGGCCGAGCGCCGGCCCGGCGCGGACCAGCAGGCGGGTGCGCTCGAGCCGCTTCATCGCGCGGAAGTCGTGGTCGGCGAGCGCCTTGGACATCATCGTCTCGCTCTCGGGGCGGCCCCACTCGCTGACGAAGAACGTGAGCGTCTTCGCCATCGGCTCGCTCCAGGCGACGAGCTCCAGCGACTCCCGCGCGCGCACGAAGTCGCGCTCGGCGAGCGCGCGGCGCGCCTCCTCGGTCACCGTCCGCAGGCGCATGAAGTCGCGCCGCCGCCGGCGCAGCAGCTCGACGACGAAGGCGCCCAGCTCGACCAGCACCGCGGCCAGGGCGACCGCGGTGAGGATGAGCACGGGCGTCTCGAGCGCCTCGGCGAGCTCGAAGATCAGCTCGGTCTCGATCGATGCTGTCAAGGGCATTCGGGCGCGGGTTAGGTTACCCTAACGGCGACGAGTTAGGGTTGCCTAATAGGAGGGCACAGGGATGAAGCAGCACTGGATGTCTCGTGGGTCGGCGGCGCTCGGCGCGCTGCTCGCGTTGGCGGCGGTCGGGCCGGCCGCCGCCGGCGCGCAGGGCGGCCCGCCACCCGTCACGCTGACGTCGGGGCACGTGGACTGGGGACTCAAGCAGTCCTTCCGCAACTACATCAAGGGCCCGATCGCCCACGGCTCGTTCGTCGCGTCCGACGGCGCGAGCGTGAACTCCGACGAGACGTTCCGCTTCACCTTCGTGAGCGGCGCCTACGACGTCGCGACCCACGGCGTGACCTCGCAGTTCGACGGCACGGTGCGCTTCGCCGGCCACGACTCGGGCGCCGGGCCGCTGCTCGACCTCACCATCAGCGATCCGCGGATCGTGACCACCGGCACGGCCGGCACGCTCTACCTCGACGCGCGGAGCAAGAGCCTGGCGACCGGCCAGTACGAGGACTTCGACGACGTCCCGTTCGCGACGCTGGACCTGACGGCCAGCGTCATGACGCCGGGCAACCAGCAGATATCGATCGCGCCGATCGCGTCGGTGTTGACGGCGGACGGCGCCGCGGCGTTCGCCGGCTTCTACGGGGCAGGAACGGCGCTCGACGCGGCGTCGATGACGGTGTCCTACGCGCCGGTCACCCCGCCGCCCACGCAGCAGGACCCGCCGCCGGCCGAGACGACGCCGGACCCGGTCGTCCAGGCGTCGGCGCCGCCGGTCGAGGCCGCGACCGCGCGCCTGACCACGCTCGCGCGGCCCTACAGCCGCAAGGGCAAGGTCGCCGTGGCCCGGCTGGTCTGCCGCAACGACTACCTGTGCGCCTTCGACACGCCCGAGCGGATCTCGTTCGAGGCCGGCGGCAAGCGCTTCTCGGCCGCGGTCATCGCCCCCGAGCGGCTGCTGCCCGGCAAGCGCGGGAGCATCCGCATCCAGCTCGGCAAGCGGGCCCGGGCCGCGCTCGCCGGCGATGAGGCGAGCGCGACGCTCGAGTTCGTCGTGCGGTCCGGCGGGAAGAGCTCGACCCAGACCCTGGACCTCACGCTGCGGCGGTCAGGCGTGACCGTCGGCTAGCGGGACCTGGCCGGACTCGGCACGGGCGCGGCGGGTCAGCTCGACCGTCGCGCCCCGCAGGCCGCCCGGCTGCGTGACCGTCTCGGCGAAGGGCAGCCGCACGAAGCCGTAGCCCCGCGGCGTCGTGACCAGCAGGTCGAGGCCGTGCCGGTCGATCGCGTGGCACTCGGCGCGGGTGGCGTCCGGATGGCCGCCGAGCGCCTGCGCCATGACCAGCAGCGCGTCCGCGTGGTCCTCGTTGAGGTGCGCGATCGCGTGCGCGGTCGCCGGGCCGACGGGATCGGCCTCGGCCGCGGCGTAGGCGCTCGCGGTGGCGGAGGCCATGCGGCCGTAGCCGCCGACCCAGCGCACGCGGTCCACGCGCACGACCCAGAGCGTGAAGTCGCCGAACGCCGAGTACGCCTTGGCCGCCGGCACGGCGGCGATGTAGCGCTCGAGCGCGAGGGTGGCCTCGTCGCCCTCGGGCCGCTCGGCGGTGCCCGCCAGCGTCACGCGGCCGGCCGCGAGCACGTCGTCGCCCGACGGGAGCGCCGCGACGGAGAGGCTGGCGCGCGGCTCGCGCAGCAGGTTGCGGCCGTGCTGGGCCAGGCGCGAGACGAGGAGCACGGGCGAGCCGTCGTCGAGCGCGCCGTAGGCCACGAGCGACGCCCACGGGGAGCCGTCGTCGCACAGCGTCGCGAGCGTCCCGGCGTTGGTGCCGGCGACCAGCGTGCGGGCCTCCTCGGCGGCGCTGCGGCGCGCGCCGGTCTCGATCGGCTCGAGCGGAGGAGCCACCATCGGGGCTCCGTCGGGCACCTCGTGGTCATATGTCTTGAGCGTCCTGCTGTCGGACACGGAGCCTCCTGGGCAACTGGGCGGGCGCGTTGTTGGGGCACCCTAAAGTGCGTTAGGGTGGCCTAAGTTCTACAGGCTTCACCCCTCCACGAACAAGGATCTGCATTGCGCCGTCGGTTTGCCCTCCTGCTCACAGCCGCGTTCCTCGTGGCGGTCCCGGCCGCCGAGGCGGCGCCGAAGCGGGTCGTCGCTCTGACCCCGTTCACCGCCAACACGCTCGCCGAGATCGGCGTCCGGCCCGTCGCCATCGGCCAGACCCTCGGCGGCAACGAGCGCTTCCATCCCTCGCTGAAGAACGTCCGGATGCTGCCGCTCGCCCACCCGAACGGCCCGAACATGGAGCAGCTCGCCACGCTCGAGCCCGACCTCGTCTTCTCGTCGTCCACCTGGGCCAAGGGCGGGAAGACGATGAAGGACCTCGGCATGGACGTCGCGTACGCGGATCCGCCGAAGGTGAGCGACCTCTACCGCGCCACCCGCCGGGTGGGCAAGATCGTGGGCCGCAAGAAGCGCGGCAACAAGCTCGCCAAGCGCCACCAGCGGGACATCAGGGCCGCCACCGCCGACATCGACAAGCGGCCGCGCGTGCTGATGATCCTCGGCGTGGGCCGCACGCCGTTCGCGTTCCTGCCCAACAGCTGGGGCGGCGACATCGTGACCCGCGCGGGCGGCCGGCTGCTCACCGGCGGCGTCACCGATCCCGGCGGGTTCGCGCGGATCTCCGACGAGAAGATCATCGAGGAGGATCCCGACGTGATCCTCGCGGTCCCGCACGGGAGCCCCGACGACATCGACGACATCGAGCGGGCGATGAAGTCCAACGAGCTCTGGAAGCTCACCAAGGCCGGGCAGTCGGGCAACATCTTCGCCTCGACCGACAACTCGCTGCTCCAGGCGGGCACCGACGTGGCGCGCGTGATCCGGACCGTCCGCCAGAAGTACCTGAAGAACTGGTAGATGCTCGCCCGCAAGTCCGTGGTCGTGCTGGTCGCGGCGGCGGCGCTGGTGGCGGGCGGCGCCGCGTCGCTGGCCTTCGGCGCGGTCGAGGTGCCGTTCCGCACGGTCCTCGACGCGCTGCTCTCCGGCGGCGGGGCGGACTCCACGCCGTTCGAGCGCATCGTCATGCAGCTGCGGCTGCCCCGCACCGTCGAGGCGGCGGTGGTGGGCGCGGCGCTCGGCGTGGCCGGCGCCCTGCTGCAGGGAGCGCTCGCCAACCCGCTCGCGTCGCCGGACGTGATCGGCGTGACCGGCGGCGCCGGCTTCGGCGCGCTGCTGATCATCCTCGTCTTCCCCGGCTCGATCGCGCTCGTGCCGGTCGGCGCGCTGTTCTTCGGCCTGCTCGCCGCGACGCTCGTGTTCAGCATCGCCTGGGCCGGGCCCGGCGGCGGCAGCGTCGGCCGCCTGATCCTGGCCGGCATCGCCATGGGCTCGCTGTTCTCGGGCGCGATGGCGGGCATGATGGCCGCGTTCCCGAACCGCGTGCCGTCGGCGATCTTCTTCCTGGCCGGCGGGCTGACCACGAGCGGCTGGGGGACGCTGCGCTCGATCGCGCCGTACTTCGTCGTCGGCTTCGTCATCGCGATCTGCCTGATCCGGCCGCTCGACCGGCTCGCGCTCGGTGACGACGTGGCGGCCTCGCTCGGCACGCGGCCGCGGCTCATCCGCCTGACGGCGGGCATCGGCGCGGCCCTGCTCGCCGCGGCGTCGGCGGCCATCGCCGGCCTGCTCGGCTTCCTCGGCCTGGTCATCCCGCACGTCGTGCGGCTGGCGTCCGGCACGTCGAGCCACGGCTTCGTGGTCCCGGTCTCGGCGCTGGCCGGCGCGGCGCTGCTCGTGGCCGGCGACACGCTCGCGCGCGTCGCTCGCGCGCCGATCGAGATGCCGGTCGGCCCGCTGATGGTGGCCATCGGCGTGCCGCTCTTCCTCTGGCTGCTCCGGAGGTCGGTGTGATCCTCGAGGCCCGGGACGTCGAGGTGGCGATCGCCGGCACGACGATCCTCGAGGGCGCGGACCTCACGCTCGAAGCCGGGCGGCTCGTGGCCATCGTGGGACCCAACGGCGCCGGCAAGTCGACCTTCGTGCGCGCCGCCGCGGGCATCCAGAGGATGCAGAGCGGCAGCGTGCAGTGGATGGGCACCGACGTGCGCAAGCTGCGCGGCCGCAAGCTCGCGAAGATCCGCGCCTACGTGCCGCAGCGGCCGCGGGTGCCGGACGGGATGACCGCGCGCGAGGCGCTGCGGATCGGCCGCTCGGCCCAGCTCGGCCCGCTGCGGCGGGCCACGAAGGCCGACCACGCCGCGGTCGACGAGGCGCTCGAGCGCGCCGGCGTGAGCCACTTCGCGGAGCGCCGGCTCAGCACGCTGTCCGGTGGCGAGCTGCAGCGCGTGCAGATCGCGGTCGGGCTCGCCCAGGGCGCGCCGACGCTGATCGCCGACGAGCCGACCTCGCACCTCGACCTCGGCGCCACCGTCGTCGTGGCCCGGCTGCTGCGCCGGCTGGCCGACGACGGCCTGGCCGTGCTCCTCGTCGTCCACGACCTGGCGCTGGCCGCCGCGGTCGCCGACACCGTCGTCGTGATGTCGAAGGGCCGCTCGGTCGCGGCCGGCGCGCCCGACGAGGTGCTCCAGCGCGAGCGCATCGCCGAGGTGTGGGAGGTCGACGCCGCGCTGCGCCGCGGCGAGCGCGGCGAGACGGCGCTCTCCGTCGACTGGGTCGGCGAGCGAATTAGGGTACCCTAACGAGCCATGCGCCCAGCCCTGCTGCTCACCGTCCTGATCGCGTCCCTCGTCGTGCCGTCGGGAGCCTGGGCGGCCGAGGGCTCGACGTCGATCGACCTCGGCGGCAGCGCCGTCAAGCGCCTCGAGGCGCAGAAGGTGAAGCTCACCGCCAAGGCTCCGGCCAAGCTCCGGCGCGGCGTGCTGACGCTGCCCGTGCGGCAGGGCCTCGTGAGCACCTCGGCGCTGCTCAACCACAGCGGCGCGCTGCAGCTGCGCAAGGGCAAGCGCGTCGTGCGGTTCACGCGCCTGCAGTCGCGGCTGGCGAACGCGTCCTACCTCAACGCGACGGTCGGCACGCAGCGGCTGAAGCTGTTCACGATCGCCGGCGCCGGCGCGTCGCTCGACTCGGCGACGGGCACCGCGAGCCTGCGGGACGCGCGGCTCACGCTGACCAGGGCGGCCGCCAAGGCGATCAAGCGCAAGCTCAAGCTGAAGAAGCTCCCGACGGGCCGGTTCGGCGAGGGCACGGTCGACGCGATCGTCGACGCCGCCAACCCGTCGCCGGGCGGCGGGCCGGGGCCCGGCGGCCCGCCCACGTCCGGGCCGATCACCGACGAGCCGCCGGTGCTCGCCCGCCCGGCGGGCGCCGTGAACGTCGCGTCGGCGAGCGTCGTGTGGCACGTGCGCGACTCGTGGGTCCGCTACTCCAGCACCGAGCACGACGTCGAGGCCGTCGAGGGCGCGGTGCCCGGCGCGGCGGTGCCGTACGACCAGCATCCCTGCGCGGACTCGCCCAACTCCGCCGCCCCGTCGCTCGTCTACTCGTACACGCTGCCGTTCGCGAGCGGCTGGCACGACGCGGCGAGCGGCCAGACGGCGATCTACACCACGGGCGGCACGCGCTTCTCCTACCCCGGCCACGGGATCGACCTGACGACGCGGAGCCTGGAGATCGAGCTCACAGGCGCGACCTCGCGGGTCATCGCCCGCTTCTCCGGCGGCGCGAACGCCGACAAGCGCGGCGTCTTCTTCAATCTCGCGGCGCCGGTGGGCAACCTCTACAAGGGCTCGATCCCGAGCGGCGGCAGCGAGAGCGTCTTCGGCGGCTTCTACGCCCCGGGCGCGGGCTTCGGGTGCGTCTCGGTCTCCTACTCGCTCTGACGGTCCTCGTCGCGAGCGCGGCGTCGCCGGCGCTCGCGAAGGACGTCACCGTCGCGCTCGACGAGCTCGAGCCGAGCTTCGACGTCCGCGACCGCCCGTACACCCTGCGCTCGGCCGACGGCGAGCTGCCGCTCGTCGTCACCGGCATCTCGATCGACCGCGTGCTCGACCGCGCGGGCGTGGACCCGTTCGGCTTTGCCGGCGCCACCGTCGAGCTCGGGGATCGCAGCGTGACGCTCACGCGCGACCAGCTGACCGACACCGACGCCTTCCCCGAGGGCCGGCCGGTGTTCTTCGCCGACGCCCAGGGCGCGCACTTCCTGCGGCCGGTGACCGGGCCCGGCGACCGCAACGCCGGCGACCTGCTGACCGGCGACGGCGAGTTCACGATCCGCCTGGCCGAGACGGGCGACCTGCGCGTCACGGCCTCCGCCTCGCGCACGCGGATCGATGCCGGGCAGCGGGTCACGTTCACGGCGAAGGTCGAGGGCGCGGACGGCGACGTCGCCGTGCGCTGGACGTTCGACGACGGCGAGTCGGCCTCGGGCACGCGCGTGCGCCATCGCTTCGACGAGCCCGGGACGTACAAGGTGATCGTCGGCGCGACATCGTCCGCCGACCCTGCCGGCGCCTCCGACATCGTCACGGTGCGGGTCGGCGAGCCGCCTCCAGGCCCCGACCGCGAGGGCGGAGGGACGAACGACGAAGAGGACGCGCCCGACAGCGGCCCCGCGGCGGGGCCTGCGGGCGAGGGCGGCGGCGACGACGGCGCCGCGAGCGGCTCGGGCGACCGCGAGGAGCGCCGGCCGGCGCGCCGCCGCAAGGAGCCCGAGCCGCAGCCGGAGCCGGAGGCCGAGAGCGGCGACGAGGTCGAGGGCGTCCTCATCGCCCCGCTCGACTCGCTGCCGCCCGCGACCGCGGCGGCGGCCCGCACCGGGAACCCGGCGCCGGCCGCCGTCGCCGGCGAGCTCGACCTGCCGCCCGAGCTGCTCGTCGCCCTCGCGGCGCTGGCGATGCTCGCCTACGGCGCCTGGCGCGAGCGCGACGCCCGGCTCAGCCGCCCTTGACCGAGGCCACGAAGCCGCGCACGTCCGCCGCGGGCTCCGAGTAGGCCTCGCCGAGCGCGCTCTCCATCGCGCTCATGTACTCCTCCGCCCAGTCCGGGAAGTCGTAGTCGATCGCGCGCAGGAACTCGAGCGTCGCCGCCAGCCTGATGTCGGCGATCGACGGCTGGTCGCCGCCGATGAACGTCTTGCCGTCCAGGAAGAACGCGCGGAAGACGTCGAGCGGCTCCGCGAGGGCGTCGATGGCGTCCTGCTGGGCCTTGGCCTTCATGTCCGCGTCGGCGTCCGAGGTCGCGACCTCGCCCGGGTACTGCGGGAAGCCCAGCGTCGGGTACGTCGCACGCGCGACGAGCGGATAGAGCGTGCCGATCAAGTAGAACATCGCGTTGTCGACCATCGCCCGCTCGCCCGGATCGGTCGGGTAGAACTGGTCGAGCCCATGCGTGTTGCAGAGGTACGGCATGATCGCGCAGCTCTCGCCGAGCGAGCCGCGCGGAAGCCCCTCCGCCTCCAGCATCGGTGTCAGGTGCGCCGGATACTTGCCCAGGTACTCCTCGCTGGTCGTCTTGCCCCAGACGTCGACCTCCTCGAAGTCGAGCCCGGCGGCCCGCACGAAGATGCGGACCGTCAGGTTGTTGACGCTCGGGGTCAGGATGTTGAGCGTGTGCGCAGCCATGGCCTCCTCCTCTCCTCCTAGCTGTACGGGTCCTTCGGCGACCGGTCGTCGGACAGCGATGCCCGAGTTCGCGCGATGAGGTTCTCGACCGCGTCCGCCACGTGCGCGCGGTCGATGTGGTGGTCGCCCCGCTCGACGCGGAGCTTGTGCGCCTCGAGCAGCACGTCGGCGTGCGTGTAGCCGAACGGCGGCTCGAAGCGGTAGGACGCGAGCTCGATCAGCAGGCCGAGCGGATCCTCGAAGTAGATCGAGTCCATGAACCCGCGGTCCTTGACGCCGCTGTGCTCGATCCCGCGCTCGTCCAGGCGCTCCACCGCCTGGGCGAACGTGGCCTGCGAGACCGAGAACGCGACGTGGTGCACGCAGCCCGGGTCCGTCGCGGTCCGCGTCGGATCGGGCGTGCGGTCCTCGTTGGTGAAGATCGTGATGAGGCGGCCGTCGCCGGGGTCGAAGTAGAGATGGCTCTCGGCCGCGTTGTCGAGGTTCGGCTGCTCGAAGACGAACGGCATGCCGAGCACGCCCTCCCAGAAGTCGATCGACGTCTGCCGGTCGGCTCCGACGATCGTGATGTGGTGGACGCCCTGGCTCTGAAGCTTTCGCATTCCTCCCTCGCCTTACCGCTCGACGAGCTTCGACTTGTACTCGCTGCGCCGCAGGCTGCCCCACGGCACGAGCTCCACGCGGGTCTGCACGACGAGCACGTTGCGCAGTCTCTCGCGAATCGCGTCCGCCAGCGCCGCATCGGCCGGCGCCTCGCGCGCCAGCTCCACGGCCACCGGCAGCGGCGGCTCCTGCTTGACGCCCTCGGCCGGCGGCCGGACGACGATGTTGCCGCTGACCTGCGGCGCGAACGCGCCGACCACCTCGCGGACCGCCGACGGGAAGACGTTGACGCCGCGAACGATGAGCATGTCGTCGGTGCGCCCGATGCAGCGGATCCGCGGGCCGGTGCGGCCGCAGGGGCAGGGGCGCATCGCGACGCGCACGTGGTCGCGCGTGCGGAAGCGCAGCAGCGGCGCGGCGCGGTGGCGCAGGTGCGTGAGCACGAGCTCGCCGGTCGCGCCGTCGGCGAGCGCGATCGCGGCGCCCGTGTCGGGGTCGATCAGCTCGGGGTGGACGAAGCCGTGCGCGCCGAGGTGCATCCCGTCCTGCTCGGGGCACTCGCCCCACAGCGAGACGCCGATGTCGCCGATCCCCATCGCCTCGGTGACCCGCGCGCCCCAGCCGGCCTCGAGCGCGGCGCGGAACGCCGGCTCGCCGCCGCCGGGCTCGCCGGCCACGAGCACGCGCTCGACGCTCGAGGCCGCGAGGTCGAAGCCGCGGTCCTGCGCCCATTCGACCACGTAGGCGGCGTAGGACGGCGTGAGCACCGCCGCCTCGGGCTCGAGCAGCTCGATCGCCTGGACGAGGCGCTCGGTGTTGCCGGTGCCGACCGGGATGTGGCACAGGCCGATGCGGTCGAACGACGCGAGCGCCGCGCCGGCCACGAACGGCCCGGCGTTGTAGGTCGTGACGATCCGCTGGCCGGCCTCGATGCCGGAGGCCGCGTAGCTGCGCGCCGAGCCGGTGATCCAGTTGTCGAGGTCGCCGGCCGTGAGCGGGATGTAGCTCGGCGTGCCGGTCGTGCCGCTCGTGGAGTAGATGCGGACGATCTCCTCGCGGGTCGGCGCACAGGTGCGCGCCGAACGGGTTCTCGGGCGTGACCGTCGCCCGCAGCTCCTGCTTCGTGGTCAGCGGCAGCTCGGCGATGTCGTCCAGGCCGCCGGGCTCGTCGCCGCCGAGCTTGTCGCGGTAGAAGGCGCGAGCGCTCGAGCAGATAGGCGATCTGCTCGCGGTACGCCGCGTCGTCGCTCATCGCGGAGGTGGTTGGTACTCGACCGCCTCCTCGGCGCGCCGGCCATGAGGAAGCCGGTGCGGCTGCTCGCGCTCCTCGGCGAGGTGGGCGAGCAGCCCGCGGTGCGGGCGAGGATCGGCACCGCCTTCACGGTCGACGCGCGGGAAGCCGAGGTCGAGCATCACCGCGGCGATCGGCATCGCCACGTTCATGGTCAGCGGCCGGCCCCACGCCTCGTGCGACGGCCTCGCGGACCTCGCGCGCGAGCGCACGTGTACTCGCCGCTGACGCCGCGCTCGTCGGCCAGCTCGAGGATCCGCTCGGCGCGCGGGTCGAGCGGCTTGTGGACGGGGTGGCCGAAGCCCGGCACCTTGCCGCCGCGCGGCGCGGATCTCGCCGGCGATCTCGCGCACCGGCGTGCCGCCCTGCGCCCGCTCGAGCAGCAGCGCGCAGTCCTCCGAGGTGCCGAGGATCACGGGGCCGCAGCCGAGGATCCCGGCCGCGACGGCGCCCTGCAGCGAGCCCGGGTCGGCCGCCAGCGTCATCCGCGCGGCGACGTTCGTGGGCATCATCCCGTGCTCGGCGATCGCGACGAGCAGCAGGTCGAGGAAGTAGCGCTCGTCGTCGCTCGGCTCCTGGCCGGTGAGCAGCAGGTGGAAGTACTCGGTGAAGGTCAGGCGGCCCATCAGGTCGCCGGTCAGGTCGCGCCCGCGGACCTCGACGCGGTCGGGGTACGCCTGGCAGATGTGGCTGACGACCCCGGGGCCTTCGCTCGGCACTGGCCGCAAACTAGTTGTCTTCGCACCGATCGTCAAGCGAGTGCGGCGAGCGCCTCGTCGAGCGGGACCACGTCGCCGTACTTCTGGGCGATGTCGAACAGGCTCGCCTCGTGCGGATCCGGCCAGCGGTCGCCGACGCACTCGCGCGGGACGAGCGGGGAGAGGCCGTGCTGGAGCGCGTCGACGACCGTCGCGCGGACGCAGCCCGAGGTGGTCGCGCCGCACACCACGAGGGTGTCGCAGCCCGTCAGCATCGACGCGAGCGGGGTGGCGAAGAACGCCGAGGCGAACGCCTTCGAGATCACCGCCTCGCCGTCGCGGCGGCCCAGCCGCGGGTCGATCTCGCACCCAGTCGCTGCCGGGCCGCAGCACGGCGAGCGCCGGCACCTTGCGCAGGAACACGGCCGCCGCCTGCTCGTTGGCGTCGTCGTAGACCACGCGCGTGAAGACGACCGGCACGCCGCGGTCGCGCGCCGCGTCGAGCAGCCTCCGCGTGGCCGCGACCACGTCGTCCAGCTCGGAGCCGAGCGGGCACGCCGGGTCCGTGAAGCCGCGCTGGAGGTCGACGACGACCACCGCGGGGCTGCTGCCGAACCCGGCGCTGTCCGGCGAAGCCGGTCATCCGCCGAGCGCGTCCCTCACGCGCGCGCGTGCGTGGTCCGGGTCCTCCAGGGGCGACCAGCGCAGCGGCTTGGCGGGCGTCGGCGGCTCGAGGCCGGTCTCCGCCTTGCAGTTGGCGATCGCGTCGGCCAGCTCGGGGCCGAAGTCGAACGCCTTCGCGTCGCCGCGCTCGCCCGCCTGGCGGGCGCGCTCGGCCTCGGTGGCCGCCGCGTCGACGCCGCCGCCGCCGTCGAGCACGACGCCGTAGCTCGAGGTCGCCTTCTCGCGCGAGACCAGGCCGAACGCGACGTCGCGCGCCACCCACTCGGCCGGGCGCTCGAGCCGGTCCTTCCAGCCGCCGCCGCCCGCCGTGCGGTAGACGAGCATGTCGCCGGGCTGCACCTCGACCTCGTCGCACTTGGCCGGCAGCACCTCCTCGGTGCCGTCGGCGCGCCGCAGGAGCTTGGTCGATCGCTGGCCCGGCTCCCCGCCGAGCACGCCCCACGGCGGGGTCAGCCAGCGGTCGTCGTGGATCGAGACGTGGCCCGGCTCGAGGTACACGTAGCGCTTCTCGACCCCGTTGCCGCCGCGGTGCAGGCCGGCGCCGCCGGAGTCCGTGACCGTCGTGTAGCCGTCGATCCGCAAGGGGTAGTAGGCCTCGAGGTACTCGGTCGGGATGTTCTCGAACAGCGGCCACCAGGAGTGGCCGTCCATGCCGTCCCCGATCGGGCGGCCCGGGATCCCGCCGTAGAGGATCTCCATCGAGTAGAAGAACTCGCCGTCGTCCTTCCAGCCGCTGTAGAGCATGTACGGCGAGGTGCCGTAGCCGGCCGCCGTGTTGAGCTCCGGCGCCTGCTTGCAGAGCGCGCCGCCGAGGACGTCGAAGAGCCGGGTGAGGCCGTGCGTGCGGCAGCCGAGCGCCGCCGGGTAGCGCGGGCTGAGCAGGCACCCCTCCGGCATGACCACGTGCAGCAGCGGATAGAACCCGTCGTTGAACAGGATCTGCGGGTCGTTGACCATGATCAGGTAGACCCCGATGAACATCTTGAACATGCCCTCGGAGAGGTAGAAGTTGATCGGCCCGAGGGCCTGGGGGTCCGTGCCGGACCAGTCGAACCAGGCCTGGTCGCCCTCGCGCCAGATCGTCAGCTTCATCTTGTACGGGCCGTTGCCGAGGCCGTCGTCGTCGATCCAGTCCTCGAACGACTGCGGCTCCTCCGGGATCGCCGCGAGGATCAGCTTGCGCATCGCCTCGTGGGTGCGGTCGAGCAGCGCCTGCAGCGCGGCCAGGTAGACGTCCTTGCCGAAGCGCTCGCAGAGCCCGATCACGCGCTTCTCGCCCGCCCGGCAGCCGGCGATGATCGCGAACAGGTCGGCGCGGTTCATCTCCGGCAGGCGGACGTTGTTGAGGATCAGCCGCAGGACGTCCTCCTGCACCTCGCCGCGCTCGACGATCTTCAGCGGCGGGATGATGATCCCCTCCTCGAAGACCGTGGTCGCGCCGGTGGGCAGCGAGCCCGGGAGCCGGCCGCCGGCGTCCATCTGATGGCCGAACTGGCTCGACCAGCCGACGATCTCGTCCTCGAAGAAGATCGGCACCAGCACGAGCCAGTCGTTCGTGTGGGAGATCGACGCCGAGCACTTGTACGGGTCGCTGGTGAGGATCACGTCGCCGGGGTAGATGCCCCGGTCCCACTCCTCCATCATCTTCGAGATGTAGGCGCCGAACTGGCCGACGACCATCCGGCCCTTGGGGTCGGTGAGCATCGGGAACTCGTCGTGCTGCTCGCGGATCACCGGGCTCATGGCGCTGCGGAACAGCACCGCGTCCATCTCGAAGCGCGCGTGCCGGAGCGCGTTCTCGATGATGTCGAGCGTGATCGGGTCGATCTCGATGTCGGGGATCTCGGCGACTCTCATGACTGCCCCTCCGGCCGGATCAGGATGTTGAAGTAGCGGTCGACCTCGGCCTCGTAGCCGGCCAGGACGACGGTCGTCGAGTCGAACTCGGTGATCACGGCCGGGCCGCTGATGCGGTTGCCCGGGCGCAGCGAGCCGCGCTCGTAGGTCGGGCCCCCGCCGCCCGGGTCGGGCCCGTGCAGCTCGCCCTCGGGCAGCTCGGGGTTCGGGCGCACGCCGGTCCCGACGGCGCGCAGGTTGACGATCTCCGAGGCCGTCGCCGGCATGCGGAACCCGTAGAGCTGCTCGTGCAGCCCGTTGAAGCGCTCCTCGAGCGCGCCGGCGGCCTCGCCGCGCTCCATCGGCACCGGGATCTCGTAGCCCTGGCCGTGGTAGCGCATGTCGGCGGTGAAGGCGACGGCCTGGCGGCCGGCCTCGATGCCCTGGGCGTCCATCCACTCGCGGGCCCGGCCCTCCAGCTCGCCGAGGATGCCGTCGATCTCCTCGCCGGTCGCGTCCGCGGTCAGGCGGATCAGCGTGCGCGCGAACTCGTTGCGGAAGTCGGCCACGAGGTCGCCGAGCGCGCAGAGCAGGCCGGGGGACGGGGGCACGATGACGGGGAACGAGCCCATCAGCTCGGCCACGGCGTTGGCGTGCAGCGGTCCCGCGCCGCCGAAGGCGACGAGCGCGAACTCGCGCGGGTCGTGGCCGCGCTGCACGCTGATCACGCGCAGCGCGCCGGCCATGTTCTCGTTGACGATCTTGAGGATCCCCTCGGCCGCCTCGTCGAGGCTCAGGCCCATCGCCTCGGCGATCGTCCCGACCGCCGTGCGGGCGGCCTCGACGTCGAGCTCCATCTCGCCGCCGATCAGGCGCGGCGGGAGGTGGCCGACGACGACGTTGGCGTCGGTCACGGTCGGGGCCGTCGCCGCCGCGGCCGTAGGCCGCGGGTCCGGGCTCGGCGCCGGCCGACTCCGGTCCGACGCGCAGCGCGCCGGTCAGCTCCGGCACGTGCGCGATCGAGCCGCCGCCGGCGCCCACCGTGTGCACGTCGATCGACGGGATCTTGATCCGGAACTGGCCGATCGTGGTCTCGCGCCCGATCGTCGGCTCGCCCGCCTGGCAGAGCGAGACGTCGGTCGACGTCCCGCCCATGTCGAACGTGAGGATGTTCGGGTAGCCGGCGCGGGCGGCCACGTAGAGCGCGCCCGCCACGCCGCCGCTCGGGCCCGAGAGGACCCCGTAGACCGGGTTGCGGGCGGTCTCGGCGGGCGTCATGACGCCCGCGTCCGAGCGCAGGATGTCGATTTCGGTGGCGACCCCCAGCTCGCGCAGCGAGCTCTGCAGGCGGTCGACGTAGCGGGCCACCGTCGGCCGCACGTACGAGTTCATGCACGCGGTCAGCGTCCGCTCGTACTCGCGGAACTCCGGCAGCACGTCGGACGAGATCGTGACCGGGAAGCCGGGGTGCACCTCCTCCACGATCGCGGCGATCTCGCGCTCGTGGCGGCCGTCGACGTACGCGTTGATGAGGCTGACGGTGAGCGACTCCACGCCCGAGCCGATGAGGTCGCGGACGACCCGCGCGACCTGCTCGCGGTCGACCGGGACGAGCGTCTCGCCGCGCGCGTCCATCCGCTCGATCGCCTCGCGCGTGTCGGCCAGCGAGGCCGGCGGGTCGGGCTTGATCATGATGATCCAGCCGGCCAGCGGGCCGGGCGTCTGCGACCGCGCGAGGTGCAGGATCTGGCCGAAGCCCTGGGTGGTGATGAGGCCGACGCGCGCGCCCTTGGACTCGAGCACCGCGTTGGTCGCCACCGTGGTGCCGTGGACGACGTTGCGCAGCGCGCCGGGCGAGATGCCCGCCTCCTCGCAGATGCGCCGGACGCCGTTGAGGACGCCCTCGGAAGGGTCGGCCGGGGTGGACGGGGTCTTCACCCGCCACTGCCGGTGGTCGGAGTCCTCGACGAGGAACAGATCGGTGAACGTCCCTCCGACGTCCACGCCTAGCCGGTACGCCACGTGCGCTCCCTCCTCATCAGATCACGCCCTCGCTCCTGAGCTCCTCCAGCTCGGCCCCGCCGACGCCGAGGTCGCCGAGCACCTCCGCGGTGTCGGCGCCCACCGTCCAGCGCGCGCCGCGGCGGACCCGCCCCGGCGTGCCGGTGAGCTTCGGCACCACGCCCGGCATGCTCATCTCGCCGTGCACCTCGTCCACGTGCGGCTCGAGCAGCCCGCGCTCGCGGAAGTACGGGTCCTCCGAGATGTCCTTGGCGTCGTAGACGGGCGAGCAGACCACGCCGCCCTCGTTGACCCTCTCGTCCAGCTCGGCCGCCGTGTACCGCCCGGCCCAGTCGCCGATCAGCTCGTCGAGCAGGTCCTCGTTCTCGCCGCGCGCGTGGTGCGACTCGAAGCGCGGGTCCTCGCCCAGCTCCGGCCGGCCCATCAGCTCGGCGAGGCGCTTCCACAGGGTGTCGTGGTTCGCGGCGATCACCACCCACTTGCCGTCCTTGCTGCGGTAGACGTTCGACGGCGCGATCCGCGGCAGCCGCGGTCCGGTCGGCTCGCGGATGGCGCCCGTCTTCTCGTACTCGACGACGGTGGACTCCATCATCGCGAAGCAGGCGTCGGCGATCGAGGCGTCGACCACCTGGCCGGTCGCCCCGCGCGCGTCGCGCGCGTAGAGCGCGAGGAGGATGCCCTGGAACGCCGACTGGGCCGCGAGCGTGTCGCCGAGCGAGATGCCGCTGCGCGGCGGCGCCTGCCCGGGGTAGCCGTTGATGTGCCGCAGGCCGGAGATCGCCTCGCCGGCCGACGCGAAGCCGGGGCGGTCGCGGTAGCGCCCGGTCTGCCCGTAGCCCGACACGCGCGCGTAGATCGCTCCCGGGTTGCGGGCGTGGACGTCCTCGGGCCCGAGGCCCCACTTCTCCATCGTGCCGGGGCGGAAGTTCTCGAGCACCACGTCGGCGTTCGCGGCCAGGTCGCAGGCCAGCGCCTGCCCGCGGCCGGTGCGCAGGTTGAGCGTGACGCTGCGCTTGTTGCGCGCGAGCACCGACCACCACAGCGAGTGGCCTTCGTGGCGGAGGCGGCCCCAGTCGCGCATCGGGTCGCCGCCGCCGGGCGCCTCGACCTTGACCACGTCGGCGCCGAAGTCGCCGAGCAGCGTGCCGACGTACGGGCCGGCCAGGAGCTGGCCGAACTCCACGACGCGGATGCCGGTGAGCGGGGCGTCAGGCATCGATGACCTCGATGAGGAAGTCGCGCGCGCCGAGGATGTGGGTGCGCATGACGGCCTCGGCGAACTCCGGGCGCCGCTGCTCGAACGCCGACACGAGCTCGCGGTGGCAGAAGAGCGACTGCTCGCGCTGCCGGCGGTCGGCCCAGAACGCCGTCCGGAACGTGCGCGGGATGCCGGCGACCGACCGCAGCGCGCCCAGCAGCCGGTTCGAGCCCGCGGCGTGGGCGATGATGCTGTGGAACTCCTCGTTGTAGGCGACCTGGTCGGCGACCGCCCGCGGCAGCTCGCAGAGCGCGCGCAGGCGCTCGATCCCGTCCGGCCCGATCCGCGTGGCGGCCCGCGCGGCCGCGTACGGCTCGATCAGCGCGCGGACGTCGTAGAGGTCGAGCAGGTCGGCGTGGTCGAACGGGCGGACGATGGCCCCGCGGTTGGGCAGCAGCTCGGCGAGGCCTTCGCGCTCGAGCAGCACGAGCGCCTCGCGGATCGGCGTCCGGGAGGTGCCGAACCGCTCGGCGAGCGCCTCGGCGCGCAGCTTCTCGCCCGGCTCCAGCGTGCCGTCGAGGATCGCGGCGCGCAGCTCGTCCCGCACCCGCATGGTGCTGGTAGGAGCGTCCATATGCATACAAAAGCACACTCGTTGGCGCTGTGCGACCTCGTGATCACAGGTTCTGCATGCAATCATCCGGTGGATGATCGTCTGCGACGTCGGCCCGCGCGACGGGCTGCAGAACGACCCCGCGGTGCTCGAGCCCGCGGTGCGCGCCGAGCTCTGCGACCGGCTGAGCGCGACCGGCCTGCCGCGCGTGGAGGCCGCGAGCTTCGTCCATCCCAAGCTCGTCCCCCAGATGGCCGGCGCCGAGGAGGTGTTCGAGGCGCTGCAGCGCGCGGACGGCGTGACCTACGCCGCGCTCGCGCTCAACCGCCGCGGGTTCGACCGCGCGGCCGCCGCCGGCGCCGACCTCATCGACGTCGCCTATCCGCTCACCGACACGTTCGGGCAGCGCAACCAGGGGATGACCGTCGAGCAGGGCGCCGCCGTGGCCGCCGAGATCGCCGGCGCCGCGCACGAGGCGGGGCTCCGCTGCAGCGTCACGCTCGCCGTCGCGTTCGGCTGCCCGTTCGAGGGGCGCGTGGACCCGGGCGTGGTCGTCGACCACGCCGGCCGCATGGCCGCCGCCGGCGCCGACGAGATCCTCCTCGCCGACACCATCGGCGTCGGCGTGCCCGCACAGGTCCGCCGCCTCGTGCCGGAGGCCTCGAGCGCCGCGGGCATGACCGTCGGCCTGCACCTGCACAACACGCGCAACACCGGCTACGCGAACGCCTACGCGGGGCTCGAGCACGGCGTCGAGCGCCTCGACGCCTCGATCGGCGGGCTCGGCGGCTGTCCGTTCGCGCCGCGCGCCACGGGCAACGTCGCCACCGAGGATCTGGTCTACCTGCTCGAGGGCGAGGGGGTCGGGACCGGCATCGACCTCGAGGGGCTCATCGGCGTCGCCGGATGGCTGTCGGGCGTCCTCGGGCGCGAGCTGCCCGGGCTCGTCCACCGGACTACCTGAGCAGCAGCGCCGTGACCACCGGGCGCGACTCGGGCGCCGGCTGGTCGACGTTCGAGTACGGCCGGTTGAGCAGGTGGCGGCGGTGGACGAGCGTGGCCGAGCCGCCGCCGTCGAGGTTGATCGCGTCGCGTGCCCCGAAGGAGATCATGAGGCGGGCCAGCTCGGCGAGCTCGAGCCCGGTGTCGACGCCGGTCCGCCGGCCGTCGCAGCAGACCGCGAGCAGCTCGTCGTCGCCGATGCCCAGCGCGCAGCGCGGGTGGCGCTCGGCGGTGATGTCCGAGTCGAACTGCGCGGCGCCCGCGCTGAAGCCCTCGAGGTCGCCGCCGTCCATAAGGGAGCGCCCGTCCTCGACGAGCAGCGGGCCCGCGTGGACGAGGTCGCCGGGCGGGTCGTCGGGCAGGCGGCCGCGGCGCGTGAGCCGGATCTGGCCGTCGTGGACGTGCACGCACGCGCGCTGCGGGCCGAACGGCTCCGCGATCGGCTCGTGCGTGACGGGCTTCCCGCCGAGCCGCACCTCGCCGAGCGGCCGGTAGGGGTCGCGCAGGAAGAAGCCGGCCACGATCGCCTCGGGATGCCCCTCGGCCGAGCACCAGTGGTCGAGCCGCGTCGGCTGCTCGAAGCAGACGACCGACACGCGGACCGCGTGCAGCGGATGGCGGGTCAGGTAGACCGTCGTGCCCTCGCCGTTGCGGGTGCGGAAGCGCAGGAGCTCGAAGCCGATGCCGTCGCTCACGCCGAGTAGTCCATCACCAGGATCGCTCTGGCGGTACCCCCCAAGGTGCGGTAGGCGTGCGGGCGGTCGGCCGGGAAGCGCAGATAGTCGCCGCGCTGCAGCTGCACCGTCTCGTCGCCGATCGTCACCTCGACGTCGCCCTCGACGAGCAGGAAGTGCTCCAGCGTGCCGGGCGGGCGCGCGTTGCCGGGGTAGCTCTTGCCGGCCGCGAGCTCGAACTCGTTGAGCTCGACGAACGCCGGGCGCGGGAGCTGGAGGATGCCGCGGATGCCGTCCTCCTCGCCCCAGCCGCGCTCGCGCGCCGAGACCACGACGACCGCGTCGGTGTCGGCCTCGTCGAGCACCGCGGCGAGCGGCACGCCGAGCGAGCTGCACAGCGCGCTCAGCGTCCCGAGCGTCGGGTTGCCCTTGCCGGACTCGAGCGCGGCGAGCGTCGCGCGCGACACGGAGCTGGCCTCGGCCAGGTCGCCGAGCGCGATGTTGCGCTCGAGCCGCAGGCGGCGCAGGTTGGCGCCGACGACGCCGGGCAGCGGGTCGGTCACCGGCCGAACCGCACGATCGCGTCGGGGCGCGCCGCCACGCCGAGCTCGAACGGCGGCGGCCCGGGCGGCGCCCAGCCGGGCGGGGCCCAGCCCAGCAGCTCGGTCTCGCCCACCCGGAGGATCAGGCTCGAGCCGTCGCGGCCGGGGACGACGCGGTCGGCGACCGCCCGCCAGGCGTCCGGCTCGTCCGACGGGCGCAGGTCGCGGGAGCGGAGCGCGAACGCGTCGGTCACGTTCTCGTAGCCGAGCAGCCGGGCGGCGTACGCGTTGGGCGGCGAGGTCAGCAGCGCGCTCGCCGTTCCCTCGGCGACCACGCGCCCCTCGCGCAGGATGGCGAGGTCATCGGCGAGCAGCATGACGTCCTGCGGGTCGTGCGTGACGAGCACCGTCGTGCCGGCCTGCGCGCGCAGGAGGCGGCCGAGGTCGGCGAGCAGGCCGTGGCGGGTCACGTGGTCGAGCCCGGCGAACGGCTCGTCGAGCAGCAGCAGCCGGGGCGAGCACGCGAACCCGCGGGCCAGGCTGACGCGCCGCGCCTCGCCGCCCGAGAGCCGGTCGACGGGCCGGTCGCGCAGGTGGGCGATGCCCAGCCGCTCCAGCCACTCGTCCACGCGGCCGCCCGGCTCGAGGCCGCGGAAGCGCAGCGGCAGCCCGACGTTCATGGCCACCGTCCCGCGGCAGAGCATCGTGCGCTGGAGCACCGCCGCCACCTCGCGCCGCGCCCGCCGCTCCGTGAGCGGCTCGCCGCCCAGCAGCACCGTGCCGCGGTCGACCGGCTGCACCATGGCGAGCGCCCGCACGAGCGTCGACTTCCCCGCGCCGTTGCCGCCCAGCACGCAGGTCACGCGGCCGGGCGCGAAGGCCAGGCGGTCGACCTCGAGCCGGCGCCGCACGACGACGTCGCGGAGCTCGGCGCTCACGCGACCCCCGTCCGCGGCGGCCGCGCCAGCGCCGCGGCCACGTTCACGAGCGCCGTCAGCCCGACGAGGATCATCCCCAGCGCGAGCGCCCCGTTGTAGTCGCCCTGGCTCGTGCCGAGCACGATCGCCGTGGTCATCACGCGCGTCTGGCCGGCGATGTTGCCCCCGACGATGAGCGCCGCCCCGGCCTCGGACATCACCGAGCCGAAGCCGGCGAGGACCGCCACGACCAGCGAGCGGCGGATCTCCCGCGCGACCAGCAGCGTCGCCCGCGCGCGGCCCGCGCCCAGCGCGCGCAGCTGGGCGCCGAGCTCCGGGTCGGCCTGCTCGAAGGAGAGCGCGGCGACCGACGCGATCACCGGCGTCGCGATGATCACCTGCGCGACGACCATGGCCTGCGGCGTGTAGAGCCAGCCGAGCGCGCCCAGCGGCCCTTCGCGCTCGAGCAGCAGCGCGACGAACAGCCCGACCACCACCGGCGGGAGCGCCATGCCGGTGCTCATCAGGCCGACCAGCAGCCCGCGCCGGGGGCGGAGGCTCGCGCCGAGCCACGCGCCGAGCGGGAGCGCCACGACGGCCGCGATCACCGTCGACGTGCCCGTGATCGCCAGCGTGCGCCCGACGATCCCCCACAGCTCGGGGTCGCCGGAGGCGAGCAGCTCGAGCGCCTCCCGGAACTCGCTCAGGAGCTCCCACACGCGTCAGCGCTCGGCGACCGCCGGCTCGAACAGCTGCTGGCCGCCGACCTCGAAGGAGCCGATGAAGCGCTGCGTGTCGGGGTCCATCAGCCAGTGCGCGAAGGCCTCGGCGCCCTCCGCGTTGACGCGGCGCCCGGCCTCGTCGGTGGCGCGCAGCATGCTGTACGGCGCGGGCATCTCCTCCGGCGACTCGTAGACGATCTCGAGGTCGAGGTGCTCCCGCTCGGCGGCGTACGTGCCGCGGTCGGTGATCGTCAGCGCCGCCTTCTCGGAGGTGATGCGCAGCGTGGCGCCCATGCCCTGGCCGGACTCGAGGTAGCGGTCGCCGGTGGGCTTGACGCCCGCCTCGTCCCACAGCCCGAGCTCGAACTCGTTCGTGCCCGACTCGTCGCCGCGCGAGATGAAGAGCAGCTCGCGGGCGACGATCAGCCGCATCGCATCGAGGGGGGACAGACCCCCCTTGAACGCCGGCGTGCCAGGTGGGCCGACGATCACGAAGTCGTTCTGCATGACGAGGGTGCGGCAGCAGGCCTTGCCGGTCTCCAGCGCCTCGTGCTCCTCGACCGGCGCGTTGGTGACCGCGACGTCGGCCGCGCCGCGCTGGATCAGTCCCAGGGCCTCGCCGGACGGGACGGACAGGGTCTTCAGCCGCCACGGCGTCTCGTCGTGGAAGCGCTTCACCAGCTCGGGCATGAGCCCGGTGTCCTCGAGGCTGGTGGTCGCGGCCACGATGACCGCGCGCTCGGTGGGCGGGGAGACCGTCGCGGCCTCGCCGCCGCCGCCGCAGCCCGCGAGCGCCGCCGCGAGCAGCGCCGGAACCATCCATCGCGTCAATATACTGGACATTGACGCGAAATCTATCAGACAGCGAAGGTGGCGCTCCCCGTCAGGACGGCCTCGCCGGGCGCGCGTTCCATGCGCAGCTCGACCGTGATCTGCGACGGCTCCCCGGCCACGATCTCGCCCGAGCACGTGAGCACGTCGCCCGGCCACACGCGCTCCAGGAACCGCACCTTGAAGGCGCGCACGTTCTCGGGCCCGAACTGCTCGGCGCAGTACGTCGCGAGGTAGCCGGCCTGCAGCATGCCGACGCTGAGCACCGTCGGCAGCCCGGCCGCGTGCGCGAACGGCTCGTCGTGGTGGATCGGGTTGAAGTCGCCGCTCGCGCCCTGGTAGCGCACGATGTCGGTGCGCGTCACCGGCCCGAAGCTGCGCTCCGGGAGGCTCATACCGGCGCTCCCGTCTCGAGCGTCGTCGAGCGCGCCTCGGCCACGAGCCGGCCGTGCTCGTCGGTGAAGTCGGTGACGATGTGCGCGACCCGCATCTGCCCGCCGCGGCGGCTCTGCTTGGAGGTGAGCGACTCGATCCGGACCTCGACCGTGAGCCGCTCCCCCGCGCACGGCGGCGCGCCGTGGAAGCGGAACTCCTGCTCGCCGTGCAGCACGCGCCGGAGGTCCATGCCCAGCGACTCGTAGGGGAGCGGGGCGTCGAGCGGGCGCCAGTGCGCGGCGGAGATGAGGAAGGTCGGCGGCACCGGCGGCCGCTCGCCGAAGTACGCCGGGTCGGTCGCGCCCGTCGCGCGCGCGAACTCCTGGATCTTCCCGCGCTCGACGGTCATCTCGAACCGCGTCAGCACGCGCCGCTCGTCGGTCACGGCGCCCCGCGGGCGGAGAGGACCTGGCCGGTCATGTACGAGGAGTCGTCGCCGGCCAGGAACGCGATCACCGACGCGATCTCCTCGGGCTGCCCGACGCGCCGCAGCG
Organism: uncultured Solirubrobacteraceae bacterium; assembly: GCA_963720415.1. Lineage (GTDB taxonomy): Bacteria > Actinomycetota > Thermoleophilia > Solirubrobacterales > Solirubrobacteraceae > DASSUW01. The sequence goes on along the minus strand of CAVRFQ010000012.1, from coordinate 354,497 downwards.
CGACGGTCTCGGCGCGCGCCGCCTTGACCTGCTCGTAGTCGACGCCCGTCCGCTCGGCGATCTCGCGCGTCATCCGGGTCTCGATGAACCCGGGCGCCACCGCGTTGACGCGGATCCCGAAGCGCCCGAGCTCGATGGCCAGCGTCCGCGCCAGGCCCTCGATGCCCGCCTTCGCGGCCGAGTAGTTGGCCTGGCCGCGGTTGCCGCGGGCGGAGCCGGACGAGAGGAACACCATCGCGCCGCTCTTGCGCGGGACCATCGCGGCCTGCGCCGCCTGCGCGCACAGGAAGGTGCCCTTCAGGTGCGTGGCGATGACGAGGTCGAAGTCCTCCTCCGAGAGCCGGTGCACGAGGTCGTCGCGCAGCACGCCCGCCGACGTGACGAGCACGTCCAGCGAGCCGAGCTCGTCCACGCACAGCTGCACCGCCGCCTCCACCTGCGCGCGGTCGGTGACGTCGCACGCCACGGCCCGGGCGGCGCCGCCGACGGCGGCGGCGACCTCGTCGGCGGGATCGAGGTCGGCGAGCACGACGGCGTAGCCGTCGCGCGCCAGCCGCTGCGCGGTGGCCGCGCCGATGCCGCGCGCCGCGCCGGTGATGAGCGCGACCCGGCTCATGCGGCGGGCCGGAAGCGCACGAGCGCCGTGCCCTCCCCGGTGTCGTGATAGACGGCCTCGACGGCGTCGCCCACGGCGAGCCGGTCGAAGTCGGCATCAACGATGTTGGTCATCACGCGCGGGCCCTCCTCGAGCTCGACGTAGGCGATCACGTACGCGCCGGCCTCGGCATAGGGCCCGAGACCGCGGCGGTTGATCGTGAAGCTGTACACGACGCCGCGCCCTGACGCCACGAACCAGTCGATCCGCGTGCCCGAGCACTCGGGGCAGAAGCCGCGCGGGTACCAGATGACCGACCCGCAGTCGCCGCACCGCTGGAGCAGCAGCCGGCCCTCGGCGGTCGCGTCCCAGAACGGCTTGGCCTCGGGGTTCACGCGCGGCGCGGGCGCGGGCAGGGAGCCGCTCACGCGTCCGCCCGCCCGAGGACGACGGTGGCGCTGCCCATGCGCGCGCCGAGCGTCCCGCCCGTGCCATGGGCGAGCGCCAGCTCGCAGTCCGGGACCTGCACCGCGGGATGCGCCTCGCCGCGCAGCTGGCGGACCGCCTCGATCACCTTCGTCATGCCGCCTCGGTTGCTCGGATGGTTGTTGCAGAGCCCGCCGCCGTCGGTGTTGAACGGGAGCTTCCCGTGCGGCGCCACCAGCGCGCCGCCGGTGACGAACCGCCCGCCCTCGCCCTTCTCGCAGAAGCCCAGATCCTCGATGGTCTCGAGCACCGTGATGGTGAAGGAGTCGTAGATCGACGCGTAATCGATGTCGGCGGGCTTCACGCCCGCCTCCTCGAACGCGCGCGGGCCCGACCACGCGGCGCCGGTGAACGTGAGGTCGATCCGCCCGTTGGACGAGTGCTTGGGCGCCTCGCCGTGGCCGAGGAGCTTCACGCTCGTGCGCTCGAGGTCGCGCGCCACGCCGGGCGCCACGACCACGAGGGCCCCGCCTCCGTCGGTGACCACGCAGCAGTCGAGCCGGTGCAGCGGGTCGCTGACCATCGGCGACTCCACCACCTGCTCGACCGTGACCACCTTCTGCAGCAGCGCGTTCGGGTTGTGGCTCGCGTGGATCGACGCGGCGACCTTGATCTCGGCGAGCTGCTCGGACGTGGTGCCGAACTCGTGCATGTGGCGCTGCGCGGCGAGCGCGTACAGCGCCGGCGTCGTCGGCCCGAAGACGGCCTCGAACGGCGTCTCGGGCGCGACCGGGTCGCCCATGCTCCCGCCGGGGGGCGCCCCGCCCGTGCGCGGCTTGCCGGCCAGGGTGATCAGCGCGATGCGGCACCTGCCGGCGGCGATCGCCGCCGCGGCGTGGCCGACGTGGGCGACGTAGGAGGAGCCGCCGCTCTCGGTCGAGTCCATGTAGCTGAGCTTCAGGCCGAGGTGGTCGGCCATGCTCACCGGGCCGAACCCGGGGGCGTCGCCGGCGCAGAAGTACCCGTCGACGTCGGCGAGCGTGAGCCCCGCGTCGGCCAGCGCGCCGAGCGCGACCTCGGCGTGGATCTGCGCGAGCGACGCGTCGGGGATCTCGCGCCGGGGATGCTCGAAGGCGCCCGCGATGAAGGCCGCGCCGCGGAGGCTCATGACCGGCCCGCCTGGCGGATCGCGGGGGCGGCGAGCAGCTCCTCGATCTCGCCGTCGTCGATCTCGGCCCAGTCGCGCAGCACCTCGACCGTGTGCTGGCCGAGCACCGGCGCGTCGCCGGGCTCGAGCTTCTCCTCGCCCTCGAAGCGGATCGGGTTGCCGACGACCTTCGCCTTCACGCCGTTCTCGGCCGCTTCGTACTCGATGATCATGTCGCGCGCGAGGGCCTGCGGCGCGTCGAGGATCTCCAGCGGGCGCGCCACCTCGGCGGCGGGCACGCCGGCCTCCGACAGGCGCTCGACGGCCTCGCCGCGGGTGCGCGTGGAGAGCCAGGCCTCCATGCCGGGCTTGATCACGTCCTGGAAGTGCGCGGCGCGGCCCGGCCCCGTGGCGAGCCGCTCGTCCTCGGTCCAGTCGGGCCGCTCGATGGCCTCGCAGAACCGCGCCCAGATCCGGTCGCCGACGACCGAGATGCTGAGGAAGCCGTCGCTCGCCTGGAAGACGCCGGAGGGCGCCGAGCCCAGGTCCGAGGCGCGGCCGGGCAGGAAGTCGCGTCCGACCATCCCGGCCATGCCCACGGCTCGCTCGTTCATCGACACCATCGCGTCGTACATCGCCATGTCGATGCGCGCTCCTTCGTTGTCGTGGGTGCGCCGGTAGAGCGCCATGCCGATCGCGCCCGCGGCCAGCGACGCGGGGAAGATGTCGCCCACCGGGTAGCCGGTGATGGTCGGCGGGTCGACCTCGTTGCGGTAGATGACCGTCCCCGCCACGCCCTCCACGATCGGGGTGAAGGCCGCGCGGTCGCGGTAGGGGGAGGGGGAGTGGCCGAAGCCGGTGATCGTCGCGTAGATGAGCCGCGGGTTGAGCTCGCGCAGGCGCGGCCAGCCGAACCCGAGGCGCTCGAGCACGCCGGGCCGGAAGTTCTCCACGAGCACGTCGGCGCCGCGCACGAGCCGCTCGAGCACGCCCCGGCCCGCCTCGTGCTTGAGGTCGACGCAGATGCTCCGCTTGCTGCGGTTGAACCGCAGGAAGTACGTGCTGACCCCGTCGAGCTTGATGTCGAGCGCGCGCGTGTCCTCGCCGCCGAACGGCTCGACCTTCACCACGTCGGCGCCCTGGTCGGCGAGCAGCATCGTGCAGTAGGGACCGGCGACGAAGCGCGTGAGGTCGAGCACGCGCACTCCGTCGAGCGGTGGCCTGCGCTCCGCCACCTACCGCCCCTGGAACGACGGAGCGCGCTTCTCGAGCCGCGCGCGCATGCCCTCGCGGGCGTCCTCGCTGTCGAGCGCGCCGCGCACGAACGCCTCCTGGTCGGGATGGGCGGTCGCGCCGCCGGCCTCGCCGATGATCGAGAGCGCGGCCTTGACGGCCCGCAGCGAGAGCGGCGCGTTGGCCACGAGCTGATCCATCACGCGGTCGACCTCGGCCTGATAGAGGTGGCCCGGGACGCAGGCGTTGACGGCGTTGTGCTGGTACATGCGCTCGGCGGTGACGGGATGGCCCATCAGCAGGACGTCGCGGCCGAGCGCGGGCCCGAGCCGGTCGATGGTGCGGCTGGTCATGATCCACGGCGGCGCGATGCCGAGCTGCGCGAGCGGCATCGCGAAGCGCGCGCCCTCGCCGGCGATGATCAGGTCGCAGTGCATGGCGAGCATGGCGCCGCCGGCCACGGCATGACCGTGCATGGCGGCCACGACGGGCAGCGGGTACGTCCGGATCGCCTCGCACAGCCGCACGAGCGGGCTCTTGGTCGGCCAGCCGTTCTTGATGCGCTCCGAGAGGTCGACGCCGGCGCAGAACACCGGGCCCTCACCGCGGATCAGCACCGCGCGCTCGGCCTCGCCCGGCTCGGCCTCGAAGGCCTCGATCAGCGCGTCGAACATCGGCGGGGAGAGGGCGTTGCGCTTCGCCGCCCGGTTGAGCACGACCTCCTTGACGCCGCCGTCCCGGCTCGACGTGATCTGGACCTCGTCCACGTTCTCTCCTCCGCTCGCGTTCGCTTTGGAGCAATTGTATACGACTGTATGCCGCTACGCGGCCCGACGGCGGATGAAGCGGATGACCAGCGGCGCGGCGATGGCCAGCAGCGTGACCGCGAACAGCGAGAGCGCGATCGGGCGCTCGAGGAAGATGTCGGGCGAGCCCACGCCCATGGCCAGCGATCGCCGCAGGTGCGTCTCGAGCAACGGCCCGAGGATCAACCCCAGGATCGCCGGCGCGACGGGGTAGCCGTAGCGGAGCATGAAGAAGCCGAGGCCGCCGGCGGCGAGGGCGATCCACGCGTCGGAGAGCGTGGCGTTGAGCGCGAACGCCGCGATCATCGCGATCGCGACGACCACCGGGTAGATGTACGTGTACGGGATCCGCAGGAAGGCGGCGAAGAGCGGGGCCAGCGGCAGGTTCAGCACCAGCAGCACGATGTTGCCGATGTAGAACGACGCGATCAGGCCCCAGACGAGCTCCTCCTGGCGCTCGAGCAGCAGGGGGCCGGGCTGGATGCCGAACGCGATGAACGCGCCGAGCAGGATCGTCGTCGTGCCCGAGCCGGGGATGCCGAGCGAGAGCGTCGGCACCAGCGCGCCGTTCACGGCGGCGTTGTTGGCCGACTCCGGGCCGGCGACGCCGCGGATGTCGCCGCGACCGAACTCGTCGCCGGGCTTGCCCGCGGCGAGCTTCTTCTCGAGCGCGTAGGAGAAGAACGTCGACAGCGTGGGGCCGGCGCCCGGCAGGCAGCCGACGAGGAAGCCGAGCACGCCGCCGCGGCCGATGGCGCCCGAGGACTTCTTGAGGTCCCGGCGCGAGAGCAGCAGGTCGCGGTACTTGCTCTTGATCGGCGGGCGCGCGCGCTGGGCGCCCTGGGTGATGAGCTCGGCGAAGGCGACCATGCCGATCACCACGGCGATCAGCGTGAGCCCGAAGTGCAGCTCCGGGAGGCCGAGCGTGAAGCGCGGGGTGCCGCTCACCGGGTCGAGCCCGATCATGGCGAGCGCCGCGCCCATGGCCGCCATCGCGTAGCCCTTCGACCGCTCGGTGCCCACGAGTCCCGCGACGGTCACGAGGCCGAGCACCATCAAGGCGAACATCTCCGGCGACCCGAAGTTGATCGCCAGGTCGGCGAAGACGGGGGCGGCGAGCGACAGCGCGACGATGCTGATCGTCCCGGCGAAGAACGAGCCGATCGCCGCGATCGCGAGCGCCTGTCCCGCCAACCCCTTCAGCGCCATCTTGTGGCCCTCGATCACCGTGACGATCGAGGCTCCCTCGCCCGGCACGCCGAGCAGCACGGAGCAGATCGTCCCGCCGTACTCGCAGCCGTAGTAGACGCCCGCGAGCATGATCAGCGCGGGCAGCGGCTCCATGGTCAGGACCAGCGGCAGCAGGATCGCGATGCCCGAGCTCGAGCCCAGCCCGGGCAGCACGCCGATGATCGTGCCGAGCGTGACGCCGAGCAGGCAGAAGAGCAGGTTCTCCGGCTGCGCGGCGAGCTCGAAGCCGATGCTGAGGTGGTCGAGCATCGTCTAGAACGGGATGTCGAGCAGCAGCACGAAGATGGCCCAGATCATCAGCGCGGCGACGCCGGCCAGCAGCAGCGACTTGCGCAGCGGCAGCCGCTCGACCGCGATCGCGACGACGAAGACGAAGAGCACGGCCGCCGCGACGAGCCCGATGAGCTGGCTCACGAGCAGCATCCCGGCCAGCAGCCCGAACAGGGCGAGGCTGCGGCGGCCGGCGCCGGGCGCCTCGGCCTCGGCCGCGGCGGCGGCGATCTCCGCGTCCACGTCCGAGAGGCCCGTCTCGAGGCGGTCACCGCCGCCGGGGCCGCGCCGCAGCGCGACCGCGGCCGTCCAGCCCGCGGTCAGCGCGAGCGCGACTCCTGCGAAGAACGGCACAGCCCCGGGCCCCAGCCGGCCCTCGTCCATGATCCCGTAGATGAGCGACTGGACGGCGACCACCAGGCCGCCCAGCGTCAGCACACCTGCGAACACCACGTCTCCCCGGAGCCCGGGGCGTGCACCGTTCATCGACCCGCGGCCCTCAGCGCTTCGCGTCCGGGTTGAGCTCCTCGAACGTCGCCTTCTCGGTCTCGATGTACGAGAGGGCATCCGCGCCGCCGTAGAAGACGGGCGAGACGAGGCTCTCGTCCACGTACGTCGTGTAGGCGTCGCTCTGCGTCCAGCCCTCCATCACGTCGACCCAGTACTGCGTCTGCTCCTCGCTGAGGCCCTTGGCCCCGATGAACGCGCGGAACTGGTTGGCGAAGTCGACGTCGAGGCCGACCGCCGAGGGCACCGGCACGTCCGCCAGCAGCGGCGAGGCGTTCGGCTCCTCGGACAGGTTGAGGATCGCGCGGACGTCGCCCTTCTCCACGTTCTGGATGAACTCGCTGGGCTCCATCATCGCGAAGTCGACATCCTTGCCGAGAATGGCCTGCAGCTGCTCGCCGCCCGACTCGAAGATCACCGGCTCGAACTCCACGCCGGCGGCCTGCTCGATCTGCTGCTCGGCGACGGCGTTCACGCCGCCGGCGCCCGCGTGGGCGACCGTGAGCGTCTCGCCCTTGGCCGCGTTGATGAGATCGTCATAGCTCTGGAACGGGCTGTCGTCCGGAACGACGATGAAGTTCCCGTCCTCGGCGAAGACGGACAGGTTGGTGAAGCTGTCGTAGTCGAAGCCGATGTCCAGCTCCGTGAGCGACCAGACGTACGAGGAGCCCGAGGTCGAGCCCACGATGTAGTTCGGATCGCCTTCGTGCTGGTCGATCAGCCGCTCGAACGCGGTGTAGTTCTCGAAGTTCTCGATCGCCACGTCGGCGTCGCCGAGGTCGCGGTAGTAGTCCGCGAAGTTGCGGACCATCAGGTCGCTGCCGCCGCCAGGCGGCGCCGGGACCCAGAAGTTGACCGTGCCCTCGGGCTTGAAGCCCTCGGCGGTCGCGGCCTGGCCCTCGTCGGCCGGCTCTTCCTCGTCATCCCCGCAGCCCGCGGCCGTCAGGGTCAACGCCAGCGCGAGCCCCGTGAGCAGGGCTCCCCATCGTCTCCTCATTCCCTCTCCTCCTCGAATGCCGGTCAGGGCGGTACGGCCTGATCCTCCGATCAGGCCTCAACTTCGACGTACTTCAGCCGTCCGGGGTGCTTCCCGACCCCGACGCGCGCCACCTCGGTGCGCGTGGACCTCTCGATGATCGACACGGTGTCCTCGTTCCGGTTCGATCCGAACACCAGCTTCTCGGCCTTGTCGAGCAGCACATAGCCGGGCTCGGAGCCCACCTCGACGAGCTGCTCGAGCTTCAGCGACGGCACGTCGTAGACCGCGAGGTAGCCCCCCGCCGTCGACGCGAGCCACAGCTCGTCCTCCGCCTTGGTCATGGCCAGCCCGTGGCCGAGCGTGTACGGGAACTCCGTCTCCGACGGGGTTCCCAGGGGAAGTTCGGGGAGGTGGACCGTCTGCGCGAGCCGGCCCGCCTCGAGATCGAGCACCACGAAGCCGTGCAGGCCGGAGAGCTGCGCGTAGGCGGTCGTGCCGTCGGCGGTGATCACGAAGGGCCGCACCGCGGCGCGCGTCGGGACCGCCTGCACGAGCTGCAGCTGCTCGACGTCGATGACGGCGAACGTGTGGTTGATGATGTTGCCGACGTAGAGCAGCCGGCCGTCGGGGGAGAGCTTGGTGCCGTGCGGGCCCCAGCCGCAGTTGACCTTGCCGACGATCGACTGCGTGTTCACGTCGACGATCTCGACGTGCGCGGCGCTGCGGATCGGGACGTAGAGGTGGTTGCCGTCGGGCGAGATCGAGATGTGGTTCGGGCGGCCCTTGACGGGCATCGTCCACAGGACCTCGTCGGTCGCCATGTCGAGCGCGATGACGTCGCCGTCCGCGGGGTCGGCGCCCGGGATCTCCTTGAGGCGGCCGCCGAGCGGGAAGCGGCTCAGGTACATGGTGCCGCCGTCCGGGCTGATCGCGAACGAGTCGGGCTGCATCCCGATCGGGATGCCCTCGATCTCGACCGAGCCCATGTCGATGGTGCGGTCGACCGCGGCCGCGTCGACGTCGACCACCGTGACGGTCGCCCCGAGGAAATCTCCGACGTAAAGCAGTCTTCTAGGCATGCCTTCTCTGGTTTTCGGGATGGGTCGAGCGACCGGCGCCGGCGAGACCGGGGTCGGTGAGAATGAGGCACAGGACGCGGGTCCGGATGCGTCTGCGCGCCTCTGTGTACAGCAGTACACCATACGCGCTAATGTCGCGTCAAGATGACCGCACGGGAACACCGCACGAGCCTCGCGCTGATCGGCCTGGGCGCCATGGGGGAGCCGCTGGCGCGCCGGCTCGCGGACGTCGGCGGGCTCGACCTCACGGTGTTCGACGCGAGCCCCGCGCGGCTCGCCGCGCTCGAGGGCGTCGGCCGGCACGCCGACTCGGTGGCGGACGCGGCTCTCGGCGCCGACATCGTCTTCACCGTGCTCCCCGCGGACCCGCACGTGGAGGCCGTCACGGCCGAGCTCACGGGTCCCGGGATCCTCGTCGACCTCAGCACGATCGCGCCGCGCACGATCGAGGCCGTCGCCGCGCGCCTCGCGCGCGCGGGCGTGACGACCGTGTCCGTGGCCATCACGCGCGGGACCGCCGCCGCGCGCCGCGGCGAGCTCGCGCTGTACGTCGGCGTCGAGGGCGAGCTCCCGGCGGTCGTGCGGCCGGCGCTCGACGCGCTGGCGACCGAGCTCCTGCTCGTCGACGGCCTCGGGGGCGCGAAGGCGGCGAAGATCGCCAACAACATGCTGCTCGCGTGCCTGGACGTCGCGATCTGCGAGGCCCTCGTGCTCGGCAGGCGGCTCGGGCTGCGCTACGAGGAGGTCACGTCACGGCTGCTCGAGGCCGGCGCGGACAGCTGGGCGCTGCGCAACCACGTCATCCGCCACGTGCTCGCCGACGACCTCGGGCCCGGCCACTTCAGCACCGTCAACATGGCCAAGGACGTCGCGCTGTTCCTCGACCTCGCCGCGAGCGGGGGAGAGCCGGCGCCGCTGGCCGGGGTCGCCGCCGCGTCGTACCGCGGCGTGATCGCGTCGGGCCTCGGCGAGCACTACCACCCGATCGTGATCCGCTGGCTCGAGCAGGCGGCCGGGGAGCCGCGCGACGGCGCGGAGCCGCCCCCCGGCGCGCTCGACGCGATCGCCGCGGGCGTGGTCGCGGTCCAGGCGCAGGCGAGCCGCGAGGCGCTCGCCGTGGCCGGGCGGGCCGGCATCGGCGCCGTCGAGGCCGCGGCGCTCCTCAACCGCGGATCGGCCGCGAACCCCTCGCTCGACCTGGTCGCCCAGGGCGCCGGGGCGTCCGGCGAGGACCTCGTCGCGGCGCTCGCGCTCGCCGCCTCCGCCGCCGTCCCGGCGCACATGCTCGAGGCCGCGCGGCACGCGCTCGCGGCGACGCCGGCGAAGCCCGCTCGCCGCACGCCGGTACGCGACGTAGCATGACGCCTGCATTCGGATTGTCGCGAGTTGTGTACCGCTGTACACTGGCGAAACCTGATGACCTCGGAAGCGAAACCCGGACCCAAGACGGCGCTCGACGAGCCGCCCGAGGAGGCTGCGCTCCTCAAGCGCTGGGAGCGCACCGCGGCCGAGCTGGTCGACGCCCGGTCGGTCGCCGACGCGATCGGGAGCACGCTCTCGGCGTCGATCATCGAGCGCGAGCTGCCGCCCGCCTGGCCGCTCCGGGAGGAGCGCCTGGCCAGCCTCTTCGGCGTGAGCCGCACCCCGATCCGCGAGGCGCTCGCCGGCCTGGCGAACGCCGGCCTCGCCCGCCGCGACAACCGCGGCTCGCTGCGCGTCCGGGGCGTCACGCCGGAGCAGATCCTCGACGTCTACGCCGTCCGGCGCCGGCTCGAGGGCCTGTCGGCGGCGCTGGCCGCCGAGGCGGCGACGCCGCGCCAGATCGGCTACCTCAAGCACCTCAACCGCGCCTGCGAGGAGGCGGTCGCGGCGGGCGACGCCAAGCGCCTGGCCGAGGCCAACAACGAGTTCCACGCGGCGATGGCCCGCAGCACCGGGAACGAGCTCCTGATGCAGTTCATCGAGGATGTGCAGAAGTGGGTCAAGCGCATCCCGACCACCACGCTCTCGTACCCGGGCCGGTCGGACCAGGCCCTGGCGGAGCACGCGCAGATCATCGAGGCGATCGAGGCTCGCGACCCGGACCGCGCCGACCAGCTCGCGCGCGACCACATGGGCGTCGCCGAGGAGATCCGCATGCGGATGCTCCGCGAGGACCCCGGCGCGGAGCTCTCCGAGCGCCTGTCCGCCGACTGAAACCGCATTGAGCGGGCAGGTCCGGCGCTGGGCCCTGCTCGGCTCGCTCGCCGTGGCCTCGAGCCTCGCGCTCGCCGCGGTCCATGCGCCCACGCCCAGCCTGCTCGGCCCGCTCGTCGTCGGCATCGCCTTCGCGCTGCGGGCGCCCGGCGCCATCGAGGCGCCGCCGCCATGGCTCTTCTGGGCCGCCGGCGTCGTCATCGGGGTCACCGCCGGGGTGTCGATCGTCTCCTCGGCCCTGCACGACCTGGCCGCCGACTGGGTCCCGGTCGTCGGCCTCTGCATCGTCACCCTCCTGCTCAGCATCGCGCTCGGGCTGGCGCTCGAGCGGATCGCCCGGCTCGACCGCGCGACCGCGCTGCTGGGGATGCTCTCCGGCGGCGCGCCGGCGATGATCGCCATCGCCGACGACCTCGACGCCGACGTCCGGCTCGTCGCCGTCGTGCAGTACCTGCGGCTGCTGCTGATCGTCGCGCTCACGCCGCTCGCCGTCGACGTGATCTTCCAGCCCGAGCACGTCCTCGCGCGCGGCGGCTCGGAGATCGACTGGCCGGCGACGCTGGCGGTGGTCGCCGGCTGCGGCGTCCTCTCGGCCCTCGCCCGGCCGCTGCGGATCCCCGGCGGGGCGATCGTCGTCAGCACCGTCGCCGCGGCGACGGTCACGGTCGCCGGGCTGGTCGAGCCGCTGACGATGCCGCGACCGCTCGTCGACGTGGCGCTCGGCGTCCTCGGGCTCGAGGTCGGCCTCAGGTTCACGCCGCGCAGCCTGCGCCAGGCGGGCCGGCTCACGCCGATCGCGGCGCTCCTCACCGCCACGCTGATCGCCGTCTGCGGCCTGCTCGGCGTGGTCGCCGCCGAGCTCGCGGGCGTGACGTGGCTGGAGGGCTATCTGGCCGGGACGCCCGGCGGGCTCAGCGCCGTGCTCGCGATCACGCTCGCGGTCGACGTGCCGAGCGGCTTCGCGGTCCCCGTGCAGGTCCTGCGGATGCTGCTCACGGTCATCCTCGGCCCGGTGATCATCCGCTGGCTCGTGCTCAGGCGCCGGCGCGGCGCTCCTGCACGTCCTTGAGCAGCGCGCCGAAGCGGTACGCCCCGTGGACCATCTTCCCGTAGGGCGCGGTGAGGTAGAGCACGAGGACCGTGGCCAGATGGGCGAGCAGCATCGAGCCCATGAGCGCGGTGTCGCGCAGGACCAGCAGCGCCAGCCCGGTGACGCTGCAGGCGAGCAGCGTGATCAGGAAGCTCAGGTCGAGCGCCCGCGAGCGCTCGGTCGACAGGTGCGAGGGATTCGCGCGCTTGAGCGCGAGCAGGCCGATCGAGCCGATCGTCATCGCCACGCCGCCGATCAGGCCGAGCATGACCGGGACGCTGATGACCGGATACGGCGGGAGCACGTGGAAGACCCACTCGGCGAAGAACGCCGCCACCGTCGCGCCGAAGGTGAGCAGGAAGCCGTAGAAGACGAGCGCGTGCATGCGGCGACGCACCGGCGATGCGCGCTCCTCCTCCGGGAAGTAGCAGTCGGCGCCGCCCCCGCGCATGCCCGAGAGCAGCGCGGCCTCGCGGAACGCGGTCAGCCACAGGCGCGGGTCGGCGAGCTCGCGCGTCTCCCCGCCGGCGTCGCGCCAGAAGCCGCGCAGGCCGAGCGCGATGACCAGCGCGCCGTACGCCGTGAGCAGGAGGGCGGGCACCGCCATCGCGACGTGGCTGACGCTCTCGTAGAGCGAGCCGGGGCCCTGGCGCACGTCGAACAGGTCCTCGAGCGACCCGAACGCCGCGTAGGCGGCGATCACCAGCGCGAACGCGAGCCCGGTGAGCAGCCCGAGCCCGGCCGGCCCGGCCTCGAACGCGCGGCTGAGCCAGTGCGGCCGGGCGTAGCGCTTGTACGCCTCGACGCGGCTCTCGGCCATGAGCGCCGGGATGTTGATGGCGAACTCGTGCGGCTCGGTGTACATGCAGGCCTGGTAGCAGGCGCGGCAGTCGTGGCAGAGGCTGGAGACGAAGCCGAGGTCGCCCTCGGTGAACAGCGTCCGCCGCTCGAGCGCCGGGAAGACCGGGCAGTAGTCCTCGCAGTAGCGGCAGGCGTTGCAGATCGTGAACTGCCGGTCGGCCTCCCCGGCGAGGTCCTCAAGCCCCGGCATGCGCGGCCGCTCCTTCTCCCGCGAGCCGCCCGAAGACGGTCCCGATGCTCATCCCGAACCCGGCGAGGTAGCCGTTGCGGAGGATGTTCCCCGCCATGATCTCGCCGGCCGCCCAGACGTTCTCGAGCGTCCCGCCGCCGGTGCGCAGCACGCGCGCCCCGGCGTCCACGCCCACGCCCAGGTACGTGAAGGTGATGCCCGGGCGCAGCGCATAGCCGTAGAACGGCGGGCGGTCGATCGGCAGCGCCCAGTGGCTCTTGGGCGGTTCCAGGCCCTCGGTCCGGCAGTCGTCGAGGATCGTCGGGTCGAACGTCCCCTCCCGGACGGCGGCGTTGTACTCCTCGATCGTCGCGACCGCCGTGTCGGGGTCGAGCCCGAGCCGCACGGCGAGCGCCTCCAGGGTCGGCTCCTCGTACGCGCGGTAGGCCGTCGACATGAAGCGGCCGACCATCCGGCTGTCGAAGATCGAGTACGCGATCTGGTCCGCCTGCGTGGCGATCAGGCGGCCCCACATGGCGTAGCGCTTGGGCCAGAGGTCCTCGCCCTCGTCGTAGAAGCGCTCGCCGTCGCTGTTGAGCATCACGCTGAACGGGACGGAGTCGACGCGCGTGACGATCCCGCCCTCGAAGCGCGGCCCGCGGGCGTCGCACGCCACGGCGTGGAAGCCGCGCTCGTTGCCTCGCACCAGCGCCTTGGCCTGCATCAGGCAGCGGAGCACGATGCCGTCGTTCTGGCGCGCGCCGCGGATCATGTAGTTGTCGACGGCATCGCCCCAGTACTCGCGCAGCCAGCTCGAGGTTCGCCTCGAAGCCGCCCGACGCCACGACCACGGTGCGGGGCCGGATCTCGAAGCGGCCCTGCGGGCCGAAGATCGATACGCCCGTGCAGAGCGCGCCGTCGAACTCGAACCCGTCGACCGTGTGGTCGTACTCGATCCGCACGCCCTGCCGCTCGGCCGCCTGGTAGTAGACGTTGAGCAGCGCCTTGCCGCCGCCGAGGAAGAAGTGGTTGGTGCGCGAGAGCTGGAGCGTGCCGTTCATGGCCGGCTGCCAGCGCACGCCCTGGGCCTCCATCCAGGCGGGGACGTCGCGCGTGCGCTCGATCGTCAGCTTCGTGAGCTCCATGTCCGAGCCCGGACCCGTCACCGCGGCGAGGTCGGCGAGGAACTCGGTCTCGGAGTAGCCGCCCTCCTTGTCGCCGACGCAGCGGACGTTGCGCGTGTACTTGCTGTTCCCGCCCCGCCACTCCCGCGGCGCGCGCTCGAGCACGAGTACGCTGGCGCCCGCCTGGCGTGCGGCCAGCGCGGCGCACAGGGCAGCGTTCCCGCCGCCGATCACGAGCACATCCGGGGACATGGTGCGCAACTGTATACGAGCGTACTCAGCGACTCCAGACGAGTTTGAAGCTTCTGTACGCAATGGTGTACAGTCGCCGCAGAACCTGATCTCGACCTGGTCCCGAGGGCCAGTTGGAGGAGTGAACCCAATGGCCAAGATGACTGCCGGAGCGGCCGTCGTCGAAGCGCTCAGGACCGCGGGGGTGACGCACGTGTTCGGCGTCATCGGCACGGCGATGCTCGAGGTCTTCGACGCGCTCTACGACTGCGACGACATCACCTACGTCGGCGTACGGCACGAGCAGAACGCCGTCCACATGGCCGACGCGTTCTCGCGCGTCAACGGCCGCGGCGGCGTGGTGCTCGGCGGCCAGCCCGGGCCGGGCGCGACGAACATGGTGACCGGCATCGCCGAGGCGCGGCTGGCGTTCTCGCCGGTGGTCATCCTCGCGGGCGCCACCACCTCCAAGCAGGTCGACACGGACACGTTCCAGGAGATCGACCAGCAGGCGCTGTTCACCCCGATCACCAAGCGGACCGTCACCGCCAACACGGCCGGCCGCATCCCCGAGTACGTGCTCGACGCGTTCCGCACGGCCGAGTCCGGCCGGCGCGGCCCGGTCGTGGTCAACATCCCCGGCGACCTGCTCGCGCACGAGATCGACGTCTCGATCGTCGCGCCGGATCCCACGGCGGCCCCGGCGCCGGGCGCCGACGCGCTCGAGCGCGCCGCCGCCGTCCTCAACGGCGCCGAGCGGCCGCTCATCATCGCCGGCGCCGGCGTCAAGTGGGCGCGCGCGACGGACAAGCTGATCGCGCTCGCCGAGCGCATGGACGCGCCGATCGCGGCGTCCGCGGGCCACGGCGACGTCGTGCCCAACGACCACCCGCTGTGGGCGGGCCAGGTGGGCCCGCGCGGCAACACGGTCGCCACCGGGCTTGCCCGCGAGGCCGACGCCATCCTCGCGATCGGCACCCGCCTGGGCTACAACACGACCACCTTCTCCAACGACAACGTGTCGGCGGACGCGAAGATCGTGCACGTCGACATCGAGCCGTCGGCGGTCGGGCGGCACTTCCCGATCGAGGTCGGCATCGTGGCCGACGCGGGCGAGACCCTGGCGGCGCTGCTGCCGCTCGTGGAGTCGGCCCCCGGGCGCGCGAGCTGGGTCGCGGGCGTGCAGTCGGGCCGCGCCGAGCTGCTCGAGAGCCGCGCCGAGGCGGCGCGGGCCGTCACCAGCCCGCTGGCCCCGGCCTCGGTGTTCGCCGCCGTCCAGCAGGCGCTGCCGCGCGACGCGATCGTCACGGTCGACACCGGCACGATCTCGCTGCACGCGACCGACTCGATGCAGACGTACGCGCCGCCGGCGCTCATCACGCCGCTCGACTTCGGCCTCGTCGCGTTCTCGCACGCCGCCGGCCTCGGCGCCAAGGCGGCCGCCCCGGACCGTCCCGTGGTCAGCCTCATCGGCGACGGCGGGTTCGGCATGTCGATGGTGGAGATCGGCACGGCGATCGACGCCGGCCTGAACACCGTCACGGTCGTGCTCAACAACGGCTGCTGGGGCGCCGAGAAGGCCTACCAGCGCGACTTCTTCGACGGCCGCTACCTCGGCGCGGACAACGTGAACCCGTCGTTCGACACGGTCGCGCGCGCGTTCGGCGCCCGCGGCGTGCTCGCCGAGACGCCCGAGGAGATCGCGGCCGCCGTCGACGAGGGCCTGGCCTCCGGCGAGCCCACGGTCGTCGAGGTGCCCGTCGATCCGGAGACGATCACGAGCTTCCGCCGCGACTCCTTCCCCAATCGGGTGAAGGTCTGAGACCACACGAAAACGGGGGAGACCCAATGGAAGAGATCCTCGTCGAGACCGATCCCTCGGGAGCGGTCCGCACGATCACCATCAACCGGCCCGACAAGCGCAACGCGATCTCCAACGCGATGTTCGACGAGCTGACCGAGCTCTTCACCCTCGAGCCGCCGGCGACCGAGCGCGTCACGGTCCTGCGCTCCGAGGGTCACGTGTTCTGCTCGGGCATCGACCTCAACCAGCGGCTCGTGCACGGCGCGCCGCCGCTCGACACGCTGTGCGAGGCGATCCGCGACTACCCGCTGCCGGTCGTGGCGCGGGTGCAGGGCGACGCGATCGCCGGCGGCGCCTTCACCGCGCTGTTCTGCGACTTCGTGATCGCGGCCGAGGAGGCTCGCATCTGGGTGTCGCTGGTGCAGATCGGGCTCGCTCCGCCGTACCCGCTGACGCGTCACCTGACCGAGCTCGCCTCGCTGGCGCGCGCGCGTGAGCTCGTGCTGCTCGGCGATCCGGTTCTGGGCAAGGACCTCGCCGAGGCGGGCGTGATCACGGCGGGCGTGCCGCTCGACCAGCTCGACGCCGAGGTCGATCGCATCGTCGAGCGCCTGGCCAAGAACGCGCCGCTCTCGCTGCGCGCCATCAAGGCCACGCTCAACCAGCCGGCCTACGAGGCGGCGCCCACCGACCACATCGTCGCCCAGATCGTCAAGGCGCGAGACAGCGAGGACGGCCGCGAGGGCGTCAAGGCGCGGCTCGAGCGCCGCATGCCCGTGTATGGAGGACGCTGACGCCCAGACGCCCCCGCTGACGGGGGTCCGGGTCCTCGACTTCACGCGCTTCGTGGCGGGTCCGTACGCGACCATGCTGCTGGCGGACGCGGGGGCCGAGGTGGTCAAGGTCGAGCCGATCGGGGGCGACGAGACCCGCCGGCTCGACCCGATGATCCAGACCCCGTCGGGGCCGGCGTCGGGCTACTTCCACCGGCTCAACCGCTCCAAGAAGAGCGTGTGCGTGGACCTGCGGTCCGAGGCCGGGCAGGACGTCGTGCGCCGGCTCGTCCCGGCGTTCGACGTGGTGGTCGAGAACTTCCGCCCGGGCGTGCTGGCGTCGCTGGGGCTGGGCTACGACGTGCTGAGCGAGCTGGCGCCGCGGCTGGTCTACTGCAGCATCTCCGGCTATGGGCACACCGACGGGCCGCACCGCGACGATCCCGCCTTCGCGATCCTCGCGGAGGTGACGGCCGGCGTGGTCGGGCGCAGCGATGCAGCCGGGCGACCCGCCGGTGCGGCTCTCCGCGCCGCTCGGCGACCTCTATCCCGCCTCGCACGCCGTGTCGGGCATCTGCATGGCGCTGCTGCGGCGCGAGCGCACCGGGCGCGGCGCGCACGTCGACATGGCGATGTACGACGCGCTGGTGTCGCTCAACGAGAACGCCGTGACCATGAGCGCGACCACCGGCGTCGAGATGCTGCCGGCGGGGCGGCTGACCTACACGGCGCCGTTCGGCGTCTTCGCCGCCGCCGACGGCTACATCTGCATCGCGGTGCTCGGCGAGAAGATGTGGCAGCGCTTCTGCGAGGCGCTCGGGCGGGCCGACCTGGCGGCCGACGCCGATCTGGCCTCGGGCTCGCTGCGCGCCGCGGCGATGGACGGCGAGCTGGGGGAGATCGTGGCCTCCTGGCTGGCGCCCCTGCCGCGCGAGGAGGCGGTGCGGCGGCTGGTCGGGCACGGCGTGCCCGCCGGGATCGTCGCGACCCCCTTCGACGTGATCGCGTCCGAGCAGACGGCCGCCCGCGACCTGCTCTGGGACGTCCCCTCGTACACGGGCGCGAAGGTGCGCGCGGTGGGCAGCCCGATTCGGGTCGTGCCCGGCGGCTTCGCGCCGGTCGGGCCGGTGCCGGCCGCGGGGCAGGACACGCGCGACGTGCTGACCCGGCTCGGCGGGCTCGACGAGGACGCGGTCGAGCGGCTGCTCGGCGACGGCGTGGTGGCGGCGCCGTGAGGGTCGGGCTGTGCGGCCGCGGGAACATGGGCGCGGCGATCGCCGAGCGGCTCGGCGGCGCGTTCGAGCTGAGCGTCTACGACGTCGATCCCGCGCTCGCGACCGTCGCCTCGCTCGCGGAGCTCGCCGGGCGCTCGGACGCCGTGGTGCTCTCGCTGCCGCACGCCGCCGCGTCCCGCGCGGTCGTGGCCGAGCTGGCGCCGGCGCTCGCGCGCGGCACGGTGCTGATCGAGACCTCGACCGTGGCGCCGGGCGACGTCCGCGCGCTCGCGGGCGACTGCGCCGCGGCCGGCGTGCACCTGGTCGACGCGGCGATCCTCTCCGGCGTCGCGCAGATGCGCGAGGGGACGACGGCGCTGCTGGTCGGCGGCGAGGATGCCGCGGTGGCGGCGGCCGCGCCGGTGCTCGACGCGCTGACGCCGCGGCAGTTCCGGCTCGGCGCGCTGGGCAGCGGGATGGCGGCGAAGGTGGCCAACAACGCGGTCTCGCACGCCGTGATGGTCGTGCTGCTGGAGGCGACGGCGCTGGCCGACGCGTCCGGCGTGGCCCCCGAGGTGTTCGCCGAGCTGCTGGCGGAGCCCGACGCGGGGCTGCTGCGGCCGCTCGCCCACCGGCTGCGCGAGCGAGTGCTCTCCGGCGACTTCGAGGGCGGCATGCCGATGGACGCCGCGCGCAAGGACTCCGTGCTCGCGCTGCGGCTCGCGCAGGAGGCGGGCGTCCCGCTGTTCGCCATCCAGGGCGCGCACACGCCGTACGAGCTGGCGCTGGCCGCCGGGCTCGCGCGCGAGGACTACGCGGCGCTTGCCAAGCTGTGGGAGGCCTGGACCGGGCGGTCGTTCTCGTGACGGTCGTCGAGACCTCGGCGGGCCGGTCGAGGGCTTCGCCGACGGCGAGGCGCTCGCCTTCCTCGGCGTGCCGTACGGCGCCGACACGTCCGGGCCGCGGCGCTTCCGCCCGCCGGTGCCGCCGGAGCCGTGGGCGGGCGTGCGCGCGGCGGACGCGTTCGGGCCGGCCTGCCCGCCGACGCTGATGCCGGCACGACCGCGCGTACTTCGCGCGCTCGGAGCTGTGGCCCGAGTACGCGGGCTGGGATGCCGCGACGGTGTTCTCCGAGGACTGCCTGCGGCTCAACGTCTGGACCCCGGCGGCCGACGGCGGCGCGGCGCCCCGTGCTCGTCTGGCTCCACGGCGGCGGGTTCTCCTGGGGCTCTGGCGCGAGCGTGCTGACGCGCGGCGACGCGCTCGCCGCGCGCCAGGACGTCGTGGTCGTCACGCTCAACCACCGGCTCGGCGTGCTCGGCTACCTGCACCACCCCGAGATCGACGGCTCGGGGGTCGCCGGGCTGCTCGACCTGCGGCTGGCGCTCGAGTGGGTGCGCGACGAGATCGCGGCGTTCGGCGGCGACCCCGGGAACGTGACGATCGCCGGCCACTCCGGTGGCGGCGCGAAGGTCGCGGGGCTGCTGGCGCTGCCGTCCGCACGCGGGCTCTTCCACCGGGCGATCATCCAGAGCGGCGTCGTCTCGCTGCGGGTGATCGACCTCAGCGAGGCGACGGTCACGGCGGCGCGCGTGCTGGCCGCCGCCGACGTGCGCCCGGTCGACGTGCGCAGGCTGCAGGAGCTCCCGGTCGAGCAGCTCACGCGGCTCGCGGGCCCGTACCGGTTCCGGCCCGTGGCCGAGGGCGTCGACCTGCCCGCGCACCCCTTCGATCCCGTGGCGGTCCCGACCGCGGCCGGGCTCCCGCTGCTCATCGGGACGACCGCGCACGACACCGCGACCTTCAAGTTCGACGCCGACCCGGGCTGGGAGGCGATCGACGACGAGCGGCTGCTCGAGCTCGTCGCGCAGCATCCGGCCGCGGCCCTCGGCCCGGCGGCGGCCGAGACGGTGGCGGACGTACCGCGATGCGCCACCCCGCGTTCACGCCGCAGGAGCTGCTGGTGGCCATCACCACCGACCTCCTGCGCGAGCGCACGCGCCTGCTCGCGGAGCGCAAGCTGGCGGGCGGCGACGGCGACGGTGTTCCTCTACGACTTCGACGTTCGAGGCGCCGATGCCCGGCGACACCTGGTTCGCCGGCCGGCCGAATGGCGTCGCACGGGCTCGAGCTGCCGTTCGTCTTCGACATCGCCGACCGGTGCGCGCTGGCGGGCCCGCGGCCCGAGCGGCTCGAGCTGGCCGCGCGGATGAGCCGCGCGTGGGCCGCCTTCGTGCGGGACGCGGCCTCCGGGCGTGCCGGAGTGGGCGCCGTACGACCCGCAGTCGCCGCACCACGATGATCTTCGACGCCCGACCCACGGGAGCCATGGACGACATCCGCATCGAGACGCGCACGCAACGGTCCGCACGATCACGCTGAACCGCCCGGAGAAGCGCAACGCGCTGACCCGCGAGATGTTCGACGCGCTCGCCGTGGCGTTCGAGCGCGAGGCGCCGCCCGCCGAGCGGCTCACCGTCCTGCGCGCGGAGGGCCCGTCGTTCTGCGCCGGGGTGGACCTCGGCCAGCGCTCGGGGAACGACGCGCGCGAGGGCCACAGCCCGCTGGAGCTGCTGTGCGCGGCGATCCGCGAGTACCCGCTCCCGGTCGTCGCGGCCGTGCAGGGGCACGCCATCGGCGGCGGGATGATGGTGGCGCTCTCGTGCGACTTCGTCGTCGCCGCCGAGGACGCGAAGATCGGCAACGGGGCGGTGCAGATGGGCCTCGTCCCGGCCTACGGGCTCGGGCGCCGGATCGCCGCCGTGACGGGGACCACCCTGGGCCGCCGGCTGCTCCTGCTCGGCGATCCGGTGCCCGCCGTCGCGGCTGGCGGCGGCGGGAGCGATCACGGCCGCGGTCCCGGCAGGCGACCTCGAGGCCGAGGTCGACCGCGTCGTGGGCCGGCTCTCGCGCAACGCGCCGCTGTCGCTGCGCGCGATCAAGGCGACGCTGACCGAGGACGAGTTCCGCGCGGCGCCCGACGAGGACGCGCGGCGCCTGATCGCGAGCGCCCAGGCGAGCGAGGACGCCAAGGAGGGCGTGCTGGCGCGGCGCGAGAAGCGGCCGGCGGCCTTCGCGGGCCGCTAGGCGAGCTCGGCGAGGAGCCCCGCGAGCTCGCGCGGGCGGCTGAGGAAGGGGGAGTGGTCGGAGCCTTCGAGCTCGATCGCCTCCACGCCCAGCCGCTCGCGGGCGACGCGGCGGCTCCACTCCGGGTTGCACGCGCGGTCCTCGGTGGCCAGGACGTAGCTCGACGGCACGTCCGGCCAGCGCTCCAGCGGCGTGATCTCCGTGAACGGCGTGAGCGACTGGCGGCGCATGAGCCGCATCGCGCGGTCGGCGTCCTCGGGGCGGGCGCGGTGGTAGAAGCGGTTGCGGAGGCCGGCGGGCCCGCCCGTGTAGGGGAAGCTCATCTCGGGCTCGGTCTCCTGCTGCTCGCGCAGGCTCTTGCCGGGCACGGGCAGCAGCGCCGACAGGAAGATCATCCGCGCGGCCGGCCGCCGCGAGGCGACGATCGGGATGGTCAGGCCGCCGAGCGAGTGGGCGACGAGCACGACCGGCTCGTCGACCGCTGCCAGGCTCTCGACGACCACGTCGGCGTACTCCGCCGCGCCGGCGTCGTCGTCCTCGCACGGGAGGTCGGCCGCGATGCCGCGGTGGCCGAGCGCGGCGAGCTCCTCCTGGACGCGCTCCCAGCACCAGGCCCCGTGCGCGCCTCCGTGCACGAGCCCGAAGATCATGGCGTGAGTATACGGCCGTATACAGGGATTCTCGGATGAACTGCGGCTGGGTAGGGAGGCGGGTTCGATGGGGGGTGCATTTCTGCAGCTTCTGGCCGCGATCCGCCGCGAGGCTGCAGTTGCGCACCTATGCGGTGCGTTTCTGCAGCCTCCCGCCGCGAACTGCCGCGAGGCTGCACTTTCGCACCGCCTCCCTACCCAGCCGCAGCTCGACCGAGCCTGCCACCCTGCACCACGGTGACCACCTTCGCCCTCGTCCACGGCGCCTGGCACGGCGCCTGGTGCTGGGATCGGCTCACGCCCGAGCTCGAAGCCCGCGGGCACCGCGTCGTCGCGCCCGAGCTGCCGTGCGACGACCCGGCGGCGACCTTCACCACGTACGCCGACGTCGTCGTGCGAGCCCTCGAGGGCGCGCCGGACGACCTGGTGCTCGTCGGGCACTCGGTGGCCGGGTGCACGATCCCGCTCGTCGCCGCGCGCCGGCCCGTCGGACGGCTCGTCTACCTGTGCGGGATGGTCCCGATCCCGGGGCTGAGCCACGGCGAGCAGGTGAGGGCCGAGCCGGACACGTTCGCGCCGGGCTTCGGAGAGGGCTGGAGCCGGCCCGACGAGCTGGACCGCATCCGCTGGGAGGACGAGGGCGCGGCGATCCGGACGCTGTACCCGGACTGCGACGCGGACGCCGCGCGCGCCGCCGTCGCCCGGCTGCGGCCGCAGGCGCGGACGCCGTACCGCGAGCCCTGCCCGCTCGCCGCGCTGCCCGGGCCCGCCACCTACGTGCTCTGCGCCGAGGACCGGGTGGTGAACGCGGACTGGGCGCGCCGGGTGGCGCGCGGGCGGCTCGACGCGGATCTCGTCGAGCTGCCCGGCGGTCACTCCCCGATGGTCTCGCGCCCGGCCGCGCTCGCCGAGGTCCTCAGCGGACCGGCGAGCGCAGCGAGTCGATCGCCTCGTTGAACGTCGCGCTCGGCCGCATGACGGCGACGACCTTGTCCGGGTCGGGCCGGTAGTAGCCGCCGAGGTCGACCGCCTCGCCCTGGACCGCCGCCAGCTCGCCGACGATCGTCTCCTCGTCGGCGGCGAGCCGCTCGGCCAGGCCGGCGAACTCGGAGGCCAGGTCGGGGTCGTCGCCCTGCGCGGCCAGCGCCTGCGCCCAGTACAGCGCGAGGTAGAAGTGGCTCCCGCGGTTGTCGAGCTCGCCCACCTTGCGCGACGGCGACCGCCCGTTCTCCAGCAGCTTGCCGGTCGCCTCGTCGAGCGCCTTCGCGAGCACGGCCGCGCGCGGGTTGTCCTCGGCGCCGGCCAGCATCTCGAGCGAGACCGCGAGCGCGAGGAACTCGCCGAGCGAGTCCCAGCGCAGGTGGTTCTCCTTGACGAGCTGCTGCACGTGCTTGGGCGCCGACCCGCCGGCCCCGGTCTCGAACAGCCCGCCGCCGTTCATGAGCGGCACGATCGAGAGCATCTTGGCGCTCGTGCCGAGCTCCATGATCGGGAAGAGGTCGGTCAGGTAGTCGCGCAGGACGTTGCCGGTGACGGAGATCGTGTCCTCGCCCGCACGCGCGCGGGCGAGCGTGAAGCGGGTCGCCTCGGCGACCGGGAGGATCTCGATCTGCAGACCGTCCGTGTCGAGCTGCCCGAGCTCCCGGTGGACCTTGGCCAGCACCTGCGCGTCGTGCGCGCGGGTCTCGTCGAGCCAGAAGACGGCGGGGGCGCCGGTCGCACGCGCGCGATCGACCGCGAGCTGCACCCAGTTGGCGACCGGGGCGTCCTTGGTCTGGCAGCCGCGCCAGATGTCGCCGGCCTCGACCTCGTGCTCGAGCAGCGTCGCGCCCGAGGCGTCGATGACCCGCACGGTGCCGGGAGCCTCGATCTCGAACGTCTTGTCGTGGCTGCCGTACTCCTCGGCCTTCTGCGCCATCAGCCCGACGTTGGGCGTCGTGCCCATGGTCGCCGGGTCGAAGGCGCCGTGCTGGCGGCAGAAGTCGAGCGTCTCGGCGTACAGCGCCGCGTAGCTCGAGTCCGGGATGACCGCCTTGGCGTCCTGCTGCTCGCCCGCCGCGTTCCACATCTGGCCCGACGCGCGGATCATCGCCGGCATCGAGGCGTCGATGATCACGTCGCTCGGCACGTGCAGGTTGGTGATCCCGCGGTCGGAGTCGACCATCGCGAGCGCGGGCCCGCTCTCCAGGCGCTCCTCGATCGCGGCCCGCAGCTCCGGCGACGCGCCGTTGAGGATCGCGCCGAGTCCGTTGTTGACGTTCTCGAGCTCGATGTCCTTGAAGTACGCGCGGACCGCGTGGCCGAAGATGATCGGGTCCGAGACCTTCATCATCGTCGCCTTCAGGTGCACGGAGAAGAGGACGCCCTGCGCCTCGGCGTCGGCGACCTGCTCCTCCAGGAAGGCGTCGAGCGCCTTGCGGCGCATCACCGCGGCGTCGACGATCTCGCCCGCGAGCACCGGCACGCGCTCCTTGAGGACCGTGACGGTCCCGTCCGGCGCGACGTGCTCGATCCGCAGCTCGTCGTCCGACTCCAGGGTGAGCGACCGCTCGGTCGAGCGGAAGTCGCCGTCGCCCATCGTCGAGACGTGCGTCTTCGAGTCCTTGGACCACTCGCCCATCGAGTGCGGGTGCGCCTGGGCGAAGGCCTTGACCGCCTTCGGCGCCCGGCGGTCGGAGTTGCCCTCGCGCAGGACGGGGTTGACCGCGCTGCCCTTGACCGCGTCGTAGGCCTCGCGCGCCGCCTTCTCCTCGTCCGTGCGCGGGTCGTCCGGGTAGTCCGGGACGTCGTAGCCCGCCTCCTGCAGCTCATCGATCGCCGCCTTGAGCTGCGGCACCGAGGCGCTGATGTTGGGCAGCTTGACGATGTTCGCCTCGGGCGTCTTCGCCAGCTCTCCGAGCTCGCTCAGCGCGTCGGCGATCCGCTGCTCCTCGGTCAGGCGGTCGGGGAACTGGGCGAGGATGCGCCCCGCCAGGGAGATGTCCCGCAGCTCGAGCTCGACGCCGGCGGTGGCGCCGAACGCCTCGAGGACGGGCAGCAGCGAGCTCGTCGCGAGCGCCGGCGCCTCGTCCGTGTAGGTGTAGATCAGCTTCATGCGCGTCCTGGTTTCAGGGAATCGGGACGCACAGTCCTATCAGCCGCCGGGCTCTCGCCCGGCGGCGGAGCCGTCCGCCGCCCGACGCTAGCCCGGGATCTTGAAGCGCCCGATGCGGTGGCTCGACTTGCTCGGCGTGGCCGGCTGGGTGAACCACAGCCGCCGGTCGGACCCGAAGGCGATTTCCTCGGGCTGCGCCGTCCGGCCCAGCTTGAACCGCTTGAGCTTGCCGCCCGGCGATATCCGCGCGACGCCATTGCCGGAGCCGAACCAGAAGTTGCCGTCGGGCCCGTAGACGAGGCTGCGGAGGTAGTTCGGATCGACCCGGCTTCGGACGCTGCGGATCGCGCGCGTGTCGGGGTCGATGGTGACGAGCGAGGTTCCACCGCGCGGCTCGGTCCGGTAGAACCACAGCGACCGCCCGGGCCCGCGGGTGAGGCCGGCGTAGAGCTGGTGGTCCTTGCCCTTGTGGACGATCTCCGCCACGACGCTGCCGTCCTCCGCCTGCGAGACCCGTCCGATGACGGCGAAGTGGTCGGCCGTGCCGACGAACCAGACGTTGCCGTCGGCGTCGGTCTCCAGCTCGAAGGTCTCCATCCACTGGGCGCCCGGGACCTCGGCGGAGTTGCTCTCGACGCCACCGGCGCCCTCGCGGACGATGCTGATCTTCTGGCTCTCGGTGAACCAGGTGCCGGCGTCCGGCATGGGGAGCAGGTCCTCGCGGCGGTTGCCGAACCCGGGAATGGCGGTGAACTGCCCGCCGACGGTCAGGCGGCCCATGCCACCGGACGCGACGTACGTGTTCGTCCCCTGCCGCTTCTTCCAGCGCGTCCAGCCGACGGCGAAGCCGCCCTGGGGGAGGGGCGCGAGCACCCCGCGGGTCACGCGCAGGTCCGTGCGGAACTGCTTGACCTTGCCGCCCGGGGTCACGCGGCCGAACACGAGCGGCACGAGGCGGTAGCTGAATGGGCTCTGCGCGCCGACGTACCAGATGTTGCCGTCGCTCCCGAGCGTGATCTCCGAGGCGTTCTGGCCCTTCGGGAGCTGGACGTAGCTCACCCGCTCGGCCTCGGCAGCGGCCGGTCCGACGGCGGCGATCGCCAGTGCGACGACCGCGGTCGCGCTCAACTTCCGTGTCACCCCTCGCTCCTTTGGTACGGACGCGCGGCCATCGCCGGTCTGCGAGCGACAATGTAGAGCGATACGCGATGGAGGGAAGGCTGCTCGGCGCTCAGCCCTCGAGCGCGAGTGCCAGGTTGTCGAAGGCCTTGGACCAGCCGCCCTCGTGCGAGCGGACCGCCTCCTCGTCCCAGAGGCCGCTGTGCGTGAAGCGCACCGTGGTCACGCCGCCGGTCTCCTCGAAGTCGAGCTCGATGAGCTGCCGGGTGTCGTTGCCGTCCCAGAGCCAGGTGAACGCGAGGCGCCGCGGCGGGTCGATCTCGGTGTAGCGGCCGCCGCCGCCGTACTCGACGTCCTCGTGCGGGTCGCGCATCACCACCCGCACCTCGCCGCCGGGGCGCAGGTCGACCTGCGCGACGGTCGTCTCCCAGTCGTGCTCGGCGTGCCACCAGCGCCGCATCACCTCCTCGCTGGTCCACGCGTCGAAGACCGCCTGGGCGGGCGCCTGGTACGTGCGCTCCATGCGCAGCGTCGAGCTCATCCCTCGCCCCGGCGGCGCAGGTGCAGCGCGAGCCAGGCGCGCGCCGCGACCAGCGCGGCGCCCGCGCCGGCCGCGGCGGGGAGGGCCTCCTCGAGGGGAACGCCTCCGATGTGCGCGATCACGACTTCGCGTACTCGTCGTGGAGGTTCCACCACTGGTACGGCGCGGTCTGCGGGTAGCCCTCCGGCGAGTCCTCCCACTCCTCCTGGCGCCCGAGCGCGGTGATGTCGAGGTAGCTCCAGGTGGTCCCCATGGCCTCGTCGCCGCGGGCGTCGACGAAGTAGGTGCGGAAGACCTGGTCGCCGTCGCGGAGGAACGCGTTCGTGCCGTGCCACTCCTCAACGCCGAAGTCGGCGTCGAAGTCGTCGGTGAGCGTGTACCACGGGATGTGCTCCCAGCCCATGCGCGCCTTCCAGCGGTCGATGTCCTCCTGCGGCGCGCGCGAGACGAAGACGAGCGTGGTGTCGCGCGCGTTCAGGTGCGCGAGGTGGGCGACCTGGTCGGCGAGGAACGAGCAGCCGGGGCAGCCGTGCTCGGGCCACCCGTGCACGCCGGGCTCGTAGAAGAAGCGGTAGACGACGAGCTGGCGGCGCCCCTGGAACAGGTCGGGCAGGGTGGCCGGCCCGTCGGGGCCCTCGAACGCGTACTCCTTCTCGACGACCATGCGCGGCATGCGGCGGCGCTCGGCGGCGAGAGCGTCCCGGGCGCGGGTCAGCTCCTTCTCCTTGACG
This sequence comes from uncultured Solirubrobacteraceae bacterium, assembly GCA_963720415.1. Classification (GTDB taxonomy): domain Bacteria; phylum Actinomycetota; class Thermoleophilia; order Solirubrobacterales; family Solirubrobacteraceae; genus DASSUW01. The sequence continues at coordinate 327,520 of CAVRFQ010000012.1, read as the reverse complement.
AGCATCTGCTCGCGGGCGGTCTCCCAGTCCTGCTTCGAGACGACGGGCGGGGCGTTCATCGGGACTCCTTCAGATATTCGTCGATGACGTCGAGCAGCCGCCCCCAGACGGCGCGCTGACGATCCATCCAGTCGGCGGCCTCGCTCAGCACCTGGGGCTCCAGCGAGAGCCGGTGCGTCCGGCCCTCGACCACGCGCGTCACGACGCCCGTCTCCTCCAGGACCTTCAGGTGCTTGGTGATCGCGGGCTTCGACACCCCGAAGCCGCCGGTGGCGTCGCCGACCGTCGCCGGTCCTTCGGCGAGGCGCTCGACGATGCCGCGGCGGATGGGGTGCGACAGGGCCTTGAACGGATCGTTAACCACCCGGTGAACAGTATCAGGCAGCCACCCCGGCTACGCCACCCTCGCGGCGGCGGCGCTCTCGGCGGGGTCGTCGACGATCGCCGAGTACGTGCCGATCGTCGCGGCCACGACGAGGCGGACGCCCTGCGCCGCGGCACGGGCACGGGCGATGTGCGTCGCGGTGGTCACGTCGGGCGCCATCACGTTGTCGTGCCAGCGCGCGAGGGTGTTGCGGTCCAGTCCGACGACGAGGTACACCACGGGTTGCTCCTTCGACGACGCGGGCGGTCGTACGGAGGAGGGCGCAGCGGGCCGCGCTGATACGTCTAGTCGATCAGGCGCCGCCGCATGGCCTCGGCCACGGCGGCCGCCCGGTCGGACACGCCGAGCTTCTCGTAGAGCCGCTGGAGATACGTCTTGATCGTCGAGGCGGAGAGGTCGAGCTCCTGGCCGATCGCCGGCGCCGAGAGCCCGCGGGCGAGGCCGCTGAGGATCTCGCGCTCGCGGTCGCTGAGGATCACCGGCGGCTGGTCGGCGCGCTCCTGGACCCCCGCCATGACCACGGCGGTCACCCGCGGCGACATCACGCGCCCGCCGCCGGCCACCGCCAGGATCGCCTCGCCGATCTCGCCGAACGTGGCGTCCTTCTCGATCAGGCCGTGCGCGCCGGCCTCCACGATCCGGTAGGCGTCCTCGCCCTCGAGCCGGCCGGACACGAACAGCGTCCGCACGTCGAGCCCGCGCTCGCGGATGTGGGCGAGCACGTCGAGGCCCGTGATGTCCCCGAGCTGGAAGTCGAGCACGATCATGTCGGGCGGCAGCCCGTTGGAGAGCTGGGCGATCGCCTCGTCGCCGGAGGCCGCCTTGCCCGCCAGCTCGACGCCCTCCAGCCCCTCGATGAGCATCCCGATCCCCTCGAGGAACATGGGGTGGTCGTCCACGACCAGCACCCGTGTCGACGGTCCGGACATCGCACCGGTTGTAGCACCGATCGGTGAGCTGGGATGCAGTACTCGGACCGGATTCTCCGATCGGCTACACAATCGTCATCCGATCGGATGTCGATTAGGCTAAATGAAATCGCTTCCATGCCGATAAGAGGGTTGTCGCAAGTGGCAAACCCGTCGTGAGGCGGGGACGCAAAGCCAGAGGTCTCGCAGATCCGACGAGATAGCTCGGTTGCCGACGCCGGCGTATCCGCGCCAGTCCGTCAGCCCTCCCCTCAAGGAGCTTTCCGTCCCCATGTCTCGCGTCCGCGTCCTTGCGGCCAATCCCCGCCTCGCCCTCGGCGCCCTGCTCACCCTGCTGCTGGCCACCGCCGCCGTCGTCGGCTCCGGCGCCGACTTCACCGCGTCGTCGGCCAACCCGTCGAACACCTTCTCGTCCGGCACGCTGGGCATCCAGAACTCCAAGGAGGGCACCGCCGTCCTCACCGCGTCCGGCCTCCGTCCGGGCAGCACCGCCACCACCGGCACCGTCGACATCCAGAACACCGGCGGCCTGAGCGGCGCGTTCACCCTCGCCCGCACCGTCCCGGTCGACTCCGACAGCACCAACCCGCTGTCCGCCAAGCTGAACCTCACGGTCGTCGACTGCGGCGCCTTCGTCGGCTCGACCGCCCCGACCTGCGGCGACGGCGACGACGTCACCAAGTACAGCGGCGGCACGATCGCCCAGATGGGCACCACCGGCCACCTGGTCTCGAACCTCGGCACCTACGCCGCCAACGAGAAGCACCGCTACCAGTTCTCGGTCTCGCTCGACGGCACCGCGGGGAACGCCTACCAGGGCGACAACTCCTCGGTCGGCTTCGACTTCAACGCCGCCTAACCGTCGAACGATCCTCGGGGGAGGAGATCATGACCGCGTTCAAGCGCGCCGGACGCCTCGCGTCCGGCGCCGCCCTGCTCATCGGCGTCGTCGCCGCGGCCCTCGTGCTGCTGCCGTCGCTGATGGGCTGGGAGCGCTACGTGATCGTCTCCGGCTCGATGACCGGCAGCTACGACCAGGGCTCGCTCGTGCTGGCCGAGATCGTGCCGGTCGAGGAGCTCGCCGTGGGTGACGTCATCACCTACATGCCCCCGCCCGGCTCCGGCCCCGACCACCTCGTGACCCACCGCATCCACTCCATCGGAGCCGACGCCGGCGGCCGCCTGTACCGCACCAAGGGCGACGCCAACGAGGTCGTGGATCCCTGGACCTTCCGCCTCGACCAGCCCACCCAGGCGCGCGCCCGCATCGGCGTGCCGAAGGTCGGCTACGTCCTGGGGGCGCTCTCGCGCAAGGACGTGCGCATGGGCGCCATCGCCCTCCCGGCCCTCCTGATCGCCATGGTCAGCCTGGCCGCCCTGTGGCGCCGGCTCGGCGTCGAGGCCGCGAAGGCCGCCGCATGAGGCGCGCGCTGCTCTGGCTCGCCGTCGCGGCCGTCGCCGCGGGCACCGGCGTCACCGCCTCGGGCGCCGACTTCACGACGGCCAGCTCGTCGCCGGGCAACACGTTCGCCGCGGCGGCCGACTTCAACACCGTCTCGGTGTCGCTGACCGACCCGGGCGCGACGCTGCGCGGCACCGTCGCCCTCCAGGCGTCGGCGAGCTCCGAGCGCGGCATCGCGCAGGTGCGCTTCCAGACCTCGCCGGCCGGCGCCGGCACCTGGACGAACGCCTGCACGGACACCCAGGCCCCCTTCACCTGCGACTACGACACGGCCGGCGTGGCCGACGGCGTGCGCGACCTGCGCGCGATCGCCGTCGACCAGGCCGGCTACGAGCGCATCTCGGCCGTCGTCGCCTCGCGCCGCATCGACAACACGCTCCCGACCGTCACGCTCAGCGATCCGGGCGCCTACCTGACCGGCACCGAGACGCTGACCAGCACGGCCTCGGACGCCGGCAGCGGCCTTGCCTCGCTGGCCATCGCCTACCGGCCCGCGGGCGGGAGCTGGACCACGCTCTGCTCGGGCTCCACCTCGCCGCGCGCCTGCGCCCTGAGCACCACGACGCTGGCCGACGGCGCCTACGAGCTCCGCGGCCGGGCCACCGACGCGGCCGGCAACGTGGCCGACTTCGCCCTCACCCGCACCGTCGACAACACCGCTCCGGCCGTCTCGATCCCCGTGACCGTCCTGCGCGGCACCGACGCCGTCGCCGCCATGACGGCCGCCGACGGCGCCGGCAGCGGCATCGCGAGCGTGACCGCCCAGTTCCGCCAGGTCGGGTCCTCGACCTGGAGCGACGTCTGCATCGATACCGAGGCGCCGTACGAGTGCGCCGGCCTCGACACCACCCAGTACCCGGACGCGCTGTACGAGGCGCGGGCGATCGCGGTGGACAAGGCCGGCTTCTCGACGACCAGCGCCACGCAGACCGTCCGCATCGACAACACGGTCCCGTCGATCGTCACGCTCGTGAACCCGGGCAGCTCGCTCTCCGGCAACGTCTCGCTCAGCGGCACGGCCGCCGACGTCGGCTCCGGCATCGCCTCCTGGACCGTCCAGCACCGCCTCACCGGCTCCGGCACGTGGAACGACGCCTGCAGCGACAGCGCGACGCCCTACGCGTGCAGCTGGGCCACGACGTCCGTGGCCGACGGCCTCTACGACCTGCGCGCGCTGGCGCTCGACAAGGCGGGCAACACCACCGGCTCCAACCCGCTCACGAGCATCCGGGTCGACAACGTCGCGCCGGTCGTCTCGCTCGCCGACCCCGGCTCGCCGCTGACCGGCACCGTCAGCCTCCAGGCGACGGCGACCGACGGCGGCGGCATCGCCTCCGTGGTCATCGAGCGCAGCGCGGCGGGCGCCAACAGCTGGACCGCCGTGTGCACCGACTCGTCGGCGCCGTTCGCGTGCGCCTTCGACGCCGAGGACGTCAACGAGGGCAGCTACGACTTCCGCGCCCGCGCCACCGACCGGGCCGGCCGCACGGCCACCTCGGCCGTCGTCGCCGCGCGGGTCGTCGACCACGCCCCGGTGGGCACCGACATCCAGGCCACCAACGGCGGCTCGAACCCTGGCCGGCTCGAGGGCGGCGACATCCTGCGCCTGTCCTTCAGCGAGCCGATGGCCCCGGCCTCGATCCTCACCGGCTGGACCGGCGGCTCGCAGGCCATCCGCGTCGCGATCGCCAACGGGTCGACCACCGACACGATGGACTTCCTCACGTCGAACGGCGCGAGCCGCCTCAACCTCGTCAACGGCGCGACCGGCCTCAACCTCGGCGCCGACTTCGTGAGCAGCGCCACCACGTTCAACGCCACGATGACGATGAGCGGCAGCACCGTGACCATCACGCTCGGCAGCCGGATCACGGGCACGGTCAAGACCGCCGCGATCGGCCGCATGACCTGGCGCCCGTCCGCGCTCGCGAAGGACGTCGCCGGCAACGCGGCGAGCACCGCGCAGGTCACCGAGTCGGGCACCAACGACCGCGACTTCTAAGACGGCTACGGCTGCGCCGCGGCAGGCGGCTGCTGGAGCGCCGTCGTGCGCTGCTGAGCCAGCGCGACCGTGCCGTTGAGACTGAGATCGGCGGTAAATGCCCACAGGAAGGCGAGCACGAGTTGCTCGACGGAGCCGACGAAGTCGCCCTGGAAGAGCTCATAGCCGACGATGAACACCACGACGCCGACGATGAGCGTCTGCACCGCCTTGGCACGCTGCACGCCCTTCGACACGCCGCGCCGCCAAGCACGGCGCTCGACGTCCCCGCTCGTGTCGCGCGGAAAGACCAGCGGGGACGACCAGCTCGAGCCGCCGGTGTCGAAGGCCGCGGAAGCGATGCCGGTCCGCGGGGTGACGGGCGCGGCCGGGAGCGGCACTGACCCCGCGATCGCGTGGGCTTGGGCGAGCGCGTCGGCTGCCGTCCGATAGGCGCCGAGGACGGTTCCCGTCGCGGCTTCGAGTGCCGCGACCAGCTGCGTGATCGCCTGGTCGAGCTCCGTCATGCGGGCTCGGCGCGCCGCGCCACGAGCGACGCTCAGGTGCGCCTGGGCCGCGCGACCGACGCTGTCGCGGAGCATGTTGGCGGCGGCATGGGCGCTCGCGACCGAGTCGAGGGCCGCGCCCCAATCCGCGAAGTCCGCCGCCGCCGCGCCGTCGGCGGCGATCGCCGCCTGCGCCGCCGCCTCGGCGGCCTCGCCGATGAAGTCGGTCGCGCGCTCGACGGCGTCCGTCAGCGCCTTGACGTCCGCCACCCAGTCCACGGTGACGCCGCGGACGCGGCTCTCGAAGCGCTGGTTGGCCTCGCGCACCCGATGCTCGGCATCCTCGATCGCGTCGGCGCCGTAGCGTTGACCCGCGAGGTTGACGAGTTGCGACACGGCGAGCAACTCGCGGCGGACTACACCTGGGATCGAGCGTGTCGTCGACAGCCAGGCGGCCCGCTGCTCGATCCGTGGGCGCAGCTCGTCGCGACGCTTGGCGAGCGCGGCCAGCGCATCAGTCAGCCGCTTTTCCTGCGCGGCCAACGCCTGGGCGACGGCATCGGCGTCGACGTCGCCATCGAGCGTGTCGTCGATGACCCGCAGGATGTCGTCCGTCTCATGCTGGAACGGCCCGTCGGGGTGGCGCAGCCGCGCGGTCTGCACACGCGCGCGCAGGCTCTCGAGGGAGAGGAGCGCCTGACCCTGGTCGATGCGACGCTGGAGGTAGTAGCGCGCGATCCAACCGGCGATCAGGCCGAGCACGAGGGCCAACGCGAGATAGGACCGGCTGAAGCGTGTCTCCACGACGAACGGAACCGCGATCGGCGCGTCGAACTCCCGGGCGCTCAGCTCGAGTGTGCCGTTCGTCGTCCCGACGGGGAACCCGCTCGTCGCTGTCGGCGCCACGCGAAGCACGCCGCCCGGTTCGAGCGCTGCCTCGACTGAGTCGTCGAACGTGAGCTCGCCGGCGACGGTGCCGGCGGAGCTTTCCTCGCTCACCTGGCGAATGCCGGTCACGCTGACCTGGGAGCGGGATGTCGTCTCGCGCACGGTCAGCGGCTGAATGGTGTCCCCGCCGAGACCGAGCACGCGCTCGACGTGCAGCGGCTGGGTCGGGCGGAGCACAGGCGCCGGAAGCCCGACCGTGACCGTGAGCGTCGTCCGGTTGCGACGCCGAGCCGGCCGGGTCCCCTTCTGCCAGGCTTCGAAGCGCAGCACGTAGGCTCCCGCTCGTACCCGCGCCATGTCGAAGCGGACGCGCAAGCGGGCATTGGGGCCGAGCGGCCGGACCAGACGCGCGCCGGCCGGCACCAGAGTGGCCCCGCCACTGGCCACCTCCGGCCGCCCGGGCTCCGGGACGATGTCGCGCAGCTCGACGAGCACCGTTCGCGGTCGCACGCCGTTCCGGAGACGGAGCGAGACGATCACGTCGACGGTGTCACTCGCGACGACGGGCGCGACGACGCGGGGCTCGACGACCGAGACCAGCGGGCGCTGTTGCGCCGTGGCGTCAGATGCGATGCACCCCACGAGGAGGGCGGTGCCGGCCACCGACATGTACCGAGCGACCCGGCGCATGCGCCGACCATAAACAAGGTGCAATGGCTTGGTCAAGGTATCCGAGTGATGAGACCTCCCTGCTGATCGGCGTGCCGCCGAGCCCTAGGGCTTCAGCAGGACCTTGAAGGCGCCGTCCTGCTTCTTCTGGAAGATCTCGTAGGCGTGCGGCGCCTCGGCGAGCGGCACGCGGTGCGTGGCGAAGTCGTCCACGCCCAGCGGGTCCTCGTCCGAGAGCAGCGGCAGCAGGTCGTCGACCCACCGGCGCACGTTGGCCTGGCCCATCCGCAGCGTGAGCTGCTTGTCGAACATCTGCAGCAGCGGCATCGGGCTGATGGCGCCGCCGTAGACGCCTGAGAGCGAGACCGTCCCGCCGCGGCGCACGAGCTCGATCGCGAGGTGGAGCGCGCTCAGCCGGTCGATGCCCGCCGTCTCGATCACCTTGCGCGCCGCGGCGTCCGGCAGCAGGCCGGCCAGCCGGTGGGCGAGCTTGCCGATCGGGGCGCCGTGCGCCTCCATGCCGACCGCGTCGATCACCGCGTCGGGCCCGCGGCCGCCGGTCAGCTCCCGCACGGCGGCGGGGACGTCGTCGGCGCCTTCGACGTCGAGCGTATGGACGCCGTGCGCCCTGGCGCGCTCGAGCCGCTCGGGCACGAGGTCGATGCCGATGACCGTGCCGGCGCCGCGGTGCTGCGCGATCCGGGCCGACATCTCGCCGATCGGCCCGAGTCCGAGCACGACCACGCTGCCGCCGCCCGGGACGTCGGCGTACTCGACCGCCTGCCATGCGGTCGGGAGCACGTCCGACAGGTAGACGAAGCGGTCGTCGGGCGGGCCCTCGGGGACCTTGATCGGGCCGTACTGGGCCTGGGGCACGCGCAGGAGCTCTGCCTGCCCGCCGGGCACCTGCCCGTAGAGCTTGGTGTAGCCGAGGAGCGCGGCGCCGGTGTGGTACTCGCGCACCTGCGTCGTCTCGCACTGCGACTGGAGACCGTGGCCGCACATGAAGCAGTGCCCGCAGGAGATGTTGAAGGGGATGACGACGCGGTCGCCGGGGGCGATGTGGGTCACGTCCGCGCCGACCTCCTCGACGACGCCCATCGGCTCGTGACCGAGGATGTCGCCGGCGTCGATGTACGGGCCGAGGACCTCGTAGAGGTGCAGGTCGGAGCCGCAGATGCCCGAGGACGTGACGCGGACGATCGCGTCCGTCGGGTGCTCGATGGTGGGGTCGGGAACCGTGTCGACGCGCACGTCGTGCGTCCCATGCCAAGTGAGTGCCTTCATGACCCCTTCCTGCACGGAATCGCGGCGACTTATCCTTCCGCGCGGTGAAACCGGCGCTCATCCGCCAGCACGTCGAGTCCGCGCCGCCCGGCCTGCTGGCCGAGTGGCTGGACGCTCGCGGGATCCCGTACGAGGTCAGCCGGTCGTGGGAGGACGGTCCGCTGCCTGACCTCGCCGGCTACGCGTTCGTGGTCTCGCTCGGCCACACGGGCGGGCCGAACGACGCGCACGACCCCGCGGTGGTCGCCGAGCTGTCGCTCCTGCGCGAGGCCGTGGAGCGCGACGTGCCCGTCCTCGGGCTCTGCTTCGGCGGCGAGGCGCTCGCCGCGGTGCTCGGCGGGCGGGTCGAGCGCGCGCCCGTCGCGGAGCTGGGCTGGCGCGTCGTCGAGACCTCGGCGCCTGACGCGATCCCGGCCGGGCCGTGGCTCGAGTGGCACTTCGAGCGCTTCACGCTCCCGCCGGGGGCGACCGAGCTCGCCCGCACGGCCGGCGCGACGCAGGCGTTCCGGCTCGGCCCGCACCTCGGCGTGCAGTTCCACCCCGAGGCGACGGTCGAGATCGTCGAGGGCTGGGCGGAGCACGACGGCGTCGAGGCGGAGCTCGCCGCCTCGCCCGAGCAGCGCGAGGCTGCCCGGGCGGCCGCGTTCCGGCTCTTCGACGCCTTCCTCAGCTCACCACCAGCGACTCGAGATCCATCGGGAACGCGTTGAGGCTCTCGCAGCCGTCGGCGGTGACGACCACCGTGTCCTCGATGTGGATCGGCGTGTCGCGGGCGATGAAGGCGCCCGGGTCGATGGTGAAGACCATGCCCTCCTCCACCAGGTCGGTGTTGCCGATCTGGAGCAGCGGCGGCTCGTGCATCTCGGCGAGCCCGACCCCGTGGCCGACCTTCCAGACCTGGTCGTAGCCCGCCTCGGACATCGCGTTGTCGCACGCGCGGTGGATCGACTCGCACGTGACGCCGGGGCGGACCGCAGCGATCGCGGCGTCGTAGGCGGCGAGCGTGGCGTCGTACATCCGGCGCGCCTCGGCGCTCGGCTCGCCGAGGAACACGTTGCGGGCCGAGTCGGCCCGGTAGCCGCCGTGCGAGCCCGGGAACAGGTCGACGTCGACGATGTCCCCGGTCACGAAGCGCCGGTCGCTGAGGTCCTTGAACGTGCCGACGATCGCGAGCTCGCCGGAGCCGGCCTCGACCATCGACGCCACGATCTCGGAGCCGGCGCGGGCCACCGTGGTCCCCGGCCGCACCACCTCGAGCGCGGTCGCGTAGCCGACGTCGTGGGTGTGGGCGGCGAGCCGCAGGTGCTCGATCTCCTCGGCGTCCTTGACCGCGCGGAGCGCGTCGAAGAGCCCGGGCGCGCGCCGCAGGCGCACGGACGGGATCGTGGAGGCCAGCAGGTCGAGGTCGCCGAACCAGAGCGTGTCCTCCGCCGCGATCTCCTCGGCGCCGAGGCCCGTGGCGGCGAACGCCGCCTCGAGCGCGCTGCGCGGATCCTCTCCGTCCACGTAGGTGAAGACCTCGCTCACCGGGGAGGAGTCGAGGTCGAAGATGTCGGCGTGCATGCGGGAGATGACCATCGCCGGCTCCCCGTCGACGGGCACGAGCACCGCGGACAGCCACAGCGGCCAGCCGCCGGCGTGGGCGGCCTCGCCCGTCAGCCAGCGGAAGTTCGGGCCGGCGGTCACGTAGGCGCCGGAGACGCCGGCCTCGCGGGCGAGCCGGCGGGCGCGGTCGAAGCGGGCAGCGAAGCCGGCCATCAGGCCACCGCGGCCGGCCGCCGGACGCCGCGCTTCGCGCGCGCCGCCGCGGTCGCCATCAGGACGGCCGCCTGGCCGGGATCGATGACCGGCACGCCGAGCTCCTCGCGGAAGCCGGCGAGCATCTCGCCCGTCCACAGCGTGCAGCCGGCGTAGACCACGCCCGAGCCGCGCTCGATCGCCCCGCGCGCGAGACCGACGGCGACGTCGGACAGCACCGCGCGGTGGCGCTCGATGACCATCTGCTGGGCCGCCGCCGGGTCCTCGTGCATGAGCCGCTCGAGCCGCCCGGGGTCGGGGTACTCCATCGGCACGGTGAGGATCTCGCCGATCACGTGGTCGAGGCCGTAGTAGCGGGCGAGGTCGCGGTACAGCACGTGGGCCTCGAAGCCGTCGGCCACGAGGATCGCCACGCGCTGGTGCAGCGACGCGCCGAGGTGGAGGGCCGCCTCGAGCGGCGCGCTCACCGGCATGTCCAGGAACCGCCGCGCCTCGAGCAGGCCGGGGTCGCCGCTGCAGCCGATCACCGCGCCGTCGTAGCCGTCCTCCTGCGCCGCCTTCAGCGTCGCGAAGAGCACGCCCTGGTAGAGCGGCTCCTGCGGGAGGAACGGGCTGTCGGGCGTCTCCGGCAGCTCGAGGTGGCCCACGCTGACCTCGACGTCCTCGCCGGCGCAGCCGGCGAGCTGCTCCTCGAAGTACGCGTCGAGTTCACCGCTTCCCACCGGGTTCACGTACCTGATGCGCAACCTGTCCTCCTTCGGGATCGATCTCTCCGGCCTCCGCGCGCCAGCAGCGCACGGCATGCCCTGGGGTCAGCTCCTTGAGCTCCTGCGGCTCCACGCAGCGCGGGGTCTCGAACGGGCAGCGGCCGACGAGGCGGCAGCCGCGGTAGCCGGGCTCCGGGTACTTGAGCGTGCCGCGGATGCGCACGGCGCGATCCTTCTCCTCCGAGCGCCCGGCGAGGTCGTGCGCGTAGAGCAGGCCGCGCGTGTACGGGTGCTTGGCGCGCCCGAAGACCTCCGACACGGGGCCGGACTCCACGATCTGGCCGAGGTAGAGCACGATCACGTCGTGGGCGATCAGCTGCGCGGCATGCAGGTCGTGCGTGGCGATCAGGTAGCTCAGCGAGTGCCGCTCCTGCAGCTCGCGCATGAGCCGCAGCACCTGGCCCTGGATCGACATGTCCAGCGCGGACGTCGGCTCGTCCATGACGACCAGAGCCGGGCGGGTGGCGAGCGCCCGCGCCACCGCCGCTCGCTGCAGCTCGCCGCCGCTCACGCGCCGCGGCTTGATCTTGGCGAAGCGCGGGCCGAGGCCGACCTCGGTGAGCAGCTCGTCGACCCGCGCGTCCACGTCGCGCTCGCCGGCGAGGCGGAGCGGCTCGGCGATCGAGTAGCCGAGCGTGCGCGACGGGTCGAACGAGTTGAGCGGGTTCTGGAACACCATCTGGACGTGCCGCCGGTGCGGGCGGAACGCGCGGTCGCCGAGATCCTGGACCTCCTCGCCGAGCAGCAGGATGCGGCCGGAGTCGACCTTGTACAGCCGCAGGATCGTGCGCGCGAGCGTGGACTTCCCGCACCCGCTCTCGCCGAGCATGACCGTCGTGCGGCCCGGCTCGATCGCGAACGTCACGCCGTCGACGGCCGGGACGACGCGCGGCCCGCGGCCGAACAGCGCGCTGCTCGTGAAGCTCTTGCGGAGGTCGTGCACCTCCAGCACCGAGGTGTCGCTCAGACGTTGTGACATGCCACCCAGTGCTCGGGGCGCAGCTCGCGCAGGAGGGGTCGCTCGCCGAGGCAGCGCTCGGAGACCTTGGCGCAGCGCTCGGCGAACGGGCACTGGTCGCCGAAGCTGCCCGGCTCCGGGATGCGGCCCGGGATGAAGGCGATCTCGCCCTCGGGCGGCTCCAGGCACTGCACGAGCCCGTCCGTGTAAGGGCTCAGCGGCGTGGCCAGGACGCGCTCGGTGAAGCCGAACTCGAGGATCTCCCCGGCGTAGGCGACGGCCACGATGTCGCACATCGCCCGGATGACCGACAGGTCGTGCGAGATGAGCAGGAGCGCCGCCCCGGACTCGCGCACCGAGCGGTCGATCACCTCGAGCACCTGGACCTGGATCGTGGCGTCCAGGCCCGTCGTGGGCTCGTCGCAGATCAGCAGCGCGGGGTCGCAGATCAGCGCCATGGCGATCGCGACGCGCTGCGCCATGCCGCCGCTGAACTGGTGCGGGTAGTCGCGGGCGCGATGCCCGGCGTCCGGGATCCCCAGCGACTCCAGCAGCTGCACGGTGCGCGCCCACGCCTCGGACTTCGAGACGCCGGTGTGCGTGCGGCACACGCGCGCGATCTGGTCGCCGACCGTGAGCAGCGGGTTCAGCGAGGCGACGGCGTTCTGGTAGACGATGCTGATCTCGCTCCCGCGGACCTGGCGGAGCTCGCGGTCGCTCAGGCCGAGCAGCTCGCGCCCGCGCAGCGCGATCGAGCCGCCGGACGTGCGCACGCCGTCCGGCAGCAGCCCGAGCACCGCGCTCGCGGTCATGCTCTTGCCGGACCCGCTCTCGCCGACGATGCCCACGCGCGCGCCCTCGGGGATCGCGAGGTCCACGCCGCGCAGCAGCGGCACGTCGTCGCCGGTCGTGACCACCAGGTCGGCGATCTTGAGCAGCGGGTCGCGGGTCAGCTCAGCGCTCATACCACCGGCTCAACTGGCGGCCGATGCCGCCGAACGCCATCACGGCGAGCAGGACGGCGATGCCGGGGAAGACGGAGATCCACCACTCGCCGTAGAGCACGCGGCTCGCGCCCTCCTGGATCATCGAGCCCCATTCCGGCTCGGGGATCCGCACGCCGAGCCCGAGGAAGCTGAGGCCCGCGACGATCTGGATGGCGTAGGCGCACGAGACCGACATCTGCGACGCGACCGGCCCGAGCGAGTTGGGCAGCACGTGCCGCAGCACGACGTTGCGCGGCGTGAGGCCCGCGCAGCGGGCCGCGGCGATGTAGTCGCTCTGCTTGATCGGGAGCACGACCGCCCGCGTGAGCTTGAGGAACACGGGCGCGTTGACCGAGGCGATGACGCCGATCAGCACCGGCTTGGAGTTGCCCAGCGCCGCGAAGACCATGAGGCCGAAGAGGAAGAGCGGGATCGACTGGATGATCTCGGCGAGCCGCGACAGCGCCTCGCCGACGAAGCCGCCGAGGTAGCCGCTGGCGGCGCCCAGCGGCACGCCGATGAGCATCCCGCTGGCCACGCCGAGCGTGGCGATCGTGAAGTCCACGCGGGTGGCGTAGAGCACGCGCGAGAACACGTCCATCCCGTTCGAGTCGGTGCCGAAGAGGTGCTCCGACGACGGCGGCAGCAGGCGGGCGCTCAGGTCGGCGCGGACCGGGTCGTAGGGCGCGATCCACGGGGCGAACACGGCGATCAGCAGGAAGCCCGCGATCATCGCCCAGTAGATGTTCAGGAACGGGCGCATCCGGTGGACGGCGCCCGCGGCGAGGCGGCCCGAGCCGACGACGGGCTCGGTGCTGGCGGGGGAGAGGGGCGTGCTCACGAGGTGCTCTCCCGCACCCGCGGATCGACGACCATCGCCACCAGGTCGGCGATCAGGTACACGAGGATGTACACCGCCGAGGCGAGGATGACGATTCCCAGCACCGGCTCGTAGTCGAACCGCTGCATGCTCTGGATCGCGTACAGGCCGATGCCCGGCCAGGAGAACACGGTCTCCACGAGCACGGTGCCGCCGAGCAGGAACCCGAACGTCATCGCGACCATCGTGGAGATGGGCAGCAGCGCGTTCTTGAACGCGTACCAGCGGACCGTGCGCTCGGGCAGGCCGAACGAGCGTGCGCTGCGGACGAAGTCCCCGCGCAGGACCTCGATCATCGTGTTGCGCGTGAGCTGCAGGATCGGCGGGCAGGACGTGATCGCGAGCGTGATGGCCGGCAGGGCGAGGTGCGCGAGCGCCGAGCGCGAGGTGCTCCAGTCGCCCGCGAGCAGGGCGTCGACGGCGATCATCCCCGTCACGCGCGGCGGCTCGGGCGCGCCGATGTCGAGCTCGCCGACCGGCGACGGCGCGATCCCCAGGCCGGTCGAGAAGACCAGCACCAGCAGCAGGCCGAGCCAGAAGCTCGGGATCGCGACGCCGAACTCGACGAGGAACTGCGAGAAGCGGTCGACGGCCCCGCGCGGCCGCAGCGCCGCGATGATGCCGAGCGGGATCGTCCACAGCAGCCCCAGGATCATCCCGGCGGCGGCCAGCTCGAGCGTGGACGGGAAGCGCGAGGCGATCTCGTCGCTGACGGGGCGCTGGGTGTAGCGCGACGTCCCGAGGTCGCCCTGGAGCAGGTTCGACAGGTAGTTCCAGAACTGGACGACGATCGACTGGTCGTAGCCCGCGTCGGCGCGGAACTTCTCGAGCTGCTCGGGCGTCGCCCGCGGCCCCAGGATGAGGGCCGCGGGGTCGCCGAGCATGCGGGTCACCACGAAGACGAGGACGACGACACCAAGGAGCGCGACCGCGGCGCCGAACAGCCGGCGACCGACGAACAGCGACCAGCGGCCGGCGCTGCCTTGGAGTACGGCGTTCATCCTCGCGGTGGGCGCCTCACTCCGCGCGCTTGAGCGTGCGGTAGGTCACCAGGCCGTCGGGCTCGTAGAGGAAGCCCTCGATGTCGTCGCGCATCGGCAGGAGGTAGTTGGGCTCGCCGAGGCTGATCGTCGGCAGGTCGTTGTTCAACTCGGTCTGCACCTCCTTCGCCAGTGCGCGCTTCTCGTCCTCGGGGAGGACCGTCGAGAACTTCTCGAGCGCGTCGTCCACCTTGGGGTTGCTGTACTTGAACCAGTTCAGCACGGACTCGGTCCCGAACCAGAGGAACGTCTGGTAGTAGGGGTCGTCCACGTACGAGCCGAGGTTGGTCTGGATCCAGGCCTGCATCGACTTCTTGCCGATGTTCTCGGTGAACTGGGCGGCCGAGAGCTCCTCGATCTGCATGTCGATGCCGACGTCCTTGAGCGCCGTCTGGATCGGCACGGCGAGCGCGGCGGCGTCGGCGTCGGTGTCCTTGATCTCGACGCTGAACTTCACGCTGTCGGCCTTGCCGGCCTGCTGGAGCAGCTCCTTGGCCTTCTCCGGGTCATGCGCGTACGGCCACTCGGCGTCCTCGAACCAGATCGAGTTCTGCGGCCAGACGCCCTTCGGGGTCTTGGCCTCGCCCTGCAGCACGCCCGACGCGAGGTCCTCGTAGGGGATCGCGTAGGCGACGGCCTGGCGCACGAGCGGGTCGTCGAACGGCTCCTTGTCCATCACGAAGCCGAGCAGGTCCTGGCTGATCGACGGGACGGAGCGGACGTTGACGCCGTCGGCGTCCTTCAGGCGCGCGGCGGCCTCGATGCTGAGGTCCTCGGCGATGTCGACCTTGCCCTCCTTGAGGAGCAGCATGCGCTCGTCCGGGGAGGGCACGACCTGGAGGATGACCTCCTTGAAGTACGGCTCCTCGCCCCAGTACTCGGGGTTGGCCTTGAGGACGAGCCGGCTGCCGGGCTGGTTCTCGGAGATCACGTAGGCGCCGGTCGGCGCGGCGTTGCGCGCGACCCACTCGGTGCCCCACGGGTCGTCGTCGGTGATGTGCTCCTTGACGAGCTTGGTGTCGACGATGCCCGCGTCCTGGTCGCGCAGCATCGGGCCCACGATCGGGGAGGCCTTGGGCAGCTTGAACTGGATCTCGGAGTCGCTGACCTTCTTGACCTGGCTCATCTTGGTCAGGCCGATGATGTTGAAGTCGAAGATCGAGCCGGCCTGCATCTCGAGCGAGCGCTTGACCTTGAAGATCAGGTCGTCGGCGGTGATCGGCGAGCCGTCGGGGAACTTGGCGTCGGCCCGGACCTTCATGGTCACGGTGCCGTCGTCGGCCTGGTCGATCGACTCGAGGACCTCGCCCTCGACGTTCGGCAGGTCGGCGATCTCGTAGCCGTCGCCGCTGTCCTTGGTCTCGTACTTGACCCACTGCGCGTAGATGTTCTTGATCGTCTCGTTCGCGCGCGCGGCCTGGCCCCATTCGGCGTCGAGCGTCTCGGGATCGCCGGCCACCGCGATGATCAGCGTGTCGCCGCGGTCCGACTCCGTCGCGGCCTGACCGCCGCCGTCTCCGCCGCTGTCGTTGACCGACTCGCCGCACGCGGCCACGCCGGCGGCGAGTGCGAAGGTTGTTAGCGCGAGCGCCAGCCACCGGCCGAGCCGGCGTCCGGAGCCGCGAGCATCGTCGAGCACGTCCGTTCCCTTCCTCGTTGTCATTGCCGGCTCGCCAAGCCGAGTCGCACGTCCTCCTCCACGCTGCCGGCGGATCGGCCGGCCGGGTCTCCCCAGCCGCCGCCGCCGCCCGTCAGGACCTCCACGCGTGTCCCGGCCGGAACGGCCAGCGCGTTGCACTTCCGGATCAGCCGGGGCTCCTCCCCCGGCGGCGTGACCCACACCTCGGGCGCGGCGCCGTCCTCGCCGCCGCGCAGTCCCCATGACGGCACGGTCGCCCGCTCGAACCACAGGCTCAGGCGGCACGCCTCGAGCGTCTCGTACACGCGCACGATCCCCAGGCCGCCGCGCGTCTCGCCGCGACCGCCCGAGTTCTCGCGCAGCGAGTGCCGGAGCAGGCGCAGCGGATACCGCTGCTCCATGACCTCGACCGGGAAGTTCTTGAAGTCGCCGGCCGCCGAGTGGATGAGCGCGCTCTCCCCGTCGCCGTGCGGGTGCGCGCCCCACCCGCCCGTCAGCGACTCGCCCGAGAGGAACGGCGGGCGCCCGCGCTCGTTGACGAACGTGACGTTCCACGAGTCGCCGACGTGGCCGGCCGCCGTGCGGTCCGGCACCGCGTCGCTCAGCGCGCGGACCGCGAGGTCCATCGCGAGCATGAGGTGCGGCCCGTAGTGCAGGCACGCCGCGGTCGGCGACGGGTCGAAGCAGCTGCCCGCGGGCACGTCGATGCGGAGGTTGCGGAAGTTGCCGCCGCACACCGGCGAGCCCGGGTTGACCACGAACTTGAACGCCTGCTGCAGCGCCGACCGCGTCTGGACGATGCCGCTGTTGATGCTGCCCTCGTTCTCGGGCCCGGAGCCCTCGAGGTCGATCACCATCTCGTCTCCGGCGACCGTGACGGTCACCGCGACGTCGACCGGCTCCTCGTTGATGCCGTCGTTGTCGAGCGCCCCCTTGGCGCGATACACGCCGTCGGGGATCGCCTCGACCGACTCGCGGTCCTCCGCCTCGGCCTGCGCGAAGTAGCGGGCGATGGCGGCCTCGACCGCCTGCCAGCCGTAGCGCGTGACGATCGCCTGGAAGCGCTCGTCGCCCGTCCGGCAGGCGGTGATCGACGCCATGAGGTCGCCGACCAGCGGGCCGGGGAAGCGGGAGTTGAGCGCGATCAGGTCGAGCAGCTGCTGGTCGAGCTCGCCGCGGTGCACGAGCCGCATCGGCGGGATCCGCAGGCCCTCCTGGAAGATGTCGGTGGAGTCGGAGACGTAGCCCGCCTCCTTGGCCCCGACGTCGTTGAAGTGCGCCTTGGCGCCGCTGAACCCGCGCAGCGTGCCGTCGACGAAGACCGGGGCGAAGACGGTGACGTCGTTGAGGTGGCTGCCGCAGATGGCGGAGTCGTTGACGAGCCAGACGTCGC
The DNA here is from genome assembly GCA_963720415.1 of uncultured Solirubrobacteraceae bacterium. GTDB lineage: Bacteria > Actinomycetota > Thermoleophilia > Solirubrobacterales > Solirubrobacteraceae > DASSUW01. The sequence goes on along the minus strand of CAVRFQ010000012.1, from coordinate 309,992 downwards.
CCGGCTCGAACGCCTCGGGGCCCTTGAGCGCGAGGACCGCCTTGATCGTCCCCGCGAGGCTGCCGAGGAAGAACGGCAGGCCCGGCGCCTGGCCGAGCAGGTCGCCGGACGCGTCGTAGAGGCCGACGGAGCAGTCCTTCATCTCGTAGATGACCGGGCTGTACGCCGAGCGGTAGAGATTGCGCCGCATCTGCTCGGCGCCCGACATGAACGCGTGCCGCACGACCTCGACGGTGGCGGGGGAGGGGACGACGCCGATCGTCATCGCGAGGCCTCCAGCATCAGGTGGCCGCCGGGTACGGGCCGGACCGTCCAGCCCACCTCGACGACGGTCGTACAGGTCTCCTCGAGCACGATCGCCGGCCCGCTGACCGGCCCGGTGACGTCCTCGCGGCGGTGGAGCGCGGCGGTCACGGTCTCGCCGCGCAGGCGCATCTTCACGCTCGCCGGCGCGGCGCCGGACCCGGCCGGGCCGTCGCTCGGCGCGTCGGGGTGGTCGAGCTCGGAGATGCCGGCGACGCGGATCGCGACGAACTCGACCGGCTCGGTCGTGCTCGCGTGCCCGTAGCGCGCGTGGTACGCCTGGTGGAACCGGCTCGCCGTCTCGGCCGCATGGTCGTCGAAGGAGGCCACGTGGGCGGCCGGGACCGGCAGCGTCAGCGTGTACTCCTGGCCGACGTAGCGCAGGTCGGCCGCCACCTCGAAGCGCATCGCGTCACCGCCCACGCCGTCGGTCTCCATCAGCCGGACGACCTGCTGCTGGAGTCCCTCGACGACGCCGGGCAGCTCGCCCGCCGCCTCGTCGATGCCGTGGTAGAAGGTCCGCACCGCGTCGTGGCGGATGTCGCCCTGGAGCATGCCCCACGCGGAGAACGCGCCCGGGAGCATCGGCACGAGCACGCGCGTGATCTCGAGCTCCTCGGCGAGGGCGATCGCGTGCAGGCCGCCCGCGCCGCCGAAGGCGCAGAGCACGAAGTCGCGCGGGTCCAGGCCGCGCTCGACGGTCAGCTCGCGGATGGCCTCGGCCATCGAGAAGTGGGCGATCTCGAGCGCCTGCTCGGCGAGCTCCTCCGGCCCGAGCCCGAGGCGCTCGCCGACGTCGGTCAGCGCGCGCCGCGCCGCCTCCTCGTCGAGCGGCATGCTCCCCGCCAGCCGCTGGTCGGCGGGGATCCGGCCGAGCACGACGTTGGCGTCGGTGACCGTCGGCTCCGTGCCGCCGCTGCCGTAGCAGGCGGGGCCGGGCACGGCCCCGGCGGACTCGGGGCCGACCTGCAGGCCGCCGCCGGACTCGCGGATCAGGCTGCCGCCGCCCGCGCCGATGGTGTGGACCTCGACGGCCGGCGTGAGCACGGGCAGGCCCATCAGCTCGAACTCCGACATCGAGGCCCGCCTCGCCCTCGCGGACGAGGCTCACGTCGAACGACGTGCCGCCCATGTCGATGGTGATGAGGTTCTCGAAGCCGAGCGCCGCGCCCGCCGCGCGCGCCCCGACGACGCCGCCGACCGGGCCGGAGAAGAGCGTGAGCACCGCCTTGTCGTCGGCGACCGCCGAGCTCATCACGCCGCCGTTGGACTCGGTGATGAAGACCGGGACCTGGAGCCCCTCGGCCTGCAGCGCCCCCTTCACCTGCTCGAGGTACGTGCTCATGATCGGCGTGATGTAGGCGGACATCACGGCGGTCGACGTGCGCTCGTACTCGCGCCACTCGGGCGCGACGGCGTGGCTGAGGACGACCGGGACGTCGAGCCGCTCGGCGAGGATGCGGCCGACCTCGAGCTCGTGGGCCGGGTTCGCGTACGCGTGCAGCAGGCAGACGGCGACGGCCGAGTGCCCGCGCTCGCGGATGGTCTCGGCGACCGCGATCACGCTCGCCTCGTCGACGGGGGAGAGCTCCGAGCCGTCGGCGGCCAGGCGCTCCCCGACCTCGTAGATGGCCGCGCGGTCCAGCAGCGGCGCGGGCTTGCGGTAGTGCAGGTCGTACATCTGCGGCCGGTGGCCGCGGCCGATCAGGTAGGTGTCGCCGAACCCCTGCGTCGCGACCAGCGCGACGTCCGCGCCGCGCCGCTCGAGGACGGCGTTGAGGCCGGCCGTGGTGCCGTGGACGAACAGCGAGACCTCGGAGGCGGGCACGCCCGAGGCACGGACGGCGTCGACGACGCCGTCGACCAGATGGCCCGGCGTCGAGAGCACCTTCGCGCCGCCGACCTGCCGGCCGGCCGTGTCCTCCAGCACCAGGTCGGTGAACGTCCCCCCGATGTCGATTGCCACCCGATAGGCCAACGCAGCTCCCTCATCGCTCGCTTCGCACGGTTGGAACGGCCCCGTCACGAATGTTCGCATAACGCGCAAGCGAGCGCAATGCGAACAACGAACCTCTGAGTCAGCGCGCGGCGATCAGAAGGTGCCGCGGTTCGTCGCGGTGCGGATGAGGTCGCGCCGGCGGCGCGTGAACTCCTCGGGAAGTGAAGCTTCCAGGCGCGTTGCCGCCTCGCGCAGCTCGGGGAGGAAGCGCGACTCTATGTCCTCGACGGTGACGCGCGGACTCGGGCAGGTGATGTTCAGGGCCGCCACGACCTTGCCCGCACGGTCGCGAATTGGTACGGAGAGCGAACGAAATCCGATCTCGTACTCCTGGTCGACGAGCGCGAACCCGTCCTCGCGCGCGGTCAGGATGCGCTCCCGCAGGCGGGACTTGGAGGTGACCGTGCGGTCCGTGTAGCGCGTGGGCTCGAAGTCGGCCAGCCACTGGTCGAGCGCGTCGTCGGACAGGGCGGCGAGGAGCACGCGGCCGCTGGACATGCAGAACGCCGGCATGCGGCTGCCGACCTCGATGTTCACGCTGACCACGCGCTGCGAGGAGGTGCGCGCCACGTAGACGACGGACTCGCCGTCGAGCACCGCGGCGAGGCAGGTCTCGTCGACGGTCGCGGACAGGTCGTCCATGACGGGCCCGGCGATCTCCGCGAAGGTCATCGACGACAGCGCCGAGTAGCCCAGCTCGAGGATCTTGGGCCGCAGGCGGAAGAACTTGCCGTCGGTCTCCGCGTAGCCCTCGCGCACGAGCGTGTGCAGGAAGCGGCGCGCCGCGGCCCGGTTCATGGCCGTGCGCTCGGCGACCTCGCTGAGCGTCATCCGCGGGTGGTCGCGGTCGAACGCTCGGATCACGCTCAGGCCGCGGGCCAGGGAGTTGACGAAGTCGCGCTCGTCGCCGCGCTCGTCCGTCTCGGTGAGGGGAGGCATCGCCATCCGTCAGCCTCCGATCCCGTCGATGCACAGGTACTTGAGCTCGAGGAACTCGTGCAGCGCGTGCGCCGAGCCCTCGCGGCCGATGCCGGACTGCTTGACGCCGCCGAACGGCGCGCCCTCGTAGGAGACGATCCCGGTGTTGACGCCGACGACGCCGAACTCGAGCGCCTCGCCGACGCGCCAGACGCGCCCGAGGTCGCGCGAGAAGAGGTAGGCGGCGAGCCCGGACTCGGTCGCGTTGGCGAGCTCCACGGCCTCCTCCTCGGTGTCGAAGCGGAAGACCGGGGCGACCGGCCCGAAGGTCTCCTCGGTCGCGATCCGCATCCCCGCGCGAGCGCCGACCAGCACGGTCGGCTCGAAGAAGGTGCCGCCCAGCTCGTGGCGGCCGCCGCCGGTCACGACCTCGGCGCCGCCCGCGAGCGCGTCGGCGATGTGCGCCTCGACCTTCTCGACCGCGCGCTCGTCGATCAGCGGGCCCTGCTCGGACTCCGGGTCGAAGCCGTTGCCCACCCGCAGCGCGGCGGTCGCCTCGGCGAGCCGCTCGACGAACGCGTCGTGGATGCCGGACTGCACGAGGACGCGGTTGGCGCAGACGCACGTCTGGCCGGCGTTGCGGAACTTGGTGGCCATCGTGCCGGCCACGGCGGCATCGAGGTCGGCGTCGTCGAACACGATCACGGGGGCGTTGCCGCCGAGCTCGAGGGCGACGGCCTTGACCGTCTCCGCGCACTGCGCCATCAGCAGCTTGCCGACCTCGGTCGAGCCGGTGAAGGTCAGCTTGCGCACGAGCGGGTTGGAGACGAGCTCGGCGCCGATCACCTCGGGCGGCCCGTGGACGACGTTGAAGACGCCCGGCGGGAGCCCGGCGCGCCCGGCCAGCTCGGCGAGCGCCAGCGCGGACAGCGGGGTCTCGCTCGCGGGCTTGAGGACCATCGTGCAGCCCGCGGCCAGCGCGGGGCCGGCCTTGCGGGGGATCATCGCCATCGGGAAGTTCCACGGGGTGATCGCCGCGCACACGCCGACCGGCTGGCGCAGCACGAGCAGCCGCCGGCCGTCCGCGTTGGTGGGGATCGTCTCGCCGTACGCCCGCTTGCCCTCCTCGGCGTACCACTCGATGAACGCCGCGCCGTAGAGCACCTCGCCGCGGGCCTCGGCCAGCGGCTTGCCCTGCTCGGCGGTGAGGATGGCGGCGAGGTCGTCGGCGTGCTCGACGATCAGGTCGTACCAGCGGCGCAGGATCGCGGCGCGGTCCTTGGCGGTGAGCGACCGCCAGGTCCCGAACGCGCGCTGCGCGGCCTCGACGGCGCGGCGCGCGTCGTCGCGCGTGCCGTTGGCCACCGCCGCGACCGTGCGGCCGGTCGCGGGGTCGGTCACCGGTAGCGTGTCGCCGTCAGAGGACGCGGCCCATTCGCCGTCGATGAACAGGTCCCCGCGCAGCAGACCGGGGTCGCGGAGCTCGAGTTCCGAGGCGGTCAACACCGGGGTCAGGTTCGCACATCGCCCTGCCCGTCGCAATGCGCACGGAACCACCCTGGACGGTGTCGAGGTGATCTGACAGAGTTCGCAGGACGGAATTGATGGGCGCAATGCGAACAGAAGGCCGGCTTGGCTTGGTCGTCAATCCGATCGCTGGGATGGGTGGTCGCGTCGGGCTGAAGGGGACCGACGGGGACGCCGTCCTGCAGCGCGCCATCGAGCTCGGGGCAACGCCGGTCGCGGAGGGTCGCGTGGCCCGCGCGCTCGGGAGGCTCGACGCCGGCGTGCGCGTGCTCGCCGGCGCCGGCCCGATGGGCGCCGGCCTGGCGGCCGGCCACGGGTTGCGCACGGAGGCCGTCGGGCGCGCGCGCGAGCGCACGCGCGCGTCCGACACCCGCGAGATGGCGGCCGAGATGGCCGGCCGCGGCATCGACCTGCTGCTCTTCGCCGGCGGCGACGGCACCGCGTGCGACGTGCACGACGCGGTCGGCGACTCGGTCCCCGTCCTCGGGATCCCGACGGGCGTGAAGATGCACTCGGGCGTGTTCGCGGCGGGCCCGGAGGCGGCCGGCGAGGTCGCCGCCGCCTACCTGCGGCGCCCCGGGCGGCTCGTCGACGCCGAGGTGCTCGACCTCGACGAGGACGCCGCGCGGCACGGGCGCATCGCCGGCCGGCTGCACGGCCGCGTTCGGGTGCCCGCCGAGCCGGCCCGGATGGTGGCCGCGAAGGGCGCGGCTCCACGCGCGTCGGACGCCGATCTCGACGCGCTGTGCCGCGAGATCGCGGACGAGCTCGAGCCGGGCCGGCTCTACCTGGTCGGGCCGGGCGCCACGACCGGCCGCATCCTGGACCGCCTCGGCGTGCCCGGCACGCTGCTCGGCGTCGACGCGGTCCGGGACGGCCGGCTGGTCGGGGCCGACCTGCGCGAGGACGAGCTGCTGCGGCTGCTCGAGCCGGGCGCCGGCGTGATCGCCGGTGTCGTCGGCGGCCAGGGGATGCTGTTCGGCCGCGGCAACCAGCAGCTCAGCGCGGAGGTGCTGCGCCGCATCGAGCCGGACCGGATCGTCGTGGTCGCCGCCCGCGACAAGCTGCTCGCGCTCGACCCGCCGTGGCTGCGCGTCGACACCGGCGACCCCGAGGTCGACCGCCGGCTCTCCGGGCATCGCCGCGTGCGGTGCTCGCCGCGCGGCTCCATAGTCCTGAAGGTCACCACCTGAGCGAGGTCTGCTGATGGCGCATCCGTACATGGCGAACTCGGCGCCGGGGGTCCGGGAGGAGATGCTCGCCGCCATCGGCGTCGCCGACGTCGAGGAGCTGTTCGAGCAGATCCCGGACGATCACCGCCACCGCGAGCCGATCCGGCTCGAGCCGGCGCTCGCCTCCGAGGCCGACCTCACCCGGCGCCTGCGGCGGGCGCTCGCCCGCAACCGCACGTGCGAGGAGAACCTCAGCTTCCTCGGCGGCGGCACCTGGCAGCACCACGTCCCGGCCGTCTGCGACGAGCTCGTCGACCGCACCGAGTTCCTCACGCCGGTCTGGGGGACGCCGTCCTCCGACCACGGCCGCAACCAGGCGTGGTTCGAGTTCGCCAGCCAGCTCGGCGAGCTGCTCGACATGGACTTCGTCGGGCTCCCGGTCTACTCGTGGGGCTGCGCGGCCGGGCACGCGATCCGCATGGCGTCGCGGCTCACCGGCCGCCGCGAGGTGCTCGTGCCGCGCTCGATCGACCCCGAGCGGCTGGCCGTGATCCGCACGTACTGCGAGCCCCCGGAGCTGCCCGGCCACATCGCCGTCACCGGCGTCGCGACCGAGCCCGCGACCGGCCGCATCGACCTCGCCGACCTGCGCGCCAAGGTCTCCGGCGGGACCGCGGCGGTCTACTTCGAGAACCCGTCGTACCTCGGCGTGCTGGAGGCCGACGCCGCCGAGGTCGCCGCGCTCGCCCACGAGCACGGCGCCGAGGTGATCGTCGGCGCCGACCCGATCTCGCTCGGCGTCGTCGCGCCGCCCTCGGCCTACGGAGCCGACATCGCCGTCGGCAGCACCCAGCCGCTCGGCGTGCACATGAGCTGCGGCGGCGGCGCGGGCGGGTTCATCGCCACCCGGGACGAGGAGCGCTACGCGCGCGAGTACCCGACGCTGATGGTCAGCCTCTGCGAGACCGCCGAGCCGGGCGAGCGCGGCTTCGGGATGATGCTCTTCGAGCAGAGCTCCTACGGGTCGCGCGAGCACGGCAAGGACTGGACCGGCAACTCCGTCTACCTCTGGACGGTCGCCAACGCCGCGTACATGGCGCTGCTCGGGCCGCAGGGGTTCGCCGAGCTCGGCGAGGCGATCCTCTCCCGCAGCCACTACGCGGCCGCGCGGATCGATGCGCTGCCCGGCGTGTCGGTCGCGTTCGGCGGCTTCTTCAAGGAGCTCGTGGTCACCTTCGAGCGGCGGACCGTCGCCGAGGTCAACGCGGCCCTGCTCGAGCGCGGCATCTTCGGCGGGCTCGACCTCTCGGCCGACTTCCCGGAGCTCGGGCAGAGCGCGCTGTACTGCGTCACGGAGGTCCACGCCCAGGAGGACCTGGACCGGCTCGCCGGCGCGCTCGCGGAGGTGACGGCATGACCCTCCGCCGCTACCACGCCGCCGTCTGGGACGAGCCGCTGGTCATGGAGCTCGGGCGCCCGGGCGGGCGCGGCGTGCTCCCTCCGGCGCCCATCGGGCCGACCGCCGGGCTCGTGCCCGGGGGCCTGCGCCGCGAGCGCCCGCCGGAGCTGCCCGAGCTCTCCGAGTTCGAGGTCCAGCGCCACTACCTGCACCTGGCGCAGGAGACGATGGGCATGATGGGCATCAGCCTGTTCGGCACCTGCACGATGAAGTACAACCCGCGCGCCGGCCAGGCGGCCGTCACCCGCCCGCAGGTGGCGGAGCTGCACCCGCGCCAGGCCGAGGAGACGATGCAGGGGCTGCTCGAGCTGATCCACGGGCTCGACCTCCAGCTCCGCGAGCTCTCCGGGATGGACCGCTTCGTCTTCCAGCCGGGCGGCGGCGCCGACGCCGCGTACACGCACGCGTGCATCACGCGCGCCTACCACGCCGCGCGCGGCGAGCTGGGCCGGCGCGACGAGGTGATCACCAGCATCCAGGCGCATCCGTGCAACCCGGCGACGGCGGCCGCCGCGGGCTTCCGCGTGGTCACGCTCCCGCTGGAGGAGGACGGCTACCCGTCGGTCGAGGCGCTGCGCGCGGCGGTCTCCGACCGCACGGCCGCGCTCATGATCAACAACCCCGACGACATGGGCGTCTACAACCCGCGCATCCGCGAGTGGGTGGAGATCGTCCACGAGGCCGGCGGGCTCTGCTTCTACGACCACGCGAACTTCAACGGCGTGATGACGCGCGTACGCGCGCGCGAGCTCGGGTTCGACGCGTGCATGTTCATGCTCCACAAGACGTTCGGCGTCCCCAAGGGCGGCGGCGGGCCGGCGGTCGGCGCGTACGGCTGCACCGAGGAGCTGGCGCCGTTCCTCCCGCGCCCGCTGGTCGAGCTCGACGGCGGCCGCTACCGGCTCGACCACGGCGGCCCGCTGAGCATCGGCAAGGTCCGCGAGGGGTGGGGCAACGTCCAGCAGGTGGTCAAGGCCTACGCCTGGACCCTGGCCATGGGGGCGGAGGGCATCCGCGAGGCGGCCGACCTCTCGGTGATCGCCAACAACTACATGGAGCGGCGCCTGCTGACGATCCGCGGCGTCACGCGCTCGCATCCCGAGGCGACTACGCACCGCCTGGAGATGACGCGCTACAGCCTCGGGCAGCTCACCGAGGACACGGGCGTCACCGCGGTCGACGTGCAGAACCGGATGGCCGACTTCGGGATCGACGCGATGTGGCTCAGCCACGAGCCGTGGCTCGTCCCGGAGCCGTTCACCCCGGAGGCCGGCGAGCTGTGGTCCAAGGACGACATCGACTACTGGATCGACGTCCTCGCCCACGTGTGCGAGGAGGCCTATGAGGACCCGGAGCTGGTCCGCTCGGCGCCGCACAACCAGGTCACGCGCAAGCTCGCGCCCGTCGGGCTCGACGATCCCGATCGCTGGGCGACGACGTGGCGGGCCCACCGGCGCAAGGCCGGCCTCACCGGGGTCCGCTGAGTGCGCGTCCGCGTCGCGGGCATCGGGGCGCCGGAGCACGACGTCGTCGTCCACTACCGCGGGCGCTCGCTCGCCTGCCGGACGGGCGACACGGTGGCCGCCGCGCTCGTCGACCACGGCGAGCTCGCCTGCCGGATCGACGGGGAGGGCCGGCCGCGCGGCGTGTTCTGCGGCATGGGCGTCTGCCAGGAGTGCCTGGTGGTCGTCGACGGCGTCCCGGGCCGGCGCGCGTGCATGGAGCCCGTCCGCGACGGGATGCGGATCGAGCCCCAGCCGGCCCGCCCGGCGCTCGACGGCCTCGCGGTCGCGCCGGTGCTGCGGGCACGCGAGCTCGCGCCTGAGGTTCTGGTCGTCGGCGGCGGCCCGGCCGGGCTCGCGGCGGCGGCGGCCGCCGCGGAGGCCGGCGCGCGGGTCGCGCTCGCGGACGAGCGCGCGAAGCTCGGCGGCCAGTACTTCAAGCAGCCGGCCGAGGGGCTCGCGCTCGACGAGCGCCGGCTCGATCGCCAGTACCGCTCCGGCCGCGAGCTGGCGGCGCGCGTGCGCGAGGCCGGCGTCGAGATCCTCTCCGGCGTCCAGGTGTGGGCGGCGTCCGGGCCGCGCGAGCTGCACGCGACGGGGCCGGGCGAGCGGCTCACGCTGCGGCCGTCGCGGCTGGTGCTCGCCACCGGCGCGTACGAGCGCGGCGTGCCGGTCGAAGGCTGGACGCTCCCGGGGGTGATGGCGACCGGCGCCGCGCAGACGCTGCTGCGCGCCCACCAGGTCGTCCCCGGCCGCCGGGTCCTCGTCTCCGGAAACGGGCCGCTGAACATGCAGGTCGCGGCGGAGCTCGCGCGCGCCGGCGCGACGGTCGTCGCGCTCGCCGAGCTGGCCCCGGTGTCGCACCCGCGGCGCGCGGGCGCGATGGCGCGGATGGCCGCGGCGGCGCCCGACCTCATCCGCGACGGCGCCGCGTACCGGTGGGCGCTGCTGCGCCGCCGCGTGCCGGTGCTCGAGGGCAGCGCCGTCGTGCGGGTCGAGGGGACCGGCCGGGTCGAGCGCGCCGTGGTCGCGCGGATCGGCGCGAGCGGCCGCCCGGTGCCCGGCAGCGAGCGCGCGTTCGAGGTCGACGCCGTCTGCGTCGGCTTCGGCTTCGCGCCCGCCAACGAGCTGGCCCGCGCGCTCGGCTGCCGCCATCGCTTCGACGAGCGGCGCGGGCACCTCGCCGCCGTCACGGACGCCTCCGGCCGCTCGACCGTGGACGGCGTGTGGATCGCCGGCGACGGGGCCGGCGTGTCCGGCGCGCGGGTGGCGCAGGCGCGCGGGGCGCTGGCCGGGGCCGACGCCGCGGGCGCTCCGGCGCCGGACGCGGCGCGCCGCGCGGTCGCCCGGCACGAGCGCTTCCAGGACGCGCTCTGGGCGCTGTACGCGGCGCCGCGGCTCGTCGACGAGCTCGCCGCGGGCGGCACCGCGATCTGTCGCTGCGAGAGCGTGCCGCTCTCGGCGGTCGACGCCGTGCTCGACGAGGGCGTCCAGGCCGTCGGCGCCGTCAAGCGCGCCACGCGGGCCGGCATGGGCGGGTGCCAGGGCCGCTACTGCGGCGCGCTGCTCGCCGAGATGTCCGCGCGGCGCGGGGACCGCGAGCTCGACGAGCTCGACTGGTTCGCCCCCGCCTCGCCGTTCAAGCCGCTCGCCGTCGGGGCGATCGCCGCGCCGCCGGGCGGCGCGACACCTCCGGAAGGGAACTGACTGTGGCGACGCTCGGATGCAAGGTGCCGAACACCGGCGATCTGCCGGCCGACCCGGGGCTCGCGCCGCTCGCGCGGCTCGCCGAGGCGGCCGGGGCCGGCTCGCTCTGGGTCGCCGACCACGTGGTGATCACGACCGAGGTGGGCTCCCGCTACCCGTACTCGGCCGACGGGCGCATCGGCTGGCCGCCCGGCCTGGCCTGGTACGAGGCGCTCACGTCGTGCACCTGGGCGGCCGCCTCGACGACGGCGGCCACCGTCGGCACCGCCGTGCTCGTGCTGCCGCAGCGCGAGCCGCTGCTCGTCGCCAAGACCGCGGCCACCATCGACGCGCTCTCCGGTGGCCGCATGGTGCTCGGCGTCGGCGCCGGCTGGTACCGCGAGGAGTTCGAGGTGCTGGGCGCCGAGTTCGCCACGCGCGGCCGCCGCCTGGACGAGGCGATCGACGTGATGCGCAGGCTGTGGGCGGGCCTCGCCGAGCCCTACCAGGGCGAGTTCTACTCGCTGCCGGCCGGGCTCGAGTGCCTCCCGCGCCCGGCCCGCGAGGAGGGCATCCCGATCCTCGTCGGGGGGATGACCGCCCCCGCGATGCGGCGTGCGGCCGAGCTGGGCGACGGCTGGCTCGCGCTCTCGCACCTCGAGGACGCCGACCCGGCGCAGCTCGGCGCGGCGCTCGAGCGCGTGCGCGAGCTGCGGCCGTCGGGGATGGGGCCGCTGCGCGCCGTGGCGCGGGTGGTCGGCGAGATCCCCGTGGCCGAGGCCGGCGCCGCCGCGGAGCTCGCGGGCGAGCTCGCCGCCGCCGGCTTCGACGAGGTGGCGATCGATCCGCCGTGGCCGGACGCGGACGCCGTCACGGCCGTGCTCGAGCGCGTCGGGGAGGCGCTGGCGTGACGCGGTCAGAAGCGGTCCGGCGAGAACGGCGCGAGGTCGCGCCCCGCCGGCCGCCCGAGCGCGAGCGCGGCCAGCACCTCGCCCATCAGCGGCCCGGCGGTGAAGCCCATCCAGGGGAACACGCCGACGAACACGCCCGGCACGATCTCGCCGACGATCGGGAGCCAGTCGTCGAGCCCGTTGACGAAGCCGGCCCAGGTGCGCAGGAGCCGGGCGTTCGCGACGGCCGGCACGACCGTCGTGGCCACCCGCAGGTTCTCGCGCAGCGACGCGCCGTCCACGACCGGGCGGCCCGCGGCGTCGAGCGCCGCGGGCCAGCCGCCGCCGATGAGCAGCGAGCCGGCCGCGGCCTGCTTGAGCGTCAGCGGCTCGCCCGCGAAGTAGAGGAGGTGCGGGATCAGCGGCGCCACCGGCTCGGTCACCGAGGCCTGGATGGGGACGCCCTGGACCGGCAGGCCGGGCCCGAGCATCGCGGTCACGCGGCCGGCGTCGATGCCGCCGCAGCTCACGACCGTGCGGCAGGCGACGGTCCCCGCCGAGGTCGTCGCGACGAACCCGTCGCCCTCGCGCGCCAGGCCCAGCAGCTCGGTGCGCAGGTCGAAGACCGCCCCGGCGCGCTCCGCGGCGCGCGCGAACGCGGGCGCCGCGAGCAGCGGGTTGGCCTTGCCCTCGGTGCGACACAGCTCGCCGCCCGCCATCCGGTCCGAGACGTACGGCGCGATCGCGCGCAGCTCCTCGCGGTCCAGCAGCTCGACGTCGAGGCCCTGCTCGCGCTCGATCCGCACCTTGCGCTCGACGTCGCGGAGCTGCGCGTCGGTCGCCGCGACCAGCACGCCGCCGCCGATCTTCAGCTCGAGCGCCGCGGCCACGTCCTCCGGCAGCGCGCGCCAGCGGTCGATCGAGTCGCACAGGAAGCGGGTCGCCGGCTCGAAGCTGCGCGCCCAGCCCTCGCCGAGGCGCAGGAACGGCTCGTGCTGGATCTGCGCGTGCAGGCTGCCGGCGTTGTAGCCCGAGCCCTGGGTGTTGAGGTCGAAGCGCTCGACCAGGCGCACGTCCGCGCCGGCGCGGGCCAGCTCGTAGGCCGTCGCGCAGCCCGAGATCCCGCCGCCCACGACGAGGACGTCGCACCGTGTCGGTGAGGAGACAGATCTTCCGCTCGGCACGGTCGTGGGCTATTCTACCCCGAGTTCGCTATCCGCACGAATGTTCGCGAGGGAACCGATGACAGACTTCCGGGGGAGCTTCACCGTCACGATCACGCCGTTCACCGATGACGGTACGGCGGTGGACGTCGATGCGCTCACCCGGTTCCTGGACTGGCAGCTCGCGAGCGACGTGGCCGGGATCATCGTCCTCGGCAGCACCGGCGAGTTCCTCACCGTCGGTGACGACGAGCGCAACCAGCTCATCGAGACGACCGTGTCGCACGTCGGCGGTCGTGTGCCGGTGCTCGCGGGCACCATGAACGCGTACACACGGACGGCGGTGCGCTACAGCCGCGAGGCGGAGGCGCTCGGCGTGGACGGGCTGATGATCATCCCGCCGTACTACTACACGCCGACCGACGACGAGATCTTCCGCTACTACCAGGCGATCAGCGAGGCCGTCTCGCTCCCGATCATGCTCTACAACAACCCCGTCACGTCCAATGTGGACATGTCGGCGAAGCTCGTGGGGCGGATGACGCGCGCGTTCGAGAACGTCCGCTACATCAAGGAGGCGAGCCTCGACGTCGGGCGCGTCCACGACGTGATCGAGGAGACCGACGGCGTCATGAACGTCTTCGCCGGCGAGCGCATCGTCGAGTCGTTCCTGCTCGGCGCCGTCGGCTACGTGAACCCCTACGGCAACTACATCCCGCTCGCCTCGTCGCGCATCTGGGACCTGCTCGTCGACGGGCGGATCGAGGACTCCAAGCGGATCCAGCGGCTGATCGACCAGATCGACCACATCATCGCCGCCGGCCATCCCACGTACGGCCACCAGTGCTACTCGAAGGCGCTCGCCGCCGTGGCCGGGTACCCGGTGGGCGACGTGCGGCCGCCGCTGACCACGATGACCGACCTGGGCGAGGAGGGCCGCGAGCGCGTGCAGCGCATCGCGCCGCTGATGGCCGAGGTCGAGGCGCTCGCCGGGGAGCTGACCGGCGTCGCTCAGCGCACGTAGCTCGCGCCGTTGACGTCCAGCGTGGCGCCGCTCAGGTGCCGGCACGTGCCGGTCGCCAGGTACGTCACGAGGTCGCCGATCTCCTGCGGCGGCACCCACTCGCGCATCGCGAGCCCGGCCGTGAGCGCCTCGACGCCCTCGGGGCCGCCCGCCGCCCGCACCGACATCTCGGTGCCGACGACGCCGGGCGCGATCAGGTAGGCCAGCACGCCGTCGGCCGCGTAGCCGCGCGCCACGGTCTGCGTGAGCGCCTTCACGGCGCCCTTTGACGCCGAGTAGGCGAGCAGCCCGCGGTTGGCCGAGCCGCGCTGCGCGACCCAGCTCGAGAGCGTGATCAGCGTGCCGGACCCGCGGGCGACGAAGTGCGGGACGGCGGCGCGCATGAGGTCGGCGGGCGCCTTGACGTTGACCTGCCAGGACCGCTCCCAGGCGTCTTCCCACGCCTCGTCCCCGCCGTCGAAGGGGACTGAGGGCATCACCGCTGCGTTGTTGACGAGGACGTCGACCTCGCCGGTCCAGCCGACGGCCTCGCGCCACAGCTCCGCCGCGGCGCCGGGCCGCGACAGGTCGGCCTGCACGAGCTTCAGGCGGTCGGGCGCGGCGCCGGCCGTCGCCGCGACGGCGCCGTCGCGGTCGGATCCGTAGTGGGCGATCAGTCGCGCGCCCGCGCGCGTGAGGGCCTCCGCCGTGGCCGCGCCGATGCCCTTCGACGCGCCGGTGAGGAGGACGGTCTTGTCGCTCAGGTCGTGCATGCGCCTCCGGCGTCGACGGTCAGCACCTGCCCGCTCATCCCGGACGAGCGCTCGCTGGCCAGGAACAGGGCGAGCGACGAGACCTCGTCCTCGGTGGCCAGGCGGCCGAGCGCGGTCTCCGCGGCCATGTCGCCGAGCGCCCGCTCGGCGGCCGCGCCGTCGCCGGACGCGCGGCTCCGGACCCGCTCGACGAGCGCCTCGGTGGCCACCGGGCCGGGCGCGATCGCGTTGACGCGCACGCCGTGGCGCCCGAGGTCGAGCGCCGCGGCGCGGACGATCCCGACGACGGCGTGCTTGCTCGCGGTGTACAGGCACTGGCGCGGGTGCCCGCGGCGCGCGTTGACCGAGGCCATGGCGATCACCGATCCGGCGCTCGAGCGGCGCAGCGCCGGGACGGCCGCGGAGATCGTCGCCGCGACGCCGCGCACGTTGACGGCGAACACGCGGTCCCACTCGTCGAAGTCCAGGTGCTCCGTCTCGCGCCAGGGCGGCACGACGCCCGCGTTGGCGACCACGACGTCGAGGCCGCCGAGCCGCTCGCTCGTGCCGCGGATGGCGGCCTGCAGCGCGCCGACGTCGCGGACGTCGACCCGCTCGGCGGTCCAGCCGTCGGGCGCCTCGCCGGGGTCGGCGTCGAGGCTGACGCCCTTCGCGCCGGCGGCGGCGAGCGCCCGCGCGATCGTGCGGCCCAGCCCGCGCGAGCCGCCCGTGACGAGCGCCACGCGCCCGTCGAGGAGGCCCTCAGCCGAGCCCATTGTCCTTGCGGATCTCGGCGGCGACCGTGCCGACGGCGGTGTCGAGGAAGGCGGTGTAGTCCTCGGCCGAGCGCAGGTACGCGCCGGTGCTGCCCGCGCCGAGGTCGGCCGCCGTGCGCTCGTAGAACGCGCGCCGCTCCTCGTCGCCGGCCAGCGGAGAGGCGAGCTCCGCGAGCTTCTCGGCCGCGTGGATCAGGCGCAGGCTCGCGGTGTAGACGCCCTCCTCGAGCGCGCCGCGCGAGCTCGAGACGAGCAGGCACAGCAGGTCGAAGGCCGCGCCCTCGAGCTCCGCGTCAGGCGTCGGCATGGACGCCGTACTGGTTGCGGTGGACGACCGGCGCCGCGCGCTTCGCGCCACGGCGCTTCGGCGTGGCGGCCGGGTAGCCGAGCGGCATGATGAGATCGACGCGGTAGTGGTCGGGCAGGCCGAGGATCGGGAGGATGCCCGGCATCGCGCTGATCATCGTGAACTGGCTCGCGAGCCCGGCGTCGATGGCGGCCAGCCAGGCGTTCTCGCCGGCCGCGCCGCTGTCGATCATCGAGCTCTTCTCGCCGACGCGGCCGACGCGCCGGACCGCCAGCTCGACGTCGGTCATCACGATCAGCAGGCACGGCGCGTCCGCCTGCAGCGCGGGCGAGATCTGGCGGATCGCCCGGATCACGGCGGGATCGTCGACGACCATCAGCTGGCGATAGGGCACGTTCGACGCGGTCGGCGCGCTGGCGGCCGCGGCCACGACGCGCTCGAGCAGCTCCTCCGGCACGGGGTCGTCGCGGTACTCGCGGCAGACCCGCCGCTGCCGCAGGGCGTCAGCGAGCTCCATGCGCCACCTCCGGCTCGAAGGCGCGGCGGGCGCGCTCGAGCGCCATCAGCGCGCGGTCGCGGCGCTCGACGGCGGCGTCCCAGTGATCGAGCGGGAGCGCCGCGCGGCGGGCGGCCGTCACCTTCGCGACGAGCTCGGGCGTCCAGGGGTCGTCCTGGCCGCGCTCGGCGCCCATCCGCGCGTAGGCCGGGCCGAGCCGCGCCGCGTGCTCGGCGATCCCGCCGCGCGTGTTGAGGTCGGCGGTCTCGAACGGGCCGAGCACCGCCCAGCGGCGGCCGAGTCCCTTGCGGACCACGCGGTCGATGTCGTCGACCGTCGCGACGCCGTCGCCGACGAGGCAGTACGCCTCGCGCAGGAGCGCGCCCTGCAGCCGGTTGAAGACGAAGCCCTCGATCTCCATCGCGAGCCGGACCGGCGCCATGCCGCAGCCCTCGAGGAGGGAGACGGTCCGGTCGACGACGCCGGAGTCCGTGAACGGCGCGGGGACGACCTCGACGACGGGCAGCAGGTACGGCGGGTTGCCGGGATGCACCACCAGGCAGCGCGCGCGGCCTTCGAGGCCGGCGGCGATCTCGGTCGCCACGATCGCGGACGACGAGCTGGCGATCGCGACGCCGGCGGGCAGCAGGCCGTCGAGCGTCGCGAACAGGTCGCGCTTGAGCGGCAGGTCCTCGGGCGCGCACTCCTGCACGTGGCGGGCGCCGGCCACCGCTCCGGCGAGGCCCGTGCACGGCGTCACGCGCGCGGCGACCGTCGCCGGCATCTCGTCGAGCAGCCCGTACTCGGCCAGCGCGTCGAGCCGCCTGCGGATGTCGCCGGCCGCGAGGTCGAGCCGGCCGGCGTGGAGATCCTGCAGCCGCACGGTCAGCCCGGCACGGGCGAAGACGATCGCCCATCCGACGCCGATGCTCCCGGCACCGACGACCGCGACATGTCCCAGGCTCTCGTTGTGCGTATGGCGCACGGACGGTCGATCATCGCACAGAACGCGCTCAAGCTCCATCCGATGCGAGATGGTCGAATTCGGTGAAAAGGTCTTGTATTTGGTATGGCTTCTGGTACGTTCGCGCCGGAACCCATGCACGACTACGGCCTCTTCTCGTTCGAGGACAAGGCGGACTTCATCCGGCGGTCCGAGGAGTTCTGGAACCCGGACAAGACCCGGTTCTGGCAGGACGCGGGCGTCGACCTCGTCATCGACCGCCGCGAGGGCTACGTCTTCTGGGACATGGACGGCCGCCGGCTCATCGACCTGCACCTGAACGGCGGCACCTACAACCTCGGCCATCGCAACGCCGAGCTGATCGCGACGCTCGAGCAGGCGATGGGGCGGTTCGACATCGGCAACCACCACTTCCCGGCGCTCGCCCGCACCGCGCTGGCCGAGGCGCTGGTGGCGACCTGCCCGCCGAACATGCGGCGCGTGATCTACGGGGCGGGCGGCGGCGAGGCGACCGACATCGCGATCAAGACCGCCCGCCACACGAGGCAGCGGCGCAGGATCGTGTCGATCCGCAAGGGCTACCACGGCCACACCGGGCTCGCGGTGGCGACCGGCGACGAGCGCTTCTCGACGCTCTTCCTGTCCGACCGGCCGGAGGAGTTCGCCCAGGTCCCGTTCAACGACCTCGAGGCGATGGAGGAGGCCCTGCGGCCGGGCGACGTGGCGGGCGTGGTGATCGAGACGATCCCCGCGACGTACGGCTTCCCGCTCCCCGAGCCCGGCTACCTGCAGGCCGTGAAGCGGCTCTGCGAGCGGTACGGCGCGCTCTACATCGCCGACGAGGTGCAGACCGGGCTGATGCGGACCGGCGAGATGTGGGGCGTGGCCAAGGCCGGCGTCGAGCCGGACATCATGGTCATCGGCAAGGGCATCACCGGCGGGATGTACCCGATCGCCTGCTGCGTGGTGAGCGAGGAGTGCTCGGCCTGGCTGAAGGAGGACGGCTTCGGCCACATCTCCACCGGCGGCGGCGCCGAGCTCGGCTGCATCGTCGCCCTGAAGGTGCTGGAGATCTGCGGGCGGCCAGAGGTGCGCTCGATGGTCCATTACATCGCCGACCGCTTCCGGGCCGGGCTGCGCGAGATCCAGGAGCTCTATCCCGACTGGCTCGTCGGCATCCGCCAGGACGGCGTCGTCATGGGCCTCGAGTTCGACCATCCGCAGGGCGCCAAGCTCGTCATGCGGCGGCTCTACGAGCACGGGGTGTGGGCGATCTTCTCCACGCTCGACCCGCGCGTCCTGCAGTTCAAGCCGGGCATCCTGATGGAGCCCGACCTGGTCGACGAGGTGCTCGACCGCACGCGCGTGTCGATCGGGCTCGCCCTCGCCGACGTGGCGGTGGCGGCGTGATCGACGGCGTCCCGCGCGCCCGGATGATGCTCCAGCGCGCGCGCTGGGCGTCGGTCGCGTTCGCCTCCTACGACCGCGAGGCGACGCGCCGCGTGGTCGAGGCGGTGGCGGAGACGGCATACCAAAACGCGGAAAGGTTCGCTCTGGCGGCGGTCGAGGAGACCGGGATGGGGGTGGCCGAGCACAAGCGCCGCAAGAACGAGGCGTGCTCGCGGGGGGTGCTGGAGCGCTACGGGGACGCCGACTTCGCCGGGATCGAGGTCGACTCCGCGGCGAAGATCGTCGCCGTGCCGAAGCCGGCGGGCGTGGTGCTGGCGCTGACGCCGTCGACCAACCCGATCGCCACCGTCTACTTCAAGGTGCTGATCTCGCTGATGACCCGCAACGCGGTCGTCGTCTCGCCGCATCCGCTGGCGCGCCGGGTCTGCGCCGACGCGGTCCACCTGCTGTCGCGGGCCGCGGTCGCCGCGGGCGCGCCGGACGGCTGCCTGCAGGTGGTCGAGGAGCCGACGATCCCGCTGATCGAGGCGCTGATGGCCGACGACGGCGTCGACGTGATCGTGGCGACCGGCGGCTCCGCGGTCGTGCGCGCGGCGTACCGGTCCGGCAACCCGTCGCTCGGCGTGGGGCCGGGGAACGTGCCGGCGCTGGTCGACGCGACGGCCGACGTCGCGGCCGCCGCGCGCTGCCTGGCCGACTCCAAGGCCTTCGACAACTCGATCCTGTGCACGAACGAGTCGGTGGCGATCGTCGAGGAGCGCGTGGCCGACGCGCTCGCCCGCGAGCTGCCGCGCCACGGCGCCCAGGTGCTCGACGCCGAGGCCACCGGCCGCGTGCGGGCCGCGCTCTACCCCGAGGGGCGGATCGACACCGCGCTGGCGGGCAAGGACGCGGGCGCGCTGGCCGCGGCCGCCGGGATCCGGGTCCCGGGCGGGACGCGCGTGCTCGTCGCCCCGTTCGCGCTCATCGTGCCCGAGGAGCCGCTGGCGCTGGAGAAGCTCTTCCCGCTGCTCGGGCTGGTGCGCGTGCCCGACGCCGCCCGCGGGATCGACGCCGCCCGCGCGCTGCTGCGGATCGGCGGCGCCGGCCACTCGGCGGTCATCCACTCCACGGACCCGCGCACGATCCTCGCCTACGGCGCGGCCGTCCGCGTCCTGCGGGTCACGGTCAACGCCCCGGGCAGCACCGGGTCCGCGGGGCTCGACACCAATCTCGCGCCGACGATGACGATCGGCACCGGCTTCTTCGGGCGGTCGAGCCTCACCGAGAACCTCGAGCCGCGGCACCTGACCCAGTGGACGCGCGTCGCGTACGCGACCGACGAGCCGTTCGGCGACTTCACCGGCCTGCAGCCGTGGGAGGCGCGGCCCGAGCCCGCCCCGGTCGAGCGCCCGGCCGAGGCCGTCGGCGGGCTCTCGCGCGAGGCCCTGCGGGCGCTCATCCTCGACGAGCTCAAGGAGCTGGTCGGCCGTGGCTGAGCTCCGCTCCGCGATCTTCATCGACCAGCTGCAGCCGCAGACCATGTGCTACCTCGGCACCTGGGTCCGCGGGCGGCTGCCGCGCGCCGGGATGGCCGCCGCGGTGATCGAGGTCGCGCCCGGGCTCGACATCGAGCCGCTCACCGACGTCGCGATCAAGCACACGCAGATCCAGGCCGGGATCCTCGTGGTCGAGCGCCAGTTCGGCTACCTGGAGTTCCACTCGCGCTCGACGGCAGCGGTGCGCTCGGCGAGCGACGCCGTGCTCGAGGCGCTGGACGCCTCGGCGGCCGACGCCATGCGGCCGAAGATCCTCGCCTCGACGCTCGTCTCGCGGCTCGACCACCAGCACACGTTCCTCATCAACCGCAACAAGCTCGGCTCGATGGCGCTCCCCGGGGAGTCGCTGTTCGTGCTCGAGATGCAGCCGGCGTCCTACGCGATCCTGGCCGTGAACGAGGCGGAGAAGGCCGCGCGGATCAAGGTCGTCGACTACCGCATGATCGGCGCCACCGGCCGCGTGTACATCACGGGCGACGAGTCCGACGTGCGCGCGGCGGGCGAGGCGGCCACCGAGGCGCTGGAGGCGATCGCGTGAGCGACGCGGACGCCGCCCGCAACCTGCTGCGCGACCTGCTGGCCGAGGCGCTGGCCAACGGCAACGGCCAGTCCGCCACCGTGCCGCCGCCGCCCGTGGCCGCCGTCCACCGGCCGTCGACCTGGATGCAGCCCGCCGCGCCCGGCGAGGTGATCGGGGAATCGCCTGGCGGCGATTCCCTTGCGAGTTCGCTTCGCGAACATCGCGGCGATCACCTCGCCGGCCGCGCCGAGGTCGTGCGGCTCGACGATGACGCCGACCTCGCCGCCTTCGTGCGCACGGTGCTGGACCACGGCGACGCGATCCGCGCGGGGCGGCTGCGGTTCACGCTCGGGCGCGGCCCGGCGGCCTCCTCCGGCGCCATGCGGGTCGAGCGCGGCGCCGTCACGGAGCGGACGATCAAGCAGGCGGCGGAGGCCGGGGGACGGCTCGTGCTCGGCCCGAAGGCCGTCCTCACTCCGCTGGCACGGGAGAAGGCGCGAGCCTTGGGCATCGACATCGAACGGGAGCGCTGATGCTGAGAGCGACGGTCACGGGGTCCGTGTGGATGACGAGGCGGGTCGACTCGCTGCCCGGCGGCGCCCTGCTGGAGGTCAAGACGGACGACGGCGCGACGCTCGTGGCGTTCGACGTCCTGGGCAGCGGCCGTGGCGAGCGCGTCCTGGTGGCGACGGGGTCGGTGGCCTCCGGCTACTTCAGCCCCGAGCATCCGCCGCTGGACGCGCTGATCATCGGATCGTTGGACGAACAAGGAGAGGAGCAGCGATGAGTGAAGCGCTCGGCATGATCGAGACGAAGGGGTACGTCGCGGCGCTGGCCGCGGCGGACGCGATGGTGAAGGCGGCCAACGTGGCGATCGTCTCCCGCGAGGAGGTCGGCGACGGCCTCGTGGCGGTGGTGGTGCGCGGCGACGTCGGCGCCGTCAAGGCGGCGACCGAGGCCGGCGCGGAGACCGCGGGGACGGTCGGCGAGCTGGTCAGCGTCCACGTGATCCCGCGCCCCCACAACGAGCTCGGCAAGCACTTCACCGCGTCGGCCGCCTAGGTGGCCGTCGAGCTGCGCGTCTACCTGCCGATCCCGGACCTCGGGCGGCAGTTCGCGGCGTACCTCGGTACGCCGATGCGGGCGCGCGGCTACCCGCCGATGGAGGGCGATCACGCGCTGATCGTCGAGGTCGCGCCCGCCCTGGCGATCGAGCGGGTCATCGACCTCGCGCTCAAGGCCGTGCCCGAGGTCGAGCCCGGCATCCACTTCGTCGAGCGCCAGTTCGGCGTGCTCGAGGTGCACTCGCAGGACCCGGCCGACGTGGCGCGTGCGGGCGAGGCGATCCTCGAGGGGATCGGCGCCAGGGCCGAGGACGGGCTCCGGCCGCGCGTCCTCTACACGGACGTCATCGAGGACGTCACCGACCAGCACGCGGTGATCGTCAACCGCAACCGCGAGGCGTCGATGCTGCTGCCGGGGCAGACGCTCCTCGTCGTCGAGATGACCCCGGCGCTCTTCGCGGCCGTGGCGGCCAACGCCGCCGAGCGGGTCGCGCCGGACCTCACGCTGGTCACCGTCTCGATGATCGGCGCGGCGGGCCGTGTCTATCTCGCGGGCGCGACCGCGGATATCGTGCGCGCACGAGAGGAGATAACGCGCGTGTTGGACGACGTCGCGGGACGCGAGCATTGATCATCGACGACCTGGCTACGGAGGCGTTGGCCCGCTACGGCCTGTCGCCGGCGGCGACGGCCGAGCTCTGCAACGTCTCCGAGAACCACACGTTCCGGGTCGAGGATCCGGAGAAGGGCACCTTCGCGCTGCGCGTCCACCGCCCCGGCTACCGCACGCGGAAGCAGATCGAGTGCGAGCTCGAGTGGGTGGACGCCCTCCGAAAGGACGGCGCCGTCGACACCTGCGTGCCGGTCGCCGCGCTGGACGGCGCGCGCGTGGTCGACCTGGGATCGCACAACGTCGTGCTCTGGGAGTGGCTGCCCGGCAGCGAGCCCGACCCCGAGGGCGACGACGTCTTCGACGGCTTCCGCACGCTCGGCGCCGTCTCCGCCCGGATGCACGCGCACGCGCGCGTCTGGCAGCGGCCCGCGGGCTTCGACCGCTCGGCCTGGGACTTCGAGCACACGCTGGGCGCCGCGGGCCACTGGGGCCGCTGGCAGGACGGGCTCGGGATGGGCCCGGAGGAGCTGGCGCTGCTCGAGCGGCTGGCCGGCACGATCGAGCGCCGGCTGGAGTCCTACGGCCAGTCGCCCGAGCGCTATGGCCTCGTGCATGCGGACATCCGCCTCGCCAACCTGCTCGTGGACGACGGCCACGTGCGCGTCATCGACTTCGACGACTGCGGCTTCGCCTGGTTCATGTACGACTTCGCGACGACGGTCTCGTTCATGGAGGAGCACCCGCGCGTGCCCGAGCTGCAGGCCGCGTGGCTCGACGGCTACCGCTCGGTGGCGCCGCTCCCGGCGGAGGACGAGGCGGAGCTCGACACCTTCGTGATGCTGCGGCGGCTGCTGCTCGTGGCGTGGATCGGCTCGCACCACACGTTCGCGACCGAGGCCGCGGAGCTCGGCGCGCCGTTCACCGCCGTCACCTGCACGCTCGCCGAGCGCTATCTCTCGACCCACTAGGAGGCCGTACGTGTTCACTCCCCTGACCGGCCGCGTCGTGCTCGTCACCGGCGGCACCAAGGGCATCGGCAAGGGCATCGCGCGCGTGTTCGCCGGCGTCGGCGCGAAGGTCGTGCTCGTGGGCCGCGGCGCCGAGGCCGGCGAGGCGGCGGCGGCCGAGCTGGGCGCCGAGTTCGTGGCCGCCGACGTGAGCCGCGCCGCCGACTGCGAGCGGATGGCGGCGGAGGCGGTGGAGCGCTTCGGCGGCCTCGACGTCCTCTGCGCCAACGCCGGGATCTTCCCCGACACCAAGCTCGAGGACATGACCGAGGACGACATCGACGCGATCTTCGCGACCAACGTCAAGGGCACGATGCTCTCGGTCAAGGCCTGCATGCCCGCGCTCGCGCGCAGCGGTCGCGGGCGCGTCGTCCTGACCTCGTCCATCACCGGCCCGATCACCGGCTACCCCGGCTGGTGCCACTACGGTGCCACCAAGGCGGCGCAGCTCGGGTTCCTGCGGACCGCGGCGATCGAGCTCGCGCCGAAGGGGATCACGATCAACGCGGTGCTGCCGGGCAACGTCGACACCGAGGGGCTCGAGGAGCTCGGCCCGGAGTACCGGCGCAAGATGGAGGCCTCGGTGCCGCAGGGCAAGCTCGGCACCGTCGAGGACATCGGGTACGCCGCGCTGTTCCTGGCCACGGACGAGGCGTCCTACATCACCGGCCAGACCCTCGTGGTCGACGGCGGCCAGGTGCAGCCCGAGTCGATGATGGCGCTGGAGGCCATGTAGTGGAGATCTCCCTCGGCCCGACCGCGCGGGCGGCGCGCGACCGGCTCCAGGCCGAGGTGGAGGCGATGCGGCCCGGCGAGCGGCTCGGGACCGAGCGGGAGCTGGCCGAGCGGCTCGAGGTGGCCCGCTCGACGATCCGCGCCGCGCTCGCCGATCTCGAGCGCAACGGCACCGTGCGGCGCGTGCGCGGCCGCGCGGGCGGGATCTTCGCCGCCGAGCGCAAGGTCGAGCGCGACCTGACGAGCCTGGCCGGCCTGCCCACCTACCTGCGCCGGCAGGGCTTCGAGTCCGACGCCCGTGTGCTCTCCACCGCGACCGTGGAGGCGGACGACGAGACGGCGGCGGCGCTGCAGCTCGGCGCCGGCGACCTGGTGCTCGAGATCGTCCGCGTCCGGCTGGCCGACGGCGAGCCGATCTCGCTCGAGCGCGCGAGCTTCCCCGCCGACCGGTTCCCGCACATGCTCGACCGCTCGCTTTCCGGCTCGCTCTACGAGCTGATGCAGAACGAGTACGGGCTGGTGCCCGGCGAGTCCGAGGAGCGGATCGAGGTGGTGACCGCCGGCACGGCCGAGGCGCGGCTCCTCGGGGTGCCCCGCGGGGCGCCGCTCCTGACCGTCGCCCGCACGACCTGGGACGCCGACGGACGGCCCTTCGAGCGCTCCCACGACCTCTTCCGGGGCGATCGCGCGCGGATCGTCGTGCGTGCCCGGTCGGTGGGCGCCGCCGTGCAGGTCTTGTAACGCTTGCCACAGCGCCCCCGCAGGTGGTTGAATGCCGAAGCTGTCGGACAACTTCGTCCGCGAGGGAACGGAGAGAAGGGGAGCAGATGTCGACCACCCAGCCTGACAACCGGGTCGAGGCGCGCCACGAGGGGACCGTCGAGTCCGTCTCGGTCGCCGACACGGGAGTCGATCGCCTGAAGCCGAACGCCATCGGGTTGATGGGCGTGATCTTCGTGGCCGTGACGGGCGCGGCGCCGATCTCGGCGATGCTGTTCAACGTCCCGTTCGCCACGGGCTTCGGCACCGGCATCTACACGCCGGCGGCCTTCCTGTTCGCGACGATCATCCTCACGATCTTCTCGATCGGCTACGTCGCGATGGCGCGCAAGATCCGGGCCACGGGCGGCTTCTACACGTTCATCTCGCACGGCCTCGGCCGCGAGCTGGGCCTGGCCGCAGGCCTCTGCGGAGCCGCGGCGTACGCGCTGTTCGAGCTGTCGCTGCTCGGCGGCTTCTCGTACTTCGCCGTGACGAACTTCAACGCCTGGTTCGGCTGGGACGTCCCGTGGATCCTCTTCGCCCTGGGCGCCGCCCTGCTGATCAGCGTCCTGTGCTGGTTCGACGTCGAGCTCTCGGTGAAGATCCTCGGCGCCGCGCTGATCAGCGAGATCTTCATCCTGCTGGTCTTCGACATCGTCGTGTTCGGCTCGGGCGGCGGCCCCGACGGGATCGCGTTCGAGGGCCTGAACATGTTCCAGCTCACCGATCCGGGCGTGGGCCTGGCCGCGGGGGTCGGCCTCTTCCTGGCCTTCTGGTCGTGGGTGGGCTTCGAGGCCATACCCAACTACGCCGAGGAGTCGCGCGACCCGAAGAAGATCGTCGTGAAGGCGACGCTGATCTCGGTCATCGCGCTCGGCGTCGGCTATGTCATCACGTCGCTGGCGTTCGTCTCCGCGTTCCCGACTGCGACCCTGGTCCAGGACGCCCAGGACCCCGCCGGGCCGTTCTTCGTCGCGATGGGGATCTACGGCAATCAGTTCTTCGTGACGCTGATGGAGATCCTCATCCTCACCGGCTCGTTCGCCTGCGCGATGGCCTTCCACAACGTGGCGATGCGCTACTTCTACGCGCTCGGCCGCGAGGGGATCCTCCCGCGGGCGCTCGGCCGCACGCACAAGACGCACCGGTCGCCGTACGTCGCGAGCATCGTGCAGACGTGCCTCGCGGTCGCGCTGGTCCTGATCTGGGGCCTCGGCACCGGCTTCGGCTTCGGCGACGCCTTCGACACGGCCTACGTCCGCATCTACACGATGATGGCCGTCCAGGGCGTGGTGTGGCTGCTGGCGATCCAGACGGTCTGCGCGCTGGCCGTGATCGTCTGGCACCGCCGCCACAAGCACCCGGACTCGTTCTGGATCGTGTCGGTCGCCCCGATCGTCGCCATCCTCGGCCAGGTGTTCGCGCTCTACCTGCTGTTCGCGAACATCGACACGCTGGCCGGCACGATCGGCTACGTGGACTTCATCGCCCCGATCGCCGTCGTCGGCGTGATCCTGGCCCTGGCCTACGCGCTGATCCTCAAGCGGACCAACCGCAAGAAGTTCGACATGATCGGCCGGATGATCGACGAGGGCGTCCAGCACTAGGTCTCGTGGCCGCCGGCGCTTCGGCGCCGGCGGCGGCGAGGGCGCCTACGCGGCCGAGGCGCCCGCGCCGGCGGCATCCAGCGCCGCAGCGAGCTGCCCGCTCGAGCGGAGCGCCATCGACCAGCACCCCGTCCAGCGCGGCGGTGCCGATCGTGAACGCCCAGGCGCCCGCGGCGTCCAGCGCCTGGATGCGCTCGCACCGAGTCGACCGAGCCGGCGCAGATCACCGGCAGGTCGGAGCGCCCGACGACGGCCCGCACGAGCGCCTCGACGTCGCCGTCGTACCGGTAGGCGAGCAGGTTGATCCCGTCGACGCCCAGCGCGGCGGCGCGCTCGGTGTCCGCCACGATCTCGTCGATCGAGCCGCGCAGCAGGCACGGATGCCCGACGATCTGGCCGACGTACGGCCAGAACCTGACGCCGGTGCCGGCCAGGATCTCCTGGACGGGCTCGATCAGGGTGCCGCCGATCAGGTGGTCGGGGCGGATCTCCGCGGCCACGCGGGCCGACTCGAGCGTGGCCTCCTCGGTCTCCGAGACGACCTCCAGCCACGTCGTGTGACCGTTGGCCGGATCTCGTCCATGAACGCCTGCAGCTCCTCCCGGGGCAGCCCGACGTCCTTGCAGCCGACGTGCCGCAGGCCACTCCCGGCGACCGACGCGTACACCTCGCGGGCGTCCTCGAGCGTGACGTCGTCGCGGGTGAGCATGAAGATGAACTCGATCATCGCGGGCTTGTCCCGTCTCCGGGCCAAGTTGTCCGACAACTGGTACGCTACCACCGGTCCGACCGAGGAGGAGACGGCGACGTGCGCGCAGCGATCTGGAAGGGCCCGGGAGCATGGAGATCGGCACGGCCCAGGACCCCGAGTGCCCCGAGGACGGCGTGCTCCTGCACGTCCTCGCGTGCGGCATCTGCGGCACCGACGTGCGCTCCTTCTACAACGGCGACCGCCGGATCGAGGCGCCCTGGGTGCTCGGGCACGAGATCTCCGGCGAGGTCATCGAGATCGGGCCGCGCGCCGAGGCCGAGGTGGCGGCGAGCGGCATCTCGCTCGGCGACGCGGTGCACTGCATCTCGACGCTCTGGTGCGGCCGCTGCCGGATGTGCCGCGGCGGCGCCGAGAACCTGTGCCTGAACGGCGAGCTGATGGGCTTCGACCACCCGGGCGCCTACGCCGACCGCGTCGCGATCCCCAACATCGCGCTCAAGAACCTGTTCCGGATCCCGGACGGCCTGTCGCCCGCGCACGCGACGTTCGCCGACCCGCTCTCGGACGTGATCTGCGGCCACAAGGACATCGGCATCGGCCTCGACGACGCCGTGGTGGTGATCGGCGCCGGCCCGGTCGGCACCGCCCACGCCGCGCTCGCCCGCCTGCAGGGCGCCGGCCAGGTGCTGATGCTCGAGCGGGCCGCGCCGCCGGCTCGAGCTCGCGCGCGAGATCCTCGGCGACGAGCGCGTCGCGTACGTCGACACCGACGACGAGGACGGCAACGCCGCCGTCATGCGGGCCACCGACGGCTTCGGCGCCGACGTGGTGATCGTGGCCTGCTCGAGCGACCTCGCGCAGCAGGACGCGATGGAGATGGCCGCCCCGCGCGGGCGGGTGCTGTTCTTCGGCGGCCTGCCGAAGGGCACGACGCACATCCAGTTCCCCTCCAACGTGCTGCACTACCGCGAGGTGCAGGTCCACGGCTCGTACGCGTCGCGCCACCGCGACCAGGTGGCGGCGCTGGACATGCTGGCCACCGACGCGGGCGGCATCCGCTCGGTGGTCTCGGACATCATCGGCCTCGACGAGACGCCCGACGCGTTCCCGCGGATCCGCGCCGGCGAGGCCCTCAAGGTCGTCGTCGCGCCGTGAGGACGGGCCGCCGCTCGCTGCGCCACAGCCTGGCCGAGGAGCTGCGGGCGAAGATCCTGGCGGGCGAGTGGGGACCGGGCGAGCGGCTGCCGTCGGAGCCCGAGCTGGCGCGGCGGCGGACCGTCTCGCGCGTCGTCGATGCGGGCCGCGATCACGGTGCTGGAGGAGGACGGGTTCGTCAGCCGCCGGCACGGGTCGGGGACCTACGTCACGCACCGGCCGGCGCTGCCCAGCGACCTCGGTCGCAACTTCGGGGTGTCGGCGCTGATCGGGCTCAACGGGATGAAGCCCGGCTCGGCGGAGGACACGTCCGGGGCGGTCCCCGCGCCGCCCGAGGTCGCCACCGCCCTCGAGGTCCCGGTCGGCGCCGCGGTGAGCCAGCTGCGGCGCGTCCGCACCGCGGACGGGCGGCGCGTCGTCGACGTGACCGACTGGTGCCGCGTCGACCACATCGCCCCCGAGGAGCTGCCGGGCATCGGGTCGATCTACGAGGCGCTGGCGGCGCGCGACCTGGCCGTCGACCACGGCGTCGCCCACCTCACGCCCCGCAACGCCGACGGCGACCTCGCCCGCCGCCTCGCGGTCCCGCGCGGGACCCTGCTCCTCACGATCGACCAGGTCGACCGCGCGGCCGACGGCGTCGCCGTGCTCGTCTCGCGCGAGCACCACGTCGCCGACGCGTTCAACTTCACGCTGCTGCGCCGAGGCCCCGGGGAGGAGGGGAGCTGAGCGCCGAGCCCCTCGTCGTCGGGGTCGACGTCGGCTCCCAGGGCACGTGCGCCCAGGCGCTCGAGCCCGACGGCACGCTGGTCGCGCACAGCTACGCGCCGCACGAGCTGTCGTATCCGCACGCCGGCTGGGCGGAGCAGGACCCCGCCGAGTGGACCGCCGCGCTGGTGCGGACGCTCGCCGACGTGCGGGCGCAGACCGGCGGGCGCGAGATCGTCGCGCTGTCGTTCGGCTCGCAGCTCGACGGGCTCGTGGCGGCCGGCGCCGACGGGCAGCCGCTCCGGCCGGCGCTCATCTGGTGCGACCGGCGGGCGGGCGAGGAGTGCGCGGCGGCGGCCGAGCGGCTGTCCCCGGCGCGGCTCCGCGAGCTCACGGGCTGCAACCTCGATCCAGGGCACGTGGGGCCGAAGATCGCGTGGCTGGCCCGTCACGAGCCCGAGTCCTACGCGTCGGCCGCGGCGTTCGTGCTCCCGGGCTCGTGGGTCGCGTGGCAGGCCTCCGGGACGCTGGCCGTCGACCCGTCCAACGCCTCGTCGGCCGGCGTGCTCGACCCCCGCACGCGGGAGTGGTCGGCGGAGGCGTGCGCGGCGTTCGAGGTCGACGTCGACCGGCTGGCCCCGGTCCAGGCCGCCCACTCGGTGCTCGGCCCGATCCGGCCGTGGCTGGCCGGGGCCGCCGGGCTCGACCCGTCGACCCTGGTCGTGCTCGGAGCGGGCGACGAGATGGCCGCGACGCTGGGCGCCGGGGTGTTCGAGCCCGGCGTGGTGTGCGACGTCATGGGCACGGCCGAGCCGGTCTGCGCCGTGGTCTCGGCGCCCGCGCACGACCCGACCGGCGTGGTCGAGCTCCATCCCCACGCCGACCCGGACACGTGGCTGCTCGAGAACCCTGGCTGGCTCTCCGGCGGCGCCTACCGCTGGTTCCGCGACGAGCTCGGCGGGCCCGAGGCCGCGGCCGCCAAGCAGAGCGGCGCCGACGTCTACGAGCTCCTCAACGCGCTCGCCCAGTGCGCGCCGCCGGGCGCCGGCGGCGTGACCTGGCTGCCCGCGCTGGCGGGCGCGATGGCGCCGGAGTGGAACGCGAACGCCCGCGCCGCCTGGTTCGGGATGACCGCCGCCCACGGCCGGGCGCACCTGGCGCGGGCGCTCCTCGAGGGCAACGCGCTGGCGCTGCGCGACGTCATCGAGGCGATCGCCGGCGCCGGGCACGCGCCGGAGGCGGTGGTGTGCGTCGGCGGCGGCGCCAAGGGCCACCTGCTGCTCGAGCTCCGCGCCCACATCACGGGCCTGCCGGTCAGCCGGCCGGAGGACGTCGAGACCACGGCGCGCGGCGCGGCGATGCTCGCCGCGGCCGGAGCCGGCCTGCATCCCACGGTGGCCGCCGCCTCGCGTGCGATGGCCGGCGCCCGCCACGAGCCGGTCGAGCCGGACGCCGAGCTGCGCGGGGTCTACGACGACCTCCACCGCCGCCATCTCGACCTCTACGCTGCGCTGCGACCGCTGTTCAACGGAACCACCGCGTGACCCTCGATCCCACCGCCCGCCGTCGCGCGCTCGAGGCCGCGGCCTCGGGCGAGCTCGACCTGCTCGTCGTCGGCGGCGGGATCACGGGCGCGGGGGCGGCCCTCGACGCCGCGACGCGCGGCCTTCGCGTGGCGCTGGTCGAGGCGCGCGACCTCGCCGCCGGCACCTCGAGCGCGTCGAGCAAGCTCATCCACGGCGGGCTGCGCTACCTCGAGATGGGCGACATCGGCCTCGTGCGCGAGGCGCTGCGCGAGCGCGAGCTGCTGCTCACGCGCACCGCCCGCGAGTACGTGACGCCGGTGCCGTTCCTGTGGCCGCTCCACGGACGCGTGTGGGAGCGCGCCTACCTCGGCGCCGGGCTGCTCCTCTACGACACGATCGGCGGCGCGCGGTCGGTGCCGCGCCACCGGCACCTGTCGCGGCAGGGAGCGCTGCGCGCTGCGCCGGCGCTGGACCCGGACGCGCTGACCGGCGCCGTGCAGTTCCACGACGCGGCCGAGGACGACGCCCGGATGGTGGTCGGCGTCGCCCGCACGGCCGCCGCGCACGGCGCGCACATCGCCACGCGCGTGCGCGTGACCGGCTTCCGCGGGCCGGGCGAGGTCGACGCGATCGACGAGGAGACGGGCGAGCCGCTGCGGCTGCGGGCGCGGCACGTCGCCGGCGCCGCGGGCGTGTGGACCGACCGGCTGCGGGATCTGGCGGGCGGCGTGTCGAGCAAGCGGATCGTCCCGTCCAAGGGCATCCACATCTTCGTCGCCGCGGACCGCCTCCCGATGGAGACCGGCATCCTCGCCCGCACCGAGAAGAGCGTCCTCTTCGTGATCCCCTGGCAGGGCGGCTGGCTGATCGGGGACACCGACACCCCGTGGCGGCACGGCCCGGACACGCCGGTCGCCAGCGGCGCGGACGTCGACTACCTGCTGGCCAAGACCAACGCCCTGCTCGCCGAGCCGCTGACGCGCGAGGACGTCCACGGCGTGATCGTCGGCCTGCGCCCGCTCGTGACCGACGCCGCGCGCAGCGACACGACGCGGATCAGCCGTAAGCACGTCGTCGAGTCGCCCGCGCCGGGCTTGACCACGATCGCGGGCGGCAAGTACACGACCTACCGCGTGATGGCGGCCGACCTCGTCGACGCCGCGGGCCGCGCGCTCGGCGGCGTGGGGCCGTCGGTGACGCGCGACGTCCCGCTCGCCGGACGCCGCGAGGAGCTCGCGGCGCTGATCGCCGCGGACCCCTCGCTGGGCGAGCCGCTCGCGGGCGACCACGTGCGCGCCGAGGTCGTCCACGCGTGCACGCACGAGGGCGCGCTGCACCTCGACGACGTGCTCGAGCGGCGCACCCGGCTATCGCTCACCGCGCCCGACCGCGGGCTGGCGGCGGCCGAGCCGGCCGCCGCGCTGATGGCCTCCTCGCTCGGGTGGAGCGCGGGGCGCACGCGCGACGAGGTCGACGCCTACCGCGCCCGCGTCGCCGCGGCGCGAGCCGGCGAGGCCGAGCGCGACGACGACGCCGCGCTCCGCGCCTACCGGGCCGCGCTCGCCGAACGCGACGCCGCTCCCGCCCGGTGAGCCTGGTCGCCGGGCTCGACCAGGGCACGTCGAGCACCCGCTGCGTCGTGCTCGACGAGGAGCTGCGCGAGCGCGGCTCGGCCGCGGTGCCCGTCGCCTGCTCGTTCCCCGGTCCCGGGCTGGTCGAGCAGGACCCGGAGGCGCTCGTCGCGTCGGTCCGTGACGCGATCGCCGCGGCGGGCGCGCGGCCGGCCGACGTCACCGCCGTCGGCATCGCCAACCAGACCGAGACGTTCGTGGTCTGGGATCGCGCGACGGGCCGCGCCGTCCATCCCGCGATCGTGTGGCAGGACCGCCGGACCGGCGACGCCTGCGCCGCCCTGCGCGAGCACTCGGCGCTGGTCCGGTCCCGCACCGGCCTCGAGCTCGACGCGACGTTCCCGGCGACGAAGCTGCGCTGGGTCCTCGACCGCGCCGACGGCGACCTGGCGTACGGCGACGTCGCCTCGTGGCTCCTGTTCCGGCTCACCGGCGAGCACGTGTGCGACGCCGGCAACGCGGGGCGGTCGCTGCTCTGCCCGCTCGGGGGCGCGGACTGGGACGACGAGCTGCTCGAGCTGTTCGGCATCCCGCGCGAGATCCTGCCGCCGATCGTCGACTCCGACGCGATCGCGCTCGAGACCGGCGACGGCCTGCGGATCGCGGCGGCGCTCGGCGACCAGCAGGCGTCGCTCTTCGGGCTGCGCTGCTTCGAGCCCGGCTCGGCGAAGGTCACGCTCGGCACCGGCGCGTTCGTGCTCGCCCAGGCGGGCTCGGCGGCGCCCGCGCCGCCGGACGGCATCCTCGCGTCCACCGCCTGGCGCCGCGCGGGGGTGACGAGCTACGCGCTCGAGGGGTTCATCCCGACGGCCGGAGCCGCCGTCGACTGGTTCGCCCGCCTCGGCGCGCTGCCCGCCGGTCCCGAGCTCGACGCGCTGCTCGGCGAGTCGCGGCCCGGCGTGGTCTGCGTCCCGGCGCTGCAGGGGCTCGGCAGCCCTATGTGGGACGCCGGCGCCCGCGGCGCGGTCCTCGGCCTCTCGCTAGGGACCACCAGGGCCGACCTCGCCCGCGCGGTGGTCGACGGCATCCTCCACCAGGTCGCCGACGCCGTCGACGCGATCGGCTCCCTGTCGACCCTGCGCATCGACGGCGGCCTCTCCCGCTCGTCCTGGATCGCCCAGCGGCTGGCCGACCTCGCCGGCGTCCGCGTCGAGCGCACCGCCCGCCCCGACTCGACCGCGCTCGGCGCAGCAGTGGTGGCCGGCCTTGCCGCGGGGGTGTGGGACGACCCGGCGTCGCTGCCCGAGGTCGCGGTCGAGCTCGTCTGCGAGCCCGGCCTCGCCGGTCGGCATGCCGAGCGGGAGCGCTGGGCGGCCGCGGTCGAGCTCGTCACCGGGTGGCGGTCCTCATGAACTGCGGCATTGAGGGGAGTGGGATCGGACTGGATTTGCGCATCGTGGAACGCGCGGCGCCGGCGCGGCTCGCGATTGTCACGTTGGTCCCGCATAGGGGCGTAACGTGACAAACCGGCCGCTCGCGATCGGTGCGAGCCGGCGGGCGTTGCGCATCGCGGAACAGCGGCGGCCTCGGTAACTCGCTCACCCTCCCTACAAGCGCAGTTGAAAGAGCCCTAGGCTTGCGCAAGGCCATCCACCGCGAGACCGGAGGGACCACCGCAATGACCACGGTAATCCAGGGCGGACGAGTGGTCAGCGCGGACGGCGAGTACGACGCCGACGTGCTGATCGAGGGCGAGAAGATCGCCGCTGTCGGCAACTTCGAGGTCCCGGAGGGGGCGAGTGCCGTCGACGCGAGCGGCTGCCGGCTCCTGCCCGGGCTGATCGACAACCACACGCACCTGTCGATGCCGTTCATGGGCATGTGGTCGTCGGACGACTACGACACCGGCACGCAGGCCGCCGCGGCCGGCGGCGTCACGTGCCTGGTCGACTTCGCCATCCAGCGCGAGCCCGACGAGCTTCGCTCGGCGCTCGAGGAGTGGCAGGGCCGCGCGGCCGGCGCCGCGCACGTCGACTACGGCTTCCACATGGCGATCACGAACGCCAACGAGGCGACGCTCGACGACATGCAGTCGATGGTCGACGCCGGGGTCAGCAGCTTCAAGCTCTTCATGGCCTACAAGGGCGAGCTGATGACGCGCGACGACGCGCTCGCCGCGACGATGGACCGCGCCCGCGAGCTCGGCGGGCTGATCATGGTCCACGCCGAGAACGGCGACGTCGTCGACCTGCTCGTCAAGCGCGCGCTCGCGCGCGGCGACACCTCGGCGATCAACCACGCGCTCACGCGGCCGGAGTTCGTCGAGGCCGAGGCCACCGGTCGCGCCGCCAGGCTGGCCGAGTACACCGGCGCATCGCTCTTCGTCGTCCACGTGACCTGCGCGGCCGCCGCCGCCGAGATCGAGCTGGCCCAGCAGCGCGGCGCGCACGTCAGCGCCGAGACCTGCACGCAGTACCTCGTGAACACGATCGACGACCTGCGCAGGCCCGGGGTCGAGGGCGTGCGCTACATCTGCTCGCCGCCGCTGCGCGACGCCTCCAACCACGACCCGCTGTGGGACTACGTCCGCCGCGGCGTGCTGGAGAGCGTCTCCACCGACCACTGCCCGTTCAACTACGAGCAGAAGTCGCGCGGGCTCGACGACTTCAGCCTCGTGCCCAACGGCCTGCCCGCGATCCAGCACCGGCTCGCGAAGCTGTGGGACGAGGGCGTGGTGCCCGGGCCGGATCACGCCGAGCCAGCTCGTGGACCGCACGAGCACGACGATCGCCCGGCGCTTCGGCCTCGACGCCAAGGGCGCGATCGCGCCCGGCAAGGACGCCGACATCGTCGTCTTCGACCCGGCCGCGCCGCGGGCCTACGGCGTCGACAACTCGTTCATGAACGTCGACTACGACCTCTACGAGGGCGAGACGGCGAGCGGCAGCGTCCGCCACACGTACTGCCGCGGCACGCTCGTCTACGACCGCGGCGAGATCCGCACGGCGCCCGGCCACGGCCGGTTCGTCGCGCGCGGCGCGCGCGGCGGTGCCGGCGTGAGGCTCGCGCATCGACGCCGACCGCGTCCTCGCCGACCTCCGGCGAGCTGCGCCGAGCTGACCGGCGGGCCGCAGGGCGCGCGCCGGCTGGCCTGGTCGCCGGACTGGCTCAAGGCGCGCGAGTGGCTGCTCGGCAAGCTCGACGAGCTGCCGCGTCACGGTCGACCGCGACCAGGCGGGCAACATCTGGGCCGAGCTGCCCGGGGAGGGCGAGGGCTTCGTCATCGTCGGCTCGCACATCGACGCGGTGCCCGTCCGGCGGCTGGCTCGACGGCGCGCTCGGCATCACCGCCGCGCTCGGCGTGCTGCGCGCGATCGAGGGCACGCCCCCGGTCACCGTGCGCTTCGTCGACTGGGCCGACGAGGAGGGCGCGCGCTTCGGCCGCAGCCTGCTCGGCTCGTCCGCCGTGGCGGGAACGCTCGACCCCGACGACGTGCGCGACCTCAAGGACGCCGAGGGCACCCGCCTGCAGGACGCGCTCGCCGCCTGCGACGTCGACCTCGACGAGGCGGTCGAGGCGACCGACCGGCTCGACGGCGCGCTCGCCTACCTCGAGCTGCACATCGAGCAGGGCCCGGTGCTGCTCGACACGGGCCGTCTCGCCTCGGCGGTCAGCGGCACGTTCGGCGACGAGCGGTACCTGATCACGTTCACCGGCCAGGCCGCGCACGCCGGCTCGACCCCGATGCACCTGCGCCGCGACACGCTCGCCGCGGCGGCCACCGCGGCGCTGGAGATCCGCGAGGTCGGCATCCGCAACGAGGGCGTCGGCGACGGTCGGCAGCATGCGCTCCGAGCCCGGCGTCATCACGGCGATCGCGGGCGTGACGGAGATGATGCTCGACCTGCGCCATCTCGACGCGGACGCGCTCGCGACCATGCTGCGGCGAGTGCATCGAGGCCTGCGAGAAGGCGGCGGCGAAGTTCGACTGCACCGTCGAGCCGCGGCGCGTCTTCGGCGCGACGCCGACGCCGTTCCATCCCGGCCTCGTGGCCATCGCCCGCGCCGCGGTCGAGGAGGCCGGGCGGCGGCGACGGCGCCGCCGATCCCGAGCGGCCCGCTGCACGACGCGACCGAGATCGGGCGGCTCGTGCCGACGGTGATGATCTTCGCCCAGTCCGACCCGCCGGTCTCGCACACCGAGATCGAGGACTCCCCGGAGGACGCGCTGAAGGTCGCGATCGAGGCGTACGGACTGACGGTCGGCCAGGCGCTCGCCAAGGCCGGCGAGCTGACGGAGGTGGCGCGATGATCGACTTCGGCGTGGTGCTGCAGACCGATCCGCCGGCGCAGCGGGTCATCGACCTGGCCAAGCGGGCGGAGGAGTACGGCTTCTCCTACGCGTGGACGTTCGACTCCCACCTGCTGTGGGAGGAGCCGTTCGTGATCTACAGCCGCATCCTCGACGAGACCGAGCACGCTCAAGGTCGGCCCGATGGTCACCAACCCGGCGACGCGCGACTGGACGGTCACCGCCTCGCTGTTCGCGACGCTCAACGAGATGTACGGCAACCGCACCGTCTGCGGGATCGGCCGCGGCGACTGCGCGGTGCGCGTGATCAACGGCAAGCCGGTCCGGCTCGCCGACATGCGCGAGGCGATCGGCGTGATCCGCGGGCTGGCCAACGGCGAGACGGTCGACTACAAGGGCGTCGAGCTGCAGTTCGCCTGGAACCCGGACAGCCGGCTCGAGGTCTGGGTCGCCGCGTACGGCCCCAAGGCGCTGGCGCTGACCGGCGAGGTCGGCGACGGCTTCATCCTCCAGCTCGCCGACCCGGACATCACCGCGTGGAGCATCGCCGCCGTCAAGCGGGCCGCCGAGGCCGCCGGGCGCGACCCCGAGGCGATCACCATGTGCGTCGCCGCTCCCGCGTACGTGACCGACGGCAGCGAGGAGCAGCTCGCCCACGCGCGCGACCAGTGCCGCTGGTTCGGCGGCATGGTCGGGAACCACGTGGCCGACATCGTCGCCCGCTACGGCGCCGACGGCGGCGCGGTCCCGACCGCGCTGACCGACTACATCAAGGGCCGCGAGGGCTACGACTACGCCGAGCACGGCCGCGCCGGGAACACGCACACGAACTTCGTGCCCGACGGCATCGTCGACCGCTTCTGCCTGCTCGGCCCGCCCGAGGCCCAGGTCGCGCGGCTCGAGGAGCTGGCCGGGCTCGGCGTGGACCAGTTCGCGCTCTACCTGCAGCACGACGCCAAGGACGAGACGCTCGCCGCCTACGGCGAGCAGGTCATCCCCGGCGTGCGAGCGACGTCAGGCTGAGACGAGCCGCGACTCGCGGCTGGCCTGGTACTGCTTGAACGAGTAGATGAGCGCGGCGGCCCAGAGCGCGTAGATGGCGGCGTAGAAGACGTAGCGGACGTTCTCCGGCGCGTCGATCCACTCGCTCTTCAGCAGCGTGCGCGTGTTGGTGAGGATGATGACCCCGCCCACCGCCGAGCCGAGGATGCGCGGCGGGATGTGGCGCACGAGCCAGGCGGCGATCGGCGCGGCGACGATGCCGCCGGCCAGCAGGGCCGCGACCCACGCGTAGTCGATCCCCTCGTTGCCGATGCCGATGATGAAGCCGATCGACGCGGCCACGGCGACGAGGAACTCGCTCGTGTCGATCGAGCCGATCGTCTTGCGCGGCTCCAGCCGCCCGCTGGCGAGGATGGCCGGCGTGCCGACCGGGCCCCAGCCGCCGCCGCCCGTGGAGTCGACGAAGCCCGCCACCACGCCGAGCGGGGCCAGGAAGCGCTTGCGCAGCGGCAGGCCGAGCTTGTCCTTCGGGAGCCCCCACGCCGTGAAGCGGACGATGATGTAGATGCCGAGCGCGAGCAGGATGATCGACATGAGCGGCGCCGCGGTCTCGGTCGACAGGTTCGAGAGGAACGTCGCGCCGGCGAACGCGCCGAGCGCGCCCGGGATGCCGATCTTCCAGACCACCTTCCAGTCCACGTTGCCGAAGCGCCAGTGCGACGCGCCCGAGACCAGGCAGGTGCCGATCTCGGCGAGGTGCACCGTGGCCGAGGCGGCCGCGGGGTTGGTGCCGATGGCGAGGAGCAGCGTGGTGGACGTCACGCCGTAGGCCATGCCCAGCGCGCCGTCGACCAGCTGTGCCCCCAGTCCCACCAGCGCGAGCAGGACGAGCTTGCGCATACCACCACATTTACCACAACACCGATCGGGAAAACCATCTTGATAGGGATCAATCCGGCCGGCGCGCGTCCTCCAGCAGTCGCTCGAAGTCGGGTGAGTCGAACTCCGCCATCGCCCGCCCGTACTTCTCCAGGCCCCACTCCCAGAAGTCGAACTCGATGTCCGAGACGCCGTCCTGGATCGAGGCCCAGAGCGTCCAGCCGTACTTCGACATCAGCCCCCAGAGCCGCGCGCGGGCGACCTTGTGGCGCAGCGCGCGGCCGTAGTAGGCGGCGACGAGCTCCTCGAGCTGGGCGAGCGAGAGGTTCGACTCGCTCCACACGTTGCCCAGCTCGAAGCAGGCGTCGTTGTTGCCCGAGTACTCGTAGTCGATCAGCCGGAAGCCGCCCTGGCCGAGGATGAAGTTCTCGGCCAGCAGGTCGTTGTTGCAGGGCACGGTGCCCTCGTCGCGGACGGCGAACGCCTCGCGGATGGCCTCGACGTGGGGCGCGAACTCGAGGTAGCGGTCGGGGAGCTTGAAGCCGCGCTCCTGCACGATGCCGAGATAGCGCGGCTGCGTCGCGAACATGTCGAAGTCGTCGCGGAAGCGGCGGCCGGCGTGCAGGCGGCGGCAGGCGTCGGCCGCCTCGCGCATGTGGTCGCCGCGGCG
This sequence comes from uncultured Solirubrobacteraceae bacterium, assembly GCA_963720415.1. Taxonomy (GTDB): domain Bacteria; phylum Actinomycetota; class Thermoleophilia; order Solirubrobacterales; family Solirubrobacteraceae; genus DASSUW01. Next base: position 271,283 of record CAVRFQ010000012.1, on the reverse strand, counting down.
CAGCTCCTCCGCGCTCATGGTCACGCCCTGGACGAACGCGAAGACCATCGTGTTGTGCTCGGGCAGGTAGCCGACGACCGGGGCGCCGACGCCCGTCTCGGCCGCGCGGACGGAGTTGTAGTGCTCGTTGTCGCGGTCGATGGCGAGCAGGCCGGTGTCGTCGCTCCAGCGGCGCACGACGAACGCCCCGTCGGCGGTCACGACCTTGTGGTTCGCGTTGGTCAGCCCGCCCGGAAGCTCGCTGACCGTGCGCTCCCTTCCCGCGAGCTGGGGGATGAGCTCCAGCACCTCGTCGAGCATCCGGGGATCATCTCCGAAATGGAGCGAGCCAGGGTGGTGGTCGTCGGCGGCGGGATCGCCGGGTGCAGCGTCGCGCTCCATCTCGCTCGCGCGGGGTGGACCGACGTCCTGCTGCTCGAGAAGGGCGAGCTGACCAGCGGCTCCACCCACCACGCGGCCGGCCTGGTGACCCAGTTCAACCCGTCGGCGACGATGATGCGCTTCCGCCGCTACAGCGTGGAGCTCTACCGGTCGCTCGACGTCTTCGAGGGCGTCGGCAGCGTGCGCATCGCCTCCAGCCGCGACAGCCTGCTCGACCTGCGGCGCGCGGCCTCGCGCGCCGCGGGGATCGGGCTCGAGGCCGAGCTGATCTCGCCCGAGGAGGTCCTCGAGCGCCTGCCGGAGGCCGGCGGAGCGCCGATCCTCGGCGGCGTCTGGATGCCCGGCGACGGGCACGTCGACCCGCACATCGCCACGCACGCGCTGGCCGACGCGGCGCGGGCGCTCGGCGTCGAGATCCGGCAGCGGGTCCGCGTGACGCGCATCGAGCTCGGCCCGGCGCGGGAGCTGCGGGTCGTGCACACGGACCAGGGCCCGATCGAGACCGAGCACGTCGTGAACGCCGCGGGCATCTGGGCGCCGCAGCTGGCGGCGATGGCCGGGGCGTTCGTCCCGTCGGTGCCGGTCGACCACCAGCACGTGGCGATGCAGGCGGTCGCGGGGCACGAGATCCCGCGCGACGCTCCGTGCTTCCGCGACCCCGACCACCTCGTCTACGGCAAGGCGGAGGCGGGCGGGCTGCTGATCGGCGGCTACGAGCCCGACCCGCCCGCCCGCTGGGTCGACGGCGTGCCGTGGGACCACGGCGCCAGCCCCGTGGAGTCGGACATGGATCGCTTCGCGCCGCTGCTCGAGGGCGCCATCCGCCGCTTCCCGTTCCTCGAGGACGCGGGCGTGGTCCGGCTGCTCTGCCATCCCGACGCGATGACGCCCGACGGCAACCCGCTGCTCGGCCCGATCCCGGGCGTGCCCGGCCTCTGGATGGCGGCCGGCCTCTCGCTGAACGGCTTCGGCGGCGCGGGCGGGCTCGGCAAGGCGCTCGCCGAGTGGATGACCTCGGGCGAGACCGAGGAGGACGTGACGTCGTACCGGGCCTGGCGCTTCGGGCGGGCCTACCGGGACACCGTGTTCGCCTCCGAGACCGCGCGCGAGGTCTACAAGTACTACTACCGGCTGCGCTACCCGCTCGACACGAGCGAGGCCGGGCGCGGGCGGCGGCTGAGCCCGCTCCACGGGCGGCTCGAGGAGCTCGGCGCCGTGTTCGGCACGAAGAACGGCTGGGAGCGCGCCGACCACTTCGAGCCCGGCTCCGGATGGCGGCGCGCGGGGGAGGACCAGCGGGCGTTCGGGTTCGCGGCGCCGCGGTGGCTCGACGCGCTGCGCGAGGAGCACGAGGCCTTCCGCTCGCGGGTGGGGATCATCGACCTCACCTCGTTCGGCAAGCTCGAGGTCTCCGGCCCGGGCGCGCTCGCCCTGCTCGAGCGTGTCTGCGACGCGCGGATGGACCGCGAGGTCGGGCGCGTGACGTACACGCAGTTCCTCGACGCGCGCGGCGGGATCGTGGCCGACCTCACCGTCACCCGGCTGGGTCCGGAGCGCTTCCGGCTGGTCATGGGCGCCGCCGCCGTCGACTCCGACCGCGGCTGGCTCGAGCTGCACGCGGGCTCGGATGTCGAGATCCGCGACGTCAGCGACGCGTTGGCGGTCATCGGGCTCTGGGGCCCGCGCGCGCCGGACGTGCTCGGGTTCGAGCTCCCGTTCAGCCACGGGCGCCCGGTGACGATCGGCGACGCTCCCGTCTGGGCGCAGAGCATCACGTTCGTGGGCGAGCCGGGCTGCGAGCTGTACGTCGCGCCCGAGTGGGCGGTGCAGGTGTGGGACCGGCTGATGGACGCCGGCGCCGAGCACGGCATCCGCCCGGGCGGCTACCGAGTGCTCGAGTCCCTGCGGATCGAGAAGGGCTACCGCTACTTCGGCACCGACCTCACGGCGGCCGACACGCCCTACGAGGGCGGCGTGGGCTTCTGCGTGGCGCGCGACAAGGCGTTCATCGGCTCCGAGGCGCTGGAGGCGGCCGAGCCGCGGCACCGGCTGCGGACGCTCCTGGTCGGCGGCCCGGAGTACCTGTGCGTGTACGGGGGCGAGGCCGTGCGGGTCGACGGCGCCGTCGTGGGGCGGGTGCGGTCCGCGGCGTACGCGTTCACGGTCGGCCGCAACGTGGCGCTGGCCACGCTGCCGCCGGGGGTGGAGGAGGGCGCGCGCGTCACCGTCGAGGTCCTCGGGGAGCCGGTCTCCGCCGTCGTCGCCCCCGACGTGCTGGTGGGTTGAGCCCCGGCATCGAGGGAGTGGGATCGAGGGGTGTGCTGACTAGAGGTCGCTATGCGCACCTAAGTCAGCACACCCGATCGACTCGCCTCCCTTAATGCCGCAGCTCTGGGGTTAAGGCCACCTCGAGCACGACCTTGCCGAGCGCCTTGCGGTCGTCGATCAGCCGCATGGCGTCGGCGGCCTGCTCGAGCGGGAAGCGCGCGCCGACGACGGGCCGCACGGCGCCGGCGCGGATCATCTCCTCCAGCGCCGCGCCGACCTCGCGCAGGTACGCCGGCTTGGACAGCACGTACGCGCCCCAGCCCGCCCCGACGACCGACACGTTCCGCAGCAGCAGGCGGTTGACCTTCACCTCGGGGATGCCGCCGCCGGCGAAGCCGACGACGAGCAGCCGGCCGTCCTCGTTCAGGCAGCGCAGGCTGTCCACGAAGCGGTCGCCGCCGACCGGGTCGAGCACGACGTCGACCCCGCCCAGCTCGGTCACCCGCTCGCGCCATCCGTCCCCGGAGCGCACGACCTCGTCGGCGCCCGCCTCCCGGGCGACCTGCTCCTTCTCGTCGCTGGAGACGATCGCGACCGTCGAGGCGCCCAGCGCCTTGGCGACCTGCAGCGCCGCCGTCCCGACGCCGCCAGCGGCGCCGTGCACGAGCACGCGCTCGCCCGGCTGCAGGCGGCCGCGTCGCACGAGCGCGAAGTGGACCGTGTGGTAGTTCATGACCAGCGCCGCGCCCTCGGCGAAGTCGAGCTCGTCCGGCAGCGCGAAGGTGAGGAACGGCGGCGCGACGGCCACCTCCGCCATCCCGCCGAGCATGGTCATCGCCGCCACCCGGTCGCCGGCGGCGAACCCGGAGCCGGACGGCGCGCTCCGCACGACTCCCGCGACCTCGGCGCCCGGGACGAACGGCAGGTCGGGCTTGAGCTGGTAGAGCCCGCGGCTCTGCAGCACGTCGGGGAACGAGACGGCCGCGGCGCGGACGTCGATCACGACGCCCTCGGCGCCCGAGAAGTCGGCCGCCGGCTCGGGCCGCTCCTCGAGGGTCAGGGCGTCGGGCCCGGTGGTCTCGGCGATGGTCAGCGCGCGCATCGGCGTCAGGCGCCGACGATATAGCGCGACAGCGCGTCGCGGATCCAGTCCGGCGCCGGCGTCTTCTTCCACGTCTCGACGGCGACGAACACGTGCCGCATCCGGCCGCGGACGAGCAGCTCGCCGTCGCGCAGCACGTCGACCACGGTCGCGATGCTGGTGGTGCCGAGCTTCTCGACGGCCATTCGCAGGGTGACGAGGTCGTCCGCGCGGGCGGGCGCGTGGAACGCGACGTCGAGGTGCGCGACCACGAGGTCGACCCCGTCCCGGACCATCGCGTCCCACGAGCCGAGCGCCTCGCGCCACAGCTCCGTGAGCGCCACGTCGAACCACGCGACGTAGTGGGCGTTGAAGACGATCCCCTGCGGATCGCACTCCCCGAAGCGGACGCGCAGCGGGTGCTCGAAGACCATCGGCGGCCAGTATGTCTCCTGCATCGGCGACACTCGTGGGCGAGTGCCGCTGCCGTTCGACCCGATTCAGGAGGCGCAGCGCCAGTGGGACGCCCACTGGGGCACCGAGGCGACCGCCGCGATGGGGGCGGTCACGTCGATCATGCGCGCGCAGCAGATCCTGCTCGCGCGGCTCAACGAGCTGCTCGAGCCGTGGGAGCTGACGTTCCCGCGCTACGAGGCGCTGATGCTGCTCTCCTACACGCGCAAGGGCGCGCTGCCGCTGGGCAAGATGGGCGACCGCCTGCAGGTCCACCGCGCCAGCGTCACCAACGTCGTCGACCGCCTGGTCGGCCAGGGGCTGGTGGAGCGGGTCCCGCGCGAGGGCGATCGCCGCAGCGTGCTCGCGCAGATCACCCCGGAGGGCCGGCGCGTCGCCCGCGAGGCCACGGAGCGCCTGCACGGCGAGCGCTTCGGCACCGGCCCGCTGTCCGATCCCCGCTGCGACGAGCTGTTCGCGCTCCTGCGCCCGCTTCGCCAGCGCGCGGGCGATTTCGAGCTAGAATAGGCGGACTTCAAACTATCTGAGGTCCGAGGAACACCCGATGACGCTTGCGTTCGAACAGGATCTGGAAGGCTGGCGACGTCGGTACCAGGCGACTCCCGAGCGCGACACGTCGTTCACGACGCTCTCGGGGGAGCCGATCCGGCCGCTGTACTCGCCGGAGGACGTGGGCCCGTTCGAGGAGCGGATCGGGTTCCCGGGCGAGTTCCCGTTCACGCGCGGCGTGTACCCGAGCATGTACCGCGGGCGGCTGTGGACGATGCGGCAGTTCGCCGGGTTCGGGACCGCGGAGGAGACCAACGAGCGCTTCCGCTATCTGCTCGACCACGGGCAGACCGGGCTGAGCACGGCGTTCGACATGCCGTCGCTGATGGGCCACGACTCCGACAGCCCGCGCTCGCTGGGCGAGGTCGGGCGCGAGGGCGTCGCGATCGACACGCTCGACGACATGCAGACGCTGTTCGGCGGGATCGATCTCGGCGAGGTCAGCGTGTCGATGACCATCAACGCGCCGGCGGCGATCATGATGGCCTTCTACGTCGTCGCGGCGGAGGAGTCCGGGGTCCCGCGCGAGCGGCTCGGCGGCACGATCCAGGCGGACATCCTCAAGGAGTACATCGCCCAGAAGGAGTGGTGCTTCCCGGTCGATCCGGCGATGCGCCTGCTCGGGGACATGATGGAGTGGTCCTGCCGCGAGATGCCGCGCTGGCACCCCGTGTCGATCAGCGGCTACCACATCCGCGAGGCGGGCTCGACGGCCGCGCAGGAGCTGGCCTTCACGCTCAAGGACGGCCTGACCTACGTCGAGGAGCAGATCGCCCGCGGCATGGACGTGGACGACTTCGCGCCGCGCCTGTCCTTCTTCTTCAACGCGCACCTGGACTTCTTCGAGGAGATCGCCAAGTACCGCGCGGCGCGGCGGATCTGGGCGCGCGAGCTGCGCGAGACCTACGGGGCGCGCAACCCGAAGTCGTGGCTGATGCGCTTCCACACGCAGACCGCCGGCGTCTCGCTGACCGCCCAGCAGCCGCTGAACAACATCGTGCGCACGGCGATCGAGGCGCTGGCCGGCGTGCTCGGCGGCACGCAGTCGCTGCACACCAACTCCTACGACGAGGCGCTCGCGCTGCCGAGCGAGGAGGCGGTCCGCATCGCGCTTCGCACCCAGCAGGTGATCGCGCACGAGACCGGCGTGACGAACACGATCGACCCGCTCGGCGGCTCGTACTTCGTGGAGTCGCTGACCGACCAGCTCGAGGCGCACGCCTACGACTACTTCCACCGCATCGACGAGCTCGGCGGGATGGTCGAGGCCGTCAAGCGCGGGTTCCCGCAGCGCGAGATCGCCGACGCCGCCTACGAGCTGCAGCGCGACATCGACCGCGGCGACCGCATCGTGGTCGGCGTCAACGACTACCGCGAGGGCGACGACGGCGAGCTGGAGATCCTGCGGATCGACCCGGCGCTCGAGCGCAAGCAGATCGGCCGCCTGCAGGCGGTCCGCGCGCGCCGCGACGGCGAGGCGGTCGAGGCCGCGCTCACCCGGCTGCGGGCCGCCGCGGCGACCGAGGCCAACCTCATGCCGCTGCTGCTCGACTGCGCCCGCGTGCACGCCGCCGAGGGCGAGATCGTCCAGGCGCTCCAGGACGTCTGGGGCTCCTACACCGAGACGCCGGTCTTCTAGAGCGGCCGCAGCCAGGCGTGCTGGTACGGCGCGAGCACGACCGTGTGGTCGTGCGCCGCGAGCGGCCGGCCGTCCGGGATCGCGGCCTCCTCGCTGAACCCGAACCCGCGCCCGTGGGCGACGCCGAGCGAGACCGGCTGCGGTGAGGCGGTGAAGTTGGCGAGCAGGAGCAGCCGCTGGCCCGCGTGCTCGCGGACGAGGCCGAAGACGTGCTCGTTGCCGGCGTCGATCGGCTCGCCGCGGCCCTGGGCGTGGACGGCGCGGGTCGCGCGGCGCGCCGCGACCAGGCGCTGCAGGCCCGCCCACAGGCGGCCCTCGACGGTCGTGGCGTCGTGGCGGCGCGCGGCGGCCTCCCAGTCCATCGGCGGCCGGTGCATCCAGCGGTTGTCGTCGCGGCGGGCTGGGTCGCTCGCGTAGGACGTGTCGTTGCGCAGTCCGAGCTCGTCGCCCATGTAGATGAGCGGCAGGCCCCCGTGCGCGAACGCGATCGCGTAGAGGAGCAGCACGCGCCGGATCGCGAGCTCCTCGGCCACCGGGTCGGCGGTCTCGAGCCCCGCGAGCGACGCCGCGGTACCGCTGGTGCGGGCGTCGCCCGTCAGCGGGTTGGCCTGGAAGCGGGCGCCGCGGGCGAACGTGCCGGGGAACTCGCCGGCGTAGAAGTCGGCCAGGAAGCGCCGGTGCAGGAAGCCGTCCTCGCCGATCGCCGCAGCGTCCTCCTCGGTGATCGCCCAGCCGATGTCGTCATGGCAGCGCACGTAGGTCACCCATCCGGCGCCGGGCGGCACCTCGGGCATGCCCGCCAGCGTGCTGGTCATCAGCGCGGCGCGCCCCGAGGCGAGCGCGCTCCACATCAGCACCATGAGCACGTTGTGGTAGGCGAGGTCGCACTCCTTGCCCTCGTGACGGCCGGCGCCGAGGTAGGCGACGAGCTGCCGTGGCGCCACGATCGCCTCGGCCTTGAAGGCGACGGCCGGGGCGGCGATCCGCGTGAGCGCCCGGAACGCCTGCAGCAGCTGGTGCACCTCCGGCTGGTTCTGGCAGTCGGTGCCGAGGCGCTTCCACAGGAACGGAACGGCGTCGAGCCGGAGGACGTCGACGCCCGCGTTGGCGAGATCGAGGATGGCCTCCGCCATGGCCACGAAGACGTGCGGGTTGGAGTAGTCGAGGTCCCACTGGTAGTCGTTGAACGTCGTCCACACCCAGCGGCCGAGCTCCTCGACCCAGGTGAAGTTGCCGGGCGCGAGGTCGGGGAAGACCTCGGGCAGCGTGCGCTCGTACGCGTCGGGCTCCGCGCGGTCGGGGAAGGTCCGGTAGAAGGCGAGCGCGTCCGCGTCGCCGGCCAGCGCGGCCTGCGCCCACGCGTGCTCGCGCGCCGTGTGGTTGACCACGACGTCGACGCACAGCGCCATGCCGCTCGCCCGCAGCTCGCCCGCCAGCGCGCGCAGGTCGTCCATCGTGCCGAGTGCCGGCTCGACGGCGCCGTAGTCGGCGACCGCGTAGCCGCCGTCGTTCGGCTCCGGGCGGCTCCGCAGCAGCGGCATCAGGTGCAGGTAGCTGATCCCGAGCTCGCGCAGGTAGGGCAGGCGCTCGCGGACGCCCTCGAGCGTGCCGCCGAAGCGGTCGGCGTACGTCACGTAGCCGACCGCCTGCTCGCGCTGGAGCCAGTCGGGCGTGATCTCGCGCTCGTGGTCGAGCGCGCGCAGCTCCGGCTCGCGTGACGTCGCGGCGGCGGCGACCGCGTCGAGCAGCGCCTCCCACGCGACGGGGAACCGCTCGTCGTGGCCGTAGACCGCGACGAGCGGATCGCGAAGCTCGGTGAAGAAGCGCTCCAGGCGGCGCCCGAAGGCGCCGTCGCCGGCCACGCGCCCGAGCGCGGACTCGTATTCGGCCCGCACTTCGGGGCGCATGGCGTTCACGTTCTGCACGCGAGCCTCGTCATGCCCGCCGCAAGTGTGCTCTAGGCACGCATCAGGCGACGGCCCGCCGGCGAGACCGCTCCGGCGGCCAGCAGAGCGAGGCCGGCGACGGTCCCGCCGCCGACGGCGGCGTCGGCCCATTCGAACCCGGGGTCGGCGGCCGGGGCGACCGGCGCGGCGCTGATCGCCACGGGCCGCGGCTCGCCGATCCCGCGCGAGTTGATCGCCTGCAGCTCGCGCTCGCTGAACGTGTTCAGCGGCGGGTCGACGGGGCGGGCCTGCGCCGCCGGTGCGGCGAGCGCGAGGGCGGCGAGGGCGATGGTGATGGAAGAGCGGCGGGACATGCTGGCCTCCGTATGAGGAGTGATCGGATGGCCGGCACGCTCCCGGACGCCGGTCGACCCGCGGTACGGCGCGGTAGAGCGCGGTCCTCGCGATGCTGGCGCTCGAGGCCGGCACGCCGGTCCCCGTCGATCGCCTGATCGAGGGGCTGTGGGGCGAGGGGGCCCCGGCGAGCGCCAGCAAGATGGTCCAGCTCTACGTGTCGCAGCTGCGGCGGCTGCTGGAGGGCGCCGGCGCCGAGATCGTCACGCGCGGCCGCGGCTACGAGCTGCGGCTGCCGGCGGAGGCCGTCGACGCCCTGCGCTTCGAGCGGCTCGCCGCCTGGAAGACCTCTGGATCGACGCGCGCGAGCAGGAGATCGAGGCGGCGCTCGAGGCCGGGCGCCACCGCGAGGTGGTCGTCGAGCTCGACGAGCTGGTCGCCGCACACCCGCTGCGGGAGCGCCTCCACGCCCAGCGCATGCTCGCGCTGCACCGGTCCGGCCGGCAGGCCGACGCGCTGGCGGCGTACCAGTCCGCGTACCGGATCCTCGACGAACGGCGGGCATCGAGCCGGGGCCGCCGTCGCGGTTATCGCGACGGCCGGCGAGCCGATCCGCGTCGCGCCCGACTCGGTGGTGGCCGTCGACGCGGGCACGAACGAGACCGTCGCCGCGGTCGGCGTCGGCGAGGGGCCCGGCCCGCTCGCCGCCGGAACCGACACGCTCTGGGCCCTCAACCTGAGCAGCGAGACGCTCTCGCGGATCGACCTGCGCACCCGGGAGCTGCTCGGCACCAGGGGAACGGGCGGGACGCCCGGGAACGTCGCCGCCTCGCCGGAGGCGATCTGGGTCTCGTCCGGCTGCGGGGTCGGCGGCGACGCCGGGACCCTCGTCCCGGTGCACCGCGACGGGACGGGCGACCTCCTCGGGGGCGGCGAGGTCTCGCTCACGGGCGTCACGCCGCAGCACCCCGATGCCGACCTGCAGGCGCCGCCGGGCTGCGGGCTCACCGCCGAGGGGACGACCGTCTGGATGGCCGCGAACCTGCCGCCGGGCATCGTGCGCGTCGACGCCGATCCGGCGGCCGAGAGCGGACAAGTGGCGTGGGCGCGCGGGCGCCGACCGCGATCGTCGCCGCCGCCTTCGCGGTGTGGGCGCTCGACACCGCCGGCGCCGTTCTCCGCCGGATCGATCCCGAGACCGGGCGCGTGGAGCGCGTGCTGCGCGCGGGCGCCCGGCCGGTGGCGATCGTGGCCTCCGAGGCGGCGGTGTGGGTCGCCAGCGAGAGCGACGACGCGGTCTACCGGATCGATCCGCGCACCAACGCGGTGACCAAGACGATCTCGGTCGGCGACGGGCCCGCGGGCATCGCCGCCGGGGCCGGCGCGGTCTGGGTGGTGACCGCCGACGGCGGCACGCTGGAGCGGATCGACCCCGCCACCGACCGGGTGACGGAGACGGTCGAGATCGGCCACCGCCCGCAGGACGTCGCCGTGACCGGCACGACCGTGTGGGTCAGCGTCCGCGGGGAGTAGTTTCCCGCTCGGTGCTCTTCGCCCAGCAGGTGGTCGAGACCCTGGCCGGCGGCCCGCAGCCGGACGCGGTCCTCGCGCGCCAGATGCAGGCGCTCTCGCTCGCCGTGCACATCCCGATCGTGTGCTTCGGGATCGCGTTCCCGGCGATGATCCTCTTCGTCGAGGGGCTCTACCTGCGGACGGGCGACCTCACCTACAAGGCGCTCGCCAAGCGCTGGTCGAAGGTGGCGCTGGTCCTCTTCGCGGTCGGGGTCGTCACCGGGACGATCCTCTCGTTCGAGTTCGGCCTGCTGTGGCCGGAGTTCATGGCCACGTTCGGCGAGGTCTTCGGGATCGCGTTCGGGCTCGAGGGGATCTCGTTCTTCGTCGAGGCGATCTTCATCGCCATCTACGTCTACGGCTGGGACCGGCTGAGCCGCCGCGCGCACTTCCTCTGCGGCATCCCGATCGTCATCTCGGGGTTCGCCGGCTCGCTGAACGTGATCGCCGTCAACGGCTGGATGAACAACCCGCAGGGCTTCGACATCGTCGACGGCCGGGTCGTGAACCCGCGCCCCTGGGACGCGCTCATCAACGACAACATGTGGCACGAGCTCATCCACATGTACCTGGCGGGCTACATCGTCTGCGGGTTCATCGTCGCCGGCGTGTACGCGTACGCCCACCTGAAGGGGCGGCGCGACCGCTACCACCGCACCGGGCTCGTCGTGACGCTCGCGTTCGCCTCGCTCGCGGCGCCCGTCCAGGTCGTCATCGGCGACTGGGCCGGCGGGCAGGTGGCCGAGTCGCAGCCGGTCAAGCTGGCCACCTTCGAGGGCCTGTACCGCACGCAGGAGGGCGCGCCGTTCACGATCGGCGGCTTCTACGACGAGGCGACGGGCGAGGTGCGATGGGGCATCGAGATCCCCAGGCTGCTCTCGCTGCTCGCCCACCACGACCCGAACGCGACGGTCGTCGGGCTCGACTCGGTCCCGCCGGGGGACCGCCCGCCGGTCAACATCGTGCGCTTCGCGTTCCAGACGATGATCGCCATCGGCACGGGCCTGGCGCTGCTCGGGACGCTGTTCCTGGTGACCTGGCTGCGCAAGCGCCGGCTGCCGCGCTCGCGGTGGTTCTTCCGGGCGGTGATGGCCGCCGGGCCGCTGGCCTTCGTCGCCCTCATCGCGGGCTGGGTCACCACCGAGGTGGGCCGCCAGCCCTGGATCGTCTACGAGGTGATGCGCACCGAGCAGGCCGTGACCGCCGCCAACGGCCTCGAGGTCGGCTATGCGTTCCTGCTCTGCGTGTACGTCGCGCTCGCCGTCGCGGTCGTCTGGCTGCTGCGGCGGCTCACGCGGCAGCCGCCGGCGAGCGAGGTGCGGCGCTGATGCTGCCGGAGCTCTGCCTCGCCCTCGTGATGCTCGGCGTCGCCGCCTATGCGGTGCTGGGGAGCGCCGACTTCGGCGCGGGGTTCTGGGACCTGACGGCCGGCGGGGACCGGCGCGGCGGGCGGGTCCGCGGGATGATCCAGCGCTCGATGAGCCCGGTGTGGGAGGCCAACCACGTCTGGCTCATCTTCGTGATCGTCATCGTCTGGACGGCCTTCCCGGTGGCGTTCGGGTCGATCTTCTCGACGCTGTCGATCCCGCTCTTCCTGGCCGCGATCGGGATCATCTTCCGGGGCGCCGCCTTCGCCCTGCGCGGCCACGCCGCGACGATCCGCGAGGCGCGCTTCCTCGGCGGCCTGTTCGCGCTCGCCTCGGTGCTGATCCCGTTCTTCCTCGGCGCGGCGATCGGCGGCATCGCGTCGGGGCGCGTCGTGGTCGGCAACGCGGCCGGCGACCCGATCACGTCGTGGGTGAACCCGACCTCCGCGCTGATCGGCGTGATCGCGGTGCTGAGCGGCACCTACCTCGCCGCGGTCTTCCTGGCCGGCGACTCGCGGCGCGCCGGGCAGGAGGACCTCGTGCGCGCCTTCCGCGCCCGCGCGCTCGGCGCGGGCGCCGCGACAGGGCTCGTGTCGCTCGGCGGGCTGATCGTGCTGCGCGACGACGCCCGCTTCCTCTACGACGGCCTGACCTCGGGCGCCGGGCTCGCCCTCGTCGTCGCCTCCGCGGTGGCCGGCGTGGGCACGATGGCGCTCGTCTGGACCGAGCGCTTCGGCATCGCGCGCTTCACCTCCGCGCTCGCGGTGACCTGCATCACCGTCGGCTGGGCGTTCGCGCAGGACCCCTACGTGCTGCCCGGCCAGCTGACGCTCGAGGACGCGGCGGCGGCCGACGCGGTGCTGTCGGCCGTGCTGATCGCCGTCGGGCTCGGCATGCTCATCCTCGCCCCGTCCCTGTGGTTCCTCTACCGGCTCGTGCTGCAGGGACGGCTCGACCAGGAGTACGAGCCGCTCGACCAACGGTTCGAGCCATGAGGCTGATGCTCGGGAGCTTCGCGGTCGGGCTCGCGCTGATGATCCCGTTCGACACGCCGGTGACGCGCACGCTCGGCGTGCTCGCGCTCTTCACGTTCATCGTCTCCGGCGTCTTCCTGATCGCCGACCCGGCCTTCCTCGCTCACGACGAGGACGACTGAGGCGCGTTCCCGAGCGTGACGCTCACGGTGCGGTGCGCGCCGTCGCGGACCGCCTCGAGCCGCACGACGTCGCCCGGCCTGCGACGGGCCACCGCGTCGGCGAGCTGCGCCGTGGTGGTGATGCGGCGGCCGTCGAGCGCGACGATCGCGTCGCCCTGCAGGTCCGCCTTGGCGGCCGGGCTGTCCGGCACGACCTTGGCCACGACCACGCCGTTCCCGGGGGTGGCGCGGAGCTGGACGCCGAGCCACGGGTGTGACGCGCTCCCGTGGTCGATCAGCTGCTCGGCCACGGCCTTGGCCGTGTCGCTGGGGATCGCGAAGCCCACGCCGACGTTCGCGTCGACGGTCCCGCCCTGGATCTGGGAGGTGATCCCGACCACGTGGCCCTGGGCGTCGAGCAGCGGGCCGCCCGAGTTGCCGTGGTTGATCGCCGCGTCGGTCTGGATGGCGTCGGGGATGGTCAGGCCGTCCGGCGCCTGGATGTCGCGGCCGGTGGCGCTGACGATGCCGGCGGTCATCGTGCGGTCGAGCCCGAACGGGTTGCCGATCGCGTACACGGGCTCGCCGACCTGCACGTTCGCCGAGTCGTCGAACGCGACGGGGTGGAGCTTGGACGCCGGCGCGTCGACGCGGAGGACGGCGAGGTCGCTCGCGGCGTCGGCGCCGACCACCTTCGCGGGATACGAGGCGCCGCCGCTGAAGCCGACGCGGATCCCCGAGCCGCCGGCGACCACGTGGTCGTTGGTGACGATGTCGCCCTTCGTGTCGATCACGAAGCCCGAGCCGAGCGACTCGACCTTCTGGCTCGACGGCGGGGTGAACGGCGTCGCGGCCGTCTGCGTCGTCTCGTCGGCGGTGATCTGCACCACGCCGGGCGCGTCGCGCCGGTACGTGGCGATCGGTGTCTGAGCGACCGGAGCGGCGGCGGCGACCGGTTGTGTGGCGGTGTCGTCGTCGTTGGAGACGATCGCGCCGACGACGCCGCCGGCCGCGCCACCCACGAGGATGGCGATGAGGGCTGTGGCAAGTGTGCGTGTCATACCGCCCATGGTCCGGCGGGGGACGTCGTCCGGCGATCGTCCGGCCGCCGGATCAACCGGATGACGGCAGGCTCACCTGGACGGTCGTCCCGTCGCCGGGCGTGCTCGTGACGACGAGCCGCCCGCCGGCGGAGAGCACGCGCTGCTCGCTCGAGGCGAGGCCGATGTGGCCGTCGAGCAGCGAGGCCGAGCGGCGGCCGGGATCGAAGCCGGCGCCGTCGTCGCGGACCACCAGCTCGATCCGGTCGCCGACCGCGGTCACCGTCACGCCGACGTGCGCGGCCGCGCTGTGCTTGACCGCGTTGGTCAGCAGCTCGCGGGCGAGGACGACGATCAGCTCGTCGTGGCTCCCGGTGGCCGCGGGATCGACGTTCACGGTGATCTCCGCGCCCAGGCGCTGGGCGCTGCGGTTGGCGATCGCGCTCAGCGCGGCCTGCAGCCCCGCGTGGTCGAGCACGTACGGGTGCAGCTCGAAGATCTCGCCGCGCAGCTGCGCCATCGTCTCCTCGATCGCGTGACGGGAGCGCTCGAACGAGTCGTCGCGCCCGGTGCGCTGGTAGTCGACGAGCTCCTGCCGCGCGAGCGAGAGCGTCTGCACGGCCTCGTCGTGGAGCAGCTCGGCCAGCCGCCGCCGCTCGCGCTGCTCGGCGGTCAGCGCGTGGGTGGCGAGCTGGCCGCGCTGCTCGGCGAGCCGGGCGATCGCCAAATCGCGCTGCTGGAGCACGTACGAGACGAGCGTCGCCGCCGCGCCGATCAGCGCCAGGTACGCGACCTGGCTGATCATCCGGTCGGTCGCGTCGGTCTCGCCCGCGGTCGGGTGGACGACCGAGAGCAGGATGAAGGCGGCGATCGCGCCCAGCGACCACGCCGCCGTGACCCGCGGGCGCAGGTCCGCGGCCGCCAGCACGGGGAGGACGAAGAACGCCATCGCGGTCTCGGAGAACGGCCCGCCCGAGGCGTAGGTGAGGGCGGTGATCGCCACGAGGTCGACCACCGGCTCGATGCGAACGAGCGCCGCCGGCACGCGGCGCGCGGCGAGGTGCAGCGCGAGCAGCGCGACGGCCCAGGCGGCGTACGCCGCGAGCAGCCACGGGAAGGCCGCCGTGTGGGCGACCGGATGGTCGACGAGCTGCTCGCCCAGCAGCACCACCGGGACCAGCGCGACCCGGAGGGCCGCGAGCAGCAGGTGGCGGACGCCGGGCGCCGTCACTCCAGCAGCCCGCGCCGCATCGCCTCGGCGACGGCGGCCGCGCGCTCGGAGACGCCGAGCTTCTCGTACAGCCGCGCCTGGTGGGTCTTCACCGTGGGGAGCGCGACGATCAGCCGCTCGGCGATCTGCGGGCCGGACAGGCCGTCGGCCATCAGCCGCAGCACCTCCTGCTCGCGGGCGGTCAGGATCGGCCGGTCCTCGCCGGTGCCGCGCATGCGGATCTGGTCGAAGACGCCGGCCTGGAGCTCGGGGTCGATCACCGTCCCGCCGCGCGAGACCGCCGTGATGGCGTCGAGGATCGTGTGGCGGTCGGCCTCCTTGCGGAAGTAGCCCGCCGCGCCGCCCTGCACTGCCCGGTAGACGAGCTCGGCGTCACCCGACGCCGAGAGGATGAGCACCCGCGTCTCGAGCCCGTCGCGGGTGACCGCGTTGAGGATCTGCAGCCCGTCGAGCCCCGGGAGCCGCAGGTCGAGCACCGCGACCACGGGCGCCTCGTCGCGGATCAGGCCCAGCGCCTCGCGCCCGTCGGCCGCCGAACCGACCAGCTCGAGGTCCGGGCGCTCGCGCACGGCGCGCTCGATGCCTTCGCGGAACAGCGGGTGGTCGTCGGCCACGACGACCCTGACACGCGCCGGAGGCATACCAGGATGATGGCGCAGTACGACCTTCATGAAACCGGGGTGCCGGCGACCTCGGGCCGCCGGGCGAAGAAGTCGCGGTAGCGGAAGGTGCTCCACAGCAGGAGCACGCCGCCCATGACGATCGCCGCCACGGCGATGGCGAACGGCGCGCCGACGCCGAGGATCGCCCCGGCGTAGCCGGAGTCGGGCTTGACGATCTCGATGAACGAGCGGACCAGCACGTAGGTCAGCATCAGCCCGCCGGCCACGGGGACCACGCCCATGAGCAGCAGGTTGCGCGGGCTGCGCAGCAGCTCGTGCCGGTAGTAGACGGCGCAGGCGAAGCCGGTGATGCCGTAGTAGAAGGCGATCATCAGGCCGAGGGCGGTGAACGCGTCGAAGACGAGGTTCGCGTCCCAGGCCGTCAGCAGGACGAGCAGCACGGCCGAGGCGGCGCCCATCACGAGCGTCGAGACGTCAGGTGAGCGGTGCTCGTCGTGGATGTGCGCGAAGGCGCGCGGGATCGCGCCCATGCGCGCCATCGAGAGGGCGGTCCGGGCGGTCGGGAGGATCGTCGTCTGCGTGGAGGCCGAGGCCGACGTGAGGACGGCGATGATCAGCACCTTGTCGAGCGTGCCGCCGAGCACGGCCGAGCCGATCGGCGCGAAGACGTCGTCCGGGTTGGCGGCCAGCGTGCCGGTGCCCGCGAAGGCCTGGGCGGCGGTGGTCACCAGCGCGTAGATGACGAGCAGCAGGACCGTCGAGACGAGCGCCGCGCGGCCGGGCGTGCTGGCCGAGTCCTCGGTCTCCTCGTTCACCGCCACGCCGGAGTCCCATCCCCAGTAGATGAAGATCGCCAGCAGGACGCCGCCGGTCAGCGCGCTGCTCGAGAGCGTGAACGGGTCGAACCAGGACAGCGCGGGCTCGATCGAGCCGGGCGGCGGCTGCGTGTAGACCTTGACGAGCGCGACGACGGCGAACAGCGCCAGGGTCAGCACCTCGATCGTCAGGAGGATCCGCTGGGTGCGCGCCGAGAGCTCGACGCCGATCCAGCAGATCCAGGTCATGACGGCGATCCAGGCCACGCCGACGGCCAGCACCGCCCAGCGGTTGGAGGCCCCGGAGTCCCACCCGAAGAGCAGGAACGTGTAGTTGCCGGCCACGCTGGCGAGGCTCGGCATGACGAGCACGTCGGCGGCGATGATGCCCCAGCCGCCGATCCATCCCAGTCGCGGCCCGAGCGCCCGGGTGACCCACGAGAACGTCGTCCCGCAGTCCGGGTCGGCGCGGTTGAGCCAGTAGTAGGCCACCGCGATGCACAGCATCGGGATGAACGAGACGAGGATCACCGCCGGGCTCTGCAGCCCGATGCCGCCGACCGCGACGATCAGCCCGAGCGTGGCCGCCAGCGAGTAGGCCGGGGCCGTGGAGGCGACTCCGATGACGACGTTCGAGACGAACGTGATCGCGTTCCGCTTCAGGCCCGGCGTGGTGTCGGTGGCGGTCATGGGGCCAGCCTCGGCGCCCACGGCCGTCCCCACCATCAGCCGATCGCCTGATCGACCGGTTGACCTTGCTCCCGTCCGCAGGATCACGCGTGCGCCCGACTGCCGGCGCGCCCGCGCCGCGCGATGCTCGGCCGGCAATCGGAAAGGAGCGCACGATGTCGGAGTTGATGGAGCGGCGCTCGCTCGAGCTGCTCGTCCGCGGGGCGGACGCGGAGGAGCGCCTGCTCGAGCGCCGCCTCGAGCGCGTGGCCGACGACCACGCGCGGACGCGACGGGCGATCGAGGCCGAGCTGCGCCGCGAGCACTGGGGCCGCCTGCCGTGACCGGCGAGCGGCTCGAGCGCCGGGCGATCGTCATCGCCGCGGTCGTGGTGCTGGGGATGGTCATGGCCACCCTCGACACCACGATCGTCAACGTCGCGCTCGAGCGGCTCGGCGACGACTTCTCGGCCCCGTTCGACAGCGTGCAGTGGGTCGTGACCGCGTACCTGCTCGCGCTCGCCTGCGTGATCCCGCTGACCGCGTGGGCGACCACGCGGTTCGGGATCAAGCGGGTCTGGCTCTACGCGGTCGGGCTCTTCGCGGGCGGCTCCGCGCTGTGCGCGCTGGCCTGGTCGCTGGACTCGCTGATCGCGTTCCGCGTGCTGCAGGGGCTCGGCGGCGGCCTGCTGATCCCGGTCGGGACGCTGATCATCACCCGCGCGGCCGGACCGGATCAGCTCGGCCGGCTGATGGGCATCGTCGGCGTCCCGATGCTGCTCGGCCCGGTCCTCGGGCCCGTGATCGGCGGCGCCATCGTCGAGCACGCCTCCTGGAAGTGGATCTTCCTCGTCAACGTGCCGGTCGGCATCGCCGCGCTGCGGCTCGCGATGCGCGTGCTGCCCGCGGACGAGGCGCCCCGCGCGGCCGTGCCGCTGGACCTGCGAGGCCTCGCGCTGCTCTCGCCCGGCCTCGTGCTGCTCACGTACGGGCTCGCCGAGCTGTCGCGCGCCGGAGCGCTCGCCGCCCGCTCCCTCGTGCCGCTGGCGGCCGGCGCCGTGCTCATCGCCGGGTTCTGCCTCGCCGCGCGGCACGCGCCGCACCCCCTGATCGACCTCGACCTCTTCCGCTCGCGCAGCTTCAGCGCCGCGGCGGTGGCGACGCTGATGGTCGGCGCCGCGCTGTTCGGCGGGCTCTTGCTGCTGCCGCTCTACTACCAGGTCGCGCGCGGCCAGTCGCCGCTCGATGCCGGGCTGCTGCTGGCGCCGCAGGGGATCGGCGCGGCGCTGGCGATGCCCTTCGCCGGGCGGATGACCGATCGCGTGGGAGGCGGGCGCGTGGCGCTCTTCGGCCTCGCCATCGTGGCCGCCGCGACGCTCGTGTTCACCGACCTGCGGCCTGACACGCCGCTCCCGCTTCTGGCCGGGACGCTCGTCGTGCGCGGGATCGGCATGGCGAGCTCGATGATCCCGGTGATGACTGCCGCGTACGCCACGCTCCCGCGCGAGTCGCTCCCGTCGGCGGCCACCGCGCTCAACGTCGTGCAGCGGGTCGGCGGGTCGCTCGGCACGGCGATCCTCGCCGTGATCCTGCAGAGCCGGCTCAACGGCGCGGGCCGTTCGCCCGCCGCCGTGGCCGGCGCGTTCTCGACGGCGTTCGCGTGGGCCGCCGTGCTCGCCCTCGCGGCGCTGCCCGCCGCGTGGGTCCTCGCCCGCGGGCAGCGCGAGCGCGGACCGGAGACCGCGGCGCCCCGGCTGCTCGTGGCGTTCTTCTCCGCGGCCGCCGTGATGGTGGCGGCCGTCGTGCTGATGGTCCGCGCAGACAGCGACTGGGCGGACGCCGGCGCGTTCGCCGCGCTGGTCGCGACCGCCGCGCTCGTGCTCCGCGAGATCGCCCGTGAGCTGCGCGACGACGGCGAGCCGCATGGCGTCCAGCCCCGGCCCGATCAGTAGGTTGCCGCGCATGAGCATGGACGATCCCGTCGTCATCACCTGCGCGATCTCGGGCGCGCTGGCGAACCGCGACCACTGTCCCGCGATCCCGTACACGCCGGCGGAGTACGCCGCCGAGGCGCGGCGGATCGTCGACGAGGGCGGCGTCCACATCCACATCCACGCGCGCCGGCCCGACGGGACGCCGTCGTACGAGATCGAGGACTTCCAGGCGATCACCGACGCGATCAAGGCCGAGATCGGCGACGCCGCGATCATCAACTTCTCGACCGGCGCGCTCGGCGTCCCGGTGGAGAAGCGCGTCGCCTACCTCCGGGCCGTCCGGCCCGAGGTCGCGGCGCTGAACATGGGCTCGATGAACTACGCGAAGTACTCCACGCGGCGCCGCGAGTTCGTCTTCAAGGCCGTCTTCACGAACCCGTTCGACGAGATCATCGAGCTGCTGGAGGCGATGCGCGAGCTCGGCATCAAGCCCGAGCACGAGTGCTTCGACCTCGGTCACGTCGGCTCCCTGTGGCCGCTGATCGACATGGGCGTCCTCGACACCCCCCTGCACGTCGACTTCGTCATGGGCGTGGTCGGCGGCGTGCCGCCGACGGCGCGCAACCTCGCCGCGATGGCCGACAACCTGCCCGAGGGCGAGCACCACTGGGGCGTCATCGGGATCTCGCGGGTGCAGTGGACGCTCGTCGCCGCGGCGCTGTCGCTCGGCGGCTCGGTGCGCGTGGGGCTCGAGGACAACTTCCACCTGCCCGACGGCTCCGTCGCCCGCTCCAACGGCGACCTGATCGCCAAGGCCCGCTCGATGACCGAGGACGCCGGGCGCCGCCCCGCCACGGTGGACGAGGCGCGCGCCCTGCTTCACATCCGGAACACGCCGTAGCCCACGGGCTCGAGCGGCGCCTGACCCGCCGCGGCGAGCGCCTGGGCGAGCACATCGCGGGTGTCGCGCGGGTCGATCACGCCGTCGTCCCACAGGCGGGCCGTCGAGTAGACGGGCCGGCCCTGGTGCTCGTACTGGTCGCGCAGGCTGGCGCCGACCTCCGGCTGGCCGACCTCGGTCATCACCGCGCCGGCCTGCTCGCCGCCCATGACGCTGATGCGCGCGTTGGGCCACATGAAGAGGAAGCGCGGCGAGTACGCGCGGCCGCACATGCCGTAGTTGCCGGCGCCGAACGAGCCGCCGATCACGACCGTGAGCTTGGGCACCCGCGCGCACGAGACGGCGGTGACGAGCTTGGCCCCGTCCTTGGCGATGCCGCCGGCCTCGTAGTCGCGCCCGACCATGAAGCCCGTGATGTTCTGGACGAACACGAGCGGGATGCCGCGGCGGTCGCACAGCTCGATGAAGTGCGCGCCCTTGAGCGCGGACTCGCTGAAGAGGATCCCGTTGTTGGCGAGGATGCCGACCGGGTGCCCGTCGACGTGGGCGAAGGCGCACACGAGCGTGGTGCCGTAGAGCGCCTTGAACTCCTTCAGCTCCGAGCCGTCGACGATCCGGCGCAGGACGTCGCGCACGTCGTACGGCGTGCGGCTGTCGGGCGGCACGAGGTCGAGCAGGCCGTCGGCGTCCTCGAGCGGCGGCGCGGGCGCGCGGCGCTCCCACGGCGGCGCGGGAGGAAGGGGCAGCGTCGAGACGATCGAGCGGACGATCTCCAGCGCGTGCTCGTCGTCGTCGGCGAGGTGGTCGACGACGCCGGACGTGCGGGCGTGGACGTCGCCGCCGCCCAGCTCCTCGGCCGTCACCTCCTCGCCGGTCGCCGCCTTCACCAGCGGCGGGCCGCCGAGGAAGATGGTGCCCTGCTCCTTGACGATGATCGTCTCGTCGCTCATCGCGGGGACGTACGCGCCGCCCGCCGTGCACGAGCCCATCACGCAGGCGATCTGCGGGATCGCCAGCTTCGACATCGTCGCCTGGTTGAAGAAGATCCGCCCGAAGTGCTCGCGGTCGGGGAACACCTCGTCCTGGAGCGGCAGGAAGGCGCCGCCGGAGTCGACGAGGTAGACGCACGGCAGGCGGTTGTGGAGCGCGACCTCCTGCGCCCGCAGGTGCTTCTTGACCGTCATCGGGTAGTAGGTGCCGCCCTTGACCGTGGCGTCGTTGGCCACGACCACGCAGCGGCGGCCCTCGATCGTCGCGACGCCGGTGATCAGGCCCGCCGCCGGGGCGGCGCCGTCGTAGAGCTCCTCGGCGGCCAGCGGCGAGAGCTCGAGGAACGGGGCGCCCGGGTCGCACAGGCGCTCGACGCGGTCGCGCGGCAGCAGCTTGCCGCGCGAGAGGTGGCGCTCGCGGGCCTTGGCGCCGCCGCCCGCGCGGGCGCGGTCGAGCCGCTCGCCGAGCTCGGCCAGCAGCGCGAGGTGGCCGTCGCGGAACCCGCTCACGGGAGCACCGCCACGAGCGGCTGGCGCAGCGCGACCTTGTCGCCCGGCCGCAGGTCGAGCCCGTCGACCGTGCCGTCGGCCGGCGCGGTGATCGCCAGCTCCATCTTCATCGACTCGAGCACCAGCAGCACCTCGCCCTCGGAGACGGTGTCGCCGTTGGCGACGTGCACGAGCAGCACGGTGCCCGGCATCGGCGCCTCCAGCGAGCCCTGCACGCCGGCGTGCTCGCGGTCGACGCGCTCCGGCCGGGCCTCGAGCTGGTGGCCGTCGCGCGCCACCCACAGCGCCTCGCCGTCGCGCGCGGTCGCGTAGCGCCGCGAGGCGCCGTCGAGCGTGATCCGGCGCGTCCCGTCGCGCTCCGGGCCTGCCGACCACGTCCACGTGCGCCCGTCGGCCGTCACCGCGTCGCCCGCGACCCGCACCTCGCCCGCGCTCTCCAGGCGGCGGCGCCACGGCCCGGGCGTCGTCGTCACGGCCTCGGTGTCGGCGAGGAAGGCCGCGACGGCGGCGGCGGGGAGGAGGTCGGCCGGCGGCTCGGGGATCAGGCTCGCCGAGCACGCGCTCGAGCAGCCCGGTGTCCTGGGTGCCCGCCCGGACGGCGTCGTGGCGCAGCAGCGCGCGGGTGAAGGCGGCGCTGGTGGGCACGCCGACGATCTCGAGCTCGCCGAGCGCGCGGTCCAGGCGCCGCAGCGCGGTCGCGCGGTCGTCGCCGTGGGCGACGACCTTGGCGAGCATCGGGTCGAAGCTCGTGCCGACGACCGATCCCTCGCGGATCCCGGAGTCGACGCGGACGCCCGCCGGCTCGCGGTAGCGCAGGACGGTGCCGGTCGCGGGGAGGAAGCCGTTCGCGGGGTCCTCGGCGTAGATGCGCGCCTCGACCGCGTGGCCGCGCGGCTCGCCGCGCGCGGCCGGCGGCTCGCCGGCCGCGATCCGCAGCTGCTGCTCGACGAGGTCGACGCCGTAGACGAGCTCGGTCACGGTGTGCTCGACCTGGATCCGCGTGTTCATCTCCAGGAAGAAGAACTCCGACGCGTCCAGCGGGGCGATGAACTCGACGGTCCCGGCGCCCTCGTAGCCGCAGGCCTCGGCCAGCGCGACGGCCGCCGCGCCGATCCGCTCCCGCAGCGCGGGGTCGACCGCCGGCGACGGCGCCTCCTCGACGACCTTCTGGTGCCGGCGCTGCAGCGAGCACTCGCGCTCGCCGAGGTGGATCACGCGCCCGCCGCCGGCGAGCACCTGGACCTCGATGTGCCGCGGCCGCTCGATGAACCGCTCGACGAGCACGCGCGCGTCGCCGAACGCGGCCTGCGCCTCGCGCCGCGCGGACTCGAGCGCGGCGTCCAGCTCGGAGGCCTCGCGCACGACGCGCATGCCCTTGCCGCCGCCCCCGGCGACCGCCTTGACGATCACGGGGAACCGCCTCTCCTCCCCGGCGTCCGGCACCGTGGGCACGCCGGCCTCGCGGGCGAGCTGCTTGGCCCGCGCCTTGTCGCCCATCAGCTCGATCGCGTCCGGCGGCGGGCCGACCCACGTGAGCCCGGCCTCGACCACCGCGCGCGCGAACGCCGCGTTCTCGCTGAGGTAGCCGTAGCCGGGGTGGACGGCGTCGGCGCCGGCCGCGCGCGCCGCCTCCACGATCGCCGCGGCGTCGAGGTAGGACCCGACGCGGATCGCGGCGTCCACGGCGTCGACGTGCAGGGACTCGGCGTCGGGGTCGGTGAACACCGTGGCGGTGCGCAGCCCGAGCCGGTGCGCGGTCCGCGCGATGCGGACCGCGATCTCACCGCGGTTGGCGATGAGCAGCGCGTCCATCACGCGCCGAGCGCGCGGGCGATCACCATCTGCTGCACCTCGTCCGTGCCCTCGCCGATCGTGAGGATCTTGGCGTCGCGGTAGTAGCGGCACACCGGGTACTCCTCGATGTAGCCGTAGCCGCCGTGGATCTGGACGGCCTCCTCGGTGCAGCGCACCGCGAGCCGCCCGGTCTTGAGCTTGGCCTGGGCGGCGGTGAGCGTGAAGTTGCGGCCGGCGTCCTTGAGGAGCGCGGCCTTGTACGTGAGCAGGCGGGCGGCCTCGATCTCGGTCGCCATGTCGGCGAGCTTGGCCTGGATCGCCTGGTACTTGGAGATCGGCTTCCCGAACGCCTTGCGCTCCTTCGCGTACGCCAGCGCCTGATCGAGCGCGCCCTGCGCGAGGCCGACGCCCATCGCGGCGACGCCGATGCGCCCGATGTCGAGCACGCGCAGGAACTGCTTGAAGCCGGCGCCGCGCGGGCCGATCAGGTTCTCCTCCGGCACGCGGCAGTCGGTGAAGGTGAGCGGCCGGGTGTCGGACGCGTTCCAGCCCATCTTGCGGTACGGCTCGCCCTGCTCGTAGCCCGGCGTGCCGTTCGGGACCAGCAGGTTGGAGATCTCGTCGTCGCCCGTCTTCACGGTGATGATCACCATGCCGGAGATGTCGGTGCCGGCGTTGGTGATGAACTGCTTGGCGCCGTTGATGACCCACTCGCCGCCCTCGAGCCTTGCGCGCGTGCGGACGTTGCCGGCGTCCGAGCCGGCCTCCGGCTCGGTGAGGCCGAAGGCGCCGAGCTTGCGGCCGGCGGTCAGCTCGGGCATCCAGTCGCGCTTCTGCTCCTCGGAGCCGAACAGGTACACCGGCTGGGTCCCGAGCGAGGTGTGCGCGCACATCGTGATCGCCACCGACGAGTCCACGCGCGTGAGCTCCTCGACCGCGATCGCGTAGGCGAGCGAGTCCGCGCCCGCCCCGCCGTACTCCTCGGGGAACGGGATCCCCATCAGCCCCAGGTCGCCGAGCTTGGCGACGATCTCGTACGGGAAGCGCTTCTCGCGGTCCAGCTCCTCCGCGACGGGCGCGACCTCCTGCTCGGCGAACTCGCGGACCGTGCGGCGGATCAGGTCGTGATCGGGGGAGAGGTCGAAGTCCATGGCCGCGAACAATATCGAATGCTCATTCGAACTTCGAGGGAGCATTCGAAGTATTCTCCCGTGGCGATGGCGAACCCGCCGACCAGGCCGGCGCTCCGCGAGCGCTACGACCGCAAGCAGGCCGAGGTGACGCTCGAGGCTGCCCGCGTGTTCGCGCGGCGCGGCTACGACCGGACGACGATCCAGGAGCTGGGGGAGGCGCTGGGGATCGCGGCGGGCGGGCTCTACCACTACTTCGGGAGCAAGGAGCAGCTGCTCATCCGCATCTGCGACCAGCTCATGGAGCCGCTGCTCGTGCGCGCCCGCGAGCTCGTCGCCGAGCCGCGGCCCGCCGAGGACCAGCTGCGCGAGCTGGTGCGGCTGTGGGTCGCCCACGTGATCGAGCACCGCGACCACATGCTGGTCTTCCAGCAGGAGCGCCACCTGATCGAGTCGGGCGACGAGTGGCGCACGGTGCGCCGCGGCCGCAAGGCGTTCGAGCGGCTGGTCGAGGAGGTCCTGGCACGGGCGCGCGGCGAGGACGACCGGGTCGTCCTCGCCGCGCTGCTCGGCATGGTCAACCACACCGCGCAGTGGTATCGCCCGAATGGGCGCCTGACGGCGGGGGAGGTCGCCGATGGCTACGTCGCGCTCGTCCTCACTGACGACGTGGCGGGCGCCCGGCGGCGCAGCAGGCGCCGCAGATGAGGGAGCTTGGGCTCGCGCGGCGGGCTGACCTGGCGGGCGAGGCGCTGCGAGGTGGCCTCGTGCATCCGGCCCTGGATGTGCTGCGCGACGATGAGGGAGTGAATGGTGGTGTCCATGCACCGATACTCCGCCCGGGCGGAGCCGCGGCCTAGGACCCCTCGGTGTCGACCTTCACACCCGCGTACGTCTCCTCGAGCCCGGTCGACATGATCCGCACCTTCGCGCGCAGCTCGGAGACCTGGGTGACGAGCCCGCGCTGCTCGAGCTCGATCCCGTCGGCGGCGAGGATCTCCGCCTGAACCGTGTGCAGCGTCGCCACGACGCGGTCCATCTCGGCGAGCAGGCCGTCGAGCCGCTCGCTCACGCGCGCCAGCGCCGCGGGCTCGGCGTCTGGCGCCTGGGCGAGGAAGGCGTGGATCGACTGCGCCCGGTCACGGCGTCGGCGTGGATCGCCGCCAGCAGCGTGTCGATCTCCTCCTCGAGGTCGGCGAGCGGCGCGGAGGAGGAGGCGATGGCCACGCGGATCGCCGCGCACGCCGCGGTGGCGGCGCGCACGCGCTTGCGGATGGCCGGCGCGAGCGCCGACGGATCGGCGCGCGGGCGCGGCTCGGGCGGCGGGCGCGCCGCGCGCAGGCGCTCGCCCACCCGCGCCGCCTCGCGCACGTCGAAGAACGTCACGGCCGAGAGCACCAGCCAGCAGACCACCGCCACGATCGCGAGCCAGGCGGCGCCGGTGAGCACGCCGGCGACGACCACGCCCGCGGGCACGAGCACGTTGACGGGATGGATCAGCGCGTTGACCACCAGCGCCCGCTGCAGCTCGCCGCGGCTAGAAGAACGAGCTGATCTGTCGGTAGACCGACTCGATGTCATCCGTGCTCGCCTCGTACGCCTTGCCGCCGGTCGCCTCCGCGTACCGCGCCAGCTCCTTCGCGTTCGGCTCCTCGCCGTAGGCGATCGTGAAGACGCGGACCTGCCCCGACTCCTTGCGGCCCTGCCGGGAGAGCGCGCGCACGACCTCGTCGGCCGAGCGCGACGACCGGTTGTCCTCCCCGTCCGTGAGCAGCACGACGGCGTTGATGGCCTCCCGGTCGAGTCGCGCCTCGACCCGCCGCACGCCGTCGACGGTGGCGTCGCGGACGCGGGTGTCCTCGTCGGGCAGGAGGCTCTCCGTCGCGGTCATCAGCTTCTCCCGGTTGGAGCGCATGGAGGCGATCGGGACGAGCGGCGTGATGTCGGTCGAGAACTTCACGAGCCCGATCCGGTCCTGCGGCTGCGCCTCGCGGAAGAACGTGAGCAACCCCTCCTTGGCCTGGCGGAGCTTGCCCTCCGCGCCCATCGACGCCGAGTTGTCGAACACGACCAGCACGTTCGCGGGCTTGCGGTCGGCTCGCCAGGCGGTCTTGAGGCGGGCGAGGACCTTCGGCTCGGGCAGGCGGAGCACGACGGTGGGCTGCTCGGGGTCCACGCCGTTCGCCTTGGTCACGATCCAGGCGGGCGCCTGGTCCTCGTCGGCCGGGCGGAACCCGTGGCGGCCGGCGACCTCGGGCGTGATCTCCTCGGCGAGGAAGCCGGCGAACACCGCGCCGGCCTTCCGCTGCTCGGCGGACACCCAGTCGCCCCGCAGGGTGATCAGCGGGTTGTCCGAGACGAAGGTGCCCTCCTCCGGGTAGATCGCCACGAGCCGGTCGCCGTCGCCGGCTTCGCGGTTGTAGTCGAGGAGCGTGACCTCCTCCATCGCGACGGCCGATGCGTAGCCGAGCCCGTGCTTGCTCAGCATCGTCGAGATGAACAGCGTCGTGTCGCCGTAGTGGACGATCGAGCGCTCGAGCTCGCGGACCGCCGGCCTCGCGCGGGCGACGTCGGCCTCCGTGAGCCCTTCGCGCTTGCCGGCCGCCGCGTAGTACGACGCCGCGACGGCCGAGAGGCCGGAGGTCGAGAAGTCGGGGTTCGTGTGGACGTACTTGAAGCTGCCGAACTCCGGCTTGCCCGCGGCCGCCCAGCCGCTCGTGGCCAGCTCGCCGAGCTCCTTGTAGCCGAGCTCGCGCTCCGGGTACCCGTACGCGTCGGCCAGCTCCTCCCACATCGCGATGACGAGCGGCGTGCGGACGATCGACGGGTTGTCGTCCGCCACGAGGCGGCGGTCGGACTCGTAGTTGAGCAGCCGGCCCCAGAACGACGAGGCAGGCGACCACAGGGTCGGCTTCAGGCTGCCCGCGGCGATCCGGCTCTCGACCTCGCCCGACGCGATGTTGCTGGCGTCCACGAACACCTTCCGGCCGCCGCTGCGGTGGTCCTCCTCGTTGAAGCGATCGATCAGCGGCACGAGCAGATCGGCCTTCTCCGGGGAGTACGCGAACGAGATGGAGAGCGCGCCGGCCGGCGCGGCCTTCGCCGCGGTCTCCTGCGGGGCCTGGGACTCCGGGGGGTCGTCCTTCCCGCCCGAGGCCGCGAAGGCGATCGCGACGGCGGCGAGGGCGAGGACGATGATGACGAGG
The DNA here is from genome assembly GCA_963720415.1 of uncultured Solirubrobacteraceae bacterium. Classification (GTDB taxonomy): domain Bacteria; phylum Actinomycetota; class Thermoleophilia; order Solirubrobacterales; family Solirubrobacteraceae; genus DASSUW01. The sequence goes on along the minus strand of CAVRFQ010000012.1, from coordinate 243,736 downwards.
CGGCTGCGCATCAGAAGTCGTGCTGGCGCACGAGGCCGTTGACGAGCGCGAGCGCGGCCAGGCGCGCGCGCTTCTGGTTCTGCGGGACGTCGTCGATGCCGGCCCGCTCGAAGATCACGCGCAGGTGCGCCTTGACGGCGTCCACGCTGAGATGGACCTCCTCGGCGATCTCGCGGTTGGTGGCGGGCGCGGCGTACGCGGAGTCCCGCATGGGGCGGCAGAGCGCGACGACCAGCCGGCGCTGCGTGTCCGTGAGCGTGAGGGTCCCGGCGTCCGTCCGCACCGCCGCGGTGGAGAGCGAGGCCTCGTGCGCGGGGGCGCGGAACAGCATCGGCGTCTCGCCGAAGCAGAGCCGGTCGCCGTCGCTCAGCCGCCGCCGGCCGGCGACGCGCTCGCCGTTCACGTACGAGCCGTTGCGCGAGAGCCCGTCGTCGATCAGCGCCCAGTCGCTCCCGACCCGCTCGAGCTGCGCGTGCACGCGCGAGACCTCGGCGTCCCACGGCAGCGCGACGTCGTTGTCGGGCCTGCGGCCGATCGTCACGGCGGCCGACAGCTCGAGGATGACCTGCTCGCCGGCCTCCGCGCGGTACAGCAGGAACGGGGCCCCGCGCCGCTCGGCCTCGAGGCGGGCCTTCAGCTCGGCCGGCGTGGAGGAGTGGGCCCTCATCGCGACTCGCGATAGCTGCGGAAGACCCCGGCGGCGTAGACGACAGCAGCCAGGGAGACCATCAGCGCGAGGGTCCCGAGCACCGCTCCCGCGACGAGCAGGGCGCCGAGGATGACGACGTTGAACGGCTCGGTCAGCGCCGTCACGAGCCGCTGCCGGTCCACGCGCGCGGGAGCGGCCGCCGGCGCGGTCGCCGCCGCGATCGCCGCGCCGACCTCGCCGCCCGTCGCGTAGCGGTCCTGCGGGCGCTTGCTCATCGCGCGCGTGACGATCCGGTCGAACGCCGTGCCGAGCTCGGGCACGCGCGCGCTGGGCAGCGGCGGCGGCTCGGAGAAGTGCGCCCACATCTTGCCCTCCTCCGTGCCGACCGTGAACGGGACCTGGCCGGTGAGCAGGTGCGTGATCAGGCAGCCCAGCGAGTAGACGTCCGTGTACGGACCGATCGTGTCGCCGCGGATCTGCTCCGGCGCGATGTAGTCGAGCGTGCCGAGCACGATGCCCGTCTTCGTGGCCTGGCTGTCGGCCCCGACCCGCTTGCTGAGCCCGAAGTCCGTGAGGTACACATGGTCCTCCGGCGTCACGAGGACGTTGGCGGGCTTGACGTCGCGGTGGACGAGTCCGTGCGCGTGAGCCGCCTCGAGCGCGGACGCGACCTGGCAGATGAGCCGGATCGCGCGCTCCGGCTCGAGCCGGCCCTCCTCCCGCACCAGGGTCCGAAGGTCGTCGCCCGGCACCAGGCGCATGGCGATGTAGAGGATCCCGTCGTGCTCGCCCGCCGCGTGGATCGGGATGACGTTCGGGTGGTCGAGCGAGGCCGCGAGCTTCGACTCCGTCACGAAGCGGCGCCGGAACCCCGCGTCGTTCGCCAGCTCCTCGGTGAGCACCTTCAGGGCGACCGGGCGGTCGAGCGAGAGGTCGGTGGCGCGGTAGACGACGCCCATCCCGCCCCGACCGATCCGGCTGTCGATGCGGTAACCGGCGAACTCCCTCTGGATCAGGGCGTCCGACACGGGTCTGTTCTACTCCTCCGGACGAAGGCGGGCAACTGTGTCGCACACCTGAATGGTGCGTATCACCGACCGTTTCCGGTAGCCCTCCTAGGTGTGCGCGTCCACACCTCGGGTGTGCTGTATACGGTAGTATACGAACGAGCTATGAAGGTCTACGAGGCGCTGGCGCGGGCGTTCGCAGCCGAGGGCACGACCGCGGTGTTCGACGTGATGGGCGACGCCAACATGCATTGGCTGAACGCCATCGACGCCCTCGGCGTGGAGATCTTCGACGTCCGCCACGAGGGCGCCGGCCTGGCCATGGCCGACGGCTGGGCGCGGGCCAGCGGGCAGCCGGGCGTGTGCTCGACGACGAGCGGCCCCGGGACCGCGCAGCTCGCGACCACGATGGTGGTGGCCAGCCGCGCCCGGACGCCGCTCGTGGCGTTCTGCGGCGACACCGCATGGGGCGACGCGTTCGACGCCCAGCACTTCGACCAGGAGCGCTTCGCCGCCGCGATCGAGTGCGGCTTCGTGCGCCTCGCGTCACCCGCCGCCGCGTACGACGCGGTCCGGCGCGCGTTCTACCTGGCACGCCTGGAGTCGCGGCCGATCATGCTCAGCGTGCCGTCGGACACCCAGATGCGGGAGTTCGCCGGCGACGCGGCCTACACACCGTCGACGGCGATCCTCCCGAGCGCCCGCATCCAGCCCGAGCCCGAGCGGATCGAGGCGGCGGCCGCCGCCGTGGCCGAGGCCGAGCGCCCGGTGCTGCTCGTGGGGCGGGGCGCGATGCGGGCCGGAGCCGGCGAGGTGACCATCCGGTTGGCGGAGCGGCTCGGCGCGCTCATCGCCACCACGCTGATGGCCAAGAACTGGCTGAGCGGCGCCGAGTTCAACGTCGGCGTCTCCGGCGGCTACGCGACGCGCACGGCGCGCGAGCTGCTCCGCCAGGCCGACTGCGTGATCGCCGCCGGCACGAGCCTGAGCCACTACACGACCGAGCACGGCGCCCTCTACGGCGACGCCCGGGTCGTGCAGCTCGACGTCGCGCCGCACCGGATGATGGGCGACGGGCGGGCCGCCGACCTCTACGTGCAGAGCGACGCGCGGCTCGGCCTCGAGGCGCTCGAGGACCGGCTCGACGGTCGTCCGCCGGCCACCGGCTTCCGCACGCCGGACGTGGCCGAGCGGATCGCCGCCGCGTGGGACGACCCGGCGGTCTACGAGATCGAGCCCGGCACCGTCGACCCGCGCGAGGCCTGCCGCATCCTCGACGAGGCCATGCCCGCGGACTTCGGGCTCGTGCTCGGCAGCGGCCAGCAGGTGCGCTTCGGGACGATGCTCCTGCGCCGCGAGCGCCCGCGGATCGTCGCCCAGCATCACTTCGGCTGCATCGGGCAGGGCCTCACCACCGCGATGGGCGTGACGATCGCCGACGGCCGCCGCCCGACGTTCGTGGTCGAGGGCGACGGCGGCTTCATGATGCACCTCGCCGAGTTCGAGACCGCCGTCCGCTACGACCTGCCGCTGCTCGTCGTCGTCATGAACGACGAGGGCCTCGGCGCCGAGTACCACAAGTCGCTCGCGATCGGGCTCGACGGCGACCTCGCGCTCATCTCCACGCCCGACCTCGGCCGGGTGGCCGTGGCCATGGGCGGCCGCGGCGCGCTCGTCCGGTCGCTCGACGACCTCGCCGCGCGAGCCGCCGAGTTCGCCGCCTCACCCGCGCCGACGGTGCTCGACGTGCGGATCTCCCGCAACGTCCTGAGCATCCCCTACCAGCGCACGTTCCACAGCGCCGACGTCTAGGCCCGCCGGCGGCCGCCGAGCAGCCACATCACGATGGCGATGCAGACGAGGTTGACCAGCGTGATCACGAGCGCGAACCCGGCGACCTTCGGGAACGACGCGAAGTTGAAGAGGTCGAGCATCACGAAGCCGACCACCGGCTCCTGCGTGCTGGCCAGGATCAGCGACACGTTCGTCTCGCCGGACACCAGGACGTACATGAGCAGGAACCCCGCCACCAGCGCGGGACGGGTGAGCGGCGTGACGATGCTCCGGAACGTCCGCCCGTCCGAGGACCCGGCGAGCCGGGCCGCCTCGATGATGTCGGCCCCGATCTGCTGCTGCGCGCCCGTCGTGAGCACCGACGCGAACGGCAGGAACACCACGATGTAGCCGATGAACAGCAGCCAGCGCGGCTCGAGCCCGAACGGCGGCGCGCCGAGCGTGACGAGCAGCGCGATGGCGACGAGGATCTGCGCGACGATCGCGGGCGTCTTGGTCAGGAAGTCCACGAACTGGCCGAGCTTGGGGAACAGGCGCTGACCGTAGGCGAGCAGGTGCGAGATCAGCACGAGGACGGCGCCGACGGCGAGGCCGAGCAGGATGCTGGTCATGATCGCCTTGCGGGTGACCGTGTCGTTGAGCGCCGCCTCCATGTTCGTCAGCGGGTTCCAGCGCTTCGGCCACGAGTTCGACCAGAAGCCCTGGCCGGCGACGTAGACGAGGCCGAGCAGCGGCAGCACGACGGCGACGAAGATGTAGCCGCCGAAGATCGCCCGGCCGATGATCTTCCCGCGGCGCCCGAGCGCCATCTGCGCGCTCGCCGCCGCGCGCCCGCCGATCACCGCGAAGCGCCCGCGCGCCGCGGTCCGGCGCTGCAGCCACCAGGCGAGCAGGATCGGCACGAGCAGCAGCAGCCCGAGCAGGAACGCGCGCCCGTAGAGCGGCGGCGACTGCGTCGTCACGAGGTTGACGAGCTCGACCGAGAGGATGCTGATGTTCGCGCCGGCCCCGATCGTGATCGGCACCGAGACCATCACCACGGCCACGATCACGCACATCAGGAAGCCGCTGAAGAGCGCCGGCCGCAGCGCCGGGAGCACGATCCGGAAGAGCACCTTGACCGGGCCCGCGCCCGCCAGCCGCGCCGCCTCCTCGAGCCCGCGGTCGAGCGTGCGCATCGAGCTCGACAGCACGAGGTAGGCGAATCCGCACAGGAACACCGTGTAGAGGAAGATCAGCCCGGGCCAGCTGTAGATGTCCAGCGGGCCGCGCTCGAGCTCGATCCCGAAGAGCGAGAGGATGTCGCGGATCAGGATGTTCAGGCCGCCCGCCGTGGGCGTCGCGAGGAACAGCCAGCCGAGCGGCAGCGCGATGGCGGGCATCAGGAACGGGATCAGCGGCAGCACGCGGCCGACGAGGCCGATCGACGCGTCGGTGCGCTCGTTGAGCCAGGCGAGCACCGCCGCCACGAGCGTGGCGAGGCTCGACGAGACGACCACGACGATCGCCGTGTTGAGCAGCATCTTGCGGACCGCCGCGTCGCCGAAGACGTCCGATTTGTAGAAGTCCGGGATGCCGGTCCCATAGTCCTCCCAGGCCCACACGGCGAGCCGGCCGAGCGCGATGAGCACGGTGCCGGCGACCAGCACGCCGATGGCCACGATCGCGACCTGGAACCCGCTGACGCGGCGGCGGCGCTGCTCCATGACGGGCGGGGCGGCGGCCATCGGCTCAGTCCGTCTCGCGGATCGCGTGCAGGCGGTCGGCGCCGATCACCACGCGCACCTCGCGGCCCTCGGCGAACTCGCCCTCGCCGTCGGCCGAGGCCCAGCAGCGCAGCCGCGTCTCGCCGATCTGGACCACGTACTCGAGGTGGTCGCCGAGGAAGCGCGAGGCCTCGATCCGGCCCGGCCAGGCGTTCTCCAGCGAGGCGGACGCGCCGCTCACGACGGTGAAGTCGGTCGGCCGCCCGAACACGACGAGCGTGTCGCCGGGAGCAGGCGTGCGCGGGTCGCGGCCGGGATCCCACGTGGCGGCCACGGTGCCGACCGGGGTCGCGCCCTCGACGCGCCGCGTCGCGGCGTCGTAGCGCTCGACCGTCAGCGGCAGCTCGTTGCTCTGCCCGAGGAAGCGCGCGACGTCGATGTCGGCGGGGGCCACGTAGAGCCGGCGCGGCTCGTCGAGCTGGGCGATCCGGCCCTTCGACATGACCGCGATGCGGTCGGCCAGCTCCATCGCCTCGCCCTGGTCGTGCGTGACGTAGATGGCGGTGAAGCCGAGCGTCCGCTGCATCCGGATCAGCTCGAGCCGGAGCTTCTCGCGGACCTGGGCGTCGACGTTGGAGAGCGGCTCGTCGAACAGCACGATGCGCGCCCCGACGACGAGCGCACGCGCGAGCGCGAGCCGCTGCTGCTGGCCGCCGCTCATCTCGCCCGGGTAGCGCTCTCCGAGGTGGCCGATCCCGACCGTCGTGAGGATCTCGCCCACGCGCCGGTCGATCTCGTCGCGCGGGACCTTCTCGCACTTGAGCGGGAAGGCCACGTTCTTCGCCGCGGTCATGTGCGGCCACAGGGCGTAGGACTGGAAGATCATCGTCACCGGCCGCCGCCCGGGGTCGACGTCGACCTTCCGGCCGTCGAACGCGAGCTGCCCGTCGATGTGGATGGTCCCCTCGTCGGGCCGCTCGAGCCCGGCGATCGAGCGCAGCAGCGTCGTCTTCCCGCACCCGCTCGGGCCGAGCAGGACGAGGAACTCGCCCTCGCGGACGTCGAGGTCCACCGCCTCGAGCGCGCGCTCGGAGGAGGCGGACCGCTTGCCGTAGGTCTTGGTCAGCGAGCGGATCGAGATCGCGCTCGGCACGTCCCCGCCGTGCGGCGGGGACGTGCGGTCGTCCGCGTGGGCCGGGGCCGTCATCCCGACAGGCCGAGAGCCGACACGATCTCCTTCGCCTCGGCCTCGGGGACGTCGGCGCTCAGCGTCACGAAGTCCGCGTCCAGCGGCGGGGAGTCGGGGATCGTCACGCTCGGCAGCACCGAGTTGTTGCCCGGGCCGTTGAAGGCCTTCTGGCCCTCCTCGGTCAGGAGCCAGTTCACGAACAGGCGGCCGGCCGCCGGGTTCTTCGACTTCGCGCTGACCCCGGCGTTCCACGTGAACCCGAAGTCCGGGCCCTCGAGGTAGGTCAGCTTCACCGGCGCGTCCGGCGCCGACGTGGTCAGCGGGTTCACGTGCAGCAGGTTGGCGCCGTAGGCCGCGTCGCGCTCGCCCGCGGCGACGCTCTGCACGCCGGTCACCAGGCTGGGGACGAACTGGACGTCCTGCGCCGCGGTGCTCTCGAGGTACTCCTTGCCGTAGGTCTCCTCGAGCAGCTGCCACTGGCCCATGACGACCGGGATCGCGCGCGGGTCGTCGGTGATCAGGCGGCCCTTCCACTTGGGGTCGAGCAGGTCCTCCCACGACTTGGGCACGTCGCCCTCGGAGATCGCCTCCGTGTTGGCGACGATGCCGTTCAGGCGCGACACACCGACTCCGACGCTGCCGTCGAACTGGAACTTGTCGTCGAGGTCCGCGACGTTCGGCACGTTGGCCTCGTCCATCGGGAGCATCCAGTCCTTCTCCAGGTTGTTGGCGAAGAACTTCTCGTCGGCGATCATCACGACGTCCGCCGCGAACGTCCCGGCCTGGGCCTCGGCCGCGTAGCGCGCGGCGATCGGGCCGGACGTGAGGCGCGTGAACGTCACGTCGAGGTCGTACTTCTCGCCGAACATGTCGGCCATCTTCTGCGCCGTGACCGGATCGGCCGACGTGTAGAAGTTGAGGCTGCCCTCCTTCTGGGCCTCCTCGGCGAGCTGCGCCTCTTCGCTGCCGGCGGGCGCCGCCGCCGCCGAGGGCTCGTCCTCGTCATCGCCGCAGCCGGCGAAGACCACCGCCGCGAGCGCCATGGCCGCGAGCGTCCGCGACACGAGCTTCATGGCATCCACCCCGCACACTCCTCCCGTAGCTTCCACCTAAGCACACAGGTGTATACAACAGCATGCGTCGGTGGTCAACGGGTGGTCAGGGATTCCTCGAGGCGTGCGCGCGCCGGGATCGGGACCCTGGCGGTCACTGTCGTTCCCGCTCCGGCCGGGCTCGTGAGGGCGAGCGTTCCGCCGCCGATCGCGAGGCGATCGCGGAGGCCGACGAGCCCGGTTCCGAGGGCGGGATCGGCGCCGCCGGCGCCGTCGTCGCGCACCTCGAGCTCCAGCACGCCGTCGTCCACGGCGGCGCGGACCTGGGCGATCGTCGCGCCCGAGTGCTTGACGGCGTTGGTCAGCGCCTCGGCGACGACGAAGTAGGCGGTCGTCTCGACGGCGGTCGGCAGCCGCTCGGGCGCGATGTCGATCGTCACCGGGAGGTCGATCTGGTCGAGCAGCGACTCGACACCCGCCACGAGGCCGCCGTGGCCGAGCGCGGCGGGGATGATCCCCTGGACCAGCTCGCGCAGCTCGGCGGTGGCGCGCTCGGCGTTCTCCAGCGACTGGGCCACGAGGTCGGCGAGCGGGCCGCCGGTGCCGGCGACCGCGGCCTGCGCGAGCTTGAGCGTGATGATCGTGTGGACGAGCCGCTGCTGCGCGCCGTCGTGGAGGTCGCGCTGGATCCGGCGGCGGCTCTCGTCGGCCGCGGCGATCACCCGCGCGCGCGATGCCGTGAGCTCCGCGCGGCTCTCGGTGTTCCCGATCGCGGTCGCGACCAGCTCCGCGAACTGCGCCAGCCGGTCCTCGGTGCCCGGCGGCAGCGGGCCTTCCGCCGACATGCCCTCGATCAGGCCCCACAGCCTCCCGGCGACGACGATCGGCGCGCCGACCGCCGCGCTCATCCCGATCTGCCTGGCCAGCACGGCGGCGGGCCCGTGCAGGTCGGCGTAGTCGTCGATGCGGGTGGGCCTGCCCGTGCGCAGCACCGTTGCGGCCAGCCCGTCACCCTCGATGGGGACGCGCATGCCGAGCGTGGCGGGGCCGCCGCGCACCGCGACGATCGTGGCGGGGCCCTCGTCCTCGTACCGCAGCAGCGCGATCGACTCGCCGCCGAGGACCCACGAGGCCTGGCCCGCCACCGCGTCGAACAGCGCCGCCGGGGAGGCCCCGCCCGCCACGAGGGTCGCCACGCGCCGCAGCGCGGTCTGCTCCTCGATGAGCGACCGCAGCTGCGTGCGCGCCTGGGCGTTCGCGATCGCCGTCGCGACGAGCTCGGTGAACGCGGCGATGCGCGCCTCGGTGTTCTCGGGGAACGGCTCCAGGCCCTTCGACGCGACGAAGCTCACGCCCCACACGCGCCCGTCGACGGTGATCGGGACCCCGAGCGCCGAGTGGATGCCGAGGCCGCGCGCCTCCGCGACGAACGGGCCCGCCTGCGGGAGGTCGGGCGCGAAGCGCGCCGGGGCGCCGCCGTCGCGCAGCGCGAGCATCTCGGCGTTGAGCGGCTGCCGGTCGCCGACCGGCGGCAGGCTCGTCTCCTCCGCGCTCCAGGCGGCGACCAGCGTCAGCGTGTCCTCGGCCTCGAAGCGCAGCAGCGATCCGAAGTCGGCGCCGACGAGGCGCGCGACCTCCTCGCACACGGCGCCGAACAGCTCGTCCCGCGACACGCCGCGGGCGACGAGCGTCGCGACCCGCCGCAGCGCCGCCTGCTCGTGGGCGATCTCGGCGGCCTCGATCCGGGAGGGCACCCGCGCCGCGTCCGTCCGGTCGGTCGCCCGGGCGAGGTAGTAGCTGTGGACGGATGCGATCAGGCCCTCGCGCACCTCGTAGATCCCGCAGACGGTGCCGTCGAGCCGCCACGCCGTGGCGCCGCGGTCGGGGTTCACCACCCGGTACTCGACGACGATCGTGTCCTCGCTCTCGGCGACGACGCGGTCCAGCTCGGCGCGCAGGCCCGGGAACGCGCGCATCGTCGTGGCGGCGAACGACTTGGCGGCCTCGCGGCCGTGCATCGTCCCCGAGTCGGCCCTGATCTCGACGTCCTCGCCGAGCAGCTCGCTCCACGCCTCCAGGTCCCCGCCGTTGAAGACGTCCAGGTACCGGTCGACGAGCGAGCGGAGCGCCGTCAATGCGCCACCTCCGCGTAGCGCTCGGCGACGCGCTCCCAGCGGACGACGTTCCACCAGCCCTCGAGGTAGTCCGCCCTCCGGTTCTGGTGCTTGAGGTAGTACGCGTGCTCCCACACGTCGATGCCCAGCAGCGGCGTGCCGCCGTTCATCAGCGGGGAGTCCTGGTTCGCCGTCGACGCGACGGCGAGGCCGTCGCCGTCGTGGACCAGCCACGCCCAGCCGCAGCCGAAGCGCCCGGCGCCGGCGGCGTTCAGCTGCTCGCGCAGCCCGGCCACCGAGCCGAACGCGGCCTCGATCGCGTCGCGCAGCGGGCCGGCCGGGTCGCCGCCGCCGTCCGGGGCCATCGTCTCCCAGTACAGCGTGTGGTTCGCATGGCCGCCGCCGTTGTCGCGCACCGCGGCGCGCAGGGGCTCGGGGAGCGCCGCCAGGTCCGCGAGCAGCGCCTCCACCGGACGGTCGGCCCAGCCGGTGCCCTCGAGCGCGGCGTTCAGCTTCGCGACGTAGCCGGCGTGATGCTTGCCGTGGTGCAGCCGCATGGTGAGCTCGTCGATCGTCGGCGCGAGCGCGTCGTACGAGTAGGGGAGGGGCGGCAGCGAATGCGGCATCGGGGCGATCCTCGCGCGCGTGTGCCCCCGTCGCATCCGGGACACCCCAGTCTGCATCCCTGGTCTCCCCGGGTGTACGTTCGCCGCGTGCTCCGCGGCCGCCGACGAGAGTGCCAGGCGCTCGACGGGCTGCTCGACGCGGTGCGGGCCGGCGAGAGCCGGGCGCTCGTCGTGCACGGCGACGCGGGCATGGGCAAGAGCGCGCTGCTCGACCATCTGCGCGAGCAGGCGGCGGACTGCCTGGTGGAGCGCGGCGCCGGCGTGCAGTCGGAGATGGAGCTCGCGTACGCCGGCGTGCACCAGTTGTGCGCGCCGCTGCTCGATCGGCTCGACCGGCTCCCGGATCCGCAGCGCGACGCGCTCCGGATCGCGTTCGGGGCGATGGCCGGCCCTCCGCCGGATCGCTTCGTGGTCGGCCTCGCGGTGCTCAGCCTGTTCTCGGAGGCGGCGTCCGAGCGGCCGCTGCTCTGCCTCGTCGACGACGCGCAGTGGCTCGACCTGACGTCGGCGCCGGTGCTCGCGTTCGTGGCGCGCCGGCTGGGAGCGGAGTCGGTCGGGCTGGTGTTCGCGGTCCGCGGCCCGGCCGGCGGGCCGCAGTGGGCGGGCCTGCCGCGCATGTCGGTCGAGGGCCTGGGCGACGCCGACGCCCGGGCGCTGCTGGCGTCGGTGGCCGGCGCGCCGCTCGACGAGCGCGTGCGCGACCGGATCCTCGCCGAGACGCGCGGGAACCCGCTCGGGCTGCTCGAGCTGCCGCGCGCGCCGACGGGGCTGGAGCCGGCGGGCCCGCTCGGGCTCGCGGGGCGGATCGAGGACAGCTACCGGCGCCGGTACGAGGCGCTCCCGGCCGACACGCGCCGGCTGCTGCTCGTCGCCGCAGCGGAGCCGGTCGGCGAGCCGTTGCTGCTCCGGCGCGCGGTCGGCCGCCTCGGGCTCGACTTCGGCGCCGCCGGCCCGGCCACCGACGACGGCCTGCTCGAGCTCGGGGCCCGCGTGCGGTTCCGGCATCCGCTCGTGCGGTCGGCGGTGTACCGCGCGGCGTCCGCCGGCGACCGGCGCGAGGCCCACGGCGCGCTGGCGGAGGCGACCGACCCGGACGTCGACCCCGATCGCCGCGCGTGGCATCGCGCGCAGGCCACCGCCGGGCCGGACGAGGACGTCGCGGCGGAGCTCGAGCGCTCGGCGGGCCGCGCCCAGGCGCGCGGCGGGCTGCCGGCCGCCGGCGCGTTCCTCCAGCGGGCGGCCGAGCTGACGCTCGATCCGGTCCTGCGGGCCGAGCGCGCGCTGGCCGCGGCGCACGCCAAGCAGCAGGCCGGCGTCCCGGAGGATGCGCTCGAGCTGCTCAGGGTGGCCGAGAGCGGGCCGCTCGACGGCGTGCAGCGGGCGCGGCTCGACCTGCTGCGCGGCCAGATCGCGTTCGCCTCGAGCGACGGTCGCGACGCTCCGGCGCTGCTGCTGCGGGCCGCCCGCGCGCTGGAGGCGCTCGACCCGGCGCTCGCGCGCGAGACCTATCTCGACGCCCTCGGCGCGGCGGTCTACGTCGGCCGCTGCGCCGGGGACGTCGATCTGCTCGACGTCGCGCGGGCGGCCCGCGCGGCGCCGGCCGCGTCGCAGCCCGAGCGGGCGTCCGACGCCCTGCTCGACGGCTGGGCGCTCGCCGTCACGGAGGGCTATGCCGCCGGCGCGCCCGCGCTCGAGCGCGCGGTCGCCGCCTTCCGCGGCCCGGACCTGGACGCCGAGGCGGGCATCCGGTGGCTCTGGCTCGCCACCCACGCCGCCCACGACCTCTTGGACCACGACGGCTGGGACGCGCTCTGCGGCCGGCAGCTCGAGATCGCGCGTCGCGCCGGGGCGTTCGCGGTCCTGCCGATCACGCTGACGACGCGCGTCGGCTACCTGCTCTCCTCGGGCGAGCTGGCCGCGGCGGCGTCGCTGAGCGAGGAGTCAGAGGCGGTGGTCGACGCGACCGGCAGCCGGCTGCCGCGCTACGCCGCCATGGCGGTCGCCGCCTGGCAGGGGCGGGAGGCGGAGGCGTTCGCGCTGATCGACGCGGTCGTCGCCGACGCCGAGACCCGCGCCGAGGGCATGGGCCTCTCGGTCGCCCACAACGCGACGGCGGTGCTGTGCAACGCGCTCAGGCGCTACGACGACGCGCTGGCCGCCGCGACGCGCGCCGCCGAGCATCCCGCGGAGCTGGGCTTCGCGATCCTCGTGCTGCCCGAGCTCGTCGAGGCGGCCGTGCGCAGCGGGCGCCCGGAGGCGGCCACCGCCGCGATGCGGCGGATCGCCGAGATCGCCGAGGCGAGCGGCACCGACTGGGCGCGCGGGCTCGAGGCCCGCTGCCGCGCGCTGCTCGGCGAGGACGAGGCGCCGTACGAGGAGGCGATCGACCGCCTCGGGCGCACCCGCGCCGCGGTCGACCTCGCCCGCGCGCACCTGCTCTACGGCGAGTGGCTGCGACGCCGGCGGCAGCGGGTGAAGGCGCGAGAGCACCTGCGGCGCGCGCACGAGGCGCTGCTCGACATGGGCGCCGCCGGGTTCGCGCGCCGCGCGGAGCACGAGCTGCAGGCCACGGGGGAGACCGCCCGCCGGGACGTCGCCGACGACCGCGACGAGCTCACCGCGCAGGAGGCGCAGATCGCGCGGCTCGCCGGCGAGGGGCTCTCGAACCCGGAGATCGGGGCGCGCCTGTTCATCAGCCCGCGCACCGTCGAGTACCACCTCGGCAAGGTCTTCGCGAAGCTCGGGATCGCCTCCCGCACCCAGCTCGGCGCGTCAGGTGCCGAAGTCGGCGGTGTAGGTCGTCCCGGGCGTTGACCGCGGGGTGCCGGCGGCGATCCCGATCCCGGCGACGCGGAAGCGCCGGTGGAGCAGCACGCGCCGGTGCGGCGGGCTCGCCAGCCAGCGGCGGACGATCTCACGCGGGTCGGGGCTGCCGGCGTGCCAGGCGAGCGTCTCGCCGATCGTCCAGCGGCCGCGGCCGGCCATCCAGCCCGAGCGCTCGATCCGCGCCCGCGAGGAGAGCCCGCGCCACGACGTGTGCGAGAAGTAGCCGCGGGCGACCATCTCGCGCGAGTGGCGCCGGGCGGCGAGGGCGAGGCGCGGGTCGGGCCGCAGCCGCCGCGCCCCGTGCCGGGCGCGCGCCTCGTTGACGAGGCAGAAGGTCGTGACGGTGAGCGGTCGGACGCGCTCGCCCAGCGGGCAGATCGACGCCTGCGCCGGCGCCGGGACGAGCGCGGCGGAGGCCGCGAGCAGGGGGATCAGGAGCCGGCGGCTCACCGCCGCACCGTGTCGCGGCGGAGCTCCGGGCGCTTGGCGAGCAGGCGCTGCACCGCGCCGAGGCGGGCCGCGAGCGCCCTGCCGATCGCGGCTCTCCGCTGCGACGGCCTGGGCGCCAGGGGACGCACCGTCACGCCGCCATCGGCGCGAGCCGCAGCGCGAGCACGTCGGCCGCCCGCGCCTCGCGGTCGACCGCGGCGACGTAGACGTCGTAGGCGTCCGCCTTGGCCTCGGTCGGGGCCGAGCGCCACGCGGCGAGCGCGAGCGTCGCCTCGACCTCGGCGAACAGCCAGGCGTCGTAGAGGTCGGCGGCGCGGACGCGGCGCAGCCCCAGCAGGTTCCGGGTGGGTGGCATGGACTCATCGGTGGACGGCATGGCTCCACTGAACGCCCGCGGGGCCTCCGACTCAAGAGGCGATCGCGCTCACCGGATCGGCCGTCACGCTTGGTCGTCGTTCAGGGGGCGCTGACAATCGCCCCATGGCGATTCCTGCCGACTGGAGCGGTCCGCCGGCGCGTCGCCGCGTCCTGCTCGTCGTCTCGGGCCCCGTGCGGCCGTCGCAGCTACGGGCGATCCTCACGCCCGACCCGCCCGGCAGCGCGGCCGTGCTCGTCGTCGCTCCCGCGCTGCAGCGCAGCTGGCTGCGCTACTGGGTCTCGGACACCGACGAGGGCCGCGAGCACGCTCGAGCGGTCGAGCGGGCGACGGAGACCGAGCTGCGGCGCGAGGGCGTGCCCAGCGACGGGCACGTCGGCTCGGCCGATCCGCTGACGGCGATCGAGGACGCGCTCCGGCTCTTCAAGGCCGACGAGGTCGTGATCGCGATGTACGCCGGCGGCCGGCGCCGCTACCGCGAGCGCGACCTGCGAGCCGACGTGGAGCGCCGGTTCGGGATCCCCGCGACCGCGATCGACCTGCCCGCCGCCTCGTGACCGCGACCCGCGCGGTCGGCCGGTACGAGCTCCTGCACGAGCTGGGTCGCGGCGGGACGGCCACCGTGTACCTCGCCCGGCAGACCGATCTGGGGCGCCTCGTGGCGCTGAAGGAGCTCTCGGCGCTCCCGGTCTCCGACCCGTCGACGGCCCGGCGGTTCGTCCGCGAGTCGCGGCTGACCAGCCGGCTCAATCACCCGAACATCGTCACGGTCCACGACTACTTCGAGGATCACGGCACGCCGTACATCGCGATGGAGTACCTGGAGCGCGGGTCGCTGCGGCCGGTCGTGCGCCGGCTCACGTTCGCGCAGATCGCGGGGGTGCTCGAGGGCGTGCTGGCCGGTCTCGGCCACGCGCAGGAGCACGGGATCGTGCACCGCGACCTCAAGCCCGAGAACCTGATGATCACGGCCGACGGGCGGATCAAGATCGCCGACTTCGGGATCGCGAAGGTCACCGACGAGGCGCACGGCGGGGACGGTCCTGACCATGAAGGGCACCGCGATCGGCACGCCGACCTACATGGCGCCCGAGCAGGCGCTGGCGGGCAACATCGGGCCCTGGACCGACCTCTACGCGGTCGGCGTGATCGCGTTCGAGCTGCTGGCCGGGCGGCCGCCGTTCGACACGAGCGGCACGCCGACGGCGATCCTGCTGCGGCACGTGAACGACCCGCCGCTCGAGCTCAATGAGGTCGCGCCGTCGGTCGACCCGCGGCTCTCCGGCTGGATCGACCGCCTGCTCGTCAAGGACCCCGAGGCGCGCCGTCACAGCGCCGGCGCGGCCTGGATGGCGCTCGAGGAGATCGTGCTCGACCGGCTCGGCCCGCGCTGGCGGCGGTCGGCGCGGCTGCTCGACACGGAGCCGGCGGCGCGGGCCACGCCCGCCACGATGGCGCTCCCGCCCGCCGCCGCCCCGGTGACCGATCAGCGGATGGTCCCGACGGCGGCGCCGCTGGCCGCGCCCGCCGCGGCCGCCGCGGCCGCGGTGTCGTCACATCCGGTCCGGTCGCTCGGGCGCGTCGGCGGATTGCTGATGGTCGTCCTGCTCGTCGCGGCGGCGCTGGCGCTCGCCTTCGCGAACGGGCCGGGAGGCCCCGGCCCGTCCTCCACCCCGGCGTCGGACCGCTCGGCGCAGCCGCAGCGCACGGCCGACCCTGCCGGCGTCGGCGACTCGCAGTCGGACGACCCGAGCGACGACGAGCCCGAGGTCGGCGAGCCCTAGCGCCGGACCTGGTCGGGCCGGATCGCCTGCATGACCCGGACCTCGTTCGGCCCCCGGACGCGCTCCTGCGCCTCGAGCGCCTTGAACAGGCCGGTGCCGGGCGTGTTGGCCTCCGCGGCGTCGCGGTCGAGGGCGGCGCGCGCGGCGGGCACGTCCGGCACCGCCTGGTCGAACCGCCGCCCGCCGGCGAACTCCTCGGCGTAGTACGGCTCGTCGAGGCTGGAGATCTTCACGACGTCGCCCGTGTGGGGCGCGTGGAGGAAGCGCTTGCCGCCGAGCGACATCCCGACGTGGTGGACGTAGCCGCTGTCGTCGCGGAAGAACACGAGGTCGCCGGGCAGCAGGCGGTTGCGGCCGACCTTCGTCGCTCCCTCCGCGAGGATCTGCTGGTCGGTCACGCGCGGGATCCGGATGCCGGCCTGGGCGTAGGCCCACTGGACGAGGCCCGAGCAGTCGAAGCCGGTCTGCGGGGTGGAGCCGCCCCACTTGTACGGGGTGCCGAGGTACTTGCGCGCCTCCGACAGCGCCTCGCGTGCGCGTGGACCCGGGTCGACGAGCCCCTCCAGGCCCGCGCCTCCGCCACCGCCGCCGTCGGTCTGCAGCAGCCCGCGGGCCTCCTCGAGCCGCAGCTGATAGCGGCCGCGGTACTGCTCGGCCGGACGCTCGACGTCCGCGATCCACTCGCCGAACGCGCGCGGGTCGTCGATCGGCGCGCCGCGCGCGATCCGCTGCGCCTTGACCGCCTCGGCGGTGTCGAGGAACCAGTCGAGCTGCTTCGCCGGGTCCTGGGCATAGCCCGCGTACGCGCCCTGGTTCCAGATGCTCACGCGCATCTGGAAGAAGCCGACGGAGTCCGCGTCGCCGCCCGGGAGGTTGCGCATCCCGGACTCGACGAGCGACGCCATCACCGGCAGCTCGGGAGGCAGGCCGCGGCGCTGGGCCTCGGCCGCCATCCAGCGCGCGACCTGCTTCGGCTCGGCCTGGTCGCCGGGGTACGCGGGGTCGACGTCCTCGAGGCTCGGCGGCTCCTGCTCGCCGGGCTCGGGCGCGTCGGGCTCGTCCGGCTCGTCGCCGTCCGATGCTCCGTCGTCCTCGTCGTCCTCGTCCTCGTCGTCGTCTTCATCCTCGTCCGGCTCGTCCTCGTCCGGCTCGTCCTCGTCCGGCTCCTCCTCGTCGGGCTCGTCGTCGTCCGCGTCCCCGTCCTCGTCGTCCGCGCCGCCCTCGTCCTCGGCGCCGTCGTCCGCATCGGTGTCCTCATCCGACGAGTCGCCGCCGTCGCCGACCTCCTCGCCCGAGTCGTCGCCGACGTCCA
This sequence comes from uncultured Solirubrobacteraceae bacterium, assembly GCA_963720415.1. Taxonomy (GTDB): domain Bacteria; phylum Actinomycetota; class Thermoleophilia; order Solirubrobacterales; family Solirubrobacteraceae; genus DASSUW01. The sequence goes on along the minus strand of CAVRFQ010000012.1, from coordinate 226,851 downwards.
CGTCGTCGGCGACCGGGACGCCGGTCGCCGCGTGCGCCGGGTCGGCGCCGTCCACGAGGCCGTAGAGCCCGATCCCCTCGACGGCGGCGGCCATCATCGCGCCGGCCAGGCTGGAGCGTGACTCGCGGATCTCCAGCGTCTCCATGGCCCCCTCGGCGGCGGGCCCGTCGACGCCGGCCTCGCGCGCCGCCGCCTCCGGATCGCGGCGGAAGCGCGCGCGGAACTCGGCGTCGGTCAGCACGCGCTCGATCAGGCGCGCGGCCGCCTCGTCGCTCATCCCGCTCGCTAGCGGACGCCGTCGGCGATGATCGCGCGGAGCTCCGTCGCCGCCGGCGCGTCGCGCGAGACGTCCCAGTCGACCAGGCCGGTCGCGCCGGTCCGGTGGGCCTTGCCGCGGCTCGGCAGCTGCGACCACATCACCGCGCGGATCCACGGCGCGCCGCGGAGCATCCGGCGGAGGTCCTGCAGCCAGGCGACGCGGCCGTCGAACTCCGTGTTCGTCTCGGCGAGCATCACGGGCTTCGCGAACGCCTCGTGCAGCGCGCGCAGGCGCGGCACGAACCGGTCCACGGTGTACTCCTTGTCGCCGCCGAAGTTGATCATCGTCGAGGCGACCATGTCGACGTACGACGCGCCCGGCCAGTAGCGGCGCGCGGTCCGCAGCCACTCGCGCTCGGGCTCGTACAAGTTCGCGTTGACCGACCACACGAACCGCACGTTGCGCGCGCCGGCCACGCCGAACAGCCGGACGATCCGCCGCCACGCCCACACGTACGCGCGGGCGTCACGACTCCACGGGTACCAGTAGCCGTTCATCTCGTGCGCGTAGCGCAGCCACACGGTCCCGGGGAACTTCGCCAGGCTGCGGGCGAAGCGCATGATGTACCGGTCCTGCGCGCCGCGCGCGATGTCGAGGTTGGTGTAGCCCGGCTGCGGGCGGGACTGCTCGTCGACCCCCAGCGCCGCGGGCACCGGCGTCCACGGCTCCCAGGAGACCAGCATCCGCCGGATGCCCTGGCGCCGGCTCTCGGCGGCGTACTTGTCGAGCGTCCGGTTACGTGAGAACGACTCGAACTTGGCCGTCGCCTGCGGCGCGGCGCCGACCGCGCGCGCCCAGTCGTCCACGTGCCACGGGTCGACGTAGACGCCGAAGACGCGTCGCGGGCTCGTGGCGGGCTTCACGGGCGGGAGCGCGGTCACGGCGGCCGCGCGGGCCTCGGTGCCGCGCTCGAGCGCGCGCTTGGCCGGGATCGCCAGCACCGCGAGGAGCAGCACGGTCACGGCACAGCTGAACAGGTTGAGGGCGACCGGCCGCACCCCTCCAGCCTGCCCGCGCTCGCCGCCGCGCTCAATCGCGGCGCGCGATGCCCGGATACGCCGTTCCGATCGCGCACCTGTCCTGATCCTCGCGCGGTATCGACCGATCACGGGCACCTGTTGCCCCCCAGGGCTCTCACCCGCACGCTCGGTAGGACCATGACCACCACAGCGACGGTCGACGAAGTCAACGACCTCGAGATGATCCACGGCACGCGAGCCGTGCTCGGGCTCCTCGACGGCAAATGGAGCGTCGACATCCTCTACCTGCTCGCCACGGGGACCCGCCGATACAGCGAGGTCCTCTACGAGGTCGGCGAGATCTCCAAGAAGACGCTCACGCAGACCCTGCGCTCGCTCGAGCGCGACGGGCTCGTGGCGCGCCGCGTGCTGCCGGAGGTCCCGGCGCGCGTGGAGTACTCGCTGACGCCTCTCGGCTGGAGCCTCACCGGCCCGCTCATGTCCATGTACGAGTGGGCGGCGCAGCATCTCTCGACCCCAAGGGGGTTCCGATGAAACACCGCATCCCGCCGGCTCTCGCCACGGCATTCGCCGCGCTCGCCCTGACCGCTTCCCCGGCGCTCGCCGGCTCCGACGGCTGCTCCGGCGCGAGCTGCCAGGAGGAGAACGCTCCCGCGCAGGTCGTGCCCGCCGTGCCCACGCCGGTCACGCCCGCGGCGCCGCTGGCCGCGCGGCGGCGGAACGCCGTCGCGCCGAAGCGCCACGCGCAGCGCCCGCGGCGCCGCGACGTCGTGCTCGCCCAGCGCACCGCGCCGCGCGGCGCGGTCCAGGCCGGCGAGGGCGGCACCGCCTCGGGCGGCGGCTCCGGCGCGCTGCTCGGCATCGCCGGCGCGCTCGCGTTCGGCGGCGCGGCCGCGTACGCCCTCCGGCGGCGCATGAACGCATGAGCCGGGCCGTCCTCGGCCTGGCGACGCTCGTCGTCGGGATCGCGCTGCTCGCGTTCGTCGTGGGCGCGTTCGCCGACTCCCGCTGTGCGACCGACGGCGAGGCCAACGTCGTCCGCGAGGTCGCCGCGCTCGACGCGGTGACCGACGAGCCGCGCACCGTCGTGGCTCCGAAGAGGTCCAATGAGCGGCGGGCCAGGCCCGCCGCTCTGCCTGTCGGGCTCGAGATCCCGGGCATCGGCGTCCGCGCGCGGGTGATCCGGCTCGGGCTCAATCCCGACCGCTCGCTCGAGGTGCCGCAGGACTTCGCCGAGACCGGCTGGTGGTCGGGCGGCCCGCGTCCCGGCGACCGCGGCCCCGCGGTGATCGTCGGCCACGTCGACTCCAAGACCGGCCCGGCCGTCTTCTACCGCATCCGCGAGCTGGGCCCGGGAGACGAGATCGCCGTCGTCCGCGGCGACGGCAGCCGCGCGCGCTTCGTCGTCCAGGGAAGCGAGCAGTACCCGAAGGCCGACTTCCCGACGGCGCGCGTCTACGGCCGCACGCCGGGCCCCACGCTGCGCCTCATCACTTGCTCCGGCACGTTCGACCGCAGCACGGGCCACTACCTCTCCAACACGGTCGTCTACGCCCGAGCCGCATAACCGAGGGGTCAGACCCCTTGCCGAAGAGCCGCGCCCGCCCGCTAGGCGGGGCAGCGCTCGCTGGCGGGGCAGACGCGGAGCACGCGGATGCGCGGCTCGCCCCGGCGCCAGCGCAGCCGCAGCAGCGAGGACGACGCGTTGTTGTCGTACGACGACTCGCGGATGCGCCGGTCGCCGTTGACGCGGTGGACGAGCAGGTAGCGCCCGTTGCGGAGCCGGTTGAGCGGCAGGTACTGCCCCTCGAGGTTCGCGCTGTAGTCGTCGCCCCAGCCGACCGAGATGCCCTCGCGGATGCCGAGGAGGCCTGGCTGCTCGAGCCCGCAGCGGCTCGTGTACACAGCCTCCGGCACCTTCGCGGGCAGCTGCTCGCGCGTGGCCGTGACCTCGTACCGGTCGCCGAGGCAGAACCCGGACTTGCGGTCGCGGACGAGCGGCTCGCTCGGGGCGCCGCCGCCGGGGCGGCGGAGCTCGTACCGGTCGAAGCGCAGCAGGTGCCAGTGCTGATGGTCGGGCGAGCGCACGTAGCGCAGGCGGCCGGCGTCCGAGACCTCCGTCCGCGGGCCCTCCGAGTTCACGATGATCTGCGACGCGGCCATCGTGCGCTCGCTCGGGTTCGGCCGGCGGCCGTCGATGATCAGCGGGCCGTCGCCGATGTTGCGGACGGCGGAGCGGAATCCGAGCCGCCACGTCTTCCCCGCCTGGGTGATGACGAGCTCGGTCGGCATCTCCTGGTCGAGGTCCGGGAGCAGCGGCACGCCGGCCGGCGGGTCGCCGCCCAGCGCGATCGCCCCGGGGATCATCACGCCGATCGCGGCCAGCGCCGGGAGGACACGGACGATCGGGCGCGTCATGGAAGTCGGGGGCCGCCCGCGCCTGATGAGGAGGAGGGAAGGCGCGGGCGGCCCGCGTACGGCCGCGGGGGAGGGAGGAGGCGGCCGCAGGCGTCCCGCACGGGGGAGAGCGGGACGACGTTCACGAAGAGGATTCCCCCGGCATCACGCGTACGGTCTCGCCTGCCGGGTCGGCGTGCAACAAGGACGCGCGAACGCGTGAGAGCGCGGGCCGATCGATCCTGGTTCCCCATTCCTGGTGGAACATCGTCGCGAAGGCGGCGATGCGCAGGGGGACCATCACGAAGGTGATCTGGAGCACGAACAGCGGGAGCCGGGCGAGGTCGCGCGGGAAGCGGCGGACGTGCGCGGCCTGGCGGACCCCGATGCTGACGAGCATCCCCAGGTAGCCGAGCGGCAGCTCGAGCGCCAGCGGCAGCCCGGTGACGCCGCCGTGGCCGCGCAGCGCGTGCGCGACGGCCAGGCCGGCGACGGCGTAGAGCGCGAACGGCGTGACGATGTCCGTGACGAAGCACGCGAAGGCGACCGGCTTGCGCCATAGCCAGCGCACCGACAGCAGCGTCTCGCGCTGGCTCGACCGCCCCCAGCGCAGCTGCTGGCGCCAGAACGTCCGCCAGTCCGACGGGGCGTCGGTCTCGACGAGCGCCGTCGACTGGTAGACGGTCCGCCAGCCGGTGCGCAGCAGCTCGTTGGTGAGCACCCGGTCGTCACCGACGTGCTGGCGCACGCCGAACACGGTCTGGCGCACGAGCCGCTCGACGGCCGGCTCGAACGCCGTCCGCCGGTACGCGATCGTGCGCCCGGCGAGGCAGCCGACCTGGCCGAAGACCGACTGCGCCGGCACGGTGAGGTGATAGCGGATGTCCTCCATCCAGTTGGCGAGCCGCCGCACCGGGTTGCCGCCGACGTCGAAGATCGCCTGCCGCGGCGTCACGCCGCCGACGCGCGGGTCGGCGAACGGCCGCAGCATCTCCTCCAGCGCGCCCGGCGTCCACACGGTGTCGGAGTCGAGCACGACGACGACGTCGGTCGACGGGTCGGTCTCCCGCAGGCCGGCCGCGATGGCGACGCGCTTACCGGACCGGGGGAGGCGCACCACGCGGTCGCAGTACTCGCCCGCGACGGCGGCGAGCGACGGATCGCCGCCGTCGACCACCGCGATCAGCTCGGTCGGGCCGCTCGCGACCACGCTCGCCAGCACCCGCCGGAAGATCGCCTCGGACTCGTTGTAGACCGGCACGATGACCGAGGTCGTGCGGTCGAGCGCGAAGTCTCCGGTGGCCGGCCGGTAGCGGCGCGCGGTGAGCGCCTTGGCCGCCCAGAGCAGCCAGACGTAGAGGAAGAAGACCATGTACAGCGTGAGCGCCTGGCCGTGGCCGGCCGTCTCCCAGGCGTCGCGGAAGAAGCTGAACATCGCTCCCATCGTCACGGCCCCGGACGGGCCGACCAATCGCGATCGGCGCTCACGGAATCGGCTCTGGCGCGGGAACTGGAGGGTGCCCTGGATCGCCCGGAACGTCGCCTAGCTTGGCCGGAGTCCGTCCTCCCCGACGAAGGAGATTCGCTCTATGCGCTCCCTGAGAGCCGCCATACCTCTCGCCATCGCGGCGAGCCTGGTGGCGGTGACACCCGCCGCCGCGGACGCCAAGGCGCCCTCGAAGGCGAAGGCCTCCGGCGCCCCGACCGTCGAGCTGACCTATCCCTCGATCGTGCGGGCCCGCGTCGCTCGCACCGAGCGCGCCCTCGAGCGCGCCACCCGGAAGATCGAGAACGGCAAGATCGTCGAGGCGGAGACCACCCTGAAGGTCGTGCGCCGCCAGATGTCGTCCGCCTGGCGCGGCGCCAAGTACGTGATCCGGACCGCGCCGCCCCCGCCGCCCGAGGAGGACCTCGCGCGTGCCGCCGGCGATCCGCCGACCGGCCCCACGTACGCGTCCCCGCCGGAGACCGCGTTCCGGGTCCTCTCGCTCCAGCATGACGTCGCGAGCGAGGTCGTGCAGCTGATCGACGGCTCGCACGGCACCGGCCTGAACTCGCTGGCCACCACGCTGAACTTCGTCAACGACCGCCGTGACGGCGCGCTGGCGTACATCCTCAGCGTGGCCCCGCCCGTGCCGCCGGAGGACGTCGAGGATCTCGCCGCCCTGCGCCGCGGGAAGGCCCGTGCCAGCCAGGACGAGGACGCGGCCCCGACGTTCGACCTCGTGATGCCGAACATGGTCGCCCAGCTCGACGACGAGCTGCAGGCCATCACCGGCACGCTGCTCGACGCCACCGACCTCACGGCCGGCGGACGCCGTCTGCTGAACGCCGCGAACACGCAGGTCACCGCGAGCCGCGGCTTCGTGAGCCTCCACTGGCCCGTGGTCCCGCCCGAGGACTGATCCGCCTGGGGAGCTGCGAGCGGCCGGCGACCTTCGCCGGCCGCTCGCACGACGCCATGTACGACAACCAGCCCCTCACCGGCGACTCCAGCCTCGGCGACGTGATCGCCGGCTTCGAGCGTGAGACGGAGCCGGCCCGCGAGGTGCAGGCCGCGCTCAGCCACGTCGACGCCGAGCTCGGCGCCATGCCGCTGCGCAACCTCCGATCCCGGCACGTGGACGCGCTGCTCGACGACCTCCACGGCGCCGGGCTCAGCCAGCGCCGCGAGACCGCCGTGATCGACGCGCTCGGCTCGCTCTTCGCGTTCGCGCGCGACCGCGGGCTCATCACGGCCGACCCGCTGCCCGGCCACCAGCACGCCGGCGCGCCGGTCGTCCCGACGGCCACGCTCACGATGCTCGCGCTCGGCGCGCGCGTGGCGAGCTGGACCGCCGTGGCGGTCGTCGTCGTGTTCGTCCTGCTCCTCCTGGTGCTCATCGTCGAGCTCGCATGACGGACTGGCAGCGGCGGGTCGCGTGGACCGCCGCCGGCACCGCGCCCGGCGTCCTCGTCCGCCTCAGCGGCGGCGCGACGCCCTACCCGCTCCAGCTCGTCGCATACGGCGGCGCCGTCGTCGCCGCGGCCTTCATGCTCGCCTGGGCCTGCGAGGCGCTGCAGGTCGACGTCGCGCGCGGCATCGTGGTGGCCGCCGTCGCCTTCGTGGCGATCCTGCCGGAGTACATCGTCGAGGTGCACTTCGCGTTCAGCGGCCAGGCCGCGTACGTGACGGCCAACCTGACGGGCGCGAGCCGGCTCCTGCTCGGCGTGTGCGTCGCGCTGCCCGCGGCCGTGGCGCTGCTGCCGCGGCAGTGGCGGCCGGGGCCGGTCGCGCCGGTCACCGTCGCGCCGGCCCAGCGCGTCGAGCTCGCGATCCTCGCGCTCGGCTCGCTGTGGGCGCTCCGCGGCGTCTTCAACGGCCGCCTGTCGCTGTTCGACAGCCTCGTGCTCGTCGGGCTCTACGCGCTCTACCTGCGGCGTGCCGCGGCGTCCTCGGGCACGGCCTCGGAGGCGATCGGCCTCGCGGCGGAGATCTCGGCGCTGCCGCGCTTCGAGCGCCGCCGCTGGGCGGCCGGGCTGATGGTCTTCGCGGCCGTCGTGATCCTCATGACGGCGGTCCCGTTCGGCGACGCCGTGCTCGGCACCGGCTCGATGGTCGGCATCAGCCCGTACCTGCTGCTGCAGTGGGTCGTGCCGGTGGCGACCGAGACGCCGGAGCTCGTCGTCGCGTTCGTGCTGCTCACCCACGGCCGCGGCGGCGAGAGCGCGGCGGTGCTGCTCGCGGGCGCGGTGAGCCAGTACACCCTGGCGCTCGGGACGCTGCCCGTCGCCTATCTCCTCGGCGCCGGGACGGGCGCGCTCCCGCTGGCGCCGCAGGAGCGCATCGAGCTGCTGCTCTCGATCGGCGTCGCGCTCTACGCGATCGCCGCGCTCGTGACGCTCCGCCTCAGCCGGGGCGACGCCGCGATCATGCTCGCCCTGTTCGGCACGCAGCTCCTGCTGCCCGCCGTGCTCACCCGCCTCGTCCTGGCGATCGTGTTCCTCACGATCGCCGTCGACGTCCTCGTCCACGAGCGCCGCCACGTCGGCGCGCTCGTGCGCGCGATCATCCCGGCGGCGGAGCGATCGCGTCCCGAAGCGCCGACTCGACGTCGCGGCCGACGCCGACGCGCCCGTTGGCGTGCACCGTCACCAGCTGCAGCCGCGGCACGCCGCCCCCGCCCGCCGTGACGTAGAGCGGCTGCACGTGCACGAGCGCGCCGGCGACCGGGATCACGCGCGGCGTCCCGAGGATCGTGCGGCTGACGGCCGCGCGGCCGAGGTCGCGCGACTCGCGGTTGACGAGCTGCAGCCGGCGACTCACGCCCTCGTCGGCCAGGATCCGGCGGGTCGCCTGCGCCGGGCCGACCGCGAGCCGGTCGCGGGGAAGGCTGAGGGCGGTGAGTTGCGGGCGGCCGGCCTCGTCGACCGTGCCCGAGAGGTAGCTCACGAGGTTCTGGCGGCCGCGGGGGGCGAACGGCATCACGAGCATGAAGCGCTCGGCGTCGTCGCCCGGGAGCCGCGCGAGCACGTACCGGGGCCGCAGCACCCAGCTCTCGAGCTCGTCGCGCTCGTCCGCGTCGAGCCGGTCCTCGGGGTCGGGGAAGCGGATCTCGCCGGCGTTCTCGACCGGCCCGGCGATCTGCAGCGGCCGCTGCCACGCGTCGGCGCCGTTCCAGAACCCGGTGGTGTCGACGGCGTGATAGCTCGCGTAGACGTCCGCCTGGGCGGCGAACAGCCGCCGCGGATAGCGCAGGTGCTCGCGCAGCTCGGCCGGCATCCGCTCGAGCGGCTGGAAGACACCCGGGAAGGTGCCGCTCCAGGCGCGCATGACCGGGTCCTCGGCGTCGTCGGCGTAGAGCCCGATCCGCCCGCTGAACGCGTCGACCGCGGCGACGGCCGGCGCGCGCAGGTAGTTGACCTCGTCGCCGCCGAAGCGGATCGGCGCCGAGTACGGGTAGTGGCTGCTCGTCGTGTAGCCGTGGAAGAGGAACTGGACGCGCCCGCCGGCGACCACGGTCTGGGGGTGCGTGTCCCAGCGCAGGAACGGCGCCAGCGCGCGCACGCGCTCGCCCGCCTTGCGGTGCAGCACGATCCTCGAGGTCTCGGTGATCGACTCGGTCAGCAGCAGCTTGAGGTCGCCGAACCGGACCGCGAACGCCGCCCGGCGGAGCGGGTTCGAGAGCGTGATGCCGCCCGGGCCGTCGTAGTGGTACTCCGGCTGGCTCGATCCCGGGACGGGCGCGTCGACCTCCGACCGGCCGCTGCCGACGATGAGATACGGCGGGTCCGGGCCGGCGCGCTCGGCGTAGTAGATCCGCGGCTCGCGCAGGCCGAGCAGCTCCGGCCCCGACCGGAAGTCACCGTCGGCGAACGCCGGCTGGCCCGTGGCGTCGGCGTGCGGCGACGTGACCGCGACCACCCCGTAGCCGTGCGTGTAGGCGAAGCGGTCGTTGGTCCAGCCGCGCGACTCGGGGCCGAGCGCGCGGCGGTCGAGCTGGCGCGCGCCGATGGTGACCACGCGGGTCTCGCCGTCGACCCGGTAGCGGTCGACGGTCAGGCTCGGGAAGCGGTAGTAGCGGCCGATCGACTGCAGGTCGTCCATCGCCGGCCGCAGCACGCCGCCGTCCCACAGCGGCAGGTTCGCGAGCGTGGTCTCGTGCTCGGCGAGGTCCTCCTCGGACAGGCCGGACCCGGCGGGCACGCCGCGCACCGTGACGTCGTCGAGCGCGTACGCGCGCCGCGTCGCCGCGATCGACTCGGCGAGATACGGCCGCTCGCGCGTGAGGACCTGCGGCTGGACCGCGAGCCGCTCGACCTCGCGCGCCACCACGCCGGGCGCGGTCAGCGCGAGCACGGCCAGCGCGATCAGCACGGCGACCGGGCGGCGCGGCACCGGACGCGTGGCGGCGTAGAGGACCAGCGCGGCGGCCGCCAGCGCGAGGAGCTCCAGGAGCTTCAGCGTCGGCAGGCGGACGTGGACGGCGGTGTAGCCGGCTCCGGCGGTCGCCGCGCCGCGCTCGGGCAGGGCGAGCGCGAGCTGGTCGAGCCGGTAGCGACCGGCGACCACGACGAGCGCCAGCGACGCGAGCACGAGCAGGTGGGCCCGGACGCCGCGCGCGGCGATGTACGGCGACGACCGGCGCAGGCCGCCCGCCACGACGTACGCGAGCACGGTCGCGGCGGCCCCGACGGCCAGCGTGTCGAGCAGCCACTGCACGATCTGCTGGTACAGCGGCAGCGAGAAGACGAAGAAGCCGACGTCGCGGTGGAACAGCGGGTCGTCGAAGCCGAAGTCGCTGCGGCCGTGCCACAGCGCGAGCAGCCGCCACGCGCCGCTGCCGTGCCACTGGCTCGCGAGCACGCCGGCGCCGATCGCCACGACCGGATAGGCGAGCCGCCGGTACGGCCGCACCTGGGGCTCGGACGCCATCGCCCGCTCGACCGCGGCGAAGTTGACGAGCAGGAACGACGCCGTGCCGAAGGCCGGGACCCCGTGACCGAGGAGCTTCCACTTCAGCGTCGTCCAGAAGACGCGCTCCTGGCCGAGCTCCCGGAACCAGAGGAGCTCGGTGTAGGCGTGGGCGACGAGCGTGACCGTGCCCGCGACGAGCGCGAGCACGCCCAGCACCAGCAGTGACCGAGACCGTGGCGCCCGCCAGAGCGAAATGCGGGCCGCCGACACACCTAGGGCGCGCGGCCGGCGCCTCGCCCGGTCATGCCGCGACTTGCAGCCGCGGCGAAGCGATCGACCGCTGGCGCATCGCGCGCCCGAGGGCGTGCAGGAAGCCCTGGGTGGCCAGCGACTCCCGGTCGGCGTGCGTCAGCACGGCCGCCTCGAACGCCGGCTCGGCGCCGGCGAGCGGCACGAGCCGCACTCCCGGGGCGGCGTAGCGGTCGACGACGGCGGCGGGGAGCAGGGCGGCGCCTCCGCCGGCGGCGACGGCCAGCAGCACGGCCTCGACGCGCGGCTCGGGCACCTCGACGAGCGACGGCGAAAGGTCGGCCTGGTGGCACAGCGAGACGACGGCGTCGTAGAGCGCCGGGTTCGCGTCGCGCGGGAGCATGAGGAGGCGGTCCGGGTCGAGCGACTCGAGCGTGAGCTCCGGATCCAGCCCGCGGGGGTCGGCGGCCGGCAGCGCGGCGACCATGTGCTGGTGGCCGAGCGACGTCGCGCGCAGGCCGCGGGTCGGAGCGGGCAGGCCGACGATGGCGGCGTCGAGCCGCTGGTCGCGGACCGACTGGATCAGCGCGAGCGTGGGTCCGGTCTCGAGCGTGACCTCCACGCGCGGGGCGTTCGCGGTGAGGTCCTGCAGCGCGCGCGGGACGCTCGCCGGCAGCACGTCGGGCACATAGCCGATCCGGATCCGCGTGCTCGCGGAGTCGCGGGCGTTGCGGGCCGCGAGCTGGGCGACCTCGGCCTGGTGCAGCACCCGGCGCGCCTCGACCAGCAGGGCGCTGCCCGGGTCGGTGAGCGAGACGCTGCGGTGGGTGCGGTCGAACAGGCGGACGCCGAGCTCGGCCTCGAGCTTGCGGATCTGCTCGCTCACCGCGGGCTGGGCGACGTAGAGCCGCTCCGCTGCGCGGCGGAAGTGCAGCTCCTCCGCAACGGCGACGAAGTACCTCAGGTGTCGGAGCTCCACAGCGGCTTCCCTTTCATGCGCAGATCGGTGTCGACGGCATGGCTGCACTGTTCCGCGGGGCGCGGCGCCGCGCCATGCCCCCTTCCCATACATCGGTGTATGGCTACCCCTACCGTCTGGCGCCCGGCGGAGTGGCACGATCACCGCAATGCCCTGCACGGTGCTCGTCGTGGACGACGATCGCGACTTCCGCGGGCTGGCGGCGCGCATGCTCGTCGCCATGGACCTGAACGTCGTCGGCGAGGCGGACTCGTGCGCGACGGCCAGGGTCGCCGCCGCGGAGCTGCGCCCCGACGCCATGCTCGTGGACGTCGGCCTGCCCGACGGCGACGGCCTGGTGCTCGCCAGGCAGATGGCCGCGCTCCCGTGGAGCCCGCGCGTGGTGATCACGTCCTCCGATCCTGACGCGACGACCGCGTCGGGAGCGCGCGAGCTCGGGGCGGTCGGCTTCGTCGCCAAGGAGGATCTCGTGAACGGCGCTCTGCGCCAGATGCTGACGGGAGAGTGAGATGACCCGGCCGCTCCGGATCGTGATCGGCGAGGACGACGTCCTGCTGCGCGAAGGCCTGGCGCGGCTGCTCGGCGAGGCGGGCTTCGACGTGGTCGCCCAGGCCGGCGACGCCGACGACTTCCTGCGGCGCACGCTCGCGCACCGCCCCGACGTCGCGGTGGTCGACGTGCAGATGCCGCCGCACCACGCCGACGACGGGCTGCAAGCCGCGATCGCGCTGCGGACGAGCCTGCCCGACACCGGCGTCGTCGTCCTCTCGCAGTTCTACGAGGAGAGCTACGCCCTCGACCTCATCGGCGGGCGGCTGGACGGCGTCGGCTACCTGCTCAAGGAGCGCGTCGGCGACGTTGCCGCGTTCATCGACGCCGTCGAGCGCGTGGCCGACGGCGGCAGCGCGCTCGATCCCGAGATCGTGCGGCGGATGCTCGGCCGCCGCCGGCCCGGCGGTCCGCTCGACGACCTCACCCCGCGCGAGCGCGAGGTGCTCGCCGCGATGGCGGAGGGCAAGTCGAACCGCGGGATCGCCGACGCCCTGTTCGTCACCGAGGCGGCCGTCGAGAAGCACGTGACGCGGATCTTCCACAAGCTCGGCCTCGAGCCCACGGGCCTCGAGCACCGCCGCGTGCTGGCCGTGCTCGCGTACTTCCGCGGCTCGCGCCAGGCGCACTAGCGCGGCGCGGGCGGCTCCTCCTGGCCGACGAGCACGTCGCGCGGCCACCAGCGCCCGCCGATGCGGACGAGCGGCGCGGCGGGCGGCCGGACCCGCGCCACGAGCCGCGGGTCGACCCGGTCCGCGAGCGATCGCAGCCGCGACGCGGCGGCCTTGCGCGACATCGGGGGCCGGGGAGAGGACACCCGCACCATGGTCGGCCGCGCCGGGGACCGCGTCCAATATCGATCGCGGCTCGCGCAAGCCCGACTCCTTGTTGTCCCGCCGGGCGCGCTCCCGAACCATCGGGTGCACCAACCGGCCCGCAAGGGGGTTCCAAGATGCACCTCAGGCACACTCGTTCGATGTCCATCCTCGCCGCCACCGCGGCGGCGCTCGCCGTCGGCGCAGCGCCGGCGCTCGCCGGCGAGGACGACGACGACGGCGACGACCAGTCGGCTCAGCCGGCGCCCGCGCCCGCTCCGTCGGCGGGCTCGTCGGGCGGCGGCGGGGGCGGCACCGTGCCGTCCGGAGGCGTCGCGACCGGCGCGGGCGGCACGGCCGCCGAGCCCGGCTCCGAGGCCGTGCTGCTCGGCCTCGCGTCCGGGGCGCTCGTGCTGCTGCTCACCGGCGGCCGCCTCGTCGCGACCGCCCGCCGCTCGGACTACTAGAGACCACGCCACATGCCGCCGGGAGCACCGTTCGACCTGGTGCTGCCCGGCGGCATGCGCGTGCCGCTGGCGGAGGTCGTGACGCTGGGGCGGGACCCCGCGTCCACGGTGGTGCTGGTGGACCCTGCCGTCTCGCGCCGTCACGCGCGGATCCGGGTGGGGGCGGGGCTCACGGTCGAGGACGAGGGGTCCTCGAACGGCACGTTCCTCGATGGGTCGCGCGTGCAGGGACGCGTCGCGCTGCGCGACGGCGCGCGGCTGCGGATCGGCGACTCGGAGCTGGCCGTCGAGCGCCGCACCGGCGCCGCCGAGGCGGGGCGCACGATCCTCGTTCCCATGGGGGCGCCGTCCGCGGGCGAGGCCGGCCCGCGCGTGCGGCCGGGCTACGCGCTCAAGCGGCTCGAGGCGTCAGAGGGCGACCGCCGCTGGATCCTCAAGGACCTCGAGGAGGGCGGCTACATGCGCCTCAGCGACGCCGACGCCGAGCTCTTCCAGCTGCTCGACGGCACCCGCTCGACCACCCAGCTCGTGGACGAGGCCGAGCGGCTGGGGCCCGGCGGGTCCGCCCGGCTCGCGCAGCTGCTGGCCGGCCTCGGCGAGCACGGCTTCCTCGACGGCGTCGAGCGATCCCGCCCCGATCCCGGCCGTCTGCCCTGGTACCGGCGCGCGCTCGAGCCGCGCGAGAAGCTGTTCCCGGGAGCGGGCGCGGCGTTCGACGCGGCCTACCGCGACGGCGGCCGGCTGCTGTTCACGCCGTCCGCGCTGGGAGCGCTCGCGGTGGTGGCGGCGACCGGGCTGGCGGCGTTCGTCTACCTGGTCGCCGGGCGGTACGGGACGCCGTTCGTCGTCGCCTCCAAGCTGGGGGTCGGCGGGCTCGTGTTCCTCGTCGGGCGCTTCGCCGTCGTCGCGGTGCACGAGCTGGCGCACGGCCTGGCCATGGCCCGCGCCGGCCGGCGCGTCGACCGCGCGGGCGTGAAGCTGGTGCTCGTCTTCCCGTACGCGTTCGTCGACACCTCGGCGGCGTGGTTCGAGCCGCGCCGCCGGCGCATCGCCATCAGCGCCGCCGGCCCCGTGTCCGACGCCGTGCTCGGCGGGCTGTTCTCGCTCGCCTGCCTGCTGCTCGGGCCGGGCGCGATCCGCGACGTCTGCTTCCAGGTCGCGTTCGGCGCGTACCTCGGCGCGTGCTTCAACCTCAACCCGTTCCTCGACCGCGACGGCTACCACATCCTCGTCGACGTGCTGCGCGAGCCGAACCTGCGCAGGCGCGCCCGCGCCCGGGGGCCGCGCACCGCGGTGCTCCGACGCTACTCGCGGCTCGGCGTTGCCTGGTCGTGCCTCGCGGTGGTCTTCGTGGTCGCCATGACGCTCCGCGTCCGGCCGACGCTCGAGACCATCGCCCCCGAGTGGCTCGTCTGGGCGGCGATCGTGCCGGTCTGGCTGGTCGCGCTCGTGCCGGTGGCTATCGCCGCGCGTCGGCGATGATCCCGCGCAGGATCGCGGCGGCCGCCGGATCGTCCTGCACGTCCCAGTCGAGCCGGCCGGCGTGGAGGATCTGCGTCTGCGCGCGGCTGGAGTGCTGGAACCAGGTCATCGAGCGGATCCAGCGCGTGCGGCGCAGCAGGCGCCGCAGGTCCCGCATCCAGCGCAGACGGCCGCGGTGCTCGGTCTTGACCTCGGTGAGGACCACCGGCTTGCGGTAGAGCCGGTGCAGCGCGCGCAGGCGCGGCACGAACCGCTGGACGCCGTAGCGCTTCGCGCCGCCGAAGTTGATCATCGTCGAGCCGAGCGCGTCCACGTAGCGGCGGCCGGGCCAGTAGACGCGCACGCTGCGGCGCCACCGGCGCTGCGTCAGGAAGAGGCTGGGGTTCACCGACCACACGAAGCGCACGTTGGTCGCGCCCGCGGCACGGAACAGCCGGACGATGCGCCGCCACGCCTGCCGGTAGGCGATCGGGTCGCGCGACCACGGGTACCACGTGCCGTTCATCTCGTGGGCGTACCGGAGCTCGACCTGGCCCTGGAACGTCGCCAGGCTCTGCGCGAAGCGCGTGATGTAGGCGTCCTGGACGCCGGCGGCGATGTCGCGGTTGCGGTAGCCGGGCTGCGCGCGGAACTGCTCGACGATGCCGAGCTCCGCCGGCACCGGCCGCCACGGCTCCCACGAGACCATCACGCGGCGCAGCCCCTGCCGCTCGGACTCGCGCAGGAAGCCGTCGAGCGGCACGCCGCGCGAGAAGGCCTCGAAGCGCGCGACGTAGTCGGGCATCGCGCCGGTCCGCGCCGCGAACGTGGCGACGTTCCAGGGGTCGACGTAGACGCCGACGCTGCGCTTGCGGGCCTCGGCGGCCGGGGCGAGCGCGAGCACGGCGAGCAGCACGCAGAGGGCACGACGCATCCCTGGAGCACAGCGTGCCGCGTGCCGCCGCTCAATCGCCGCGGCCGCTCGCGCAAGAGGAGTGCACGATCGATCGGCGGCGCCATTGGGCTGAACGCGAGTCGCTGTTGATCGACCTGCCCGGCGGGGAGTTCAGTTGGCCGTCCATCCTCCCGAGGTCAGGAGCACCGATGTTCGTCCGTTCCCTCGTGGCCGTCGCCGGCTGTGCCGTCGTCGCGGCCGTCGCAGCCGCCGGCCCGGCGCCCGCCCAGACGACCGACACCCCGGTGCCGGGCGTGCAGCCCGGAGCGTGCACCGACACCGCACGCCCGACGTCAGGCTTCACCCGTCGTGCCGCCCGCCGGGCGTCGCGCCACAACGTCCTCCGCGGCACGGCGAGCGACGTCGGCTGCGGCCTCAACCGCGTCGGCATCTCCGTGCTCCGCAAGAAGGGCAAGAAGTGCCGCCACCTCACGGCCCGCGGCCGGCTGACGAGCGCGACGAGCTGCGCCCACCGCCGGTGGCTGAACGTCAAGGGCACGTCGAGCTGGTCGTTCCGCCTGCCCAAGCGCCTGGCGAACGGCCGCTACATCGTCCGCACGCGCGCGGTCGACTTCTCGGGCAACGTCCAGCGCGCCCACAACAAGCGCCTGCGCCTGCGATGAGGCCGATCCCCGACGTCCAGGTCGAGACGATCTCCGACCCGGCGCGGTACACGTTCGCGCAGATCGCCAAGGCGTGCGTGATCGCGCAGCTGCTCAACCGCGGCAGGCTCGTCCTCGCGGAAGCGCCCCAACGGCGATGAGGCTGAGCCGGCTCGGTCCCGCGGCGGCGCTGGCGGCGATCCTCATCGCCGCCGCGCTCGCGCTCCCGACCCTCGGTCGCGACGCCGCGGAGCCGGTCCGGCAGCCCGGGTTCCAGGACACGGTGGCGAAGGCGCTCCCGTCGGTGCTCCAGATCCGCACCGAGACGGGCCTGGGGTCCGGCGTCGTCCTCGACGGCGACGGCCACGTGGTCACCAACGCCCACGTGGTGGCGGGCGCGCGGCGCTTCGTGGTCACGACCGCGGACGGCGCGACGTACCCCGCCACGCTGCGCGGCACGTTCCCCGAGGGCGACCTCGCGGTCATCCGCGTGGAGGGCGCCTCGCTGACGCCGGCGACGTTCGCGGACTCCTCGGCGGTCGAGGTCGGCGAGGTCGCGCTGGCGATCGGCAACCCGCTCGGCCTGCGGTCGAGCGTGACCCAGGGGATCGTCAGCTCGACGAGCCGCACGGTGAGCGAGGGGAACGGCATCGCGCTCCCGTCCGTCATCCAGACCAGCGCCCCGATCAACCCCGGGAATAGCGGCGGGGCGCTCGTGAACGGCAGCGGAGCCGTGATCGGCATCCCCACGCTGTCCGCCGTCGAGCCCGGGATGGGCGGGGGCGTGGCCCCCGGCATCGGGTTCGCCATCTCGAGCAACACCGTCCGCTCGATCGCCGGGCAGCTCGCGCGCACCGGCCGCGTCGCGCGCTCGGCGCGGGCCTGGCTCGGAGTGTCCCTGCGATCGCTGCCACAGGGCGGCGTCGTGGTGGCCGGCGTCACCGGCGGCGGCCCGGCGGCGCGCGCCGGCCTGCGGCCGGGAGACGTGATCGCGCGGTTCGCGGGCCGTGGCGTGGCCACGGTCGACGAGCTCGCCGTCGCGCTCGCGCGCGAGGCCCCGGGCCGCGCGGTGGCGATCGTCCTCGGCGACGCCCGCACGGTACGGGTGACCCTCGGCGAGCTCCCCGCTGCCGACTGAAGCACATCAACAACCAAGCGGAGGTCCCATGCGCAAGTCCCTGTTCTCCATCCTCCTGGCCGCGTGCGCCATCGCGGTCGTCCCCTCCGCGGCGTCCGCGTCCCCGGCGCGCGCGGCCGGCGACCCCGGCGGCGGCTGCAACGACGACAGGCCGCCGTACTCCCGCTGGGGACACGGCTGGTGGGGCAACGACGGCGGCGGCCGCTACTGGAACGGCTGGGACGACGGCGACGGCCGGTTCGGCGGGCGCGCCTACGACTACCGCTGCGACTCCACCCACAAGGGTCGTGTGGCGCGCGTGATGGTCGCCGTCCAGCGGCTCCAGGGCTCGCGCTGCCAGCCGCTCTTCCGCAGCGGGAAGCTCGGCCGCCCGGCCGACTGCTCGCGCCCGCACTGGCTGCGCGCCCGCGGCACGCGGAGCTGGCACCACCACATCCCCGCCGTGCTCCCCAGCGGCCGCTACCGGCTGCACCGGCGGGCCGTCGACGCCGCGGGCAACCGCGAGCGCGCGCACAGGCGGCATCTCTGGATCCGCTGACCGAGCGGCATGCGCGACGGCATGATCGCGCAGAGCGATTGAGGGCGGACCGGCCGGCGCCTAGCGTCGGCCGCATGCCCATCTCGTCCTCCACGCACCGTCGCCTGCACGACGCGCGGCTCCAGCGGCGGCGGCAGCGCGGGGACCTCAGCGCCGGCGCCGAGCTGGCCGAGCGCTACCTCCCGATGGCGCGGACGCTGGCGCTCCGCTACCGCAAGAGCGGGGAGCCGCTGGAGGACCTCTTCCAGGTCGCCTCCGTCGGCCTGGTCATGGCGATGAAGCGCTGGGACCCGGACCGCGGCATCGCGTTCTCGACCTTCGCGGTGCCGACCATCCTCGGCGAGCTCCGCCGCTACTTCCGCGACAGCACGTGGGCGGTCCGGCCGCCGCGGGCCAAGCAGGAGCGGTCGCTCGCGGTCTCCAAGGCCCGCGACGAGCTGTCGCAGGGCGGCGCCCGCTCCCCCAAGGCGGCGGAGATCGCCGGCGCCCTCGGGTGGAGCCAGGAGGTCGTGCTCGACGCCCTCGAGGTCGGCGCCGCGCGCCGGGCCGACTCGCTCGACGCGCCGGTCGGCGAGGGCGACGAGACGGTGATCGGCCACGACCTGCACGGCACGCCGGACCCCGGCTACGCGCGGGTCGACGACGCGGTCACGGTCGAGCTCCTGACGGCGGGTCTCGACGAGCGCGCCCGCCAGATCCTGCGCCTGCGCTTCCGCGACGACCTGCTCCAGCGCGAGATCGGCGAGCGCATCGGCCTGTCGCAGATGCACGTGTCCCGCATCCTGCGCGACTCGTTGCTGCGGATGCAGGCGTGACCGCGCTCCGCGCGCTCGTCGACCGCCATCTCGCCGCGTTCAACGCGCTCGACACCGACGGGTGGATGGCGCTCGTCGACGAGGACGTGGTGCTCGAGGTCGACGGCGCCACCCTGCGCGGCCGCGAGGCGGTGCGCCGCCACGTCCAGAGCGTGCCGCTCAGCCTCCGCAGCATGCGCGCCGAGCTCGATCGCGTCGTGCTGGAGGCCGGCGACACGATCGTGTTCGAGTACAAGCTCGTGCTCGCCGACCCCGAGCGGCCGCGGGGCGCGCGGTACCTCCAGGGCCGGATCTGCCAGATCATGCGCGTGCGCGACGGGCGGATCGCCGAGCTGCGCAGCTTCTACGCGTCGATGGACGCCGAAGGGCCCGTCGCGCCGACGCGGTCCGAGGCGATGCGCATGGTCGCGGAGCAGACCGGGCTGCGGCGCGTCGCGACGCTCGTCGCCCGCGGCATCTCGCAGGACGAGCTGTTCGCGGCCGTCAACGAGGAGATCGCGCGGCTCGTCAGCGCGGACCTCACGGCGCTGCTGCGCTTCGAGCCCGGCGGCGACGTCACGCTCGTGGCGGTGTCGGCGGGAGGCCGCGGGCCGTTCCCCGTCGGCGCCCGGCGCGCCGCCGACGCGCTGCTGCTCGAGCTGGCCGGGAGCGGCCGGGCGCGGCGCATCGGCGAGCAGGAGCTGGCGCGCGTGCGGACGTTCGCCGACGTCGCCGAGCGGCTCGGGATCCGCACCGCGGTCGGCGTCCCGGTGCTGGTCGGCGGCCGCGTCTGGGGCGCGAGCTTCGTGGCCGCGGCGGACCCGGCGGCGTTCCCGCCGGACACCGAGGACCGGATCGCGGGCTTCGCCGAGCTCGTCGCGACGGCGATCGCCAACGCCCAGGCACGCTCGCAGCTGGCGCAGGTCGCCGAGGAGCAGCGCGCCCTGCGCCAGGTGGCCACGCTCGCCGCCTGCGGCGCCTCGCAGTCCGAGCTCTTCGCCGCGGTCGCGCAGCAGGCGTCCCGCGTCCTCGGCGGCCCGCCCGCCGCGCTGCTCCGCTACGAACCCGAGGGCGATGCCGTCGTGGTGGCGGCGAGCGGCGGTCCCGCCGAGCCCGGGATGCACGTCCCTGTGGGCGGCGGCGCGCCGATCGTCGTCGCCGGGGTCCCCTGGGGCGCCATCGTCGCGACGTCGGACGACGAGACCGAGGATCGCCTGGCGAAGTTCGCCGCTCTCGTGGCGACGGCGATCGGCAACGCGGAGAGCGGCGCCGAGCTGTCCGCCTCGCGCGCCCGCGCCGTCGCGGCGGCCGACGACAGCCGGCACCGCATCCAGCGCGACCTGCAGGAGGGCGCGCAGCGGCGGCTGGCGGAGACGACGGCCACGCTGCGGCTCGCGGCCGGCGCCATCGGCGGGGCGGGCGAGCGCGTGGCCGGCCTCCTGCGCGAGTCGCTCGACAACGCCGAGCGCGCGACGGCCGAGCTGCAGGAGCTCGCGCGCGGGATGCTGCCCGCCGCGCTCGACCAGGGCGGGCTGCGCGCCGGCGTCCGGTCGCTCGTCGATCGGATGGACCTGCCGGTGGACGTGGACGTCCCCGCGGACCGGCTGCCCGGCCTCGCCGAGAAGACGGCGTACTTCGTCGTCGCCGAGGCGCTGACCAACGCGGTCAAGCACTCCGGCGCCGCGAGGGCGCGCGTGCGCGCCGTCGTGGACGGCGACGCGCTGGAGCTCGAGATCCGCGACGACGGGAGCGGCGGCGCCGACCCGGCGCGCGGGACGGGGCTGCTCGGCCTCACCGACCGCGTCGCCGCCGCGGGTGGCGCGATCGCGATCGCCAGCCCCCCGGGCGGCGGCACCACGCTCCTGGTCACGGTGCCGCTCGCGCCCGATCGCGCGCGGTGATCGGGGCGTCGGAGAAGCCGCTTGGTCGGTGACCCGCTGCCGCCTAGCTTGCTGGTGGCGCCGCGCTCATGGTCCTTGCACCCCTCGATTGGAGACACCTACATGGGAATCATCGCGTGGATCATCCTGGGCCTCGTGGCCGGGGCGATCGCGAAGGCGATCCTGCCGGGCGACGACCCCGGCGGCATCATCGTCACCCTGCTCATCGGCATGGTCGGGGCCGTCATCGGCGGCCTCGTCGCAGAGTGGATCGGCTGGGAAGGGCTCGGCTCGTTCTTCGAGATCCGGACCTGGATCCTGGCCATCGCCGGCTCGCTGCTGCTGCTCGCCGTCTTCCGGATGGCCCTGGGCGGCGGGCGTCGCCACGACCCGCTCCCTCACTGATGCGGATGCCGTTCAGCCGTCCGAAGCCGCTCCCGGCGCGCATGCTGCAGTTCGGCGCGGCCACCGCCGGAATCGCGCGCCTCGCCATGCGGCAGCGCACGTTGCGCCCGACACCGCCGAAGCCCGACCAGGCCCGGATCGGCCGGATGCTCCACCGGGGCTGAGGTCGACGCCCGGGGCTCCGAGAACGGAGCCCCGGGCGGGTCAGCCCGGCCTGGCCCGCAGGAGGCTCGCGAGCCGTGTGGCCGCGGCGACCCACCGGTAGGTCGCTCCGGGGCGGACCGGCCGGGGCAGGCGGAAGCGCCGGCTCACGGTCTCGCCGGCGTGGATCGTCACGTCGGGCACGTGGCGGAAGCGCAGCCGGCGGGCGGTGACCGACGCGGAGACCTCGACGTCCGGCTCGGACGTCACGACGCGGCCCTGCGGCCCAGCTCCCCGGCGACGCGGCCGGCCTCCTCGACCACCGCGCCGGCGCCGCGGCCGACGTCGCCGACGGCCCCGCCGATCTCGCCGACCGCCCCGCCGACCTGATCGACGACGCGCTCGAGGATCTGCGGGTTGGCGTCGATGGTGTCCATCACGCGGTCGAGGATGGTGGCGAGGTTGTCGAGCCGCACCTTGAGCAGCGCCTGCGCCTCGACGCCCTTGATCTTGAGATTGACGCGGCCGAGCGAGGCGTCGGCGCCGACGTCGAGCTTGAGCAGGTCGAGGACGTGCGCCTCGAGCGCGACCCGCACCCGGAGCTCGTCGAGCTCGAGGTCGATCTCGTCGACCTTCAGGTTCGGGACGTCCAGGACGACGTCGGGATCCGGGCTGCGGACGACCGCTTCGCGCGGTCGTGTCGCCACCGGCATCTCCGGCGCGCGGCTGTACTCGCGATACGTCTGCTGCGCCTGGCGCAGGGCGTCTCGCAGTCCGGCGCGCGTCTGGCGCCGCTTGGGGTGAGGAACGAGCATCCGGCCGACGCCAGGCGGCGCGGCGGCGCGCATCAATCGCTTCCGATGATCGCCGCGTCGCGCGGCGTGATCCTCCCGGCGGACACTTGCGGCGGCGACGTGGAGTTGCCCATTCCCGCCCTGCTGAGCACCCCTTGCCGTGTCGGCGGCGTTCCTCACCGGTCCGTCCGATCGCGACGCGGCGGCCATCGCGCTCGACCATGCCCGCGGCACCTCGGCGAGCTCGGGACCCTCCACCTCGGCGACCGGTACACCTCGCTGGACGGGGTCATGCCAGGCGCTCACGGCCGGCCGCCTCGCGCTCCAGCTCGCCACCACCCGGGCGGGCAGGAAGCTGCTCCGCCGCGGGCGGCGCGTCGAGGCCACGCTCACGCTGCGCTTCACCGACGCGACGGGCCGCACGCTCAAGCGCTCGGCGAAGCTCGTCCCGAAGCGGCCCGCTCCCAGCGCAGGAACAGCGCGTTGACCGCGAACGCGATGATCACGAGGACCGCGACGATCCCGTAGATGCGCGGCATGTCGTGCAGCGTGATGGCCTGCACGAGCTCGTAGCCGAAGCCCGCGCGCGAGGCGAACATCTCGCCCAGGATCACGCCGAGCAGCGTGAGGCTGAAGCCCAGGCGCAGCCCGGTGAGCAGCGCCGGGAAGATCGACGGGAACACCACGTGGCGGAACGTCGCCAGGCGCGACATCCGCAGCGACCGCGAGACCTTGAGGTGCACGACGCTCACCTCGCGCGTCGCGTTCATCGCGATGATGATGATCGGGAAGATCCCGTGGAACATCCCGAACGCGACCTTCGAGTACAGGCCGAACCCGAACATCGTGAGGAAGATCGGGAAGAGCGTGACCTTCGGGATCGAGTAGACCGACAGCGTGACGGGCTCGAAGACCCTGCCCCAGAAGCGCGTGAGCCCGAGCGTCACGCCGATCCAGAGCCCGGCGACGGCGGCGATCGCGAAGCCGATCGCGGCGGCCGTGAGCGTCGCGCCGAGGCTGTCGAAGAACCAGCCGCCCGAGATGCCGTCGGAGATCGCCTCGTAGGCCTGGACGGGCGTCGCGACGTAGAACTCGCCCGCGAGCATCCCGATCGCCTGCCAGGCGCCGAGCAGCAGCAGCGGCACGGCGAGCTGCGCCGCGAGGACGCCGTCCGAGCGCGTGCGTCGTCGAGGTGCGACGGCGGTGGCCACGGCTACGCCTGCCGCCCGTAGAGCCGGCGCTCGAGCCGCAGCAGGAGCGAGTTCACCAGCACCGCGAACGCGAGGATCAGCAGGATCGCGGCGTACATGTTCTGGATCGCGAAGTTGTTGTAGCTGAAGCCCACGAACCAGCCGACGCCCGCCTCGGCCTGGATGAACTCGCTCGCGATCACGCCGATCACCGTGTAGCTCGCGGCCAGCTTGAAGCCGGTGAAGATGTACGGCGTCGCGGCCGGGAAGTAGACGCGCGTGAACAGCCGCCAGGGCGAGAGGCGCAGGCTGCGCCCGACCTTGACCATCACCTCGGGCACCTCGGCGAGGCCGATCACCGTGTTGAGCACGATCGCCACCACCGCCCAGGCCCACGCGATGATGATCACGGGCATCGCCCCGAGGCCGAAGACGGCGATGAACAGCGGGTAGAACGCGAAGATCGGGATCGCGTAGTAGGTCGTCAGGTACGGCTGCAGGACGGTGCGCAGGCGGGTGAAGCGCCACAGCAGCACGCCGAGCGGGAGCCCGGTGACCACGGCCAGCGCGCCCGCCACGACGATCGACGTCAGCGTGCGCACGATGTGCGACCCGAGGATGCCGTCGGCGATCAGCAGCCACAGCTGCGTGACCATCTCGCTCAGCGGCACGAGCGCGATCGGGTTCACGAGCCCGAGCCGCGGGACGATCTCGATCGCCGCCAGCAGGAGCGCGATGAGGCCCCAGCGGACGAGCCGGACGCGGCGGTCCTCGCTCATCGCCGCTCGCCCGCCATCGCCTGCATCGACTCCTCGCGCAGGCTCTCCCACAGCTCGCCGCTGAGGCGACCGAACTCCGGGTCGCTCACGATCGTCGAGTCGCGCGGGCGCGGCAGCGGGTTCTCGACGATCTTCTTGACCCGGCCCGGGCGCGCGGTCATGACGACGATGCGGTCGCTGAGCAGCAGCGCCTCGTCGAACGAGTGGGTGATGAAGAGCACGGTGGCGCCGGTCGCCTCGCGGATGCGCAGCAGCTCCTCGCCGAGGATCAGGCGCGTCTGCTCGTCGAGGGCGCCGAACGGCTCGTCCATGAGGATGATCCGCGGCTCCATCACGAGCGTCCGCGCGATCGCGACGCGCTGGCGCATGCCGCCGGAGAGCTCGGACGGGTGGCGGTCCTCGAACCCGGCGAGCCCGACGAGCTCGATCATCTCCTGCGCGCGCCGGCGGCGCTCCTCCTTGCCGACGCCGGTCATCTCGAGGCCGAACTCGACGTTCTCGGCCACGGTGCGCCACGGGAAGGCCGACTCCTGCTGGAACACGATCCCGATGCCGGGGTCGGTGCCCTGCACTGGCTCGCCGCCGATCCGGATCTCGCCCGCGGTCGGCGCGATCAGGCCGCCGACGATCTCCATCAGCGTGCTCTTGCCGCAGCCGCTCGGGCCGACGATCGAGACGAACTCGCCCTCGTCGACCCCGAGCGAGACGTCCTGGATCGCCTCGACCGAGCCGTATGACTTCCCGAGCTTGTCGACGGTCAGCAGCACCGGTCATGGACCTCCTGGCAGCGTGATGCGCTCGTCCGGCGGGATGAAGTCCTGGACCACGAGCCGGTCCCAGTCGATGTCCTGGCCGGCGGGCAGGAGGTCGATCAGGCGCATCTGCTCGGTCACCGTGTCGAGCGCCTTCGCGCTCTTGAGGCCGACCACCCAGTGCTCCTCGGGATCGACGGTCTCGAGCGCCTTGAGCGCGCTGGCCGGCTCGATCTCGGCCTCCTTCGCCCAGGCCTCGGCGACCTGGTCGGGGTTCTCCTGGATGAAGTCGAGCGCCTCGGCGCGCGCCTTGACCGTGCTCTCGACGAGGGGGCGGTCGGCGTCGAGCACCCCCGGGCCGGTGATGATCACCGTGGAGAGGAACTCGGGCACGTAGTCCGAGGCCTTGAAGACCGGCTTCCAGCCCTCGGCCTCGACCTGCTCCGAGTAGACGGGCTCGAGGATCGCGGCGGCGTCGATGTCGCCGTTCTTGAGCGCGGTGAGGCCCTCCGTGAGGCCGCCCATCGTGCGCGTCCTGACGTTCTCGAGCCCGACCCCCGAGCGCTCCAGCGAGAGCGCCAGCAGGCCCTGGGTGACGGAGCCCGGGCTGGTGTAGCCGACCTCCTTGCCGCGCAGGTCCTCGATCGAGTCCAGGTCGGAGTCCGGGCGGGTCACCCAGAACACGTCGCGGCTGCTGGCGACGCCGCCGCCGACGATCCGGATGTCCGCGCCGGCGAGGAAGGCGCTGATCGCGGCGGTCGTCGCGACCTCGCCGATCGGCAGGCCGCCGCTGACGACGTTGCGGACGGTCGTCCCGCCGCCCTCGGAGCCGACGATCTGCTTCACCCGCACGCCGTTGCGCTCGAACATGCCCTCCTCCACCGCGGTGATCCACGGCGGCGAGAACAGCAGCGCGGGGTGGTTGCTGACGGTGACGTCGCCGCCTTCGCCGCCCTCCGTGAGACCGGAGTCCCCGCAAGCGGTGAGCGTCGCGACGATCGCGAACAGCACGGCGACGGCTCCGACCCTGCCC
This sequence comes from uncultured Solirubrobacteraceae bacterium, assembly GCA_963720415.1. GTDB lineage: Bacteria > Actinomycetota > Thermoleophilia > Solirubrobacterales > Solirubrobacteraceae > DASSUW01. Next base: position 201,237 of record CAVRFQ010000012.1, on the reverse strand, counting down.
GTCATGGGACCGATGCTGTCCTTGCGACGGCGACGGCAAACGGCTACCGTTCCGGGCGTGACTCACGCCGCCGCTGAACTCGTCTAGTCGCGCCGCACGCTTCGCGCGACATACGCGTTCCCGTAGAGCACGAGTCCTTGGAGGTCCATCAGTGTCGCGCGATCAGCGCACCTTCCGATGCGGACGCTGCAGGCTCGACGTGTCGACCGACGCGCCGGGCACCAGGCACCGCAACCATTGCCCGAACTGCCTCTGGAGCCGCCACCTCGACGTGGCGCCCGGCGATCGGTCGGCGCGCTGCGCCGGCTCGATGGAGCCGATCGCCGTGTCCGCGCGCGAGGACGGCGAGTGGGCGCTCGTGCACCGCTGCGCGGGGTGCGCGGCCGTGCGCGTGAACCGCATCGCCGGCGACGACAATCCGCTCCGGCTGATGCAGGTCGCGGTCAGGCCGCTCGCCCACCCGCCGTTCCCGGTGGAATGGCTCGCCGGCTAGCGGCCGTAGTCGAAGCGCACCGTCCGGTAGAGCTCATCGTCGTCCCTCGCCTTGGCGCAGCGGGCGAAGGTGAGCTCTTCGGTCGCCTTGGCCGCGAAGCACGTGTAGCCGCGGACCGTGCAGGTCCCGGCGTCCGCGCAGCGCTCGGGCGTGAGCCTCGCGATCCGCCGCGCGGTCCTGCACGACACGCGCCGCGCGGAGACGTCGGAGATGAGGATGCCGCCTTCGGCGGTGGTGTCGCCGCACGCGGCGATGGGGGCGCGAGCCGCGCCGGCGGTGGCTGTGGGGAGGGCGAGGAGCAGCGCTGCGACAGCAGCGACGCACACCCGCCTGCACGTCGTCGTCATCGCGCGATCGTAGGGGCGCGCGGCGGGCGCGTCGACGCGCCGCGCGACTGAGGTCAGGGCAGGAACGCACGAGGAGGAGCGGTGGTCACACGCGTGTCACGCGGCGGCTCCACACCCTCGGCGCTCGCGGGCTCAGGCCCGGATGGTCATCCGCGTCACGCGGTCGCCGTCGACGCGGAAGGTGAAGTGCGACGGCCCGTTGAAGCCGCCGCCTCCGACCTGGGCCGTCACCGTCGTGTCGGCGCCGTCGGTGGTGACGTCGTCGACGGCGAGCGACACGTCGACGCCGATGAACTCCTTGTCGCTCCACCCGGCGATCTCCGTGGGGCCGCGGAACTCGCGGCCCCAGTCGTCGACCACGCCGTCGGGCGCGAAGCAGGCCAGGAAGGCGTCCGTGTCGCCGCGGTTGGCGGCGTCGATCGCGGCGCCGACCGGAGCCGGGAGGTCGCGCGCCATCAGCTCGCCTCGACGGCTCGCTTGATCGCGGCCGCGAAGTCGTCCGCGCCCTTGCGGGCCGAGCGCAGCGCCAGGGGAGCGATGAGCTTGCCCGGGCCGTGCCCCTCGAGGACGTTGTGGATCGTGACGCGCGTGCCCTCGCCCTCGCGGGAGAGGTCGTAGCCGCCCTCGGGCGCCGTGACGATGTTCTTGGAGATCTCCGACCACCGGATCCGGGTCGGCGGCTCGAACTCGGTGAGCCGGAACTCGCGCTTGGTCTTCATGCCCGCGTCCTTCACCGTGCTGGCGTAGACGGTGCCGACACCGGGAGGCCCGTCGGTGGTCTTGGCGATCTCGAGCACCCGCGGGCTGAACTTCGGGTCGTTCTCGCCGTCCGAGAGGAACGCGAACACCTCCTCGATCGGCCGGTCGATCACGGTGGTCCCCTCGAAGCGGCCGGCCATCAGGTCTCCGGATCCTCGTCGTCCGCGGCCCCGTAGAGCTCGTCGTCGAGCCCGGGGATCTCCTCCTCCGGGAAGCCTGCCGCGTCACGCGTGATCGGCTCGGTCCCGTGCTCGTCGCCGTGCGAGGCGTGCTCGATCAGGTCGGCCTCGGCGAGCTCGAAGCCCTCGGCCTCGCCCTCGCCCGCCTCGATCAGCGGCGCCATCGCCGGGTCGACTGGATCGTCGGGGTTCTCTGGCCATTTGGGCATGCGTCGGAGGCTACTCCGGCGAGCGCGTCACCTGGGCACGCCGTAGAGCATCCGCCGCCCCGCGAACTCGGTGAGGGTCCACAGCCGGTCCTCGGCCGGCCAGTAGGACAGATCCTCCGGGCCGATGCCCGCCGGCCGGGTCTCGATCGCCCGCAGCGACCCCGCGGGGCTCGCGTCCGGCCGGGCGACGATCAGCTCCCCGGCGCGGTCGCGCCGGTTGGTGCGGCTCAGGTACCAGGTCCCGCCGACCGAGACGGCGCCCTGGATCTGGTCCCGCGCCAGGCGGTAGGCCTCGGTGGCGTGGACGAGCCCGTCTCCCGCGACCGCCGGCCGGCCGGTCGCCGCGTCGAGCGGCCACCGGGTCACGCGGCCCACGTCACCCGCGTCGTTGCAGAACTCGCCGGTGATCAGCCGGTACGGGGCCTCGCCGCGATCGACCGCCACGTAGGAGAACTTCGGGGCGCCGGCGCCCGTGCACCGCTCGCGCGGGTCGGCGTCGGGACCGGCGGCGTTGACCCACGCGTCGACCTGCGGCATCACGTAGCGGTAGCCGAAGCCCCGGTAGGCGCCCGCGCGCCAGCCGGCGCCCGTCTTGTCCGAGGTGTCGCCGTCCGGGCTCTCCTGGAGGTCGAAGATCGCGCGCGTGTCGAAGACGCGGATCCCGCGCGAGGTGTCGGCCACGTAGATGTAGTCGCCGTACCAGGCGATCCCTCCGGCGTGGATCCCGCCCTGCGGGCGGCCGACGATCTCGTACGTGGGCCTCCCGTCACCGGCGATGAACGGGTACACCAGGAGCACGTGCCGGTACTTCCTCGTGCCCGGGTCGAGGAAGCTGAGCCGCACGCCCTTCTCGGGCGCGACCGCCGAGTCGTACCAGCTCACGACCAGCCCGTCGCGATCCGGGGCGTCCTCGGCGTCGGCGGCCGTCGTCACGCCCTGCGGGATCCACTCGAGCTGCCCGGGCCCGGAGCCCGAGTCGGCCGTGTCGAAGCAGAACCACCGGCTGCCGGCGGGGATGCCGGGGAACGCCTGCTGCCGGCACGGGCCGTTCTCGACGGCGGGCCGGTTGGCGGACGTGAGCACGGCGCCGGCGTCGCGCTCCACCAGCCGCTCGCCCAGCGCGTCGACGCGCGACTGGAGATCGACCGTGGTCTGGCGCAGCCGGAAGTCGCCGAGATCGGGCGCCTGGGCGCCGGCCTGCGCAGGTATGACCTGCGCGGCCGCGATCGCCGCCAGCACCGCCACCAGGACGTGACGCCTCCGCATCATGTGACTCCTCTGCCGAAAGCACGGGACAGCCTTACGAGCGGACGGCGGGCGCGTTTATTCCGTCACACGGTGAGGACGACCTTGCCGCGCGCGTGCCCCTCCTGGACGTACCGGATGGCCTCGGGGGCGTCGCTCAGCGGGTAGGCGCGATCGATCGCCGGCGTGACCTGGCCGGAGTCGATGAGCTCCTTGACCGCCATCAGGTCGGCGTGGTTGTCCGTCGAGACGAACGTGCCGAGCTTCTGGCCGACGAACGCCGAGAGGACGATCGCGCGGACCTGGCGGTCGGCGCCGCCGAGCCACCGCCCGCCCGTCTCGGAGCCGACGATGACGAGCCTGCCCCGCGGGGCGAGGGCGTGCCGGAGCTGCGACAGGGACCGGTGCCCGCCGGTGTCGAGGATGACGTCGTAGCGCTCGCCGGAGTCCCCGATGTCGCCCTGCGTGTAGTCGAGCACGTGGTCGGCGCCGAGCGAGCGGACCAGGTCGATCTTCGCCGTGCTGCACACGCCGGTCACCTCGGCGCCGAACGCCTTGGCGATCTGCACCGCGTAGCTCCCGACGCCTCCCGAAGCGCCGATGACGAGCACCTTCTGCCCCGGCTCGACGCGTCCGTGGTCGCGCAGGCCCTGCAGGGCGGTGAGGGCGGAGACCGGGACGGCCGCCGCCTGCTCGAAGGTGAGGCTCTCCGGCTTGGGCGCGAGCTTGTCCGCCTGCGCCGACGCGTACTCGGCGAAGGCGCCGTCGGCGACGCCGAACACCTCGTCGCCGGGCCGCAGCGTCGTGACGTCCTTGCCGACCGCCTCGACGCGCCCGGCGACCGCCATGCCCGGGACGGCCGCCTTGGGGGAGCGCACCCCGTAGCCCGCCAGGCGGATCGGGTAGGGGCGCCCGGTCACGATGTGCCAGACGCCGCGATCCACGCCGGCCGCGTGCACGCGGACGAGCACCCGGTCGTCGCCGATCTCGGGCTTGTCGGTCTCCTCGAGCCGGAGGACGTCGCCCGCCTCGCCGTACTCGTCCTGGACGATCGCTCTCATGACTGCGTCCTTACGTTGTAAGCCTTATGGTGTAAGGTATAGCCATACGCCGTAAGATTGTCAAGCCGATGGCGCAGCGTCCCCGATCCCGGCTGACCCGCGAGCGCGTGCTCCGCGCCGCCGTCGCTCTCGCCGACGACGAAGGGATCGAGCTGCTCAGCATGCGCAGGCTCGGCGGAGCGCTCGGGGTCGAGGCGATGTCGCTCTACCACCACGTCGCCAACAAGACCGAGCTCCTCAACGCCATGGTCGACATCGTCTTCGGCGAGATCGCGCTGCCCTCGGATGCGACCGATTGGCGGACGGCGATGCGCGAGCGCGCGCTCTCGGCCCGCGAGGTCCTGTCCCGCCACCCCTGGGCGATCGCGCTGATGGACTCGCGGGCCACGCCCGGGCCCGCCACGCTGCGCCACCACGACACGGTGATCGGGACGCTCCGGGGCGCCGGCTTCTCGGTCGCGATGACCGCGCACGCGTTCTCCGCCCTCGACGCCTACACGTACGGCTTCGCGCTGCAGGAGCAGGCCCTGCCGTTCGACACGGGGGAGGAGACGGCTGAGCTGGCGCAGGCGATCCTGGCGCAGTTCCCCGCGGACGAGTACCCCCACCTCGCCGAGCTGACCGCCGAGCACGTCCTGCAGCCCGGCTACGACTACGGCGACGAGTTCGAGTTCGGGCTCGAGCTGATCCTCGACGGCCTCGCTCGGCGGGTCTGATCACGCGCCGCTCCGCGCGCTACAGTGACTCTCGTCAGACAGCGATGGCAACCTGAGGGCGAGACCTTCGTTCTGAAACGTCCCCTTCCCGCGTAAGCCGCCGGATCTTCTGATGGCCGAGGACCCACCAGCGTGTGGGTTCTCCGCGTTTAACGGCCCCGTTTGTCGCCGGTTTGCCCGGCGGGCACGCGCGGGCGGCACGGTCTAGCGTCGTCGTGACCCCGGTCAAGGGAGCGGCCCGATCGGCCAGCGCGCACATCACGACGCGGTACCGCGGATGCTCGGCATCCTCGCGGTCGTGCTGGCGACGGCGCTCGCGGCCGCGAGCGAGGCCCGCGCGGCGGCGGTCGTGACGCCGACGTGCTCGGTGGCGCCTACGGACTGCTCGGGCTGGTTCCGCTCGGACGTCTCCCTCACGTGGGTCGTCGACCCGCCGACGGCGACCAGGGTCGGCTGCGAGGACATGGTCTTCGACGGCGAGACGGCCGGGACGGTCGCATCCTGCAGCGCCGACGACGGCACGGGGCCGGTCACGCGCGAGGTGGTGATCCGGCTCGACAGGACGCCGCCGGTGGTGGGAGAAGGGATCGCGGCCCGCGGGCCGGACGCCGGCGGCTGGTACAACGCGGCGGTCACGATCGCCTTCAGCGGCCAGGACGCGACCTCGGGCCTCGCTCCCGGAGCCTGCCCGGCGATCGCGTACCTGGGCCCCGACAGCGCCGCCGCCTCGGTCGTGGGCTCGTGCACCGACGTCGCCGGCAACACCGGCGTCTCGCAGCCCTTCGCCTTCAAGTACGACGCCACCGGGCCGGACGTGACCGCGGCGGTGCCGGAGCGCCCGCCCGACCGCGCCGGCTGGTTCACCGCGCCGGTCCCGTTCAGCTTCGCCGGCGCGGACGCGACCTCGGGCCTGGCCGAGTGCCCCGCCCTGACCTACGCGGGACCCGACGGGCCGGCGGCCTCGGTGGTCGGCACGTGCCGCGATCTCGCGGGCAACCAGTCCAGCCGCGCGTTCGCGCTGATGTTCGACGTCACGCCGCCGCCGCTCTCGCGCCTGACGGCGGCGGCCGGCGACCAGCGCGCGACGGTGCGCTGGGAGACGAGCGCGGACGTGGCGTCCGTCGAGGTCCTGCGCATCCCGGGTGTCGGCTCTGAGCCGGCGACCGTCGTCTTCACCGGTCCCGGCTCGAGCTTCCAGGACGAGCGGCTGCACAACGGCGTCCGCTACGTCTACCGGGTCCGCCTGGCGGACGCGGCCGGCAACGAGCGCGTCGACCACGTCGCCGCGGTGCCGAGCCTCCCGTCGCCCGACGCGCCGGCAGGCTCCGGGCAGGTGCGCTCCGGCCCGCCGGCCGGCGGCCGCCGCTCCGCGTTGCTCTCCCCGCGCGCCGGCGCCCGGGTGAAGGCGAGCCGTCCGCCGCTCCTCAGGTGGCGGCGGGTGGAGGATGCCCGCTACTACAACGTGCAGCTCTACCGCGGCGCGCGCAAGGTCCTCAGCGCCTGGCCGGCCCGGCCGCGCCACCAGCTGGAGCGCCGGTGGAGGTTCGCCGGCAAGGAGCGGCGCCTGACGGCCGGGCGGTACCGGTGGTACGTCTGGCCCGGCCTCGGCCGGCGCTCGAGGAGCATGTACGGCGAGCTCGTCGGGCGCCGCAGCTTCACCGTGGGCTGACCGTCACAGCCGCTCGACGACCATCGCCTGGCCCTGGCCGCCGCCGACGCACATGCTCTCGATCCCGTAGCGGCCGTCGCGCTCGTCGAGCCCGTTGAGCAGCGTCGACATGATGCGCAGCCCGGTCATCCCGAACGGATGCCCGATCGCGATGCCGCCGCCGAACGGGTTGACGCGCTCGTCGAACGGGTCGATGCCGACCTCGCGGCACACCGGGATCACCTGCGCCGCGAACGCCTCGTTGAGCTCGAAGACGTCGACGTCGCCGATCCCGATGCCCGCGCGATCGAGCGCGCAGCGGATCGCCGCGATCGGCCCGACGCCCATCCGCGACGGATCGACGGCGGAGACGGCCGACGCCAGCACGCGCGCCCGCGGATGCAGGCCGAGCCGCAGCGCGTGCTCCTCCTCGAGCACCAGCGCCGCGGCGGCGCCGTCGTTGAGCGGGCACGAGTTCCCGGCCGTGACGGACCCGCCCTCGCGGAACACGGGCTCGAGCGCCGCGAGCTTCTCCAGCGTGGAGCCGGCGCGCGGCGACTCGTCGTGGGACAGCTCCCCGACCGGGACGATCTCGCGGGCGGTGAAGCCGGAGGAGCGGGCGTGCACCGCGCGCTCCTGCGAGCGCTGCGCGAAGCGGTCCATCTCCTCGCGCGGGACCGCGTGGTCGTCGGCCACGAGCTCGGCGGTCACGCCCATCGGCATGAAGACGGCGCCGACCGTCTCGCCCGGCGCCGCGGGGTCCAGCCGCGGGTTGGGCTCGGAGAGCTCGGTCCCGCGGCCGACGCGGGAGACCGACTCGACGCCGACGACGGCGAAGGCGTTGCCCTCGCCGGCGGCGATCGCGTGGACGGCGCTGCGCAGCGCCTGCAGCGACGAGGCGCACAGGCGCGTGATCGTCTGCGCGGGCACGTGGTGGGGGAGGCCGGCGAGCAGCGCGATCCCGCGGCCGACGTTGTAGCCCTGCTCGCCCCACGGGAACGCGCAGCCGCAGATCACGTCGTCGATGGCGTCCGGCGCCACCGCGGGGTTGCGGTCGAGCAGCTCGCGGAGCACGTGCGCGGCGAGGTCGTCCGGGCGCACGCCGGCGAGCGATCCCTTGTAGGCGCGGCCGACGGGCGAGCGGACGACGTCGACGATCACGGCGCGGCGCATGCTCAGCGTCCCTCGAAGCGCGGCGGGCGGCGGTCGAGCAGCGCGGTCCGGCCCTCGGCGAAGTCGGCCGTGCGGCAGGTGAGGCCCTGGAGCCGGGCCTCGAGCTCGAGCTGGTCCGCGTACGCGCTCGACGGCGCGGCGGCCACGGCCGCCTTGGCGGCGGCGTAGGCCAGCGTCGGGCCGTCGGCGAGCTGGGCGGCGAGCGCATCGGCGTGCGCGGCGAGCTCGTCGTCGGGGACGCAGCGCGCCACGAGGCCCCACGCCTCGGCCGTCTCGCCGTCGATCGCCTCGGCGAGCAGCATCGCCCGCAGCGCGCGGGCGCGGCCGATCGCGTGCTGGAGCATCCAGGACGTGCCGCCGTCCGGCCCGAGGCCGAGCCGCGCGAACGCGAGGTTGAACGACGCGCCGCGGCCGGCGATCACGAGGTCGCACGCGAGCGCGAGCCCGATGCCGATCCCGGCGGCGACCCCGTGCACGGCGCAGACCACCGGCTTCGGCAGCGCCAGCAGCTCGAGCAGCGCGGGATGGCGGTCGCGGCGCAGCGTGATCTCCGAGGGCGGCGCGCCCTCGCCGAAGTTGTCGCGCAGGTCGGTGCCGGAGCAGAAGCCGCGTCCCGCGCCGGTCAGGAGCACGGCGCGCACGTGCGGCGCGCCGGCGCGCCGCAGCGCCTCGACCAGCTCGCCGGCCATCGTCTCGGTGAGCGCGTTGAGCCGCTCGGGCCGGTTGAGGACGATCCGCGCCACGGCATCGCGTTCCGTGTAGAGCACGCTCGGCATGGCCGGGACCATAAACTATCGACCATTACGGAACCAAATCGAATAGAGTCGTGACCAATGACCGAGACGGTGCTCCACGTCATCGACGGCGAGCGCGTGCCGTCGGCTGACGGCGCGACGTTCGTGACGTACGACCCGGCCACCGCGGAGCCGCTCGCCACCGTGGCCCAGGGCGGCCCCGAGGACGTCGACCGCGCCGTCCGAGCCGCCCGGGCCGCGTTCGCCGGCGACTCGCCGTGGCGCAGGATGTCGCCCGCCGACCGCGAGCGCCGGATCGCCGCCCTGGCCGACCTCGTCGAGGCCCACGCCGACGAGCTCGCCGAGCTCGAGACGCGCGACAACGGCAAGCCGCTCCGCTACGCGAAGGCGGTCGACGTGCGCACGATCGTCGCGACGCTGCGCTACTTCGCCGGCTGGCCGACGAAGATCGAGGGAGCGACGCTGCCGGTGTCGCTGCGCGACGTCTTCGCCTACACGCGGCGCGAGCCGGTCGGCGTCTGCGGCCAGATCGTCCCGTGGAACTTCCCGCTCGTGATGGCGGGCTGGAAGCTCGGCCCCGCGCTCGCCGCCGGCTGCACGGTCGTGCTCAAGCCCGCCGAGCAGACGCCGCTGACGGCGCTGCGGCTCGGCGAGCTCGCGCTCGCCGCCGACCTCCCGCCGGGCGTGCTCAACGTCGTCGCCGGCGACGGCGCGACCGGCGCCGCGCTCGTCGACCATCCGGGCGTCGACAAGCTCGCGTTCACCGGCTCGACCGCCGTCGGCCGCGAGATCGCCGCGAAGGCGGGCCGGGCGCTCAAGCGGGTCACGCTCGAGCTCGGCGGCAAGTCGCCGAACATCGTCCTCCCCGACGCCGACCTCGCCTCCGTGGTGAAGGGCTCGTTCACCGGCATGTACTTCAACTCCGGCCAGGCGTGCAACGCGGCGTCGCGGCTGCTCGTCCCGGCCGAGCGCTTCGACGAGGTGGTCGGCGCGCTGGCGACCCAGGCCGAGCGCACGGTGCCCGGCCCGGGGATGGATCCGAAGACGTTCGTCGGCCCGCTGGTCAGCGCCGAGCAGCACGAGCGCGTGAGCGGGTACGTCGCCGCCGGGCGCGACGAGGCCGAGCTGGTGGCCGGCGGCGGCACCGACCTCGGCCGCGGCGGCTGGTACGTCGAGCCGACGCTCTTCACCACCGCCGACGACGACGCCCGCATCGTCCGCGAGGAGATCTTCGGACCGGTGCTCGTGGCCCAGCCCTACGAGTCGCTCGAGGAGGTCGCCCGCCGCGCGAACGCGACCGAGTACGGGCTCGCCGCCGGCGTCTGGACGAGCGACATCGCGAGCGCGCACCGGTTCGCCGCGCTCCTGCGCGCCGGCATGGTCTACGTGAACGGCTGGGGACCGGGCGACCCGGCCGCGCCGTTCGGCGGCTTCAAGGCCTCCGGCATCGGCCGCGAGAACGGCGAGGACGGCTTGAGCGCCTACCTCGAGACCAAGACCGTCTTCACCACGCTCTGATGGACGCCGACGACTTCCGCGAGGTCCTGCGCGAGATCCGGCGCTTCGTGCGCAACGAGGTCGTGCCCGCCGAGGCCGCGATCGAGGAGGACGACGAGGTCCCCGCGCGGCTGCGCGAGCAGGCGGCCGAGCTCGGCCTCTTCGGCTTCGCGCTGCCCGCCGAGCACGGCGGGCTCGGGCTCACGATGGAGGAGCAGGCCCGGCTCAACTTCGAGCTCGGCTGGACCACGCCGGCCTTCCGCTCGGTCTTCGGCACCAACAACGGGATCGCCGGCCACGTGCTGATCGAGGGCGGGACCGGACGAGCAGCGGCGCGAGCTGCTGCCGCGGCTGGCGAGCGGGGAGGCGGTGGCAGCGTTCGCGCTGACCGAGCCCGACGCCGGCTCCGATCCCTCCGACCTGGCGACGACGGCGCGCCGCGACGGCGACGACTGGGTCATCGACGGCACCAAGCGCTACATCACCAACGCGCCGGTGGCCGACCTCTTCATGGTCTTCGCGCGCACGTCGCGCGAGCCGCGCGCCGTCGACGGCATCTCGGCGTTCGTCGTCCCCGCCGGCACGCCCGGGCCTCGAGGTCGCCCCGCGCGACCACAAGATGGGCCAGCGCGGCGCGCTGGACCGCCGACGTCCTCCTCGACGGCGTCCGCGTGCCGGCGGCGCGCTGGTCGGCGACGAGCCGGGCACGGGCTGGGGCGACCGCGATGCGCTGCCTCGCGCACGGCCGCCTGCACGTCGCGGCGATGTGCGTCGGGCTCGCGCCAGCGCTGCGTCGACGAGTCCGTGCGCGTGGGCGACCGAGCGCGCGCCAGGGCGGCCAGCCGATCGCCGAGTTCCAGCTCGTCCAGGGCATGCTCGCCGACGCGCAGACCGACCTGATGGCCGGCCGCGCGCTCGTGCTCGAGTCCTCGCGCGCCTACGACAGCGGCGAGGACCGCAGGCTCGGGCCCGCCGCCGCGAAGTACTTCGCGAGCGAGATGGCCTGCCGCGTCGCCGACATCGCCGTGCAGATCCACGGCGGCGCCGGCTACATCCGCGGCGTGCCGGCCGAGCGCCTGTACCGCGACGCCCGGCTGTTCCGCATCTACGAGGGCACGAGCCAGATCCAGCAGGTCGTGATCGCCCGCCGGCTGCTCACTGGCTCATCACGAAGAACTTCTTGAAGTTCGCGCTCTGCTCGAAGCGCGCGGTCTGGCCCTTGCGGAAGGCGGCGAACGAGCCCGGGGTGAGGTGGATCTCCTCGCCGTCGGACGTCCACACGCGCGCCTCGCCCTCGAGGATCCACATCGCGTCGTTGACGTCCCCGTAGTCGTGCTCGCCCTTGACCGGGTGCTCGCAGCGGTAGAGGCCGACGAACAGCGTGCGGCCCTCGTCGTCGCGCTTGCGGATGAGCTTCACCTCGCCCGCGGGCGTGCCGTCGGCGAGCGCGTACGGCTCGTACGGCGTCTCGTCGTCCTCGATCGCGCTGCGTGCCAGGTCTCTCATCGTGTCAGGCTCCCTTCGATCATCCGCTCGCGCAGGACGTGCTTGAGGACCTTCCCGCTGGCGTTGCGCGGGAGGTCCTCCACGATCACCACGGAGGTCGGCTTCTTGTAGGACGCGAGGTGCTCGCGGCAGAGCTCGATCAGCTCGTCCGCGGCCGGCGGCGCGCGCCGGGTCGGCCGGGCGGATCACGGCGCACGGGGTCTCGCCCCAGCGCTCGTGCGGGACGCCGACGACGACGGCCTCGCCGACCAGCGGATGGCGCGCGAGGACGTCCTCGATCTCGGCCGGGAACACGTTCTCGCCGCCGCTGACGATCATGTCCTTCTTGCGGCCGGCGACGTGATGTAGCCCTCGTCGTCGGCGCGGCAGAGGTCGCCGGAGTGGAACCAGCCGCCGGCGAACGCGTCGGCGTCCGCGTCCGGGCGGCTCCAGTAGCCGGGCGTCACGCACGGTCCGCGGTAGACGATCTCGCCGACCTCGCCGGGCGCGACGTCGCGCATCGCGGCGTCGACGATGCGCGCCTCGACCGTGGCGATCGGCTTGCCGACCGAGCCCATCTTGCGCGCCGCGTCCTCGCCGCGCAGGAGCGTCGTGGCGCCGCTCGTCTCGGTCTGGCCGAAGGCGTTGATCTGCTCGATGCCCGGGAACGTCTCGGCGAGCAGCTCGAGCAGCGCCATCGGGCTCGGCGCGGCGCCCCAGGCGGCGCGGCGCAGCGGGAGCCGGCGCTCGCGGATGCCCGGGAGCGCGCAGACGTCCTGCCACTGCGTCGGCACGAGGAAGCAGCCGGTGACCTGGTGGCGCTCGAGGACGTCCACCAGCGTCGGCGGCGTCGAAGCCGCCCGAGGGCAGGCTGACGAACGTGCCGCCGACCGCGAGGTAGACGACCAGGTCGCCGAACCCGCCGATGTGGAAGAGCGGCAGGCCGCTCGCCCACACCTCGTCGTCGCGCCAGACGCCGAGCGCGAGCAGCGCCCCGAAGGCGTTCGCCGCGAGGCCGAGGTGGGTGAGCACGGCGCCCTTCGCGCGCCCGGTGGTGCCGGACGTGTAGAGGATCACCGCGGGTGCGTCCTCGGCGACGTGGACGTCGAGCGGCTCGGTGCTCGCGGCCGCGAGCGCGGCCTCGTAGTCCGGGCCGGTCACGAGGCACTCGTCGCCGACCCGGGAGGCGAGCGTGTCCTCGGCGATCGTCACGACCGGCTCGGCGTCGGCCAGGATCTGCGCCGATCTCCGCGGCGACGAGGCGGAAGTTGAGCGGCACGCCGATCGCGCCCGAGGCGGCAGCACGCGAACAGCGCCTCGACCAGCTCGACGCGGTTCGTCATGAGGATCGCCACGCGGTCGCCGGCGCCCACGCCGCGGGCGCGCAGCACGTGCGCGAGCCGCGTCGCGCGCTCGTCGAGCTCGCCGTAGGTCAGCGACTGCTCGCCGCAGTGGATCGCCCAGTGGTCCGGGCGCCGCCGCGCCTGGGCGGCGAGCTGCTCGCCGAGCGTGAGGCTACCGCCAGCTCACGCCGCCAGCACCTCGGCCGCGGCGCGCTCGCCCGAGCGGATCGCGCCGTCGATCGAGCCGTGCGACGTGGTCGCCGTCTCCGAGCCCGCCCAGTGGACGCGCCCGCACGGCGCCGTCAGCGCGTGCCCGTAGGTCGTCAGCACCCCGCAGCCGTAGTGCGACATGTAGCCGCCGCGGCTCAGCTCCTCCGCCACCCAGTCCTGCTCGACGTAGGCGTACCGGCTCGGCCGCCTGCGGTCCGAAGCGCGCGGAGAAGGCCCGCCAGCGCGACGCGCCGGCGCTCGTCCGCGGGGAGCCGCGTGAAGCTGCGAGCGTCCGGCCCGTAGGCGAACGCCGTGAGCACGCCGCGGCTGTCGTCGGGCGGCGAGGTGTCCATCGTCAGGCTGAGCGGGTGACCGGGGTCGATCGACTCGCCCGACAGCCCGTCCTCGCGCCAGAACGGCGACTCGTACACGGCCACCGCCTTCGCGACGGTGCCGGACGGCGCGCGCTGCTGCAGCTGCGCGCGGTCGGCGGGGAGCGGAGGAGAGAAGCGCAGGCCGTCCGCGAGCGCGAGCGGGATCGCGACGATCGCGCGCGCCGCCCGCACGCCGAAGCCGTCGCCGGTGACCTCGACGCCCCCGTTCGCTCTGTCCGACGTCGCGCACCACGGCGCCGAGACGGAGGGCGTCGCCGAGCTCCGCGGCGATCCGGTCGGCCATCTCCTGCGCGCCGCCCGCCGAGGTGGTCCTGCTGGTAGCCGCCCTGGATCGCCAGGAGCGTCCGCATCGAGCCCGGCCGAGCGGATCAGGAACAGCGTGTGCAGGAGCGACACCTCGGCGAGGTCGGCCGTGAAGAGCATCACCAGCCAGCGCTCGAGCTGGTCGCGAGCGCCGGCGTCGGCGACCTCGGCGGCGACCCACGCGGCCGTGGTCATCCCGTCCCACTCGCGGGCGCGCGGCGCGTCCCACGGCGCGTCGGCGGGCAGCTCGGCGGCCAGCGCGTCGAGCGCGCGCAGCGCGGCGCCGAGACCCGCGGCCGCGGGCGCGACCTCGGCGATGCTCGCGCGGTAGCGCCGCGGCTCGCCGTCGACCACGTAGAGCTTGTCGCCGGTCTCGAACGTCGGGTACGTGCCCGACGCCGAGCTCGGCCGCGAGCGCGTACACGCGGTCCTGGCCGGCGCCGACCCACGTCCCGCCCAGGTCGATCCGCGTGCCGTCGGGTTCGACGTGCGTGAAGACGCGCCCGCCCGACCCGGTCGCGACCCTCGAGGACGACCACCGACGCGCCGGCCTGGCGCAGCCGCAGCGCCGCGGTCAGCCCGGCGTACCCGGCTCCGACGACGCAGCAGTCCACAGTTTGGTCGTTACCGGTGCCCATTTGGTCAACCAATAGCGATGATGGCGGTTGGCGGGGCGAACGTCAACCCCGCTGGGTGGGGAGGCTGGGGTGCCGAAGTGCAGCTTTCCGTCGTCGCCGGGGGCGAGGTTGCAGTTGCGCACCTATACGGTGCGTTTCTGCAGCCTGATCGCGTCCGCGCGCGGGATGTTGCAGAAATGCACCGCCCGCCAGACCCGCCTCCTCACCCATGCCGGGGTTGACGTTGTCCGCCGACTACGCCGAGTGCACTTCGACGGCCTCGCCATCCTCGGCATGCGACACCTCGCGCGTCGTGCCCGTGGTCCGCGTCACGATCCGCGTGCGGTCGCCGCGGAAGAGGTCGACCGAGTACTCGAAGCGCAGGTCCCCCGCCCAGCCGGTGCGCTCGACCGAGAGCAGCGGCGTGCCGGGCTCGACGCCCATGAAGCGCGCCTCGTCGCGGCCGGCGCGGACGACCTCGATCCGCTCGACGACCTGGGTCGGCTCGATGCCGTACTCGCTCCGGAGGATGTCCATGATCGAGCCGCCCAGCGGGTGCTCGAGCAGGCCCGGGAGCGGGTCCGCGGGCAGGGCGGCGTGCTCGAGCGAGATCGGCTCGCTGTTGGCCAGGCGCACGCGGAGCAGGTCGTAGACCGGCGCGCCCGGCTCGATCTCGAGCTCGCGCGCGGTCGTCTCGTCGGCCGGGCGGATCGAGGCCGAGATCACGCGCGTCCCGGCCTCGTAGCCCGAGCGCCGCAGGTACTCCGGCAGGCCCGCGATGCTCGAGAGGTCGCGCTCGATCTTCGTGTTGTGCACGAACGTGCCGCCGCCGCGCCCCGGCACCCGCCGGATCGTCCCCACGCGCTCGAGCGCGTCGAGCGCGAGGCGCAGCGTCGCCCGGCTGACGCCGAAGCGCTCGGCGAGCGCGCGCTCGGACCCGAGGCGCTCGCCGGGCTGCAGCGATCCGGCGCGCACCTCCTCCATGATGCGGCGGCGCACGCTCTCGGCGGACTCCTTGCCCGCGGCGGCGCTCGATCCGGAGCGCGTCTCGTGGTCGCCCAAACCCGTCAAAGGGCGACCGATTGTCGCACAGCTCAGGTCGTCTTACGGACCGATTCCGACATCTGCGCGTAGCGGTCGGGCCGCGAGGCCCGCAGGAACAGCGCGTAGCAGGCGCCGAGCAGCGCGGCGCCCAGCATCAGCCACGGCAGCACGTCGAACCAGCCGGACGTCGTGCCGGTGAGCAGGGAGAAGTTGCGCAGCGAGAGGACGAGCGCGAGCACGAGCCCGGCGCCGCCGAGCAGCGGCGCGACCCTCGTCGTCCACCAGTGGCCGTCGTGCCGGCGCCAGAAGAACGCGGCGACCGAGAACGAGGCCGCGCCCTGCAGAGCGATCAGGCAGATCGTGCCGAGGCCGATCAGGCCGGCGCCGACGGCGAGGTACGGATCCTGGTCGGTCGCGATGAAGACGATCGTGAAGATCACCTGCAGGGCGAGGTTGACCCGGATCGCGAAATACGGCGCGCCGGTCCTGGCGCTCGTGCGCCCCAGCGCGCTGGGGAGCAGCCGCTCGCGCCCGAGCGCGTACATGTAGCGCCCCGCCGCCTGGTGGAACGCGAGGTAGGCGGCGAACAGGCTGGTCAGCAGCAGGAAGCTGACGATCGTGTGCTGCGCGGAGCCGACGACGCTCGTCTGCGCGTTGAGGAGGAAGTTCCCGGGGTCGGCGGCGGCGAGGCCCGGCGCCTCGGCGTTGCCGAACGCGGCGAGCAGCGACCACGACGTGATGACGTAGAAGACGGAGATGATCGCGATCGCGACGTACGTCGCCCGGGCGACCGTCCGGCGCGGATCGCGCGCCTCCTCGCCGTAGATCGCCGTGGCCTCGAAGCCGATGAAGACGGCGAACGCGTACATGATGCTCACGCCCGCCGCGCCGTCGAGCACCGTGCCGGGCGCGAGCGAGGTCAGCGAGTAGGCGGACAGCCCGCGGTCGAACAGGGTGACCACGTCGAAGACGAGCAGCACGAGCACCTCGAGCACGAGCGCGACCCCGAGCACGCGGGCGCTCAGCGTGATCTCGCGAGAGGACAGGAACGCGCACAGGCAGAACGCGACCGCCGCCCACACCTGCCACGAGAAGTCGATGCCGAGCTGGTCGGCCATGATCGCGGCGGCGAAGAAGCCGAAGACCGACGGCAGGCAGATCGAGACGGCGTTGTAGGCGAGCGTGGCGACGAACGCGGCGGCGAGGCCGGCGGGCCGCCCGAGGCCGAGCGTGACGTACGCGTAGAAGCCGCTCGCGCTCACGACGTAGCGGCTCATCGCCGCGTAGCCGACGGCGAACAGCGAGAGCACGATGCCGGCGAACGCGTACGCGCCGGGGGTGCCGATGCCGTTGCCGAAGCCGATCGACAGCGGGATCGTGAGGACCAGCGCGGCGAGCGGCGCCGCGGCGGCGAGGACGAGGAAGACGATGTGGCCGGTCCCGATCGAATCGGGGCGCAGCTCACCGGCCGGCTCGGGGCCGCTGGTCGTCTCCCCTGCAAGTGGCTCGGTCACCGTGTGACTCATGCCTGCGTCCTCTCTTCTGGTACGCTTGGGTCGATGGTCAGTCCATTCAAATCTATGGGCCTTTGACCCTTTCTGTCAACCCCGGGAGCACATCGCTCCCGGTCGCGGACGGCCGTCGCAACTTCCTCGCGCTCCTGGCGACGCTCGGCGAGCCCGTCCCCGGCGTCGACACGTACGACCGGACGATCCCAGGGCCGGCCGGCGCGCTGCCGGTCCGCGTCTACGGCGGCTCCGCCGGTCCCGCGGTGGCGTTCTTCCACGGCGGGGGCTGGGTCTTCGGCGACCTCGACTCGCACGACACGCTCTGCCGCGGGCTGGCACGCGCGTCGGGGGCGACGATCGTCGCGGTCGACTACCGCCGCGCGCCGGAGCATCCGTTCCCCGCGGCGTTCGAGGACTGCGTGGCGGCGACGGCGTGGCTCGCGTCCTCCGGCCTCGGCGACGGCCGGGTCGTCGTGGCGGGCGACAGCGCGGGCGGCAACCTCGCGGCCGCCGTCGCGCTGCACGCGCGCGACACGGGCGGCCTGGCGCTCGCCGCGCAGGTGCTGCTCTACCCGATGCTCGTCCCGCCGGCGACGGCGGACCCGCACCCCGGCGACAGCCCGCTGCTCACCCGCTCGGAGTCGTTCTGGTTCTGGGAGCGCTACGGGCCCACGGGCGCCTACGCGGCGCCCGGGCGCGCCACCGATCTCGGCGGGCTGCCGCCGGCGTACCTGGTCGTGGCCGGCGTCGACCCGTTGCGCGAGGAGGCGCTCGCGTACGCGAGCGCCCTCGAGGCCGCGGGGGTCCCGGTCGAGGTGCGCGAGTACGCCGAGATGCTGCACGGCTTCCTGCTCTGCACGCGCGAGGAGGCGGACGGCCCGCGAGGCGATGGACGAGCTCGGGAGCGCGTCGTGGGCCACCGGCCGCTGATCGGCATCACCACGAGCGCGACCTCGATCCCGATCGCGGGCGAGCCGCTCGAGATCGGCTACGCCCCGCGCGTCTACGACGAGGCGATCCACGCGGCGGGCGGCATCCCCGTGCACGTGCCGACGCTCCCGGGCGGCCTCGCGCCCGACCTGCTCGCCCGGCTCGACGGGATCGTGCTCTCGGGCGGCGGCGACGTCGAGCCCTCGGCCTACGGCGCGCCGGAGACCGGCCTCGCGCACTACGTCGAGCCCGACCGCGACGCCGCCGAGCGCGAGATCGTCCTCGCCGCGCTCGAGCACGGCGCCCCGCTGCTGGGGATCTGCCGCGGCGCGCAGGTGCTCAACGTCGCGCTCGGCGGGACGCTCGTGCAGGACCTGCCGGCCGCCGGGCTCGCCGATCACCACTTCCAGCACGTGCCGACCGCCGGCCCGACCCATCCCGTGCTGCTGGAGCCGGGCTCGCGGCTGGCCTCGATCTACGGGACGCACGAGGTCGACGTCAACTCGATCCACCACCAGGGCATCGCCACGGTCGGCGACGGCCTGGCCGTCACCGCCCGCTCGCCCGACGGCATCGTCGAGGCGCTCGAGCTGCTCGATCGGGACCTGTGGGTGCTCGCCGTCCAGTGGCACCCCGAGGCGATGCAGGCGAGCGACGCGCCGCAGCGCAAGCTGTTCGCCGCGCTGGTCGATGAGGCACGGGCGCGCCGTCAGGTCGAGCCAGCCGCCGTCGACGACGAGCGTCGAGCCGGTGACGTAGGACGCCTCGTCGGAGGCGAGGAAGAGCGCCGCCGCGGCGATCTCCTCGGGCCGGCCGAAGCGATCGAGCAGGACGTGGCCGAGGAACCACGCGCTGGCCTCGGGGTCGGCGGCGACGCCGGCCGTGAACGGCGTCGCGACGAGCCCGGGGCAGACCGCGTTGACGCGGATCCCGCGCGGCGCGAGCTCGACCGCCAGCGCGCGCGTCAGCGCCTCGATCGCCGCCTTCGACGCGCCGTAGTGGATCTGCGGGTGGCCGCTGCGCGCGATCACGGTCCGGCCCTCCGCCGACGCGAGGTTGACGACCGCGCGCGGCCGGCCGTCCTCGGGCATGCGGCGCACCGCGGCCTGCGTGACGAGGAACGTCCCGCCCGCGTTGACCCGCATGACGTCGTCGAACTCCTCGAGCTCGAGCTCCATGAAGGAGCCGTAGCGGATGATCGCGGCGTTGTTGACCACGACGTCGGGCGGGCCGAACGCGGCGACCGCCTGGTCGAGCGCGCGGTCGACGTCCTCCGGGACCGCCACGTCCGCGACGAGGGCCAGGCCGCCGACGGCCTCGGCGACGTCGCGCACGGCCTCGTCGCGGTCGAGCAGCGCGACGCGCGCGCCCTCGGCGGCGAAGCGCTCCGCGATCGCCCGGCCGATGCCCGAGGCCGCGCCGGTGACCAGCGCGGCGCGGCCGGCGAGGCTCACTTGTCGCTGCCGGCGCTCGCGACCAGCCGCTGGTCGGCCAGCGTGAGATCGAGGTGCTCGGCCATCAGCCGCCCCGCCGCGTCGCCGTCGCGGGCGCGGATGGCGTCGAGGATCTGGCGGTGGTGCTGCTGGGCGGTCCCGAAGACGTGCTCGACGTGCGGGTCGACGGGCATCCACAGCGCCGCGCGGGCCCGCTCGACCGCCTCGCGCATCCAGCTGTTGCCGGCGGCCTCGGCGATGCCGAGGTGGAACTGCGAGTCGGCGGCCCGGAAGCGGCTCGTCTCGAGCCCGTCCTCGATCACCTTCAGCGCGGCCTCGAGGTTGGCCAGGTGCTGCTCGTTGCGGCGCTCGGCCGCGAGCCGCGCCGCCGCGCACTCCACCGCGCGCCGGAACTCGAAGATCTCCTCCATCTGCGGCAGCAGCGCGCGGATGTACGGGCCGATCTTCTCCTCGAGCTGCGCGCGGTCGAGCACGATGACGCCGCCCGTGGCGCCGCGCCGGGTCTCGACGTAGCCCTCGCCCTCGAGCACGCGCACGGCCTCGCGCACGCTCGCGCGCGAGACCTCGAGCCGCTTGGCCAGCTCGCGCTCGGGCGGCAGCTTGTCGCCGGGCGCGTAGGTGCCGATGTGGATCGCGCGGCGGAGCTGGTCGACGACGAGCTCGTAGACCGGCGCGTGGGCGACCGGCGAGATCGTCGTGGGGTCGCGCATCGGCTCGGCCATCACTCGACCTCGTCGATCGCGCGCTCAGGGCACGACGCGATCGCGACCCCGGCGTCGTCCTCGTCGCCTTGCGGCACCACGCCGTCGTCCACGAGCTCAGCGTATCCCAGCGGGTTGCTCACGAAGACCGTGGGGCAGAAGTCGACGCACAGCGCGTGCCCGGCGCAGCGGTCCTGATCGATCGCCACCTTCACGCGGGGTCCCAGGTCACCGGGAGCGGCCCGGCGGGGTGCCAGCTCGTGCCGTCCGGATCGGCCAGCGCGTAGGGCGGGAGCACCGCCAGCACCTCCTCGACGGCGACGCGCAGCTCGAGCCGCGCGAGGTTGGAGCCGAGGCAGCGGTGGACCCCGCCGCCGAACGCGAGGTGCGGGTTCCCGCGACGGTCGAGCCGGAACGCGTCCGGGTCCTCGAACACGTCGGGGTCGCGGTTGGCGGCGCCGTAGAGCAGCACGACGCGCTCGCCCGGCTCGAGCGGGCAGCCCTCGAGCGCGGTGGGGGAGGCGACCGTGCGCGCGAGCCCGGGGACCGGGGCGTAGACGCGCAGCACCTCCTCGACGAACGGCTTGACGAGCGCCGGGCCGGCCTCGAGGGCGGCGCGGTCGGCGGGATGCGCGGCGAGGTGCCAGAGCGCGGCGCGGATGCCGAACGCGGTGTTGTCGAGCCCGGCGATCAGCAGCACGAAGCTCAGGTCGATCACCTCGTCGGCGCCGAGCCGGCCCTCGGCCTCGGCGCGCAGCAGCACGCTGACGAGGTCGGCGCGCTCGTGCGCGACGGGGCGGCGCTCGGCGACCACGCGCTCGCAGTACGCGCGCAGGCCCGTGGGCCGCGTCCGCCACCGCGGCGTCGCCGCCGGCCTCGAAGCGCTCGTAGATCAGCGTGTCGGTCCACTCCCACAGCTCCGGCTCCTGGCCGAAGTCGAGCAGCGCCGTGATGATCGCCATCGGGACGTGCTTGGCGAAGTCCTCGTAGAGCTCGGCCTCGCCGCGCGGGGCGAGCCCGGCGAGCAGGTCGCGGGCCGTGTCGCGCACGAGCGGGTCGAGCGCGCGCATCGGCGCCGGGGCCCATGTGCGGGAGCAGCAGCTCGCGGTAGGTGGCGTGCCGCTCGCCGTCGGACTCGAGCGGGATCAGCGGCCGGACGCCCGGCATCGGCGGGACCATCACCCCGGGCGTCGACGCGAACGTCGCGGGGTCGCGGCCGACGCCGCGCAGCGTCTCGTGGCGCGGTCGACGCCCCAGAAGCCGCCCCACTGCCTCGCTGTGGAAGACCGGGCACTGCTCGCGCAGCCCGGCGAAGAGCTCGGCCGCGTGCGTGCGCGTGGCGTCCGCGTTGTGGTCGAACCGCGCCGGGTCGAGCGTGGTCATCAGTGCGCCTCGAAGTACCGGGCGAACTCGAACCGCGGTGATGTGGCCGCGAGCCAGCCCTGGAACGCGTCCCACTCGGCGCGGCGGCTGTCGGCGTAGTGGCGCGTGCAGCTCGGGGCCGAGCAGCTCCTGGCGCGAACGCCGAGCGCTCGAAGGCGGCGACCGAGTCGAGCAGGGTCGCGGGCGAGCGCGCGCGTGGCGCCCGTTCTCGGAGCCCGGGTCGCCGGCGCTCGGCGCGCCCGGCTCGATCCGGTGCTCGATCCCGTGCAGGCCGCGCGCCGAGGCACGTCGCGAGCGACGAGGTGCGGGTTGACGTCCGCGCCGGCCACGCGGTGCTCGAAGCGCACGCCGCTCGGCGCGGGCACGGTGATCGCGCGGATCGCGCAGGTCCGCGTGTCGTGGCCCCACGAGGCCTCGACCGGCGACCACTCCTCGCGGTTCACGCGCCGGTACGAGTTGACGGTCGGGCGGAAGACGACGTGCATCTCGGGCAGCGTGGCCAGCATGCCGCCGAGGTAGTGGCGGCCGGTCTCCGACAGCCCGTCGCGGTCGCCGGCGAACGCGTTCTCGCCGTCGCTGAGCAGGCTCTGGTGCAGGTGCGCGCCGCTCGTGCCCTCGGTGCCCGGGCGCGCGGCAGCGGGCCATGAACGTGGCGAGCAGCCCGCGCTCCTCGCACAGCTCGGCGAGGTAGAGCTTGGCCCGGATCGCGGCATCGGCGGCGGCGAGCGCGGTCTGCGGCGCGAGCGCGAACTCGATCATCCCGCGGCCGTACTCGGTGTGGAACGCGACGACGGTGATGCCGATCGCGGCGAGCCGGTCCATGAACTCGCGCGCGAGCGCCTCGAAGCCCGGGTGGCGGAGGTGGTCGTAGATCGCGAAGTCGCGCCCGTAGGGGACCAGCTCGGCGTGGCGGCCGGCACGCACCAGGTCGTCGTCGCCCTCGAAGAGGAACAGCTCGAACTCGTACGCGAAGCGCGTCTCGTACCCCAGCTCGCGCGCGTGGTCCTCGACGTCGCGGACCAGCGCGCGCAGGTCGAGCGGGCACGGGCTGCCGTCGTTCTCGAACAGGTTGACGAGCACGGCCGCCGTCGAGTCGCGCCAGGGGAGGCGGACCAGCGTGTCCGGGTCGGGCAGGCTGAGGATGTTCGGATAGCCGTTGGCCATGTTCGACACCGGGCGCGTCGAAGAGCACGTCGCCGGCCGGGTTGCCGTCGCCGTGGGTGGTGGCCAGGCAGCGCGGCGTTGAAGCCCGCCGGCACGGACGACAGCGGCCTTCGCCGCGGGCGCGAGCTTGCTGCGCAGCGTGCCGGGGAACGTGGCCCACTGCACGTGGGCGAAGCGGATCGCCGTCGGCCATCAGCTCGTCGCGCTGCTGATCGAGCGAGGCCGCGCGCGCTTCGAGGGAGTCGCCCAGAGCGAGCATTGGGTCAATGCTAGAACCTTTCGCCCTAGGGTGTCAAGAACGCGCCCGCCAGGTACCGCTCGGCGAGCTCGCAGGTCGTGCGCGTGTAGGGGAGGCCCTCGTCCTGCGCGAGCGGCGTGGAGGCGTGCGAGCCGATCCAGGCGAGGACGAGCAGGCGCCGGAGCATGACCAGCGTCGGCACGATCTCGCGGTCCTCCGCTTCGAGCCCGCCGTAGCCGCGCACCCACGCGGCGATCAGCTCCGGCAGGTCCTCGCGGTCCTCGATGAACGTCAGCGCGGACGCGAGGTCGTAGAGGAACCACGAGTAGCCGCAGTCGTCGAAGTCGATGACGTACGTCTCGTCGCCGTCGACGAGCAGGTTGGCGAGCCGCATGTCGGCGTGGACGAGGCCGTAGCGATCGGGGCCCTTCCCGTACGCGGCCAGGCGCGCGAGCAGCGCCGTCGCGCAGGCGGCCGAGCAGCGCGCAGCTCGGCGGCGCCGACGCCCATGCCGTCCTCCCAGCGGCCCCAGTGCGGGGTGTCGCCGATCGTCGTCTGCTCGTCCCAGGTCCGGCGCCGGAAGCCCGGCGGCGGCGTCCAGCCGCGGGCGTGCTCGTGCAGGCGCGCGGCGATCGCGCCGAGGCGCTCGAACGCCGCCGGGAGGTCGTCCTCGGCGGGCTCGCCGCCCGGGCAGTACGCCGAACATCGACGCACGGCCGCGAGCGCGACCTCGAGCACGCGCTCGCCGCCGGGCGCGGCGATCACCGGCGCGGTGCGCGACGCTGCCTGCGGCGCGCAGCGCGTCGACCCACGCCAGCTCGGACGCGATCTCGGCGGGCGTGCTGTAGTCGGGCCGGCCGACGCGCAGGATCACCGGCGCCTCGGCCCCGGCTCGCGGATCGCGTAGGTCGCGTTCTCGGACAGGTTGATCAGCTCGATCGGCGCTGTCCGGCGCCAGGCCCCAGCGCGCGGCGGCCGCGCTCGCCACCTCGGCGAGCCGCGGGATGTCGCGTCTCGTCGTAGGCCTGGGCCACGTCAGTGCTCGCGCCCTCGATGCCGGCCAGCACGTCGGCGATCGCGTCGCTGGCGCGCGCGACGCCGTCGGGGTCGCCGCTGATGTACACGCGGCCCGCCGCGCCGATCATCTGCACGTCGACGAGCGTGTTCTCGGGCACGGCGCGCTCGGCCTCGTTGGCCGCGACGGTGGCGAACAGCGCCGGGGTCATCTCGAACACGCCGAGCGTCTCGCCGGGCAGGACCATCGAGGCCTGGCGGGTGCGGTTGACGATCACCGCGTGCTGGTCGCCGATGTCCTCGATGGCGTCGGAGAAGAGCACCCGCGGGCGCAGCTGGTCCTCGGCGCGCGCGCCGATGCCGGCGAGGATCGCCTCGCCGGCGCGGCGGACGTCGTCGAGGTCGTCGCCGTGGACCTCGAGGATGCCGAACTGGCGCTCGACGAAGAGCAGGCCGGGCTCCACGGACGGCACCGACTTCAGCGCGAGGTCGATCACCCGCTCGATCGCGAGGCCGGGGGCGACCTCGACGATCAGCGCGTGGTTGCCCTCGAGCGGCGGATAGCCGCGCGCCCGCGTCGGCGTGCCGAGGTAGGCCGCGAACTGCCGCTGGAGGTCCTCGAGCAGCAGGTAGACGCGCAGCTCCGCAGTCGTGACCGCCGGTCACACCTAGCCGACCTGGGTGAAGTGCTTGCCGATCTCGGCGTGCGGGCGCGGGATCGACGTGGACCGAGACCAGCTCGCCGAGGCCCGACGCCGTCTCCGCGCCCGCCTCCGTCGCCGCCTTCACGGCGCCCACGTCGCCGCTGATGATCACCGCCACCAGCCCGTCGCCGACCTGCTCGCGGCCGATGATCTCCACGTTCGCCGCCTTCACCATCGCGTCGGCGGCGGCCAGCGCCGCGACGTAGCCCTTCGTCTCGATCATGCCCAGCGCGTTCCCCGCGCTGCTCGTCGTCGCCATCGTCACTCCTCGTTCTCGTTGCTCTCGCCCGTCTCGTCGACGGACCCGATGACCAGCGCGTCGATCGGCGGCGCGCCGTTCGCGAACCAGCTCGCCGCGACGCTGCCGCGGGTGACGAGCACCCGCTCGCCGACGCCGCAGCCGAGCACGTCGAAGGCGACGATCCGCTCGTCGCCGCCGTCGAGCGTCGACCTCGAGCAGGGCGCCCGCGGGCACCTCGCCGAGCCGGCGGCTCGCCCACACGTTGCCGGTGACCCTGCCGGTGACCATCAGGCCTCCTTCTCCAGCGCGACGCCGAGCGCGCGCGCCTTGTCGCGGGCCAGGGGGGTCACGACCGCGCGCGCGGCCGAGCACGATGCGGCCGCCGTTCTTGGAGGCGGCGACGACCGCGCGCTCGGTCACCGCGCCGCGCTCGATCCGCACGGCGGTCGTCGGCGGGCGGCGGCGCGGGCGGCGGCCGCGCCGGCCGGTGCCGCCTGCAGCTCGCGCACGACCTCGCGCACCACCTCGCGGACGATGTCGCGCAACAGGTCCCCCTCCGTCATGCCAGCGCCGCCTCGGCGGCCTCGGCCGCCATGCGGATGTCGGCGTCCTTGCCGGAGAGGTACACGCGGCCGGTCGCGCCCATCATGCGGTAGTCGACGACCTTGATGTCCGCGGCCTTCTCGGCCTCGTTGGTCGCGAGGATCGCGTACGCCGCGGGCTGCATCTCCATCACGAACAGCGACTCGCCGCCGAGCGCCATCGAGCCGCGCTTGGAGCGGTTGACGAGGAACGCGTGCAGGTGGTCGATGCTCGTGACGATCTCGGCCGCGAGCACCTGCGGGCGCAGCGCGTCCTCGGCCGTCGCGCCGAGCTCCTCGAGCACCGCGGTGCTCGCCGCGACGACGGCGGCGGTCGAGCGGCTGTGGATCTCCAGGTAGCCGAACTGGCGCTCGACCACGAGCACCCCGGCGCTGCACCTCGGCGTGCTTGAGCGCGACGCTGGTCAGCGGCTCGATGTCGAGCCCGGGCGCGACCTCGATGATCTGCGCCGCCATCCGCGAGCGCGGCAGCGAGCCGCGGATCCACGTCCCCAGCGCGCACATCGTCTGCGGCTGGAGCTGGTCGAGGAAGATGAAGGACCGCAGCTCGGCCATCAGCGCACCAGCTCCTTCAGCTCTTCGAGCACGAGCCGGCGGATCTGCTCGCGCAGGGCCGCGGACGCGTCGGCGGGCGGGACGTCCTGGCGCGGCGGCGGCGCCGGGCGGCGCTCCCACGGCCGGCTGGACGCGAAGTCCGGGAACGGCACGGCGGCGTCCTTGGCGTAGGCGACGCGGCTCCAGTTCACGAGGTGCCCGGGCTCGAGGTTCTCGCCGACCGAGCTGCGCCCGGCGAACCCGGTGCCGACGGTCATCGTCGGCGCGAGGTTGGTGTCGAAGCCCGGCGACGCCGGTGCTGTTCGGCGCGTTGACGACCACGCGCAGCACGTTCACCGCGTCGGCGAACGCGAACACGGTGCCCGGGTCGGTGCTGTGGATCGCCGCCGAGTGGCCGGCGCCCGCGATCCGCAGCGTCGCGCGCGCGGCGGCGATCGCCGCGCCGGCGTCGGGCCGGACGGCGACGGCGAGGACGGGGCACATCTTCTCGCGCGCGAGCGGCTCCTCGGCGACGACGAGCTCGATCGGCGCCAGCAGCGCCTGCGGTCCGTGGCGCGACGCGCAGCCCGGCCATGCTCGCGACCGTGCGCGCGTCCTTGCCGACGACGTCGAGGTTGAGGTGGTCGTCCGGGAAGAGGAACGCGCGCAGCCGGTCGCGCTCGTCGGGCGTGCAGACGTGCGCGCCCGCCCGCTGCAGCTCCTGCAGCAGCCGCGGCGCGATCGCCGTCTCCGCGATCAGCGTCGACTCGCTGCTGCAGAGCAGCGAGTTGTCGAACGCCTTGCTGGCCACGAGGTCGCGGGCCGCGCGGGCGAGGTCGGCGGTGGCGTCGACGACCACCGGCGCGTTGCCGGGGCCGACGCCGATCGCGGGGTTGCCGGAGCTGTAGGCGGCACGGACCACGCCGGTGCCGCCGGTGGCGAGGATGACGCTCGTGTTGCGGGTCGCCCATGAGCGCCTCGACGAGCGGGATCGACGGCTCGTCGACGATCTGGATGACGTCGCGCGGCGCGCCCGCGAGCGTCGCGGCGTCGGCCAGGGTCTTCGCCGCGGCGAGGCAGCACTCGCGGGCGAGCGGGTGCGGGCTGAGGACGATCGCGTTGCGCGTCATCAGCGCGAGCAGCACCTTGAAGTACAGCGTCGACACGGGGTTGGTCGACGGCGTCAGGCCGAAGATCGACCCCGGCCGGGCGCGGGAGCTCGAGGATGCGGCGCTCGGCGTCGGGCCGCGGAGTGACGAAGTCGTGTTCGCGGTAGTGCTCGGCGATCCCGCGCGACGCGATCTCGTTCTTCGTGCGCTTGTGGGCGGCGACGCCGAAGCCGGTCTCGCGCACGGCCCAGTCCGCGTACTCGCCGGCGTGCTCGAAGCCCGCGGCGGCGACGGCGTCGACGATCCGCTGGGTGGTGGCGCGGTCGTAGGCGGCGAACTGGGCGGCCGCCCACTGGGCGGCCTGGAGCATCATCCGCGCGCGGGCGACCGGGTCGTGCTGGACGGCCGTCGCGGTCACGCCCGCTCCCGCGAGGAGAGCACGGCGGCGGCGAGGCGCTCGAGGATGTCCTCGCACGTCTGGGGGCTCAGGAGCAGGCCGGGCTTGAACTGCAGGACGCTCGGGTCGAGCGTCGAGAAGATCGCCCACACGCCGTTCTCGTACAGATGCCGCGATGAGCAGCTTCGCGCCCTCGGGATGGGCCAGCTCGAGCCCCATGACGAGGCCGTTCTGGCGCACGCCGACGAGCCACTCCGGCGCGAGCGAGCTGGATCTCGGCGAGCCGCTCGGCGAACAGCGCGCTCGCCGCGTGCACCATCGAGACGACGGGCGCGCGCTGGGTGATCTCGAGCACCTTCAGCGCGACGACGCAGCCGAGCTCGGAGCCGCCGCCGGTCGAGACGTGGCCCCAGCCGTCCTCCTCCAGCCAGGCGCTCGACGCCTCGTTGAGGATCGTGCACGCGATCGGGTAGATCCCGCCGCTGATGCCCTTGGCGGTGACGAGGATGTCGGGCTCGACGCCGTATCCGTAGATCGCCCACATCTCGCCGGTGCGCATGAGGCCGGTCTGCACCTCGTCGGCGATGAACAGCGTGCCGTGGCGCTCGCACAGGCGCTTGACCTCCTGCAGGTAGCCGGGCTCCGGCATGGGGAAGCCGTAGGTGGCGGGGATCGTCTCGAGGATCGCGGCCGCGACGTCGCCGCGGGCGATCGCCCGCTCCATCGCGGCGAGGTCGTTGAACGGGACCTGCGTCGAACTCCTCGGGCCGGTCGGAGAGGAAGCGCTCCGAGAAGCGCGAGTCGGTGGCGGCCACGGCGAGCCCGGTCGAGCCGTGGTAGGCGTGGGCGATCGAGACGATGCGGCGCCGGCGCGTCGCGTGGCGGGCCGACTTGATCGCGATGTCGTTCGCCTCGCTGCCGCCCGCCGCGTAGACGACCTTGCGCATGCCCGCGTGGCACGTGTCGAGCAGCGCCGTGGCGAGGGCCGTGCGGGCGAGGGCGGGGAAGTGGTGGTTGCCGATGTCGACGATCCGCATCGCCCACTCGAGCGCCTCGATCAGCTCGGGGTTGCGGTGGCCGAGGTTGTACGTCCCGCCGTTGAGGTGGAGGTCGATCAGGCGCTTGCCCGACGTGTCGAAGAGGAAGTACTCCTCGCGCCGGTCGATGACCAGGTCGGTCCCGGCCTCGCGCCAGAACCGGACCTTGTCCGGGTTCCACACGGCCGCCGTCTGCGCCATGAAGTCGTCCTTCGAGGAGAACCCGAAGAGCTCGAGGCCGGACGGCGGGGGCGCGGTCATCGCGGCCATCATCGCTTTTGGTCAACCAACTGTCAACCAAATAGGCGATTCGGCCGATCGTTGTCAGAGGGCGAGCACTTCGCGCGCGGCGCGGGCGCCCGAGCGCAGCGTGCCGTCGAGCGTCTGCTCGTCCGCCGTGTGCTCGCCGGCGAAGACGACGCGGCCGAACGGCGCGCTGAGCGCCGCCTCCGCGTCGTCGCTCCAGTCCACGGGCCGGTACGAGTACGCGCCGCGCGCCCACGGGTCGAGCGTCCACGACGTGAGGAGCATGTCGTCGCCCAGCCGCAGCTCGGGCCAGGCGGCGGCGAGGCGGGACCGGAAGGTGCCCGGCGCGCGCGAGTCGAGATCCAGGCGCGGCCGGTGGGCGGGCCCGCCGGCCGCGGCGCCGACGACGCTCGAGAGGCCGTCGGGCTCGGTCGCCGTATAGGCCCAGAACGGGACCTCGGCGGTCTGGATCGCGTCGGGCCCGACGCGCTCGTCGAGCGCGACGTGGAGCTTGGTGATGTCGGCCATGCCGATGCGCGCGTAGGCGTCGGCGGTGGCAGGCGGCAGGGCGGGCGTGAGCCGCA
The DNA here is from genome assembly GCA_963720415.1 of uncultured Solirubrobacteraceae bacterium. Classification (GTDB taxonomy): domain Bacteria; phylum Actinomycetota; class Thermoleophilia; order Solirubrobacterales; family Solirubrobacteraceae; genus DASSUW01. Next base: position 171,912 of record CAVRFQ010000012.1, on the reverse strand, counting down.
GGCGGCGGACGATCGGGGCGGGGACGGCGATCACCGCCGCGTCGCCGCGCACCGTCGTGCCGTCGCCCACGTGCACGGTCACGCCGTCGCCGTCCTGCTCGACCGCGAGCGCGGCCGCGCGCAGCCGCAGCTCGCCGGCGAGCTCGCGGGCGATCGCGTCGGCCACGCTCTGGTTGCCGCCGCGGATCCAGTGCGGGACGGCGAACTCGCTGTGCCCGTCGGCGCTGAGCTGCGGCGCCGGCCAGCGCTCGGAGACCTCGTCGAGCCGCCAGCCGAGCCCGATCGTGAAGCGCGCGGTGAGCATCGCGCGGTCCTCGTCGGCGATCGGCGTCGCGGCGAAGACGTCGGCCATGCTGCCGGTGCTGCCCTGCCGCGCCCGCTCGGCGCGCACGTCCGCCATCGCCGCGGCGGTCGGCTGCAGCGCCTCGCGGGAGCCGAGCCCGTGCCCGACCGGCCGGCGCGAGCCGTACACGAACCCGCGCGGCACCAGCTCGAGGCCCAGCTCGGCGACGAGGCGGAACAGCTCGTCGTAGCCGTCGAAGATGAACTCCCCGCCGCGCTCGACCGGGACGCCGTTGCCCATCGTCGTCGACCACACGCGCCCGCCCACGCGCTCGCGGGCCTCCAGCACCACGACCGACGCGCCGGCCTCCTCGAGCGCGCGCGCCGCCGCCAGCCCGCCGAGCCCGGCGCCGACGACGATAGCCTTCACTGGGACCTCCCGGTGGAGTGGTCGACCATTATTCGGCAAAGGTATCAATTTGGTCTAAGGTGGCGGTGATGGAGCGGTACGGCCTGTGGATCGGCGGCGCGGCGGCCCCCGCGGCGGCCGGCGCCACGTACGCGAGCATCGATCCGTATCGCGGCGAGCCGTGGGCCGAGGTGCCCGACGCGGACGCCGCCGACGTGGACCGCGCCGTCGCCTCCGCGCGAGCGGCGCTGGGCGGCGAGTGGGGCGCCGCGAACGGGTTCGCGCGGGCCGCGGCGATGCGCCGCCTCGCCGCGCTGATCGCCCGTGACGCGGACCGCCTGGCGCGGATCGAGACCCGCGACAACGGCAAGCTCCTGCGAGAGATGGCCGGTCAGGTGGAGCGGCTGCCCGGGTGGCTCGAGTGGTTCGCCGGCGCCGCCGAGCGGCTCGCGGGGCAGGTCATCCCGGTCGAGCGCGGGGCCTTCCACGTCTACACGCGGCCCGAGCCCGTCGGCGTGGTCGCGGCGATCGTGCCGTGGAACTCCCCGCTGCTGCTGCTCATGTGGAAGCTCGCGCCGGCGCTCGCCGCCGGCTGCACGCTGGTGGCCAAGCCGGCCGAGGACACGCCGGCCTCGGCCCTCGCCCTCGCCGCGCTGGCCGACGAGGCCGGGTTCCCGGCCGGCGTGCTGAACGTGGTGACCGGTCGCGGCGCCGCGGTCGGGGAGGCGCTCGTCGCCCATCCGGGCGTGGACAAGATCGCGTTCACGGGGTCGACCGCGGTCGGCGCCGCGGTGGCCCGCGCGGCGGCCGACCGGCTCGCGCGGACGACGCTCGAGCTCGGCGGCAAGTCCGCGCAGCTCGTCTTCGCCGACGCCGACCTCGATGCGGCGGCCAACGGCGTGATCGCCGGGATCTTCGCGGCGGCCGGCCAGACCTGCATCGCCGGATCGCGCCTGCTCGTCGAGGACGCGGTGCACGACGACCTCGTGGAGCGGATCGCGCGCCGCGCGCGCACGATCGTCCTCGGCGATCCGCTCGCGGCCGAGACCGAGATGGGCCCGGTGGCCAACGCGCGCCAGCTCGCGACCGTCGGCGGGTTCGTCGAGCGCGCGCTCGAGGCGGGCGCCCGCGCGGTGACCGGCGGCGGGCCGAGTGCCCGCGGCGGGCTGTTCGTCGACCCGACGATCCTCGTCGGCGTGGAGCCCGCGATGGAGGTCGCCCGCGAGGAGGTGTTCGGCCCCGTGCTCGCCGTCCTGCGCTTCGGGGACGAGGAGGAGGCTGTCGCGCTCGCCAACGACACGCGCTACGGGCTCGCCGCCGGCGTGTGGACCAAGGACGTCCATCGCGCGCATCGCGTCGCCCAGTCGCTGCGGGCCGGGAGCGTGTGGGTGAACGCCTACCGCGCCGTGGCGCCCAACGTGCCGTTCGGCGGCTTCGGCGCGAGCGGCTGGGGCCGCGAGAACGGCCTCGAGGCGGTCAGCGAGTACACGGAGACCAAAGCCGTGTGGGTCGAGCTGTCGGGCGCCACGCGCGACCCGTTCACGCTCGGCTGATGGCGTTCAGGTGAAGCGCGACAGGTAGCGCTCGGCGACGACGCAGCTCTCCTCGCCGTAGCCGTCGGCGTGCATCTCCGCCGCGAGGTCGGTGTCGGAGCGGAAGCCCAGGTAGGCGTGCACGAGCAGCCGCCGCAGCATGAGGAACGTCGGGATCTCCGCCTCGTCCTCGGCGCTCAGCGGCGCGACGTGGCGGTACCCGTCGGCCCAGCTCGCGACGATCTCGTCGACGTCGGGCCGGCCTTCGCAGAACGTCAGCATGCTCCCGACGTCGTAGAGGAACCAGCTGTAGCCGCAGTCGTCGAAGTCGATGATCGTCAGCTCGCCGCCGTCGGCGAACACATTGGTCATCCGCAGGTCGACGTGCATGAGCCCGAAGCGCTCCGGGCCCTCGCCCCACGCGGCGAGCCGGCGCCGCACCACCGCGTCCAGGCGCTCGAGCTGGCGGACCTGCTCGCCGTCGAGCACGCCGGTCTGCCAGCGGCCCCAGTGCGGCGCGTCGCCGAGCGTCGTCCGCAGGTCCCAGCGCGGGCGGGTGAACCACGGCGGCGGCTGCCAGGCGCGCGCGTGCCGGTGCAGGTGCGCGGTGATCTCGCCCACCCGCTGCGCGGTGGAGGGCAGCGAGTCGTCGTCGAGCTCGCGCCCCGGCGCGACCGTGAACGCGACGGCGTAGACGGGACCGTCCAGGACGAGCACGTCGCCGACGACCGAGGGCACGCGGACGGGCGACTCGTCGCGCAGCGCCGCCATCCACGCCAGCTCGGAGCGGATCTCGGCCTCGGGCCGGTTGCCCGGGTGGTAGAGGCGCAGCACGATCGGCTCGCGGCCCGGCTCGTCGATGCGGAACGTCGGGTTCTCGGTGACGCTGAACGCGGCGATCGCCGCGTCGGGGCCGAAGCCGTGGAGCCCCGCCGCCTCGCGGGCCAGCGCGCCGAAGTCGGTCATACGAGGATTCTGGCCCGGTCCGGGTCGTAGAGGGGACGCAGCGACGCGCGGGCGCCGACGCGCGTCCCCGCGACGTCGACCTCGTACGTGCCGGAGCCGACGAGCTCCCGCGTCACGGGCTCGCCGCCGAGCGCCAGGTAGCCGAGCGCGACCGACGCTCCCAGCGTGTGCCCGTAGGCGCCGGACGTCGTGTAGCCCACGCACTCGCCGTCGCGGAAGAACCGCTCGCCGCCCCAAAGGACGGGCTCCTGGTCGTCGAGCACGAGCGAGACGAGCCGGCGCGCCGGCGGCCCGGCCTCGCGGGCGGCCAGCAGCGCGTCCCGCCCGTGGAACGGCGTGTCCCACGCGACGGCGAAGCCGAGCCCGGCCTCCAGCGGCGTGTCGTTGCGCGTGATGTCCGCGCCCCACTGGCGGTAGCCCTTCTCGAGCCGCAGCGAGTTGATCGCGTAGTACCCCGCGTCCGTGAGCCCCTCCGACGCGTGCAGCGCGTCATACAGCGCGGCGGCTTGCTCGCGGGCGACGTGCAGCTCCCAGCCGAGCTCGCCGACGTAGGTGATCCGCACCGCGCGGACGGGCACGCCCGCGACCTCGATCACCTGCGACGTCGAGAACGGGAACGCGCTCGAGCGACAGGTCGGCGCCGGTCAGCGGGACGAGGATGTCGCGCGCCGCCGGCCCCATCAGCGCGAGCACCGCCGTCTCGTCGGTCACGTCGGTCAGCGTCGACGTGCTCGCCGGCGCGCAGGTCCTCGAGCCAGGCGCGGTCGGCCACGCGGTGCGCGGTCCCGGTGATCATGCGGAACTCCTCGTCGCGCGAGCCGGATCACCGTCAGGTCGCTGGCGAACGTGCCGCGCGCGGTGAGCATCGCGGTGTAGACGACGCCGCCGGGCTCGACGTCGACGTCCGCCGCGCACGCGCGCTGCAGGAGCGACGAGCGCGCCCGGCCCGGTGAGGCGGAGCTTGGCGAAGCTGCTGAGGTCGAACAGGCCCGCGGCCGTCCGCGTCGCCACGTGCTCCGCCGCGCTCTCCTCGAACCAGCTCGGACGGCCGAACGAGTAGGCGACGTGCGCGCCGTTGCGCGAGAACCAGTTGGCGCGCTCGACGCCGAGCTTCTCGCCGAACCGCGCGCCCGCCGCCGCCAGCCGCTCGTGGAGGACGGAGCGCTGCAGGTCGCGGCCCTCGGTCCCACTCGAGGCCCGGGTAGGCGAGCCGCATGTGCGTGCCGAGGACCTCGACGCCGCGCTCGCGCAGGAAGTCGCGGCCCGCCTGGGCGGGCGCGAAGCGGCGCACGTCGAGCGGCCACAGGTCGAACGGCTGCTCCCCGTCGGCGATCCACTGGGCGAGCGCCTCGCCGACTCCGCCGCCGTAGGCGATGCCCGACGAGTTGAAGCCCGCGTCGACGTAGAGGCCGGCGATCCCGGGGAGCGCGCCGACGAGCGCGTTGCCGTCAGGAGTGAAGCACTCGGGCCCGTTGACGAACGACTCGATGCCGACCTCGTCGAGCGTGGGGAGGCGCGCCCGCGCCCTCGGCGAACGGCGGGGCGAAGTGCTCCCAGTCCGCCTCGAGCAGCGAGAAGGCGAAGTCGTCGGGCACGCGATCGACGAGCCACGGCTTGCTCGTCGGCTGGAACGCGCCGAGCATCAGGCGGCCGTCGCGCCCCCGGAAGTAGATGCAGCCGTCGGGGTCCCGGACCACCGGCAGCGCGTCGACGTGGTCGCCGACGGGGTGGGAGAGGACGTAGTGGTGCTCGACCGGCTGGATCGGGATCGCGACGCCGGTCTCCTCGGCGAGCTGCCGCGTCCACATGCCGGTGCACAGCACGACGGTCTCCGCCTCGACGTCCCCGGCCGGCGTGCGGACGCCGGTCACGCGCCCGCCGGCCGTGCAGAGCGTCTTCGACGCCGGCGCCCTCGTGGATGACGACGCCCTTGCGGCGCGCGGCCTCGGCGATCGCGCGGGTCAGCGCGAGCGGGTCGACGATCCCGTCGTGCGGGAGCCAGATCGCGCCCACGACGTCGCGCATGTCCGCGAGCGGCCAGTGCGCGGCCGCCTCCGCGGCGCCGATCTCGTGCACCTCGACGCCGAAGTGCGAGGCCATCGCGCCGGTGCGGCGCAGCTGCACCATGCGGTCCTCGGTGCGCGCGATGCGTCAGGCTGCCGTTCTCGACCCATCCGGTCGCGATGCCGCTCTCGGCGGCCATCCGGGCGTACATCGCGGCGCTGCGGTCGTTGATGCGCGCGAGCGCCGCCGTCACCCGCATGCGGCCGACGGCGCCGGCCGCGTGCCACGTGGTCCCGGAGCCGAGCTCGTTGCGCTCGAGCACGAGGACGTCGCGCCGCCCGAGCGCGGCGAGGTGATAGGCGAGCGAGCAGCCGACGATGCCGCCGCCGACGATCACCACCTCGGCGCGCTCGGGCAGAGTCGCGAGCTGTCGACCGTCCATAGACCAATATTAGACCATTTATGGTCCAGGCCGTCAAGGCCCTGGCGCCCGGTCCCGGTGCTCAGGTGGTCGGCGGGTCGTCGTGCGTCCAGGCCACGGTGCGCGCCCGGTCGCCGCGGAACAGGTCGTGCGCGTACTCCATCGGGACGCCGGCGTCGTCGTAGGTCACGCGCCGCACCGACATCAGCGGGGCGCCGACGCGGATGCCGAGGGCCTCGGCCTCGTTCTCGGCCCGGCGAGCACCGCCTCGATCCGCTCGACCGCGCGGCAGAGCACGACGCCGTACTCGGTCTTGAGGATCTCCGAGATCGACTCGCCGAGCGGCCGGTCGAGCAGTCCCGGCAGCGGCTCGGCGCGCAGCCAGGCGTGCTCGAGCGAGATCGGCACGCCGTCGGCCAGGCGGACGCGCAGGATGTCGCACACCGTCGCGCCCACGGGGATCTCGAGGTTCTCCGCGACGTCGCCGTCGGCGGCGTCGACGCGCGCGGAGACGACGCGGCAGCCCGCGGTGAACCCCTGGCTGCGCAGGTACGCCGGCACGCCGCTGAAGCGGCCGAGGTTGCGCTCGACCGTGCCGCGTGCGAGGAACGTGCCGCCGTTGCGGCCCGCCGTGCGGGTCACGAGCCCGTCGCGCTCGAGCGCCGCGAGCGCCTGGCGCAGCGTCATGCGGCTCACCCCGAGGCGCTCGGCCAGCTCGCGCTCCGGGGGCAGCCGCGCGTGGCGGTCGAAGTTGCCCTGGGTGATGAGCTGTCGCAGGTGCTCCTCGACGCGCTCGCCGGGCGGGCGGCCGTCGCGGATCAGCGGCTGGGCTTCCGGACGCGTCATCGAGCGATCAGTCTCGCAGACCAGCCCGCTGTTGACTTCTGATCTAGACCTCTGATAGACCATTTACATACCGTATTGTCGGTGGTCGGGCGACTCGAGGGGGTCGGAGGATCGATGGCTGACATCGCCGGTCGCGACGCAGGGCTCAAGCGCAGGCTGTCGGGCTTCACGACCGGGGCGATGACGTACGCCTGCGTCGGCGCCACGGCAGGCATCTTCAGCCTGTTCGCGTTCTCGCTGAGCTCCTCCGGGCCCGCGTTCTTCTGGGGCTGGATCCTCGTCTCGTTCTCGCTGCTGATGATGTGCCTCGTGTACGCCGAGCTGGCGTCGCACTATCCCTACGCGGGCTCGCTGTACCAGTGGCCGATGCGGCTGGCCGGCCGCCGCACGGGCTGGTGGGTCGGCTGGCTCTACCTCGGCGCGCTGCTGGCGCTGCTGCCCTCCTACGCGATCGTCATGCCCGCGGTGCTCAACCCGCTGTTCGGCTGGGAGCCCTCGACGACCTCGACCGTGCTCATCGCGGTCGGCGTCATCGTGCTCTCCACCGCGCTCAACCTCATGGGCATCGAGCTGCTCGGGCGGCTCTCGGCCGTCGGCGTCGCCATCGAGCTCGGGATCCTCGTCGTGCCTCTCCGTGCTCGTCTTCGCGCTCGGTCCGCACCACGGGCCGGGCTTCCTCTTCGAGACCGGCGGCACCGGCGACACGTTCGGCGACTGGCTGCCCGGCTTCATCGCCGGCGGCATGTTCGTCGGCCTCTGGGCGCTGTTCACCTTCGAGACCGCGGGCACGCTGGGGGAGGAGACGGTCGACGCGCAGCGCGCAGGCGCCGCGGGCGATCCTCGGGTCGTGGCTCGTCACCGTGCTCGGCGGGATCTGCTTCCTCGCGCTCTTCATCCTCTCGATCCCCGACCTCCCGGCGGCGATGGTGAGCGGGACACCGGTCCAGGACATCATCGACAGCGTCCTCCCGACCTGGGTCGTGAAGCTCTACCTGGTCCTCATCGTCTGGACGCTGATCCTCGCGCCCAACGCGCTGTTCACCGGGATCTCCACGGCACGTCTACAGCATGGCCCGCGACCGCCAGCTGCCGTTCTCGGCCGCGCTGTCGCGCACGCGCGCCAACGGGGTGCCGTGGGTGGCGGCGCTCACCATCTGCGTGCTCGCCTCGCTCCCGCTCATCTTCGTCACGAGCGACCTCACGGTGCTCGTGACCGGGGCGATCGCGGCGATGTACGTGCCGTACTTCCTCGTCATGGGCGATCTCGCTGTGGGCGCGCCTGAAGGGCTGGCCGCACGGCGAGGCGGCGCCGTTCTCGCTCGGGCGCTGGGGCATCCCCGTCAACGTCGCCGGCCTCGTCTGCGCCGGCGCGACGCTGCTCAACCTCGCCTGGGCGCGCGACACGACGAACCCGGTCTGGAAGCTCGACATCCGGGTCGTCTACTGGCTCGTCGGGATCCCGCTGGTGATCGGCCTCATCTACTACCCGCTGCACCAGCACCGGCGGCTGGGGCAAGAGACCTGTACCCCGAGCCCGAGCCGGTCGCAGCCGCGGTCGCAGCGCCGTCGGCGGTCAGAGACTGACACGCTCAGCGGATGGGCAACGTCGATCGTCGCGGCTTCTTCCGGTCCCTGGCCGGCGAGGCGCTGCGCGGCGCGGCGGGCCGGGATCGCCGCCGCGACCCGAGCCGGTCGAGCCGCCGCCGCCGCCAGCGGCGCTGCCGGCGCAGCGGTGCGCGACCGGCGAGGAGCTCGCGGACCTGGCGGCGGAGTGCGGGCTCGGCGCGCGCGTGGACGACGTCCGCTCGCTCGCCCGGACCAGCGTGCGGCTGACGCGGACGCCCGAGGCCGACCGGCCGGCTCCCGACCTGCGGCGACGACCCCGGTGCTCCAGCTCGACCTCGAGGAGTTCGCGCGGGTCGCCGGCGGCGGCCTCGGCCTGCCCGCCGACGGGCTGCTGTCGTGCTTCCGCGAGGGCGACGACGTGCGCCTCGCCGTCGGGCCGAGGCCACGCGCATGTCCGACAGCGCCCGCACGCCGCTCGGCCTCTCCGCCGAGCTCGTGCTCCCGCGCGTCTGGGCGGCGCCGGCGCAGGCGCTCGGCCTGTCGCCCGGAGGAGACCGGCGCCTGGGAGGCGCTGCGCGAGCGGCTCGCGGAGCTCCAGGGCGTCGAGCCTCCCGCAGCACACCCCGGAGTACGTGATGCGGCTGCTCGGCTACCCCGAGGACCGGCGCGGCGACATGCCGCTGCGCTGCGAGCTGCGGTCGCGCGGCCACGACGCCGGGGACGAGCCTCCCGCGCGTCCATCCGGCGGCCTCGGAGTGCGAGCCCGCGGCCGCTCGCTGGCGGCTGCTCCTGCAGCTCCCGGCCAGATCGGCGGGCAGCGGCTGTTCGTCTGGATCCCGGACGAGCAGCTCAGCGCCGGCGATCTCGCCGGCGCGCTCGCCGTCGTTCGCTGATCGGCCATTTGGCGGACCGCCGCACCGGTCGGTCCGCGAGGCGGCGGCTGCCGTTTCGGTTGCGCGATTGACTCTATCGGTCTGGATATGGTAGACCAAAAACTCCGGAGGGAGCCTGGCCGCTGCATCCCGGACACTGTGCGGTGACCAACGACGAGGAGTGGGCAATGAGGGACGAAGAGATCGACGGCGCGCTCCGCGGAGCTCGCACACGCGCCGCACGGTGCTCAAGGGCGCAGGCGCCGCGTCGCTGGCGCTCGGCGCCGGCAGCCTGCTCGCCGCCTGCGGGGGCGACGATGACGGGGCGGGGCGGCCGGCGGCAGCCCGGCATCGACGGCCGGAGCCGACCGGCGAGCCCAAGAAGGGCGGCGAGCTGCGGGTCGGCGTACAGGCCGGCTCCAACAAGGAGACGCAGGACGCGCACACGCCGAACACCGACCCCGAGCTGGCCTGGGCGTCGAACCTCTATGAGCCGGTCGCCCAGTACATGGCCGGACGGCACCTTCGGCCTCGTGCTCGCCGAGTCGTTCGAGGCGACGAACCCCTCGGAATGGGTCGTCCGGCTCAAGCCCGACGTCGAGTTCCACAACGGCAAGACGGTCACCGCCGACGACCTGATCTTCTCGATCAAGCGGATCGTCGACCCGGACACGGCGTCGCGCGGCGGCGGCGGCCTCGCGATCGGTCGACCTCAAGGGCCTGAAGAAGCTCGACGACCTCACGGTGCTGATCCCGCTCACCGCGCCCAACTCCGTCTTCGACGCCGAGTTCGGCCAGTACTTCAACGGCATCGTCCCGACCGACTACGACCCCAAGAACCCGGTCGGCACCGGGCCGTACAAGGCCGACACGTTCACCGCCGGCCAGCAGGCGACGCTGCTGCACTTCGAGAACTACCACGGCACCGCCGGGCTTCGCCGACCAGATCACGATCACCGAGCTGGCCGACCCGGGCGCGCGCGTCAACGCGCTGCTCAGCGGCCAGGTCGACGCGATCGCCGCGCTGCCGGGCGCGCAGGTCAAGACGCTCGAGTCCAACAAGGAGATGACGGTCCTCAACGCCGAGACCGGCACGTGGATCCCGATCGCCATGCACGTCGACGTGAAGCCGTTCTCGGACGTGCGCGTGCGCCAGGCCCTGCGCCTGCTCGTCGATCGCGAGCAGATGCTCAGCCAGGTGCTCAACGGCTACGGCCGGCTCGGCAACGACACGTGGGGCATCAACGACCCGACCTACAACGCCGACCTGCCGCAGCGCGCGCCAGGACCTCGAGCAGGCCAAGTCGCTGCTCAAGCAGGCGGGCCAGAGCGACCTCAGCATCGAGCTGACGACGTCGCCGTTCTACGAGGGCATGGTCTCGTCGGCGCAGGTCTTCGTCGAGCAGGCCAAGGCCGCCGGCGTCACCGTCAAGCTCTCCCAGCTCGACACCGACGCGTTCCTCGCCAGCTACCTCAAGTGGCCGTTCACCCAGGGGTACTGGGGCACGCGCGACTACATCCCGCAGGCCGCCCAGATCACGCTGCCCGGCGCGACGGTGAACGACACCGGCTGGGACGACGACGAGTACACGAAGATCGTCGACGACGGCCAAGAAGGAGCTCGACGTCGACAAGCGCAAGCAGCTCATCGCGCCAGGCCCAGCAGATCGACTACGACCGCGGCGCCTACATCGTCTGGGGCTTCGCGAACGTGATCGACGCGTACAGCAACAAGCTCGCGCCGATCGAGCCGGGCAACTTCCAGAGCCTCGGCAACTACCAGCTGGCGCGAGTCGGCTTCCTCGCATAGCGGCGTGCGCCGGACCGTCATCCGCCGGATCCTCTGGGGACTGCTGACGCTGTGGGTCGTCTCGCTCCTCGTCTTCGGGGCGACCCTCGCGTTGCCGGGGGATCCGGCGACGGCGATCCTCGGGCGGGAGGCGACGCCGGAACGGCTCGCCGCGGTCCGGGAGAACCTCCACCTGAACGAGTCCGCGCTCTCCCAGTACGTCCACTGGCTCGCCGGGGTCCTGACGCTCGACCCCGGCGACTCGATCGTCTCCCAGACGCCCGTGACCGAGGTGCTGTCGGAGCGCCTCGTCAACAGCCTCTGGCTCACGCTCGTCGCCGGGCTCATCAGCATCCCGCTGTCGATCGGGCTCGGCGTGCTGATGGCGGTGCGCCGTGACGGACTGACCGACCACGGCTTCTCGACCGGGACCCTCGTCCTCGCGGCGCTCCCGCCGTTCGTGATCGGGATCGGCGCCATCGTGCTCTTCTCGACGCAGGTGTTCACGTGGTTCCCGGCGATCTCGCTGGTGCCGCCGGGGACCAGCGTGTGGGACTCGCCGGACGTCCTCGTGCTGCCGGTGCTCACGCTCTGCCTCGTCGTCGTGCCGTACGTGAGCCGCGTGATGCGCGGCTCGATGGTCGAGGTGCTGGAGAGCGACTACGTGACCACGGCGCGCCTGAAGGGGCTGCCCGAGCGCCGGGTCATCTGGCGCCACGCGGTGCCGAACGCGATCGCGCCGGCGATCCAGGCCGTCGCGCTCGCCCTCGCCTACATGGCCGGCGGCATCGTCGTCATCGAGTTCGTCTTCAACTACCCGGGCATCGGCACCGCGCTGGTCGACGGGGTGCGCAACCGCGACATGCCGATCGTGCAGTTCCTCGTGATGCTGATCGCGGCGATCTACGTGCTGCTCAATCTCGCGGCCGACCTCGCGACGGTCGTCGTCACGCCGAAGCTGCGGACGGCCGGCCGGTGACGGCGGTCACGGCCACCGAGATCGTCACCGCGGAGGTGGCGTTCGACCGGCGGCCCGGCCTCGCGGTCCTGCGCGCCGCGCTGCGCTCGGCGCGCGGGCTCGTCGGGCTGTCCATCGTCGGCGCGCTCGTGGCCGTCGCCGTCCTCGGCCCGGTCGTCGCGCCGCACACGCCGACCGAGTTCGTCGGCGCCCCGAACGCGCTGCCGTCGGCGGACGCGCTGCTCGGCACCGACCAGCTCGGCCGCGACGTCTTCTCGCGCTTCCTCTACGGCGGCTGGTCGGTGATCTGGCTCGCCGCCGTCTCGACCGTGGTGGGGATCGCCGTCGGCACGGCGATCGGCCTCGTCTCCGCCTACCTGGGCCGCTGGGCCGACGAAGGGCCTGATGCGGCTGATGGACGTCCTGCTCGCGTTCCCGCCGATCGTGCTCGCGCTGCTGGCGGTCTCGGCGATCGGGCCGAAGCTGTGGCTGCTCGTGCTCGTCGTGATGCTCTGCAACGTGCCGTACACGGCGCGGGTCATCCGCGCCGCGGCGCAGGAGGTCTTCGAGCGCGACTTCATCAAGGCCGCCGAGGCCGCCGGCGAGCGGCCGCTGCGGATCATGTTCTCCGAGGCCCTGCCGAACGTGACCGGCCCGATGATGGTCGAGACGGGCCTGCGGATGACGTACTCGATCGCGATCATCGCGTCGATGAGCTTCCTCGGGTTCGGCATCCAGCCGCCGAACGCCGACTGGGGCCTGATGATCAACGAGAACCGGCTGTCGCTCGTGGTGATGCCGTGGGGCGTCGTGGCGCCGGCCATCGCGATCGGCCTGCTCACCGTGGGCTTCAACCTCGTCACCGACGCGATCGCGCGGGCGTCGGCGGGCATCGACCGATGAGCGTCGAGGTCGGCGACCTGCGGGTCGAGCTCGTCCGCGCCGGCCGCCCCGACATCGTCGACGAGGTCGCCTTCACGATCGCGCCCGGCCAGGTGCTCGGGCTGGTCGGGGAGTCCGGGCTCGGGCAAGACGACCGTGGGGATGGCGCTGCTCGGCCATGCCCGCCGCGGCGCGCGGATCGCCGCGGGCTCCGTGCGGATCGGCGGCGCCGACCTGCTGGCGCTGCGCGACCGCGACCTGCAGGCCGTCCGCGGCACGAAGGTCGCGTACATCCCGCAGGACCCGGGAACGGCGCTGAACCCGGCGCTCCGGATCGGCACCCAGCTCCGCGAGGCGCTCGACCGCGCGGTTCGCGACACGCGCGTGGTCGCGAGGCGCTCGAGGAGGTCGCCCTGCCGGCCGATCCCGCGTTCCTGCGGCGGTACCCGCACCAGCTCTCGGGCGGCCAGCAGCAGCGCGTGGCGATCGCGATGGCGTTCGCGCCGCGGCCCTCGGTCATCGTCTGCGACGAGCCGACGACGGGCCTCGACGTCACGACCCAGGCGCGCGTGCTCGAGACGATCCGCGACCTGTGCCGGACCCACGGGGTCGCCGGCCTGTACGTCAGCCACGACCTCGCGGTCGTCGCCTCGCTCGCCGACCACGTCGCCGTGATGTACGCGGGGCGCATCGTCGAGCACGGCCCGCGCGACGCGATCTTCGAGACGCCGCGCCACCCGTACACGCGGCGGCTGCTGCGCGCGGTGCCCGACATCGGCGGCGAGCGCGGCATCGCCGGGATCGCCGGCCACGCGCCGCTCCCGGGCGAGCGGCCCGGCGGCTGCTCGTTCCACCCGCGCTGCTCGCTGGCCACGGACCGCTGCGCCGCGGAGGATCCGGCGGAGGTCGCGGCCGGCGCGGGCTGGACCGTGCGGTGCCTGCGCGCGGGCGAGACCGACGTGCTCCCCGCGCTCTCCGGCGGGCGGCCGTTCGACCTTCCGGCGCCCGACGACGTGCTGCTGAGCGTGGAGGACCTCGCCGCGGGCTACGGGTCCGCGCAGGTGCTGAGCGAGATCGACCTCGCCGTCGGGCGCAACCGGTGCCTGGCCATCGTCGGCGAGTCCGGCTCGGGCAAGACCACGCTCGCCCGCTGCCTCGGCGGGCTCCATCGCGAGTGGACCGGCAGCGTGCGCTACGACGGCGCGGAGCTGGCGACGAGCGCCCGCGCGCGGCCCGCGAGCACGCGTCAGGAGATCCAGTACGTCTTCCAGAACCCCTACTCGTCGCTGAACCCGCGGCGGACCGTCGGGCCAGACGATCGCGCGGCAGCTCGAGCTGTTCGAGTCCGTCCCCAAGCGGGAGGCCGGCGCGCGCGTGAACGAGGTGCTCGAGCGCGTGTCGCTCTCCCGAAAGGCCGCGAACCGCTTCCCCGACGAGCTGTCCGGCGGCGAGCGCCAGCGCGTCGCGATCGCCCGCGCGCTCGTCGTCCAGCCGCGGCTGCTGCTCTGCGACGAGGTCACCAGCGCGCTCGACGTCTCGGTGCAGGCGGCGATCGTCGAGCTGCTGGCGGAGGTGCGCGAGCAGCTCGGGCTGACGATGATCTTCATCACGCACAACCTCGCGCTGATCCGCTCGGTGGCCGACAGCGTCGTCGTGATGACGCAGGGCCGGATCGTCGAGCGCGGGGCGGTGGAGGACGTGTTCACGGCGCCGGCGTCCGCGTACACGCGTGAGCTGCTCGCCAGCACGCCGAGCGTGCGTCTAGCCCTTGCGCGGGCGCTCAGTGGGTGTGGTTGCCCGCCCAGATCATCGCGGCGAAGACCGCCACGGTGAGCAGCGCCAGCACTACCGCGATGGCATCCGTGAACTCGAACATGCCTTCAGGGTGGCGCGTGAAGCTGTGCGCATCCTGATGGCCGGCCAAAGCCTGGCTAAGTTCGCTGGGAGGGCGGGTGGACGATCAGGACCGGGACCTCGGCGTGGCGCGCCACGGCCGAGGCGACGCTGCCCATGAGCACGAGGCCCACGCCGGTGCGCCCGTGCGAGCCCATCACCACGATGCTCGCGCCGCGCTCGTTCGCCGAGTCCACGATGGTGCGCCAGACGGGCATGCCGTTCTCGGCGAGCGGCGTCGCGTCGAAGCCGGCGGACCGGGCCAGCTCGGCGCCCTCCCCGGCGACCCTGCGGGCATCCCGCTCGACGGCCGCCTCGAGGTCGGGGGTCACGTTCGCCGGCCCGAGGAACGGGAGCGCCGAGACCGGCTGGAAGACGGTCAGGACGATCGCGTCCCGGCCCGGCCGCAGATGCCGCGCCGCGGCGCGGATCGCGGCCTTCGCCTCGTCGGACCCGTCGTACGCGAACAGGATCATCGACCCCGACGCTAGGCCGGGACGGCGAGCGCACCAACACGATCTGACGGACGTGCGATAGAGAACGGCGATCGGCGCCGGGCCAGGGCCCGGCGCCGCGCCGTCCAGGGGAACGTCAGTCGATCGCCGGGTGCGGGTCGCCCGCCGGGAGCTCGAGCGGCCAGCTGCCCACGTCGAGCGCGACGTCGCCGGAGGTCCGGCGGCGCTCGATCTCCAGGGCGAGGAGCTCGTTCTCCAGGCACGCGCGCCGCGCCCGCAGGCGCTCCTGCTCGAGGTGGATCCGGTGCGCCTCCTCGCGCATCGGCTCGCACGACGAGCAGTGGGCGAGCTCGGCCTCGTAGAGCGTGCCGTCGGTCGGCAGCGTGATCTCGCGCGGGTTGCGCACGCTCTCGCCGCGCCTGGGCAGCTCCTCGATCGCCCGCTTGATCGCCCGCACGACGTCCTCGGGCGCGTCCGCGAGGTCGTCGATCGAGCGCAGCGGGCCGTCGTCGATCCGCCACTCGATCTCCACCACGCGCGTGTAGGCCTCGTACACCTCGTTGACGCGGCGCACGTAGTACGTCACGGCGTAGCAGTCGTTCTCGTTGCGCAGCGCGCGGCGGGTGGTGCTCTGGTGCTCGGCCTCCTCGAACCGGCTCACGACGACCGAGCGCTCGGCGTCGGTCGCCTGCGAGGCGGTCACCGCGTTCTGGGTGAACTGCTCCGAGACGGTCCGGGTCGAGGCGCCGCTGGCGATCGTCGTCTCGACGTCGGTGGAGAACTCGCCCTTCACGCTCGGCGCGCCGAAGAAGCCGGCGAGGCCGCCTCCCGCCGAGACCGACACGTCGGACTGCACGCGCGTGTCGGTCAGGGTCTCGACGTACGCCGAGGCCGAGGAGCTCCGCCGCGTCTGGGACAGCGCGCTGATCGTCTGCCGGAACGACGAGTGCACGGACAGCTGCTCGGTCTCCGCGCGCACGCGGCGGTAGCGGTCGAACTCGAACAGCTGCACCTCCTCGCCGGGGAGCAGCGTCGTCGTGTAGAGGAGCCCGCCCTGGTGGCGGCCGAGGAGTCGCAGGCAGTGCTCGTACGTGACGCGCAGCTGGAGCCGGCGGCGGTCCTCGAGCGGGTCGAGGTCGAACGTGCGCGCCTCGTAGAACAGCATGCACCGGTGCGGGTCCAGCCAGGGCAGCGGCGCCGGCCCGCGGCACTCCTCGGGCGTGTCCTCGCCGCAGCGACCGCCGCAGCCGCGGCACTCGTCGCGGTCCTCCTCGGCGCCCGTCGCGCAGGCCGCCAGGAGCGCCCGCTCGGCGTTGATGCGGCCGTAGCCGACCTCGTCGTTCCACGTCCCGCTCGGCTTGCCGGCGACGTTGCCGTAGTCGTACACGGCCGGCGAGATCTTGTCGCACGTGCTCTCGATGATCGAGCGGACGTCGACGTTGGTGAGGTCGGGGCGGAGGCTGAGGATCAGGGCCGCCAGGCCGGCCACGCACGGCGTGGCGGACGAGGTGCCGTTGAAGCGGTCGTAGTAGTCGCCGGCGTCGTAGCCGTCGCCGCCGAGCCGGTCGGTGGTCGGGATCTCCAGGCACGGCGCGACGACGTCGACGTCCGGGCCGTAGCTGGCGCCCCACCAGTCCTCGCTGGAGGCGTCGCCGACGCGCTTGCGCTCGTCGCTGCGATTGCTGCCGCCGACGGTGATCGTCCGGCCGTCGCTGCCCGGGAAGCGCGACTCCGGGATGTCCTCGTTGCCCGACGCGGCCACGAGCACGAGGCCCTTGTCGTGGGCGTACTGGAGCGCGTCGCGGATCAGGTCGAAGTCCCAGATGTTCCACGAGGGGTAGACGCCGAAGCTCATGCTCACGACGCGCGCGCCGTTGTCGGCGGCGAAGTACAGGCCCTCGGCGATGTCGACGTCGGCCCACGTGGCGGTGGCGATCGCCATGACGCGCGCGCCGCCCGCCAGGCCGGCGACGCCCTGGCCGTTGTCCATCCGCGCGGCCACGATGCCGGCGCACGCCGTGCCGTGGTTGCCCGTGGGGCTGCCGTCGGGCGTGTCGGTCGACGCATTCCAGGACTGCGGATGCAGGTCGAGGTCGGGATGGCCGAGCTCGACGCCCTCGTCGATCACGGCGACGGTCACGCCGGGGTCGCCGCGGACGATCTCCCACGCGCGCGGGGCCTCGACGCGCTGCATGCCCCACTCGGCGGCGAACATCGGGTCGTTCGGCGAGAAGGAGCCGGTCGGCGGCCGGCAGCCGGCGCGAGTCGTGGGGGAGAGGTAGGGGATGCTCTCGAAGCGCGCGCCGGGGATGTCGGCCGCGAGGTGCACGGCGGTCCGCCGGTCGGCGGGGCTCGGCGCCTCGACGACCAGGGCCGTCAGGCCCGGGAGGCGGCTCGTGCGCGTGCTGTCCAGCGCGACGCCGGACGGCAGGGCCGCGGCCTCGAGCGCGGTCTCGGGGACGTAGAGCCGGGTCGGGTTGACGGCGAACACCTTCGTGGGGTCGTCCTCCTCCTCGGCGGTGGCGGCGCGGTAGCCGGGGGTCACCCACTCGACCAGCTCACTGGCCTGCAGCCGGCCGAGCACGGCGCTCGTGGCCTTGCCGCGGGCCCACCACAGCCCTTCGGTGCGGTTGACGGCGAGCCCCGGGCGCTCGCCCTCGGTGGTCGCCGGGGCGAGCCCGGCCTCGGTCAGCAGCGCCGACCGTTCCTCGTCCGTGACGCCGGGCCGCCATCGGACGGCGATCAGGGTCGGGTCGAGCGTGCTCCGTCCCGCGGTCGGGTGCGCGAGAGCGGCGGGGAAGGATGCTTCGTTGCGCTTGGCCATCGTGGCGCTCCTTTGGGGCATGTGACAGGAGGAGCGCCCCGGGCACGCCGGTGATACCGCGGATCAGAGCGCGCGCGCTCGCAGCGGCCTCGCGGAGGCGACGTTCTCCTTCGCGTCGTACAGCGCGAGCGCTGTGGCGGCCGCCGCGCGGGCCTCGGCGTGCCGCCCGCAGCGGGATGCGACCTCGGCGAGGTCGCGGTGGGCGTCGGCGCGGAACGTGAACATCTCGGTCGGATCGGCGAGCGCGGTGGCGCGCCGCGCCTCGTGCAGCGCGCGGTCCGCGTCGCCCTCCAGCGCCGCCAGCCTGGCGCGGGCGGCGTGGCGCTTGACCCGCCACTCCATGTCGGCGCGGGCCGGGACGTCCTCGATGCGCGCGACGGCCGCGGCCGCCGCGCCGGGGTCGCCCTGCGCGAGGACGGCGTGCGCGCGGTCGACGAGGATCGTCGACTGGAACCAGACGTCGCCGATCTCGGCGGCGATCAGATCCGCGTCGTCGAGCGCCCGCTCGGCCGCGGCGCCGTCGCCCGCCAGCATCTTCGCCTGCGCGTCGAACACCGCCATCCAGACCGAGGCCTGCTTGAGCCGCAGCTCCGCCAGGCCGCCGCGCGCCCGCTCGAGCTCCGCTCGCGCCAGCTCGAAGCGCCCCGCCATCGCGTCGAGAACGGCCCCGAACCCGCGCACGCTCATCGCGGCGAAGCGCCCGGCGACCTCCCGCTCGAGCTCGGCGCACCGGCGCTTGGCCTCGGAGACCGGGACGGCGTTGACGACGAGCGCCCACGCCATGAGGCTCACGCCCGTGTCGACCTCGAAGCCGCTGCGGGCCCGCCGCGCATGGTGCACGGCGCGCTTGGCGTTGTCGTAGCCGGCCCCCGGGCTCCCCTCGAGCCAGAGCACCTCGCACCTGAGCGTGTAGGTGCGCGCGAGCCCGAGATCGTCGCCGAGCTCCTGCAGGGCGGTGACGGCGCGGTCCGCCACGGCCAGCGACGCCTCCGGGTCGACCTCGTCGGGCCGGCGGAAGGCCCGCAGGCGCTCGCACTCGACGGCGGCGCGCCAGCGGACCTGCGCGAGGCCGAGCCGCTCGCCGACCGCGAGCGCGGCGTCCGCCACCTCGGCCGCCCGGTCCAGCGTGCCGGCCTCGACGAGCGCCGCGGCGAGGGTGGGCAGCAGCTCGGCGCGCGCCCGCTCGTCGCCGCCGAGCAGCTCGGCGGCGCGCGCCAGGAAGGCGATCTCGCTCGAGAGGTCGCCGCGGAGATGCGCGCGGCGCCCGGCCACGGCGAGGCGTCGCGCGGCGCCGGCCGCGAGCGCCTCCAGCTCCGGCGATGCGCCGCCGAGCTCGACCGCGGCGGCGTGGGCCCGCTCGAGGTGCGTGCCGATCCGCGCGTCGGGCTCGGGGACCCGGGCCTCGATCAGCGCGAGCCAGCCCGCGAGGCGCTCGTGCCACTGCGCCGTCACGCCCTTCGGCATCGACGCGTAGGCCGCGTCCCGCACCAGCGCGTGACGGAAGCGCCACGCCTGCTCGCCCGCGATCTCGCTCCTGGCCGGCAACAGGAGCTCACGCTCCACGAGCGTGTCCAGGCCGCGCCTCGCGTCCGCCTCCCCGACGTCGTCGACGAGCGCCAGCACGCCGCCGAGGTGGAACCGCTCCCCCTCGACCGCGGCCGCCTCGACCATCGATCGCTCCCGCGGGGCGAGCAGGTCGAGGCGCGCGGCGAGCAGCGCGTGCAGCGCGGGAGGCATGGGCGAAGGCCCGTCGTGCTCGGCCACGTGCACGGCGAGCTGCTCGAGGAAGAGCGGGTTGCCGCCGGCCCGCTCGGTGACCGCCGCCCGCTGGGGCTCCGAGAGGCCGCGGCGGCCGGCGAGCAGCCGGCGGCTCTCGTCCGCGGCGAGCGGCCCGAGCCGGATCGAGGTCGCGGCCCACGCCGGGCGCGAGGCGAGCAGCTCGGGACGGGCGAGGCAGAGCAGCACGACCGGCGCATCGGTCATCCGCGCGGCGAGGTCCTCCACGAGGTCGAGCAGTTGCGGCTCCGCCCAGTGGGCGTCGTCGAACAGGAGCACGAGCGGGCCGTCGCGCGCGACGGCGCCGAACACGACCCGGAAGCCCCAGGGCGTCGCCTCGCCGGGCGCGGCCTCGCCCAGGCCGAGCGTGCCGGCGACCGACGCGGCGGCCGCCGCCCCGTCGGGCAGGCCGGCCGTGAGCGCCGCGATCGGCCGCCCGCCCGCCGCCTGGAGCACCATCTCGCGGACCGGCCAGTAGGTGATCCCGAGCCCGTACGGCAGGCAGCGGCCCTCGAGCACCGTCGCGCGCTCGCCGAGGCGCGCGGTGAGCTCGCGCGCGAGCCGCGACTTGCCGATGCCCGGCTCGCCGACGACGGTCACGAGCTGCGGCTCGCGTCCACGGATCGCGCGCTCGAGGGCCTCCTCGAGCAGCCGCAGCTCGCGCTCCCGGCCGACGAGCGGGCTGTCGGGGCCGGCGGCCGTGCGGTCCGTGGCCAGGCCGTGCAGGACGAAGCGCCCGGACGCGGACGGCGCGGTGTGCGCCGCGTCGCCGAGCAGCGCCCGGGTGCGGTCGTCGATCACGATCTCGCCCGGGGCGGCGTCGCGGGCGACCCGGGCCGCGGCCTCGACGACGTCGCCGAGCGGGAGCCGCCCGGGCCGCGACGAGTCCGCGATCAGCGCAGTGCCGGCGGTCACGCCGGCGCGGGCGTCGAGCGCGATGCCGCGCTCGCTCGCGAGCGCCGTGGCGATCACGGTGAGCCGCCCCCGGAGCGCCAGGGCGGCACGCACGGCGCGCAGCGCGTCGTCCTCATGCGCGACGGGGGCGCCGAAGGCGGCGATCATGCCGGAGCCGCGCAGCTCGCGGACCGGGCCGCCGTGCCGGTGCGCGACCGCGTCCATCGCCGCATGGCAGCGCTCCATCACGTCGTGCAGCACCTCGGGGTCGAGCGGCGTCCCGCGCGCGGTCGCGCGCACGTCGGCGGCCACGCAGACGACCTCGCGGCGGCCCGGCCGCGCCGGCGCCGGCGGGCCGACCCGCTGGCGGAGGATGTCCCGCTCCAGCGCGCGCAGCTCGGGTGACGGATCCAGGCCGAGGTCGTCCGCGAGCCGCGACCGAGCGTCGCCGTACGCGGCGAGCGCATCGGCCTGCCGCCCGCAGCGGTACAGCGCCAGCATGAGCTGCCCGCGCAGCGACTCGCGCAGGGGATGCTCCGCCACGAGCGCCTGCAGCTCGCCCACGAGGTCCTCATGGCGGCCGAGCGCGAGGTCGGTGTCGATGCGCGCGCCCAGGCATACGAGGCGCAGCTCCTCGAGCCGCTCGGCCTCGCCGGCCGCGAACTGCTCGTAGCGGACGTCCTGCAGCGCCGGGCCCCGCCAGAGCTCGAGCGCGCCCGCGAGGATCGGACTCGCCGCGCCGTGGTCGCCGCGCGCGAGCGCGTCGCGGCCCTCGGCCGTCAGGCGCTCGAACCGCCGGGCGTCGACGGCGTCGGGGCCGTCGAGCCGCAGCTCGTACCCGTCCGCGCGCCAGGCGACCGCGTCCTCCCCGAGCACCCGGCGGAGGCGCGAGACGACGAGCTGGAGCGCGTTCGCGGGATTGGCGGGCAGCGCGTCTGCCCACAGCGCGTCGATGGCGACGTCCGCGGGCACCACCCGTCCGCCCTCGACCAGCAGCAGCGCGAGCAGCCGCAGCGGCCGGCCCGGGCACGGGAGCACCTCGCCGTCCTGGCCGATCGCTTCGACGGGTCCGAGGATCCGGAACTGCACCTGGCTCCCTTGGTGGCGGCATGACAGCGCCGTGACAGCGCCGGTGCCCATTCTCGCTGCCATGGCAACCCTCCGGCCACATCCCGCCGGCCTGCGCTGGATCATCACGGTGGCGGCCACCGCCGCGTCGACGTACGCGCTCGACGCGGTGGCGACCGCGGCCGGCGTGCTGCTCGTCGCGTCGCAGCTCGGCAGCGGGCTCGGCCACACGGCCGTGCTCGCCCTCCTGGCCGCGTCGTACGTGCTGTGGGGCCTCGGGCTGCGGGTGAACCTGCGCGCCAACTGGCTCCTGCTCCGGCAGACCGGGACCAGCACCAACGTCCTCTCCAAGGCCGCCTTCGAGCTCGCCGGGCGGCGAGGCGCGCACACGCAGCGCCTCGCCGCCGGCGCGGGCTACGTCGTCACGGAGCTCGCGAAGGAGGCGCCGTACTACGCCGGCGCGTTCGGCGCCGCGGTCCTGACCGACGCCGTCTCGTCCAACCAGGCGCTGCTCTTCCTCGCGGGCGCCAACCTCGGCGCCGCCGTCTACGAGTACGTCCTCGCGCGCGTCACGCGCCGGCTCCTCCGCGCCGCGGGCCGCGTCCTTCGACACGGACTGGGTGCCGCGGGACTACCTGGCCGACTACTACAGCGCCGTCGAGCCCGACGAGCGCGAGACGATCGCGTTCTTCGCGGACGCGATGCACGAGGCCCCGGCCGGCGAGCCGGTCCTCGTCTTCGGCACCGGGCCCACGCTCCATCACGTATTCCTCGCCGCGCCGAAGGCCTCGGAGCTCCACCTCGCCGACTACCTGCCCGCGAACCTCGACGAGATCGAGCGCTGGCGCCGGCGCGACCCCGGCGCCCACGACTGGAGCGAGTTCGTCCGCTACACGCTCGAGTGCGAGGGCGTCCTGGCTCCCACCGACGAGGAGGTCATGCGCCGCGAGGAGCTCACGCGCTCGAAGATCACGCGGCTGCTCGAGGTCGACGCGCGCCGCCCCGTCCCGCTCGGCCGGCGCTACGCGACGGTCATCAGCGCCTACTGCGCGGACTCCGCGACCGACGACCGCGCCACCTGGGAGACGCTGATGGCGAACATCACCGACCTCGTCGGCCCGGACGGCCTGTTCATCACGGCCGCCCTGCGGCGGTGCCGCTCCTACGTGGTCGGCGGCAGGCGGTTCCCGAGCGCGAACGTCGACGAGCACGACGTGCAGCCGGGTCCTGGCGCCGGGCTTCAGCCCGCACGTGCACGTCCGCGAGCTGCCGGGGGACGAGTCGCACGGGTATTCGAGCGTCGTCCTCGCGCACGCCCGGCGGCGCGAGCACGCGCTGCGCCCCGCTCGCGCGCTGCGCTCGGGAGTCCTCATCACGCGCGGGGGCGGTGCCTGAGCCGGTGGCCGCCATGCCGCCCCTCATCGGCGCCGACACGCTCGTGCCGTGCGCCGACGGCCGCCCGCGGCGCTACGTGAACCTCGACTACGCGGCCAGCACGCCCGCGATGGTCGCCGTCTGGGACGCCGTCGAGGCGTTCATGCCGTTCTACAGCAGCGTCCACCGCGGCAGCGGCCACAAGTCCCAGGTCTCCACCGCGGCGTTCGAGGACGCGCGCCTCACGGTCGCCGAGTTCGCCGGCGCCCGTGGCGGCGACGCGGTCGTGTTCGTGCGCAACACGACGGAGGCGATCAACGTGCTGTCGGCCGCGCTGCCTCCGGGCACGCGGGTCCTCGCCAGCGCCGTCGAGCACCACTCGAACCTGCTGCCCTGGCGGCGCCACGACCTCCGCCTGCTCCCGTGCGCCGGGTCGGCGGACGAGCTGCTGGAGGCGTGCGAGCGGGAGCTGCGGTCGGCGCGGACCGACCTGGTCGCCGTCACCGGCGCGTCGAACGTCACGGGGGAGGTGTGGCCGGTGGCCGAGCTGGCCGGGCTCGCCCACGCCCACGGGGCCCGGCTGTTCGTCGACGCCGCGCAGCTCGCGCCGCACCGGGCGGTCGACTTGGCCGCCACGGGGATCGACTTCCTCGCGCTGTCGGGGCACAAGCTCTACGCGCCGTTCGGGGCCGGGGCGCTGGTGGGCGACCGCCGCGCGCTGCGCTCGCGGGCGCCGCTGCTGCAGGGCGGCGGCGCGATCGAGCTCGTCACGTTCGACGACGTCATCTGGGCGGACGCGCCCGAGCGCCACGAGGCCGGCTCGCCGAACGTGGTCGGCGTGGTGGCGCTCGCCGCGGCCTGCCGCGCGCTGCTCGACCTCGGGATGGACGCCGTCGCCGCGCACGAGCGGGCGCTCGCGGAGCGGCTCTGGGACGCGTTGCCGGGTGTCCCGGGCCTGCGGCGGCTGACGCTCTGGCCGGAGGCGGCCGACCGCGTCGGCGTCGCGACGTTCACCGTCGAGGGCTACCGGCATCCGCTGCTCGCCGCCGTCCTCAGCGCCGAGCACGCGATCGGCGTCCGCCACGGCTGCTTCTGCGCGCACCTGCTCATGGCGCGGCTGCTCGGGGTGCCGGACGGCGAGCTCGAGCGTCTCGGCGCCGAGCTGCGAGCCGGCCTGCGTCCCTCGCTGCCGGGAGCGGTCCGGGCCAGCATCGGGCTCGGCACCACCCCCGGCGACGTCGACCGGCTGGTCGAGGCCCTGCGCGAGATCGCCCTGAGCGGCCCGCGGGCGCGCTACCAGCACGTGGCCGGGCTCGACGAGTACCACCCGGAGCCGGTCGCGGCGCCCGCGCGGTCCTGACACCCGCCACACTCCCGAGGTGTGCCGGACGCGGAGATCGAGGCCTACCTCGCCGAGCTGGTCGCCAACGTCCGCGACGAGCTGGGCGAGCGGCTCGTCGGCGCGCGGCTCTTCGGCTCGGGCGCGCTCGGCGACTTCGACACCGCGACGAGCGACCTCGACGTCCAGGTCGTGACCACGGTCCGGCTCGCGCGCGCCGAGCGCGAGCGCCTGGCCGCCCGCGTCTCGCACCCCGCGCTCGCGTGTCCGGTGCGGGGGCTCGAGCTCGTCGTCTACGCGCGCGAGGATCTGCGCGACCCGCTGGGCCCGGCGTTCCAGCTCAATCTCAACACGGGGCCGCGCATGGCGCAGCACGTGACCTACGACGTGAGCGAGGAGCCGCGCTTCTGGTTCGTCATCGACGTGGCGATCGGCCGGGACGCCGGGCGCGCGCTGGCCGGCCCGCCGGCGGCCGAGGTGTTCCCGGAGCTGCCCGCGCCGCTCGTGCGCGCCTCGCTGCAGGACGCCCTGCGCTGGTTCGCCGCGAACGACCGGCGGGGTGGGCAGGCGGCCCTGGCGGCGGCGGGGGCCTGGGCGTGGGCCGAGGAGGGCCGCTGGCTCGCGAAGGGCCCGGCGGCGGCGTGGCTCACCTCCCGCGTCGCGCGGGAGCTCGCACCATGAGCGAGCGGCCGAGCTTCACCGTCGAGTACCTGGAGCCCGTGGAGATCGAGGCGGAGCCGCTCCCCGACGAGTTCTCGCCGTCGCGGCTGCGGCGTTCGCTCGCCGTCCTGGCGGTCATCGTGCTCGTGGTCGTCGCCGCGGTCGTCCTCGTCCCGGGGCTGAGCTCGCTGCGCAGCCGGTTCATGGGCGCCCAGCCCGAGTGGCTCGTGCTCGCGGCCGTGCTCCAGCTCGGGTCGTGCGGGTGCTACGTGCTCGTGTTCCGCGGCGTGTTCTGCCGGCGCATGAGCTGGCGCACGAGCACCGAGATCGGGCTCTCCGAGCTCGCCGCGAACTCGGTCCTCTCGATCGGCGGGGCGGGCGGCCTGGCGCTCGGCGCGTGGATCCTGCGCCGCGGCGGGCTCGCGGCCGACTTCATCGCTCAGCGCACGGTGGCGTTCTTCCTGCTGACGAGCCTCGCCAACGTCGGCTTCCTCCTGCTCGGCGGGATCGCGCTGGCGACGGGGCTCCTGAGCGGGTCGCCGGGGCTCCTGCTCGGCGTCGTCCCGGCGGTGGTCGCCGCGCTGGCGATCGCGCTCGCCCTCGGAGCGCGCCAGGTGGCGGGAGCGTTCGCGCGGCGCTCGATGTCGGTCCGGCTCGAGGCGGCCGCGAGCGCGGTCGGCGACGGCGTGGACGAGGCTGCTGCGGCTGCTGCGCACCGGCGACGTGGCGATCATCGCCGGCGCCTCCGGCTACATGCTCTTCGACGTCGCGATGCTCGGCGTCTGCTTCGCCGCGTTCGGCAACGACGTCCCGCCCGCCGGCGTGCTGCTCGTCGCCTACATCATCGGCCAGCTCGGCAGCCTGATCCCGATCCCCGGCGGGATCGGCGGCGTCGACGCCGGCCTCATCGGGACGCTCGTGCTCTACGGCGTCGACGCGACCGACGCCGCCGTCGCCGTGATCGCCTACCGCGGGCTGCTGCTCGCGATCCCGGCGCTGCTCGGCCTGCCGGCGCTCGCCGTGCTGCGCCGCCGCCTGCGCGCCGAGACCCACGACATCGCCGCCTGCGCGCCCGGCGGGTCCGTCGAGGTGCTCGGCCGGGGCACGCCGTGGTCAGGACGGCCGCAGCCGGAACATGAGCTCGTCCACGTAGCACCAGCTCCAGTCCTCGCCCGGCTCGGCCGAGCGGATGATCGGATGCCCGCTCGCGGCGTGATGGGCGGTGGCGTGGCGCCCCGGCGAGTTGTCGCAGCAGCCGATGTGGCCGCAGGCCTGGCACATGCGCAGGTGGACCCAGCGCGTGCCCTCGGCCAGGCACTCCTCGCAGCCCGCGACGGGGTCGGGGAGCTCGAGGCGCTCGATCGTGTCGAGATGCGTGCAGGCGGCCATCAGGTCATGGTGCCAGCCTGATCAGTCGAACGACCCTCTGGCCGTCGTGCCGACGGCGCGCATGTGCGCCAGCGCGCCACGGAGGATGCGCGAGACGTGCATCTGCGAGCAGCCGACGCGTTCGGCGATCTCCCGTTGCAGGAGGTCCTCCTCGAAGCGCAGGCGCACGACCTTCCACTCGTGGCCGCTGAGCGAGCCGCTGAGCTGCGAGAGCGCGATGGCGTCCTCGCTTCGCGCCAGCTCCCCGCGGGAGTCGATCACCAGGTCGGACAGCGTCAGGCCGTCGGGCCGCTCGCCGCGGATCTCGATGTCGAGCGAGACGGGCGAATGGGCGTCGCCGGCCTCGAAGGCGTCGACGATCTCCTCCGGCGTCTTGCCGAGCCGGTCGGCGACGTCGCGCGCCGTCGGCTCGCGCCCGATCTCCTGCGCCAGGTACTCGCGGGTGCGATGCGCGCTGAGGTAGAGGTCCTGGAGGGACCTCGGCGGCTTGATCGTCCACGTGTGATCGCGGAAGTGCCGTCGCAGCTCGCCCAGGATCGTGGGCACCGCGAAGGTCGAGAACGCGTACCCGCGGTCGGGGTCCCAGCGATCGACGGCCTTCACGAGCCCGACGCGGGCGACCTGGATGAGATCGTCGAGCGGCTCGGCCGTGTGACGGTATCGCCGCGCGAGCCCGTCCGCGAGCGACAGGTGCTGCTCGACCATGCGATCGCGGGCGCTCGGGTCATCGAAGACCGTGCTCCGCGGTGGTGCTGACTGGCGTGGATCGGACACGACGGGGAACCTCCTCGAGCGCTCGACAAGAGCGGTCTCGAAGGTCAGCCGGCACTGCCCGCGTCGCGGGCCCTGCCGTCATGCCCTTCTGCCACGAGGTTCACTCTACTTCACCGGACTCCCGCGCCCGATTATTCTTCTCGCGATCGACGAGATGACCGCCAGAGGAACGGATCAGCTACGCGACGGTGGCGTCCGAACGGCCATCTCCGAGGGCATCGTCGCCCTGCTCAAGGACTTCTACGGCATCGGCCCGACGCGCGCCAAGACCTACGTGGCCGACGATCTCGTGGTCTGCCTGCTGCGGGGCGGTTACACGAAGGTCGAGCAGACGCTGCGGGACGGCGACCGCGCCTCTGCGGTGACCGCTCAGCGGATGGAGTTCCAGGAGGTCATGCGGGATCGCTTCATCGCGGTCGTGGAGCAGGCGAGCGGGCGGCGCGTGGTGGGCTTCATGTCGGGCAACCAGCAGAGCCCGGACATGTTCTGCGAGGTCTTCGTGCTCGCGCCGACCGATCTCGTCGACGACCACGACCTCCCGGGTTGAGTCGACCGGGTGGGCCGGCTCACGGTGGGGTAGGAGAGGGTTGCCGGGCTCGGGCTCGGCAAGCAGGCGAGGCGGTGCGCCGACCGCGGACCAATCGACGCCGGCCGGATCACCGCCTCTGCGCTGCGAGGGCGGAGGAAGCCGACCGGGCGTGGACGCCGCGCCGGGAATGTCCCCGCCCCGCGCGGCGTCCTCAGGGTGTTGACCGACCTGAAGGACGGAGCCACATGCCCCACATCCCCCTGACCGCCGTCGCCGTCGTCGCCGGCCTCATCGCCTACAACGGGCACGCCGGGCGCGGCTCGAACGTCACGGACGGGACCTCGAACACGGTCATGTCCGGGAAGCGCGCCGCGCCGATCCTGATGACGGACGCGGGCGGGCAGTACTACGCCCGCGGGCGTTCGTGAATCCCGATCGCGTGGAAGCGAACGCCTCTCACGCCGGGGTGCTCGTGGGCGTAACGTGCATTGCGCCCGTCCCGACGCGAGACCGAGGAGCCGTGCCGTGAGCACCAACCAGCTCAGCCAGGACCACCACCCGACGCTGCGCCACGTGGACCGGGAGTCGATCGGCATCGAGCTGCAGGCCACGCTCACGCTGCTGCTCGACCTCGCGCTCCTCGGCAAGCAGGCGCACTGGAACGTCGTCGGCCCGCACTTCCGGCCGCTGCACCTGCACCTCGACGAGATGGTGGCCTCCTGGCACGCCGCCGCCGACGAGGTGGCGGAGCGCGCGGTCGCGCTCGGGCACGCCCCGGACGGCCGCGCGGCGACGATCGCGAGCCGCAGCGGGCTGTCGCAGCTGCCCGAGGGTCCCATCGCCGACCACGACGTGATCGACGCGTTCACGCGGCTGTTGACGGAGGCGGTCGGGACGATCCGCGAGCGGATGGACCGGATCGAGGACGTCGACACCGTCTCCGCGGACCTCCTCCACGGCGTCGTCGCCGGGCTCGAGGAGAACCTGTGGATGGTCCGCGTCCAGGCGGCTTGACACGGTCGCGCCGGCCGGAGGAACCGGCACGGTCACTAGTACTTGAAGCCCATCGGAGATCCTTTCCTGACGTGGGGGCTCACCTCGAAGCCGCCCGGGTCAACCGGTTATCGGCGGTCAGGATCCGGACCTGAGGAAGTCGCTCAGGCGGAGATGTGGCGGCGCCCGCGGGCGTAGTCGCGCACGCGCTCGCCGAGGGCGATCTCGGCGTCGAAGTCGGCGTCGTCGGCGTGGCGGAAGGAGAGCTCCTTGGATGCGAGGAGCCCTGCGAAGGCCTCCACGATCTCGGGGTCGAACTGGCTCCCCGCCGCGCGCTGGAGCTCGGCGACCGCCGCCTCGGAGGAGATCGGCTTGCGGTACGAGTCGCGCGCCGTCAGCACGTCGTAGGTGTCCGCGACGGCGATGATCCGCGCCGCGAGCGGGATCTCCTCGCCGGCGAGGTTCCGCGGGTACCCCGCTCCGTCCCACCGCTCGTGGTGGCTGAGGATGACGTCGGCGACCGGCCCGTAGCCGTCGATGCCGCGGACGATCCGGGCTCCGTCGACGGGATGGCGCTGGACGAGCTCGCGCTGCTCGGCGGTGAGCCGGTCCTTCGCCAGCAGGATCGAGTCCGGGAACGCGAACTTGCCGATGTCGTGCAGGAGGCCGGCGGTGTGGACGAGATCGAGCTCGTCCTGCGAGCGGCCCATCGCGGTCCCGGTCTCGCGGGCGTAGCGCGCCACGGCCGCCGAGTGCCGGGCGGTCATGCGATCGCGCAGCGCGAGCGTCTCGATCATCGACGTCAGGACGCCGATCTGCAGGGCGGCGAGCCGCTCCGCGCGGCCCTGGGAGACCAGGAGCTCCCGCAGCAGGTACTGGAACGTGACGAGCACGAGCACGAGGAGCGACAGCGCCGCGAAGCCGCTGCGCGCGTACACGAACGCCACGAGCACGCAGAGCAGCGCGCTGACGAGCTCCGACGGCAGCACGGGCACGAAGATCGTCCGGAACTCGTGCGCCAAGGACCCGCGGCTGTGGAACACGTAGTCGCCGGCGATCCCGAGGAAGTTGAGGACGAGCGCGACGACGAAGCCGCCGAGCACCACGGCCGAGAACGCGAGGTCGTCCTCCTGGAGATCGAGCGCGCCGGCGACCGCCGCGATCAGCAGGCCGCCGACGAGCGGGAACGTCGCGTAGGTGGCGAGGTTGGTGATCAGCCGCGGGAGCGGGTTGCGCGCCCGGAGCTGGTCGACGAGCACCGACAGCACGCCGATGACCACGGCGGGCGCCGGCCCGAGCAGCGCCATCGCCAGTACGATCGCCAGGAACGAGCCGGAGATCCGCTGGACGTGGTGCCGCATCGCGAGCAGGTCGCTCCCGATCGCGAGCACCAGCAGGAAGGCGAAGAGCTCCGGCGGCTGCCAGTCCGCCGCGGTCGAGTCGATCGCGGCGATGACGCAGGCAGCCACGAGGACGGCGGCTTCGCCCAGGACAAGCATTGTTGACCGGTTGGACATTCGTGACCTTCCCGGCCGAGCCTACGTGAGCGGGCGCGGGGGAGCGAGCCGACCGCGCGTCAATCCGTGCCCAGCCTGCCTCAGCGGGTGCGCCGCGTGGCGACTGCCGCGTCGTCCCCTTCGGCCGTCGTGCCGCCGGAGAGGCGTCGCGCCGCGTGTTGCGCTTGCTCGATGGCGGCCTCGCGCCGGTCGACGATGCGCTTGACCCGCTCGTCGATCCTCACGCGGGCGTCATACGAGATGTAGCCGACCGTACGTGCTCGCTTGGTGGAGCCTGCTCCGTGAGCCATCAATGGCTCCTTCCTCGTCCGGGTCTGGGCGGTGAGCGTGTCGAGCAGGCCCGCGGGACGCGGGCCTGCCCGGGTACCACTGTGGTGAGCCGGTGGGCTGTCAGACCTGGACGAGCGTGCGCGTCTTCTCGACGGCGACGGTGCCGCTGGTGATCATCGGCGGGTTCGGGAGCGCGGTCTCGAGCTTGTGCTCGCGCAGCCAGCTGCCGGCGACGCGGGTCGACGCGTCGGCCTGCTCGGCGGTCTCGAAGCAGCCGATGGAGGTCACGACGCCGTTGCCGGAGTCGATCAGGGAGTAGCTGCTGAAGCCCGGCAGCTCGCTCAGCGCGGGGAGGAGGCTCTCGTTGACCTGCTTGACGAGCTCGCTCGTACGGCTCTGGTCGACCGACTCGTAGCGGCGGATGGTGGCATGCATGGATGCTCGTTTCTGCAGAGATGGAGGGCTCTAGTTGAGTCCTCCTGGCGCGCTCATCCCGCGAGAGACGGCCAAGGAACCGTGTAAGGGCTCGTCGGCGTCGGCATGGGTGGGCGCTTGCGCCCCACCGTAGCAGTGTCCGCCGTCGCGGCGAGGGTCAGTCGAGCGCGCCGGCGGGCAGGACGAAGCGCGACGGCTCCCGGGGCGCGGATGCGCCGCCGGCGTGACGGAGCGCTCCATGCAGGCCATGCCGCTGTGAGGTCGTGTCGGCGGCTTCGGGGACTCCGCCGTGATCGACGATCCACGTCATGACCGCCTGCGAGTCGGTCCCCTCAGCCATGACCGCCGCACGTTCGATCACGCTCCCGCCGGACGGATGCGCACGGGCGAGCCGGGTGACAAGCGCTTGGATCCCGACGTCGTCCATGCGCCCAGCCTAGCCGGTTGCTTCCACGGGCGTGGCCGGAGCCGGCTGCGACTCACGCTCCCGGCGTCGGGCGCGTTGTACGCAGATGAAGAAGATCGCATTGATCACGGGCGCCAACCGAGGGCTTGGCTTCGAGACCGCCCGTCAGCTGGGCCGGTCGGGCATGACCACGATCCTCGGCGCGCGCGACGGGGCGAAGGGCGAGCAGGCGGCGAGCGAGCTGCGTGACGAGGGCATCGACGCCTCCGCGCTCGAGCTCGACGTCACGTCTCCGTCGAGCGTCGAGGCCGCGGCGGAGCGGATCCGCGAGGACCACGGCGTGCTCGACGTCCTCGTCAACAACGCGGGGATCCTGCCCGAGGCAGCGGCGGAGACCACGGGCCCGATGGACGTGGCGCAGTTCCGGGAGACGTTCGAGACCAACGTCTTCGGCGCGGTCAGGGTGATCGACGAGTTCCTGCCGTTGCTCCGCGCGTCCGCCGCAGGGCGGATCGTGAACGTCTCGAGCACGATGGGCTCGCTCACCGACCAGTGCGACCCGTCGTCGCCGTACCACGCGCTGGGGGTTCCCGCGTATCGAGCGTCCAAGCTGGCGCTGAACGGGATCACGGTCGCGTTGGCGAAGCACCTCGAGGACACGCCGATCAAGGTCAACGCGATCTGCCCGGGGTCCGTCCAGACCGATCTCGCGCCCGGCAACCGGGAGAGCGCGCCGTCGACCCCTGAGGAGGGATCGCAGATCGTGGTCGCGATGGCCACGATCGGCGACGACGGGCCCAGCGGAGGGTTCGTCGACCGCCATGGTCCCGTGGCCTGGTGACGTTCCACCCTGTGGGAGACTGTCCGACCTTCTGTGTGTGAGGTCGGGACTTGTTGGTGGTGTTAGTCGGGGAGTCGGTCTCCGAAGTGGATCTTCAGGGCCCTGAGGGCGGTTGTCCAGCGGTAGGGGGTCTTCCAGGCGGTCTGGGCGTGGAGGATCGCGAGGTAGATCAGCTTCGTGGCGGCCTGCTCGTCGGGGAAGTGTCCGCGGGTCTTGATCGCCTTGCGGATCTGGCGGTTCAGATTCTCGATGCTGTTGGTGGTGTAGACGATCCGGCGCAGGTCGGCGGGGAGCGCCAGGAACGGGGTGATGTAGGCCCAGCGCTGGCGCCAGCTCTCGGCGATCATCGGGTAGCGCTGGCCCCATTTCTCGTCGAAGGCGGCCAGTTCTTGCTCGGCTGCGTCGGCGTTGATGGCCGCGTAGACGGGGCGCAGTTCGGCGGCGACCTTCTTGCGGTCGTTGTAGGAGACCCAGCGCATCGAGCTGCGGATCTGATGGACGATGCAGGTCTGAACCCAGGCCTGCGGGAACACCGCCTCGATCGCCTCGGGGAACCCGGCCAGACCGTCGACGCAGGCGATCAGGACGTCGTCGACGCCGCGCTGGTGCAGGTCGTTGAGCACGGCCAGCCAGAATTTCGCGCCCTCGGTCTCCTGCCACCAAATGCCCAGGACCTCGCGGTCACCGTCGAGGGTGACGCCGATCGCGAGATAGCAGGCGCGCGAGCTGACCGAGCGGTCCTCGCGGACGCGGACCATCAAACAGTCGAAGTAGACGATCGGGTAAAGCGCCGCCAGCGGCCTGGTGCGCCAGGCCGCAACGTCTTCGAGCACCGCATCGGTGACCCGCGAAATCGTGTCGCGGCCGATCTCGGTGCCGTAGAGCTCGCTGAGATGGCGGGCGATGTCGCGCACTGACATGCCGCCGGCGTAGAGCCCCAGCACCCGGTCATCCAAGCCGGCCAGCCGCGTCTGGCGCTTGCCGACCAGCTGCGGCTCGAAGCTGCCCTGGCGGTCCCGTGGCGTCTTGATGTGCACCGTCCCGAGCTCAGTGTGAACCCGCTTCGGGGTCGAGCCGTTACGCGTGTTGCCCGCGCCGCCAGGCGGCGCCTGACCCGGCGGATAGCCCAGGTGCTCGGTCAGTTCCGCGCCCAGCGCCGTCTCGAGCACCCGACCCGCGAGCTGGGTCATCAGCCCGCCCGGTCCCGTGATCTCCTCCGGCGCCAGGCCGCTCAACGCGTCCTGCAACGCGTCCGGCGGCAGGAGTCCCGCGAACCGGTCGCTGACCTCTTCAGAGGCACTCTCGGCCCGAGCGGATCGAGACGATCCTCCCTCTCTGGACTTGATCTTCTGTCTGGTCATGGATGGCTTTCCCGGCCTCGCCGGCCGCGTCGGTCACCCCGACCACCTCACACAGAACATCGGACAGACCCCTGTGGGCCTGCGGCGCGACGCCTCGAAGTGAGGAGCCGATCGCCAAATCCTCGGGTCGACCCTCGAAAACCCTCGCGTTGTGCACGCCGCCGGGGTCCGGCACAGTCCTCCGACTCCCCGAACTCCCCCAGGAGACTCCCCATGACCCCCACCACCACCGTCGACCTCGAGGCCGTCAAGCGCAAGCAGCAGGCCATGTGGGCCAGCGGCGACTTCGGCGTCATCGCGTCGCTCATCCACATCGTCGCCGAGCGGCTCGTGGACCGCGTCGACCCCGCTGCGGGATCCCGCGTGCTCGACGTCGCGGGCGGCACCGGCAACGCCGCGATCGCCGCGGCCCGCTGCGGCTGCCACGTGCTCTGCACCGACTACGTGCCCGCGCTGCTGAACCGCGGCCGCGAGCGCGCCCGCGCCGAGGGCCTCTCCGTCGAGTTCGAGCCGGCCGACGCCGAGGCGCTGCCCTACGCCGACGGGTCGTTCGACACGGTCCTGTCCGTCTTCGGCGCGATGTTCGCGCCCGACCAGCCGCAGGCCGCCGCCGAGCTCGCGCGCGTCTGCCGTCCCGGAGGCCTGATCGGCCTGGCGTCGTGGACGCCCGAGGGCCTCCTCGGCGACGTGTTCCGCGCGCAGGCGGCGATCGTCCCGCCTCCGGCCGGCGTCGCCTCGCCGCTCCGCTGGGGCACCGAGGACGGCATCGCCGAGCTGCTCGGCGACGAGATGGAGTCGATCGACACGCGCCGCCGCACGTTCACCTGGCGCTTCGCCGACGCCGCCGCGTTCGTGTCGACGCTCCGGGACTGGTACGGCCCGACGCTGAAGGCGTTCGAGGCCGCCGGCCCCGAGCGTGAGGCCGAGCTCGAGCAGGCCCTCATCTCCGTGATCGAGCGCGGCGCGCGGACGCGCGACGGCGCCATCGCCGTCCCCGCCGAGTACCTCGAGGTCGTGGCGGTCCGCCGCTAGACCAGCCGCGGGAACAGCGGATGCTCGAGCTCGTCGCCGTGCGCCAGCACGCCGTCGAGCTCGGGAAACGTGGGGCTCGTCGCGTGAGGTCGCGCGGCGAGCCGCACGTCGTCCCCGACCAGCCGGACGGAGAACGCGCGCCGGCGGTTGCGCGAGCCGGCGGCCGCGTGGAGCGTGAGCATGTTGAAGGCGACGGCGTCGCCCGGCTCCAAGGCCCACCCGAGGATCGTGTGGGCGTCGCGGTCGGCGTCGACGTCAGGGACCTCGGTGAAGGTGCCCTCGTCGAAGACCAGCGGTCGGTCGTCGAAGAAGCCGCGCGGCATGTACCACGTGCGCGTGGCGTGCGAGCCCGCCACGAACTCGAGCGTGCTCTCGCGGGGCACGGGGTCGAGCGGGATCCAGAAGGAGACGGTGTCGGAGCCGTCGATGTTGTAGTACGGCTGATCCTGGTGCCACGGCGTGCGGATCGTCGTGCCGGGCTCCTTGACGAGCAGGTGGTCGTGGTGCAGCCGCACCGTGCTCGAGCCCATGAGCTCCGCGGCGACCGGGCCGAGGCGCGAGCCGCGGATGACCGACTCGTAGGGCGCGATCCGCGTCCAGTTGCGGAAGTCCTCGAAGAACCGGCCCGCTCCCGTCTCGCCGCCGCCCTCGATCGCGCGCTCGCTCGGCTCCGCGAGGTTGCGCTCGACGCCCTCGGCCAGCTCGGCGACCTCATCGGGGTCGAGCAGGCCGCGCACGACGCATGCGCCGTCGCGCCGGAACTCCTCGGCGGCAGTCATGGGGCGACAGTATCGCGAGCGGCCGCCCCCGAAGGGGCGGCCGCTCGTCGTGATCGCGGTCAGCGGCCGGCGTTCACCTTGACCGTCGTGCCGAGCCGGACGACGGCGCGGGTGGTCGCGCCGTTCCGCTCGTAGCGCACGATCACCTTCGCCTTGCGCGCGACCTTGCGGTTGCTCTTGAGGCCGACGCGGACCGTCCTGGCCCCGCGGCCGCGGGCGCTCTTCTTCGAGCCCGCGAGGCGGATCGAGACACGCGCCGCGGCGCGGTCGTCGTCGGCCGAGCGGACGCGGCACCGGATCTCCCGCCGATCCACGAGCCGGCAGGTCACCTCGATGTCGGCGGCGCGGCCGCGCGGGCCACGGGCGCCGCGCGGGCCGGCCGGGCCTCGACGGCCGTCCTCGCCGTCCTGACCGTCCTGACCGTCCTGGCCGTCGGCGCCGGGCGGGCCCTGCGGCCCGGCCGGGCCGGACGCGGCCGAGACGGTGAGCGCCCCGGACGTCGAGTCCGCGTCGCCGGCGCTGTTCGTCGCCGTCACGCGGCAGGCGACGCCGTTGCCCTGGTCGGCGGCCACGAGCGTGTAGGCCGCCGCGTCCGCCCCCGCGATGACCACGCCGCCGCGCAGCCACTCGTAGGAGAGGTCGACCCCGTTGCCGGAGAACCCGGACGGGATGCAGGTGAGCACCTTGCCCACCGACGGCTCACCCGCGATCGTGGTGACGCCCGTCGGCAGCGGCGACTCCTCGAGCGCGTTCGCGTCGCCGACCAGGATCGACCGGGTCGACGTCGTGACGTTGCCCGCCTGGTCCTCGGCCTCCACGGTCAGGGTGACCGTGTCGCCGACGTCCTCGGCCGTCGGGTACCAGCGCGTCTGGAACGGGAAGGACACCTTCCGCTGCACCAGCTGCCCCCCGACGAGGAGGCGGGTCTCCTTCATGTCGCCGCGCTCGTCCACGGCCTCGACCTCGATCTCGACCGGGTCGGAGACGGTGACCGTCGCGCCGTCGCCGGGCCGCAGCCACGTGACCGTCGGAGCGGCCGCGTCGGCGGTGGTCGGCAGGAGGTGCGCCAGCGCGCGGCGCACGACCTCGTTGCGGATCGACGTCGAGGCGATCTGCTCCAGGCCGAAGCCGAGCGAGACGGAGTCCCGCGTGGAGATGATCGCGCCGCCGTTGGCGTTCGCCACGCCCGAGTAGTCCGCGTCGATGCGCTCCTGGCGGAACGGCCGCTGCGCGGTGTGCGAGGTCATCGCCCGCAGACGGGTCGGGACCTTCGCCCTCGGGTCGGCAGCGCCCGTGAGGGCGTCCTGCGTCGGCTCCTGCGTCGCGCCGGAGCCCGCCGACGTGTCGAGCGAGAAGATCGGCATGCCCTCGAGCAGGCCGCCCGCGCTCGGGATGACGGCGCTGGACACGAGGTTGGTCGTGCCGACGCCCTCGCAGCGATGGCCGAAGCCGAGCCACCACTGGCCCCAGTCGTTCGGCATGTCGAGCTCGCGGAAGAACGCCGTGTGCGGACGGTCGTCGTCACCCTCCTGGTTCGGCGGGTAGTCGAAGTCGTACACGGGGTCCTGCCACCAGCTGTAGCCGGAGTACGAGTTGAGGCCCGCGTTGCCGGTGCAGCCGTTCGAGCTGGTGGTCTGCTGCACCCACAGGTTGCGGCCGGTCATCAGCAGCTTGCCGCCGTCGTTCATGTAGTTGCGCAGCATGTGCGCGTTGCGGACGCCCCAGTTCGGCAGGTGCGTCGAGCCGGTGAGGCTGAACGTGCCCGTCGCTCCCGGGGTGTTGCCGCGGCGGTAGTTCTCGCTCGTGACGCCCTCGCCGACGGCCTGCGGGACGAGATCGTCGCCGCTGTAGAACACGACCGCGTCGAAGTGCGACAGCACGCCGAGGTCGTTGACGAGCTTCGAGCCCGTCTGCCCGTTCGGGCCCTCCGGCGGAGCGTCGACGTCGAACGTCTCGACCGCGTAGCCGGCCGCCGTGAGCGCCGCGACGTGCTCGTCGAGGTACCGCGGAGCGGAGGCGTACGGGGTCTTGTTCGGCGACAGGCCCGTGTAGTCCTCGGCCGCCACCACGAGCACCCGCCCGGCGTTGCCGGCCGGGCGCGTGGAGACCACGCGATAGGACCAGCGCTGCTGCTGGGAGCCCGCGATCACGCGGACGTTGACGACGTCACCGGCGACCAGCGGCCGGGCGGTCTGCGCCGTCCCCGGCTGGACGAAGTCCGCCGGGACCTGCGCGCGCACGCGCTGGTAGTACTTCCCGCGGAGATCGCCGAAGCGCTCGCCGCCCTTCCACGACTCGCCGCGCAGCGTCAGCGTGCGCGAGCCGCCACCGGGGCCGGACTGCACCTGGACCACGAAGTCGACCGGGCCGAGGATGCGGCGGGCGTTCGCCTCGAGGATCTGGTCGGCGCCGTAGGACACGTTGAACCGGTTCGGCTCGATGTCCGGGGAGCCCTTGACCTGGTACTGCGTCTCGTCGGCCGTCGCGTTGCGCGGGCGGTCGGGGCGATCACGGTCGAGCGTGGTCACCGCGACGTTGCGGGCGAAGTCCAGGTTCTTCTGGAAGACGGCCTCGACCTTGCCCTCGTCGTCCGGGAACGTGAAGCCGGAGCCGCCGGAGCAGAACGTGCCGCCGGCCGCCGTCTCGCACTCGTCGAGCTCGGGCGTCCACGACATCGACCCGTACTTGTTGTACGCGTGGTCGGTGGTCTCGCCGTTGGTGATGTAGAGGTCCGACGACCGCTGCGAGATGTACGGGTCGACCGCCGCGTCGCCGTCGGTGCCGGTGATCGCCTTGAACCAGGCGTCGTCGTCCGAGTAGACGTCGGTGATGTAGCCGAACGGGTACAGCAGCAGCTGCGCCGCCGAGTGGTAGTTGATGACCGCCTCGGGGCTGACCTTGCGCAGGAGCCGGTCGTACGCCAGGTCCTCGGTCTCCGAGAGCGGGAACGGGCCGCGGTAGGTGCCGCTCGAGGGCGAGTTGCTCGCGCCCTCCTCGTCCAGCCCCCAGGCGGTCGGGTAGTTGCGGTTCGGATCGACGCCGTCCTGGCCGTCGCCGACCACGCCGTCGTTGTCGTTGTCGCGCACCGTCTTGCGCCACAGGCGCTGGGTCGGCATGCGCAGGGCCGGGTCCGGCTGCGCCGCGTCGGGCGCGCGGACGATGCCGTCGGCCGTCTTGTAGACGTAGGTGCCGCGCCTCGGATCGCTCGGATCGGTCACCAGCGTGGCGCCGCACATCTGGTTGTTCGCGGTCCGGAAGCCGACGCCGCACGTGAACGTGTAGTCGTAGCCGTCCGGGTTCTGGATCGGCAGGAACCACAGCTCGTTGCGGCTCAGCAGGTCGCCGATCTGCGGGTCGTCCGCGTGCTCGAGCCACCACGTCGGCATGCGCCGGCCGACCTCGGCCGCGATCCACTCGCGGGCGTGGTTGACGGCGGAGAAGAGCATGGCGGGCCGTGCGCCGTCACGGACGTTGCGCGCGTCCTGCGTCACCTTGAGGGCGACGATGTCCTGGCCCTGGCCGGACTTGCCGATGACCACGAGCTTGGCCAGCCCGCGGTACCGGGCGGCCAGCGAGGCCATCTCGTCCTTGATGCCGCCCGGCTCCGAGTACGAGCGGAAGACGTCGTAGAACTCGTTCGGCGAGTCGCCGCCGGTCTCCGGCTTGTCGGCCGCCGCGGCGCTCGCGCCGCCGTCGGCGGCGATCCGCTGGGCCACCTGGCTCTCGCTCACGTGCGGGCCGGGAACGACCTCCTCGAGGTTGAGCCCTTCGGCGCGGGCCTTCGCGGCCTGCGGGTCGAGCAGGTCGACGAAGATCGTCTGCGCTCCGTCGATCGAGGGCTTGTAGCCCGTGTGGCTCATGTCGACGCCGAGGCCGTGCAGGGTTCCTGCGCCCTCCTCGGCGATCGTGACCTTGTACATCTTCAGGCTGTCCGCCGCCTGGGCGGGCGCTCCGAGCGCCAGCACCGCAAGCAGGACGGGCACGGCCGCTAGACCGCGTCGTCGCATCTGTCTTCCCCCTGGTTGAGACCTCTCCCGGAACGGCGGAGTCAACCACCTGCGGGGCGCGGAATTCAACGCGCGGGGCGTGGACGTTCATCCACGCCTGTCCGTTGGATTACAGGTCCTTGCGCCCGAACGACAGCGCCGCCAGCCCCCAGATCATCGCGATCCACACCACGACCCACGCGAGGTAGGCGACCGTCAGCGAGGCCGAGCTGAGGAACGGGAACGCCTCGGCGTCCGACCCGCCGAACTGGACGAGCGCCGTCGGGTCCTGGAACGCGTTCATCGCCCCACGCCACAGCCCGTCGGTGGGCAGCAGGATCCGCGACACGGTGCCGACGCGGGCCACCGAGCCTCGTTGCCGAGGGAGGCCCCGATCGCGCCCACCACACCGGCCACCCACGTGGCGCCGAAGAGGCCGACCGCGACCACGCCCGACGCCATCGGCGAGATGGCCGTCGACAGCAGCACCGCGAGCGTGAGCAGCACGGTCGTCTGCGCCGCGAGCAGCGCGAGGGCGGCGGCCGGGTCCGGCGGCCAGTAGCCGACCGTCGCCCAGACGACGAGGCACTGCGCGAGCCCGGCGACGACGACGAAGCCGCTGCCGAACACCACGAGCCCCAGCCACTTGCCCAGCAGCACGGCGGAGCGGCGGATCGGCCGGGCAAGCACGGCCAGCGCGATGCCCGACTCCGTCTCGCCGGCCAGCGTCGGGCCGGCGAGGAACGCGGTGCCCAGCGCCGCGATCAGGCTGAAGCCGAACATCACGAGGTTGAGCAGGATGGACGCCGTCAGCCGGGCCTCGCCGCTGGTCATCGCGCTGCCGCCCGACTCCGCCGCCAGCCGTGAGAACCCCCAGCCGCTCAGCACGAGCAGCACGACGGTGAGCGCCGCGAGCGCGAGCAGCACGCGCCGGCGCGACGCCTCGCGCAAGGTGAGCGCCGCGATGGTCACGACCGTCCTCGTCACTGGTCGCCTCCGGCCCGCAGGATCCCGAGCAGTCGCTCCTCGAGGCTGATCCGCGCGGGCTCGACCGCATGCACCCGCACGCCGAGGGCGACCAGGTCGCGCACGAGGTCGGGCGCGACGCCGTCGTCGTCGACCGGCAGCGCCACGGTGAACCAGTCGCCGTCCCGCTCGACGTCCCGAGGCGCGCCTCGGCCGCCGGCGAGACGATCGGTCAGCTGCAGCCGGAGCTCGCGCTGGCCGAGCAGCTCGGCGAGGGTCCCCGAGGCGGCGACCCGCCCTCGGTCGAGGATGACCACCCGGTCGCAGACCCGCTCGACCTCGCCGATCAGGTGCGAGTTGAGCAGCACGGCGACGCCTCGCGACTGCAGCGGCCAGCACGATGTCGCGCACGTCGACGCGGCCGATCGGATCCAGCGCGCTGGTCGGCTCGTCCAGGATCACCAGCTCCGGCTCGGCGACGCAGGGCGACCGCCAGCCCGAGGCGCTGCTGCATGCCCTTCGAGAAGCCGCCGACGCGATCGCCGCCGCGCTCGGCCAGGCCGACGAGCGACAGCAGCTCGCGCTGCTCGCCCGCGGTCACGTCCGACGCCGAGCAGCCTGACGTGGAGGGCCAGCACCTCGGCCGCGCTCAGCCACGGCTGGTAGCGGAAGAGCTCCGGCAGGTAGCCGACGCGGGCGCGCGCGGTCGGGATCGGCCGCGGGCCGCCCGAGGAGCATCGCCTCTCCCGCATCGGGGCGGACCAGTCCGAGCAGCATCTTGATCACGGTCGTCTTGCCCGCCCCGTTCGGACCGAGCAGCCCGACCACCTCGCCGCGGCCGACCTCGAAGGAGACGTCGTCGACCGCCTGCCGCCGGCCGTAGCTGCCGGCGCAGCCCGGAGCACCAGATGGCGGGCGCCGGCGGCAGGCCGGCGACGCGTCAGCGGAGCCCCCGGGCGATCGACAGGACCTCGTCGGCGTCCAGCGACCCGGCCACGGCGGTCACCACGCCGTCCTCGACCCACACGACGGCCGCCATCGTCCGGTCGCGGCCGGCCAGCACCGTGGCCGGCGCGCCGTTCACCGACTCGGGCGACGCGGTGAAGCGGTCGGCGGGGACCGGCAGCGGCAGCGTCGAGCCGTCCGCGTTGAACGCGCGCAGCTGGTCGGCGACGTTCTCGGGCATGCCGGGGAGCGACAGCAGGTAGTCGCGCACCGTCTCGAACGAGACGCCGGAGGAGAACGGCCTTGGGCGCGCCGGCGCGGCCCACGATGAGTCCCGGCGCGCCGGATCGCTGCGACCAGATCTGGGCCACGCCCGGGCCGGCGACGAGACGGACCTCGCTCCCGTCCAGGGCCGGCGGGGGAGGCGCGCCGCCGGCCCGGCGCGGCGCGGTCCGCCGAGAACGTGAACGTGGCGGTCACCTCGTCGCCCACCTGGTACGACGGGCTCGCCGCTGATGCCGCGGGGGAGCGCGGTCACCTCCGGCACCTCGAGCCCGGTCTCGGCCGCCGCGGCCGCCGCGTCGGGGACCTCGCGCACGTCGGGCTCGCGGGTGACGACGAGGTTGCCGTACGCGTCCAGGTCCGGCACCGAGACGAGGTCGCCGATGCCCAGGCTCACCGGAGCGACCTCCTCGGTCTTGAAGATCTCGAGCCAGCCGTTGGCGGCGGCGACGCCGGCGCCGCCCAGGACGGCGGCGACCGCGACGGTCGCGACGGCGGGACGGCGCAGGAGCGCGCGGAACCGGCGCGGACGGGGCGTCGTGGCCGTCGGCTCCGCGGCGGGAGCAGCCGTCGAGAAGCGCCGCCACGCGGCGTCGACGTCGACGTCGACGTCCGATCGCCAGCGCCGTGGCGACGAGCTCCGCGTCCTCGCGCGCGGCGGCCAGTCCGTCGCGGCAGAGCGGGCAGCCGGCGACGTGCTCGCGGTCGGAGTCGGCCACCCCGGCCGGCTCGTCGAGCAACTGGCGCAGCGTGCCTTCAGTCGGATGACGCATGTCGCTTCAGCTCCTTGCGCAGGGCGGATTCGGCGCGCCGCACGGTGGTGCCGACGCTGCCGGGGGACAAGTCGAGCGCCGCGGCGACCTCGGCGTAGCTCAGGCCGCTGTGGCGCAGCACGAGTGCCACGGCGTGCTTGCGGGGCAGCCGGACGAGCGCCGCGCGCACGCGCGAGCGCTCCTCGAGCGTCGCCACGGCTTCGGCCACGTCGGATGCCACGGCGTCGTCCGCGGCGGCGGCCGCCTCCTCCCGCGAAGAGCGACGGCGCCCCGAGCGGAGCAGGTTCAGCGCGGTGTGGGCGGCGGCGACGGAGAGCCAGCCGCGCGGCCTGCCCGGCCGGCACCGTCGAGCGGCCGAAGGAGAGGAACACGTCCTGTGCGACGTCCTCGGCCTGCTCACGCAGAGCCCAGCACCCGGGCGGCCACGCCGACGACCCGTCGCGTACTCGCGGCGGAAGATCTCCTCCAGGTCGGCGCGCACGGCGCGCTCGCTCCTCGCGACCGGCGTCGCCAGAACGGCCCCGGCCACCGCTCGTCGGTGCTGCATCAACTCCATGCCCTCTATAGCACCGCCGGAAGGTGGAATGTGACACGTGCCGGGCCGCCGCCCTCCGCCGCTCAGCGGGCGGCGGCGACGAGGGCGACGCCGGGAATGGTGAAGCCCTCGGCGGTCGCGAAGGGCGCGAGCGCCTGCTCCGCATCGCTCTCGACGGTCGCGCGGTCGGCGCCGGAGAGGCGGCTGACCGCCAGTCCGAGCGGTCCGGACGTGTCCGCCACCAGGCTGACGTAGCCCACGGCGTCGGGCGCCTCGAAGGCGACGGGCACCTCCGCCGTCTCGACATCGGGGAATCCCGCCGCCTCGAGCAGCGCGGCCGTGTGCCCGGCGTCCGCCATGCTGAAGGCCGGCGGCTCGGAGGGGGCCTCCGGCGGCAGGTGACCGTGGCGGGCCAGGCTCCCGCCGACGATCGCGAAGAACGGGTTGCGATCCAGCGCGCCCCAGACGGCGAGCGTCACGCGCCCGCCCGGGCGCAGGACCCGCCGCGTCTCCTCGAGCGCCCGGGCCGGGTCGGCCATGATCATGTAGCTGAACCGGCACAGGACGCCGTCGACCGAGTCCGTGTCGAGCTCGATCCGCTCCGCGTCGATCACCCGGAAGTCGGCGTTGGCGATGCCGCGCTCGGCGCCGCGGCGGCGGGCGGCGGCGAGCATCGCCGGGGAGAAGTCGCTCGAGATCAGGCGGCCCTCCTCGCCGGCGATGGCGGCGGCGTCGAAGCCGGTGTCGCCGACGCCGGCCGCGAGCTCGAGGACGGTGTCGCCGGGTCGTACGGCGAGCTCACGCACCATCCACTCGCGGACCCGCGCGCACGCCGCCTCCACCTCGGCGCGGCGGCGCTCCCAGGTCGGTGCGATGGCCTCGGCGATCGCGTAGATCTCCTGTGATGCGGTGGTCATCGGGGTCCTCCTCGTCTTCGAACGAGGGGGACGCTACGGCCGCGCGGGCGGCCGGCCCATCGGGAGTTCTCCCCATGCCAGCAGGCCGTGCTCCATCGCGAAGAGCGTCGCCGCCGCGCGCGTCGACACGCCGATCTTGCGGTAGGCGTTCTGGACGTGCCGGTCCGCGGTCTTGGGCGAGATGCCCAGCGCGGCGGCGACCTGCTTGGTCTGCAGGCCGCGTGCGAGCAGGCAGACGACCTCCGCCTCCCGCGCGGTGAGGCCGGCCGCACGGTCGATCCGCGGCGCCGGCTGGCCCGCCGCCTCGACGACGGCCGACGCGGCCTGGGCGTCGAGCTTCCCGGCGCTCGCCTCCTCGCCGAGGATCCGTGCCGCCCGCTCGGGCGCGATCGGCCCGCGGTGCGACCTGGGCTCCGTCATCGCGTGGTACGCGTCCGCGGCCGCCAGCAGCCGGGCGGGGAGCCCGAGATCCTGCCCGGTCGCCGCGCGGTGATAGCCGGAGCCGTCGAGGCGCTCGTGGTGGGCCGCCGCCACGGGCGCCAGCGAGGCGAGGAACGCCGACCGCGCCAGCACCCGCTCGGAGTGGTACGGATGGAGCCGCACCTGCTCGCGCTCGTCCGCGCTCAGCGGCTCCCGCTTCTGCCAGACCCGCGGGTGGACCGCCACGCGTCCGAGGTCATGGACGAGCCCGGCGCGGCGGACGGCCGCGACGCCGGCCGGATCGAGCCCGCAGAGCCGGGCCGCCGCGGC
Organism: uncultured Solirubrobacteraceae bacterium; assembly: GCA_963720415.1. Classification (GTDB taxonomy): domain Bacteria; phylum Actinomycetota; class Thermoleophilia; order Solirubrobacterales; family Solirubrobacteraceae; genus DASSUW01. The sequence continues at coordinate 127,622 of CAVRFQ010000012.1, read as the reverse complement.
GGCCAGGTCCGCCACGCCGGCCGAGTGACCGGAGAGATACGGCGAGATCAGGTCGGCGAAGTTGCCCATCGCGGCGAGGCCGCGATCGAGCGCGTCGCCTTCGAGGACGAGCCAGGGCCGTGGCTCGCACGCGATCGCCTCCTCCCAGACCGGGCCGAGCCCGCCGAGCGCAAGGATCTCGGCGCAGTGGTCGGCCAGGCAGGCGGCCACGTGCGGATCGAACGCGTGCCCCGCGCGCTCGCGCGCGACACGCGCGACATGCTCCTCGTCCCCGAGCAGGCGCTGGAACGACGCGTCCACGGCCACGTGGACGACGCGGACCGGCAGCGGGATCTCCTCCCCGCCGGCACGACCGAGCGGGCCGTGCCCGTCCCAGCGCTCGAACACGTAGGCGGGAAGGGTCGCGGTGGGTTGCGGCAGCCCCAGCGCGGCGGCGAGCATCGTGGCCACCTCGCACGCGGCGCTCAGATGCGGGCGCTGCTCCCGCGCCAGCCTCGGGAGCCGGCGGGCGACCTGCGCGGCGCGCCGCGCGCCCGTGGTCCCGGGGTCGGGGATCGCGCGGAGCAGGCCGGTCATGACCTCGCGGCGCGACCCGTAGATGTGCGGATGCGCCTGCGTCGTCAGCGAGCCGCCGAAGATCCGCGGCGTGACGTGGGCGTCCGTGGTGCAGCCGGAGTGGGCGAGCAGGGACGCGTAGTACGTGTCCCGGACCGTTGCGCGGTCGAGGCCGAGCCGGTCGGCCAGGCGCATCGCGATCAGGGTGGTCTGCAGCCCGTGCTCGAACGGGAAGCCCATGCCCAGGTCGGTCGCGAGGCACAGCGCGCCCACGAGCTCCGCGCCACGGACCTGCTCGCCGCCTTGAGCTGCGGCCGACACGATCCGACACTACCGGCGGATCAGCGCACGACGCGGACCGGCGTGCCGGGCCGGGCGCGCCGGGCCAGCCAGCGGACGCGCCCGTTCGAGACCCGGATGCAGCCGTGGGACCGGGCGCTCCCGAGGGGATCGAGCAGGCTCGCCCCGCCGCGCCCGTGGATCCCGACGCGACCGGGCCCTCCGCCGAAGCTCTCGAGGACGTTCGAGAACGACGTGAGCGACAGGACCCAGGGACCGAGGAACCCGTTCGCGCCCGGTTGGGCGTTGCGCTCGTAGATCGCGCTCAGCCCCCGCGGGGTCGGCGTCGCCGGGGCGCCGACGACCGCCCGGAACCGCCGCACGCGCCTGCCGCCGCGGTACACCGTCATCACCCGGGACCTCAGGCGCAGCTGCACCCAGTACGGCGTGTGCGACAGGACGACCCGGTGGCGCGGGATCCAGCCGGTCGTGCGGTTCGGCCGGATCGGCAGCAGCACCTTCACCCACGGCCGTCCGTCGCGGCTGATGCTCCCGAGGACGAGCAGCGACTGGGCGTGGCCCGACCAGCTCGTCACCGGGGCCACGGCCGCGATGCGCCTGCCCGCGCCCGGGCGGGCGCGCGCGATCGCGGGGGCCGCCACCCGCGCGATCGTCGCGCCCGCCTCGAGGCTCGGCGGCGGGGCGTCGATCACCCCGTGACCCCGCCGGGCCGCGACGGCGCCCCCGCCGCCCGGACCGTGACCGTGCTCTGCGCCGTCGACCCGGCCACGGACGCCGCGGCCGCCGACGCGGTCGCCTGGTACCGCACACGGCCGCGCGCGCTGCCCAGCAGCTGCGCGGTCACGGCGATCGTGGCCGATCGCCCCGCGCCGATGCGCGCGATCCGCCAGCAGTGGCGGCCGTCGCGGATCCGCTGGGGACGGCTCGACCGCACGAACCGGAGCGCCGGCGGCATCCGGTCGCAGACGCGCACGCTGCGCATCGGACGAGAGGTCGTATTGACCGCGCGCAGGCGATAGGTCATCAGCTGCCCGGCCCGCGCCCGCGCGTGTTGCGCGGTGAGGTTGAGCAGGACGTCCGGGCGGGCGAGGACGACGTCGGCCGGAGCGACGTCGCCCGCGCCGCCGAGCCAGACCTCGTTGCCGGCCGCGGCACGCTCCCGCCGGGCGCGCTTGACCTGGCGGGCGAGCCTCGGGTGCTTCGCCTCGAACTCGCGCGCGCTGACGTTCCGGCGGGGCGCGGTGCTGAAGTTCACGCCGCCGAAGGAGTAGACGCGCGTCCAGACGACCTCGCCGGTCTGCTTCTGGCGCTCGATCACGAACTCGCCCTGCGTCAGCGACCGCACCATCTCGTCGAAGACCGGCCGGGGATCCCACGGCGGATTCAGGGACCACGGGTCGACCACGCCGCTGTCGACGATCCGGCTGACCGCGGTCCTCCGGTCCGCGTTGCGGCGGCGGAACCACTCGGCGGCCACGCGGCTGAGGTACACGCGTCGCAGCGCGGCGTATTGCGGCTCCGTGTTGATGGCCTGCTCCACCACCGGGACGATCACCCGGCGATAGAGCTCCTGCTTGCGCGGATCGAGCGCCTCCTCCTGCGAGCACGGCGTGTAGCCGGGGTAGTGCTGCGCGACGGCGTTGATCCGCAGCGGGGCGTCGAGGATGAACAGCTCGTCGCCGCTCTCTCGCACGCTCGCGGGCGCGGGGACGATCTCCTGCCGGAACGAGAAGCAGTAGTTGCCGTCGGGCCGGTTGTCGTAGAGGGCGTCGAACTCCTGCCAGAACGCCGCGCCGCTCGGCGTGTCGGGATGCATGGCGCGGGCGAACGACTTCTTCATGGCCAGGTCCGCCTCCAGCAGCACGCGGCCCGCGTCGGTGCGCCCGAACTGCGGGTCGATGATCCGGTCGGGCTCGTTCGGGTTCAGGTTCACCCAGTGGGTCTGCGGCGGCAGCGCCAGCCAGGTGAAGAACGCGTCCGACGACTGGCGGGCCGTGCTCAGCCCGGCGGCCGGGTCGGACGCCGTCGCGTCCGGGGCGCCGCGGAAGGCGTAGCCGACGCCCTGCCCGGAGCCCTGGTCGGACACGTAGCGCAGCTCGAGCGACGAGAAGTCGATGCCTCCCAGGCGGCCGGGCGGCAGCGCGAGCACCTGGCGCAGCGCCCCCGCGCCGGGCGGCGTCCTCGGCGGCGTCATGAGGTTGCTCGTCGCGTTGAGGTTGCGGTAGAAGCCCCGCACCTCACGCTGGAATCCCCGCGTGATCGGCGCGCGCTGGGTGCGGTCCGCCGGGTAGCGGTTGCCCGCGTAGATCCTGTCGAGATGGCCGAGCGTGCGGGCCATGAGGCGCCGGCAATGGCGCCCGTTGAGCTCACACGGCTCGAACTCGATGAAGCCGGCGCCCACCCAGGAGCGCTTCCACCCCATGCGGTTGAGCGTGTCGATCAGCCGCTTCTCGACGTGGCCCTCGATCCACCATGGCCTCCGACTGTCCAGCCGCGAGAGCTTGACGCTCTCCAGCACGATCACCTTGACGCGCCCGTCCGGAAGGTGCACGCGGAACGCGCCGACCATCCGGCCCGGCGAGATCCGGTACTTCGCGCGGTGCTCCTGGACGATCCGCGCGAGGCCCTCCGCGGAGCTCGGGTCCCACGGGTCGACGAACTCGACCGGGACCGGCGGCGGCAGCGGCGGCTTCGCTGCAGCCCATGACGGCGCGAAGAGCGCCAGCGCCATCGCAATCGCAACCACCAGGCCCGTCACGACTCGGCCGCCTCCGCCAAGCGCCGGGCACCCCTGCTCACGCATGTGTCTCCTTCGTGGTGGACTCGTGCCAATCACGACGGACGCAGGCGCGCGGAAGTTCCATTCACAAGTGAATGTCCGCTGACTTGTTCGGCTGCTGACCCGGCGCGCTAGCGGACCGCCGCCGCGACGAGCGACCGCCCGCGCGCGAGCCGGCTCCGCAGCGTCCCCTGGTGGATGGCCAGCACCCTCGCCGCCTCCCGGTAGGAGAGCCCGAGCATGTCGACCGCCGCGATCGCCCTGCCGAGCTTCGGCGAGAGCTCGCCGACCGTGTCGTAGACCACCTGCACGTCGAGCGCGAGCCCGCCCGGGTCGCCGGTCCCGGCCGCCACCGTCTCGAGCGCCGCGGGACCCGACGTCGCCGGGCGCGCCGAACGCGCGCGCTCGAAGTCGATCCAGGTGTTCCGCAGCGCTCGCAGCAGGTAGCGCTGCTCGTCCTCGCGGCGCACGTGCCGGGGCCGCGCGAGCACGCGCGCGAACGTCTCCTGCATGAGGTCCTCGGCGTCGTGCCGCGTTCCGCTGAGCGCGTACGCCACGCGATACAGCCGCTCGGCGTGTGCCGCCAGGGACTCCGGAGACGACGCTTCGACGGCCATCGCTGACCAGGATCCACCGCAGGCTGCGGGTCCGGAATCGAGGTGCCACCCGTGTCCGGCGGGCGGCTAGCCGTAGGAGCTCAGCCGACGCCCGCGGGCGTCACGGTGATCGAGCCGCTGTTGAAGAAGCCGTCGCTCCCGTCGGAGACCTCGCCCGAGACGGCCTGGACCCCGCCGGCGTACGGGAGGTTGAACGCCTCCGGTCCGGTGGTCAGCAGCGCGACCCCCGGCATGCCGGGGATCGGCGGTGGGTCGGGGTCGCCCGGACCGCTGGGCCGGCAGTCGACCGACGCCGTCGTCCCCTCGTTGCCGTCGCGCGTCCACGTCACCAGGAGCTCGCCGCCGCCGGCGTCGATGATCGTCACCGACCAGCCGATCACCGGGATCACGGGGTCGATGAGCGGGCACTCGCTGATCTTCGTGGGGAAGCTGACGCCGGCCCATTGCAGCGGCCCGGTGGCGCGCCAGACGGGACGGCCCGGCCCGCTCCGGCGCGCGCGCAGCGTCGTGTGGATGGCGCCCGTGCCCGAGTGCGTCGCGAACCGGCCCTCGCCGGTGACGTCGAGCGTGACCTCGAACACGTCGCTCAGCTTGCAGAGGTCGTCGGCGAGCGACTTGCCGAGCGCCTCGAGCTGGTCCGGCCAGCCGTCTCGGCCGAGCGTCGTCTCGCGGGTTCCCAGCGTCGTGCCCGAGCGCTTGTCGACGATGGTCATCCGGACCTTGGCCCGATCGCCCGCGACCCGCGAGATCGAGCCGCGCATCTCGACGTCGCCGAGGATGAGGTTGCGCGTGACCCGGGTCGACGGATCGACGTACGGAGACTGCTGGAACTCGAGCTCCTTGATCAGGTCGGCGCGGCGGTCGACCTCGATGAGCGTGGTCCCGCAGTCGTCACGCGCGGTGAACACGTCGTGCATCAGCATGTCGTTGATCCCGCCCTTGAAGGCGTCCCAGTCGGGATCGCCGGTGGATCCGCGGACGTCCAGGATCTCGACGGCGATGCGCCCGGGCGTCACGTTGCCGCGCTCCTGCACGAACGCCGGCCTCGCCCGCCCGCGCTTGCGCTTCCGCTTGGGCGCCGTCAGCTTCGTGCGCTTGCGCTTCTGCCCCGACTTGAGGCTGACGCCGATCCGCTTCTGGACCAGCTTGCCCCGCTTCGTCACGACCGTGCCGACGACGAGGTACGTCGCCGGAGGGAGCGACAGCGTGAAGCGCCCGGTCCTGCCGACGTCCCGCGCGGCGGCGACGGTCCCCGTCGCGCGGTTGACCGCGCGGACGTCGGCCTCCGCCCCCTTCGGGACCTTGACCCCGAGCGAGCCGGCGAAGGTCCCGGCCTTGGCGGAGGCGTGCGCCGCCGTCGCCGCGAGCATGGCCACCGCGAGCACGACCGCCGCGGAAATCCGCGCGGCCGTCATCGAAGCGTGACGCGCCTGATCGCGGTGAGGCCGCCCTGGCTCACGCGCAGCGTCATCCTCGCGCCCTTCAGGCGCTTGGGCTTCTTGCGCGCGGCGGCGGTCAGCCGCAGCCGCACCGTCACGGTCCCGGCGCGCTTCGCGGCCGCGGATCCCTTGGCGACGACGACGGGCTTGCCCTTGCGGCCGAGGACCTTCGCCGGGACCGTCCCGGAGAGCTTGACCTTGCCGCTGCGGGCGACCTTGACCTTGATCGGCACGCCCTTGGTCCCGGCCAGCGCCGTCGTCGTGACCTTCTTCGGCAGCGTCGCCACCGGCGCCTTGCCTCCGGTCGGTCGGCCGCCGGTCGGCGGCGGCGGCGCGGCGGGCAGGAACGGGGCCACGTTCGCCCCGCCGATCGCGCCCTCGGAGGCGGTCGGCGAGATCACGACCGGCGGCGAGGTGAGCGCGCACGGGTCGGCGGCGGACGCGGGGGCTCCCGCCACCTTGAGGCCCTGGCCGTCGGTCCAGGCGATGCGCGTCGCGTCCGCCGACAGCGTGACGTCCTTGGCGACCCCGCTCGCCGGCACGAAGCAGTCGACGGCGAACGTCGGCGGCTGATCGACGCCCTGGGTCGACACCACGGCGATCTTGCCGGTCTCCTGCGTGCCGGCGTTCCAGTGCTCGAGCTCGATCGCGGCGAGCTGCCCGTTCGCCGCCACGTCGGTGCGGCGCAGCTCGAGGCCGGTCCCCGAGACGTCGATCCACGGCGCGAAGTCCGTCCCGTAGGTCGAGGTCGCCGCCGTCTGCACGTTCACCGTCGCGCCCGACTGGGCGATGACCCGGTTGCCGAACAGGGTCGGGTGCTCCCAGCCGGAGACGGCGATCGGCTCGAGCACGCTGTTGCTCACCGGCCGGACGTAGGTTCCACGCGCGAAGGGGATCGGGCAGCAGAAGCCGCTGTTCGAGTACCCGTAGACCATGTGCCTGCCGTCCGCGGTGACGTCGAAGCCGAGCGGATAGACGTACACCGCCCAGCCCGAGGGCGCACCGAGCGGGCCCTCGACCGTCGACGTGCCGTCCGGCTCCCAGACCTTGAACCAGGAGAAGCGCGCGATCCTCCCGGGCACGTTGCGCGCGGCGACGATCCGCCCGGAGTCCGAGGCGGCCACCGAGAGCCACTTCTCCGTGCTCCCCTCCGAGTTGACCACCGGCGTGGCGAGGCGGACCTTCTGCGTCCCGTCCAGCGACGACAGCCAGACCTCGCCGCCGTCGATGTAGGCGATCGAGGCGGCGCTCACGGCCGGGGCCATCGTGAGCAAGCAGAAGATGGCGATCAGCGCGGAACGCAAGGTCGATCGATGTAAGCGGCTCCGGCGCCTTCGCGCATCAGTGAAACTACGGAAGTGGCCACGGATGGATGACACGCTTCTCGGCCGCGCCGACGAGGTGGCGCGACTGCGAGAGCTCGCGGCCGGCGCCGGCTCGCGGCGAGGGGCGGCGATCGCGATCGTGGGCGCCCCGGGCGTCGGCAAGACCGCGCTGCTCCGCTCCGTCTCTCCCGCCGGCGTACGCGCGATCGACGTGACCGCCGCGGAGAGCGAGGTGACCCTGCCGTGGACGGGCCTCGCCGCGCTGCTCGAGCCGCTGATCGGCTACGAGACGGCGCTCACGCCGGCCGCCCGCGGCGCGCTGCGCGGCGTCCTCGCGCTCGAGCAGCCGACGGTCGCCGACAGCGCGCGGGTCCTGCACGCCGCGATCGCGCTGCTCCGCGCCGCCGGGGAGGATGAGCCGCTCCTGCTGCGCGTCGACGACGTGCAGTGGCTCGACCCGTCGTCGCGCCAGGCGATCGCGTTCATCGCCCGCCGTGCGGCAGACACCGGCATCGGCGTCATCGCCGTGTGGTCGCAGCGCGGCGAGCCGTTCGAGCCCTGGCCGGGCGTGCCCGTCCTGACCGTCGGAGAGCTGAGCCGCGCGGACGCGCTGGCGCTCGCGAGCCGGGCCGGCGTGGATCCCGGCGTCGCGGAGGCGCTCGTCGACGCGGTCGGCGGCAACCCGCTGGCGCTGATCGAGGCGCCCGCGCAGCTGAGCGAGGCCGAGCGGGACGGCCGCCGCGCGCTGCCCGCCGCGCTGCCGGTCGGCGCGCGGCTGGAGGTCGCCTATGCGCGCCGGCTGGCCTCGCTGCCGTCGGCGACCCGTGAAGCGCTCCTCCTCGCCGCGCTCAGCGCCGACGGGGCCACCGCGCCGCTGCGCGCCGTGCTCGGCGGGCTCGACGTCCTCGCGCCGGCCGAGGACGCGGGCATGATCGCCGTCGACGCGCGCGGTCTCTCGTTCGCCCACCCGATCGTGCGCACCGCCGTCGACCGCGCGGCGACGCCCAGCGCGCGGCGCGCCGCTCACCGTGCGCTCGCGGGAGCGGTCGGGGCGCCGCAGCGGGCCTGGCACCTGGCCGCCGCCGCCCAGGCGCCCGACGAGGCGCTGGCCGCCGAGCTGGAGACGCTCGGCTACGACGCGGCGCAGCGCGGCGCGCCGGCGACCGCGGCGACGGTGCTGGCGCGGTCCGCCGAGCTCAGCCCGGATCGCGCGCGTGCGATCGGGCGCACGGTCGCGGCGGCGGCGATGGCGCTCATGTCCGGCAGCCCGGCCCGGGCGACGGCGCTGCTCGACCCGGTCCTCGCCGACGCCCGGGCGCCGGGCCTGCGGGCCGACGTCCAGCTGCTGCGCGGCATGGCGATGCAGCAGGGCGGGAGCCCGATGGCCGCGTTCGCGCTCCTCGTGGCCGAGGCGGACCGGGTGGTCGCGGACGACCGCTCCCGCGCCGCGGGCCTGCTGACGCAGGCCGGGGTGGCGCTCGTCGCGCACGGGCCGATGGACCGCCTTGCCGCGCTGGCCGAGCGCGCGCTCGCCCTCGCGCCCGCGGAGGCCGAGCTCGTGCCGGCCGTGCTGCACGCCTCGGCGCTGGCGACGCTGGGCGAGCATGCCCGCGCGCGAGCGCTGCTGCGGCGCCGTCACACGGCGTTGCGGGCGCTCGACCCGACCGGCCCGGGGCACGAGATCCTCGCGGTCGCGGCGCTGGTCCACCTCTGGATGGAGGACTACGAGGACGCCGAGCGGCTGCTCGTCTGGCTCGTCGACACGTGCCGCGAGCGCGGCGCCATCGTCGCGCTCGCCTTCCCGCTCGCGGTCTCGGCGAGCCTGGGCCTGCGCCGCGGCTCGCTGGCCGAGGCCGCGCGGCTCTCGGACGAGGCGGTCGGGCTGGGCGAGGACGCCGTCGGCAGCTTCCTGCACTCGGTGACGCTGACGACGGCGGCGTTCGTCGCGGCGAACCTCGGAGACGCGGACGCCTGCACGCGGCACGCCGAGCAGGCGCGGGCGATCGCGCTGCGCCTGGACCTGACCTCGACGCTGGCGTGCGCCGAGCAGGCGCTCGGGTTCCTCGCGCTCGGCGCCGGCGATGCCGCGACGGCCGTCGTCCACCTCGAGCGGGCGCTCGAGCACACGCGGCGCTTCGGCTCGCGCGATCCGTCCTTCCTGTACACGCACGCGGATCTCGCCGAGGCGTACGTGCGCGCGGGGCGCTCCGCCGACGCCGCGGCGCTCGCCGGCGAGCTGGAGGCCGGGGCGGCCGCGACCGGCGGCATCTGGGCGGCGGCGGCGACGGCGCGCTGCCGCCTGCTCGTCGACGGCGACGACCGCCTGGACGAGCACATCGCGGCGGCGTTCGCCGCGCACGCGCGCCTTCCGCAGCCGTTCGAGCTCGCACGCACGCAGCTGTGCGCCGGCGAGCGGCTGCGACGCGCCCGCCGGCGGGCCGACGCCCGCCCGCACCTGGCCGGCGCCTACGCGACGTTCACCGCGCTGGGCGCCGAGCCTTGGGCGGCGCGGGCGGCACACGAGCTGCGCGCGGCGGGCGGGCGGCGCAGCGAGCGCTCGCCCGACGACGAGGTGCTGACCGCCCGCGAGCGGGACATCTGCGTGCGGGTCGCGGGCGGCGCCAGCAACCGCGAGGTCGCCGCCGCGCTGTACCTGTCGACGCGGACGGTCGAGCACCACCTGCGCATGGCCTACCGCAAGCTCGGGGTCCGCTCCCGCACCGGGTTGACCCACCACTTCGGCGGGGATGCCGACCCGCGCGCGGGCGCCTGATCCACGGCGGCTGCCCCTCAGTCGGCCCGACGACGACGCTCGAGGTCCGCGCGCAGCGCGGCGGAGGCGCGGTACCGCGTCGTTCGGCCTTTGCCCTGCCGGTCAACGAGCCCCGCGTCGAGTAGCCGCCGGAGGTCCGCACTCGCCGTCGGCGTCGAGACGTCGGCCTCGGCGACGTACGAGGCGCGGTCGACTCCCCGGAACAGGCTCTGCTCGAGGGCGATGGCGATTCGCTCGGGCCAGCCACGCTCGGCGACGAGCTCCTCGAGCGCAGACCAACGAGTCCCAGCTTCGTGCAGCTGAGTGACGCGCCGTCGCGCCTGATCGACATGCGCGCGCACACAGAAGTCGACCCACGGGCCTGCGTCGCGCTCGGGCTGGTAGGCGCCGCTCTGCACTTCCATGAGCGTCTCGTAGTAGGCGCGTGTGTTGCGACCGAGGTACTCCTCGATCGAGACGAACTCGGGCGCGAGAAGCCCTTCGCGGGCCAGCACCAGCGACTGCACGATCCGCGAGATCCGGCCGTTGCCGTCGCGGAACGGGTGGACAGAGACGACATGGAGGTGAGCCATCGCCGCCCGCACGACCACATGAGCGTCGGGGTCGCCGCGGTCCAGCCACTCGACGACCTCGTCGATGAGTTCCGGCACCGCCTCATGCGGAGGGCCCACGTAGGCCGGCGGCCCACCGTCCGGGTTCGTAACGTCGATCCCGCGCCGCCGGTACCGGCCCGGCTCCTTGTCCTTCTGGAAGGAGCAGGCGTCGAAGTGGAGGTCGAGGATCACGCGGTCGACCCAGCGGAACACCGGATCGTCGGACATGACGCCGACGTGATCCATCGCGCGGGCGTAGCAGCTGAGCGCCATCCGATCGTCGTCGTCGGGATCGATGCGAGCGTCTCCGCTGATCACCGCGACGGTCTCGTCGTCCGCCACGTGGAATCCCTCGATCTCGACGGAGCTCTGGGCCGATGACGCGCGCCACTGCCGGCGCAGGCTGCCGAGCCACGGTCCAGCTCCTTCAGCACCAGTGCCCATGCGGCTGCGCAGCTCGTCGAGCTCGTCGAGCGCTCGCGTCAGAGCCGGACTGATCGGCGGGGTCGAGTAGATCACGCCTGAGATCATAGACGATTAAACGTATAATCGTATTATCTCTGAGCGCTCGCCAAATCCGGGTGAGCCGGCGTCTTGACGCGCGGGACCTCGTGCGAGATGGTCGCTGTCCAAGAGAGGAGGCCCGGCGCATGACTGACGTGGCCGGAGGCCCTGCGTCGGTCGAGAACCTGACCGAGGTCGAGCGTGCCGTGCGGGATGCTCTGGTCCGGGGGCAGGCTGTGGACCTGCGTCCGGCGACGGCCGACGGCAACGAAGGCGCGCCGTGGGTGCCGGAGCGCACAGTGCGCGGCGAGCTGCTGCGCGATCTGCTCCTGTCCGAGGCGGCAGGCGGGGCGGCGCCGGCGTTGCGGCTTCGCGGAGCGCGCATCACCGGCCGGCTCGATCTCGAAGGGGCCTCGCTCTCCGTTGCTCTAGACCTCCGAGACTGCTCGTTCGAGCAAGGCATCAAGCTCAATGAGGCACGGGCACCGGCCGTGCGGCTGTGCGGCTGCTCCGCTCCGAGCCTCGAAGCTGAGCAGCTCGAGACGCGCGGGAATCTCGAGCTCCGAGAGTTCGTGGCCTACGGCGAGGTCCGTCTCGTCGGGGCACGGATCGGCGGCCGGCTGGACCTCTCGGGCGCCCAGCTGGCGAACCCTGCCGGGCGGGCGCTCGACGGCTACGGGCTCCGCGCGGACCAGGGGATGTTCTGCCGTGACGGGTTCTCCGCCCAGGGCGAGGTCTCGCTGATCGGTGCCCATATCGGCGGTCAGCTCGACTTCTCAGGCGCGGACGTCACCGCCAACGAAGACGGGCACGCGCTGACCGCCGACCGGATCACCGTCGACGGCGCGATGTTCGCCCGCGCGGTCAACACGCCGGAGTACTACGAGTGGTTTGCGGCCACGGGCGAGGTCCGCCTGTCGGGGGCCCACATCCGCGGGAACCTCGACCTCACGAACGCCGTGCTCGACAACCGCGCCGGCATCCGGGCGCTGGCGGCGAACGGCCTCACCGTCGACCAGGACCTGTACATGGACGGCGTCACCGCCAAGGGCCAGGTGCGGCTGCTCGGCGCGCACGTCGGCGGGTCGATCGGCTTCCCCGACGCCGACTTCGCCAACGGCGACGACATTGCGCTGCTATGCGAACGCCTGACCGTCGACCAGGACCTGTTCGCGAACCGACTCAAGGCAGAGGGCGGCGTCACCCTGGCGGGCGCAAACATCGGAGGCCTGCTCGACTTCTCGCATGCGGCGGTCGCTCAGGCGGAGAACCTCGTCCTGGATCTCGAGCGCGTGCGCGCAGCGGAGCTGATCCTGCTGCCGGAGGAGGCGCCGGCGGGGACGGTCAGCCTGGACCGCGCGGAAGTCGGGCGCTTCACCGACCACGAATCGACTTGGCCGCACGCCCTCGTGTTGCGGGGGTTCACGTACGAGCTCCTCGGTGGTGAGTCCACCGACGTCGAAGCGCGACTGCGCTGGCTCGAGCTCGAACGAGGCGGCTACGTCCCGGATGCGTACGATCAGCTCAGCGTCGCGTACCTCCGACACGGTCGCGACGAGGATGCGCGGCGGGTCCGCATCGCCAAGCAGCGCCGGCGCCGCGGCGAGCTGCAGTGGCCCGGCAGGCTGTGGAACGACCTCCTGCGTTGGACGGTGGGGTACGGCTATCGGCCGTGGTATGCGGGGCTGTGGCTCGGTCTGCTCGCAGTCATCGGAGCGCTCGTCTTCGGCGCCGCCTATCCCGAGAACATGTCTGCGACGGCCGAGCCGGCCGTCCTGCCACCGTTTCACGCGTTCGCGTACGCGCTCGATGTGCTCCTGCCGATCGTGGACCTCGGACAACAGGACCGGTGGAACCCACAAGGGGCGGCACAGTGGTGGTCGTACGTGTCCATCCTCTCCGGCTGGGTCCTGAGCACCGCCGTCGTTGCCGCCCTGACCGGCCTCTTGAAGAAGGACTAGCTAGTCGGCTCGAGCCGTGGCCGGGTCGGCGGCGCGGACCGGGACCGGCACGCGGAGCTTCCCGAGCAGCGCGACGGCGACGAGCACCCCGATCGCGGCGAAGATCATCGCGGTGGCGAAGGCGGCCTGGAAACCGCTGGTGGCGGCGGCGAGCGGGTCGCCGCCGTCGGCGTAGGAGACGGCGACCGTCGAGAGGATCGCGACGCCGACCGCTCCGCCGATCTGGAACGAGGAGTTGTTGAGCCCCGACGCCACGCCCGCGTCCGCCTCGGTGACGCCGGCCAGCGAGCCGATCGAGCCCGCGACGTAGACCGCCCCGAGGCCGGGGCCGAAGATCAGCAGCCCGAGGAAGATGTCCCCGAGGTAGCTGCCGTCGACGGACACCTGCGTCAGCAGCAGGCAGCCCAGGCCCGTCAGGCCCATGCCGATCGTGGTGACGGCGCGCAGGCCGCCCCTGCTCGCGATCGCCTGCCCCGCGATCGACCCGACGGCGGCCCCCACCGGCATGACGACCGACGCGAGCCCGAACTCGATCGGCGAGTAGTGGAGGACGCCCTGCGCGTACTGCGTGAGGATGAACGGCATCCCGAAGGCGAGCATCCCGAGCGCGAACAGCACCAGGTTGCCGCCGACCAGCGCGCGCGAGCGGAACATGCGCAGCGGCACCAGCGGCGCGCCGGAGCGTCCCTCGATCGCGACGAACACCGCGAGCAACGTGGCCGAGATCGCGACCAGCCCGAGCGTCTGGCCGTCGGTCCAGCCCACCCCGGGGGCCTCGACCACGGCGTAGACGAGCGCCACCAGCGCGGCCGTGATCGTCACGGCGCCGGCCACGTCGAACCGCCGCCCGTGCCCGCGATCGCGGCTCTCGTGGAGGAGCGCGGGGCTGAGCGCCGCGACGCCGGCCGCGACCGGCACGTTGATGAAGAAGATCCACTCCCAGCCCAGCGCGTCGGTGATCGGGCCGCCGACCAGCCACGCGGCCGTCGCGCCGATGCCGCCGATCGCGGCCCAGATGCCGAGCGCCTTGTTGCGCTCGGGGCCCTCGGCGAACGTGGTCGTCACGATCGACAGCGCCGTCGGCGTCATGATCGCCGCCGCGACGCCCTGGACGACGCGGGCCGCGATCAGCGCCGCGGCCGATCCGGCCAGCCCGCACGCGAGCGACGCGAGCGCGAACAGCACGGTCCCGACCATGAAGACGCGCCGGCGCCCCAGCAGGTCGGCCGCGCGCCCGCCCAGGAGCAGCAGGCCGCCGAAGCTGAGGAGGTAGGCGCTCAGCACCCACTGCAGGTCTCCCGTCGAGAAGCCCAGCTCGGCGTCGATCGACGGCAGCGCCACGACCACGATCGCGGAGTCGAGGATGACCATGAAGAAGGCCGTGCACAGCAGCGCGAGCGCCTTCCAGCGCCGTGGATCAGGCGCGGGCTCGGTGGTGGGTGTGCTGTGCGGGGTCATGGTCGCTCCTGGGGTTGGCAGTTGCGCCACAGTACTAGTTAGTCCTAGAAAACTAGTACGGCTACCTACACTAGGACTGACGTGCTCTAGACTGCTCGCCGATGGCCACCATGCGCACGTACGGCGACGGCTGCGGGATCGCGCACGCCCTCGACCTCATCGGCGAGCGGTGGGCGCTGCTCGTCGTGCGCGAGCTGCTGCTCGGCCCCAAGCGCTTCACCGACCTCCGCGACGGGTTGCCGAACGCGAGCCCCAACGTGCTCGCCCAGCGCCTGCGCGACCTCGAGCAGGGCGCGATCGTCCGGCGCCGCAAGCTGCCGCCGCCCGCCGGCTCCTCGATCTACGAGCTGACCGACTGGGGGCGCGAGCTCAAGCCGATCGTGCTCTCGCTCGGCACCTGGGCCATCCACTCGCCGTCCTTCCCCCGCGATGCGCCCGTCGGCACCGACTCGGTCATCCTCGCGCTCGGGACGTTCTTCGATGCCGACGCCGCCGGCGACCTCAGCGCCCGCTACGAGCTGCGCCTGGGGGCGAACACGTTTCGCGTCACGATCGCGGACGGTGCGATCGAGGTCGATCGCGGCCCGCTCGACGACCCTGACGCGATCATCGAGACCGACTCCCCGACCTTCAGCGCGCTCGTCTGGGGCGGGCGCGACCTCCCCGACGCGCTGCGCTCCGGCGACGTCGCGATCGACGGCGACGAGCGCGCCGTGACCCGCTTCCTCGGGCTCTTCCCCAAGCCCGCGCCCGCCGCCTAGCGGCCGCCGCAAAGCGGAGCTCGGCGCCGGGTTGTCCCGCCAACCGGGCGCTTTGGACGACTTTCCTCCGCAATGTGTCCCAGGAGCGAGCGCTCGCGCGACGGTCCGGATTGGCGCTGGGCGAGCCTGGGGTAGCGCCTCGTTCGACCCGAGGAGGAATGACCGAGATGAGCACCAGCGAGAAGGACCGCGCATCCAGCGCGCGCTTTGAGCGGGACAGCCGGGAGAAGCGCTCCGGCCGCGTCCCTGAAGGTCCCGCGCACGCCCGCAAGGGTTCGCTCTGGCAGACGCTGAAGCGGACGTTCGCCGAGTTCAAGGAGGACGAGCTCACCGACCGGGCTGCAGCGCTCACCTACTACGGCGTGCTCTCGATCTTCCCCGCGCTGATCGCGCTGGTCTCGATCGTCGGGCTCGTCTTCGATCCCGCGCGCATCACGACGGCGCTCACGGACGTGGTGAGCTCGGTCGGTCCGGCGTCGGCCGTCGACACGTTCAAGGGCCCGATCGAGACGATCACGAAGAGCAGCGGGACGGCGGGCATCATGCTGATCGTCGGCATCGCCACCGCGCTGTGGACGGCCTCAGGCTACGTCGGCGCGTTCATGCGCGCCGCGAACGTGATCTACGAGGTCGAGGAAGGGCGCTCGATCGTGAAGCTGCGCCCGCTGCAGATGCTCGTGACGCTCGTCCTGGTGCTGCTGCTCGCGCTCGTGCTCGTCGCGCTCGTCCTGACCGGCCCGCTCGCCGAGGCGGTCGGGTCCGCCGTGGGCCTCGGCTCGGCGGCGGTGACGGCGTGGGACCTCGCCAAGTGGCCGGTGCTGCTCGCCGTCGTCGTCGTGATGATCGCGCTCCTGTACTACGCGTCGCCCAACGCGAAGCTGCGCGGCGTGAAGTCGATCCTGCCCGGCGCCGCCCTCGCGGTGGTCGTCTGGCTCGTCGCGTCCGCCGCGTTCGCGTTCTACGTCGCGAACTTCGGCTCGTACGACAAGACGTACGGCGCGCTCGGCGGGGTCGTGATCTTCCTCGTCTGGGCCTGGCTCACCAACGTGGCGATCCTGCTCGGCGCGGAGCTGAACGCCGAGCGCGAGCGGTCGCGCCAGCTCGAAGCCGGCACGCCCGGCGCCGAGCGGGAGCTGCAGCTCGACGAGCGCTCCGAGCCGAAGGCCAAGCGCCGTACGCGGACCGCCTGAGACACGTACCGCCCCAACGACCACGTGAGGTTCCCCATGGAGATCCCGAAGGAAAAGATCCTGGAGCTGCTTCAGCAGCAGGGCAAGGACGACCAGGTCGAGCCGGCTCGCAAGGAGCTGCCCGACCAGGTCGACCCCGAGAGCGACTCCGGCCTGCTCGCGAAGTTCGGCATCGACCCCCAGGACCTGCTCTCCAAGTTCGGCGGCGGAATCCCCGGACTGTGAGCGGCCACCCAATGACAGAGAGGACCATCAGATGACCCAGACCTACGACTCACCCACCGAGTCATCCACCACCGACCAGGCCAAGGAGAAGGCGCAGGAGGCGGCGGGGCAGGCGAAGGAGAAGGCCGGCTCGCAGCTGCGCTCGCAGGTCGACCAGCGGTCGACCGACGCCGGGCACCGCGTCAGCGGTGTCGCCTCCGACGTCCGCTCCGTGAGCGAGTCCTTGCGCGAGCAGGGCAAGGACCAGCCGGCCAGGCTGGCCGAGCAGGCGGCCGATCGCGCCGAGCGGCTCGGGAGCTACCTCAAGGACAGCGACGCCGACCGCATCCTCGGCGACGTCGAGGACTTCGGGCGCCGCCGGCCGTGGGCCGTGATCGCGGGCGGCGTGGCCATCGGCCTCGTCGCCTCGCGCTTCCTCAAGGCCTCCTCGATCGACCGCTACGAGAAGCGCACGAGCCTCCAGCCGCGCGAGCCGGTCGCCCCGGCCGTGCCGACCACGCCGCCGGCGTTCGACCCGGGCCGCTGAGCCATGGCCGATGCCGTGAACGCCACGCCCGGCGACCAGCGCGAGCGTCCGATCGGCGAGCTGGTCAAGGAGCTCTCGTCGCAGACCTCCACGCTCGTGCGCCAGGAGATCGAGCTCGCCCGCGCCGAGCTGGAGCAGAAGGGCAAGCTGGCCGGCAAGGGCGCCGGAATGCTGGTGGGCGCCGCGATCGCGGCGCTGCTCGCCCTGGGCGCGCTGACCGCCGCGCTGGTCGCGCTGCTGGACAAGGCGATGGCGACGTGGGTCGCCGCGCTGATCGTGATGGCACTGTGGGCGATCGTCGCCCTCGTGCTCGCAAAGGCCGGGCAGAAGTCGCTGCAGAAGGCGACGCCGCCGGCCCCTCAGACCATCGAGACCGTGAAGGAGGACATCCA
The DNA here is from genome assembly GCA_963720415.1 of uncultured Solirubrobacteraceae bacterium. Taxonomy (GTDB): domain Bacteria; phylum Actinomycetota; class Thermoleophilia; order Solirubrobacterales; family Solirubrobacteraceae; genus DASSUW01. The sequence goes on along the minus strand of CAVRFQ010000012.1, from coordinate 110,224 downwards.
ATGGGCCAAGAACCCGACCGGATCCGCGCAGAGATAGAGCAGACGCGCGCCGAGATGTCAGAGACCGTGGACGCGCTCGGCTACAAGGCCGACGTCAAGTCCCGGGCGAAGGACCGGATCGTGGGAGCCAAGGACCGCATCGCCGGCAGCACGCCGGACGGCGGCGACGTCAAGGACAAGGCACGGCAGGCGCGCAGCGTCGCGCAGGAGAACCCGCTCGGCCTCGCCATCGGCGCGGTCGCGGTCGGGTTCGTGGCCGGCCTGCTGATCCCGTCCACCCGCGTGGAGGACGAGAAGTTCGGCAGCGTGGCGGACGACGTCAAGGAGAAGGTCAAGGAGACCGGCCAGGAGGCCGTCGAGCGCGGCAAGCAGGTCGCGCAGGACGCGGCGCAGACCGTGCAGGAGAGCGGGCAGGAGCACGCGCAGGAGCTCAAGGACAGCGCGCAGCAGAACGCCCAGGACGTCGGCGAGCGCCCCCAGTACACGGCTCGCTGATGCGCGCGGCGCGGACCCGGCTGCTCCGGCCGCGGTCCGCGCCGCCGCTTGCATTTCGCGCCGCGATCGCGTCGACTGCCGTGACATGACGGGCAGGCGGGCGAGCACGGAGCGGACGCGGAGCAGGATCCTCGAGGCGAGCCGTCGCCTGTTCGAGCAGTCGCCCGCGTCCGCGGCCTCGGAGATCGCGGCGGCCGCCGGCGTGTCGCGGTCGACGCTCTACCGGCACTTCCCCGACCGCGACTCGTTGCTCGAGGCGGTCCGGCACTACCGCCCTCCCGCGACCGCGGAGGCCGCCGAGCAGCCGCTGCCCGCGGGCCGGCTCGGACGCGGGAGCCCGGTCCTGCTCGACGGGATCCACGTCTTCGACGTCGTGGCGCCCTCGCTCCTCCCTGAGCAGCTCGTGGCGGAGGCGCAGCGCATCGCCCAGGTTCCGCTCGCGCTGTACGTCGTCGACATCGACGGCTCGCACCTGCTGCGCGTGGCCGGACCCGACCGTCTCCCCGAGCGGATCGAGGCGCCGCTGGCGATCGGACCGGAGCTGGACTCCGCCGGCCTGGCCGAGCTGCGCGCCGGGCTCGCGCATCGCCGTGGCGTCGAGGTCGTCCCGCTCTGGCTGCGCGGGCGCGCGACGGGCGTGATGATCACGCTCGGCCGGCCGCGTCGCCCGCTCGCCGAGATCGCCCGCCAGGCCGCGGCCGCCATCACGCTCGCCGACCGCTACACCGACACGTTCGCGCGGGGGCAGCGGCGCAAGCAGCCGGCCGCGGCGGCCGAGATCCAGCAGAGCCTGCTCCCGCCCCGCATCTCCAGGATCAGCGGCGGCGAGCTCGCGGGCAACGTGCTGCCGAGCTACGAGGTCGCGGGCGACTGGTTCGACTTCGTCGAGAACCTCGACGGGGTGTGGATCACGCTCGCCGACGGCCTCGGTCCCAGCACGCGCGCCGCCGCGAGCAGCGCGGTGGCGCTCGGGGCGCTGCGCGCGAGCCGGCGCAGCGGCGGCAGCACCCACGAGGCGCTCATGCTCATGCACCGGACGCTGCGCGAGATGCCCGGCCCGGCGGCCGAGATGACCGCGATCGTCGCGCGCTGGGATCCCGCCACGTTCAGGCTCGAGATCGTCAACTGCGGGCACGTCACGCCGATCGTGATCCGCGCCGACCGGTCGGTCGAGCAGCTCGACCTGCCGATCAGGCGTGGGCTCGGCGGCCGCGCGAGCCCGCGACCGTCCGAGCTGGTGACGACGCTCGAGCCGGGAGACCGGCTGATCGTCTGCTCCGACGGCGTGATCACCGACGGAGACGGGCACGCCGGCCTCGGCTACGACGAGGTCGCACAGGCCGCCCTCCGCTCCGAGGACGGCTCGGCGGCCGACACGGTCCGCAAGGTCCACCGGGCCGTGCTCGAGGCGAGCGGCGAGCCGCTCGAGGACGACGCCACCGTGGTCTGCCTCGCCGCCGAGTGACGCAACTCCTGGGGTCGCGGGGCGAAAACTCTCGCGTTGCCATCGCCGGGCGCGTCCGGCACCTTGTGTGCATGACCCATGGTGCGGCTAACCCCCGAATCGCGCCGGCCATGGATGAATTCCCCGTCTTCGCGGCGTCTACCTCGATATGACCGATCGGCTCTGCCATCTCGATGCCCACCGCTCCGCGGCGTACGACGCCGTGATCGTCGGCGGCGGGCCCGCGGGGCTGAGCGCGGCCCTCGTGCTGGGCCGGGCCAACAAGCGCGTGCTCGTGGTCGACGACGACCGGCCCGCGAACGCGGTGTCCCAGGGCGTCGGCGGCCTGCTCGGGCACGATCGGGTGACGCCGGCGGACCTGCGCGACAGCGGGCGGCGTCAGCTCGAGCAGCATGCGAACGTCGAGGTCCGTCACGGCGCCGTCGAAGACGTCGAGCGGACCCGCGACGGGTTCCGCGTGACGCCCTCGCACGGGACGCCGGTCCGCGCTCACGCGATCGTGCTGGCGCACGGGCTGCGCTACGACCCGCCGCCGCTGCCCGGGATCGAGGCCCTCTGGGGCCAGTCGGTGTTCCACTGCGCGTTCTGCGACGGCTGGGAGGTGCGCGACCGGCCCCTGGCGTTCCACGGGAGCGGCCCGGGCGCCGTGCGCTCGGCGCTCGTGCTCGCCGGCTGGAGCAACGACGTCGTCCTGTGCACGGACGGCGCGCCGGACCCCGGCGGCCCGCTGCTGGCGTCCGCCGGGGTGCGGGTGCGGACGGAGCCGATCGCCCGGCTGGCCGGCATCGACGGCCGTCTGCACCAGATCGAGTTCTCGCACGGGCCGGCCGAGCGGCGCGAGGCGCTGTTCGTGAACACGCGCCGCGATCAGCCGAACGGCCTGGCCGAGATGCTCGGGTGCGAGCTGACCGAGGCCGGGACGATCGTCACCGACGCCGACGGCCGGACGAGCGTCGCCGGCGTGTACGCCGCCGGGGACGCGGCGACCGCGCATTCGCGCTCGGTGGCCAACGCGATCGGCATGGGATCGCGCGTCGCGCTCGCCGTGGTGCTCGAGCGGGTCGCGCCGTTGCTCGCCGCGGCCGCCTAGGCGACGCCTACATCACGGCGACCACGCCGCCGGCCATCGCCGCGGTGGCGAGGATGGGCGTCGCGATCCGCACCGGCATGCGGCCCAGCCAGCGCAGCCGCGTCGTCGATTCGTGCGGGAACGCCTTGGAGATCGCGAAACCGCCGATCAGCGCGAACGCCATGATGAAGAGGATCAGGGCGATGAAGCCTCGCCAGCTGTCCCTGGCGGGCAGCGCGACGTTGGCGCCGTAGATGCTCGCGACCAGCGTGGGGACCAGGATCGACGACGCTGACGCCGCGGCGATGAAGTGGAACCGCTCGCGGTCCACCTGGTTCGCGCTGACGACGGCCTGATCGATCGTCTGTGACGTGAGCCGGCAGTTGCCCTCCAGCGACCGCAGCTCGTCGAGCGCGTAGCGGTAGCGGATCGCGATGCTCCACGCGATCGAGCCCTCGCCGTGCGCGGAGCGGTCGAGATCGGAGCGGCGTAGGAGCCGTGCCAGCTGCCGATCGAGCTGGTAGAGGTGCTCGGTCATCGTGACCACGCGGCGTGCGTCGCCGGGGTCTCCGTTCAGGCGCCCGTCGGCGCTGCCGACGTCGTGGCGCCACGCCCGCTCGATCTGCCGGAGCTCGGCGGCGACGCGCTCGGAGACCGCCCTGGCGGTGCTCGCCTGGTGGAGCCCGATCGCCTCGGCCACGTCTTCGGCGCTGAGGTCGTCGGCCACGGGGAAGAACCGCCGCGCGACCGCGAGCGGCCCGCCCGGCACGTACTCGAAGCACTCCGTCGCGTCGTCCCATCGAAGGTCGGGGAGCCGGAAGGAGACGACCACGTTGCGGATCACACCCACGGTCATCCGCACGGTCCAGAAGCGCGGGAGATCGCTGCCCTCGATCGGACGGAACGCCACCGTCGGGAAGAAGCGCAGGTGGGAGGCCTCGCACGACTGCCGTCCCCAGACCTCGCGGACGACTCGTGCCACGCCCCGTCCGTAGAGCTGCGGCATCCGGTCCAGCAGCCGCTGCTCGTGATCGTCGAGCCCTGACCGTCCGGCGCCTGCGAGCTCGAGCACGCGGTCGACCTCGCTCCAGTCGAGCGGCGGCGCTCCGGTCGGGTCCCATGGATCGACGGACCCCTCGAACCACGCCTGCTCGGCCGGATCGAGCGGCGGCAGCGCGAACTGGACCCAGACGGGGCCGCTCGTCGCGAGCGCGGCGCCCTTCAGCAGGTCGTCCACGGCGACGTCGACGGGTCCCGCGTCGCGCCACGCGACGACGCCGACGCAGCGCATCGCGACGCCGTCCCCCGGTGGCTCGATGTTCTCGGGAGTGCTCATCTCCCTGCCAGAGCGGATCGGCCGGCGTCGTGATACGCGATGCGCTCGTCCAGGTGTAAGACGCAAGCAGGTTGTTCCGTCGTGTGGTGGGTGGCGCGGGCGAACCTCGGCTGGGTAGGGAGGCGAGGGAGCCGGTCGTGCGGGCCTTCGGACGACCGGCGACGCCGACCTCGCCGCTCGCCCCCCAGCCGGGGTTGACGTTCAGGCGGCCCGGGCGAGCAACCTCCTCGGGTCCTACATCTAGGCGGCCGGCGCGTGGTGCGTCATGCGGCAGAAGCACGACGACCTGATCGGGACGTCGGCGCGGGCGAGGGCGACGTCGAGCTGCTGCTTGACGATCCGCGCCGGCTCGGGCTTCCCCAGCCGGACGAGGCACTCGTGGTAGCCGTGCAGGCTCCACGCGTTCCCGGGATGCCAGGACGAGCGCGGGATCGACGGGACGTAGCCCAGGTCCTCGGCGTAGACGGTCTCGGCCTCCTCGACCCGGCCCTGCTCGAGCAGCAGCGCGCCGTAGGCGTGGCGCGTGGGCTGCATCCAGCCCCACGGCTCGTCGTACGGCAGCGCGTCGTCGAGCGCGATCGCCCGGCGCAGGTGCTCGAACGCCGCGTCGAACCGGCCGCGCCGGTACTCGAGCTCGCCATCGAGCATCGCGCCGGCAACCGCGAGGATGTCCTGGCACGTGTTGTTGAACAGGTAGCGCGACTCGGGCACTCGCGCGACGGCATCGAGGAACGCGTCGCGTGCCGCGTCGGCTTCCTCCATCCGCCCGGTCGCCGCGTACGCGACGCCCTGCGCGTAGTGCGTCATCGCGGTCGTGGTGCAGTAGAGCTCGGGGTCACCCGGCAGCGGCAGGGCGAGGATGTCGTCCCACATCCCGAAGCGGATGAGCACGTGCAGCCGCATGGGCACGAACGCCTCGAGGTAGTCGGCCATCGGCGGCTGCTCGATCCGCAGCAGCTCCTCCGGCAGCGAGGCCTCGAGGTCGGCGGCGACGCGCAGCGCGACCTGCGACCGGCCGAGGAACATCGCCCCGTAGATCGCGAAGTGGCGGTCGTGCGCGTGGTAGAGCGCGTAGAACCCGACCCGGCCCTCGCGGGCGACGTACTTCTCGTTGACCTCGATCGCGCGCAGGTTCCAGTCGAGCGTGCTCTTGTAGTCGCCGCACAGCACGTCGATGTGCGTCGGCATGTGCACGAGGTGGCCGGCGTCGGGGACGAGCGAGCGCAGCTCGTCGGCGACCGGCAGCGCCTGCTCGGGGAACGGCGACATCTCCATCAGGTGCACGTAGAGATGCACGAGCCCGGGGTGCGCGCGGCCGCCGGGCCGGTCGAGCGCGGTCTCGAGCACCTCCTTGGCCTCGAGCGTCGCCGCGTCCTCGGACGGCACGCCCGTGTAGCGATCCCACAGCGCCCACGGCGTCAGGTTCATCAGCGCGTCGGCGAAGAGCGCCGCGACGTCGAGATCGTCGGGGTGCGCGCGGTACACGTCGCGCATCGCCTCGGCGTAGTCGGCGTTCCATGCGACGAGGTCGGCCGACGGGTCGTTGGCCTGGTAGCGGCTCCCGAGCGCCTCGACGAGCGCCCGCTCGACCGGCGCGGCGCGGTCCGCGCACGCGCGCGCCGCGACGGTCTCGTCGTACGCCTTCTCGACCGACGCCGCGAGGTCGACCGGGTCGAACGCCTCCCACTGCTTGTTGTAGTTCGGCCCGATCGCGTAGGCGATGCCCCAGTGGGCCAGCGCGAACCCGGGGTCGTGCTCGACCGCGCGCTCGAAGCACCGGATCGCCTCCTCGTGATGGAACGCGTACGACCACACCAGCCCGCGGTCGAACCACGTCTGGGCGCTCGTCGACGCCGTCGACGTCCCGCGCGCGTAGGTGCCGAGATCGAAGTAGGGCTCCATCGCCGCATTGTCCCCGGTCGCCGGCGGGCGGGTGTTCCGGCCCGTCGACGACGACGAGGACGTCTACGTCGAGCCGGGGCTCGGCGGCGCCCCGAGCGCGCGAGTCCGCGTCGAGGTCGACACGGGCGCGTAGCGAGCGGCCGGCCGTGAGTGCTCGGTGAGGCCGAGGACCGTGATCGTCGCCGTCAGCAGGAGCGCTCCCGCGAGCTGTGTCGCGCTGAGCGTGACGCCGAACGCGACGGCGTTGACGGCGACGGCGCTGACGGGGAAGGCGAGCTCGGCCAGCGTGGCGGCCGACGCGGTCGTCCCGGCCAGCCCGCGGTAGTAGAGGACCAGCGCGAGCAGACCGGGGACGAGCGCGAGCCCGGCGATCGCGGGCAGGTCGGCGACGCTCGCGCCCGGCTCGCCTTCGAGGACGAGGAACAGCAGGGCGGCGACCGGCAGGCCGAGGCAGAACCGGAGCCCGGTGATCGTGAGCGGGTCGAGCTTGCCGCTGACGTGCTTGCCGAGCACCGTGCCGAGCGCCCACAGCGCCGCCGCCCCGGCCCCGAGCGCGGCCGGGACGAGGTCGGCGGGATCGGCGGCCGCCGGATCGCGGACGCTGATCATCACGGCCCCGGCCAGGGCGAGCCCGAGGTAGGCGAACCAGCGAGGGCGCGGGCGCTCGCCGAGGAGCAGCCATGCGGCCGAGGCGGCGAAGACGGGCTGCAGCTTCTGGAGCAGGAGCGGCGTGTTGGGATCGCCATGGCGGAACGCCTCCGTGAAGAGCACCGTCGCGGCCACGGACGAGCCGCCCCCGATGACGACGAGCGCCATCCAGTCGCGCGCGCCGAGCGCCGGCAGGCGCCGCGCTCCGCGCAGCACGAGCGGGACGGTCAGGGCGGCGAGGATCACGTGCTCCCACATGACGACCTCGACGGCCGGCAGCTGGAGCGCGAGGCCGCGCCGGAAGAGGGCGTCGGTGCCCCAGAGGGCCGCCGCGACGGCGACCAGCCCCGCCCCGGCGAGCGGAACGCGACGGCCGCTCAAGCGAGTCGCATGATCACGTCGCCGACGCGGCACTCGTCGCCGTCGGCGACGAGGACCTCGCTGACGGTTCCCGCCGCGCCGGCGAGCACCTCGAACTCGGCCTTGTCGCCGTCGACGGTCGCCACCGCGGTGTCGGCCTCGACCGCCTCGCCGACCTCGACGAGGATCTCCACGATCTCGACCTCGACCGTCGACATGCCGCCCTTGGGGATGTGCACCTCGGTCATCGGACCGCCTCGGGCGCCAGGCAGGTGCGGATCGCGGTCGTGAGCTGCTCGCGGCTGGGCAGGGCGGCCAGCTCGAGATCGACCGCGAAGGAGATCGGCACGTCGGCGCGCGTCACGCGCCGCGGCGGCGCGACGAGCTCGAGCTCCTCGGCGGCCGTGGCGGCGATCTCCGCGGCCATCCCGGCCGAGCGCCCGCTGTCGTCGAACACGACGATCCGGCCCGTCTTGGCCACCGACTGCGCGAGCAGCGGCCAGTCGAAGGGCAGGAGCGTGCGCGGATCGAAGACCTCGACCGAGACCTCGCTCTCGAGCTCCTCGGCCACCGCCAGGGCGTCGTGGACGAGGTGCCCGATGGCGACCACGGTCACGTCGGAGCCCTCGCGGTGGATGCGCCCGCGGCCGAGCGGCACGAGCTCCGGCGGGTCGCTGACCTCGGCGCGCTTGCCGAGCACGGCGGCCGGCGCGAAGACGATGACGGGGTCGTCGTCCTCGATCGCGGAACGCAGGAGGCCGTAGGCGTCGGGCGCCGTGGCCGGGACGACGGTCTTGACGCCGGCGTGCACGAAGTACGTGTACGGGTGGTCCGAGTGCTGCGCCGCGAGGCCGAGCCGCGCGCCGCTGCCGGGCACGACGTAGGTCACCGGGACGCACGCCTGGCCACCGGTCATGAGGCGGAACTTCTGCGCCTGGTTGACGATCTGCTCGAACGCGACGTAGAGCAGCGACGGGATCTGGTACTCGACGACGGGCCGGCGGCCGGCCAGCGCCGCGCCCATGGCGAACCCCGTGAAGCACTGCTCGGAGATCGGCGTGTCGAGGACCCGGTTGGCGCCGAACTCCTCGGCCAGGCCCTTCGAGACGCCGCGCAGCGCATGGCGGACGTCCTCGCCGAGGTAGACGATCCGGTCGTCCGCGGCCATCGCGTCGCGCAGCCCGAGCGCCAGCGCCTGCTGGTACCGGAGCCGCGGCATCACGCGACCCCCAGGCGCGGAGTCATCCCCGCGTAGGCGAACTCGAGGACCTCCTCGGCCTGCGGCCGCGGGCTCCGGCGCGCGAAGGCGACGGCCTCGTCGAGCCGCATCTCGATCTCGTCGTCGATCGCCGCGCGCTCGGCCGGGTCGAGCCGCGCGCCGGCGACCTCCAGCGGGTCCCGCGCGCGCCAGCGCTCGATCTCCTCGTCGGCGCGGTAGGTGATGCCCAGCGCCCGCTCGGCCGTGTGGTGGCCCACGAAGCGGTAGGTCGCGAACTCGAGGAAGGCCGGGCCCTCGCCCGCGCGGCAGCGCTCGACCTCGGCCGCGGTCGCCGCGAAGACGGCGTCCACGTCCATGCCGTCGACGAGGCCGGTGCGCATCCCGTAGGCGGCGGCGCGCGCGGTCGGCGAGCCGGCTGTCGAGGCGGACGCCGCGAGCGTGACGGCGTAGCCGTTGTTCTCGCACGCGAAGATGAGCGGCAGCCGCCACAGCACGGCGAGGTTGAGCGTCTCCATGAGCACGCCCTGGTTGACGCCGCCGTCGCCGAAGAACGCGACGGCCACGCGGTCCGAGCCCGCGTCGGCCGCGGCCCAGGCGGCGCCCGCCGCGATCGGGACGCCGGCCGCGACGATCCCGTTCGCGCCGTAGATGCCGAGCGACAGGTCGGCCATGTGCATGGAGCCGCCGCGCGCGCGGTTGAGGCCCGTGGTGCGACCGAGCAGCTCGGCCATCATGCGCCCGACGTCGCCGCCCTTGGCGATCAGGTGCCCGTGCCCGCGATGCGTGCTGGTCACGACGTCGTCGGCGCGCAGCGCCGCGCACACGCCGGTGGCGACGGCCTCCTGGCCGATGTACTCGTGCGTCACGCCCGCGATCTCGTTGTCGTTGACGAGCGTCACGACGCGCTCCTCGAAGCGGCGGATCGTGCGCATGGTCCGGTAGAAGGCCGTCATGGCTAGAGCAGCGAGCCGCCGTTGATCTGGAGCACCGTGCCCGTCACGAACGTCGACAGCGGGCTCAGCAGGTAGAGGCACCCACCGGCCATCTCGTCCGGCGTGCCGAGCCGGTTGAAGAGCGTGCGCGCGCTGACGCTCGCCACCTGCTCGGGCGTGGACGCGCCGAGGGCGGGCGTGGCGGTGGGACCGGGGGAGAGCGCGTTGACGCGGACCTGGTGCGGCCCGGCCTCCCGCGCCAGCGACTTCGTGAGGCCGATGACGCCGCCCTTGGCCGCGGCGTAGTGGACCGCCGGCGTGTGGCTCCCGTACTCGCCCGCGGTCGAGGCGAAGTTGACGATCGAGCCGGACCGCCGCGCGACCATGCCCGGGAAGACGGCGCGGCAGCCGCACCAGGCCGTGTGCAGGTTGGTCTCCAGCGCGCGCTGGAGCAGGCCGAGGCCGGCGGCCTCGAACGGGGCGGGGGACCACCAGCCGGCGCAGTTGACGAGCCCGTCGACCGGACCGAGCTCGGCGAGCACGCGGTCGTGGAAGCGGCCGAACGCGACCTCGTCCGTGGAGTCGAAGGCCTCGGCGAGGCACTCGCCGACCGGCTGCGCGGCCGCCGTCAGCGTCGCGGGATCGACGTCGGTGAGCGCGAGCCGCGCGCCCGCGAGGCTGAGGATCTCGGCGATCCGCGCGCCGATCCCGCCGCCGGCGCCCGTCATGATCACGACCTTGTCGGCGAGCAGGCGCTGGTCGCCGCGAGCGATCGCGCCGAGGTCGAGCTCCTTCATCGGCGCGACCACGTCAGTCCTCGCCGCCCGGCTGGAACATCGAGCCGGTGAACGTGAACTGGCCGCGCAGGAACTCCGTCGCCTGAGCGGCGTCGCCGGCCTCGAGCGCGTCGACCAGCACGCGGTGGTGGTTGACGATGCGCTCGAAGTGCGACTGGGGGTCGCGCTCGGCGAGCCGCCGGTTGCCGATCGTGATGACGGCCTGCATCACCGGCGCGAGCGTGAGCCACGAGCGCACGAGGAAGCGGCTCGCCGAGAGCTCGACCATCGCGCGGTGGAATGCGATGTCGAGCTCGACGAGCCGCGGGTTGGCGGCGCCCTCGTGCTCGATCAGCGCGTACGCCGCGTTCACGTCGTCGAGCGGCGCGCGGCGCTCGACGCCCCAGACGACGGCCTGCGACTCGAGGTGGAAGCGGACGTCGAGCAGGTCGCGCGCGTCCTCCTCCGTGAAGCCGGTGGAGACCATGCGCCCGTTGCTGCGCGTCTGGACGAGGCCCTCGCCCTCGAGCACCTGGAGCGCCTGGCGGACCGGGCCGCGGCTGACGGAGAGCTCGGCGGCGAGCTGCGCCTCGGGCAGCGGCTGCCCCGCCTCGATGGCCCCGCCGATGATCGCCTCGCGCAGCAGATGGGCGATCTGGCCGGAGTACACGCTCCGGGCCAGCTTCACCGAATGCTGGCCGGCGCCGGCGCCGAGGAGCTCGCCGCCGGAAACAGACAACAGAGAACGGTTAACGGTTGACAATTCGTCGGCAGCGTACGACACTGCCCCCCGATCGGTCAAGCGAGGGACTCAGGAGAGGGCGATGACCCACAGTGAGGAGCAGCTGGATCACCTGTTGCAGTCCTACGAGGACGGCGGCCTGAGCCGTCGCGACGTGCTCGTGCGCGCCGGCGTCATCGGCGTGAGCGCGTCCTCGCTCGGGACGTTCCTCGCGGCCTGCGGCGGTGACGAGGGCGGCGGCGCCTCGGGTGGCGGCGCGCCCGTGACCGAGGGCACGCCGAAGCCCGGCGGCATCCTCGTCGAGGGCTATGACCGGCCCTTCTCGCCGATCACGACCGTCAACGCCGCATGGGTGGATCCCACGCACGACGCCATGCTCGAGGCGCTGCTGACGACGGACCCCGACGGCAACATCGTCCCCAAGCTCGCCGAGTCCTGGGAGATGAGCACCGACGCCAAGACGTGGACGTTCAAGCTCCGCGACGGCCTGATGTTCCACACCGGCAAGCCGGTCACCGCGAAGGACGTCGTCGCGGACCTCAACCTCGACCGCGGGGACACGGCGCAGCACCCGTACTGGTACACGCAGGTCAAGAGCATCGAGGAGGGGCCGGACAACACGATCGTCGTCAAGTGCGACAAGCCGTTCGCGACGCTCGGCGACCTCTACCGCCAGCAGTTCGCGAACATCTACGACCCGGCCGCCGCGAAGCAGGCGGGCAAGACCTACGGCACCGAGGTCGTCGCGGGCACGGGCCCGTTCAAGCTCACGAACTTCGTCGCCGCCCAGGAGGTCACGGCCGACCGCTTCGAGGAGTACGGCGGCACGAGCGTCCCCTACTTCGAGAACCCCGGGAAGGCGTACCTCGACGGCATCAAGTGGGTGCCGATCGCCGAGCAGGCCAACCGCACGGCCGAGATCGTCTCGGGCAACGTCCACGTGGTCAAGAACCCGCTGCCGACCGATCTCGAGACGCTCAAGTCCAACCAGGACCTGATCGTCGAGGAGATGCAGGAGGCCGGCGGGGTCATCTTCGGCCTGAACTTCGAGAAGACCGACCTCGGCTTCGACGACCTCCGCGTGCGCCAGGCGATCTCGCACGCCATCGACCGCGAGAGCATCGTCAAGGCCGTCCTCTTCGACCTCGGGTCGCCGCTCTACGGCCCGTTCCCCAGCGACTACAAGTGGTACGAGCCCGGCGTCGAGGAGTTCAACCAGTTCGACGCCGAGAAGGCCGGAGTCGCTGCTCGACGAGGCCGGCTGGACCAAGGGCGGCGACGGCACCCGCGCCAAGGACGGCAAGCCGCTGAGCTTCACGGTCCTCAACCAGACCGACACCGTGCGCAACCAGGTCGGCGACGCCGTGGCCTCGATGCTGCAGGAGGTCGGCGTCCAGATGAAGATGAGCAACCTCGAGCCGGCGGCCTACTTCCAGGAGCTCGGCTCGGCGCCGGACGCCTACTTCTTCCCGTGGCTCTGGCTCGACTTCCCGCGCATCACGCAGGTGACGCAGGACAGCCGGTTCATCCCCGCTCCCAACTGGGCGCACGCCTCCGTGCCGGAGGTCGACGCCGCGATCGACAAGTGGACGTTCGCGGCCAACGACAGCGACATGGAGTCGGCGGCCCGCGAGATCCAGCTCACGGCGGCCGAGCACGTCCCCGTCATCAGCCTCTTCTCGCCCAAGGTCGTCTGGGTGCACCGCAAGGAGCTGCACGGCTTCCGCCCGACGAACCCGAACAACCTCTACCCGTACTACAACGACATGTGGCTGGAGTCGTGACGGCGGGCTCCGGCAACGGCGCCCGCAGCGGCGGCACCCTCCGGGAGGGCTACGACTACGGCTTCTCGCGCGCCGACCCGGCCACCGGCCCGCACGTCGATCCCGCCTGGTGCGCGATCTACGAGACGGTCACGGTGTCGGACGCGGACGGGCGCCTGGAGCCGATGCTGGCCAGCTCGTGGCGGAGCGATCCCGACGGGCTGGCCTGGCGCCTGCCGATCGCCCCGGGCGTCACGTTCCAGTCCGGCGCGCCGTGCGACGCGAACGCGGTGGCGGCCGCGTTCCGCCTGCACAGCGATCCGCAGGAGTCGCCGGTCAACGCCTTCTTCTGGAAGTCGGTCAAGGACGTCGGCGCCGAGGACGGCGAGGTCGTCGTCCGCCTCCACCACCCGAACGTGGGCCTGCCGCGCCTGCTGCGCTCGTGGCACTCGGCGATCCACAACCAGGCGCTGCGCGAGCGCACGCCCGAGGACGAGTGGGGCTTCACCGTCGCGGACGGCACCGGCCCGTTCCGGCTCTCCCTGATCGCCGGCGACCGCCAGGAGGTCGAGCGCTGGGACGGCTACCGCCGCGGGCCCGCCCACCTGGACCGGATCCGCTGGGTGCCGCTGCTCGACGAGCACGAGCGCGCGGCGGCGCTCGAGGCCGGGGAGGTCGACTGCCTGCAGAACCCGTCGCTGCTCGACGTGGACCGCCTCGCGGCGAACCCCGACCTCGAGGTGATCGAGTTCCAGCAGCCGGCGCTCGCCTACCTGGCGCTCGACCACGAGCACACCGACCTGCGGTTCGACGACGTGCGAGTGCGGCAGGCGATCTCCGCCGCCATCGACCGCGACGCGATCGTGGCGGGCGACCTCGCCGGCCACGGGGCGCCCGCGTACGGGCCCGTGCCCTCCGCGTCGCCGTGGTACGACGCCCGGCGTCGAGGCGTTCAACCGCTTCGACCCGCGCCGCGCGGCCGAGCTGCTCGACGCCGCCGGGCTCGAGCCCGGCGCGGACGGCGTGCGGCTCCGCTTCAGCGCCAACGTCGTCGAGGACGCCACGGTCCGCCGCGCGGCCCGGTCGCTGCAGCGGATGCTCGCCGGCGTCGGCGTCGAGCTGCGGCTCGAGGAGATCGCCGGCTTCGACGCGTTCTACGGCTCGCTGCTCGAGCACCCGCCGGCGTTCGTCTCGAAGTGGTTCTGGCCGGACCCCGTCGACGCCATCGTCGGGTTCATCTCCTCGTGGTCGCACGCCGGCCCGAACTGGCAGCGCGCGTCGATCCCCGCGATCGACGAGGCGTGCCTGGCCTGGCAGCAGGCGGCGGACGAGGACGCGCAGCGCAGCGCGGCGCGGGACATCCAGCTGCGCTCGGCCGAGGCGCTCCCGCTGATCCCGCTCTTCTTCCCGTCGATGGTCTGGGCGCACCACCGCCGCGTGCACGGCTGGCGGCCGCACGGCCACGACCTCTACCCGCTCTACGGCGACGTCTGGATCGAGGCGGATGGCTAGCTTCGTCGCGCGCCGCTTCGCCTACACGCTGCTCGTCATGCTCGCGGCGTCGATCGTGGTGTTCCTCACGCTGCGCATCACGCCCGGCGATCCCTCGAACTTCGCCGAGAACCCGCTGCAGACCGAAGAGCGGAAGGCGGCGGTGCGGCACGAGCTCGGGCTCGACGACCCGATCCTCGAGCAGTACTCGACCTTCATCACGAACGTCGTCACGCTCGACTTCGGCGACTCGTTCATCACCCGCCAGCCGATCGACGACATCATCGCCCAGGCGGCGCCGAACACGCTGCTGCTCGCGTTCGCCGCGCTGGCCATCGTGCTCGCGGTCGGCATCCCGCTCGGGGTGCTCGCCGCGCTGCGGCGGAACACCTGGTTCGACCGCGGGGTCGGCATCGCCGCCCCGCTCGCCATGGGCATCCCGCCGTTCGTCCTGGCGATCCTGCTCATCAACGTCGTCGCGCTCCAGCTCGGATGGCTCCCCGTCTCCGGCACGGGAGGGCTGGAGTACCTGGTCCTGCCCGCGATCGTGCTCGCCGTGGAGCCGGCGGCGGTGACCGTGCGCCTGATGCGCAGCTCGGTGCTCGAGGAGCTCGGGCAGGACTACGTGCGCACGCTGCGGGCCAAGGGGCTGTCCGAGCGGCGCATCGTCTGGGTGCACGTGCTGCGCAACGCCGTCGGCCCGATCGTGTCGCTGTCGGCCGTGCAGATGCGCACGCTGCTCGGCTACACCCTGATCGTCGAGGTCATCTTCCGCTGGCCGGGCCTCGGGCAGGCGCTCGTCCAGTCGGTGCTCAGCCGCGACTTCCCGGTCGCCCAGGCGCTCAGCCTGCTCCTCACGCTGGCGGTCGTGTTCCTCACGTTCCTCGCCGACGTCGGCCTCGCCGCGGCCGACCCGAAGGTCCGCAGGCAGGCGACGGCGTGAGCACGACGGTCGAGCCCGTGGCCGGCCTGCCGGCCGAGGCGACGCAGACGCGGGCGCGCCTGAAGCGGTCCTTGCGCAACAACGCGTCCGGGCTCATGGGCGGCTCGCTCGTGGTCGCCTTCGTCGTCCTCGGCATCGCCGGCGCGCTGCTGCTCTTCGTGCCGGGCCTGCAGCACCTGTGGCGCGAGCAGGACCTCACGGCGACGCTGCTGCCGCCCGGCGACGGCCATCCGCTCGGCACGGACTCGCTCGGCCGCGACCTGCTGTGGCGCACGATCGCCGGCATCGGCGTGTCGGCCGCGATCGGTGTCGCCGTGACGATCATGACGCTCGTCATCGGGCTCGTCATGGGCCTGCTGGCCGGGTACTACGGCGGCACCCTCGACCGCGTGATCGGCGGCGTCATCGACGTCGTGTGGGGCTTCCCGCTGATCCTGCTCGCGGTGATGCTCGCCGGCATCATGCAGCCCGGCTTCCTCAGCATCCTGCTGGCGGTCGGGCTCCTGAACTGGGCGGGCTTCGCGCGCATCATCCGCGGCTACGCGCTCTCGCTGCGCGAGCGCGAGTTCGTCGAGGCGGCGCGGGCGCTGGGCATCCCCAGCCACCGGATCCTGCTGCGGCACTTCCTGCCCAACGTGACGCCGCCGACGATCGTGATGGCGTCGTACTACATCGCGATCACGATCATCGTCGAGGCGGGCGTCTCGTTCCTCGGCCTGGGGATCCAGCCGCCGACGCCGAGCCTGGGGCAGATGATCGCCGAAGGCCGCAACTACCTCGGGGCGAGCCAGTGGCCGGCGCTCGTCCCGGGCACCGCGATCGCGCTCTCGGTGCTCGGGTTCAGCCTGCTCGGCGACTGGCTGCGCGACACCCTCGACCCGCGGCTCGGGCCGCCGCGGGCATGAGCGCGCCGCTGCTCGAGGTCGCCGACCTCCGCACCACGGTCACCGGGCGCGGCGGGACCGTCGACGCGGTCGACGGGGCGTCGTTCAGCGTCGGCCGCGGCGAGGTCCTCGGCATCGTCGGCGAGAGCGGCAGCGGGAAGTCGCTGGCGCTGCTGTCGATCCTCGGCCTGATCGCGGATCCCGTCGCGATCGCCTCCGGTTCGATCCGCCTCGAGGGGCGGGAGCTGGTCGGGCTCGCCCCGCGCGAGTGGCGCAAGGTCCGCGGCGCGCAGATCTCGATGATCTTCCAGGAGCCGCTGACGAGCCTCGACGCCGCGTTCACGATCGGCAGCCAGCTCGTCGAGACGGTGCGCGCCCACACGGACGCGTCCCGCCGCGAGGCGGGCGACCGCGCCGTCGAGATGCTCGAGCGCGTCGGCATCGCGTCGGCGCGCTCCCGCATGGACGCCTACCCGCACGAGTTCTCGGGCGGCATGCGCCAGCGGGTGATGATCGCCATGGCGCTCATCCTGCGGCCCAAGCTCCTGCTGGCCGACGAGCCGGTCACGGCGCTCGACGTGACGACGCAGTCCCAGATCCTGGAGCTGATCGCCGAGCTGCAGCGCGACCTCGGCATGAGCGTCGTCTTCGTCAGCCACGACCTCGGCGTGGTGCTCGACGTCGCCGACCGCGTGGCGGTCATGTACGCCGGCGACCTCGTCGAGGTCGCGCGCGCCGACGACGTGTTCGCCGCCCCGGCGCACCCGTACACGCACGGGCTCCTCGTGAGCAAGCTCAGCCTCGCGGCCAAGGCGCGCGACGTCGCGGTGATGCCGGGCAAGATCCCGCCGCTGTTCGACCGCCCGCGCGCGTGCCGCTTCGCGCCGCGGTGCCCGAACCGGACCGACCGCTGCGTCGAGGTCCACCCGCCGCTCGAGCCGAGCGGCCGCGGGCGGCTCCTGCGCTGCTTCAACCCGATGCCGGCGGGGCGGGAGGCCTGATGGCGCTGCTCGAGGCCTCGGGCCTGACCAAGCGCTACGGACGCCTGACGGCGGTCGACGGCATCGACCTCGAGGTCGACGCCGGCGAGGTCGTGAGCGTCGTGGGGGAGAGCGGCTCCGGCAAGACCACGCTGTCGCGCATGATCGTGCAGCTGATCGCGCCGAGCTCGGGGCGGCTCGTCTTCGACGGGATCGACTTCGCCACGGCGGGCCGCGCCGAGCGCGCGCGCCTGCGCCGGCGGATCCAGATCATCTTCCAGGACCCGCAGTCCTCGCTCGACCCGCGCATGCGCCTCGACGCGATCGTGGCCGAGGGCCTGTACCACTCGCGGCTGTCGCGGGACGAGCGGCGCGCCGCACCGGCGAGCTGCTCGAGCAGGTCGGCCTCCACGCGGGGATGCTCCGCAACTACCCGCACCAGCTCTCGGGCGGCGAGCGGCAGCGCGTCGGCATCGCCCGCGCGCTCGCGTGCGAGCCGGAGCTCCTCGTCGCCGACGAGCCCGTCAGCGCGCTCGACGCGTCGATCCAGGGCCAGGTCCTCAACCTGCTCCGCGCGATCCAGCGCGAGCACGGCATGGCCATGCTCTTCGTCACCCACGAGCTGCCCGTCGCGCGCTACATGGCGGATCGCATCGCGGTGATGCAGAGCGGCCGCATCGTCGAGCTGCGCGAGGCCGACGCGCTCTTCGAGCAGCCGGAGCACCCGTACACGCGGGCGCTGCTCGAGGCGATGCCGAGCTACGGCCGGCGCGGTCGCGAGGAGCTCGAGCAGCGGGTGGTCTCGTGAAGCGCGTCGCCGTCGAATTCGAGGCCGCCGACGGGATCGTCCTGCGCGGCTGCGTGCAGGGAACCGGGCCGCGCTGGGCGATCCTCGTCCACGACGCGGGACGCGACCTCGACGCGTTCGCGCCGCTCAGCGCGTACCTCGCGCACAGCTTCACGGCGCTGGCCTTCGACCTCCGCGGGCACGGGCTCTCGGACGGCGAGGACGACCCGGCGGCCGCCCACCTCGACCTCGAGGGCGCGGTGGCCTACGCCCGCGCGCAGGGCGCGCTCGAGTGCCACGCGGTCGGCGTCGGGACGGGCGCCGCCGCGATCGTGCGCGCGGGCACCGGGCTGCGGCTCGCCTCGCACGTCCTGGTCGGGTGCCCGAGCGTGATCCCGGGAGCCGAGGCCGAGGGCCGCGAGGCGATCCGCCGCCTGCGCGCCTCCAAGCTCATGCTCGTGGGCTGGCTCGACCGCGACCGGCTCGAGGACACCCGGCGCCTCGTCGAGCGCGCCATCGGGCCGACGCTGCTCGTCGGCTTCCCGACCGATCAGCGCGGTCACGAGCTCCTGAACGGCGAGCACCTCTCGCAGGCCTTGAGCCACACGAGAGGCTTTCTCGCGCAACACCGCTCGATGCTTCCCGAGAGCATCGCCCGATGACATCGAAGATGGAGGGCCGAATGACCGCCAAGTGGTACGACAACACCATCGCCCACGGCATGTCGACCGAGCAGGTCGACGCGTTCCTCGCCAGCCCCGACAGCGACTGGCTCCTGCGGCTCGCGGTCCTCAAGGAGGACGGCTGGCCGTTCGTGACGCCGCTCTGGTACCAGTGGGACGGCGGCGCGTTCTACGTCGTCGGGCGCAAGCGCTCCGAGTGGGTGCAGGACCTCAAGCGCGACCCGCGCTGCGCGGTCACCGTGGACGAGGCCGCGATGCCGCCGGAGGGCGGGCTGCGCAAGGTCCTCGCCCAGTGCACGGCCGAGGTCGTCGAGGGCCCGGTCGTGGCCGAGGGGTCCAAGTGGGTCGGGGTGGCCAACGAGATGGCGACCCGCTACGCCGGGCCGGGCGGCCCCGAGGCGCTGAAGGCGAGCTACAGCTGGGAGCGCTACCTGGTGAAGCTGACGCCGCGCGACGGCGCGCTCCGCACCTGGCAGGGCGTAGGCTGGGCGAAGTCCTACCTCGACAAGGACCAGCTCACCGCGCACGAGGGACAGGGGTAGCCGTCATGGAAGCCGGGACCACGATCTCGACGGCGGAGCTCTGCGAGCGCTACCGCCGCCTCTACATGCCCGCGGTCTGCGACGCCGTCTACGAGCTCGGCCTGCCCGAGCTGGTGCTTCCGAGCGGGCTCAGACCGCTGCTGCCCGAGTCGCGGATGGTCGGTGTCGCCTACACCGTCGAGGGCCGCGACATCCGCCCGCCCGTGAGCTGGGACGAGGGCATCGGCCGGATGCAGTCCTACCTGAAGATGTTCGAGGAGCTGCCGGCCGACAGCGTGCTCGTCTCGGCGACGCCGGACGGCCGCGTCGGCCACTTCGGGGAGCTGACCGCCAACGCCGCGCGCGCCCGCGGCTGCGTCGGGTGCGTGCTCGAGGGCAACCTGCGCGACGTCGCCGGCCTGCGCGACATCGGCTTCCAGGTCTTCTACCGCGACCTCTCGCCGCTCAACGGCATCGGCCGCTGGGAGATGATCTCCAGCCGCGAGCCGGTGACCATCGGCGACGTGACGGTGCGGACCGGCGACGTGGTCTTCGGCGAGTTCGACGGGATCCTGGTCATCCCGGCCGAGCACGCGGTCGACGTGCTCGTCAAGGCCGAGGAGGTCGTCTCCGCCGAGGGGAGCGTGCGCGACGAGGTGCGCGACGGGACCGCGCCGTGGGCCAGCTTCGAGCGCCATGGCCACATCTAGCTCGTTCTCGACCCGCGCCGTCGCCGCCCGCCGGTCCGCCATCCGGACGGTCTTCGACGCCGCCGAGGGGCGGACCGACCTCGTCCGGCTGGAGATCGGCGAGCCCAGCTTCACGACGCCCGGGCACATCATCGAGGCGGCGCGCGCCGCGGCGCTCGCGGGGTTCACCGGCTACACGCCGAACGGCGGGTACGCGAGCACCCGCGCGCTGCTGGCCGACCGCATCGAGCGCGTGAACGGCTTCCGCCCGGCGCCGGAGGACGTGGTCGTGACGCCGGGCGCGATGAACGCGCTGTTCTCGATCTACTTCGCGCTGCTGAACCCCGGCGACGAGGTCCTGCTCCCGACGCCGGGCTTCCCGAACATGGACGAGATGGTGCGGGTGCTGGGCGGCGAGCCCGTCTTCTACCCGCTGCGGGCCGACGCCGGCTACCTGCCGGATCCGCAGGAGGTCGCCGCGCTCATCACGGACCGGACCAAGGCGATCTTCGTCAACAGCCCGGGCAACCCGACCGGCGCCGTCTTCCCCGGGGCGCTGGTGGAGGAGCTCGTCGCGGTCAGCGAGCGCGCGGGCGCGTGGCTGATCTCCGACGAGGTCTACGACGACATGCTGCTCGACGACGACGTGACGCACGTCTCGCCCGCCCGGATCGCGCCGGACGCGCGCGTCGTCTCGGTCTACAGCATGTCCAAGATCTACGCGATGACCGGCTGGCGGCTCGGCTACTGCGCCGCGCCGCGGGAGCTGGCCGCGCTGCTGCGCAAGCTCCAGGAGCCGCAGACGTCGTGCCCGAGCGCGATCTCCCAGAAGGCGGCCGAGGCGGCGCTCACCGGCCCGCAGGAGCCGATCGTCGCCATGCGCGACGCCTACCGCGAGCGGCGCGACGTCGCCGTCGCCGCCGCGCGCGACCTCGGGCTGTCGGTCTCCCGCACGAAGGGGACGTTCTACATGGTCGTCGACGTGTCGGCCTCCGGCCTCGAGCCGATGGACTTCACGCTGCGCCTGCTCGAGGAGGGCGGCGTCTCGGTGGCGCCCGGCGAGGTGTTCGGCCCGGGCGGCGCCGGCATCGTGCGCATCTCGCTGGCCGTCGAGCCGGAGCCGCTCGTGGAGGGCATGCGGCGGATCGCGGCCATGCTCGCCCGCGTGGAGGTGTCGGCATGACCGCGTCCACGGCCGACGCGGTGCTCCTCGACTGGATCGACGCCCGCGCCGGCGACGTGCTCGACTTCGCCCGCCGCCTGATCGCCACGCCGAGCATCAACCCCGGAGGCGACGAGCGCGAGGCCGCCGCGTGCGTCGAGGCGGAGCTGCGGAGCCTCGGGATCGAGGACGTGCGACGCGTCGGGCCGAGCGACGAGCGGCCGAGCGTGATCGCCCGCGTGCCCGGCGGCGCGCCGGGGCCCGTCCTCATGCTGTGCGGGCATCTCGACACCAAGCCGCCGGGGGACATGGCCGCCTGGCGCACCGACCCGTTCGATCCCGTGCTCGCCGACGGGGAGCTGATCGGCCTCGGCTCGGGCGACATGAAGGCGGCGGTCGCCGCGATGGTCTACGCGGCGGCCGCGCTCGTCGAGAACCCGGGCCACGCCGGCGAGCTCCTGCTCGTCTTCACCGCCGACGAGGAGGCCGGCTCCGCGCAGGGCGCGAAGTGGCTGGCCGAGAACGGCGTGCTGGCGGCCGACGTCGCGGTGCTCGGCGAGCCGTGCGGCGTCGTGCGCGAGTGGGAGGCGATCGACGTCGTCTCGCGCGGCGCGGCGCTCTTCAAGGTCAAGGTCTATGGCACGCAGATGCACTCGAGCATCTCGGACCGGCTGCCCGCCGTGAACGCCTCGCTGAAGATGGCGCGGCTCATGGACCGCATGGACCGCCGCCTGAAGGACCAGCTCACGTTCACGCCCCACCCGCTCGTGGAGCGCGGCCCGACGGTGAACGTCGGCGTCGCCGTGTCCGGCGGCGTCTTCTACGGCGTGTACCCCGGCTACGCCGAGTTCGCCTGCGACATCCGGACGCTCCCCGGCATGACGGAGGAGCAGATGGTCGCCGACCTCGAGCGCTTCCTGGCCGAGGCCATGGCCGACGATCCCGAGCTGCGCGCCGAGCTCGCCTTCGAGATCTTCGTCGAGGCGACCGAGATCGCCACGGACGAGCCGATCGTCGCGGCCCTCCAGGAAGCCGCCGCGCTGGTCCTCGACGAGCCGCCCGTCCTCGACGCCTTCCCGGGCGCGACCGACGCCGCGCACATCCAGCTCACCGCCGGCATCCCGACCGTCGCCGCGTTCGGCCCCGGGTTCCTGCCTCGCGCGCACAGCCCCAACGAGTCGCTGCCGGCGGACAGCGTCGCGGACGCGGCGCGGATCTACGCGCTGGCGAGCGCCCGCTACCTGGGACCGCCGGCATGACCGTCGTCGACGCCCATGTCCACGTCTTCAAGGCGGTCTCCGACCGGTATCCGCGGGCGGTGCACCCGCTGCACCCGGCCGAGCGCGAGGCGACGGCCGAGGACCTGCTCGCCGCGATGGAGCAGGCGGGGGTCGAGCGCGCGGTGCTCGTCGGGCTCTCGCCGCACGACGAGTACCTGGCGGAGTGCGTCGCCGAGCGGCCCGACACGTTCGCGGCGGTGGCGATCCAGGATCCGGACGACTTCTCGCTCGCCAGCCTCGCGCGCCGGCGCGACCTCGGCATCGACGGCCTGCGGCTGTTCGCGCTCGGCGATCCGCGGGTCGGGGAGGTCGAGGCGCTGCCCGCGTTCCCGCTCCTCGCCGAGATGGCCGAGCACGGCACCAAGCTCTGGTACTACGCGCCGCGCGACCAGCTCCCGCTGCTCGAGCGCGTGCTCGAGGCGCTGCCGGACCTGACCGTGGTGCTCAACCACCTCGGCTTCAGCCCCGACGAGTTCTCGCTCGACGAGCTCGGCCGCCCGCGGTTCGCGACCGCCGTCCCGCCCGACACGCTCGATGCCGTGACGGGCCTCAGCCGCTTCGCCGGCGTGCACGTCATGTTCTCCGGCGAGTACGCGTTCAGCCAGGAGCCGTTCCCGCACGACGACCTGCGGCCTGTGGTGCGCGCGCTCTTCGACGCGTTCGGGTCGAGCCGCCTGCTGCGGGCGACGGACTGGCCGTGGATCGCCGAGCACCCGGGCTACGGCGAGACGTTCGGCCTCGCGGACCGGCTCCTGGCCGACCTCGCCGCGGAGGACCGGGCGGCGATCCGCGGCGGGAACGCCATGCGGCTGTTCTGGCGCTAGCGCGCGATGGCGGCGGCCGATCCGCTGTACGGTGTCGCGATGCCCGGCGACAACGTCTCGAACTCGGCGGCGGTCGCCGACGCCTCAGGGGTCGTCGGCTCGGCCGGCGTGACCGGCGCGGCGGGGGTCGTCGGCTCGGCCGGGGTGGTCGGAGCGGCCGGCGTGATCGGCTCCGCGGGCGTCGTCGGCGCCTCGGGCGTGTTCGCCAGCGTCGCCGTCAGCGGCTCCTCGGCGGTGGTCGGCAGCGCGGGCGTCGCGCTCAGCATCGGCGTCGTCGGCTCGGCCGGCATCATCGGCGGCCTGGCCAACGTCGGCTGCGCGGGCTGCGTCGGCTGCATCGGCTGCGTGAACTGCAAGGGCTGCGTCGGGTGCATCGGATGCGTCGGGCTGACCGGCGCCGTCGGGCGCATCGGCGAGCGCGCGCGTTAGAGCCGCTCGCGCACCGCTCGGGCGATCGACGCCGCCGACGGGAAGTGGGCGTCCTCGAGCGGCGGGCTGTACGGGATCGGCTGGTCCGGCGTCGCGATGCGCCAGGCGTCGTCGAGGTCGCCGAGCGCGTGCTCGGTCGATGGTCGCGAGGACCTCCGCTCCCCAGCCGCCGGTCCGCGGCGACTCGTCGAGGACCAGGAGCCGGTTCGTCTTCGCGACCGAGCGCGCGATCGTGCCGACGTCGAGCGGGCGGAGCGTCCGGGCGTCGATGACCTCGGCGTCGATGCCGTCGCCCGCCAGGGTCTCGGCGGCCTCGAGCGCGTCGTGCACGCCGCGCATGGCCGCGACGATCGTCAGATCGCTCCCGGGACGGACGACCGCGGCACGACCGAGCGGCAGCACCGACTCGCGGCTCGGCGGGCCCTTCGTCGAGTAGAGGCGCTTGTGCTCGAGGAAGAGCACCGGGTTGTCGTCCCGGATCGAGGCCTTGAGCAGCGCCTTCGCGTCGCCCGGCGTCGACGGGGCGACGATCTTGAGGCCCGGGATGTTGTGGAACCAGGGGGCGGGCATCTGGGAGTGGATCGCGCCGAAGCGCCCGCCGCCGCCCACGGCCGACCGGATCACGAGCGGCACCGACGCCTGCTGGTTGGAGACGTACCAGAACTTCGCCGCCTGGTTGACGAGGCCGTCCATCACGAGCGGCAGGAAGTCGCCGAACATGATCTCCATCACCGGGCGCATGCCGGCCACGGCGCTGCCGTACGCGACGCCCATCATCGCCAGCTCGGAGATCGGCGTGTCGAAGACCCGGGCGCCGTGCGTGTCGTGCAGCCCCGGCGTGACGGCGAACACCCCGCCCGCGGTCGCCACGTCCTCGCCGAAGAAGAAGACCCGCTCGTCACGCGCGAGCTCCTCGTCGAGCGCGTCGCGGATCGCAGCGCGGAACTCGATCAGATCGCTCATCCCTTGAACTCCGGCGCCGGCTCCACGTCGGGCCAGGGCGCGGCGAGCGCCCGCTCGACCACCTCGTCGAGGCGGGCGTCCACCTCGACGTCGACGGCATCCAACGCCGCCCCGTCGAGCCGCCGTCTCGCCACCAGCAGCGGGTCGCGTTCCTTCCAGGCGTCGAGCTCTCCCGGCTTGCGGTAGCGGCCGGGGTCGCTGCGCGAGTGACCGACGAAGCGATAGGTCATCGTCATGAGGAACGCGGGCCCGTCGCCCTCGCGGGCCACGCGAACGGCAGTGGCGGCGGCGTCCTGGACGGCCCACACGTCGTTCCCGTCGACGACCTGCGTATGGATCCCGAGCGCGCGCGGGCGGGCCTCGATCGCTCCGGCCGTCACGTCCTCGATCGGCGTGAACTCCATGTAGAGGTTGTTCTCGCAGACGAAGACGACCGGGAGCCGTTCGACGCGCGCGAGGTTGAGGCACTCCGCGAAGTACGCCTGGTTCGTCGCGCCGTCCCCGAAGAACGCGACGGCGACCGACTCCTCGCCGCGCAGCTTCGCCGCCATGGCCGCGCCGGTCGCGGCCGCGATGCTGCCGCCGACGATGCCGAAGCAGCCGATCAGCCCGCGCTCGAGGTCGATGACGTTCATCGATCCGGCACGCCCGCCGCAGACGCCGGTGCGCCGGCCGAGGAGCTCGTCCATCAGCGCCTGCTCGTCGACGCCGATGGCGAGCGCGTGGCCGTGGCCGCGGTAGGTGCCGGCGACGCGGTCGCCGCGCCGGAGCGCGCTGCACACGCCGACGGCGCTGGCCTCCTGGCCGGAGTAGAGATGCGTGGTGCCGTGCACCTCGCCCTTCAGGAACAGCGACTGGACGCTGTCCTCGAAGCGCCGGATCAGCCGCATGCGACGGTACAGCTCGAGGCTCTCGTCGCCGTTCACGTGCATGACCGCACCGGGTTGCGCAGGACGCCGATCCCCTCCACCTCGACCTCGACCTGGTCGCCCGGGCGCAGCGAGCGGGGCGGGTCCATGAACTCGCCGCAGCCCCACGGGGTGCCGGTCAGCAGGACGTCGCCGGGCTCGAGCGTGAAGTACCTGGAGCAGTGGGCCAGCAGCTCCGCGACGCCGAAGATCATCTCGGCCGTCGACGACGACTGGACCACCTCGCCGTTCACGCGGGTCCAGAGACCGAGCCGTTGCGGGTCGGGGATCTCGTCCGCCGTGACGATGAGCGGACCCAGAGGGCAGAACGTGTCGAGGCTCTTGCCGCGCGTCCACTGGCCGTCGCCGAACTGCAGGTCGCGGGCCGACACGTCGTTGGCCACCGTGTAGCCGAAGACGTCGTCGAGCGCGTCCTGCGCGTGGACGTCGCGCATCCGGCGGCCGATCACGACGGCGAGCTCGACCTCCCAGTCGACGCGGCCGGTGAGGACGATCGCCTCTCCCGGGCCGATCACGGAGCTGGGGAACTTGGCGAAGATCAGCGGCTCGCGCGGCTGATCGAGCCCGGTCTCGCGGATGTGGTCCATGTAGTTGAGCCCGATCGCGACGATCTTGCCGGGCCGCAGCGGCGCCACCAGGTCGCCGCGCGCGACGGCGCCGGGGGTCGGGACGTCGGCCGAGCGGATGACGTCGAGCATCGTCTCGTGGCCCTCGATGAGGCGCCACGCGTCGCCGTCGGCGATCGCGGCGCGCCCGTGCTCGCCGACCTGGCCGAGCCTCACGGGCGCCCGGCCGGCTCGAGCGCCGCGATCGTCTCGACGATCGCCAGCGGCAGGGGGATGCCCTCCGCGAGCCGGCGCTCGGCCAGCTCCGCCTCGAGCTGGCCGGGCCACAGGACCCGCTCGCCGTCGCGGGCGGGCAGCGCGTTGATCTCGCGCTGCAGCTCGGTGACGGACACGGCGAAGCCCACGTCGCCATGGCCGAGCAGCCGTGGGTCGATCGCCACGAACACGTGGCCGTTGCCCATCGGCACGTCCGGCCGCCCGTACATGTCGCCGACCCGCGCGAGGCAGTTCGCCGACGCGAGCGCGCCCGCCAGCAGCTCGACGCCGACCGCGAGGGCCCAGCCCTTGTGGCGCCCGAAGGGGAGCAGCCGCCGCGCGCGGACCGCGGTCTCCGAGTCGGTGGTGGGCTGCCCGTCCTCGTCGAGCGCCCAGTCCGGCGGGATCGACTCACCCGCCGCCGCGGCGTTGATGAGCTTGCCCCACGTGGTCTCGCTGGTGGCGACGTCGACCACGACCGGCGGCAGCTCGGTGGACGGGAAGGCGATGGCGAGCGGGTTGGTCCCGATCGCGGCGGTCGAGCCGCCCCAGGGGGCCATCAGCGGCGTCGTGTTCGTCGAGGCCATCCCGACCAGGCCGGCCTCGGCGAGCCGGCGGGCCCAGTAGCCGGCCGCCCCGAAGTGCGACGCGCCGCGCACGACGACGGTCGCGCACCCGCACACGCGGGCCTTCTCCGTCGCCAGGGCCACCGCCTCGCGGCTCGGGAGCTGGGACAGCCGGCCGCCGGCGTCGAGCACCGCGACGGCCGGGGCGTCGTGCCGGACCTCGGTCCGGCCGGCGGCGGTGTTCCCGCCCTTCGCGAGGCGCTCGACGTAGATGTCGAGGCGCCCGACGCCGTGCGAGTGCACGCCGCGGAGGTCGGCGTCGACGAGGCTCTCGGCGACGGTCTGGGCGTCCTCCGCCGGCAGCCCGGCGTGCTGGAGGACGTCGACGGCGCGGGCGCGGAGCGCATCCGCGCCGACGAGGCGGGTGGATGACGGGGTGGTCTGCGGCAAGTCGTCAGTCGTGTCGGGAGTGGACGGCGCCGTCGGGGACGCCCGGGTAGTCGGTCGTGCGGAGCTCGGGCACGGCGGCGAGCAGCGAGCGCGTGTACGCGGCCGCCGGCCGCTCGAAGAGGTCGCCGGTCGCTCCGGTCTCCCGTACCTCGCCGTGCTCCATGACGACGACGCGGGCGCTGATCGAGCGCACGACGGCGAGGTCGTGCGAGACGAAGACGATGGTCATGCCGAGCTGGCGGCGCAGGTCGTCGAGGAGGTTGAGGACGCCGATCTGCACGGCGACGTCGAGCGCCGCGACGACCTCGTCGCAGAGCAGCAGCTCCGGCTCCGCCGCGAGCGCGCGGGCGATCGCGACGCGCTGCCGCTGGCCGCCGGACAGCTCGCGCGGGTAGCGCTGGGCGATGCCGCCCGGCAGCCGCACCTGGTCGAGCAGCTCGGCCGTCCGTGCGCGCCGCTCGCGCTCCCGGAGGCCGTAGAACTGCTGCAGCGGCCGGCCGATGATCTCGCCGACCAGGCGCCGCGGGTTCAGCGACGCGTCGGGGTTCTGCGGCACGAGCTGGATGCGCCGGCGCAGCTCGGCGTCGCGGTTGCGCGCGCGGCCGGCGAGCCGCGCGCCGTCGAGCACGACGGCGCCGGCGCTCGACTGGTGCAGCCCGGCGATGCAGCGCAGGGTGGTCGTCTTGCCGCTCCCGCTCTCCCCGACGATCGCGGTGCACAGCCCGCGCGGGACGTCGAGCGAGATGCCGCGAACGACCGGATCTCCGCCGTAGCCGGCCTCCAGCCCGGAGACCTCCAGCAGCGGCGCCGGCTGCTCGCGGAGGGCGGAGGCCGACGGCAGCTGCACGGGCGCGAGGTCCGGCGGCCGCGCGGGGATCGAGCGCCAGTGGAAGCAGCGCACCATCCGGCCGGCGCCCGGCTCCTCCGCGGCGGGCATCGCCTCGTCGCACCGATCCGTGCGGTGCTCGCAGCGCGGCGCGAACGGGCAGCCCGGGGGGAGGTTCCACGGCTCGACGGCGCTCCCCGGGAGCTCGCGCGGCTGGAACGCCGTGGGGGACACCCGCGGCACCGCCTCCAGCAGCCGGCGCGTGTAGGGGTGCACCGGGCGCGCGAAGACGTCGTCGATCGCTCCGGACTCGACGATCCGCCCGCCGTACATCACGGCGATGTCGTCGACGAGGCTGCGCAGGACGCCGAGGTCGTGCGTCACATAGACGAGGCCGATGCGGTGCTCGCGCGCGAGCTCGCGGACCACGTCGAGCACCCGGGCCTGGGTCGTCACGTCGAGGCCGGTGGTCGGCTCGTCCATCACGAGCACGCGCGGCCGGCAGATCAGGGCGAGCGCGATCGCCACGCGCTGCTGCTGGCCCCCGCTGAGCTCGTGCGGGTAGCGGTCCTCGAACGCCCGGTCCGCGGGCAGCTGCGCCTCGCGGAGCGCTGCCGCGATGCGGGCGTCGACGTTCGTCGCGCCCGGGTCGTGGACGCTGAGCGTCTCGCGGATCGCGCGGCCGATGCGCATGCCCGGGCTCAAGGCGGTGGCGGGATCCTGCGGCACGTACGCGATCTCCCGCCCGCGCAGGCGGCGGCGGTCGCGCTCGCGGAGGGCGAGGAGGTCGGTGCCGGCCAGGTGCACCTCTCCCCGCGTGATCGCGGTCCCGGGGCGCGCGAAGCCGAGCAGCCCGAGCGCGACGGTCGTCTTGCCCGAGCCGGACTCGCCGACCAGTCCGAGCCGGCGTCCGGGCGCGAGCGACAGCGCGACGTCCTGGACGATCGAGAACGAGCCGTCCACGCTCTCGACGGCGAGGCCCCGGGCCGTGAGGACGTCGCCGTCGATCGCCTCCGCCTGCGGATGCGCGGCGAGCTGGGTGCGGCGCATCAGTCCACCACCGCCCCGCGCGACCGGAGCGACCGGACGCGCTGGAAGCCGTCGATCGCGAGGTTGACGCCGATCATGAGCGCGGCGAGCGCGACGATCGGCGCGACGACGGCCCACGGCTGGGTCGTCAGCCCCGCTCGGTTCTCGCTGATGATCAGGCCCCAGTCGGAGGCCGGCGGCTGGATGCCGACGCCGAGGAAGCTCAGGCTCGCGACCAGCAGGATCGACGCGGGGATCCGCATCCCGGCGTCCACGAGGAACGGCGGCCGCACCGCGGGCAGGATCTCGCGCGCGATCACGTACGAGCGGCGCTCGCCCCGGGCCTCGGCGACCTCGACGTAGGCCGTATGGCGCACGTCGAGCGCGGCGGCGCGGATGATCCGGGCGACGCGCGGGAGGTGCACGATGCTGAGGGCGAAGACGATCACCCACAGCTCGGAGCCGAGCCCGGCGACGATCAGCAGCATCAGGACGAGCGACGGGAAGCCGACGAGGATCTCCGTCGTGCGGTCGATCACGCGGTCTACCATCCCGCCGCTGTACGCCGCGACGAGGCCGAGCGCGAGCCCCGCGGACGCGCCGGCGGCGAAGCCCAGGACCGCGAGCAGGATCGCGGTGCGACCGCCCGCGAGGAACCGGCTCAGCGCGTCGCGGCCGAGGTAGTCCAGGCCGAGCGGGTACTCGGCGCTGGGCGGTGAGAGTGGCGCGCCGGCGAAGGCGTCCGGGTCGTTCGGCGCGAACAGCGGCCCGAACAGGCCGATCAGCACGCAGCTGGTGGCGAGGGCGATCCCGAACCAGGCGGCCGCCGACAGCTCGAGCTGCGAGAGCCGGCGCGTGAGCCCGTGGGAGCGGGGCCTGCCGGCGGCGACGTCGTGCGTCGGCGGCGCTCATCAGAGCGACGCCCGGATCCGCGGGTTGGTGATCGCCGTGATGGTGTCCGCCACGACGTTGGCCACGATGTACGCGCCCGCGAGCAGCAGCGTGTACGCCTGCACGACGGGATAGTCGCGACCCGCGACGGCGCTGACGAAGCCGGTGCCGATCCCGGGATAGCCGAAGAGGTACTCGATCACCACGACGCCGCCGACGAAGATGCCGGTCGCGATCGCGAGCGCCTGCAGCGAGGGCCCGAGCGCGGTCGGGAGCACGTGGCTGCGGATGACGCGCGGCTCCGGGATGCCCCGCAGCCGGGCGCTCATCACGTGGTTGGAGCCCAGCGTCTCGAGCACGCCGACGCGCACGAGCCGGGCGGTCACACCGAGCATCCCCAGCACGAGCGTCGCGACCGGGAGGACGAGCGCCTCCGGCGTCACCGTCGAGCGACACCGCGGGCAGCACCGGCCACACGAACGCGAAGAGGATGATGAGGATCGCGCCGAGCACGAACTCCGGCAGCGCGATGAACACCAGCAGCACGACCTGGAGCGCCGTGTCGACGCGCGAGCCGCGGAGCAGGGCCGAGACGGTCCCGATCAGGAGCGAGCCGAGCACCAGCAGGGCGAGCGCGATCGACGCGAGGATCGCGGTGTTGGCGAGCGCCGGGCCGATGAGCTCGCTGACCGGCGCCCCGGTGCCGCCCGACTCGGTGAACGACCCGACGCCCTGCGTGAGCGACGTCCCGAAGTCGCCCTGCACGACGCCGCCGAGCCACTGGCCGTAGCGGACCACGACCGGCTGGTCGAGCTCGAGGGTCTCGCGCAGGGCCGCGGTCCGCTCGGGCGTTGCGGTCTTGCCGAGGATCGCCACGGCGGGATCGCCGGGCAGCAGGTTCGTCGCCGCGAAGACGAGCGCGGAGATCACCAGCAGGCTGACGAGCCCGCCGGCGATGCGCTTCAGGACGAACCGCGGCACGACCCCTTACGCCTTGAGGAAGAACTTCTCGAGCCGGAAGCCGTTGAGGCTGCGGACGAGGCTGTTCTCCTGGCCGCCGATGTTCACGCTGTAGAGGTCGGGGCTGGCCTCGAAGCCCCAGACGATGTACGGCCCTTGGTCGCGCACGATCGCCATGATCTCGGACGAGAGCTTGTTGCGCGCGTCGGCGTCCGTCTCGGAGACCGCCTGCTCGTAGAGCTTCGTGGTCTCCGGCGTCGACCAGGACGCCGTGGCGTAGTAGTCGGCGTCGGGCACGAAGGCCAGCGACATGATCGTGAGGATCGGCGTGTACTTCCAGTAGTCGTTGGCGAACGGCTTGATCCCGTAGACCTTCGAGATGAACTGGTCGTCGGGCATCTTCTTGACCTCGACGTCGATGCCCGCCTCCTTCGCCTTCTGGGCGTAGACGGTCGCCGCGGTCACCTGGCCCGGCCACACCGCGGAGGTCCAGAACTCGACCTTCTGGCCGTCCATCCCCGCCTCCGACCACAGCGCCTTGGCCTGCTCGGGGTCGAACGGGCGCTGCTCGAGCCCGCTCGGATACGCGGGGTCGTTGCTCGGGACGAACACGTCGTTGCCGACGACGCCCTCGCCGCCGTACGCGAGCTGGTTCATCGTCTCGCGGTCCGCGACGAACTTGAGCGCCTCGCGGACCTTGTTGTCGGAGAAGGGCTTCGTGTCGGCGCGCATGTACATCGGCATGAACGTGCCGGTCTTGTTCACGAACGTCGTGATCTTCGGATCCGCCTTGACCGAGGCGGCCTCGGTGAAGTCCGTGGGGTAGACGGCGTCGACCTGCCCGGTCTTGAGCGCGTTGAGGCGGGCGGTCGCGTCCTGGATCGCGGAGACCTCCACCTGATCGAGCAGCGGCAGTCCGTCCTGCCAGTAGTTGGGGTTCTTGAGGAGCTTGTAGTCCGAGTCGTTGCCGCTGTCGAACTTGAACGCGCCGGTGCCGATCGGCGGATCGAACTTGCGCTCGCCGTCCTTGACGACGGTGATCACGTGCCCGGCCGCGAGCTGGTCGGGGAAGATCGCGAACGGGTACTTCAGGCCGATCTCGACGGTCGAGTCGTCCACGCGCTTGATGCGCTTCGGGTCGACCATGCCGATCTGGCCCGCGCCCTCCGCGGCCGTCTTCGGGTCGAGGATCCGCTTGAGGCTGTAGATCACGTCGTCGATCGTCATCGGGCTCCCGTCGTGGAACTCGATGCCCGACTTGATGCGGATCGTCCACACGGTCGCGTCGTCGTTCGCGGTCGCCTCCTCGGCGAGCGCCGGCTGGAGCTCACCGGCGTTGTCGACGGCGAACAGCGTGTCGAAGACGTTCGTGTTGCGGAGCCGCGCGTGCAGCGACGCGGGAGCGTGGGGGTCGAGCGGGCCCGCGACGCCGGCCGGCATCGCGATCCGCATCGCGCCGCCGGGCTTCGGCGTCGCCGCGCTCGTCGCCGGGCTGCCGGAGGTCGTCGCCTCGTCGCCGCCGCAGGCCGCGAGCAGGCCGGGAAGGCTGAGCGCGAACCCCGCGGCCGTCGCGCGCTTGAGCACCTGCGCGCGCGTGAGATCGCCCCGGCGCAGACGCTCGGCGAGGTCCTCGAGCTCGGCCTGTCCGCGCTGGTTGTGCATGTCTGGCTCCATGTCCGCTCCCTCGATCGTTCCCCGGCGCAACATACGCAGGCCGGATCCCGTTGTCAACGATTTTGGATCCAGTTAGCACCTACATCCACGGTGATCGGGAAGAAATCGACTCCTAGAGTGTCTGATCGGATCCAGCTTGAGCCTTGGCGGTTGATTCTGCAACGGTCGCGCCATAGCCTGCGCGCCTCATGGGCGAGTTCGACGGATCGGTCGCGCTGATCACCGGAGCCACGAGCGGCCTGGGCGCCGTCGTCGCCGCGGAGCTGCTCGCGGAGGGCGCGCACGTGGCCTTCGTCGGCCGCGACGAGTCGGCGCTCTCGCGGGCGGTCCGCGACCATCCTGGATCGGCGCTCGCGGTCGCCGCGGACGTGACCAGCGCCGCCGACGTCGAGCGCGCGGTCGGCGAGACCGTGGACCGGTTCGGCGGGCTCGACCTCCTCGTCAACGCCGCGGGCACCGTACGCCGAGGTGCGCTCGACCAGCTGCCGGAGGCGGACTGGGACCTCGTGTTCGAGACGAACGTCAAGAGCTGCTTCCTCCTGCTCAAGCACGCGATCCCGGCCATGCGCGAGCGCGGCGGGGGAGCCGTCGTCAACGTCTCGTCGGTGCTCGGGCAGGCGGCGAACCCGGGCACCGCCGCGTACGCGGCCTCCAAGGCGGCCGTGATCGCGCTGACGAAGGCGGCGGCCCTCGACCACGTGGGCGAGGGCATCCGCATCAACTGCGTGGCGCCTGGCACGATGGCCACGCCGATGCTCGAGGCGAGCGCGCGACAGCTCGATCCGGACGGCGCCGAGGCGCTCCTCGAGGCCGCCGCGCGGGCGCATCCCATCGGCCGGCTCGTGGAGCCGCTCGAGGTGGCCAGGCTCATCCTCTTCCTGCTCAGCCGGAACGCGAGCGGGATCGTCGGCAGCTGCTACGCCGTGGACGGCGGGCGACTGGCGAAGCTCGGCGTCGCCGGAAGGCTCTGACGGTCAGTCGTCGGCGACGAAGCCGACGTTCCCGTTGAGCGTCATGCCCCCGTCGACGACGAGCTCGTGGCCGGCCACGTAGCCCGCCGCGTCGGACGCCAGGAACAGGATCGCGCGCGCGATGTCCTCCGGCCTGCCGACGCGTCCCAGCGCGATCCGCTCCTCGTAGGCGCTCCGCACGGCGGGGGTGTAGAGGGTGGCCGTCAGGGGCGTCTCGATCGCGCCCGGGGCGATGGCGTTGATGCCGATCCCCTGCGGACCGAACTCGAGCGCGAGCGCGCGCGTGAGGGCGACGACCCCGCCCTTGGCGCAGATGTACGGCGCCATGTCGCTGATCGGCTGGCTCGCGGTGATCGACGACACGTTCACGATGCGCCCGCTGCCCCGCGGGACCATGCGGCTCAGCGCGGCCCGGCAGCCGTGGTAGTAGCCGTGGAGGTTCGAGCCGAGCAGGTCGTGCCACTCGTCGACCGACGTCGACAGGAACGGCTTGACGAGGATCCGGGCGGCGTTGTTGACCCAGACGTCGATCGGGCCGAGCTCGTCCTCGACGCGGCCCGCGAAGGCCTCGACCTCGTCGTAGGAGGCCGTCGTGCCCTCCACCAGCAGCGCGCGACGGCCGGCGTCCTCGATGCCGGCCCGCGTCGTGGCGGCGCCCTCGGGGTCGGGCAGGTGGATGGTCGCGACGTCGGCGCCCGCCCGGGCGAAGGCGATCGCCGTCGCCTGGCCGATCCCCTGCGACGCGCCCGTGACGACGGCGCGCTTGCCCGTCAGGTCCAGCATGTCCGCTTCCTCCATGGTCGATGTCAGGGCAGGCCCGCGCCGGGCACGTCGACGCGCGTCGCCAGCAGCTCCGCGCGATGCTCGACGCTCGGGTCGGTCTGCAGCAGCGGCGGGCTCGCGCAGATGTAGAGCGTCCGCCGGTCGTCGCCGCCGAGCGCCACGGCGTACGCGGAGAGGTCGCCGGTCGGGACGAGGTCGAGGATCTCGCCGCCGGGCGCGACGCGGAGCGCGCCCGCTCCCGCGGCGTCGCCGATCCAGACGGCGCCCTCGGCGTCGAGCGCCATGCCGTCGGGCAGCGGCCGGCCCGAGGCCACCGCGTCGGGGAGCGTCGGCCAGTCGGCGCGCGGCGCGAGGTCGGCCCACACGCGGCGCCCTTCGAGTCCGCCGTCGCCGGCGATGTCGAACGCCGTGATGCGGCCGGCGAAGGTCTCGGACACGAGCAGCGTCCCGCCGTCGTCGGTGATCACCGCGCCGTTCGGGAAGACGAGGTCCTCCGCGACGACCGTCGCGACGCCGTCGGGGGAGACGCGGATCAGGTTGGTCGCCCGGATCGCGGGATCCTCGGCGGCGTCCCAGCCGAAGTTGCCGACGTAGGCGCCGCCGTGGCGGTCGACGACCATGTCGTTGCAGTGGAACGGCGCGAGCGCGCCGAGGTCGCAGACCTCCTCGAGCTCACCGCCGGCGAGGCGGAGCAGGCGCCGGTCGGTCATCGAGACGACGAGCAGGTCGCCCGCGGCGTCGAAGCCGAGGCCGGACGGCTGGCCGGGCACGTCGCACACGACCTCGAGACGGTTGTCGTCGTCGAGCCGGTACACGCGCTTCAGGTAGAAGTCGGAGACGTACAGGCGCCCCTCGTGCCAGCGCGGGCCCTCCAGGAACGCCATGCCCTGCGCGAGCACCTCCGTCTCGCGCGCGTGATTCTGCAACGTTCTTCTCCTCAGCGACCGACTGACGGAAACGGATCCAATCGTTCCAGAAAGCGCGGCTCTGGTCAATCAGATCCGCACCTTTTGGATCCGATCAGGAGTTGAAG
The DNA here is from genome assembly GCA_963720415.1 of uncultured Solirubrobacteraceae bacterium. Classification (GTDB taxonomy): domain Bacteria; phylum Actinomycetota; class Thermoleophilia; order Solirubrobacterales; family Solirubrobacteraceae; genus DASSUW01. Next base: position 74,948 of record CAVRFQ010000012.1, on the reverse strand, counting down.
AGGTCCTGATGGCGGCTCAGGCGAAGCCGGCTGCGCTCCATGTGCACGCGCATCAGCTCCTCGGCCGCGCGCACGTTCCGCGTCGCGAGCGCGTCGATGATCAGCTCGTGCTCCTTGTGCTGGAGGTCGAAGTCGCGCTCGGCGAACGTCGTGAGCAGCACGCGCCGGTACGGCTGCGTCGTGTTCCAGAAGCCGACGATGACGTCGAGCAGCCGCGAGGTCCGGATGCCGGCGTAGCACGCGAGGTGCAGCTTCCGGTCGGCGGCGAGCCAGACGCTCGGATCCTCCTGGAGCTCCTTCAGCTCCTCGGCCAGCTCGGCGGCGCGCTCCACCTGCTCGTCCGTGATGCCGGCGATGCTCTCGGCCACGGCGAGCGGCTCGAGGCGCTCGCGCATCTTGTAGATCTCCTCGCACTCGGCGAAGTCGAGCGCCGCCACGCGGGCGGTCCGGTGGGGAGGGTTGACGACGAGGCCCTCCATCTCCAACCGCCGGAGCGCCTCGCGCACCGGGATCCGGCTGACCCCGAGCTCGGCGGCGATGGCCTCCTGCCGCACGCGGTCACCCGGCCGCAGGCGGCCGTCGGCGATCGCGTGGCGCAGCCACTCGGCCACGTCGTCGGAACGCGGCTGGTACGCCTGCTTGGTCACGTGTGCGGGCTCCATGCTCTCGGCGGGACGCCAATGCTACGTGGCGAAGACCCTTCGGTGGGCCATATTTTCGCCCTTTTGGATCCGAACTTAGCGGATCGGCTGTACCTGAGGGGCAAAGTACGCGATACTGGATCCGTTTTGACGGCCGTACCAGCGAGGGGATCGAGTGGACGCGCGAAGGACGACGCCGCGATGATCGGTGTGACGAAGACGGCCGCGGGCCCTGGCAACGTCATGTTGACCGAGCGGCCCGTCCGTGATCCGGGCGCCGGCGAGGTCCTGCTCGCGGTGCACGGGACCGGCATCTGCGGGACCGATCTGCACATCGAGTCCGGGGAGTATGCGTCGGCGCCGCCGATCACGCTGGGGCACGAGGTCGTGGGCGAGGTGCTCGAGCTGGGGGCCGGCGTCGACGCGGCGTGGCTCGGCCGGCGGGTCGTCTGCGAGACGTTCTTCTCCACGTGCCGCGCGTGCCAGTGGTGCCGTGACGGACGGCCGAACCTGTGTCCCGAGCGGCGGTCGATCGGGACGCACGTCGACGGCGGCTTCGCCGCGCGGATGGTGATCCCGGCCCAGAACCTGCACGCGGTGCCGGACGGGATCGGCGCCCACGGGGCCGCCCTGGCCGAGCCCCTCGCGTGCGTCTGCCAGTGCATGTTCGACCCCGCCGCCGTGACGCCGGGCGAGACGCGTGCTCGTCATCGGCCCGGGCCCGATGGGCATCCTCGCCGCCCAGGTCGCCCGCGCCCTCGGCGGCGTCGTGACGGTCGTGGGGCTGCGCGCCGACGCCGACCGGCTGGCCATCGCGCGCGACCTCGGCTTCGAGACCCGGCACGACGAGCCGGATCCCGGCTCGTTCGACGCGGCGGTCGACGCGTCCGGCAGCGGCGCGGGCCTGCGCGTGTGCCTGGAGGCCGTCCGTCGCGGCGGGCGCCTCGTGCAGATCGGGATCTTCGGCCGGGACGTCCACGTCCCGCTCGACCGCGTGCTCGAGAAGGAGATCGAGGTCAGCAGCGGATTCGCTTCGACGCCGCGGTCGTGGCGGCGCGCGCTGCGCCTGATCGAGCTCGGGCGCGTGGAGCTCGAGCCGCTCATCACCCGCGCATCGCCGCTCGCGGAGTGGGAGACGGCGTTCGCCGACCTGCGCGGCGGCCGGGCGATGAAGATCGTCCTCGACCCGCGCCTGTGACGGAGATGGACCGGCCCGACGAGACGGCGCTCGTGCGCCTGGCGCAGGACGCCCAGCGCTTTCAGAGCGACACCGAGCGCTTCCTCGAGCTGCTGACCGAGGACTATGTGGTCGTCAACATCGTCGGGCGCCGCGTCAAGGGCCGGGACGCGGCCCGCGCGTGCGATGACGGCCGCTCTCGAGAGCCCGCTCGCCGACGTCCGCACGCGTCACGAGGTCGAGGACGTCACGTTCCTGCGCCCCGACGTCGCGCTGATCAGCTGCATCAAGCACGTGAGCGACGAACGCGGCGGCGCGCTGGACGGGCTCCCGGCGCGGGCACGACTCACGTTCGTCGCGGTCCACGAGTCGGGCGCGTGGCGGATCGCCCTCGCGCAGACCACCCCGATCGTGGACGCGGCCTGATGGATCTGGGACTCGGCGGGCGCGCCGTGATCTGCACTGGGGCGGCCGGCGGCATCGGCCGGGCGACCGCGCATCTGCTCGCCGACGAGGGAGCGCGCGTGCTCGCGGTCGACCGAGACGGTGCCGCCGTGGCGGCCCTCGCCGGTGAGCTGTCCGGCGAGGGCACGCGCACATGGCGTGCGACCTCCGCGACCCCGCCGCCGCCGACGCCGTCGTCACTCGCGCGCGCGAGGCGCTCGGCGGCGTCGACTGCCTCGTGCATCTCGCGGCCGTCATGTCGCCGCGCGCGCTCGAGGACATCGACGTGGAGACCTGGGACCTCCATCACGAGGTCAACGTCCGCGGGTCGTTCCTGCTCGCGCGCGCCGCAGCCGGCGCAGATGGAGCCGCAGGGCGGGAGCATCGTCCTCATGTCGAGCACGGCAGGGCTCACCGGCGGCCGGCACGACCGCCTGCACTACGCGGCGACGAAGGGCGCGCTCACCACGCTGGCCCGCGGGCTGGCGACGACGCTGGGCCCCCGCGGGATCCGCGTCAACGTGGTCGCCCCGGGCGCCGTCGACACGCCGATGATGCGCGCGGGCCTCGAGCCGGGCGAGCGGGAGGCGATCGAGCAGGCGACGCCGCTCGGCCGCTTCGCCACGCCCGAGGAGGTCGCGGCGGTGGTCGCGTTCCTGGCCTCGGGCGCCGCGGGCTTCGTCTCGGGCGCGACGGTCGTCGTGAGCGGCGGCCTCGTCCTGCACTGACCGCGGTCAGCGAGCGGCGAGCGCGGCCTCGACGGCCGCGGCGTCGCCGTACTCGGGTCCGAAGCGGTCGATCCGCCAGGCGTCGACGTCGGCGAGCGCGCTCGTGCCGCTGACGATCCGGTCGGCGAGGAGCCGGGCGAATCCCGGCCCGTGCGTGACGCCGGCCTCGTTGTCCCCCGCGAGGGCGTAGAGCCCGGAGACGCCGGGGACGGGCCCGACCAGCGCGCGCCGGTCCGGGGTGAAGCACGGCGCGCCGTGCTTGACGGTCATGCTGCGGAAGCGGCCGAGCGCGGGGAGGATGCGGGCCGCGCGCCGCGCCACCCGCTCGCACTCGAGGACGCTGTCGAGCGGGAGCTCGTCGAGCCTTCCCGGCAGGCGCTCGAGCTCGACGAGGCTCTGGCGAGGCGGCGCCATGTGCACCCCGCCCCACAGGAGGCCCCGCTCGTGCTGGCGGATCCAGAGCCGCGGCTCCTCCCCGAACAGCATCATCGCGGGCATGTCGGCCGGGACGCCGACCGGCTCGGTGATCACGCGCGAGGTCACGTGCGGGACGAACGGCAGCCGCGTGCCCAGGGGGCGCAGGAGCTCGTTGGTCCAGGCCCCGGCGGCGAGGACCACGGCGTCGCCGCGGACTTCCCCGGCGCTCGTCCGCACCCCGCGGACGGCGCCGTCCTCGACGATCAGCTCGTGCACGAGGCAGCGTGGCGTCACCGTGCCGCCGCGGTCGAGCACGCGCCGGACCAGCGCCTGGCCCAGCTTCGGCGTGAACACCTGCGCGGCGGCGGGCTGGAAGACGGCGGCGTGGACCTCCTCGCCGGCGACCGTGCCGGCCGAGACCTCGTGGATCCGGTCGCGCTCGACGAAGACCGTGCCGGGATCGTGCTCGGGCCGGTGGATCTTCGCGAGCTCCTCCGCCGCGGCCTCCGTCGACGCGAGCAGGAGGAGTCCGCTCGCGGCGAAGTCGATGTCGTGCCCCTCGTCGCGGAGCTGCCGGTAGAAGTCGAGCCCGTAGCGCTCGACGGCGACCTCGTCGGCCGTGTACGGACGCGCGGACATCGCCGCCCAGATCGCGACGAACCCGGCGCCGGCGGCGCTCGTGCCCTGGAACGGCTCGTCGCGCTCGAGCACGCGCACGCGGGACACGCCGGCGTCGAGGAGGTGCAGGGCGAGGGCGGCGCCCTGCACCCCTGCGCCGACGATGATCACGTCCGCGTTATCCGTCACCCGCTGCCTCCAGTGTCTCGATGCGAGATGTGCCTTCGTGACCATATCGGATCCAAAAGACTGCCGAGAAGCGGCTCGAACGAGGGTTTGCATGACAAATCGGATCCAGTATCGTCGCGCTCGTGGCTGACTTCCGCGGCACCGCCCTTCGTCCCGGCGACCCGGCCTATGACGCTGCGCGGCACACGTTCAACCGGCGGACGACCGGACATCCTGCCGTGATCATGCAGTGCACGGGGGTCGCCGACGTCCGCGCCGCGCTCGCGATCGCGCTCGAGGAGCGCCTCGAGCTGGCCGTGCGCTGCGGCGGCCACAGCATCGGCGGCTGGTCGAGCACCGAGGGCGGGCTCGTCATCGATCTCACGCCGATGCGCTGGGTCCACGTCGATCGCCGCGACTCGACCGCGTGGGTCGGCGGCGGCACGCGTGCGATCGACGCGATCGTGGAGGCCGCGCAGTTCGGCCTCGCGCCGGTCACCGGCGTCACGGCGGACGTGGGGCTCGGCGGGCTCCTGCTCGGCCTGGGGGAGGGCTACCTGACGCCGCGATACGGGTTCGGGGTCGACAACGTGCTGGAGCTCGAGCTCGTCACCGCCGACGGCAGCGTCCTGCGGGTGGCCCCCGACGAGCACGAGGACCTCTTCTGGGCGCTGCGCGGCGCCGGCCCCAACTTCGGCGTGGTGTCCGCGATGAAGCTCCGGCTCGTGCCGCTGCCCGAGCAGGGCGTGGGCGGGTTCATCACCTTCGGCGATCGCGACGTCCCGGCGGTCACGCGCCACCTGTGGGAGATCATGGAGCACGGCTCCGAGCACTTCTTCCCGCTCGCGAAGTTCGACCTCGACGACGACGGCGGCCTCCGCGTCGCCATCATCCCCGGGCACGTCGGCCCGGCGCGGATCGCCGAGGCGGAGCTCGCCGCGCTGCGCGCCTGCGGCACGCCGCTCTCGGACGACACGGAGTCGATGTCGTACCTCGAGCTCATCGGCGAGATCCGCGGCGGCGGCGTGCGCGGAGACGTGCCGGACGCCCCGCGCCGCCAGGCGTGGGAGCTGTTCCAGTTCCCGTTCGGCGGCGACGCCGCCGCGCAGCGCGACCTCCTGCTGGATCAGGTGCGCCGGGTGGGCGAGCTCGATCCCACCCCCTACCTGTCGCTGTGGCGCAGCTCCGCGCCGGATGCCGAGCTCGCGAGCGCCGCGCCGCGGCGGCACGGGATCGCCCTCTTCCTCGCGAGCTACTGGCACGACGCCGCCGACGACGAGGGCCAGGTCGCGCTGGTCGACGGGCTGGCCGGCGCCGTCCGCGCGTCGGGCCTGGTGGAGGAGGCCACGGACGCGGCCAACCACGTCGCACGGCACGACCAGGAGCGGGTCCGGGCCGTGTACGGGGACGAGACCTACGCACGGCTGGCGGAGCTGAAGGCCGTCCACGATCCGCGGAACGTCTTCCGGCGCAACTTCAACATCACTCCGGCAGGGGATGGGACACGATGACGACACCGAGCATCCACGTCGGGTACCAGCAGCAGCTCTATCAGGCGGGCCTGCGCGACGAGCGTCCCGCCCTCCCGTTCGCGGCCGACGAACTGGAGCGCCGCGCGCGCGAGCAGATCGGCTCGCAGCTCTACAGCTGGGTCGGGGGCGGCGCCGGATCGGGAGCGACCATGCGGGCCAACCGCGAGGCGTTCGACCGCTGGCGCATCGTGCCGCGGATGCTCCGCGACGTGTCGGTCCGCGACATGGGCATCGAGCTGTGCGGCAGCCGCCTGCCGACGCCGATGATGCTGGCGCCGATCGGCGTGCAGACGGTGTTCCATCCGCAGGGCGAGCTGGCCGTGGCGCGGGCCGCCGCCGCGACCGGCGTGCCCTTCGTCCTGTCGACGCCGTCGGCGTTCACGCTGGAGGAGGTGGCGGAGGCGATGGGCGATGCGCCCCGGTGGTTCCAGCTCTACTGGCCCAACGAGCCGGAGCTCACCGTCAGCCTCGTGCAGCGGGCGGAGCGCGCCGGCTACGCCGGGATCATGGTCACGCTCGACACCGTCTTCCTGGGCTGGCGGCCGCGCGACCTCGAGACGGCGCACATGCCGTTCCTGCGGGGCGTCGGGCTGGCCAACTACTTCGCCGACCCGGTGTTCCGGGCGCAGCTCGGCTTCGCTCCCGAGGACGACGTCGAGGGCGCCGTCCGCCACTGGGTGGCGCACTACTCGGATCCGTCGCTCACGTGGGACGACCTCACGCTCCTGCGCGAGAGCACGTCGCTGCCGATCGTCCTGAAGGGCATCAACCACCCGGACGACGCGCGCGAGGCGGTCGCGCGGGGCATGGACGGGATCGGGGTGTCCAACCACGGCGGACGGCAGGTCGACGGGGCGATCGCGAGCCTCGACGCCCTGCCGGGGGTGGTGGACGCGGTGCCGGAGGACTTCCCGGTGCTCTTCGACAGCGGGATCCGCACGGGCGCCGACATGTTCAAGGCGCTGGCGCTCGGGGCTCGCGGCGTCCTCGTCGGGCGGCCGTACATGTGGGCGCTCGCGCTCGGCGGCGAGGCGGGAGTGCGGCAGGTGGTGCAGGGCCTCCTCGCGGATCTCGAGCTCACGTTCGCGCTCAGCGGGCACGCGCGGGTCGCCGACGCCACGCCCGACGCGCTCGCGCGGGCCGGCTAGCCGTGGAGGAGGTCGCCTTCGGGCCCGATCTCGCCACCCCGGAGCAGGGCGCGGTCCTGACGTTCTCGCGCGAGCCGGAGCGGCGGGCGCGGAACGGTGCGGGGTACGAGTACGACTTCCGGGACGGGCAGGCGTTCCCCATGAGCGCGTACCGCTGGCGCGGGACCGGGCCCGTCCGGCTGGAGATCGCGTGGGACCGCCCGCGGACGCTGACCGACGTGGTGCTCCGCATGCCGGTCCTCATCCTCGTGCCGGCCGAGGGGCGTACGATCGCCCGCGTCGAGCTCCAGCTCCGCGAGGGGTCCGGCGACTGGCGGACGCTCGCCGGAGAGGCCTGGCGCGCGCCGGCGGAGCGCGACGGCTCCGAGGTCCGCTCGTGGACGTTCCCGCCGGTCGCGGTCGCCGGCTTGCGGGTGGAGCTGGAGGCGGACGGAGCCTGCTTCATCGAGGGCATCGAGGCGTACGAGCGGGCCGTCCCCTCGCTGCCGCTGACGGTGCGCGCCGGCGACCCCGATCCGGACCTGCTCGTCGAATCGGGCGACGAGTGCCCCGTCACGTTCGAGGTGACCGACCGGCGAGGGCTGGCGGTCGCCGGCCACCAGGTGCCGTGCGGCAGCCGGACCGACCGGAGCGGCCACGCGATCTGCAGCACGCCGGCCGCGCGCGTCGTGCCCCGCGGCGAGGCGCTCGCCGCCGCGCTCGCCTGCCTCGAGCGCGTCTCGCGGCGCCTGATCGAGGGGAGCCGGCTGGCGGCGGCCGACGGCACGACGATGTACACGCCCGACGGCGTCGGGAGCTACGACGGCTTCTGGGTGCGCGATTTCCAGTACATGGTCGAGGGATGTCCCGAGGGCGTCCCGCTCGGCGACCTCGAGCGCGCCTTCGAGTACCTGGTCACCCGGCAGCGCGAGGACGGCGCCATGCCGAACAAGGTGCTGCGGGACGGCCGGCCCGTCTTCTGCCCTGGGCCGGGGTGCGAGAGCGTGTTCGGCCCCGCGCCCCCGCCCGACAACCCGTCCTTCATGGTCAAGCTCGCGGCGCATCACGCGCCGCTGCTCGAGCGCTACCGGCACGAGCTCGCGCGCGGGCTGGAGTTCGTCCCGCGCAGCGCGGAGACCGGCCTCGTCCACATCCCGCCGGAGCAGCCGTCCTCGCCGTACGGCTTCACCGACGCGGTCGCCAAGACCGGCGACCAGCTCTTCGACTCGCTCCTGTTCCACGAGGCCGCGGCCCTGCTCGCCGGGGCGTTCGCGGGGCTGGGCGAGCCGGGGCCGGCCCGCCGCTGGCGCGACGAGGCCGAGCGCGTCGCGGCGAGCCTGCAGACCCTCTACGACGAGGCGAGCGGCATGTTCCTCGCGGCGTCGGTCGACTGCCGCCAGATCGACATCTGGGGCAGCGCCTATGCCGCGCACGCCGGCGTCGCCGGCGACGACCAGCGACGCCGGATCGCCCGCTACCTCGTCGAGCACTACGACGGCGTCGTCTGTCGCGGCTATGTCCGCCACACCGCTCCCGGCGAGTACTGGCAGCGGACGCTCGTCCCGAACCGGGACGTCTACCAGGACGGTCCGTACTGGGCCATCCCGTCGGGCTGGGTTGCCGCGGCGATCGCGACGCTCGACCGCGACCTCGCCGAGCGGATGCTCATCGACCTCGTCAAGGAGTTCCAGCGCAACGGCGTGAACGAGGCGATCCACCCCGCGGTCGGGTACGTGGCGATCCCGAACTACGTCGCCAGCGCGACGAACGCGCTGCCGGCCCTGCGCTCGCTCGTGGCGGTCACGGCAGCGGACGCTTGAGCGCCGGATCGGGCTCGCCGCCGAAGTGGCCGGTCAACCCGGTGCGGGAGCGGACCCCGAGCTTGCGGTAGGCCATGCGCAGGTGGTGCTCGACCGTCCGCGGCGACAGGTACAGCGCGGCGGCGACCTCGCGGTTGGTGGCGCCGCCGGCGACGAGCAGCGCAGACGTCCCGCTCGCGGGCGGTCAGCACTCGCGTCGTCCGGCGAGCGCTCGCTGCGCCGCCCGCCCGCCGCGCGCAGCTCGTGGGCCGCGCGCGCCGCCCACGGCGTCGGCGCCGAGCGCGGCGAACGTCGCGTAGGCGGCGGCCAGCTGCGGCCGGGCGTCGGCCCGCCGGCGGGCGCGTCGCAGCTGCTCGCCGGCGCACAGCTGCGTGCGGGCGAGCTCGAACGGCTGTGCCAGGCGCGCGTGCGCGGCGAGCGCGGCCGCGATGTGCTCGTCGAGGCGGTCGTCGCCGTCGACGAGCAGGCGGCAGCGCGCGGTCGCCGCCGCCGCCCACGCGCCGCCGGTCGCGGTCGCGCCCGCGCGCCAGCTCCTCGGTCAACGCCGCGGCGTCGGCGGAGCGGCCGGCGCGCACGTACGCCTCGGCGAGATCCGCGTGCGTGTAGAGGAACGACGGATCGCGCGAGCCGAAGCGCCGGGTGTGCTCGTGCGCGCGCTCGAGGTGGACGACGGCCGTCGCGGCGTCGCCGGCGCCGAGCGCGAGGAACCCGAGCGCCTGCTCGGCGCAGGCCAGCGTCGAGGTCAGGTCCAGGCGCAGCGCGATCGCCCGCGCCTGCTCGGCGTGGCGGGTGCACGCTTCGGCGTCGTCCGAGGTTCGCGGCGACGAACGCCGCGGTCGTCAGCGTCACCGAGTGCAGGAAGCTGCCGACGGCGTCCTCGCCGAGCGCGACCGCCTCGTCCGAGAGCCGCGCGGCCTCGGCGAGCGAGCCGCGGCGCAGGTGCAGGCTCGCCGAGACCGCGAGCGGGAACGCGAGCGCGACGATGGCTCCCCGCTCGCGGCAGGTCTCGATGAGCCACACGAGCAGCCGCTCGGCGTCCTCGTAGTCCTCCATCCAGAGGTGGACGAGCGCCGCGACCGCGAGGATCTCGTGGCCGGGGCCGGTCGGGTCGAGCGCGCGCAGCGCCGTGTGGCGGCGCCGCAGCAGCGTTCGCGCGCGGGCGTGCTCGCCCAGCGTCGCCAGCGCCGAGGCGTGCAGCACGGCCGGCACGAGCTCGGCTTCCGCGGGCGCGAGGGCGAGCGCGCGCTCGGCCAGCGCCGCGAGGCGGTCCATCGGCCCGTGCGCGACGAGCGCCACCCCGGCCTGCGTGAGCAGGCCCGCGGCGCGCGCGCGGTCGTGCGCGACGCACCCGCTCCGCCTCGGCGCTCGAGCAGCGCGAACGCCGCCATCGGGCTCCCGCCCTGCTGGATCGCCATGCCACGCAGCAGCTGCACGTCGGCCCGCAGCCCCGGCTCGCGCGCGTCGGCGAGGACCGGGTCGAGCAGCGCCGTCGCGCGGGCCGGGCTGCCGGCCATGATCGCCATCGCCGCCGCCGCGACCGTGCGCCCGATCGCCCGCTCGCGATCGGGGCTGAGCTCGGCGGCGCGCGCCAGCGCCGTCGCCGCGGTCGCCGGCGCGCCGCGCTGGGCGGCGTCGTAGCCGAGCGTCTCCAGCTCGGCCGCCAGCGCCTCGTCGGGCGCCTGGGCGGCGGCGGCGAGATGCCACGCTCGCTGCGGGCCGCCGACGGCCGCCGCGAGCGCACGGTGGGCGGCGCGGCGCGCGCTCGGCGTCGCCGCGCGGTCGACCGCGGTGCGCACGATCGGGTGGGCGAACGAGAGCCCGCGCGCGTCGACGGCGATCATGCCCGCGTCCTCGGCCGGCGCGAGGACGTCGAGGTCGCCGAGCGCGGCGCGCAGCGGCGCGGTGGCGCCGTCGGCGCTGAGCGCGGCGACGAGGAGCGCCTCGCGGGTCGCGGGCGGCAGCGCCTCCAGCCGGCGTGCATAGGCGATCTCCAGCCGCGCGCCGACCGGCAGGGCGGCGGGCAGCGCGCTGGCGGCCGTCCCGCTCGGCCGGGCTCAGCTGCGCCGGCGCCTCGATCAGCGCCAGCGGGTTGCCGCCGACGGCGTCGACGAGCGCCTCCGCGACCGACGGGAGCCACGCCCGCCCGGCGCGCGAGCGCCAGCGCGTCCGCGCGGTCCAGCTCCCCGATGGTCGAGGACCGGGCACGCCGGGCCACGGCTCGAACGGCTCGCCGCGCTGCGACCACACGGCGATCACGGCGATGCCGATGCTCCGCGGCACGGCGGGCGATGAACGCGATCGCCTGCCGCGACGACGGGTCGAGCCACTGCACGTCGTCGACGCGCAGCAGCAGCGGCTCGTGCTCGCGCGGCGGCGCGCGAGCAGCGCGACCGCGGCGTGCAGCACCCGCCCGCTGTCGGCGACCGTCGGCTGCTCGAGCGCAAGCGCGCCGCGCAGCGCCTCGCGTGCGGTGGGCGTGAGCGCCGCCTCGTAGCCGATCAGCGGCTCGAGCAGCGCGGCGAGGCCCGTCCACGGGAGGGTCGACCTCGCTCTCGGCGGCGGTCACGTCGATCGCGCGGACGCCGGCGGGAGCGACGGCCCGCAGCAGCGCGGTCTTGCCGACGCCGGGGGCGCCCACGATCGTGATCGCCGCCGCCGCGCCGCGAGCGGGCGCCGGCCGCGAGCTCGTCCAGCCGCGCCACCTCGTCGGTGCGGCCGCAGCGAGCGACGCCGTCCGGGCCACGCGTCGTCATCTACGTCGCCGAGCTTCCGTGGTTTCCCTGATGCGCGATCGGTGCGCGCATGCCGCTTACATCGGTCGGCCATGCGTTCCACGCTGATCGCGATCCTCTGCCTGCTCACGATGCGCCCCGGCCGCCGGCGCCGCCTCGATCGCCTACGTCGACGGCGGCGAGGTCTGGCTGTCGTCGCTCGACGGGACGCAGAAGGTGCGCCTCGCGACGCCGGTGGTCAACAGCGACGGGGAGACGGAGAAGTGGCTCGCGGTGGCGGCCTCCGACTGCGGCCGGATCGTCGCCGCGCGCAACGTGCCCGGGAGGATCGCGCGCTTCTCGTGGTTCAAGGTCTGGGAGCCGAACGGCACGTCGACGGTCGAGGGGCCGCTCAATGCGCCCTCCGGCTGGGCGGTGTACGTCTATCCGCTCGGCTTCGACCTCACCGCGGACGGCAAGCACATGGTCTACGGGTACTCGAACAGCAGCTCCTGCTGCCCGATCACCTTCGCGCAGGGGACCTACGTGCGGCCGGTGACCAACAGCTCGCTCGAGCCGATCGACGTCTCCGGCCGGAGCACCCGACGCTGTTCGGCAGCCGCGTGATCGCCCACTCGGGCGCGACGGTCGAACGTGCAGGACGTCGGCCGCCGACCTACGGGACCGACTTCACGCCGTGGATCGACGTCTCGGGCACCGGACTCGAGCTGCGCCGGACCGACTCGCGGCGAACGGGCAGCTCGCCGCGCTCGAGCTCGAGCAGTGGAACGGCGGCTCGCAGACGATCGGCAAGATCGCCGTGGTCGTCGACCCAGGGCGTCGATCAGGCGCCCACGTTCGCCGTGGACTGCTTCCTGCCGGCGAGCGGGGTCGCCAAGGACGCCTCGCTGTCCGCGGACGCGACGCGCATCGCCTGGACCGACGACCAGGGCCTCAAGGTGGCGGGAACGCCGACGTCCGCCGCCGACCCGTGCGCGCTCACCTCGCCGCCGGTCGTGATCTCGCCGACCGCCTCGCAGGGCGCGATCGGCGGCGCGAACGTGGCCGCGTTCCTGCCCGCGTCGCCTGGCCCGCCGCCGACCGGAGGCCCGCCGCCGACCGGCGCCGGCGGCAGGCGCGCCGGTGGCGACGCTGCCGAAGAAGGTCACGACGACGGCGCTGGCCGGCGCCAAGGGCGTGCCGATCAAGGTCAAGGTCGCCCGCGCCGGCAAGGTCAAGATCTCCGGGACCGTCCCGGCGAAGATCCTGGGCCGAAGGGCAAGCCCGTCGTCGTCGCCACCGGATCGGCGACCGCGAAGCGCGCCGGGACCGTGACGGTGAGGGTGCGCCTGACCGCCGCCGGCCGCAAGAAGCCGCAAGCGCTTGAAGGGCGCGCGAATGACGCTGCGCGTGAGCCACGGCGGCCTCAGCACCACCAAGCGCGTCACGCTTCGCTGACCGCTACGTCACCTCGCCGGCTTCTCCGCCCGGCGGCCATGATTACCGCGACCGGTGATCAGCTCGGCGTCGGCACGCTCGATCAGCTCGGTGAACGTCTCGCCCGGCTCGAGCTGGGCGAAGCCTGTCGCGATTGCACGGTCGGCGACGGCGAGATCCGCGATGATCGATCTGAACCGCCGGCGCGCCTCAGCGAGCCGCATGTCGGACATCGCGCAGAGAAACTCGTCGCCGCCGAGGCGGACGATCAGGTCGAACGAGTGTAGGTGCGTTCTGACGAGCGTCACGACCGCCTTGAGCAGCTCGTCGCCCGCGGCGTGACCCTTGGTGTCGTTGACGGCCTTCAGCCCGACGACATCGATGTAGGTGACGACGAGCGGGCCGTTGGTCCGGCGAGCGCGATCGACTTCGAGTGCGAGGTCGACCAGGCCCGCCGCCCGCGTGCGCGCTCCCGTTAACGGGTCGGTGTCGGCGAGCGTGAGCTGCCGCGCAAGGGCTTCGCGGTCCTGGCCGGCCCGGCGCCGTTCACGCGCGCTCGCCTTTCGATCTCGCGCGGCGGCGCGGCGGTCGCCGGCGGCGAATGCCCGGTCCTTCGCCGCCTGCTTGCGTTGCGTCGCGGCGGTGGAGAGGACGTCGGCGCCGGCGAACCGCCGCGCACGCAACGCCAGATCGGCGGCAGCATCGCGCTGCGCGCTCGCGAGGTCGCGCGCGTCGGCGGCCTGATCGCGTGCCAGAGCCGCGAGATCGCGGTCGCGTGCGGCCTCAACGCGGTTGGCAACCAGCCGGTCGCTCTCGGCGAGGGTCTGCTCGCTGTCCGCGAGGCCCTGCGACGTCTCGAGATCCACGAGCGGACGATACCCGATCACTTATTAGTCAGTAAGACCTGACTTTACGTCCCACGGGATGCCCCGACCAAGTCGAGGTACGGCTAACCCCCGAATCTCGCAACCGCGGATGAGAACACCGTCCTCGCGACGTCTATCTACTCATGACCGATCAGCTCTGCCACCTCGATGCTCACCGCCGCGCGGCGTACGACGCCGTGATCGTCGGTGGTGGGCCCGCAGGGCTGAGCACGGCTCTCGTCCTCGGTCGGGCGAACCGGCGCGTGCTCGTGGTCGACAACGGCCGGCCGGCCAACGCGGTGTCCCAGGGCGTCGGCGGGCTGCTCGGGCATGATCGGGTGACGCCGGCCGACCTGCGGGACGGCGGGCGGCGGCAGCTCGAGCAGCATGCGAACGTCGAGATCCGGCATGGCGCCGTCGAGGATGTCGAACGGATCCGCGACGGGTTCGTGGTGCGGCCGACGGCCGGTCGGCCAGTCCGCACTCATGCGATCGTGCTGGCGCACGGGCTGCGCTACGACCCGCCACCGCTTTCCGGGATCGAGGCGCTCTGGGGCCAGTCGGTGTTCCACTGCGCGTTCTGCGACGGCTGGGAGGTGCGCGACCGGCCCCTCGCCTTCCACGGCAGCGGACCGGGCGCCGTGCGCTCGGCGCTCGTGCTCGCGGGTTGGAGCAACGACGTCGTGCTCTGCACGGACGGCGCGCCGAACCCTGACGGGGCACTGCTGGCCGCCGCGGGCGTGCGTGTGCGGACCGAGCCGATCGCTCGGCTCGCCGGACGCGACGGACAACTGCAGCACATCGAGTTCTCGCACGGGCCCGCCGAGCGGCGCGAGGCACTGTTCGTCAACACCCGGCGGGACCAGCCGAACGACCTGGCCGCGATCCTCGGATGCGAGCTGACCGAGGCCGGGACCATCGTCACCGACGCCGACGGACGGACGAACGTCTCCGGCGTGTACGCCGCCGGCGATGCCGCGACCCCGCATTCGCGATCCGTGGCTAACGCGATCGGCACCGGGTCTCGCGTCGCGCACGCCGTGGCGCTCGAGCGCCTCGCGCCGGCCCTCGCCGCGGCCGCGTGACCGCGCCGTCGGCGTGCTTGCATACGGGGCGCCGATGGAACCGGTCGAGATCGAGTTCTTCAAGCCTGAGCGCCGCCGTTACCGCTCCGTCCTGCACCGCCGTGACGGGCTCGTGATCGAGCTCGACGGCGGTGGCTACAACAAAGTCGGTGGGACGGCGCGCGAGCTGCCGCACGATCTCGCGCACTTCGTCGTCGAAGACGGTCTCGGGCTGGAAGCCGGACTGTGGGGCGTCCTGGCCGCGGGCGGGATGTTCGGCCACGCGAAGGTGATCGCGGGCCGCCGGCCGCCGCACGCCGCCAAGCGCGCGCAGGCTGTCGTGGACGCCGCCGGCGATCGCCTCTCGCAGGCCGAGATGCTGACGCGGGTCGTGTGCGACCTGGCGCTGGCCGGAGCCGATCGCGACGTGCGGCGGCTCAAGGCCGCCGCGGGCACACGTTGGTGGCGGGAGACGACAGCCGAGCAGGTCTCCGACACCTGCCGCGCACTGCGCGAGACGAGCGTCTGCTGGCGCGATCTGCGCGCGGGCGAGGCGTTGAAGGTCCACTGGCGGCTGCCGCCGCCGCGCTGAGCTCTCCTGAGGTGGTTGTTCGTCCGGGCCGCGTGGTCCACGAACCCCGGCTGGGTGAGGAGGCGAGGGGTCCGACCGGGTCGGCCTGCCGAGTGTCGAGTTCCGTGCCGCTAGGGCACCAAAGTCGACAGTCGGCAGACCAGCGGCGGCGGGCTCCCTCGCTCCCCTACCAGCCGGGTTCGTGGACGAGGCGGCCCCGGATGAACACCGTGCTCAGGACCTACACCTAGCCGACCGCCGCGGAGTGCGTCATGCGGCAGAAGCACGACGACCTGATCGGGACGTCGGCGCGGGCGAGGGCGACGTCGAGCTGCTGCTTGATGATGCGCGCCGGCTCGGGCTTCCCCAGTCGGACGAGGCACTCGTGGTAGCCGTGCAAGCTCCACGCGTTCCCGGGGTGCCAGGACGAACGCGGGATCGACGGGACGTAGCCCAGGTCCTCGGCGTAGACGGTCTCGGCCTCCTCGACCCGGTCCTGCTCGAGCAGCAGCGCGCCGTAGGCGTGGCGCGTCGGTTGCATCCAGCCCCACGGCTCGTCGTACGGCAGTGCGTCGTCGAGCGCGATCGCCCGGCGCAGGTGCTCGAACGCTGCGTCGAAGTGGCCGCGCCGGTACTCGAGCTCGCCGTCGAGCATCGCGCCGGCCACCGCGAGGATGTCCTGGCACGTGTTGTTGAACAGGTAGCGCGAGTCGGGCACGCGCGCGACGGCGGCGAGGAACGCGTCGCGTGCCGCGTCGGCTTCCTCCAATCGTCCGGTCGCCGCGTACGCGACACCCTGTGCGTAGTGCGTCATCGCCGTCGTGGTGCAGTAGAGATCGGGGTCGGCAGGCAGCGGCAGCGCGAGGATGTCCGCCCACATCCCGAAGCGGATGAGCACGTGCAGGCGCATGGGGACGAACGCCTCGAGGTAGTCGGCCATCGGTGGCTGCTCGATCCGCAGCAGCTCCTCCGGTAGCGAGGCCTCGAGGTCGGCGGCGACGCGCAGCGCGACCTGCGACCGGCCGAGGAACATGGCCCCGTAGATCGCGAAGTGCCGGTCGTGCGCGTGGTAGAGCGCGTAGAACCCGACCCGGCCCTCGCGCGCGACGTACTTCTCGTTGACCTCGATCGCGCGCAGGTTCCAGTCCAGCGTGCTCTTGTAGTCGCCGCACAGCACGTCGATATGCGTCGGCATGTGCACGAGGTGGCCCGCGTCGGGGACGAGCGAGCGCAGCTCGTCGGCGACCGGCAGCGCCTGCTCGGGGAACGGCGACATCTCCATCAGGTGCACGTAGAGATGGACGAGCCCGGGATGCGTGCGGCCGCCGGGCCGCTGGAGCGCGCGCTCGAGCACCTCCTTGGCCTCGAGCGTCGCCGCGCCCTCGCACGGCAGGCCGGTGTAGCGATCCCACAACGCCCACGGCGTTAGGTTCATCAGCGCGTCGGCGAAGAGCGCCGCGACGTCGAGATCGTCGGGATGCGCGCGATACACGTCACGCATCGCCTCGGCGTAGTCGGCGTTCCAGGCGACGAGGTCGGCCGACGGATCGTTGGCCTGGTAGCGGCTCCCGATCGCCTCGACGAGCGCCCGCTCGACCGGCGCGGCACGGTCCGCGCAAGCGCGCGCCGCCGCCGTCTCGTCGCACGCCTTCTCGACCGATGCTGCAAGGTCGACTGGGTCGAACGCCTCCCACTGCTTGTTGTAGTTCGGCCCGATCGCGTAGGCGATGCCCCAGTGGGCGAGTGCGAAACCGGGGTCATGCTCGACCGCGCGCTCGAAGCACCGGATCGCCTCCTCGTGGTGGAACGCGTAGGACCACACCAGCCCGCGGTCGAACCACATCTGGGCGCTCGTCGAGGCCGTCGACGTCCCGCGCGTGTAGCTGCCGAGATCGAAGTAGGGCTCCATCGTCGCATTGTCCCGGCTCATCGACGATGGTGCTCGAGGTCCGCACGCAGCGCGGCGGAAGCGCGGTACCGCGTCGTCCGGCCCTTGCCCTGCTGGTCGACGAGGCCCGCGTCGAGCAGCCGTCTGAGGTCTGCGCTCGCCGTCGGCGCCGAGACGTCGGCCTCGGCGACGTAGGACGCGCGATCGACCCCCAGGAAGAGGCTCTGCTCGAGCGCGATGGCCAACCGCTCAGGCCAGCCGCGCGCGGCGACGAGCTGCTCGAGCGCGGACCAGCGAGCTCCGGCTTCGTCCAGCTGAGCGACGCGCCGCTGCGCCTGATCGACATGCGCGCGCACGCAGAAGTCGACCCACGGGCTCGCGTCGCGCTCGGGCTGGTAAGCGCCGCCCTGGACTGCGATGAGCGTCTCGTAGTACGCGCGTGTGTTGTGGCCGAGGTACTCCTCGATCGAGACGAACTCGGGGGCGAGCAGCCCTTCGCGGGCGAGGACGAGCGACTGCACGATCCGCGAGATCCGGCCGTTGCCGTCGCGGAACGGGTGGACGGAGACGACATGCAGGTGTGCCATGGCCGCCCGCACGATCACGTGAGCGTCGGGCTCGCCGTGGTCCATCCACTCGACGACCTCGTCGACGAGCTCCGGCACCGCCTCATGCGGCGGACCCACGTAGGCCGGCGGTCCGCCGTCCGGGTTCGTGACCACGACCCCACGCCGCCGGTACCGGCCCGGCTCGATGTCTCGTTGGAACGAGCAGGCGTCGAAGTGGAGATCGAGGATCACGCGGTCGACCCAGCGGAACATCGGATCGCCGGACATGACGCCCACGTGATCCATCGCGTGGGCGTAGCACCTGAGCGCCATCCGATCCGCGTCATCGGGATCGATGCGGGCGTCGCCGCTGATCAGGGCGACGGTCTCGTCGTCCTTCACGTGGAACCCCTCGATCGCCACTGAGCTCTGGGCCGATGACGCGCGCCACTGCCGGCGGAGGCTGCCGAGCCACGGTCCTGCTCCTTCGGCCGTGGTGCCCATGCGGCTGCGCAACGCGTCGAGCTCGTCGAGCGCTTCCGCCAGGGCCGGGGTCATCGGCGGGGTCGCGTAGATCACGCACGACAGTATAAACGATTAGACGATTAATCGTATGGTCGACTGCCAGAGCGGATGCAGCGGCACGAGTGGGGGCAGCGGCCGCTCCCTGTACGGTGTCTCGATGGCCAGCGACAGCGTCTCGAACGTGACTTCGCGGCGGCTGCCGCATACCGTCGAGGAGGTCGGGTGAGCGCCGGCGGCGAGGGCGCTGCCGCCGCGGCCGCGCGCGTCTGGCGCTCGGCGGCGGTCGCCGACGCCTCAGGAGTGGTCGGCTCGGCCGCGGTGACCGGGGCGGCGGGGATCGTGGGCTCTGCCGGAGTGGCCGGCTCGGCCGGGGTGGTCGGCTCTGCGGGCGTCGTGGGCGCCTCGGGCGTGATCGCCAGCGTCGCCGTCAGTGGCTCCTCCGCGGTCGTCGGCAGCGCGGGTGTCGCGCTCAGCATCGGCGTCGTCGGCTCGGCCGGCATCCTCGGTGGCTTGGCCAACGTCGGCTGCGCGGGCTGCGTCGGCTGCATCGGCTGCGTGAACTGCAAGGGCTGCGTCGGGTGCATCGGCTGCGTCGGGCTGACCGGCGCGGTCGGGCGCATCGGCGCTCGGGCCTGACGTTCCGCGCGACCCGCACCTTCTATATGAGCGGTGGGCACCAGCCGCTTCAGGTGCCTGCCCTGCCTCACGAAGGAGCCGCTCGTGCTCGATCACGTCCGTCGCCGTCTCTCGTACGCGAACGTCTGTCGACTGTCGCCGTCTTTCTCGCGCTCGGGGGCACGTCTTACGCGGCGGTGGCGATCACCGGTCGTGACGTCCAGAACTCATCGCTGACGGGCCACGATGTCGAGGACGGTTCCTTGACGGCTCGCGACGTTAGGAACTCGTCTCTCACAGGTCGCCAGGTCAAGCACTCGTCGCTCGGCACGACGGACATCGCCAATGGAAGCCTGCTGCCGGAGGACTTCAGTCCGGAGAGCTGCCGGCCGGACCGCAAGGACCTTCCGGCGAGCGGGGCGATGAAGGCCCGGCCGGAGCGCCGGGTGCCGACGGCGACGACGGCGACGACGGCAACGACGGCGCGGCGGGCGCCGGCGGCACGCCCGGCGTCGGCCTCACGTCGGGGCGCCTGAATGACGTGGCGGTGAACGACCCGCCGCAGCACACGTTCTTCGGACCGGCGATCGGTATCGCGAACGCCGGCACGAACGAGTCCGTCGTGCAGACGCTCAGTCCCAACGTGGCGACGACCGCTCGCCACCTGGCCGTCCGCCTCACGCTGTTCCCCTGCGACGACGGGCTGGGGAGTGCCACGGTCTGCGGGACTCCGGGAAGCGTCGTCGTCGCGCTGCGGGTCGACGGCGTCACCAGCGCGCTGCAGTGCACGATCACCACCCCCGCGACCACGTGCGGCTCGGGCGCTGCCACGGCGTCGATCCCGCCCGCCGCACGGCTGTCGATCACGATCGCGGGAGACGTGCTCGGTGTGCCGGGCCACCCGGTCTACGACCGCGACATGCTCTTCGGCTTCCAGATGAGTCCGGCCGCCTAGAGAGGGCTCACACCCCGGCCGTCGCGACGTCGACGGGCCGGCCGCCCGCGGCCGAGGTCAGCAGCGCCTCGATGACGCGTGCCTGGCCGACCACGTCGGCGCGCCCGATCAGGGGCTCCTTCTCGCCGCGCGCCGCGCGGGCAAAGTCCTCCAGCTCCAGCCGATAGGCGTTGCTCGGCTCGATCTCGATCCGCTCCCGTTCGTCGTCCCGGCTCAGCTCGAGCGACGGGTTGACGGCCATCCACGGATCGGACAGCACGATCGTGCCGGTGTCGCCTACGACCTCCAGCCGCGAGCGCTCGGGCAGCTCGAGCCCGCAGTCGAACGTGCCGACCACGCCAGCGGCGAAGCGCATGGTGGCCGACAGCACGAGGTCGACGCCCGTCGGCCCGACCCGCTGCTCGGCGTACACACGCTCGGGCTCGCCGGCCAGCGTTCGGAGGCCGTGGACGCAGTAGCAGCCCACATCGGTCAGCGCCCCGCCGGCGAGCTCGGGCCTCAGGCGGATGTCGTGCGAGCCGAACACGAACCCAGAGAAGGACGCGCCGAGGGCGCGCACCTCACCGATCGCGCCGCCGGAGACCAGCTCAAGCAGCTTCGCCACCTGTGGATGATGGCGCCACATGAAGCCCTCGGTGAGCTGGCGGCCGTTGCGCTTCGCCGCGTCGAAGGCGGCCTCCGCGTCCGCGGCGCGGCAGGCGAACGTCTTCTCGCACAGGACGTGCTTTCCGGCTTCGAGTGCGCGGATGGTCCACTCAACGTGCAGCGAGTTCGGGAGGCTGACGTAGATCGCGTCGACCTCGGGATCGGCGAGCAGCTCGTCGTACGACCCGTACGCGCGCGCCGCCCCGATCTCCTGCGCGTGCGTCTCGGCACGCCCGAGCTCGCGCGAGCCGACCGCCACCACCTCGGCGTCGGGTGAATCCTGTGCGGCAGCCGCGATGTCGCGATTGATCATCGCCGTCGAGAGCAGTCCCCATCGCATCGTGTGCCTCCTCAAAACATCATCAGGCCGCCGGTCACGTTCACGTCCTCGCCCGTGATCTCCGACGCGTCTTCCGACGCGAGGAACAGCACGAGCTTCGCCACATCGCCGGGCTGCTGGAAGCGACCCATGGGAACCTCCTTCACCCAGTCGGCAAGCAGCTCGGCCGCCCGCGTCCCGGTCTCCGCCTCCATGTGGGCGGCGGCCTGGTCCTGCATGGCCGTGTCGACGTAGCCGGGACAGACCGAGTTGACCCGGACCGCCGGCGCCAGTTCGAGCGCGGCGCCGCGGGTGAGCAGAATCACCGCGGCCTTGGACGCGCAGTAGTGCGCGAGCAGTGCCTCGCCCCGCTTGCCCGACTGACTGGCGATGTTGACGATCGACCCCACACCGCTTGCCTCCAGCGCCGGTAAGGCGGCGCGCATCATCAGGAACACACCCTTGGCGTTGACGTCCATCACGGCGTCCCACTGCTCCTCGGTGAGCTCTGCGAACGGCGCCAGGCTGAGCACCCCGGCGCAGTTGACGAGGTAGTCCACGCCGCCGAACCGCTCCGCCGCGGCGGCGACCGCGGCGTCGGCGTCGCGAGCAGAGGTGACGTCGCAGCGGCGGGCGAGCGTGTGCTCGCCGCTGGGGTCGAGCGCCGCGGCGGCGGACTCGACGCCCTCGGCCTCGATGTCGAGCATCACCACGGCGGCGCCGTCGGCCAGAAAGCCAGCGGCGACGGCATGGCCGATGCCCCGGGCGGCCCCCGTGACGATCGCCGTCCTGCTCTCGAATCTTCGCGACATGGTGCCGGCCTCCTCAGGTCATGAACAGCCGGGCGTCACGATCGCGGTGACGCGCGGCCTGGATGTCGAGCTCAGGAATCGTGCTGCGCAGCTGCTCGCGGCCGATCGACTGTGCGGTGCGCGCGCAACGCTCCAGGTCGGGCGTCAGGTCACGCAGCAGGACCTGGGCCCGGACCGTGCCAAGTCGTCCCAGACGCACGGCTGCCGACAGCAGGGCGGCCGTGTGGCCGCGCAGGGCGATCAGAACCGTCGCCTCGCGCCCGACGCCAAGACCGGCGCCGACGGCGCCCTCGACGACCGCGAGGTTGCCCGCCCAGGTGCCGCTCGCGATGCGGTCGGCGACCTGCGCGGCCACCTCTCCGGCGTCCAGCTCGCGGGCGAGCACGGCGAGCCGGCCACCGCAGAGCGCGGAGGCACGCCGCGCCGGCTCGGAGAGCTTGCGGGCGGTCAGCGCGGCGTCGATCCGGCCGAGCTCCTCCACATCGGCACGCTCGGCAGCCGTGTGGGCCAGTGCGACGGCCGCCGCATCGAGTGTTGCCACCGAGCACGCCAGAGCGTGCTCGACGAGCGCGCGCAGCTCGAGGGGGCCTGCTTCGGGGTTCGCCTCGAGCCAGGCCTCCAGTCCGTACGAGTGAGAGAAGCGCCCGATCGGCAACGTCCCGTCGGCGAGCTGGAGAGCGCCGAGGAAGCCCCGCTCATCCATGCGCGTGCCCGGCGACGGCTGGAGCCCGGTCGCGTGCGAACGGGATCTCCGCGACGTGGATGTCGGCCCCGGGCAGTTCGAGCGCGCGGGCGGCGTCCAGCATGAGGGCGGGGGTGGCGGCGATCCGCACGCGCACCTCGTGGCGGGCAGTCTCGACCAGCAGGTGCTGGTTGCCGGCCCAGTGCCCGACCAGGACGGCCTGGCCGACCTGCACCGCCCCGGGCAGTGACGCGTCGAGTCGCACCACCAGCGCAAGCTCGGGCGCTCGCACGGCAACGACGATCCGCTCACCGTCGTCGTGCAGCACCGCGTCGTGCGGGATGAAGCTTCCGCGAGGCAGGTCCACCGCGACGGCCGTGCCGGAGGCCGTGACCAGTCGGAGCCGCCGCCGGCGTGCATCTTCTGAGGTCAGCGCCAGCGGATCACGGCGGCGACCCTCGAAGCGCGCCTCGCCCGCATCCCCGAGCAGTTCTTGGACCAGCACGGTCACTTGCGACTCCGCGGCGGAGGCGTCCCGAGCAGCGCGAGGCGGACCGCGGCCCACGCTGCGTGCAGCGCTCGCTCCGCCTCGATCCGCGAATCGGCCAGCACCCGGGTCAGCACACCGGCTCCGGAAGGCAGCGTGCCCGTCGCCGCGGTGCAGGCCGGTGCGCTCGCGAGCGCGTCTGAAACGGCGTCCGCGAGCGCCTCCGGCGTCCTCGTCGGGCGCGACCACGAAGAGCGAGCCGAGATAGCGGTGCCGGCCGAGGATCCCGGGACCGCGCGGGTCGCACCGGCCGGGCGACAGCACGAGTGAGTCGACCGCCACCTCGCGTCCGTCGACGCGGACGCGTGTCGTCAGCGACAGCGAGGCGTACTCGAAGGCCTCGTCGTGCGCCACCCGCCCAGGCGCGATCAGCTCGGTTGCGATCAGCGTGCCTCCCGGATCGACGTCGGCCACCAACTCCTGCTCCAAGCGCGCACCAGCGTGTGGGATGAGCACGTCCGGGACGTACTCAACGAAGGCGCTCCGCTCGACGGCGAGCTCCACCTGGTTGCGGGCGCAGCCCTCGCGCGCGGCGTAGATCTTGGTCGCCGCCTGGGTGGTGAGGTGGGCGCATGCACCGGAGCGCGCGCGCAGCGACAGCTGGAGGTCGTCATCAGCGAACATGCCACCGGTTGGGTTCTGGACGTACAGGAACGCCATCTGTGGGCAACCGGGATCGAGGTACAGCGGCACGGTCAGACGCAACGGGAAGCGCTGGCGGCGCCGGCTCAAGTAGGTGCGTCCGTCCGGCGCGACGTCGGCCACCAGCTCGAGGACCCCCCGCGTGGCGGGCAGGGCTATGACGGGAGCACGTCGTGGAA
This sequence comes from uncultured Solirubrobacteraceae bacterium, assembly GCA_963720415.1. Lineage (GTDB taxonomy): Bacteria > Actinomycetota > Thermoleophilia > Solirubrobacterales > Solirubrobacteraceae > DASSUW01. The sequence continues at coordinate 51,270 of CAVRFQ010000012.1, read as the reverse complement.
CAGTGCCGAGCGACATAGCTCCGTGAAGACCTCGTCGGCCCCGTCCGGGGCGCGAAGGTTGGTGAACAGGGACGGGCGCTGCCGGGCGTGCGACGGCCACGTCCTCCCGCATCCGGTCCAGGTCGGCTCCGACGTGCAGCGCGAGGTCGATCTTGTTGACGACCAGCAGGTCGGCCTGGATGACGCCCAGTCCACCCTTCCGTGGGATGTCGTCGCCGGCCGCGGTGTCGATCACGTAGATCCAGTAGTCGACGAGCTCGGGGCTGAACGTAGCGGCCAGGTTGTCGCCGCCGCTCTCGAGCAGGAGCAGGTCGAGCGGTCCGTGCTCTGCCTCGAGCCGGGCTGCTGCTGCCTGGTTCATTGAGGGGTCCTCGCGGATCGCGGTGTGCGGGCACGCGCCCGTCTCGACCCCGACGACGAGCGCCGGATCGATGAGGCCGCTGCGCTGCACGCGCTGGGCGTCCTCGAGCGTCACCAGATCGTTCGTGATCACCGCGACCTGCAAGCGGGCCGCCGCGGCCAGCGGGAGCAGCGCTTCGACCAGCTGGGTCTTGCCGGAGCCGACCGGACCGCCGATGCCCACCCGTGTGGCGCTCCGCTCCGTCACTTGAGCACGTACAGGCGTCCGAGGGGCACCTGCGTCATCGGCTCGCACGTGCACAGCTCGCCGTCGACCTCGACGCGGTAGGTCTCGGGATCCACGCGGATCGACGGCAGGGCGTCGTTGAGCACCAGGTCGCGCTTCGTGAGCGTGCGCGTACCCCGCGGCGCCGCGACCGGCTTGCGCAACTCGAGCCGCTCCGGCAGGCCGTCGTCGATGGCGGCCTGGGCCATGAACGTGAGCGAGGTGGCATGGCGCGCCGGTCCGAACGCGCCCCACTGGGCCCGGTAGCGCAGCGGCTCGCAGGTCATCAGCGAGGCGTTCGCCTCGCCCATCACCGACCACGCCGGGAAGCCGCCCTTGAGCACCAGCTCCGGCTTGATGCCGAAGAAGCGCGGCTCCCAGAGCACCAGGTCGGCGAGCTTGCCCGGCTCGATCGAGCCCACCTCGTGGTCGATGCCGAAGATCTTCGCCGCGTTGATGGTGTACTTCGCGATGAAGCGCTTGATGCGGTGGTTGTCGTGCCCGCGCACATCGTCTTCAGGCAACGAGCCGCGCTCGGACTTCATGTGCGCGGCCAGTTGCCAGGTGCGCGCGATCGTCTCGCCGATCCGGCCCATGCCCTGCGAGTCCGAGCCGATCACGCTGATCGCGCCCAAGTCGTGGAGCACGTCCTCGGCGGCGATCGTCTCCCGCCGGATGCGCGATTCGGCGAACGCCACGTCCTCGGGGATGCGCGGGTTCAGGTGGTGGCAGACCATCACCATGTCCAGGTGCTCGTCGAACGTGTTGAGCGTGTAGGGGTTCGTCGGGTTCGTCGACGACGGCAGGCAGTTCGCTTCGCCACTCACGCGAATGATGTCCGGGGCGTGGCCGCCGCCGGCGCCCTCGGAGTGGTACGTATGGATCGTCCGACCGCCGATCGCCTCGAGCGTGCGCTCGAAGAACCCGGACTCGTTGAGGGTGTCGGTGTGGATCTGGAGCTGGACGTCGTGCTCGTCGACTGCGTCGAGCGACGCATGGATGACGGCCGGCATCGCGCCCCAGTCCTCGTGGATCTTCAGCCCGATCGCCCCCGCGCGGATCTGCTCGAGCAGCGGCTCCGATCGCCGAAGCCGAGCCCTTGCCCAGGAACCCGAAGTTGAGCGGGAAGTCCTCGGAGGCCTGAAGCATGCGTGCGAGCCCCGTCGGCCCGGACGTGCAGATGCCCACGGTGACCGGGCCGAGCCCGCCGCCGATCAGGGTCGTGATTCCCGCGGAGATCGCCTCCTCGCACAGCCCGGCGCTGTCGAAGTGGACGTGCACGTCGATCCCGCCCGCCGTGACGATCTTCCCCTCGGCGCTGCGCACGTCGGTGCTGGCGCCCACGACCAGGCTCGGATTCACCCCGTCCATCACGTCGGGGTTGCCGGCTTTGCCGATGGCGACGATGCGCCCGTCCTTGATCCCGATGTCCGCCTTCACGATCCCCGCCATGGCATCCACGATCAAGGCCCCAGTCAGCACGAAGTCGAGCGCGCCGTCACGTGAGGTGATGAACCCGTTCGTGCCCAAGCCGTCACGGAGCGTCTTCCCGCCCCCGAACACGCACTCGTCGCCGTAGACCGTCAGGTCCTGCTCGACCTCGGCCCAGAGCTCGGTGTCGCCGAGGCGCACGCGGTCGCCGACCGTCGGTCCGAACAGCTCGCAGTACTCGGCTCTCGAGATCCGCACCGTCAGCCTCCTCCTTCGCGCCGCGAAAGCCGCCCTCGGCGGCGCGCACAAGCGCCGCTCGCCGCTGCTCGTCGCCGGTCTCGCCCTCGGTGAGGCGGTTCAGTCCGTGGACCCGCGCGTTGCCGCCGAGCCCGACCAGCTGCACCTCGCGCTCGTCCCCCGGCTCGAACCTAACCGCCGTTCCAGCCGGGATGTCCAGTCGCATTCCGAACGCGGCGCCGCGGTCGAAGCCGAGCGTGTCGTTGACTTCGAAGAAGTGGAAATGCGAGCCGACCTGCACGGGCCGGTCACCCGTGTTGCTTACGAGCAGCGTGCCGCGCTGTCGGCCGGCGTTGAGCTCGATCTCGCCCTCCGCAGGCCGAACCTCTCCGGGCACGACGCCGCCGACCGGCCGGCTGCCCGGCCTGATCGGTCCGTGGACGGTCACGAGCTTCTGGCCGTCCTCGAACATCGGCTCGACCTGGAGCACGTCGATCAGGTCTGCCACGCCCGGCAGGACATCGTCCGTGGTCAGCAGGCTGCCGCCGAGGTCCATCAGCTCGGCGACGCTCGCGCCCGCGCGCGCGCCCTCGCAGATCTCGTCCGCGATGAGGGCCGTGGCCTCCGGGTAGTTGAGCAGCACTCCATCGGCGCGTCGCCGGCGCGCGAGCTCGGCGGCGAGGAAGAGCAGCAGGCGGTCGGTGCTCCTTGGGACTCAGGCGCATGTGGTGCTCCCGGCGGTCGCCCAGCGAAGTCCGTGGTCGACGAGCGTGGCCGTGCGTGGCCGGCCGCGCTCGTCCCAGCCCATCATCGAGTAGTAGAGGCCGATGCACTCGTGGAAGTGGTCGCGGTCGATCCGCAGGCCCTCCCACTTGCCCTGCCTCAAGGGCTCGTCGAAGAAGCGGTCCGGCAAGGTGTCGTCCTCGGAGCCGAGGCCCTCGCGCACGTTGTAAACGCGCATCAGGTGATTGCGCTTCTCGCCGAAACGCATCAGCTCGTAGGAGGAGGTCTCCCAGCCGGTCACCGCGCCGACCAGGTCGGCGAGGTCGTGCAGGCCGAGCAGGCGCGTCGGCGCGATCGCGAAGATCGAGATGTCGAGCGCGTCGGCCGCCGACCAGATGGTGTTGAGCGCCTTGTAACGCGCGACCTTCTCAAAGGAGAGCTTCTGCATCGGAGAACGCTCGAGCACGCCGAGCGTGCGCGCGAGTTTCAAGCTGTGCGGCCAGCCGACCTCGGTGTCGAAGTCCCAGTCGTGCTCGCAGATCTCGTAGCGCGGGCCGACCGGGGCCGTCGGCGTAGCCGAGCGCGAGATTGATCTGGGTGCGCGGCTCGAACGGCACCATCTCGAGGCCCTTCACGTGCAGAGCGAAGCGCTCGGCGCCGCGGCCGATCTGCGTCGCCGCGCGCCCGGACGCCCTCGGCGAGCACGTCGCCGAAGCCCTCGCGCCGCGCGATCAGCCGCACCATCTCCTCGGCGGCCTCGGCGTTGCCGAAGCGCAGCGGCAACCCCACCTCGCGCTCGTCGATGACGCCCTCCTCGAGGCACTCCATCGCCATCGAGAGGGTGAAGCCGAGGCTGTTCGGATCCATCCCGAGCTCGTTGCAGAGGATGTTCGCGCGGAACACGAACTCGGGATCCGGCATCCCCAGGTTGGAGCCGAGCGCGCCCGTGGCCTCCTGATGGATGCCGCCCTGGCGAGCGTCGAGATCGTCGCCCTCGGCGGCGAAGAACTTGATGCACTCGTTCGGGCAGCCCGGGCACACGCCGGCGTGGCGGTAGCGCTCCAGGAAGCGCTCCTCCGAGTACGCCTGCGCGTGCTCGAACACGCTGTCGCGGTAGTTCCGGGTGCAGAGCGCGGCATCGGTGCCGTGCAGGTGGACCCAGCACGAGAAGCCAGGAGGCTCGAGCTGCCAGCGCGTGAGCGGATTGCCGCTCATGCCGGCGGCGTACGCGGCCGTGATCGCGTCGGCGCGCTCGGAGTGCGCCACCTCGGGGTGCGCCGACCCGAGCACCGCGATGCCCTTGAACTGCTTCGAGCCCCAGACGGCGCCGATGCCCATGCGGGCGGCTTGGTAGCCGCGATCGGCCACCACGCTCGCGTAGCGGACGAGGTTCTCGCCGGCCGGCCCGATCAGTGCGGCGCTGACGCCGGCGCCGAGCTCGGCCTCGAGTCCGTCCATCGACTGTCCCACTGTCCGTCCCCAGAAGCGGCCGGCCTCGATCAGCCTCGCCTCGCCGCTATCGATCACGAGCACCGTCGGCACGGCCGCGCGCCCGCGGATCACCACGGCGTCCACGCCGGCGCCCTTGAGCGCGCGCGCGAACGGTCCCTCGCAGCGCGCCTCGCCGATCCCGCCCGTGAGCGGGCTCTTCGCAGCCGCCGTGAAGCGCGCGAGCCCCGGGTAGAGGTTGCCCGCCACGACGCTGGTCGTCAGCACCGTTAGCGCGTCGGGGTCGAACGCGTCGAGCCCGGGAGGCGTACGGTCCAGCAGCTCGTGCGCCGCCAGTAGGCCGCCTCCCGGATAGCGCCGCCACCAGTCTTCGTCGCGCGCGTCCACGCGCAGCTCGCCGCTGCCGAGATCCACGTCCAGGATGCGGCCGTGGTAGCCGAAGCGGGCGGCGGCCATCATCGCTCAGCGGCCGTCCGGGACCAAGCGGGCGGTGCCCTTGTTGAGCGAGTCGGCGTAGCTGCTCAGGCAGTAGACGAGCCACCAGACGTCCAGCCGCGCCGTGATGTTGGACGAGTCGTAGAGCGGTGACAACTCGGCGACGTCGAGGAACGAGAAGCCGCGCTGGCCGACGCCGATGGCGAGCTTCGTCATCTCCCGTGACGTGAGGCCGCAGATCTCGGGCGCCGTGGTGCCCGGCACGAGGCCCGAGTCCATCGAGTCGTTGTCGAAGCTGACGTAGAGGGCGTCCGTACCGTCGTGGACGAGATCGAGCGCCTTCTGAATCGCCACGTCGATCCCCATGTCCATGATCTCGAACATCGTCATGACGTTCATGCCGAGGTCGTAGGCCGCGTCGATCACGTCGGGGTTGTTGGCGGCGCCGCGGATGCCGAACAGGACAACGTTCTTGGGATCGACGTTGGGATGGTCGAGCGTGCGCCGGGCAGGGGAGACCATCGTGTTGCGCTCGCCGTTGATCTCGTCCGCCGTGTCGACGTGCGCGTCGATGTGCAGGTAGCCGACCTGGCCCTCGGTGTGATCGGCCAGTGCCTTGACGCCCGGGATCGGGATCGAGTGGTCGCCGCCCAGCATCATCGGGATCGCGCCGCCCCGGAGGATCTCGGTCGCCGCGTTGTAGACCGCCTCGTGGTGGCGCGCCAGATTGCCGCCGGCCACGGAGACGTCGCCGCAGTCAACGAGCTTCCAGAAGTCGTGCAGGTCGATCCGGTACTCCACGGTAGTCGCGCCCATGTCGACGAGCGACTCGCGCCGGCAGGCGTCGGGCCCGAGGATCGCGCCCGGCCGCGCCGGGAAGCCCTGGCTGTCGACCGGAGCCCCGAAGTACACGGCGCCCGCGCCGGATTCCGCGATCGCGTCCGCGCTGAGCTCGCACATCGGCGAGGACAGGAACGTGCGGAACGGGGGCATGGACCACGTGTCCTTACGGATCTCCGGGCTCATCCCTCCTGCCGCACTGGAGCTTGACGCCTCCATCTCAGACCTCCTCGGTCTTGTTGAGCACCTCGCCGCCGATGCGGGCGAGTACATGCATGACCTCTCGGGTGGCGGGATAGAGCTCGCGGTATCGCGCGTACAGCTCCTCGTACAGCTCCGCGTGCTCGAGGCGCGGCTCGAACTCCTGGTCGACCGCGCTCCAGTCGTCGTCCCAGCCCGCCGCACCCGCGCCGACCGCGGCCAGGAAGGCATCTCCGTGCGACGCGCCGACGCCGGCCGCGCACACCTCCTGCGAACGGCCGGTCACGTCGGACACGACCTGCAGGGCGACCGCACCCTGAATACCGCCCCCGACTGCCACCAGGCGGTCGGGCGTCGCACCGGCGTCCTCGAACGTTTCCAGGTTGTGCCTGACGCCGAAGGCGATCGCTTCGAGCAGCGCGCGCGCCAGGTGCCCGGGGCCGTGCGCGAAGCGTCAGCCCGCACAGCACGCCGCGGGCAGCAGGGTCCAGGATCGGGGTCCGCTCGCCAGAGAAGTAGGGCAGTGCGAGCAGGCCTCCGGCTCCCGGTCCGGCCTGTCCCGCCTCCGCCGTCAGTTCGTCGAACGTCGCGCCGGTGAGATCGCGCAGCCACGCCAGCAGCGTGCCCGAGGTGGCCAAGCCGGCGGCCAGCGAGTAGGTGCCCTCGCGCACGCCTGCCGTGCCCCACAGGGATGCGTCGCGCAGCGGCTCCTCCGTCACCGCGATCAGGAAGAGCGTGGATCCGTACATCACCATCAGGTCGCCGGCGGCGCGGACGCCGGCGGCGAGCGACTCCGCCCACGCGTCGATCGTCCCGGCCATGACGGGCGTCCCCGCGGGGATCCCCGTCGACGCCGCGGCGGCCGCCGTCACGACCCCGGCCGGCTCGCCGGGCCAGAGCAGGCGCGGCAGCTCGAGTCCGGGGGCGATCTCGTCGGCCCACTCCTCGATCCAGCCGCCGCGATCGAGGTCGTAGAGCGGGTCGCATTGGCTCGCCGAGTGGTGGTCGAGCACGTACTCGCCGGTCAGCCGCGCCACGGCGAAGCTGCTGGCCATCAACAGCCGGCGGGTCTCGCTGCAGACCTCCGGCTCGTTGCGGCGCAGCCAGAGCAGCTTCGGGCCCGACCGCCTGGGTCGACAGCGCCGATCCGCAGCGCGCGAGGATCGCCTCGGCGCCGAGCTCCTCGGTGAGCTCGTCGATCTCGCGCGCGGCGCGCGTGTCGATCCCGTAGAGGATCGCCGGCCGCAGCGGGCGAAAGGCCTCGTCTGTGGCCAGCGACGCAGGGCCCGATGCCGCTCACGCACACGGCCGCCGGCACTCGTGCCCCGTCGCCGAGCAGCTCGCGACAGAGGTCGACGACGCCGTCCCACCAGACCCCCTCTGGATCGTGTTCGGCCCAGCCCTGGCGCGGGATCGACATCCGGTGCGGTCGCGTCGCGGTCGCCACGACCTCGCCGTCCGCCGTCGTGAGCGCCGCCTTGGCGCTGGACGTGCCGATGTCGATACCGAGGAACAGGCCGCTCATGCGCCGGCCCCGAGCGGCACGAACTCCACGCCGAGGTGGCCGCAGGCGCTCCGGAGCGCGTCGACGTGGTCACCGGGCACCGCATGGATGTGGTTCGAGGCGAAGCGCGACAGGAACTCGTCCGGCGGCACGTCCAGACGCGCGAACGCGTGCGGCCACTCGTAGCTCGAGGCTCTCGCCAGGCGCTCGTTCGTCTCGTCGTCGAAGCGCTCGATGGTCCCGTCGAGTACCTGCATCCGGTATTCGCCGTCCAGGCGCGACAGTCGCGCGAACGTGAACTCGCCGGGCGCCGCGATGTGACGGATGGACGCGCCTCCCGCGGGGAAGTAGAAGCCCTCGGGGTGCAGGTCGACGTGCCGGAGGTTCTCGGCGGGGTCGTCGCTGCGCTCCGCGAACCAGGTGGCGTGCTGGCCCGAGTTGCAGAGGTCCCAGATTCCCAGCTCGGCGTCGTAGTGACGCACGTCAGCGAAGAGGACCGGCGTGCCCGCGAGCGACCTGAGCAGCTGCATGGTGAGGGCGCCGTCCATGTCCGCCTCGGTGGCGCAGACGTGGGTCGGCTTGGGACCGTCCCAGTCGTAGGGGTCGTTGAGGAAGGCCTCCGTCACGTCCATCGTCGCGAAGTGGTCGGTCAGCTCGGGTTGCGCCTTGATGCCGGTGAAGTCGAGCTTCCATTCGTCGATCAGCTCGCGCATCGCGTAGTAGGACCGCACCTGCCGTTCGAGCAGCTCGGGCGTCAGTTGCTTCCCGTCGTAGTGCACGCCCCGGGCGTGCTCCTCGAGCCACTGGCGTCCGGCCTTGGCTCTCGCCGCCGGCACCGCTTCCGAGCGGCGGACGATCTCCCACTGGTCGATCTCCTCGACGTCCACACCGAAGCGGTCGATCCACTGGGCGCTCGACGCAACGGCCGTGTACATGCCCATCGAGCGCCCGCCGATCCGCCCGAAGGTGAGCCCGCGCAGCGCGCGTGCGGCGCCGGCGCCGGCGGCCTCGACTCCCAGCGCCTTCACGACCGCCGGATCCCGGGCGTCGCCGTACAGCCGGCAATGGCGCCGGCCGATCTGATCGAGCGCGCCGCCGGCCGCGAGCATGCCGACCATGCCGGGATAGGCGGGGTCGAGCCCGCAGAAGAGCAGCAGGGGGTGGCCCTCGAGCTCTCGCGCAGCGATCACGGAGAAGTGCGGGAACGCCCAGACGCTGTAGTGGAAGACGACAAGGTCCGGGCGGCTGTCGGCGATGCGGCGGGCCTCCGTCACGGCGTCTTCGCTGGCGGTGACGATCCGCTCGCCGGTCAGCACCTCGTGCCCCGCGTCGCGCAGGGCCGTCGTCAGCGCCTCCTGAGCGGACGTCACGCGAGCGATGAGGTCCTGGTGAACGGCCTCGCGCCCGTCGGAGAAGCTGAGCACCGCGATGCGACTCACGTTCGACCTGCTCCGCTCCTCGGAGGGCCGCAGGAGCTGCGCGACCTCAGCTCGAGGTCGAGCACGATCCGCTCGGGCTCCGACTTGTCCCCGTCGATTCGACGGAAGAGGATCTCGACGGCGGAGTTGGCCATCTCGCGGACGGGCTGAGCGAGCGTGGTCAGCGGCGGGTTGACGAGCGCAGCCCAGAACGGATCGTCGACGCCGATCACCGACACGTCCGCCGGCACTTGGAGGCCACGCGCCGAAAGACCGTGGAGCCCGCCGAGGGTCATCAGGTTGTTGGCGAAGATCACCGCCGTCAGCTCCGGATGTGCATCGAGAAGCTCCCCGACAGCCCGCCGGCCCCCGTCGATGCGGAACCCGCCGTCGACGATCGCCGGCTCCAGACCGCGGGCAGCGAGGCCGCGCAGGTAGCCGTCGCGACGTTCGTCGCCGCTCGTGATACCGGGCGGACCGGCCACGAGGCCGATTGCTCGGTGGCCGAGGTCCGCCAGGTGGGCGACGGCCTTCTCCACGCCCTCGCTGTTCTTCGCCGCCACCAGGTCTGCCCGAGGGTCGGTCACCGCGCGGTCGAAGGCGACCACCGCCATATCGAGGTCCAGCAACTCGCTCACCTCGCGCGCATCGGCCTTGGATGGCGACAGGATCACGCCGCCCACCCGCTCCGCCGCGAGGAGCTTGAGGTACTCGCGCTGCTTGTCAGCCGACTCGTCCGTGTTGCAGACGAGCACCCGATACCCGCGCGCGAACGCCGCATCCTCGACGGCCCGGACGGCCTCCGTGAAATGCGGGTTCTCGATGTCCGAGACGACCACGCCGAGCATGGCCACCCGGCGGCGGCGGAGGTTGCTGGCGAGCCGGTTGGGCTCGTAGTCGAGCTCCTTGATGGCGGACAGCACACGGCGCCGGTACTCCTCTTGCACGTTCTCGACGCCGTTCAGCACGCGCGAGACCGTGGCGGGCGACACTTGGGCCATGGCAGCTACGTCCGCGATCGTTGCCCGCTCCGGGGGGGAATAAATCGATTTCATGAATCGATTTCTCAGCCTGTCAGGTGTCGTCGTTCAAGTCAAGGGTGTGGAAGCCCCGCATCTCCGGGGCGATGCGCTCTCCGATCAGCCTGACCATGTCGAGGTCCGTGTGATCGAGATGCTGGAACATCACGCGCCGAATGCCCTGCGCGGCAAAGGCCTGAAGCCGTTCGAGCACGTCGTCCGGTGTTCCGGTCAGGACGTCCTCGCCCCGGGCCGCGAGGACCTGCTCGACGGTGCGCGGATCTGCGGTTCGCTCGATCACGCGACCGACCCGGTCCCGGACCTCGCCGCGGTCGCGACCGACGACCACGTTGATCAGCATCGAGAGGCCGAGCGTCTCAGAGTCGCGCTGGTTTCTGCGGCACGCCTCCGCCAGGGCACGGCGTCGCACGGCGACGAGCTCCGGGCTCACCTCCAGCACGTTGTACTCGTCGGCCCACCGCGCCGCGAGCGAGGCGCTCTTCGGTCCCGCGTCGCCCCCCAGGATGAGACGGGGACGTGGATCCTGGACGACCGGGGGGAGAAGCCGGCAATCGGCGACGGTGGCGTAGCTCCCGGCAAAGCTCGTTGCTCCTCCGGCGCGGTCGAGGAGCGAATGCAGGACCGCGAGCGTCTCTTCCAGCGCGACGTAGCGCTCGCGCAGGCTGGGGAAGGGGAGGCCGAAGGCGCGGAACTCCGGTTCAAACCAGCCCGCACCGAGGCCCAGCTCGACGCGACCGTCCGAGATCTCGTCGACGCTCGCCACGAGCTTCGCCAGCGTGCCGGCGGGGCGGAAGCCGACTGGCGAGACCAGCGTTCCGAGCCGCAGCGACGTCGTGACGGCAGCAAGTGCCGAGAGGCTCGACCACGCGTCGAGCCCACCTCGCTGGTCCGGATGCGTGAACGAGACGTAGTGATCGGACCGGTAGAGGCCGGAGATGCAGACGGCTTCGCACGTATTGGCAAGCGCCACCCAGTCCTTCCACGACACGCCTTCCTGCCCCTCGACCATCAAGGCACACTCCATCAGGCCGGCGCCGCCTCGATCGAGACCGGCCCGTCGTCGAATCCGTCGTGCCACTCGAGCGGCGCGAGTGCGAGGCCACCGAGCTCCCAGCCGACGTGGCTGATGAACCAGGCGCCGTCCTCGTCCCGCACGACCTCGCAGGCGCGGCCGCGGTACGCGAAGACGTGATCCCCGGGCGACCAGTGGAAAGGATCACAGCTCGCATAGACGTGGACGCTCTCGTCGTCGGTGACGAAGAGGTAGTAGGCGGGTCCGCGCCGGACCACGAACGGCGATTCCGTCGGCCCACCGAATGCGCCCACGCGTGGATGCGTGAACACGATCCGTCGCGGACTCCAGTCGACGAGGTCGTGACTCGTGACGGCGGCGACGACGAACCGCCCACCGTCCGGTCGCTCTGTGGCGGTGTAATACAGGATCCACCGGTCACCGTCGCGGATCACCATCGGGTCCCTGGCCTCGACGCCGTCGACGACGGCGGCCGGCGCGTGGGTTTTCCGCCACGACCACAGATCGTCGGACTCGTACCGGCGGATCGCGAACAGGTCGCCCGCGGCCGCGCCGACGCAGACGAACATGTGGAACGTCCCACCGGACTCGACCACGTGGGGTGCCCACAGCAGGTGCTCGTCGAACCGAGGGTCGGCAGCGAGCGCGAACGGCTGCTTCCACCAGCCGCGCTGCTGGAGTGACCGAGCCGTTGCGTGCGCAAGCCGCGTGCCCGGATCGAGCGCGTGGTTGTAGGGCTTCAGGTGCGTGATGCCGATGACGTGCCAGAGGCCGTCCGGCACCTTCACGAAGCAGTGGTCGTTCAGGCACCACGGTTCGCGCTGGCCCTCGGCCGGGTCGTAGATGTCCACGAACGCCCCGATCGAGATCGGCGGGCTGCCGCGGACCGGCCCGATCGTCTCTCCCCACGGCGGCCGGTCGTCCACGTCCGGCGCGCCGGGCTCGGCGATCCGGCAACCGACCCGGCCTCGAGGACCGAGGTTGGCTGCGACGAAGCCCGGTCGCACGGTCGCCAACTCGGCGAGCCAGCCGGTGAGAACGAACGCGCCAGGCAGTACGTCCTCGCCCAGCGCCGCGAGCGCCCTCGACGGGTCCGGCCGAGCGGAGGGCAGGACGAGCGGGACGGCGCGTCCCTCGACGGTGACCGTGGGGTCGAGGGCGTCGGCGTCGATCTCGCCGGCATCGGTCGGTGGGTTCCCGAGCAGGAAGGTCGGCGACCCGCGCTCTCGGATCTCGGCGTAGGGAAGCGCGTAGCGCACCTCCGACGCGGAGCCCAGGACGAGGGCGATCCCGAACCCGACGCGGACCGAACCGACGTCGGCCACCTCGATCCGGCTCCGGTCGGACCGGTGCTCATCTGCGGACAGGGGTTCGACCATGGCGCCGGCGGGCCCCGTCGTCACCCGATATCCGATGCAGGCGGAAGCCGTCGTCATCACGACTGGTCCGGCCGCGACAGGACGTCTTCGACCGAGCGCAGACGGGAGACGAGGAAGACCACGACGAGCGAGATCAGGATGTATATGCCGCCTCCCGCCGCGAGGATCCCCGAGACCGCTCCCCGCAGCGATCCGAACATGACCACCGGCAGCGTCTGGTTGTCCACCGTCGACAGGATCATCGTGATCAGGAACTCGCCCATCCCGAACACGAACATCATGATCAGCCCGGTCAGCACCCCGGGCAGGATCGCCGGGAAGGTGACGAACAGGAAACGCTGGACCTCTTCGGCTCCGAGCGTCGCGGCGGCGTCTTCGAGATCGGGGTTGAGGTTCGAGATCGAGGACGCGACGGCGAACAGCAGGATCGGGAAGTTGACCGTGGTGATGGCGAGCGCGATCGGCCACAGCTTCCCGATCGCACCGACCTGCGTGTAGACCAGGAGGAAGGCCATCCCCGAGACCACGAGCGGGGTGGCCAGTCCGAGCGTCAGGATTCCCGACAGCACGCCGCTGAAGCGCACCCGGTGACGGAACAGCGCGAGCGCCGCGAGCACGCCGGGAATCGCCGCGAAGGCAACGCACATCAGCCCCAGCAGGACGCTGCGGAACAGACCCTCACGCAGGACCGGATCGCCGAGCAGTCCGCCGTACGCGTCCAGGCTCAGGGTGTCCGGGGGAAAGCTGAGGGCGCCCTCGCCACCGAGCGACGAGATCAGGACGATCAGGGTGGGGAGGCACACGAGCGCGAGCGACGCGATGGCGACTGTCCGTACGACCGCGCCCATGTCAGCGCTTCGCCCTTCCGTAGCCGAACCGAGTGAGCACGAGGAGCCCGGCGAAGACGACGGCGAGCAGGGTGAGGGCCAGCGCCGAGCCGGTGTAGGAGTTGCTCTGGAAGAAGAACAGCGTGTCCAGCTCGTTCGCGACGAAGGGCACCCGGCCGAGGCCCAACACCTGCGGCATCGCGAACTCGGTCATGCTCAGGACCCACACGATGATCGCTGCGGAGACCAGCCCGGGACGTGCCAGCGGCACGACGACGTAGGCCCAGGTCTTCCACCGGGAAGCGCCCAGGGTGGCCGCGGCGCGTTCGAGATCGGGGTTGATCCGCCGCATCGCCGGCAGCAGCACGAGCACGGCGATCGGCAGGCCCACCTGGATCATGCCGAGCCAGACAGCCCACAGGGTCCCCAGCAGGTTCACGTCGCCGAGGCCGAACACGTCGAGCAACCACCTCAGGACTCCGTGACGCCCCAGCAGGATGTACCAGCCGAATGCCCGGACGATGTCGCCCATGAGGAACGGCACCAGGAGGAGGACCAGTGTGGCGAAGCGCCACACGTTGCTGCGCATTCGCACGATGAAGTACGCGATCGGGAGGCTCAGCGCGACGTTCGTGACGGTCGCAACGACCGCGAGCCCGACGGTCCTGAAGATCGTGGTGAAGATGTGGTCAGCGAGCGGCCCGGTGAAGATCTTGCGGTACTGCTCCAACGACCAGGGTCCTTCCGTGCCGCGAAAGGCGTCGAAGGAATGGAAGCTCTGCCATGCCAGGTTGCCGAGCCCGTACAACAGGATCGCGACGAGGGCGAGCGCGGGCAGCAACATCGCGTAGGGGATCCATGGGCCGCTCAACGTCGGCGCCAGCTTCGATCGCAGCGCGATCAGCCCGTCGACGAACCGCCAGCCGAACGCGAGATCCGCCGGTTCCCGTTTCACGTCGATCGACACGGCGCCTCTATCGACGCGCGGACGCGTCACTCGTCATGGACACGATCTGCGCGTCCGAGGAGTCCCATCTGAGGCCGACCCGATCGCCGATCTCGAACGCGTTCCGTCCTCCCGCCGCTGGAAGCGACAGCTTGAACCGCATGTCGAGCTCCTGGACGTCGACCTCGTAGTACCGCGCACCGCCCTCGAAGACGCCGAGGCGCACGACGCCGATCAGGCCGTCGGTCGGCGGCGCGTCATCAGGCCGGCGCTCGAGCTCGATCGCCTCGGACTTGAGCACGATCGCGCACTTCACGCCGATGAGCGCCTCGGGCGCGCTCCCGACCGGCAGCGACCGGCCGCTCGCGGTCTTCAGCGTCGCCCCGTCCGGCCCGCGCTCGAGGATGCCCTCGATCAGGTTCGCGTCGCCGAGGAACTCGGCGACGAAGCGCGTCGCCGGCTCGCGGTAGATCGCCTCGCTCGGCCCGAGCTGCTCGAGCCGCCCGCCGTTCATCACGGCGATCCGATCGCTGAGCATCAACGCCTCGCGCTGGTCGTGCGTGACGTTGACGATCGTCACATCGAGCGCATCGTGGAGCCGCACGATCTCGAGCTGCATCTCCTCCCGGAGGCGGCGATCGAGCGCGCCGAAGGGCTCGTCGAGCAGCAGGAGCTGGGGTTGGTAGACCAGCGCTCGGGCGATCGCGACCCGCTGCTGCTGTCCGCCCGACAGCTCGCCGACGCCCCGCCCCTCGATGTCCGGAAGGCGGACGATCGAGAGCGCCTCGCGGACCCGCTTCGCGATCTCCTTACGGCCGATCCGCCGCATGCGAAGGGGGAAGGCGACGTTCCCGAAGACGTCCATGTGCGGGAAGAGCGCCAGCGACTGGAACACCATCGCGATGTCGCGCTCGTGCGTGGGGCGCGCCCCGACCTCCTCGTCGCCGATCCAGATCCTGCCGGCCGTCGGCTTGACGAGGCCGGCGATCATGCGGAGCACGGTCGACTTCCCCGAGCCGGACGGCCCGAGCAGCGTGAGCAGCTCGCCGCGCTCGATCTCGAGGTCCATGGAGTGGACCGCTTCGATCTCGCCGTAGTGCTTGTGCACGCCTTCGAGTCGAACCGCGGCGGCAGCGCGGGCGGTCGCGAGCGACGGGCCCAGCTCCGAGTCGAGCGACGCCGGCGTCACGCCTTGATGACCGCCGTGTACTCCGTGTTCCACTCGTCGAACTTCTCGGCGGCGAGGGCGACGGGCTCGACGATGGCGTACTTCTCGATCTCCTCGTCGGTGAAGGGGAACGCGGGATCTCCCAGCATGAAGTCGGCGGGCTTCGCGTCCTTGTTGGTCGGCACCGCGCCCACCTTCTCGCACCACTGCGACTGCAGGTTCGCGTCGATCACCTTGTTGATGAAGACCTGCGCGTAGTAGGTGACGTCGTCGGGCAAACCGCCGCAGACGTACATACTGTCGGCGAGCAGCCCGGCGCCCTCCTCCGGGACCACCCACTCCACGGAGCTGCCTCCGTCCCGGATCGCGAGCGCGTCGCCAACGAGAGCGGACCCGATCGTCGAGTCGCCGCTCTTCATGGTCTCGATGAATACGGTGTCGTCGCCGACCACGCTGACGTTGGGCTGGAGCTTGGCGATCTGATCCCAGACCGGCTGAAGGTCGTCGGTCGCGAGGTCGAGGCCGAGCATCTTCGCGTAGGGATACAGCATCGCCTGGAAGCCGATCCCGGCGCACAGGCCACCCTTGTACTTGGGGTCCGCGAGCTCCGCCCACGAAGCGCCTTCGGCGAACGACGTCTCGTCGGGGTTGAAGATGATCGGCATCGAGTACGAGTACAGGTTCACGTACGTCGTGCCGTTGACGGGCTTCCCGGGCTCGGTCAACGCGTCGAAGTTCGTGACGATCTCGGGATCGAGCGGCGTCAGCAGCTTCTGCACGTCGGCCGTGTAGGCCTGCGTCGCGATCGTGTACACGACATCGACGGGCGGCCGACGCCCGGCGGCCAGGGCTCGCTTGACCTTCGCCTGGATCTCGCCGGCATCGGACAGGTCGTACTCAACCTTGATCCCGGTCTCTTCCGTGAACGCCGCCCCCGCGTACTTCTCGATGTTCGTGGACCACGGATCGCCCCACGCGCGCACGACGAGCTTGTCCGGCTTCGTGCTTCGGAACGCCTCCTCCCGAAGATCCGGAAGTGGACGTCGAGCCTCCGTCGTCGTCTCCGCAAGCGCCGAGAGCGAGTCCGAGGCCTGCCGCGAGGCCGGTTTGAATGAGTCCGCGACGCGATATCCCCGAGTCGAGGCTCAGCCACTGGGCGCTTAGGCCCGGCTGGCCGCCTGCTCGCCGCCCCGGCCTATGCGCACTACCCGACTGACCGTTCATCGCCGAAACCCCCCTCGGAGCACCTCGGTGCGGCGGCTGGATCCGGGATCGTCGCCCGCTACCGGCGCGCCTGAGAAACCGATTTCATAAATCGATTTCTCAGCCTTGCAGAAGACATCGTCCAAGTCAAGGCCTCTCGGCGGCGACAGCGCGTTCTGTTGCACGGCGTCCCGATACGGGATAGGTTCGCCGCCCTGGCCGGCTCGGCGCTCAGACGCGTCAAGGAGGGCTGCTGTGAGAGTTGTCCGACGGACTCTCGGGTGCGGGCCGAGACGCAGGACCATCGCCACCTGTGTGCTCGTCGGCGCATGCTTCGCGTCTCCGGCGCAGGCCGCCACGCATCTCACGGCCACGACGCCCGCCGGGAAGATCGTGATCGCGAACGGCGATGGGAGCGACCGGCGCGTGCTCGGCGACGGCTGGAACTCGTACGTCTCGCCCGACGGCACGTGGCTCGCGGTGAGCGACTGGGATCAGGGCGCGTTCGCGCCGGAGAACTACAGGCTCGAGCTCCACGCCGCCGCCGGCGGCCCGCCGGCGCGGGTGTTGGCGATCCAGTGCCTGAGCGTCTACTGGTCGCCTGATTCGACCAAGCTCGCCTGCGTCGACCGCGGCATCGGCGGCACCGACCCCGGCCGGCTGCTGGTCATCGACGCGGCGACCGGCGCGGAGACGACGCTCGGCACTGGCTTCTTCCACTCTCGCGTGAGCTTCTCGCCGGACTCGGCCCGGCTCGCGTACGTGCAGACCGCATCGGCCTCCTCGAACCGCGGCGGCACGCTGAAGGTGGTCGATCTCGCCACACGGGCGAAGACGACGCTCCGGCGACGCGCGGCGGCTCCCGTCTGGGGCCCACGCGCGATCGCGTTCAGCACGGTCAAGCCTCGCGACCAGTACCTGTCGACGTTCAACGTCGCCGTCATGAAGCCCGACGGCACCGGGTTCCGGCAGCTGACCCGCTTCCGTCCGAACTTCCTGCAGAGCGGGCTGACGCCGGCCGCCTGGTCGGCGAACGGCAGGCGGCTACTCGCCGCGCTCGGCGGCCAGGACACCTTCATGGCGTATGCCGTGGACCCGAGACGCGGCGGGGCGCGCAGGATCCACGCGTTCGTGACGCCGTCCGCCCTCAGCCGCGACGGGCGATTCGTGATCGGCGGCGACAACACCGAAGGGTCCGACCCCGACCGCTCGAACGTGGTGCGCGTCCCGTGGAGCGGCGGCAAGGCACGCGTCCTCCTCCGCCGCTCCGCGAGTCCGAGCTTCAACGGCTGAGCCGAGGCCGCTCGGCGAAGGTCACCTCGACCCCATCTCGAGACGTGCAATCAGCACCCGCGTGCCCTGGGCGCGAACGGCACGCTCGCCTGAACCTGCCCGGTCGTGGCAATGACGGTCTGTACCTGGGAGCCAGCGATGCCGAACCTGACGCTGCGCAGCAGCGTTCGCGTCTGGCGTTCGAGCTTGCCAGCTACGCGTCGAGCGCCGACAGCAACTGCCAATAGGTAGCGAGCGCGGTTTCGACCGCAGCGAGCAACTCCGGCGCGCGTTCGGGCGCCAGACATGCCTCCAGCCGCTTCCGTGCGTACTGCGCGTAATCCGGGTCACGCAGAATGCGTACCTCGAAGTAGGCGATGCCCCGCGTCCCGTAGTGATCGATGGTCGCGTCGCGCTTGAGTTCCGCGAGGCGCGAACCGGTTGACGCGAGTGCGTAGAGCACGGCGAGCGTCACCTCGAGACTGCGCTTGGGGTCACCGGCCCAAGCGCGCGCGCAGCGGATCGTCTCGTCCATCGGCACGGCGCTGCGGATTGACTCCACGGTGTCCTCGAAGAGCCGCCAAAGCGCGATGTGCTGACTCTGCTCATACGCGTGGTGGGCGAGCTCAGCTCGCGCCTCTCCCGTGGCGATGCTGGCTGCGTACGTTGTGGCCGCAGCCCGAGCGATGAGCAGGTGCTCGTACTCCGCGGCGTATCGCGCCAGATCCACCGCCGTGAGGTCGCCGGTTCGCCATCGCTCGTAGAACGGGTGCTCTGACGGGTCCCACCGACGACTGAGGGTGTCGAGCTGGCCAAAGAGTCGCCGTCCTTCGAGGTACGGACGATGCCAAGGCGCGGGTCGGTGCGGCAGTCGGATGCTTTGGAGTGAACCGCCTTGCCCGCTTCGGAACCACAACTGCGCGCACGTTCGCGCGTGCAGTTGTGGATCTCCCGAGTGCGGGCGTGTTGACTGATCGCCGTCCGTGGAACCGCCGATTATGGGGACTTTTCGGTGGCAGCCACGGGTGCCGACCGCACAACCGCGTTGTTGGCGCCGGGCCTTGGCACGCTCCTCCTCCCTCAGGGCCCGGCGCCGGCGCGCGTCGTCTCGCGCTCGACGATCGAAAGCTGGAGCTCGATCTGTTGCCGGGTGCGGCTGTGGTCCTTCAGTTCGGCGAGCAGCGTTTCGATCGCCACGCGGCCCGAATCCTCAAGTGGCTGACGAACCGTCGTGAGCCCCAGCGGCTCGGCGATTTCACCGTCGTCGAAGCCAACCACCGCAAGGTCTTCGGGAATCTGGACGCCGCGTGCTCGCGCCGCCTTCAGCACCGCGCCAGCGAGCGTGTCGTCCTGCGCAAAGATCGCCGTCGGCGGGTTCTGCCCATCGAGGATGTCTGCGGTCGCGGCCGCTGCCGCGGCCGTCCCGTGGACGACATGACGCACGTTGGCCTCGTCGAGCTGGACGTCATGTCGAGCCAGCGCTTCACGGAACCCCCGAAAGCGCGCCTCGGCCTGGAAGCTCGGGTCCAATGGCGGAGGGATGATCTCGCCGATGTAGCCCAATCGACGATGACCCTGACCGACGAGGAGCTCGGCGACCATGCGGCCGCCACCCTCATTGTCGAGCGTGACCGCGCTGAAGCCTGGGTGCGTCAGCTCGATCAGAACGGTGGGCAGCTCCCGCTCACGAATCCGATTGACGGCCTGGTCGCTGAGCGGGAGCGACATCACGACCAACCCGTCAAGCCGACCGGTCAGGGGCAGGGCCGGGACGAAGGAGGTCGGCGCCGACTCGTAGTCGTACACAACGATCTCGAAGCTCTCGCCGCGGATCGCCTTCAGCGCGCCGTTCAGCCGGCGAGAGAAAGACGAATAGGCAACGAACGGTGCGACGACGCCGATCCGTCCGACGCCGCGACGAGCGCGGCTGATCGCCTCGGTCTTGGGTACGAAGCCGAGCTCGTCAATCGATGCATGAATCCGTTCGAGCGTTTCGGCCTTGACTCGCCGGGGTGCATTCAGCGCCAGCGACACGGTGGAGATGCTCACGCCGGCGCTCTCCGCTACGTCGTAGATCGTGGGTCGCTGAGCCACGTGAACAGTTTCCTCCTTGACCGGCCGATACTGCTTCTGCTAGCTTCGGTCGAAGCACTTCGATCATACCACGAAGGTCCCGCTCGAAGGGCTCAAGGCGAACGGAGAGAGGGGTTGCACGGTGCGTACACCGAGGCGTGCGCTGGTGATCGCCGGGGTCGCGTTTGCGGCCGCTGGCGCGATAGTGGGATGCGGTAGCGACGATTCGACCTCCGAATCGAATGCCAACGACCAGGCCGCAGAGACGAAACTCCCGGCTTCCGCAAAGGAGGCGGCCGCCGAGGCCGCGCGGCAATTTGCAGGCGGAGAGGAGCTCGGCGGCAAGGTTGATCTCTTCGGCGTCGTCACCGGGCCCCAGGGGGAGGCGATCGAGGCAAGCCTGAAGCCGTTTGAAGACGCGACGGGGATCAACGTCAGCTATCAAGCGACGTTCAGCCAGCAGTCGATCCTGCAAACGCGCGTACAAGCGGGCAATCCACCCGATCTCGTGCTCAGCGCATACCCGGTCCAGCTGATTGAGCTCGCGGAGCAGGGGAAGCTCATCGCGCTCGACGACGTCCTTTCCATGGAGTCGATCCGCGAGCGGCATCCGGAAGCGCTGCTCGACCTCGGAACCGTTGACGGCAAGCTGTATGCGTACTTCCCGATCGTCAACTATCACGGGCTGGTCTGGTTTAACCCGGCGTCGTACGACGGCCCGAACCCGCCAGAGACGTGGGACGAGCTCGCGAGCTGGGTCGACGCTGCAGCGGCCGAAGGCAAGCCGAGCTGGTGTCTCGGGATCGAAAGCGGCGCTGCGACCGGTTGGCCTGCGGCGAACGAGGTTCTCCAGATGTTGTTCCTCCGCCGATATGGCCCGGAGCTGACGACGCAGTGGATCGAAGGCGAGTTGCCGTGGACGTCAGAGCAGGTCCGCTGGGCCTGGGAGACCTTCGGCTCGATCTTCACCGACCCGGAGAAGGTCGCCGGCGGCCCGACGCAGGTCGCGACGACGAACTTCCTCCAGGCCGGCAACGGCATGTTCGCGCAGCCGCCGACCTGCTCGCTGCTCCCGCAAGGCCAGTGGTACGGCGGCTACGCGCTCGGCTCCGTGAAGGGCGCGAAGGACGCGGGTATCGAGTACTTCTCGTTCCCGAGTATCGAGGACGAGTATGCGGACTACCGCATGGTCGACGGCAACCAAGTCGCGATGCTCAAGGACACGCCGCAGGGGCGCGCGCTCGTGCAGTACATGGCGTCGACCGAGTTCGCGACGTTGTTGGCCAAGTCCGGCCAGTTCACGGTTCCGGACGCGGGGGTGCCAGCTGACGCGTACCCGACTCCGCTGCAGCGCCAGCAGGCCGAGGAGCTCGTGAAGTCCGAGGAAGCGAAGGCGGCGACGATCCTGCTGCCTTCGGCTCTGTTCCCGGTGCCGGTCGTCGAGCAGCAGAACAAGAACCTTGCGAGCTACCTTCAGCACCCCGACCAGCTCGACGAATTGCTTGAGAACCTCGATGCGGTTGCGCAGGAGGCCGCGCGCTAGGCCTCAATGAACCTGCATCAGTCAGAACTGCTGCTGGGCCTCGTGGGGGTGCCGGTCGCGGTGATGTTCTATCTGTTCGCCGGCGAACGGGTGCTCGCACTCGCTTCGCCGGCGTGGCAGCGCGAGGCGCGACCGGTGGTTTGGATGGCTCCGGCCATCGCCCTGATCCTCGGCGTCCTCATATACCCACTCGGGAAGACGGTGGTGCTGAGTCTGGAGGCGGCGGAATCGTCCTTCCCGACGATCGAGAACTACCGGGAGATCTTCAGCGACGACACGCTGCTTGCCGTCCTGCGCGTGAACCTGATGTGGATCGTCCTCTATCCGCTCGGGTGCACGGTGTTTGGACTGGCGAGTGCCGTGCTGCTGGAGAAGGTTCCGTACCAGCGGATCGCAAAGGCGATCATCACGATCCCGACGGCGATCTCGTTCGTCGCGTCGAGCGTGATGTGGCAGCTGGTCTACGCGTACGCGCCGCCGGGCTCGCCGCCGCTCGGCACGCTCAACGGACTGCTCCAGGCGTTCATCCCCGACTTCGTGCCGCGCGCCTGGCTCGTCGACGAGAGCCTGAACAACATCGCGCTGAACGTCGTCGGGATCTGGATGGGCACAGGTCTCGCGACGCTCATCCTCTCGGCCGCGATGAAGGGCGTGCCGCGCGAGCTGATCGAGGCGGCGCGTCTCGACGGGGCTGGCGAGTGGCGCGTGCTGCGCCACATCGTCATTCCTGAGCTCAAGCCGGCGCTGATCGTGGTGGCCACGACGTCCGTGATCGGGGCAATCAAGGTGTTCGACATCGTCTACGTGATGACGGGCGGGAACTATCGGACGGACGTCATCGCGACCCGGATGTACTCGGAGCAGTTCGCGTACGGCAACACCGGGTTGGCGTGCGCGCTCGCGGTCATCCTCGTCCTCGCCGTGACGCCCGTTCTGCTGGTCAACCGCCGCGCGATGCGGAGGGAGGCGGCATGAGGAAGCGACCTTCGCCGGCGCGCCGGCGCGCCGGCCACATCGCCGGGCGGATCAGTGTTCACACCGCAGCGCTGCTCATGTGCGCGGTCTGGCTCGTCCCGACGGTAACCCTGATCGTGACCTCGCTCCGTCCGGCCGAGCTGCAGCTGAGCTCGGGATGGTGGACGGTTTTCCAGGCGCCCGATCAGCTCACGTTCAGCAACTACGACGCGCTGTTTCAGGACTCGCAGCTCAGCAGCAGCATCATCAACAGCTTGGTGGTGACGCTCCCGGTCACGGTGGCCAGCGTCACGATCGGGTCGATCGCCGGCTACGCGCTCGCATGGATCCCGATTCGTGGAGAGCGCGTCCTCCTGCTGGCGATCATCGCGCTGCTCGCGCTGCCGATCCAGGTCACGCTCGTTCCGGTCCTGCAGCTGTTCGCGTCGCTCGGCCTTGCCGGCACCTTCCCTGCCGCGTGGATCGTCTTCACGGCGTTCTTCCTGCCGTTCGTCATCTACGTCATGCGCAACTTCTATCGACGCATCCCGATTGAGATCATCGAGGCGGCGACGGTTGATGGTGCCTCGGCGGCGACAACGTGGCTCCGCATCGCGTTTCCGCTTGCCGCACCGGCCGCGGCGTCGGTCGCCACGCTCGTGTTCGTCTGGACGTGGAACGACCTGCTTATCGCGCTCGTCTATCTGGGCAGCGGGGAGGACGTTGCGCCGCTGCCCGTCGTCATCGCGAACCTCATCGGCTCCCAAGGCCAGGGGATTGAGTTGCTCGCTGCCGGCGCCATGGTGTCACTGGCGCTCCCGGTGGTCGTGTTCTTCGTTCTTCAACGGTACTTCGTCAGCGGCATGGTCGCCGGGGCGGTCAAGGGGTGATCGTGAAGTGGTGGAAGGCGGGAGTCGTCTATCACGTGTACCCGAGGAGCTTCCTCGACAGCAACGGCGATGGAGTCGGCGACCTTGAAGGCCTCCTCCAGCGCCTCGACTATCTCAACGACGGCACGCCCGCGTCGCTCGGCATCTCGGCGATCTGGCTCTCGCCGATCTATCCGTCGCCGGGCCGCGACGGGGGCTACGACGTCGCGGATCACGCGGCCATCGATCCAGCGTTCGGCGATCTCGAGACGTTCGATCGGCTCGTTGCCGAGGCGCACAAGCGCCGCATTCGCGTGATCTTGGACCTCGTGCTCAATCACACGTCCGATCTCCATCCGTGGTTTGTCGCCTCGCGCGGTTCCCGCGACAGCCCGCGCCGCGATTGGTACGTTTGGCGCGATCCCGGCAAGTACGGTCGGCGGCCGAATAACTGGCGGTCGTTCTTCGGCGGGCCGGCCTGGACGTTCGACGAGGAGACCGGCCAGTACTACCTCCACACGTTCAGCCGCGAGCAGCCGGATCTCAACTGGCACAACCCGGCGGTGCGGCAGGAGGCGATCGCGCTTGTGCAGTACTGGCTCGACCGTGGCGTTGACGGCTTCCGGCTCGACGTCTTCAACGCCTACTTCAAGCATCCGGCGTTTCCGAACAACCCACGGAAGGTTGGGCGCGGGTGGGCTAGCCAACGGCAGATCTACAACAAAGACCGGCCCGAGGTGCACGAGTTCCTGACGGACCTGCGCCAGCTGCTCGACCACTATCCGGAGGCGATGGCCGTGGGCGAGACGTTCGAGGGGCATCCGGAACTGGCCGCCAGCTACTGCGACAAACTCCACATGGCGTTCAACTTCGACATCGTCAAGCAGCCGTTCGAGGCGGGCCGGCTCTCCGCCTCGATCTCGCGATGGGACCGGCTGCTCGCGGAAGAGCACCTGTGGCCGTGCTACGTGCTGAGCAACCACGACTCTCCACGGCACGCGTGGCGTCACGCCAGGGAGCTTCCAGCCGCCGAGTCGGATGCGCGCGCGAAGGTGACTGCCACGCTGTTGCTCACGCTCCGTGGCACGCCGTTTCTCTACTACGGCGAAGAGATCGGCATGCGTGACGGCGATATCCCGCCGCTGCGGCGCTGGGACAACGTCTGGGGGCAGTCCCGCGACGCTGCGCGAACTCCGATGCAGTGGAGCGACGCGCTGTTCGCCGGCTTCTCCACACGCTCGCCATGGCTTGACGTGGCGGACGACTATCGCGAGCGCAACGTTGTCAGCCAAGAGGCGGACGAGCGCTCCGTCCTTAACCACTACCGGCGCCTGATCTGGCTGCGCAACAGCAGTCAGGCCCTGCAGGTGGGAAGCTGGACGCCGGTCGCGCGTGACGCTCGGGATGTTCTCACCTATGTTCGGCAAGCCGGCGATGACGCGATGTTCGTCGCCCTCAATCTGACGCCGCGGCGCGTACGCGTGGACTTGGCTGTCCCGCTGCCGACGCGCGACTGGATTCCACGCGTGAGCACGCGGCGGCCTGATGTCGGCTGGTCGGTCGTGATTGGACGGCAGCTGGAGCTCGGTCCGTACGAGGCAACGGTGTTCGAAGCGAGGCGATGAACGTCCGGTCCCCGCACTTCACGCCAGTCCCGGTTGCGTTCAACGCTCGGCGGTCGGAGCTCCCCGAGGTGCTGCGCACCCCGAACGCCTTCCTCGGGCATCGCGGGCTCCAGGTGATCCGCGGCATGCCGTTCTTGTTTGGCGACGCCTCGGAGCCAGATGTTCTCTTGCTCGACGACGAGCCGGTGTCGATCGACGTCGGCGTCACGGCGCGCTACGTCCTGTTCGTCCACGTCGTCGAGGACATTCCGACGCGCTATCTCGAGCGCTTTGCGGACACCAACGTCGACGGCTACGAGCTGGGGCAGACGGTCGCGCAGTACGACCTCGAGCTGGAGTCCGGCTCGGTTCATCGAAGGAGCGTCGTGCGCCGGTTCGCGATCCAGCAGGCGCGCTACACGTGGGGCTCGGCTCCGTTCGCCTGCGTGCCCGCGGCGCACGACCTGGTGTTCCCGTCGCCCGAGGAGGCTCGGGTGCTCCGCCGCGACGAAGCGACGGCGCCGCTGGACGCACTCGAGGAGGCGCGCACGCTCTCGGCGATCGAGGCTGGATTGCATCCGCCGCACGACGGGCTCCTGTGGCTATACGCACTTCCGAACCCAGACCCTGAGGTTGCGATCCGGCGGGTGACCCTGACGCCCGGGACCCAGCGCGCAGCGGTCTACGCGATCACGGTGACGGATCTCGCGGAGCATCCGCTCCGTCCGGGGACCCGGCGGAAGCTGCGGATGCAGCTCCCGCACGGCGTGGCGCTCAACGCCATCGGCGAGCTCGAGGACATCCAGATCGATCTCGGCACGATCATCTCCGCACGAGCGTCGCTCGACTACGACCCGACAAGGTGGACGAGCGAGGCGCCGATCGTCGAGCCGCGCGTCTCCACTCGCGACGTCACCGTCGAGTACGTCGGCCATCCACGCGCCCGGCTCTACGTTGCCGGCAACGAGTATGAGCTCGATCGCGACGACCCGGCGTTCACCGTCCTGCCGCCGGCACGCCGTCCCGTCACCCTGCGCTTCCTCGAACGCGAGACGCTCGCTGCAACCCCGGTCCGGCTCCACCTTCACGGCGAGGGAGGGGAGTACCTCCCGCCGCGCGGATATCACCGCATTGTCTCGCGCGCAGGCGGGGCGGACCATTCGCCCGACTTCGTCAACGTCGCGAACCAGTACGCGTACGTCGACGGCGAGTGCGTCGTCGACCTCCCACTCGGGACGGTCTACGTCGAGATCTCGCGTGGGCTCGAGATCACGCCGAGTCGGACGCAGATCGTCGTGGGTGCCGAGACGGACGAGGTCGCGTTCGAGCTCGACCGGGTGTTGCGGTGGCGCGAGCGCGGCTGGGTCACGGCCGACACCCACGTCCACTTTCTCAGCCCGCAAACGGCGCTCCTGGAAGGCAAGGCCGAAGGGGTCAACGTCGTCAATCTCCTCGCGACGCAGTTCGGCGAGATGTTTGTCAACGTCGGCGACTTCGACGGCAAGACGACGTTCGGCGCAGCAACACTGGGCGGGTCAGGCGAGTTCCTCGTTCGGGTCGGATCCGAGAACCGCACGCAGGTTCTCGGCCACATCTCGCTCCTCGGCTACGCCGGACGCCTCATTCAGCCGCTGTGTACGGGAGGTCCGAGCGAGTCGGCGATCGGGGATCCGCTCGAGACGACGATGGCGGAATGGGCGCAGCGCTGCCTGGCCCAAGGCGGGCTCGTCGTCATGCCGCACGCCCCGGAACCGCAGCTCGAGCGTGCGGCCGACATCGTGCTGGACTTGGTCGACGCGATCGAGCTCAAGACGCACAACCCGCTGCAGCCAGACCAACTGCACTTGAGTGCCTACGGGTTGGCCGATTGGTACCGGTACCTCAACCTCGGCTACCACATCCCGCTCGTCGGCGGCTCGGACAAGATGACCGCCGCGGACCTGCTCGGCGGGATTCGAACGTACGTGCATCTCGGCGATCGCGAGCTGACGTACGAAGCGTGGATGGAGGCCGTGCGCGACGGGAACACGTTCGCGACTATCGGGCCGCTCGCGACGTTCCGCGTCGAGGGCACGGCGCCCGGTCGCCAGGTCGCTCTTCCCGCGGCAGGTGGCACCCTCCAGGTCGAGTGGGAGGTCGAGTCTGTGCGCATGCCGGTCGACCGCGTGGAGATCGTCGTCGGTGGCGTTGTTGCCGCCGAGATGCGGGTCGGTGGGCTCTCCGGTCGGGGTAGCGCGTCTGTGCCCATCACGCGATCGACCTGGATCGCGCTCAGGGTCCGCGGCAGCTATCGCGGCCTGGCCGACGATATCTCTGCCCACACGAGCGCAGTCATGGTCAGCGTGGTCGACTCAGAGCTCTTCTCCGACGTCGATGCGATGACCGTCCTCGACCAGATCCAGGGCGCGCTGGCGTACGTGGACACGATCGCTCCTCGTCCAGAGGTCCGTCGCTACAAGGAGCTCCGAGCAACGCTCGAGCGCGCCTACAACGCGCTGCACCACCGGATGCACGCGGCCGGGATCTACCACCGCCACCCGCTCCATGACCCTGGTCAGCCCCACGAGCACTAAGCGTCCCGAGCGAGGCTGAGGGGCGGGACGCTCCGTCTGGTCAATACCGGAGGACATGCCCGCCGCGCAGGATGCCGACATCGCGCCGCACCTCTCAGCGCTCGATCAGCAAATCCTCGAGTTGGTCTCTCGCTTGAGGATCGTCACGCAGACCCAGCTCGAGCGCCTCCACTCAGACGTTCCGGAGCGGACCTTGCGGTACCGCACGCGACGACTCCAGAGCCTTCGCCTCTTGGGCCGGAGTCGTCCGTATCGGACTCGCGGATCGGCGCCAAATCACTGGTGGCCTACGAATCGTGCTGACGCGCTGGTCCGCGGTCAGCCGCCTCCCCGACGCGGGGAGCGCCAGGAGCCGAGCCCGCTGTTCCTCGCGCACACGGCCGCGGTGAGCGAGCTGTACGTCGTCCTGCATGCGCGCGCCGCCGATGCCGGACTTGACCTCGCGGACTTTCGCCGTGAAGGCGAGGCCAGGCAGGACTTCACCGACGCTGCGGGGCGCAGACGAGCGATTGCCCCCGACGCGGGAATCGGCTTGCGCGACGCCACGGGCCGCCTCTGGCGGGGGCACGTCGAACTCGATCTCGGAACGATGTCGCACCGACGGCTTCGCCGAAAGCTCGACGGCTATGTCGCGCACGCGCAGACGGCTCACGAGGGGGAGATTCCCGCGCTCCTGTTCATTACGACAAGCGACGGACGCGCCGAGACGTTTCTTCAGGCCGCACGGCGCGCGTCTGTGAGGCCCTCGTCGAGGCTGACGATTGCGGCGTGCGGAAACGCCCGTTGCCTTGACAGCGTCCTCACCGCGGCGTGTTGGGGAGCCGCACACAACGTCGGCCGATCCGACGTCATGTCGGTCCTCCGTCGTTGATCGCGTCGGCAACGTGTGGCGCGTCGCGTGCGGCACTGCGATAGGCGAGAGCAACGAGCCGCGCCATGTCAAGATCGGTCAAGGAGTAGCGCGCGAAGTTTCCGTGCTGTACACGGCGAACCACCTGGACGCTCGCGAGCTCGCCAAGGTGCTTGGACACCGCGCCGGCCGGCAGCCCTGTGCTGCAAGCCAGGTCCGTCACGGTCGCGCTCTCTCGCGCAAGGCGTTCGACGAGTTGGAGACGTGCTGGGTGGCCGAAGACTCTGAGGCGCCGTGCAGCCGACTCGCGGACAAGCGCAGATGAGCGGGCGGCCAACCTAGACCTCGTTCTCGCGGATCGCCGCGGCGTAGATGTCCACGACCTTCGCGTCAATGAGCGAGTACCAGACGCGTCGGCCTTCTCGTTCGCGCGCCACCACACGGTTTCTGTAGAGCTGCTGCAGCGCCTTAGACACGCTCTGATGTGTCGCGCCAAGCTCGTCCGCGAGCGTCTGCACGCTTGTCGCGCCGTGGAGCCGAAGGTGGTCGACTAGCCGGATGCGAAGCGGGGAGGAGACGAGGGTCAGTCGCTGTGAGATCTGCTCGACGACGGGCTCTGGAAACGCGCTGCGCATGGTCAACCCGACGCGGCGAACGCGATGGTTGACATCAAGGCATTCTCGGCTTGACGGCTGTCGAGCCTCGTGTGCTGAACCACGATTGGCTGATCGCTGCGGATCACGCAGCAGTAGTCGGTACCGACCGGCACGGGGACAGGGTCCGTCAGATCGTTCAGGCGCTGATGGTGCGCACGCCGGGCAGACACGGTAAGCCTGAATGGGCCGACCGGCTCCCGATCGGTGAAGTAGAGGAAGATCTCGACGCTCGCATCCTCGTCGCCGGCGTTGAGCATGCACGCGCTCTCATGGCTTGTCATCGCTGGTGCCGGGCCCGTGCTGTGCGGAGGGATGTACCCGTCTGCGATCACCCAGGTCGTTGCACCGAGGCTCACGCGACCACCGGCGCTTCCGTGTAGAGCGCCAGGCTGTCGGGGTCGAGCGTGATCCCTAAGCCAGGCCGGTCGGGGATCGGGAGCATCCCGTCAGCGTCGAGCGCGAACGGCTCGCACACCAGCTGTTCGATGTACAGGGAGCCCGGGTGGTATTCAACGAGCTCGGTGTACGGAAGCGCCGAGGCGAGCTGGAGATCGGCCGCAAGTCCGATTGCCGTGTTCCAACCATGTCCGACAAAGGCGACGCCGTGGTCCTCGGCCGTCCGTGCGATCCGACGTTGTTCGCTGATTCCGCCGACCTTCGTGACATCCGGCTGAACGATGTCGAGCGCCTCGCCGCTCAGCCACGGCGCGAAGGCCTGGCGACGGGTGAGGACCTCGCCTGCGGCAATCTTGACGGTCGTACGGCGCCGAAGCTCGGCGTAGTCCACGAGAGCGTCAGGCGGGAGCGGCTCCTCAAACCACTCGACGCCGTAGTCGGCGAGCATCGCGGCAGTGCGGATCGCCCACTTGTAGCCATGTGGCCAGAACGCGTCGCTTCCGCCAGCGTCGACCATGAGCAGTGCATCGTCGCCAATCGTCTCCCGCGCACGACGCACAATCTCTTCGTCCAACCGGGCCGATTTGCGGCCGAACGCACCCCAGCCGATCTTGAACGCGACGAACCCAATCTCGGCAAGTTCGGTGAGGCGCTCGCTGACGATCTCCGGCGATTCCATCAGGACCGACGCATACGGGCAGACGCGATCCCGGTAGCGGCCGCCGAGGAGTCGACCGGTCGGCTGCCCGGTGGCCTTGCCGAGGATGTCCCAGAGTGCGATGTCGATGCCGGAGATCGCGTGAGTCACGGCTCCGCCGCGCCCAAGCCAGAACGTGTTCTGGTGCAACTTCTCGCTGACGCGCTCGGGCTCAAGTGCGTGCTCGCCCAACAGGAGCGGCGAAACCACGTCGATGGCGGCGCGCACGAGCCCGTCGTTGCTGTAGACGCTGCCAAGACCGGTGATGCCTTCATCGGTCTTGACCACGACGACGGTGTGGACGACGTCGTCAGCGGTCAGCTCATTTGACCAGCCGCCAGGAGGGGTTGCGCCACGGAGTCCGATTGCCTCGATCCGGTCGATTCGCATCGGCTAAAGCATACTGGTATGTTGTCGACAATCGCAAACCTACAACATGCAATTGTCGATCTTCGCGCCAGTCTCCGACCGATGAGGGATTCTGTGGTGCTCGTTACCGGAGCGGCCTCGGGCATCGGCGCGGCCGTCGCCAGCGCCGGAGCGCGGGCTGGCGCGTGGGTTGCGGCTCTCGATCGCGTCTTACCGCGCGTTGACACGCTCGGTCTCGATGACCCCGACGCTGCTCGCGTGCTCGCCCTCGAGGTCGATGTGCGCGACGAGCGGGCGGTCCAACACGCGATCACGATGTGCTGCGAAGAGCTTGGCGTGCCAACTGGGGTTCTCGCGAATGCAGGGATAGAGATCAACGGCGCGGCACACGAGCTCTCGCGCGACGACTGGGCGCGCGTGCTTGACGTGAACCTGACCGGGGCGTTCCTCACGGCAAAGCATGCGATCGGGGCCATGCTCGCGGCCGGGGCCGCGGGTTCGGTCGTGTGCACGTCGTCGCCGTCGGCCTTCGTCGGGTTCGCTGGCGGGGGCAACGCCGCGTATGCGGCGTCAAAGGGCGGAATCTCGGCAATGGTCCGGAGCCTCGCGCTCGACTACGCGGGCCGTGGCGTTCGCGTCAACGCCGTTGTCCCGGGCGCTACCGATACGCCGCTGCTCGTGGCGGGCGTCGCTCCCGCACAACAGGTCGAGGCCCGTCGGCGAATCGTCGAGGAGGCCGTCGAGCAGATCCCACTCGGGCGCCTTGCCGCACCAGAAGAGGTGGCAGCGGCGGTGCTGTGGCTGTGGTCCGATGCTGCGTCGTACGTCACGGGGTCGCACCTCGTCGTTGACGGTGGGCTGTTGGCGAAGAGTGCAAACACGATCTGATGCCCGTCCTCGCAACCATCGGAGAGGGCCTCGCTGAGCTCGAGCTCGACGACGACGATCGCGATCCGGGCTGCCAGCTTCGCGTGGCACCTGGCGGAGACGCTGCGAACATTGCCGTAATGGCCGCGCGGCTCGGCGCGCCTGCGCGCCTCGGGGGCCGCATCGGTGCGGACTTCTTCGGTGACTGGCTTCGTTCGTTCTGGCACGGCACGGGCGTCGACGTTGACACCCTCCATGTAGATCCCCAAGCGCCTACGGGGCTGTACCTGAACTCCCGGAGCGCTGACGGCAACCACAGCTTTTCCTACTGGCGCTCCGGATCCGCCGGCAGCCGGCTCACGCCGCGAGATCTCGACGACCGGTTCTTTCGCGATGTCGGCATCCTCGCCGTGACTGGCATCGGTATCGCCGTATCGGCGTCCAGCGCGGATGCCGTCCGAACTGCGGTCACGCGCGCCAAGCTCACCGGGATCCCGGTGGCCTGTGTCCTGAACTACCGAGCCGCGCTCGGCGGAGATCCAGCGGTCCTCGCCGCGCTAGCGCGGCGCGCCAACATCGTCATCGGCTCCTGCGAGGACGCGGACGCCGTGTTTGGCGAGAGCGATCCGATCGCACTGTCGCGTGGTCCACTCACCGGCATTGAGATCGTGGTGAGCGCTGGTGAGGACGACGCGTGCGCGGTCGTCGATGGGCGCGTCATCAGGCAGCGCGTCCCGTCCATGACGGTCGTCAACGCGGCCGGCGCGGGAGACGCCTTGGCCGGCGCCTACCTCGCTCGGCGACTTTGCGGTCGCCCCGTTGAGGAAGCGCTCGCGTGGGGAGTGGCTGCGTCCGCCTGCAGCGTCACACAAGCCGGATGCGCGCGCTCGTATCCGACCCTGCAGACGACCGCTGCGCTCGTCGACGAGCTCCGAAACGCCGGATGAGCGACACCCTGGAGCACATTGCCAGCCAAGGCGTGGTGCCGGTGATCCGCGCCGGCACGGTTGAGGACGCCGTCGCGACAGCTCGCGCGTGCGCGCGCGCGGGTATGCAGGTCATCGAGCTCACGCAGAGCGTGCCCGATGTCGACCGCGCACTCGAACAGCTCCGCGGCGAAGGGTTAGTCCTCGGAGTCGGCACCATCACTGATACGCGTGCGATCGAGAGCGCTGCACGCGCGTCGGCCCGGTTCGTCGTGTCGTACACGAACCCGCCGGGCTTCGTGCAGCGCGCCCGCGAACTTCAGATGACGGCAATCCCCGGGGCGCTGACGCCGACTGAGTTCGCGGGTTGCGCCGATCAGGGGGCGCCGGCAATCAAGCTCTTTCCTGGCCGCATCGTCGATCCCAGCTACCTGGGCGACCTCCGTGCCGTGCTCGGCGACGTGCGGATTCTCGTCACCGGCGGCATCGGGCAGCACATCCGCGCGTGGCTCGAGGCCGGCGCGCTTGCGGTGGGACTGGGCAGTGATCTCGGGACCGTTGCTGAGGTCGGCGCTGACGAGGTCGAGCGTCGCGCCTCCCGGGCGCTCGAGCTCGCCGCGCAGGCACGGTCGAGCGGATGAGCGCCGAAGACCGCCCGCGTCGATGGTGGGAGGACATGATCCTCTACCAATGCCATCTCCCGAGTCTGCGCGACGGTAACGGCGATGGGATCGGAGATCTTGAAGGGCTTGTCGCGTCGCTCGACTATCTCGCAGACACGCTTGGCGTGACGGCAATCTGGACCGGGCCGTTCTTCCGGTCTCCGCTGCTTGATCAGGGCTACGACATCAGCGACCACTGCGATGTTGAGCCGCGGTTTGGCGACTTGGCGACCGTCGATCGACTGATTGCCGAAGCGCACGCGCGCGGCATCAGGGTCATCATCGACTACGTTCCCAACCACACATCGGACCAGCACCCCTGGTTTCTGGAGTCCCGAGCGTCGCGGTCCAGCGAGAAGCGAGACTGGTACATCTGGGCCGACGCACCTGAAGGGCGCGATCGCCCGAACAACTGGATCAGCGAGGCGGGTGGTTCCGTTTGGGAGTGGGACGACGCCACCGCGCAGTTCTATCTCCACTCGCACCTCAAGGAGCAGCCTGATCTGAACTGGCGTAGCCCGGAGCTTCGGAGCGCCATGCTCGACGTGATGCGGTTCTGGCTTGACCGCGGTGTCGACGGGTTCCGGGTCGACGTCGCGCACATGCTGATGAAGGACCCAGATCTCCGAGACAACCCGCCAAATCCTGGCGGTCAACCGAACCCGTGGGATCTGCAGCATGCGGACTTCTCGAGCCAGTTGCACGTCCACGATCGGATGCACCCCGACCTCCACGGCGTCCTGCGCGAGATGCGCTCGGTGGTGGACGCCTACGAAGGCGAGCGCAGCACGATCGGAGAGATCGAGGCGATGGAGTGGTCCTCGTGGGCGAAGTACTTCGGCGCTGATCTCGACGAAGTGCATCTGCCGTTCGCGTTCAAGCTGATCGAGACCCCTTGGACGGCGAGCGATCTGCGCGAGAGCATCGAGGGCATGGAGGGTTCGCTTCCGACCGGCGGTTGGCCGGTGTTCGCCCTCGGGAATCACGACCGTCCGCGGCTGGTGACCCGCCTCGGACCTGCCCAAGCCCGTGTCGCGGCCATCCTGCTGCTCACGCTGCGTGGTACACCGACGATCCTCTATGCCGACGAGCTCGGGCTTCTGGACCAGCTCGTCCCGGCGGACCGCCAGCGTGACTTCTTCGGCCTCGCGGCTGGAGGGGTTTCACGGGATCCCGCTCGCACGCCGATGGCTTGGAACGATCAGGTGCACGGCGGCTTCGCACCGGCTGCGGCACCGGAGCTGTGGCTTCCGGTCTGGCAGCTGTACCGAACGCACAACGTGCAGGCGCAGCTCGCCGACGATGGCTCGTTCCTCACCCTCTATCGCCGCCTGATCGCGCTTCGTCGAACCAGTCCAGCGCTCACCCGTGGGCGGTACTCGACGCATGAATCGAGCGATTCCCATTGCCTCGTGTACCTCCGAGAACACGGGGACGAGCGTCAGCTCATCGCGCTCAATCTCTCTGATCAAGCGCGGCGGCTCGCGATTGAGGAGAGCGGGCATGTAGCCGTGAATACCCTGCTCGACCGCGTCGACGAGGCGGTCGACGGGCATCTCAATCTGCGGGCGAACGAGGGCGCGGTGCTTCGGCTAACGGCGCGTCAAGCGCCAGACGCGCGTCCTGCCGCGAACGCCAGCCGCAAAGCGCTCCCTGCGTAAGCGGCGGCGTCGCGAGCGTCGTCTGACGCACCGGGCACGTGGAAGAACGCGTGGATCTGGCCGACGTAGCACCGCTCGTTGACCGGCACGCCGGCTTCACGGAGGCGATCTCCGTACAAGTTCGTCTCGGCGGTGCAGAAGTCGTGTTCCGCGGTCACAAGCACGGCTGGCGCAACGCCGGCGAGCGAGGGCGCATACATCGGCGAGGCATCGGGCGTCCGCCGCAACGCGGGATCCGGGATGTAGACCGACCACGCTCGCTGAGTTCCGTCCCGCACCAGCTCGGCATAGCCTTCGATCCCGTCAAACGTCGCGTACCGCTCCATGAACTCACGTCGGTAGGGAGCGGCAACGTCGCTGTCGAGCGCGGGGTAGACAAGCAGCTGCATTGCGAGGGGAAGACCATGGTCGCGCGCGCGCAATGCGACAGCGGCCGCAAGCGTACCCCCGGCGCTGTCCCCACCAACGGCCACCGTCGCGAACTGGCGCGCTGCCCACTGCGTGGCCGTCCACGCATCCTCGACGGCGCAAGGAAAGCGGTGCTCAGGCGCCATGCGGTAGTCGACCGACACGACCGCACATGCCGAGCGGGCTGCGAGCAGCCGCGCGATGGCATCGCAGTAGTCGAGATCACCGACGACCCAACCGCCTCCGTGGAACCAGACGAGCGCGCTCTGCTCATCGCCGAGCGGCCGGTAGAGCCGAGCTGGCACCCCGCCCGCACTCACCGTCTCGATCGCTGCCATGTCGTGCAGCACGCCAGCACCAGCAAGCGCGCGATCACGAACGAGTGCACGTTGCACGATCGGATCGTCGGTCCAGCGGTCTGGGTCGAGGCGCTCAGCGTGCAAGAGCGCAGATGCCTGTGGCGAGACCACGAGGGCATCGGTGAGGTGTACTGCGTGTCGATGCGTCTGATTCATTTGACCGCCCCCGCGGTGAGCCCTTCGATGACTTGGCGCTGCAGAAGCAAGAACGCCAGGATCGGCACAAACATGACCATCGTGGCCCCGGCGAGCGCGCCAGCGACGTTGAACGAGAACTGGCTCTGGAGCGTGGCGAGCGCGAGCTGCGCGCTGCGAGTCTCGTCGGAAACGGTCAGCAGGTTGGCGAAGAAGTACTCGTTCCAGAGGTTCACGAACGCGATCACCCCGACGGTCGCAAGTGCCGGGCGCGACAGCGGGATAACGATGCGTCGGATGATCGTGAAATATCCGGCGCCGTCCACCAGTGCAGCCTCTTCGAGCTCGCGCGGCAGGTTTGCCAAGAACGCACGCAGGATCACAAAGGTGAGCGGAAAGAGCAGCGCTGAGTAGAAGACAATCATGCCAATTCGAGAGTCATAGAGACCGAGCTCTCGAACGACGAAAAACTCAGGAATGGCGATACCGACGACCGGGATCGCCAGCGCAAGGCTGAATCCCGCCACCATCGCGTTGCGCCCGAAGAAGTGGTAACGCGCCAGGGGGTACGCAGCGAGCAGCGCAGCTGTCACAGAGCCAAGGGTGCCGCAGACTGCGTAGAGAAAGGTGTTGAACAGGTACTCATGCAGCCGTGCCTGTGAGAAGGCGTCGGCGTATCCCTGGAGCGACCACGGATCCGGCAAGAGACCGGTGCCCGAAAAGATCTGCCCGCTTGTCTTGAACGACGACATGATCACCCAGAGGGTGGGCCCGAGGGCGAAGATCGCCGTCAAGATCAGCACCGCGTAATAGACGGCGCGGCCAGGCAATCGCTTCTTCATAGGGTCCGCTCACCGATCCGGAACACACGCCGGACGCCCACGATGGCGATCAGGCCGATCACAACGATCATCAGGCCGACCGCGTTGGCGAATCCCCACGCGCCATTCGCGTATGCCCGGTAGGCGTACAGCGTCAGAGTGATCGTCGCGTCATTGGGCCCGCCGGCGGTGAGGATATAGACCACATCGAAGAAGGCCAGATATGAGAGCAGGGCGAGGAGTACCAGCGTCCCGACAACATTGCGGATCAGCGGGAGTGTCAGGTAGCGGTGGCGCTGGATCGGGCCCGCACCGTCAAGTGCTGCGGCCTCGTACAGCTCGCGAGGGATGGACGCGATTTCCGCCATCACAACGATGACGTGAAACCCGATCACAAAGATGAAGGTTCCTGCGATCGCCGGCAACGCGGTTGATGCTGAGAACAACCAGTCGTGTCCATCGCCGAGGCCAAGGGCCCCAACAATCTCGTTCAGGAGCCCGTATCGCGGGTTGTAGAAGAACGCGAAGATGAGCGCAAAGGCCGCGCCAGAGATCACGTACGGGATAAACAGGATCGCCCGAAAGAACGTCCATCCAGGAAGGCGTTGCGCGAGCAGAACGCCGACAATGACGCCAAGCGGAACTTGGATAAACACCGCCACCATGCAGAACAGCGCAGTGTTCCGCGCCGCCTTGAGGAATCGGTCGTCGGCGAACAGGGTTGAGTAATTCTCGAACCCGATGTACTCGTACGCTGAGCCGCTCCAATCGGCAAGTGATGTCGCCGCGAGAACGATGAGCGGGATCAGATAGAAGACCGTGCAGAGCACCAGGCCGGGCAAGATCGAGATGGCGATCGCCACGCCCATTCCGCGCGGCGGCCGTGGGCCGGCCGAAGCCGGCCCACGGCGCGCCCGCCGAGCCTTGCCTTGACGCCGCCAGGACGCCGCCGGAGCGGCGTGTTTGGCGACCCTGTCCTGCACGTCGACCAACGAACGAGCTGGCTCGAGCGTTCAGCCAGTCGGGGAGTTGGCGTCGGTGCCGAGACGCGTGAGAAACTCCTGCGTCTCGAGATCGCCCTTGGCGTACGCGGGCCACAGATTTCGCCAGGCCGCCTGGAAGCCGGCAGGTCCGTAGAGATAGGCGTGCGGATACGTGAGCGGCACCTCGGCAGACAGCTTTGCGAGTGCCGCGCCGAGCGGCTCGAGCGTGCTGACCGTCTCGTCGTCCAGGTCGAGCTTCACGGCCGGGTAGGCGCCCGTGGCGCGCGCCTGCTTGATCCCTTCCTCGGTCGATGTTGAGAACTTGATGAAGGCATCGACCGCAGCCTGTTTGGCCTCGCTCGGTACTGCCGCTTGCCCACGCGCCCTCGCCGGCGATGACGATGACGCCGCGCTGATCAGCGGTCCATCCCGGAGACACCTCATAGCCGACCTTGTCGTAGAGGTCCTTCGGCGCGTCCTTGCCCTTGATGTCAAGCGGCACCATCCACGGCCCGTTCGCAATCATCGCCGCCTTGCTGTCAAGGAAAGTGGCAGCTGCGGACTGATACTCGTTGGCGAACGCATCCTCATTGACGTACCCAGCGGTGTGCCAGCTCTTGAGCATCTCCGTGGCCTTCACGACCGCAGCGTTGCTTTCGTAACCCTCTTGCTTCAGGCCGGTCCGGAGAAACTCGGCGCCTTCCGGCTGCGTGCCAATCAGATTGGCCCACATGAGCAACGTGGTCCAGTCACCATCCATCGCGATACAGGTCTTGCCGGCCGCCTTGATCTTCTCACACGCCGCCGCGAAGTCGTCCCACGTCTGAGGGAACTCCGTGACGCCAGCAGCTTCGAACAGCGCCTTGTTGTAATAGATGCCAACGGAGTCGCGAGTCTGCGGGATACCCCACACTTCGCCGTCCTCACCCTGGAGCGCGTTGAACGCATCCTCGAAGAAGCTGTCCTTCCAACTTCCGTCAGCCTCGAGTGCGGGAGCGAAATCGCGAAGCTTGCCGGTCCGCTTGAGCTTCGCGACCTCGGCCGTGTTGACCGTGAAGAGGTCCGGGAGGTCATCGGCGAGCGCGAGGCGCTGGTAGTACTGCGACCGCTTGTCGCCGGCGGCGGCCGCAAATTGGTTCTCGACGATCTCGATGCGATAGCGGCCCGCGTATTCCTTGTTGAAGGCCTTCGCCTGGCTATTCCAGTGCTTCAGGAACGGCTGATCCGCCAGAAGGACGCAGCTCGTGCAAGTGATGACAACTTCTTCACCGGACTTGCTCGCGGTATTGGGACTATCGTCACCACCGCCACATCCGGCGATGGCTATGCCGGTAGCTGCAAGCGCGAAGCCAACGAGGACGACAAGCCCCCGCGATCGCGCGCGAAGCACTGCACGTGTTCCCCTCATCTCTCTCCATTCCGTTCCGTCTGACGATCGGGACAGGACTGCTTCCTCCAACCGCGACCCATGAAGCCCGGCCGGGCCGACAAGTCCTTGAGACCTGGACTTGTCTGTCGCATGTTGTACACAAGATACAGGAAGCGTCAAGCGCCAAATTCAGCGCCCCGCCAGCGGGCTAGTCGACGCAGCGGCTGAGACTTACGGCGCGGCTCTAGTGCTCACGTACTGAGACGACCGCGAGCACTTCGCGAGCAATCTCGTCCTGCACGTCGGCAGGAATGCCGCACGAGCGCGCCCAGCTGACTTCGTAGCCGCCCTCCGGGAACGCGTCTGCCGGCGGCAAGTAGCCGCGCCGACCGTTCGCATGCGCAACCAGTACGGGGAACGGCACGCCAGCGTGCCGCAAATGTCGGCGCAAGCGCGCGCCGCTGCGCGCAAACAGTTCGCCGGGCTGCCCGGCAATGAGGATGCCTGGACCATCGATACCCACGAGCATCACCTCAAGCGGCGTTCCCGGTGGCACACGCGGGCCAACGATCCCCGCGAGCGGCTCGCTGGGATCGGGCTCGCCATCTGCAGCAATCGTCAGCGGAACGGTCCACACCCGACGCACAGGGCCGAGCTCGACGCCTGCGACGGTCCGCAGCACTTCGGCTGCCACGACCTTGCCAAACGCCTCCGCTTCCTCGAACGCTCCTCCGAAGCGGTTCCCAACACTGAGCTCGAAGTCGTCTGCCGCGTGACCGTAGTAGGACGCTTCCGTCGAACTGACGACCGGCCGCCCATCCGTGAGCCGCTTCCGGACCTGAGCCGTGACGGGATTCACGTCGGCACCCGCGCCCTGGAGAAAGATCGCCACGGCGTCCGTTCCGAGCGTGTCCTCAATCTCGGCCCCACAGGACGCCGGCCAGTCCGCGGAGATGGAGAGGTTGTCAGGGCCAAGCACAACTGGATGGCAACCGAACGTGAAGAGCACGCAGATGGGCTTGTCGTCGATGCCCTCGACGCGTACGACACTGATGGCGGGATCGACGGGATCCTCGAGCCGCCGTCGGTTGAGCGAGTGGCCGTGAAGGCTTCCCCAGCCCGCGCCTACGCGCGCCGGCCGTCGCCGCGTGAAGGCGAACTGGATCGCCGACGCGATCGGCTCCGAGAGACCATCCGAGGTCTTCTCCAGTGCGATGTCGATCGGACCGCTGTGGGTGTGCGTTGCCGCGATGAAGATGCGACCGGAGCAAGCCCCGTTTCGAGTGCGGCGCGTTCCCGCGCTGCCGCGACCGTCTCCTCGTGGACGAAGCACAGGTCAACCGCGCAGATCGCAGCGGCGGTGCCCTCCGCTTCAATGACGAGCGCGCGCGCGAAGAGCGGATCGTGCACGCTCTCGGCGGGTCCCGCTCGATTCCCATAGCCGGCCAGCGGTAGCCCTGCCGTCGCGCCAGCCAGGACGACCTTGGCTGCACCTGCGAGGCAGTCTGCCTTCACGCGCTGTCGCTCGGCGTGAGATAGATGAGGATGTGGTGACGGAGCGCTTCGAGGAGCGATGCCTCATCCCCAGCGACCAGGACAGCCAGCAACTGCTCGTGTTGACCAGCAACGTCGTGGTCCGGCACGGGAGCGTCGCGACGGAAATAGGCGCGGACGCGCGGCTCGATCGACCGCCAGACCTGCAGACAGTGCGGTTGCCCCGATCGCTCAATGACCAGTTCGTGGAAGCGAACGTCGGCGCGGGCGACCGCGTCGAAATCCGTGGCGGCGGTAGCGGCTCGCATCTCTTCGACGATGCCCTTGAGGGAGGCGATGTCTGCGTCGGTGAGCAGCGGGAGCGCCTTCCGGAAGGCGAACGTCTCGAGAATCAATCGGACGGGGACGAGCACCTCGACGATCTCTTCCTGCGACACGCCGACGACCTCGGTCTGCTTGTACGGCAGCGAGCGGACGAGGCCCTCGAACTCGAGCTGACGGAGCGCCTCACGAATCGGCGAGCGACTGATGCCCAGCCGCTCGGCAAGTTCGACCTCCCGCAGACGGTCGCCAGGCTGCAAGCGGCCTCCGACTATCGCGGCGCGCAGGGCATCTGAAGCCCGCGTGCGCATGGAGGACGAGTCAAGCGTCCTGAGCAAGTCGTCTGGTTGCGTCATCGCGAGAGGGAGATTGCCTGCATGTTGTACACAACGTACCACCTGGTGCGGTATCGAGGCGAGCGCAAGCGTTCACGATCGGCAAGGGTGGGCGGGCGCTAGCGCGCAGAGGCGCTGGCAATTTCCGCCAGCGTGCGCGCCCGACAGACTAGACGCGCGCGCGGCGCACGAGGGACCGCTCCCCTGCGGGCTAGGCGCGCGGCGCTGGCGCCTGGTGAACGATCTCGCCCGCTCGCATCACGAACCGTGGGCGTTCGAGCGCGGTGATGTCGATCAGCGGGTCGCCGTCGACGCCGATGAGGTCGGCAGCGAGCCCAGGCCGCACCGCGCCGATGCGTCGTCGAGTCCGAGGATCTTCGCCGCCGAGCTCGTCGCCGCGCGCACCGCCTCGGCGGGGTCCATCCCGAGGTCGACCATCAGCCCGAGCTCGTCGGCGAGCGCCGCGAACGGCACCACGCCCTCGTCAGGCACCGCGTCCACGCCGGCGCCGATGGTGACGCCGGCGACGTGCGCCAGCTGGAAGGCCCGGCGGTGGTCCTCGCGCGTCTGCAGAGCTTGTGGACTGGCCCCCTGCAGGGGCGTGGCGCTGGCTTCCACGATGAGCAGCGTCGGGACGAGGGCGATGCCCCGCTCGGCCATCGCGGCGGCGTCGCGCTCGTCGAGCATGATGCCGTGCTCGATCGTGTCGACGCCGGCGGCGATCGCATGCTTGATCGCTTCCGGCCGGATCGCGTGGCAGGCGACCCGGGCGCCGATGCCGTGCGCCTCACCGACAGCGGCGGCGAGCTCTTCGCGAGTCCAATCGCCGCGGTGGTAGTAGAGCTTGATCCAGTCGGCGCCGGCCTTGAGCTGGGACCGGACGGCGGCCCTGAGGCCGTCAGGCCCGTCCGCCTCCGCGACCCACCCCTCGGTGGGACCGAGCTGCTGCGTGTGGACATTGGCGCCGAGACCGCCGGTGATCGTGACGGCCTTCCCGCACACGAGCAACCGCGGGCCGGCCGAGCACGTCCTCCGCGACGGCGTCACGAAACACAAATGGCACATCACCGTGGGTGCCGACGTCCCGGATCGTGGTGACGCCGGCGCGAAGGGCGAGGGCGAGATTGGCGGCAGCCTGAGCGGCCGAGCGCGTCGCGTGGTCGTACGGACGCGGCCAGGCGTTCAGACCTGCCGTGAGGTGGTTGTGCAGATCGATCATGCCGGGCATCAGCGTCAGCCGACCGAGGTCGACCACCGTCGCTGACTCGGCGAGCCCAGCAGGCTCTTTGTCACGTTCATGCAGGGCGGTGATGACGCCGTGCTGGACGACGACGCTCATGCGCTCGAGCACGGCGGCGTAGCTGCCGTCCATGACTCGGTCAGCGCGGAGGAGAACGGCGTCGGCTTCTGCGGCCCAAGGCGTCATGACAGGCCGGGGACTTGTAGCACGCGTTCGAGCCCGAGTGGCTCGTCCGGGCGCAGCACGGCGCGGCGGACGCCCAGCCGGATCGCACGCTCGACCGCGGCCATCTGCGAAGGATCACCGCCACACTCATCGCGGCGGCATGCCTCGGCGCCGCTGGCATGCTTGCCGGACCGGCGTCCGCGGACGCCGCTTCCTGGTACGCCTACTCGCAGCAACTGAACCTCCCGAAGCCGAAGCGATCGCACAAAAGCCCCCGTGCCGCTGCCTGGGGTACGTGGTGCGGAGCACGGTGCCTACGAGTGGGAAGGGCGGCTCGAGCAGGTCGTGCTCGGCGAGACCCATCCGACCCGATAAGGCGGGTACGATCTGTCCGTGGCGGTTCACCGGCACGGCTGGGCGTATTTCGAATGAGCCAGACGACAAAGCGTCATCTCATGACTGACGCGGAGCGGTACCAAGCAGTGACCGCGGCGCGTGAGCGGTTCCTCGCCGGGGACGACCGCGTCCGCGGCGTCCGGCCCGAAGTCGCCACGTCCTGGTACCGCTGCCGCGAGCAGTACCACGTCGACCCGGGCCTGAGCGTCGCGCCGCCCGCGTCCGCGCAGGACGAGTCCTCGGCCGAGCACACGCTCGAGCACGAGATCGTCTTCGCCCAGCTCGGCGGCGCCGCGGCGTCGATCGCGAGCGAGGTCGAGAGCGTCGGCGGCGTCGTCACCGTCACCGACGGCGCCGGCTCGGATCCTGACCGTCCAGGGCGACAAGGAGACGCTCGACCGCGCGCGCGACAGCAACATGGCGCCGTGGTCGTGCTGGTCGGAATGGGCGACGGGCACGAACGGCATGGGCACGGCGCTCGAGGCGCCCGGACCGGTGCTGATCAGCGGGCCCGAGCACTGGTGCACGGGCTTCGACGAGTGGGTCTGCGCCGGCGTGGCGGTTCGCGACCCCGTGACGCACGATCCCGTCGCGGTCCTCGACGTCTCGGCCTGGCGCGCCAACCTTCCGCCGCAAGCCGCCGGGTGGCTGTCCAGGGCGGTCGAGCGGCGCGCGCGCGGATCCTGCGCCAGCGCGCCCGCGACAGCGGCGCCGAGCTGGCCGCGGCGTTCGCCCAGACGCGAGCGCGACGTCCGGACAGTCGCTCGCCGCCCTGGACGCGAG
Source organism: uncultured Solirubrobacteraceae bacterium (assembly GCA_963720415.1). GTDB lineage: Bacteria > Actinomycetota > Thermoleophilia > Solirubrobacterales > Solirubrobacteraceae > DASSUW01. Next base: position 8,030 of record CAVRFQ010000012.1, on the reverse strand, counting down.
CGGCAAGGTCGTCATCGCCGACGAGGAGGCCAGCCTCTTCCTCGGCGTCCCCGCGCGCGTGCCGGCGCTCGACCCCGCGGTCCGCTGGCAACCGGGCCTGAACCTCGGCCGCCTCGCCCGTCACGCGATCAAGCAGGCTCGTCTCGACCGCGGCTGGGTCGGCTCGACGCAGATCGTGACCGAGCTCAGCAGCGAGCCGTGCCGGATCACCCTGCGCCCGGTCTTCCTCGCCGACCAGCCGATCGGGACGCTCGCGCTCTTCGGCTCCGAGACGCGGCGACCCGATCGAGCACGAGCGGCCCGAGCCCGGGCTCGACCCCCGCGCGGCGCATCGTGGGCGTGAGCGGCGAGCGCATGGTCCTGCTGCACCGGCCCGAGGTCCGCTTCGCGGAGGCGGACGGCAACGACGTCTGGCTCGTCACCGACGAAGGCCGCCTGCAGGCCGCGGTTCGCGGCATCGACAAGCTCGAGGAGGAGCTCGCCGGCGGCGAGTTCCTGCGCGTCCACCGGCGCTTCCTCGTCAACCTGTCCTGCGTCCGCGCGGTCGACCGCGGGCCGCGGGGCGAGCTGTCGCTGATCATGGACGGCGCGGCCGCGCGAGGCGGTGCCCGTGTCGCGCCGCAACGTCGCCCGCCGTGCGGCGCGCGCTCAGGCCTCTGACCGTGCCGGCCGCTTCATCGTGCGATAGACGAACTCGTCGCGTCTGCGCCGGCTCGCGCGCCGCGACGACGCGGTCGTGATGCGGCGAGAACCGGCAGACCGGATCCGTGGCCGCCGCGTCGCCCGTCGAGCCGCAGCGCCTGGCAGCGGCAGCCGCCGAAGTCCACCTCCTGGCGTCCGAGCGGGCACGTCCGGCACGGCTCCTGCATCCAGTCCGTCCCGCGGAAGCGCGCGAACGCGTCGGACTCGCTCCAGATCCACTCCAGCGGATGGTCGCGGACGTTGGCGAACTCGAGCCCGGGGATCGTCGACGCCGCCTGGCAGGGCAGCACGTCGCCGTTCGGCGCGACGACCATCGCCGTCCGGCCCCAGCCGCCCATGCACGGCTTCGGCAGCTCCTCGTAGAAGTCGGGGAGCACCCAGAGGACGTCGACCCTGGGGCCGACCCGCTCGCGGAAGCGCTGCGACCGCCTCCTCCGCGCGCTGGAGCTGCTCCCGCGACGGCATCAGCGCGTCCTGGTTCGGGACCGCCCAGCCGTAGTACTGCGTGTTGGCGAGCTCGAGCCGCTGCGCGCCGAGCTCGAGCGTGAGCTCGAGCAGCTCCTCGATGCGATCGAGGTTCTGCCGGTGCAGGACGCAGTTGATCGTCAGCGGGAAGTCGAGCTCCTTCGCGTGGCGCGCGGCCGCGATCTTCTTCTCGAACGACCGGTTGCCGGCGATGCGGTCGTTGTCCTCGGCGTCCGGGCTCTGGATCGAGATCTGCACGTGGTCGAGCCCGGCGGCCTTGAGCGCCTCCGCCCGGCTCGCGCGTGAAGAGCGTCCCGGCGGTGATGAGCGACGAGTACAGGCCGGCGTCGCGCGCGCCGGCGCAGAGCTCGACGAGATCGCGGCGCAGCATCGGCTCGCCGCCCGTGAGCGCGAGCTGGAGGACGCCGAGCCGGCGCGCCTCCCCGAAGGCGCGGATCCAGTGCTCGGTCTCGAGCTCGTCGCGGTAGCGCTCGCCGCCGATGTCGAGCGGGTTCGAGCAGTACGGGCAGTGCAGCGGGCACTGGTAGGAGAGCTCGGCGATCAGCGTGGACGGCCTAGGCAGCGATCGACCACGAGCCCCTTCTGCGCCATCGCGTCGACCAGCTCGACGCACGTCGTCGCGGAGGTCGGCGCCCTCGTAGCGCGCCGAGAGCGCGCCGACGATGTCGTCGAGCGAGCGCTCGCCGTCGCACAGCTCGAGCACCTCCGCCGCGGTCGGGTTGAGCCGCACGGCACCCTCGGGGATCAGCAGCACGTGCTCCTCGCGCACGTCGTCGTAACGCAGCCGCGCGCCGGTGACCAGGCGGGGACGCGTCACGGCTGCGTGTCCCCGCGCTCGATGGCGTCGAGCTGCGCCCACAGCACCTCGGTCTTGAAGCGCAGCGCCGCGACGGCGGCGTCCTGCTGCTCGCGGCGTCGTGCAGCGCTCGACGGTGAGGTCGAGCGCGTACTGCGCGTCGCGCGGCGCCTGCACGAGCCGCGTGCGGAAGTACTCGAGCCCCGCCGGGTCGATCCACGGGTAGTGGCGCTCGAGCGCCTCGAGCCGCACCCGGATCGCGGCCGGCCCGAACAGCTCGGTGAGCGACGACGCGACCGCCTCGATCCACGGCCTGGGCGCGCGAAGTTCACGTAGGCGTCGACCGCGTAGCGCACGGCGGGCAGGACGCCCCGCTCCGACGAGCAGCTCGTCGCGCGAGACGCCGAGCGCCTCGCCGAGCCGCAGCCACGACTCGATGCCGCCCGTCCCCTCGGCCGTGCCGTCGTGGTCGATGATGCGCTGGATCCACTCGCGCCGGACCTCGACCTCGGGGCAGTTCGCCAGGATCGCGGCGTCCTTGAGCGGGATGCACTTCTGGTAGTAGAAGCGGTTCGCGACCCAGCGCTGCAGCTCCTCGCGCGTGAGCTCTCCCGCGTCCATGCGCCGGTGGAACGGGTGCAGGTTGTGGTAGCGCGCGCCCTGCGCGCGCAGGCGGGCGACGAACTCGTCGCGTCACAGCTCGACCTCGAGGCCATCGTAGGCGACTTCGACGCCCGCCCGGACGACCTCCTCGCGCTCGGGAGAGTCCTCGAGCAGGATCGGGTTCGTGTTGTTGATGTGGACGAGCACCTTGCGCGGGCGCTCCAGGCCGGCGAGCGCCTCGAGGGTCCCGCCGGGGCCCGAGAGCGGCACGTGCCCCATGTCGCGCGCGGTGCGGTCCGAGATGCCCAGGCGCGCGAGGTCGTCGTCGCGCCAGAACGTCCCGTCGACGAGCACGAGGTCGCTCGCGGCGAGCCGGGCGAGCACGCCATCGTCCAAGCCGGGCGAGCCCGGGCACGTAGGTGACGATGCGCCGCCGCTGTCGCGGAACACGAAGCCGCTCGCCTCGAGCTCCACGCCGCTCGAGGTAGCGCGGCGCGTCGCCGCCGGCCGCGAACGGCTCGACGGTCGAGGCTCGAGCCGTCGAGCGCGTCGCCCGGGCTCGAGCGTCTGCCACTCGGCGCCGCAGTAGCGCTCCAGCATCGGCAGCACGGGATAGCCGTCGCGTCAGCGCGCGCTCGACGCCCGCGTCGCCGAAGACGCGCAGCGGCGTCGCCGACTCGCGCAGCAGCAGCAGCCCGGCCGTGTGGTCGATCTCCGCGTCGGTCAGCAGCACGCCCGCGATCGGCGTCGCGCGGACGCCGTCGCGCGCGCGTCGAGCGTCTCGAGCTGCTGGCGCAGGTCCGGCGAGGCGTTGACGAGGAACCACGGCCCGTCGTCCCCGCGGATCGCGAGCGACGACTGGGTGCGTGGCCGCGCGCGCACACCCGCGCGCGCGGCCTCGCACGTCTCGCAGTGGCAGTTCCATTGCGGAAAGCCTCCGCCGGCGGCCGAGCCGAGAACGCGAACGCGCACGCGGCGCGGCTTCAGCTCCTACCGGTGGTACAGGTACGAGGTGACCTCGGAGCACAGCTCGACGATCTCAAACTTCGGCTTGACCCACGTCATAGGTGCCTCCTATTGAGTGCGATGGCCGTTCCGATGACGTCGAACTGACGGCAGGTGACCCGATCCGCGCGTCGGGGCCGATCTGGTCGCCGCCGCCGGGGACGCGGGCGGCGGAGCTGGGCGCCCCGGAGCGCGCGCTCGCGGAGGCCGATCCGGTCGCGATCGTGTACACGGACGCGGCTCCGCTGGCCGTCGTGGCGCTCGAGCCCGGCGCCGACGGGCTGCGGACCGCTGCGGCGCGCGCGGTGCGCGCGTGCCGCGGCGGCGGGACGGTCGCGTGGGCGCTCGACGCGTCGCTGCCCCTCCCCGTCGAGGAGCAGGTGCGCGCGCTGGCCGAGGGCGCCGTCATCGGCGGCTACGACGGCCGCCGCTGGCGCAGCGGCGAGCCGCCGCCCGGCGTCGAGCGCTTCGTGATCTGCGGCGCGGCGGCGACCTCGCGGCGGTCGCCGACCGCGCGGCGCTCATCGCCCGCTGGACCAACGCCGCCCGCGAGCTCGTCGACGCGCCGCCGAACGTCGTCTCCCCCGCCGGCCTCGCGGAGCGCGCGGCGGCGCTGCCGGGGCTGCGCACCGAGATCATCGACCCCGCCGAGGCCGGGCTCGGCGCGCTCGCCGCCGTCGGCGGGAGCAGCCCGATCGACCCGCTGCTGATCGTGCTCCGGCACGAGCCGCCCGGCGCGCCGGACGCGCCGCGGCTCGCGCTCGTCGGCAAGGCCGTCACGTTCGACACCGGCGGCTACTTCCTCAAGCCGCAGTCGGACATCGTCCGCCAGAAGGCCGACATGGCCGGCGGCGCCGCCGTCGTCGCGGCGCTGGGCGCGATCGCCGAGCTCGGCCTCCCGCTGCGCGGTCACCGGCGTCGTGCCCGCCTGCGAGAACATGCTGAGCGGCAGCGCGATCCGGCCGACGGACGTCATCACGACCGCCGCCGGCCTGACCGTCGAGGTGACGAACCCCGACGCCGAGGGGCGCCTGATCCTCGCGGACGCGCTGTGGTGGGCGCGCCGCGACGGCGCGACGCACCTCGTCGACCTGGCGACGCTGACCGGCGCCATGCGCGCCGGCATGGGCGACATGTACGCGGGCGTCTTCGCCAACGACGACGCGTGGCGCGACGCCGTCGTCGACGCGGGCAACGCCAGCGGCGATCTCGCCTGGCCGTGGCCGCTGCACCCGCGCTACCGATCGCTGATCGACTCGACCGTCGCCGACCTGCGCAACACCGCGGGCAAGAGCTTCGGCTACGCGATCGTCGCGGCGACGTTCCTGCAGCAGTTCGCGGGTGAGGGTCCGTGGGCGCATGTCGACATGCTCGGTACTGCGTTGCTCGACGAGGATCGCGGCGACGCGTTCGGCCGCGGTGCGACCGGCTACGGCGTGCGCATGCTCGTCGAGCTCGCCGCGCGCATGAGCGCGGCGAGCTCGTGAGCGTCGCTCAGCCGACGAGGAACAGCGCACCGGCCGCGACCAGCAAGGCGGCTCCGGCGACCTGGCGGCCTCGATCCGCGGCCGGAAGCCAGCCGCGGGAGCAGACGGCGGCGAACAGGCCGAGATACGGCGAGCAGCGCGCTCGACACCAGCCTCGCGAGCGGCCTCGCCGGCGCAGCGACCCCGTCTGCTCGTTGGCCAGGCCGTAGGTCAGGTTGTCCATGATCAGCGCGAACGGCAGCACCCACACCGACCAGCACGCGGCGATCTGCGCCGTGCCGGCGGCGACGACCAGCAGGTAGACCCCGAGGAGGACCAGCGTCCCGATCTCGATGACGTCGGACAGCGGCCTCCGAGAGGCAGTCCCCAGCCGAGGCCGGCGCCGATCAGGAACGCGCCCCGTCGGCGACGCCGAAGAGCGCGGCGAGCCGACACCCGCGACCGTCTGTCGACCAGCGCTCCGATCGCGAGGCAGGCGATCAAGCTGTCGATGCCAAGAAGCAGGAATCCCATGCTCACTCAGACTCGACTCCTTCGCTCACTCCGGCAGCGCGAACGCGAACAGCGCGCTGCCCTGGCCGGCCCCGAGCATCCCGGGCAGGAACCCCTCCGTCCACGCGCCCCAGCCGGTCGGCACGGCGATGTACTGCCGTCCGTCGACGCTGTAGCTAGCACGGGCTGCTGTGGTGGCCGCTGCCGCACTGGAACTGCCACAGCAGCTCGCCGGTCTCGGCGTCGAGCGCGTTGAACTCGCCGGTCGGCTCGCCGCCGAACACGAGGCCGCCGCCCGTCGTCAGCAGCGACGAGCACATCGGGATGTCGTTGGCCCAGCGCCAGCGCTCCTCGCCGGTGCGCGGGTCGAAGGCGCTGATGGACCCGGCCATGTCCTCGAGGTCCACGGCGACGCCCGCGCCCCAGTACGGGATGCTCTCCTTGAACTCCCTGCGGCGCCGGGTGGCCGTCGCGCCGACGTCCTGCACCGGGGCGTAGAGGAGCTCGGTGTTCGGGTTGTAGCACGCGTGCGTCCACTCCTTGGCGCCGGCCGGCCCCGGCCAGAAGTGCACCGGGTCGCCCTCCTTGTCGGGGAAGACCTTCGGCGTCACGTTGCCCTTCTCGTCGACCTCGCCCCAGTCGATGCGGTCGACGAACGGCGCCACCCGGACCGGGTCCATGTTCGTGCGGTCGAGGATGTAGAGGAACCCGTTCTTGTCGAAGTGGGCCGCCAGCTTCTGCCCGTCGAGGTCGAACAGGATGTGCTCCATCGTGGAGTCGTAGTCCCACAGGTCGTGCGGGCGTGTACTGGAAGTGCGCCTTGATCTCGCCGGTGTCGGCGTCCACCGCGACGCCGGAGTCGGTGAAGAGGTTGTCGCCCTCGCGGACGGCTCCGTCGAAGTCCGGGCACGGGTTGCCGGTCCCGAAGTACAGGAGGTTCAGCTCCGGGTCGAAGGTGGTCGTGACCCAGCAGTTGGCGCCGCCGCGCTGCCAGGCCTCGCCGTCGTCGGGCCAGGTCTCGGAGCCGGGCTCGCCGGGCTTCGGCACCATGTAGGTCCGCCACACGCGCTCGCCGGTCTCGCGCTTGAACGCGTCGACGTGGCCGCGCACCCCGAACTCGCCGCCGGAGCTCCCGACGATGACCATGTCCTTGACGACCAGCGGCGCCACGGTGGCGCTCTCGCCGGCCCGCACGTCGCCGTAGGTCTGGTCCCACACCTTCTTGCCGGTCTCGGCGTCGAGCGCGATGACGTGGGCGGCCAGGGTGGTGACGAAGACCTTGCCCTCGGCGACGGCGACGCCGCGGTTGACGTTGCCGCAGCACAGCGACACGTCGAACGCCGACGCGGTCCGGTACTGCCACAGGATGTTCCCGTTCCGGGCGTCGAGCGCCCAGACCCAGCCGTCCCAGCCGGAGACGTACATGATGCCGTCGACGACGATCGGGGAGGCCTCGAACGAGTACGTCGACTTGCCCGAGTGCAGGCCCACCGAGCCGCACTGGAAGACCCACTCGGGCTTGAGCTTGCTGACGTTCTCCTTGTTGATCTGGTCCAGCGGGCTGTAGCGCTGCCCGTCGTAGGCGCCGTAGTAGGTGAGCCAGTTCTGCGGCTCCGAGCGGGCGTTGAGGATGCGCTCGTAGGTGACCGCCGTCGGTCACCGGCGGCGCGCTGCCGACGATGCCGCTCAGGGACGAGTTGTCGACCGCCTGCCCTGCGTCTACGTAGTCAGTTGCCATCGAGTGCTCCTAAGACGTCGTGATTCAGCCGGGCGGTCGAACTACGGGCGCGGCTGCGGCGGGCGGTCGAGGCGCGCCTCCGGCGGCGCGTCGCCGCCCACGACGATCGCGGCGGTCAGGCCGCGGCCCTCGTCGTTGCCCGAACGGGAGCCGTACCAGTAGTAGCCCGGGCCGTCGAGCTCGAGCGTGGCCGTTCCCTTCGAGTGGTTCACCAGCCAGATGAACTTGTAGTCGCCGTTGCTCGGCAGGACCGCGCAGTGGGTGTTCTTGTCATCGTTGATGAACTGAGCTCGAGCGTGCCCCCGTGGGGCATGACCAGGACCCCGGGCTCGTAGACCAGCTCGTCCTCCGGGATGCGGATCGTGGCGCGCATCATGCCGTCGGGGCCCTCCTCGGCCTTCCCGACGTTTCCGCGGCCGAGGATTCGGCCCAGCGTCACCCCGTTCTGCTTGTCCAGACCCGGTACGTCGACGGCAGTCATCAAGACGCTCCTCGTGTCCGATTTCGGGACCGCGTCGGGCGATCGTATGCCCGGGAATGGGAGTCCGCAGCCGATTGTGCGAGGTGCCGTTCGCCCGCAGAGCGGTGCCGCTCGTTCGCCGATCGGGCAGCCGCTGGTTGACAGCGTGCCCCCGACCGCCTCGAGCACCGCGCGCGCCTTGAGCAGCATCTCGTCGTGCTCGGCGTCCGGATCCGAGGCGGCGACGATCGCCCCGCCCGA